>CAUPPH010000001.1:0-548857 GCA_963513125.1 uncultured Albidiferax sp.
GAGAGGATGATTGCCGGGTGCGTAAAGATAACGCGCCAGCAAACCTGGCCTGCATCCGGCGCATTGCGCTCACCCAGCTCAATCAGGACAAGAGCAAGAAGCTAGGGATCCAGGGTAAGCGCCGCCGTGCAGGCTGGGACACCGATTATCTTGAGTGTGTCCTGGGCATGCGGACGATTTAGATGCGATTGCCCTGCGCTGATGTATAGGGCGACAAAGGCCAATTGAAGGCCAATTTCCGTTACCGCAGATCCCCCGTAGCCACCCAGCCCCCCTGCGCCGCGCTCTGCGTACCCCGCTCCAGCATTGCCATCGCCTGGCGCACCTGCTGCGGGGGGACCGGGGCGGCGCTGGACTGGCCCAGCAGGTAGTCGCGCACACCGGCGTAGTACTGCAAATAGTTGCCGGGCGTGTCGGGCGTGGTGGAGCTGATGTGCTGGCCATCCACGATGCGCAGCAGTTGGCCGGGCAGCGGGTCGCCGCCCCAATCATCCAGGCTAGCGAGCTGTGGGCGGGCTCCGGCTTTCAAGGTGTCTTCTTGCGTGTCCAGCCCGAACTTGGTGAACGAGCCGCCCGTGCCGTGCAGTACAAAGCGCGGGCCGCTGGCGGCCACACACGAGCTGGCGTGCAGCACCACCCGCAGGCCGGGGTGGCTGGAGGGGTAGCGCAACTGGGCGTGGAAGTAGTCGTTGGTTTGCGTGCCTTCACGCTGGCGGGCCACATCGAGCAGCAGGCCGTCGGGCACACCGAAAAGCTGCAGGGCCTGGTCCACCAGGTGCGCGCCCAGATCCATCCACAGGTCAGAGCCGGGAATGTCTTGCTCGCGCCAGCGGCCGGGGATGACCTGGCGGAAGCGGTCGAAGTGCGACTCGAAATGCGTGATGCGCCCCAGTTGCCCGCTGGCCAGCACTTGCTGCAGCAGGAAGAAGTCGCCGTCATAGCGGCGGTTCTGGTAGACGGTGAGCATGCGGTTCTGCTGAGCAGCCACGGCCAGTAAATCCTCGGTCTCGGCCAGCGTGACGGTGCAGGGTTTGTCTACCACCACGTGCTTGCCCGCCAGCAGCGCGGCACGGGCCAGGGCATGGTGGCTGGCGTTGCTGGTGGCAATGATGACCAGGTCGATGGCCGGGTCGGCAAACGCGGCCTCAGGGGTAGGCACCACGCGCACATCCGGCCAGTCGGCGTGCACGGCCTCGGGCTTGCTGGAACAGATACAAGCCAGTGCCAGACCGGGCACACCGGCGATCAGCGGCGCATGGAAGACGCGGCCCGCGAGGCCATAGCCGATGACGGCGACGCGGATGGGGGCGGTGAGCGAGGGGATGTGTGTCATGGCTTCTGGTAGAGGGTCTATCCCTAGCGTACACCACCCTTCATCAACCCGGTGGCAGCGCCTGCGTCGCCTTGCGCCACGCATTCAGGTAGGCGGGGACCTTGTCGGCAGGCATGGCCGGGCTGTACAGCCAGCCCTGGAAGAAGTCGCAGCCCAGCTCTTGCAGCATGTCGCGCTGGGCGACGGCTTCAACGAATTCGGCCACCACGTACACGCCCTGGGAGTGGCCCAGGCGGCAGACGCAACGGATGATGTCCTGGTCCACCGGGTTGTGCAGCACCTTGCGGGTGAGCACGCCGTCGAGCTTGATGGCGTAGACCTTGAAGCGGTGCATGTACAGCAGCGAGGTGCAGCCCATGCCGAAGTCGTCCATCGACAACGACAAGCCCATGGCCTGGAGCTCGGCCAGGGTTTTGTCGGCCTGGGCGGTGTTGGCGATGGTGCGGCCTTCGGTGATTTCGATGTCGATGTCCTTGCTGTGGATGCCGTGGGTGCGCAGGGCATCGGCCACGGTCTGGGCCCAGGTGCTGGAGTGCAACTGCACCGGCGACATGTTGACCGACACGGTGAAGCCGCTGTAACCGGTTAGGCCCGTCTTCTGCCACACGGCCAGGTCTTCGCACACCCGATTCACCACCCAGGCACCGATGAGGTGGATCAGGTCGCACTCTTCAGCCAGGTTGATCAGGGCGGTAGTGGGTACCGGGCCGTGGCTGGCGTGCGTCCAGCGCAACAGCGACTCCAGCCCGACCACCCGGCCCTGGACATCGTGCTGGGGCTGGTAGGCCAGGGTGACGCGGGAGGAGCCCATATCGGCTCGGAAATCGCGCACCAGGCAACGGGCCACTTCGCCCACCGCATCCGCCCGGTCCAGGGCCCCGGCCTGGGTCTCCAACTCGGGGGACATCAGCACATCCAGCGCCGACTTGAAAAACGCCTGGTTGCGCTGCATGCGCGCGTTCTCCAGTTGGCGCACAAACGGGGCGTACACCAGGGTACTGCACAGCAAACACAAGGCCTGCACACCCACCCCGCTCCAACCGTCGGTCATGAGGTAACCAGAAATGAAAACTGGCGTGGACCAGATCACCGGCTGGCCATCCAGCGGCATGCCAAATACCGCATAGGCCAGGGTGGCGATCAGGCAATTGAGCAGCGGCGCGGCAATGAACGGCACCAGCAGCGTGCGGCTGAGCACCAGCGGAATACCGAACAGCAGCAGCTCGTTCATGTTCAGCATGGCGGGCAGCACAGAGTACCAGGCCAGCCGCCGCAACGAAGCATCCTGGCCCTGGGTAATGCAGTAGAGGATGAGGCCCCAGGTCGCGCCCGCCCCGCCGTTGTGGACAAACGTGTTCAGGAACATCAACGAGATCTGGTGGTCCGAATGCAGCGCGGTCACGGGTGCCACCAGGCCCGAGGCGCTGGACACCGCGTACAAAAACTGCCCGCCGTTGACACCCACCATCCACAGCAGCTGGTTAAGCAGCACCATGCCAAAGTTGAGCATGTCCCCACTGGGCTCAAGTTGCAAAAACCATTCCCAGCCCTGGCCCAGCAGCGGCCCGGCCACGCCATCCGACAAGCCCCGCCACAGCCCGTGGGCCAGCCAGACCGCTAGCAGCGTCAAGGCCGCCGTGCCGGTCATGTGCAAGGCACTTTGCATCGACACCCCGCCATCCACCCCGGCCATGGTGGTATGGCTGGGCAGCCAGCGGCCCAACAGGCGCATCAGCTCGGCGGTAGCGACCCCCACAATGATGCTTTGGAAAGCGCTGGCATAGCCTAGCACCTGTAAGTCTGGCGGGTCGCGCAGCACCACCAGCAAAAAGGCGCTGGCCGCCACCACCGACACGGTAACGATGGAGCGCTCAACCCGCTGGTGCGGGTGCTGGGCCTGGCTCAGGACGGTGGTGCGTGCGGCAATCACCATCGCCCCCATCAAGCCCATCAGGCCCAAGGTGGCGAGGTACAGCAGCATGGCCGTGGCGTGCCAGCCCGAACCAAACTGTGCGTTCATCCACTGCACATAAGGGGGGTACGGGATCTGCGCCACGGTATTGCCCATGACCCCCAGCACCGTGACCGGCAACAGCGCTACGTAGGCCTCCCGGATCGCCTGCAACCACAGGCGCAAGCGGTACTTCAGGGCCTGGAACCAGACCGCCGTGCCATCCCGTCGTTCCACCCCTGTGCTGCCCGTTTCCATGCGCTGTACCTCTTGAAAGAGGTCCTCAGCTTAGCCCATTCCCAGGATTACCATGCATACAAAGTTATACACCAGTATGCGTACATACGACTCAACGGCGAGGCAGATGGATTGGCGGTCCGGGCGGTAGTACCAAGCGCTGGGCCGAGCGTTGCATGGCCGCCTGCAACGCGGCCATGCGGGCCGGATCGACCGGCTGCGGAATGTTGCTGCCGGGCGGGGTTACCGACTCCATCGCCTGCATTTCGGCCATCCACGCGGCCTGTTGCCGCGAGGCCTGCAACAGCGCGTTGCGTGGGTCGGCGGGGGGCAGCCAGGCCACGGCCAATTCGGCCTGCGCCTTGCGGAATGCCGGGGCGTACACGCTGCGGCTGCGTTCGTCCACCTGCTGCGCGGTCAGCTTGCCGGCACGCAGTAATTGCACCTCTTGGCCCAGCTGCTGCATCGCCACACTGAAGCTGCGCATGCCCTGCTCAAAAGCCGCCGCGCCGGTGTACTTGCGCTGAAAGTCCACCACTGCCGGTGGGGCCAGCAGCACCAGACCACCAACCAGCGTGGCCATGGTCGCCACCGCCAACAGCGCCCGCCACCACACCTGGACGCGTGAACGCAGCGGGTCCGGCCGCACCGGCAAGATGCACGCCACCAGCGCCCCGGCCAGCAGCCCGCCAACGTGGGCCGCGTTGTCTACCCCCGCCTGCAGGAAACCCTGCGCCAGCGAAAACAGCACAAAAAAGCCCATTCCCCGCAGCATCTGCTTGCCAAACAGCCGAGGCATGCTGTCGCGGTGCCGCAGCACGGCCACCAGTACCAATCCGGCCAGCCCGAAAACCGCCCCCGAAGCCCCGACAGAGACGGTTGTCTGCGCCGAAAAATGCAGGCTCAAGGCACTCCCGGCCAAGGCCGACCCCAGATACACGGCCACAAATACCCAATGCCCGTAGATGCGCTCGGCAGTTTGCCCGATGGTCCACAGGCCCAGCATGTTCATCACCAGGTGCACGATGCCGCTGTGCACGAAGGTGGCCGCCAGCAGCCGCCACACCTGGCCGCGCTGCACCTCGGATGCCGCATTGCCGCCCCAGTGCAGCAGCAGCTCGGCCGGGGGCGAGAACGCATTCACCCCCTGGAACACCATCAGCAACCACACCGCCACATTCAGCGCGATCAGCCCATACGTCACCCAGGTCTGGGGAACCAGGGCGTGCAGCCAGGCCTGGAGTTGGTGCTCTTCGCCTGCGGCAGAAGGGGTGGGCTGCAAACGTGGCAACTTCACACGCCCTGGTTGCGCATCCAGTCGGCCGTCTGGAAGAAGCTGTCGCGCAGCCGGGCACGCAGGGCCCCATCCACCCCCGTCTCGCCCATCGCCTGGTCCATACAGGCCAGCCACTGGTCGCGCTCCAGAATGCCGATCTTGAACGGCATGTGCCGGGCGCGCAGGCGCGGGTGGCCAAACTGCTCGGTGTAATACTGCGGCCCGCCCAGCCAGCCGCACAAAAACCAGAACAGCCGCTGGCGCGCATTCTCCAGCTCCGGGCCGTGCGCCGCCCGCAGCGCACCATAGCCGGGCTCCAGCTCCATCAGGTCGTAAAACCGCTCCACCAACGCCCGCACCGGGGCTTCGCCGCCGATCCATTCAAACGGGGTGGCGGCGGGGGCTTTCTCTTGTATCTGCATATAGGGAAATCAAAATTTATAAAAAATACGGTGCTTGCGCTTATGTCAACGGCGCAAGCAGCTATAAAAAGAAGAGCATGCAAGCCGACGGAACTGCAGGCATGCCCAGTGTACGTTTGTGCAGGCATCCCGTTAAAGCGAAGGTAATGGGGTCGATTGCAGACGGCGCAGCGCCAAGGCAGCGGCGTGCCTTACCATGCCCCGGCAACCAGACATCCCAACCCAAGGACTCCGCAATGACCCAACCCACCACGGAGCTCCCCGACCAGGGTACTCCAGCACCCGGCCCCTCTTTGGAGCCAGACCGGCTACGCCGCGTGGTGCTGCACATGCCGGTGGATGTACGCAGCTTTTCTCTGGGGCTGTTGGCACTGCTGGCCAGCATCTACACCCTGCACTGGGCGGCGGCGGTTTTTATCCCGATCATGGTGGGTATCTTGTCCAGCTACGCCTTGTCGCCGGTAGTGGACTGGTTCCATGCGCGCCGGGTGCCACGCGCCTTGAGCGCAGCGGTGCTGCTGCTGGGCATCTTATGCGGCGTGGGCGGACTGGCGTATTCGCTCAGCGACGATGCCAGCAAACTGGTCGAGCAGCTCCCCGCCGCCACCCAGAAGCTGCGCAGCGCCATGCGCACCCTGCCCGGCGCGCCGCGCAACACGCTCACCACGGTGCAGCAAGCGGCCTCGCACCTGGAGCAGGCGGCCGAGGAAACCAGCCGCTCGGTGCCCACCGGCCCGGGGGTGCAGCGGGTGCAGATCGTCAAGCCGCGATTTGACATCCGCAACTACGTGTGGGACGGCAGCCTGGGCATCGTGGGCATGCTGGGGCAGTTGGGCACCGTGTCGCTGATCACCTTTTTCCTGATGGCATCGGGCGACAGCTTTCGGCGCAAGCTGGTGAAACTGACCGGCCCCACGCTCAGCCGCAAGAAGATCACCTTGCAGGCGCTGAACCAGATCAACGAGCAGATCCAGCGCTACATGCTGGTGCAGCTGTTCACCAGCGCCCTGGTGGGAGTGGTCACCTGGCTGTACTTCCTGGCCATGGGGCTGGAGCAGGCGGCGGTGTGGGGCATTGCGGCAGGCGTGCTGAACCTGGTGCCCTACCTGGGCAGCGTGGTGATTGCAGCAGGGTCAGCGATGGTGGCCTTTTTGCAATTTGGTTCGCTGGAGATGGTGCTGCTGGTAAGCGGCGGCTCCCTGGTGATCCACGCCGTCATCGGCTTCTTGTTGACCCCCTGGCTCACCAGCCGCGCCAACCAGATGAACCCCGTGGCGGTGTTTGTGGGCATGCTGGCCTGGGGCTGGCTCTGGGGCCTGTGGGGTCTGCTGCTGGGCGTACCCATTCTGGTGGCGGTGAAGGCCGTGTGCGACCGTATTGACGACCTCAAGCCGGTGGGAGAGTTTCTGGGGAATTAGGTGCCAAAAGTGCTTTATGCGCCCATGTAATGGGCGCATAAAGCTATAAAAAATATAACATTAAGCTGAAGCCCGTCGCAGCGTCTCCACCACTGGTCGGCGCAACACGTCGCGCAGGCCCCACCAGCCTGCGGCCAGGGCCAGCAGCGCACCGGCGATGGCT
Source organism: uncultured Albidiferax sp. (assembly GCA_963513125.1). Lineage (GTDB taxonomy): Bacteria > Pseudomonadota > Gammaproteobacteria > Burkholderiales > Burkholderiaceae_C > Rhodoferax_B. The sequence continues at coordinate 6,801 of CAUPPH010000001.1, forward strand.
CCAAACAGCGGCACCCACAGCGAGCCGGTCCATTCAAACTCAAACACAAAGCGGGTCAAGGCCCAGCCCACGGCCACGGCCACGATGCTGGCCAAGAAGCCCGCCAGCAGGCCCACGCCCGCCAGCTCGGCGCGCTGCACCTGGCGCAGCAGGCTGCCGGGTGCGCCCAGAGCCCGCATGATGGCGAACTCGCGGGCGCGCTCTTCGCGGGTGGCGGTGATGGCGGCAAACAGCACCACCAACCCGGCGGCCAGGGTGAAGCCAAACAGGAACTCCACCGCGCGGATCACCTGGTCCAGCACGCGCTGCAACTGGCCCAGGGTGCTGCTCAGGTCCACCGCCGTGATGTTGGGGAATTGGCGTACCAGCTGGTTGTCGAAGCCCTTGGTGGCCGGGGCCTTGAACGCGCCCAGGAAGGTAGCCGGCACGTCCGGCATCTGGCTGACGGGATAGATGACGAAGAAGTTGGCCCGCATCGAACCCCAGTCCACCTTGCGCAGCGAGGTGATCTTGGCATCGGTCTGCGCCCCACCGATGTCGAAGCGCAGGCTGTCGCCCATCTTCAGGTGCAGGGTTTCGGCGATGCCTTCTTCGACGCTGATGGCACCTTGTTCTTCGGGTGTCCAGGTGCCTGCTACCAGCGGGTTGTGCGGGGGCCGGGTGGCGCTGTGGGACAGGTTGAATTCGCGGTCCAGCAGGCGCTTGGCGCGGTCGTCCTCGTAGTTTTCGGGGGCCACCGCTTTGCCGTTGATGGCCACCAGACGGCCCCGGAACATGGGGTACCAGTCGTAGTTTTTCACGCCTGCTGCCGCCAGATTGGCCTGGAAATCGGCTGCCTGGTCAGGCATGACGTTGATGACGAAGCGGTCGGGCGCATCTGGCGGCGTGGCCTGGCGCCAGCTCTGGATCAAATCGGTGCGCAGCAGCACCAGCAGAATCAGCGCCAGCAGACCCACCGCCAGCGCGCTGATCTGCACCACGGCGTAGGCCGGGCGGGCCGATACCTGGCGCGTGGCCAGCACCAGCCAGCGCGGGGCGGTGGCCTCGTTCACGCTGCGGCGCAGCAGCTTCACCGCCAACCAGCCCAAGCCCGCAAACACCAGCACGGCGGCGGCAAACCCGCCCACCGCAATCAGGCCCAGGGTGATGTCGCTGCTGGCCGCCAGCAGCAGCGCGGCAAAACCCAGCACGCCCAGGCCCAGTACACCAATGGAGGTGGGTTTGAGGCCGCCCACGTCACGGCGGATCACCCGCAGCGGCGGTACGGCGGCCAGTTGCAGCACCGGCGGCAAGCCAAAGGCAAACAGCAGCGTCAACCCCATGCCCATGCCCAAAACGGCCGGCCACCAGGTGGCGGCGGGCAGGCTGGCATCCACCAAACCCGCCAGCAGCAGCACGAACATGTAGTGCACGCCAAAGCCGATCACCAGCCCCAGCGCGCTGGCGAAGATGCCGACCAGCGCAAACTCGAAGGCATAACTCAGTGCAATGGTGCGCTGACTCAGGCCCAGCACGCGCAGCATGGCGCAGTCGTCCAGGTGATTCGCGGCAAAGCCACGCGCCGCCAGGGCCACGGCCACGGCGCTGAGCAGGGCCGACAGCAGGGCCACCAGGTTGAGGAACTTGTTGGCCCGGTCCAGGGTTTGGCGCATCTCGGGGCGGCCACTTTCCAGCGACTCGATGCGCACGCCCCGGGTGTCGGGCTTTTTGACCTCTGCGGCGGCCCATTGCACGTAGCGCTGCACGGCGGGGTCAGCCCCGGCCACGGCAAAGCGGTAATTGATGCGGCTGGCGGGCTGGACCAGGGCAGTGGCGGCCATGTCGCTCTGGTTGAGCATGGCGCGGGGCGAGAAATTCAGGAAACCACCGCCCCGATCGGGCTCAATGGCGATGGTTTGGGTGATTTTTAAGCGGCTGTCGCCCAGCAGCAGGCTGTCGCCGATCTGCAAATTCAGCGACTCCAGCAGCGACGCGTCCACCCACACCGTGCCAGGCGCGGGGATGTCGCGGGTGGGGTGCGGCGCGGCATCGGGCGCGTCGGCAATTTGCAGGCTGCCGCGCAAGGGATAGCCGGGCACCACAGCCTTCAGCGCCACCAGCTTGCTGGCCCCGCCCTGCGCGTCGTCTGCCCGGGCCATGGTGGCCAACGTCAGTGTACCCACGGTTTGCAGGCCCTGGGCCTGGGCCTGGGCCAGAAATGCGGCGGGCGTGGGGTTGTCGCTGGAGACCACCGCATCACCGCCCAGCAGTTGGCGCGCATCGCGCTGCAGGCCGCCTTGCAGCCGGTCGGCAAAAAACCCCACGGCGCTGAGCGCGGCCACGGCCAGGGTCACGGCCACGATGAGCAGGCGCAGTTCGCCAGAGCGCAGGTCGCGCCAAAGGGTGCGCCAGCCGAGCGCGAAAAAGGGGGAATTCACAACATGCTCCTCAGCGAAAACAAGCGGCCATTATTCCCGCGCATGCCGACCCACGCGATTGCAAGGACATGCATACTGGCCATCCAACAAAAACCAGAGGCATTCCATGTGGCAACCCAGCACCCGCTACCCCGACCCGGCCATCACCGTACTCGACCCGCGTTTTGAGCGCTACCACCTCTTCAACGCCGCCGTGGAACGCATCGCCACCGGCATGCGCTGGGCCGAGGGGCCGGTGTGGTTTGGCGACGGGCGCTACCTGCTGTGGAGCGACATCCCCAACAACCGCACCATGAAGTGGGAGGAGCAGACCGGCGCGGTCAGCGTGTTCCGCCAGCCGTCCAACTTTGCCAACGGCCACACCCGCGACCGCCAGGGCCGCCTGGTGGGCTGCGAGCACGGTGGCCGCCGCGTGGTGCGCACCGAGTACGACGGCAGCATCACCGTGCTGGTGGACCAGTTCAATGGCAAGCCGCTGAACTCGCCCAACGACGTGGTGGTCCACACCGACGGCAGCGTGTGGTTTACCGACCCGCCCTTCGGCATCCTGGGCCATTACGAAGGCTACAACGCCGTGCCCGAGCAGCCCACCTGCGTCTACCGCTTCGACCCCGCCACCGGCCAGTGCACCGTGGCCACCGACGCGGTAGACCGGCCCAACGGCCTGTGCTTTTCGCCCGACGGGCAGCGGCTGTACGTGGTCGAGTCCGGCTCTTCGGTGCGGCGCATCCGGCTGTTTGATGTGGACGGCACGCGCCTGGTCAACGACCGGGTGTTCGTGACCTGCGCCGACGGCGAGAGCCCCGACGGCTTCCGCTGCGATGTAGATGGCAACCTCTGGGCCGGTTGGGGCGGCCCCCCAGGCCGCGACGGCGTGATGGTCTTCGCCCCCGACGCCACCCCCATCGGCCACATCGCCCTGCCCGAGCGCTGCGCCAACCTGTGCTTCGGCGGCCCGGCCCGCAACCGCCTCTTCATGGCGGCGAGCCAGTCGGTGTATGCGCTGTATGTGGGGGTGCAGGGGGTGGCGGGGGGTTAATCGCCCGGGGCGCAAGCTGCTGCGGGTGGCGTTTGCCGTTTGGAAAGTTGGGAAAGAGACGTAGATGTTTGATCCAGCGAGATTAAGTCCAAAAACCAAGGCCCCCCGGAGGCCAGATTGGCAATCCACCCAATGAAAAAAATTGTGCTGATTGGCGATTCCATTCGCCTTGCTTACCAGGGTGCGGTCACCAGTGCGTTGCTGCACGACGCGGTGGTGACGGCTCCGGCGGAAAACTGCCAGTCGAGCGCCGAAGTACGGAAAAACTTCCACGGGTGGATAGCCGCCGCCAACCCGGATATTGTTCACATGAACTGCGGCTTGCATGATCTGAGAATAGACGCAGGGGACAGTGCCCACCGCGTACCGATCGACGCGTACGCAGCGAATCTTGAAGCAATTTTCAACTTGGTCGTCACCAGTGGCAGGCGCACGCTTATTTGGGCGACGATCACCCCGCTGATGGAAGACAGACATCAGCAATCCCGGCAGTCGCGTCGGTACGAGGCCGATGTCGCGCGCTATAACCAAGTGGGGCTTGCCGTCGCTCGCAAATACGGCGCTACCGTGAACGACCTCCACGCGGCAGTCCAGCATGCGGGTGCTCCTCGGCTGCTAGGCCCCGATGGTGTGCATTTCACGGATGATGGCAGCGCCTTTCTTGCCGAAGCCGTGGTCACCTCCCTGCGAAGCGCCCTCCATGGATGCGCATAGCCCAGGCATCCAAGTACAAGCCTCTGATTCCGAACCAAATCGCCACCCGCCGCCCATCCTATAAGCGCAACCAGCTACTTAAATCGTAGCAGGCTGCAGATCTGCCCGGTGTTTGCGCAGCGCGGCCTGGACGATTTCGTGCATGCCTTGGGCCTCTTCGGTGTCCAGGGCGGCCAACAGGGTGCGGCGCATGCGGGGCTCCCAGAACTTGCGGATGTGGGTGGCGAGATCGTCCAGCGCTTCTTCGCGCTCGGGCATGGTCTGAAAGAAGTCGCCAATCTGGTTGGCCATGTGGATAAGGTGGTCGCTGTTCATGGGGTCGGTTCCAGTTGGATCTGTTCGGGGTGGCTGTAGACGCTGGCGTTGTCGCCGCGGGCAAAGCCCAACAAGGTGATGCCGGCAGCCTGGGCCACGTCAATCGCCAGGGCGGTGACGCCGGAGATGGCGGCCAGCAGGGCGACACCGGCGCAGGCGGCTTTTTGCACCATCTCGAAGCTGGCGCGGCTGGTGACGACGATGAAGCCACTGGGCGCATCCACATCGGTAACCTGTAGCGCGCCGACCAGCTTGTCCAGCGCGTTGTGGCGGCCCACGTCTTCGCGCACCAGGGCGATGGCTCCATCGGCATGGCACCAGGCGGCGGCATGCGTCGCGCCCGTGGCATCCAGCAGGTGCTGCTGGCTGCGCAGGGCGGCGAGGGCGCGGGCCACGGCTTTGGTATGGAACGGGGTGGCAGGTGCCGCCACGGGCGCGGGGCGGCGCACGGCGTGGGCCAGGCTGTCGGTGCCGCACAGGCCGCAGCCGGTGCGGCCGGTGAGGCTGCGGCGGCGGTCTTTGAGGCGGGCGAAGCAGGCGGCGGCAATCTCGATCTGCAGCGTGTGGCCCTGCGGCGACACCACCAGTTCGATGTCGCGGATCTGGTCCACCGTATCGACGATGCCCTCGGTGAGCGAGAAGCCGCGGGCAAAGTCTTCCAGGTCGGTGGGGCTGGCCATCATCACCGCGTGCGAGATGCCGTTGTATTCCAGCGCCACGGCCACTTCAAGAGCCACCCAGTCGGTGACGGCAAACACCTTGCCCGCGCGCACGCCCACCACGGCGGCGGGGCGGCCGCCGGGCACGGAATGGTTGGGCTCGGTGCGCTGCATGGCTTACTTGATCGCGTCGGCCAGCACCGGCTTGTGGGAAGCCGCCTGCAGCAGGTCCAGCTGGTTCTGGTTGAACGTGGCGTAGGACTTTTGCCATTCGGACGGCTGCGCCACCGGCATGACCTGCACGGCGGTGACCTTGTACTCGGGGCAGTTAGTGGCCCAGTCGGAGTTGTCGGTGGTGATGACGTTGGCGCCCGACTCGGGGAAGTGGAACGTGGTGTAGACCACGCCGGGCTGCATGCGCTCGGTGACCAGGGCGCGCAACACGGTGGAGCCCGCACGGCTTTGGATGCCCACCCAGTCGTCGGGCTTGATGCCCCGCTCTTCGGCGTCGTGCGGGTGGATTTCCAGCCGGTCTTCGCTGTGCCACTGGACGTTTTCGGTACGGCGGGTTTGCGCGCCCACGTTGTACTGCGACAGGATGCGGCCGGTGGTCAGCAGCAGCGGGAACTTGCGGGTGACCTTTTCTTCGGTCGCCACGTACTGGGTGATGATGAAGCGCCCCTTGCCGCGCACAAACTTGTCGCGGTGCATGGTCTCGGTGCCCAGCTCGGCGGTGTCTTCGTTGCACGGCCACTGCACGCTGCCGTGCTGGTCGATCTTCTCGTAGCTCACACCGCGGAAAGTGGGGGTGAGCGAGGCGATCTCGGCCATGATGTCGCGCGGGTGCTTGTAGGCCATGGGGTAGCCCAGAGCATTGGCCAGCTTCACGGTGACTTCCCAGTCGGCCAGCCCGGCCTTGGGCGGCATGACCTTGCGCACGCGGGAGATACGGCGCTCGGCGTTGGTGAAGGTGCCGTCTTTTTCCAGGAAGGACGCGCCGGGCAAAAACACGTGGGCGTACTTCGCGGTTTCGTTCAGGAAGATGTCTTGCACCACGATGCATTCCATGCCCGACAGGGCTGCCACCACGTGCTGGGTGTTGGGGTCGGACTGCACGATGTCCTCGCCTTCGCAGTACAGGCCCATGAAGCTGCCGGCCAGCGCGGCCTCGAACATGTTGGGGATGCGCAAACCGGGCTCTGCCTGCAGCGACACGCCCCAGGCGGCCTCGAATTCGCCGCGCACGGTGGAATCCGAGATATGGCGGTAGCCCGGCAGTTCGTGCGGGAACGAGCCCATGTCGCACGCGCCCTGCACGTTGTTCTGGCCGCGCAGCGGGTTCACACCCACGCCTTCACGGCCCACATTGCCGGTGGCCATGGCCAGGTTGGCAATGCCCATCACCATGGTGGAGCCCTGGGAATGCTCGGTCACGCCCAGGCCGTAGTAAATGGCGGCATTGCCACCGGTGGCGTACATCCGGGCGGCAGCGCGCATGTCGCCAGCGGGCACGCCGGTGACCTGCTCCAGCGCTTCGGGCGAGTTCTCGGGCTTGGCCACAAAGTCGCGCCACTGCTGGAAGGACTTGTCGTCGCAGCGCTCGGCAATGTAGGCGCTGGCCAGCAGGCCCTCGGTCACCACCACGTGGGCCAGGGCGGAAATCACCGCCACGTTGGTGCCGGGCTTGAGCTTCAGGTGGTAGTCGGCCTGCACGTGGGGCGAACGCACCATGTCGATGGTGCGCGGATCGATGATGATCAGCTTGGCCCCACCACCTTGGCCCGTTCCTCGCAGGCGCTTTTTCATGCGCGAGGCAAACACCGGGTGGCCGTCGGTGGGGTTGGCACCGATGACCATGATCACATCGGCCTGCTCCACCGACTTGAAGGTCTGCGTGCCCGCCGAGGTGCCAAAGGTCTGGCCCAGGCCGTAGCCGGTGGGCGAATGGCACACCCGGGCGCAGGTGTCCACATTGTTGTTGCCAAAGGCGGCGCGCACCAGCTTTTGCACCAGGTAGGTTTCTTCGTTGGTGCAGCGCGACGAAGTGATGCCGCCGATGGAATCGCGCCCGTGCTTGGCCTGGATGCGGCGAAACTCGCTGGCCGCGTAACCAATGGCTTCGTCCCAGCCCACCACCTGCCAGGGGTCGGTGATGCTCTTGCGGATCATCGGGGTGGTGATGCGGTCCTTGTGGGTGGCGTAGCCCCAGGCGAAGCGGCCTTTGACACACGAGTGGCCGTCGTTGGCCTTGCCGTCTTTCCACGGCACCATGCGCACGACTTCGTTGCCCTTCATCTCGGCCTTGAAGGCGCAGCCCACGCCGCAGTAGGCGCAGGTGGTGATCTTGCTGTGCTCGGGCTGACCCATCATGATGACGGTTTTTTCCTGCAGGGTGGCGGTGGGACAGGCCGAGACGCAGGCACCGCAGCTCACGCAGTCGGATTCCATGAACGGCTGGTCCTGGCCCGCCGACACGCGGGACTCAAAACCCCGGCCCGAAATCGTCAGCGCAAATGTGCCCTGGGTTTCTTCGCAGGCGCGCACGCAACGGTTGCAGACGATGCACTTGGCCGGGTCGTAGGTGAAGTACGGGTTGGATTCGTCCTTCTTGGCATGGAAGTGGTTGGCCCCTTCCATGCCGTAGCGCACTTCACGCAGGCCGGTGACACCGGCCATGTCCTGCAGCTCGCAGTCGCCGTTGGCGGCGCAGGTGAGGCAGTCGAGGGGGTGGTCGGAGATGTACAGCTCCATCACGCCCTTGCGCAGTTCTTGCAGCTTGGGGCTTTGGGTGCGCACCTGCATGCCTTGCTCGACCAGCGTGGTGCAGGATGCCGGGTAGCCCTTGCGGCCCTCCACTTCCACCAGGCACAGGCGGCAGGAGCCGAACGGCTCCAGGCTGTCGGTGGCGCAGAGCTTGGGCACGTTGATGCCCGCGTCCACCGCCGCCCGCATCAGCGAGGTGCCCGCAGGCACGGTGACGGATTCGCCGTCGATCTCCAGCGTGACCTCTTGCGCAGACGTGCGCAGGGGGGTGCCGAAGTCAATTTCTGTGTGGTTGTGCATGGTGTGCTCCAGGCGATTAAACGGGCAGACCGAAGTCTTGGGGGTAGTGATTCAGTGCCGACAGCACCGGGAACGGTGTCATGCCGCCCATGGCGCAGAGGGAACCGTGGACCATGGTGTCGCACAGGTCGCGCAAGAGCTGGACCTGCTGGGGCCGGTTTTCGCCATCGCGGATGCGGTCGATGACCTCGACCCCTCGGGTGGAGCCAATACGGCAGGGCGTGCACTTGCCGCAGGACTCGATGGCGCAGAACTCCATGGCGTAGCGGGCCAGCCGCGCCATGTTGGCCCGGTCGTCGTGCACCACGATGCCGCCGTGCCCCACCACCGCACCTACCGCCGCGTAGGCCTCGTAGTCCAGCGGAATGTCCCACTGCGACTCGGGCACGTACGCGCCCAGCGGCCCGCCCACCTGCACCGCCTTGATGGGGCGGCCGCTGGCCGAGCCGCCGCCAAAATCAAACATCAGCTCGCGCAGGGTCACGCCAAAGGCCTTTTCCACCAGGCCGCCGTGCTTGATGTTGCCCGCCAACTGGATGGGCAAGGTGCCGTGCGAACGGCCCACGCCAAAGTTGCGGTAGAAGGCCGCGCCGCGCGCCAGGATGATGGGCACGGAGGCCAGCGTGATCACGTTGTTGATCACCGTGGGCTTGCCGAACAGACCGCTCAGGGCGGGCAGCGGCGGCTTGGCGCGCACGATGCCGCGCTTGCCCTCCAGACTCTCCAGCATGGCGGTTTCTTCGCCGCACACATAGGCCCCGGCGGCCATGCGCACATGCAGGTGAAAGCTGTGCGCGCTGCCCAGCATCTGGTCGCCCAGGAAGCCTGCGGCGGTGGCCAAATCAATCGCACTGCGCATGGTAGCCACGGCGTGCGGGTACTCGGAGCGGATGTAGACGTAGCCTTGGGTGGCCCCGGTGGCCACGGCGGCAATGGCCATGCCCTCGATGAGCATGAAGGGGTCGCCTTCCATGGTCATGCGGTCGGAGTAGGTGCCCGAATCGCCCTCGTCGGCGTTGCAGACGATGTACTTTTGCGCGGCCTGGGCCGCAGCCACCGTCTTCCATTTGATGCCAGCCGGAAAGGCCGCGCCGCCCCGGCCCCGCAGGCCGGAGTCCAGCACCTGCTGCACCACCTCGGTGGGGGTGAGCTGCAGGGCTTTGCGCAAACCGGCAAAGCCCTCAAAAGCCTCGTAGTCGGCCAGCGACAGGGGCCGGGTAATGCCCATGCGGGCGAAGGTCAGCCGCTCCTGCTTTTGCAGGTAGGGCATGTCTTCCGGCCGGCCCAGGTGCAGCGGATGACTGGCAGACCAAGCAGCATCGAACAGGCTGGCCACGTCTTCCTCGGCCACCGGGCCAAAGGCGATGCGGCCTGCAGGCGTGACCACTTCCACCAGCGGCTCCAGCCAGAACAGGCCGCGCGAGCTGTTGCGGCGCAGCTCGATGGCCAGGCCACGCCGGTCGGCCTCGGCCTGGACGGCCAGGGCGACTTCGTCGGCACCCACGGCCAGCGAGGCCGAATCACAGGGGATGTAGAGGATCATGCGGCGCTCCCGGCCTGGGCGACCAGACGGTCGAATTTTTGGATATTCATGCGCGCATGCAGCTTGGCATCCACCACCATGGCCGGGGACGAGGAACACAGGCCCAGGCAGTACACCGGCTCCAGCGTCACCGCGCCGTCGGCCGTGGTGCCGGGGTGGTCGCCGCTCAGGCCCAGGCGCACGCAGGCGTGGGCCCAGAGCTGCTCAGCCCCCATGGACTGGCAGGACTCGGCCCGGCAGATCTGCACCACGTGCTGGCCCGCGGGCTGCGAGCGGAAGTGGTGGTAGTAGGTGACCACGCCATGCACCTCGGCGGTGGACAGGTTCAGCGCTTTGGCGATGCTGGGCACCGCGCTGGCGGGGATGTAGCCCAGCCGGTCTTGCACCGCGTGCAGGATGGGCATGAGCGCGCCGGGCAGGTGCTGGTGGGCAGCCACTGCCGTCGCAACGGCTTCAAGGGTGTTGTCAGGTGTCATGGTGGGGCTAGCCTATGGGGGCGCTGGGCGCTCTTTTTTGTAACGGTAACAGGTTCACATCAATGGAAAAACTTGGCCACGCTGAGCAGCGTGCGGTAGATGCCCCAACCCAGGGGCAAGGCTACCGCCATCCAGGCCAGCGCCACAAAGGCCGGGTTCACTGCCGTGCGGCTGCCGGTGCCACTGCCGCGCAGCTCGGAACCGGCGGCTTTTTCATGCGCCAGGCGTTTTTCTACGGCGAGTTCGGCATCGGTCATAAAGTACTTGTCGGCCACCGGGCGGATCAGCAGGTTGCACACCAGGCCCACCGCCAGCATGCCCATCAGGATGTACATGGTCTGGTTATAAACCTGTTCGCGCGGTAAGCCCAGGCCCAGCTGGTATTCCCGCATGTAATTCACCACGACAGGGCCCAGCACACCGGCGGTGGCCCAGGCGGTCAGCAGGCGGCCATGGATGGCGCCCACCATCTGCGTGCCAAACAGGTCGGCCAGGTAGGCGGGCACGGTGGCAAAACCGCCGCCGTACATGCTCAAAATCACGCACAGCGCGGCCACAAACAAGAGGATGCTGCCTGCGGCAGCGCTGCCGGGCACGCTGAAGTACATGGCCCCGCCCAGCACGAAAAACACCACATAGGTGATCTTGCGGCCCAGCTTGTCCGACAGGCTGGCCCACACGAAGCGCCCACCGATGTTGAACAGGCTGAGCAGCGCGGTAAAGCCCGCCGCCACGGTGGCAATCGCCCCCAGCTGGGTTTTGTCGAGCTCGCCATACTTTTGCGTCAGGCCGATGAGCGAGCCGCCAAACACCTCTTGCAGCATGGGCGAGGCCATGCCGATCACGCCGATACCGGCGCTGACGTTCATGCACAGCACCATCCACACCAACCAGAACTGCGGAATGCCCCAGACCTTGCTGACGTGCACGTGGCGCTGGGTGATCATGCTGTTGCTGGCGTTGGGTGCGGGCGGGGTCCAACCGGCGGGTTTCCAGCCGGTCTCGGGCACGCGGTAGCCCAAGGCACCGGCCATCATGAACACAAAGTACACCAGCGCCATGACGATGAAGGACTGCATCACGCCCACGTCGGTGGCGCTGGCGAAGTGCTTCATCAAATCCGCCGCCAACGGGCTGCCGATCATGGCACCGCCGCCAAAGCCCATGATGGCCATGCCGGTGGCCATGCCGCGCCGGTCGGGGAACCACTTGATCAGCGTGGACACCGGCGAGATATAGCCCAGCCCCAGGCCGATGCCACCGATCACGCCCGAGCCCAGCAGCATCAGCCAAAACTGGTGCAGATGGATGCCCAGCGCAGAGATCAACATGCCGCCGCACCAGCACAGCGCGGCCACCACACCGGCCTTGCGCGGACCGGCGCGCTCCAGCCAGCCGCCCCACAGCGCCGCCGACGAGCCCAGCAGCACGAAAAACAGGGTGTACATCCAGCCCAGAGTCGAGATTTTCCAATCGCAGTTGGTGACAAAAAGCTCCTGGAAGAAGCCAATTTCGGGTCCACATTGGATACTTTCCTTGATCCCCAGCGCCTTGGATAGCGGCAGCCAGAAGACCGAAAAACCATAGGCCATGCCGATGCACAGATGGATGGCCAGCGCTGCGGGGGGCACCAACCAGCGGTTGAATCCAGGGCCCGCGATGGTGCCTTCCTTGTCCAGGAATCCTGCCATGAGATGTGTCTCCGTTTTTTTATCCCCCGGGTATGCGGCGGATTTCATCGTGTCGGAGCGGTTTGTACAGGCGCGGCCCGGGTGGGTCCAATGGAATCTCTACATGGGGTGATTCAAAGCGCGAATGGTGCAGCGCAGCAGGCCCAGGCCAGTTGGGGCATTTCAGGGCATTTTTTCAGGCATTAAATGGGCATTTCGCGCAGATTAAACCTGCGCTGTTTGCTATTATTTTTATACTTAAAAATAATAGCAAACAGCCATTAAAACTACAGCGGCCAGGCCCCGGCCAGTTGCCCGCTATGGGCACTCACATGGCGCAGCCAGTCGGGCGATTCGGCCAGCGCCAGAGCGGCCTGCATGGCCCGCGAGGGGCGCACAGCCGCCGGGGCCATGAAACCGATGGGGGTGCGTACCTCAGGGGCCACCAGCGGCAGCGCCTCCAGCTCGCGGTAGGTCAGCACGGCCCCCAGCAGGCCGCCGGGCAGCACGCTGAACACGCTGCCGTCCACCACGCTGAGCACCAGCGAGAAGATGGAATTGGTCTCGATGGCCGGTACCACCTGGATGCCTGCGGCGGCAAAGGCTGCGTCCATGATGGTCCGGTTGTGCATCTCGGGGGTCAGCAGGCACAGCGGCAGATCGGCCAGGGTCTGCCAGGCCACCGGGTCGCGCATCTGCAAGCCGTCGGGGTGCGGCTGCGCGGCGCGGCGCACCAGAAAATAATATTCAACGTACTGCGGCCAGGCCTGCAGCTTCACCGCGCGCTGGTGCATGCGGTCGGTGTAGCCCAGGGCCAGGTCCAGCGACAGGTCTTCCAGCCGCGTCTCCAGCTCCAGCGAGCTCAGCGACAGCACCACCGGCTGGATGCCCGGGTGCCGGGCCTGCAACATGGCGGCAAACCGCGACAGCACGGGCACGGCCGTGGGAATCGCGCCCATGCGCAGGCGGCCCCGGGGGTAGTCGGCCTCGCTTTTCAGCGCCTGCTGCAGCACCTCGTGCTCGTGCAGCATGCGGTGCGCGGTCAACAGCACCTGCTCGCCCTCGGGGGTCAGCCCCTCGTAGGTGCGGCCCCGGCGCACGATGACCACGCCAAACTCGTCCTCCAGCGCCTTGAGCGCGTTCGACAGCGCAGGCTGGGTGATGTGGCAGGCCTGGGCCGCACGGCCAAAGTGCTTGTGCTCATGCAGCGCCGAGAAGTAGCGCATGGCGGCCATGAGGTTCATGGCGGCTTATGTATCTTTGCTGATGGAGATGGTGGGGAACTTGCTGGAGAAGTCCTTGTTCTTGCCCGCAATCGACACCGCCACCTGGCGGGCAATGGCCTTGTACAGGGCGGCAATCTCGCCGTCGGGCTCGGCCACCACGGTGGGCTGGCCGCCGTCGGCCTGCACGCGGATCTGCATGTTCAGCGGCAGGGCACCCAGGTAGTCCATGCCGAACTCAGTCGCCATCTTTTTGCCGCCATCGGCCCCAAAGATGTGCTCCACATGGCCGCAGTTGCTGCACACGTGCACGGCCATGTTTTCCACGATGCCCAGGATCGGCACGCCGACCTTTTCAAACATCTTGATGCCCTTGCGCGCGTCCAGCAGGGCAATGTCTTGCGGTGTGGTGACGATGACCGCGCCGGTCATGGGCACGCGCTGGCTCAGCGTGAGCTGGATGTCGCCGGTGCCGGGCGGCATGTCAACCACCAGGTAGTCCAGATCCTTCCAGTTGGTTTGGCGCAGCAACTGCTCCAGCGCCTGGGTGGCCATCGGGCCACGCCAGACCATGGCCTGGTCCTGGTCCACCAGGAAGCCGATCGACATGGCCTGCACGCCGTGGTTCTGCATGGGTTCCATGTTCTTGCCATCCAGGCTCTCGGGCTTGCCCTGGATGCCCAGCATCATGGGCAGGCTGGGGCCGTAGATGTCGGCATCCAGCAGGCCCACGCGGGCACCTTCTGCGGCCAGCGCCAGCGCCAGGTTCACGGCGGTGGTGCTCTTGCCCACGCCGCCCTTGCCAGAGGCCACGGCCACGATGTTTTTCACACCGGGCAGGAGCTGCACGCCACGCTGCACGGCGTGAGCGGAGATTTTGGTGGTGATCGCAACGCTGACCTTGCCCACACCGGGCAGGGCCTGTACTGCCGCCACCAACGCGGTCTGCAAGGCGGCGTGCTGGCTTTTAGCGGGGTAGCCCAGCTCGATGCCGAATGACACATCGGCCCCCTGCACGCTCAGGCCGCGGATGGCTTTGGTGGATACGAAATCGGTGCCGGTGTTGGGATCGATGACGCTTTTAACCGCGTCCAGCACCTGTTGTTCTGAGAAAGGCATGCATAACTCCTATGGGGCGCGTAGTCTATGCCCAAACCTACGCGCCCCATCCCTGTAGGCTTAATCGTCGCTACCGCCCATGCCAAACAGGCTCAACAAGCTGGTGAACAGGTTGAAGATCGACAAATACAGGCCCACCGTGGCCATCACGTAGTTGGTTTCACCACCGTTGACGATGCGGCTGGTATCCATCAGGATCAAACCGGCCGACAGCAGAGCCACCATGGCCGACACCGCCAGGCTCAGCGCGGGAATCTCCAGGAACACGGCGGCCAGACCGGCCAGAATCGCGATCACCATACCGGCAAACAAAAAGCCCGCCATGAAGCTGAAGTCGCGCTTGGACGTGACCGCCCACGCCGACAAGGCCAAAAAGGTTGCGCCCGTGGCGGCCAGCGCCAGCATCACGACCTGCGCGCCGCCCGGCATGGCCAGCGAGCGCGCCACGATGGGGCCCAGCGTGTAGCCCATGAAGCCGGTGAAGGCAAACACGGCGGGAATCGCCCAGGCGCTGTTTTTCAGCTTGTGCACGGCAAACAGCAGGCCAAACATGCCCACCAGCATCACGATCAAACCGGGGGCGGGGGCCTGCAGCACGATGCCAGCGGTGGCCACGGCGGCGCTGAACAACAGCGTCATCGACAGCAGCGCATAGGTATTGCGCAGCACCCGGTGGGCGGCGGTGGGCAGCGTGGAGGGGGCCTGGGTGATCAGCGTTGAGTCCGGGCGACCGGAGGGGGAAATATGTTCCATGGATTACTCCTGAGTGACAGATGGCCCGACCATACGCGCGCATCCACTTCCAAAAAAGCAGAGAATCGTGAAGTATTCATCTCTTAAAAGTTGACAATGACCGAAGCCTTCAGCTACCGCCACCTGCATTATTTCTGGGTCGTTGCCCGCGAAGGCGGCATGGCCCGCGCCGCCGACCGCCTCGGCATGGCGGTGCAGACCGTGAGCACCCAGGTGCGCGAACTGGAGCGCTCGCTGGGCGTAACCCTGCTCAAACCCGTGGGGCGCGGCCTGGTACTGACCGAAGCCGGGGTGGCCGCCATGCGCCAGGCCGACCTGATCTTCCAGCTGGGCGAAGAACTGCCCAGCGTGGTGCACGATGCCGTGAGTGCGCCGTCGGTGCGGCTGGCCGTGGGTATCTCGGAGGGCCTGCCCAAGCTGGTGGTGCACCGCCTGCTGCAGCCGGTGATGGCCGAGCCGCACCTGCGCCTGCTGTGCCATGAAGACGAATTCGACGACCTGCTGGGCGACCTGGCCCTGCACCGGCTGGACGTGGTGCTGGCCGACCGCCCCGCCGCGCCCAATCCCAACATCAAGGTGTACAGCCACTCGCTGGGGTCGTCGGCCATGGCCTGGTACGCCCCCCCGCATCTGGCAGAGGCGGTGCAGCAGGACTTCCCCCGCTCGCTGGCCCGCGTGCCCGTGCTACTGCCCACCACCCACGCGGCGGTGCGGCCCCGGCTGGACCAGTGGTTTGAGCGGGTGGGGGTCAAGCCCAACATCGTGGGCGAGTTTGAAGACAGCGCCTTGCTGGTCACGTTTGGCGCGGGCGGCATGGGCGTGTTTGCCGCCGCCGAATGGGTGCACGAGCAACTGACTGCGCGCTACGGTGTAGCGTACATCGCCCCATGCGATGGGGTGGAAGAGCGCTTCTACGCCATCGGCACCGAGAAAAAGGTGCAGCACCCGCTGGTGCAGCGGCTGCTGCCCGAAAAGACGTAGTCAAGCTGCGCCGAGCGCCCCTGCCATGTTCGGCACCGCCCGCACCAACCGGATGCGCGGAGCACTGCGCACCACAGCAGGCTGCGCAATCTGAAAGTCCACCGACGGCTCGGCGCTCAGCCGCACGCTCACCGCCTGCGGCGCAGTCCAGCTGCCATGGGCCTGTAGCCACACGTCTTCGCTGTGGCCCTCCTGCGTCAACCACAGGCGGCCAGTGCTGACGCGCAACACCGCGCCAGCAGGCAAACGCAGCACCACCACGTCCGGTGTGCGCAGTTCGAAATGTTCAATTCTGACCATGGCCGTCTCCTGAAAAATTCCCCACCACGGCTTGCGGTGGAGTGGCATTCACTGTAATCTTGTGACCTGTACAGTACCAATACAGTTAACCGAATAGATGCTGCCACTGGCCTGCTAAAGCCACCAATACAGTCCATGCCAAACCTTGCCACCGACCAAAGCGCCACCCTGGGCGCACAGACCACCCTGGTCGACCAGTTGGTGCAGTGGGCCGAGCAGCGCATCCAGCAGCAGGTGTTTCGCCCCGGCATGCGCATGCCCTCGGTGCGCGAACTGGCGCAGGAGCGTGGGGTGTCGCGCTTTACCGTGGTGGCTGCCTACGAGCGGCTGGTGGCGCGCGGGCACCTGCTAGCGCGGCGCGGGGCGGGGTTTTTTGTGCGCGAAGCAGCGGCCCCGGCCAACCCGCGCGCCAAGTCGGCCCCGGCGCGCGCCAAACCGCAACAAGCCATCAACATGGGCTGGATGGTGCGCAACATGACCAGCGGCATTCCGGCCGACCTGTCGCCGGGCTCTGGCTATCTGCCGCCCGACCTGTGCGGCGGCGACCTGCTCAAACTGGGCCTGCGGGCGCTGGCCAATCACAGCACCAGCCAGCAGTTGGCACAGGGGGCCTCGGCCCAGGGCTACGCCCCGCTGCGAGCGCAAATCCAGCGCACGTTGGCCGAGCGGGAGATTGAGGCGCACCCCTCGCAAATCCTCACCACCACCGGCGCAGCCCAGGCCATCGACCTGGTTTTTCGCATGGTGCTGCGCCCGGGCGATACCGTGCTGGTGGGCGAACCCGGCTGGTGCAACCCGCTGCTGTGGCTGCGCGGGATTGAGGTGGTGGGTGTGCCCTACACCCCGCAAGGCCCGGACGTACTGGCCCTGACCGCGCTGGTGGAGCAGCACAAACCCAAGTTGATGTTCCTCAACCCCGTACTGCACAACCCCACCGGCACCCTGCTAAGTGCCGCCACGGCCTACCAGATTCTGCGGCTGGCCGAGGCCCACGACATTCTGGTCATCGAAGACGACATCTATTCCGACTTTCTGCCCCAGGGCATGGCCGTGACCCGGCTGGCCAGTCTGGACCAGCTGCGCCGGGTGGTGTACGTGAACAGCTATTCCAAAATGCTCGCGCCCAACATCCGCGTGGGCTACCTGGCAGGCCCGGCCGAGCTGGTGGACACCCTGACCACCCACAAGCTGCTGACCGCGCTAACCACCCCCGAGATCAATGAGCGCATCGTCTACAAAGCCCTGACCGAGGGCAGCTACCGTAAGCACTGCCAGAGGGTGCATGCCACTTTGGACAGCCTGCGCGAGCCCGCCTTCAAACGCATGCAGGATCTGGGGTTGCAGGCTTTTTGCCAGCCGCAGGCCGGATTTCTGGGCTGGTTCAACACCGGGGTGGACACCAACCACCTGGCCGCCCTGGGGCTGGAGGCGGGCTACCTGCTGCGCCCAGGCGCGCTGTTTTCGCTGCGGCAGACCCCCAGCCCGTGGATGGGCATCAATATCGCCACCAGCCGCGACCCCGGCATGCTGGCCTGGCTGGCCACCACGCTGGAGCAGTTGCGCCAGCGTGGTGGCCCGCTTTCATAATTCCGCCATGCCCGCAACCCCTGCCCCTACCGCACCCCCCACCGCCCTGTTGCTCACCGGCGGCGGTGCCCGCGCGGCCTACCAGGTGGGCGTGCTCGAAGCCATTGCCGACCTGCGCCTGGCCTGCGGGGCGGGCGGCACGGGCAACCCCTTTCCCATCATCACCGGCACCTCGGCGGGCGCGCTGAACGCCGCCGCCCTGGCCTGTGGGGCGGACGACTTCGATACTGCGGTGCGGCGCATTGTGGGTGTGTGGCAAAACATGGAGGCCGGGCAGGTCTATCGCACCGACCCCATCGGCGTGATGCGCAGCGGCGCACGCTGGCTGACGCTGCTGTCGGTAGGCTGGATGCTGGCCAAATGGCGTAAGGTGCAACCCCGCTCCCTGCTGGATAACCACCCGCTGCGCGAGCTGCTGGCGCACATGGTGCCGTTGGAGCGCCTGCCCGGCCTGATCCAGCAAGGCCATGTGCAGGCGCTGGCGGTTACCGCGTCCAGCTACAGCTCGGGCGAGCACTTGACCTTCTTCCAGGGCAGCGAGGCCTTACAACCCTGGACCCGCACCCAGCGCCAGGGCCTGCGCCACCCGCTCACGCTGGAGCACCTGCTGGCCTCGTCCGCCATTCCCTTTGTCTTTCCGGCCATGCCACTGCCCTTGAACGGCCACCAGGAATACTTTGGCGACGGCTCCATGCGGCAATCGGCCCCGGTGGCCGCCGCTATTCATTTAGGAGCACAGAAGGTCCTGGTGATCGGCGCTGGGCGCATGGTGGAGCCCAAAGGCGAAGCCCCCACGCTGGCGGTGGACAGCTATCCCTCGCTGGCACAGATCGCAGGCCACGCCTTGTCCAGCATCTTTCTGGACGCGCTGGCGGTGGACGTGGAGCGGGTGCGCCGTATCAACACCACGCTGGCCCTGATACCGCCCGAGCTGCGCCACAACAGCCCGCTGCGCCCGATCGATCTGCTGCTGATCGCCCCATCAGAACGCATCGACACCATTGCCGCCCGCCACGTGCACCACCTGCCGCCCACCATCCGCACCCTGCTCGGCGGCCTGGGCGGTGCCCCCCGCACCGATGCCGCCAAGGGCTCGGCGCTGGCCAGCTACCTGCTGTTCGAAGCCGGTTTCACCCGTGAACTGATGGCCCTAGGCTATGCCGATGCGCAAGCGCAACGGGCAGAGGTGTGCCGGTTCTTTGGCTGGGCCGATGCCGCACTGCCAGACTAAAATCGAAGGCTGTTCTGAAAGCCCGCTCCCCCATGCCACGCCAACTCTTCGTTACCACCGCCCTGCCCTACGCCAACGGCAATTTCCACATCGGCCACATCATGGAATACATCCAGGCCGACATCTGGGTGCGGCACCAAAGAATGCAGGGCAACCATGTGAACTTCGTCGGGGCCGACGACACGCACGGCGCGCCCATCATGATTGCGGCCGAAAAGGCCGGCATCACGCCCCAGCAGTTCGTGGCCAACATCGCCGCCGGGCGCAAGCCGTATCTGGACGGCTTCCACATCGCCTTCGACAACTGGCACAGCACCGACGCGCCTGAAAACCACGCCCTGGCGCAGCAGATCTACCGCGACCTGAAGGCCAACGGCCTGATCTCCAGCAAGGTGATCGAGCAGTTCTTCGACCCCGCCAAGAACATGTTCCTGCCCGACCGCTTCATCAAGGGCGAGTGCCCCAAGTGCCACGCCAAGGACCAGTACGGCGACAACTGCGAAGTCTGCGGCTCGGTCTACGCGCCCACCGACCTGATCAACCCCACCTCCACCCTGTCCGGTGCCACGCCCGAGCTGAAAAGCTCGGAGCACCTGTTCTTCCAGCTGTCCGACCCGCGCTGTGTGGAATTTCTGGAGAGCTGGACGCAAGACGGTCGCCTGCAGCCCGAGGTGGCCAACAAGGTCAAGGAATGGTTCACCGTGCGCACCAACCCCGACGGCAGCACCAGCGAAGGCCTGGGCGACTGGGACATCAGCCGCGACGCACCCTACTTCGGCATCGAGATCCCGGACGCACCGGGCAAGTACTTCTATGTGTGGCTGGACGCGCCCGTGGGCTACCTGGCGTCGCTGAAAAACCTGCTGGACAAGCGCGGCGAAGACTTCGAGGCCTACATGGCCAACCCCGCGCTGGAGCAGTACCACTTCATCGGCAAGGACATCGTCACCTTCCACACCCTGTTCTGGCCCGCCATGCTGAAGTTCAGCGGCCGCAAAACGCCGGACTCGATCTTTGTGCACGGCTTTTTGACCGTCAACAACGGCGAAAAAATGAGCAAGAGCCGTGGCACCGGCCTGGACCCGCTGAAATACCTGGGCCTGGGCATGAACCCCGAGTGGCTGCGCTACTACATCGCCGCCAAGCTCTCGGCCCGCAACGAAGACATCGATTTCAACGCCGACGACTTCATGGCCCGGGTGAACAGCGACCTGATCGGCAAGTACGTGAATATTGCCAGCCGGGCGGCGGGCTTCCTGGCCAAGCGCTTTGCGGGAAATTTAAGTGCTTTATCGGCACCTAGCGCTGATCTAATAAGCGCTATTAGCTCTCAAAAAGAGAGCATTTCCAGTTTGTACGAGCAACGCGAATACGCCAAGGCTTTGCGCGAAACCATGCTGCTCACCGACCGCGTGAACGCCTACGTGGATGCCAATAAGCCCTGGGAACTGGCCAAGCAGGGAGGTGCCGACGAGCGCCTGCAAGACGTGTGCAGCACCTGCATCGAAGCCTTCCGCCTGCTGACCATCTACCTCAAGCCCGTGCTGCCCGCGCTGGCGGCCCAGGTGGAAGCGTTCTTGAACGTCGCGCCCCTGGGCTTTGCCGATGCCGATACCCTGCTGGGCACAGGCCACGCGATTGGCGACTACAAGCACCTGATGCAGCGCGTGGATATCAAGCAGCTTGATGCATTGTTTGAGCCCCCAGCGCCCACGGAATCAGCGCAATCAGCTACAGAAACTGTAGTGCCCGGCGGTGAGGCCATCGCCCCCGTCATCACCATCGACGACTTCGCCAAGATCGACCTGCGCATCGCCAAGATCCTGAATTGCGAAGCGGTAGAGGGCTCCACCAAGCTGCTGCGCCTGACGCTGGACGTGGGCGAGGGTTCGACCCGTAACGTATTCAGCGGTATAGCAGCACACTACCAGCCGGAACAGCTCATAGGCAAACTCACCGTCATGGTGGCCAACCTCGCCCCGCGCAAGATGAAATTCGGCCTCAGCGAAGGCATGGTGCTGGCCGCCAGCCACGCCGACGAGAAGGCCCAGCCAGGCATCTACGTGCTGGAGCCCTTTCCCGGCGCGCAACCCGGTATGCGCATTGGATGACCGCTCACCCCCAGGCTACAGCGCAAGCGCTTTCCGCCAACCCCCTTGCAGGGGGCAACACCAGCAGCCTGGCATAGCCAGTTCTGCGGTGTTTCTGGAAGGCTTGTTTACCACGATGCGTGGAACCTGGGACATTGTTAATCTCAAGCCTTCACCGGCCTAACTCCTATGTCGCTCGCCCGCTTCCACCCCCGCCTGATCGATGCCCTGCGGGGCTACAACCGGGAGAGGTTGGGCAAGGATGTGGGCTCGGGCCTGACGGTGGGCATCGTCGCCCTGCCGCTGGCCATGGCGTTTGCGATTGCCAGCGGCCTCAAGCCCGAGGCCGGGCTGTGGACGGCCATCATCGCCGGGTTCATCATCTCCGCGCTGGGGGGCACCACGGCGCAGATTGGCGGCCCGGCGGGGGCCTTCATCGTCATCGTCTACGGCATCGTCGAGCGCTACGGCGTGGCGAACCTGCTGATTTCCACCGCCTGCGCGGGCGTGCTGCTGTTTGCGCTGGGCCTGTTCAAGCTGGGCACGCTGGTGCGCTACGTGCCGGTGAGCATCGTGATTGGCTTTACCAACGGCATTGCGGTGCTGATCGCCTTGTCGCAGGTGAAAGACCTGCTGGGGCTGGAGATTGCCAAGATGCCGGGCGACTTCTTCTCGCAGCTCAAGACGCTGGCCGCCCACCTCCACACGCTCAACCTGTACGCCCTGGCGCTGGGCACGGTGTGCGTGCTGGGGCTGTTTGTGTGGCCGAAGGTGTTTGTGCAGGGCTCGCCCCTGATCCGCCTGCTGGAGGGCCGATCGGTGCGCACCTTTGCCCGCGTGCCCGGCCCCATCGTGGCGCTGGTCACGCTGTCGCTGCTGGCCTGGGCTTTGGGCCTGCCGGTACAGACGCTGGGCACCAAATTTGGCAGCATCCCCAGCGGCCTGCCGGTGTTTGAGCTGCCCGAATTCACCTGGGACACGGTGCGCCTGCTGGTCACGCCCACGCTGACCATTGCCCTGCTGGGCGCGGTGGAGTCGCTGCTGTGCGCCCGGGTGGCCGACCAGCTCGCCAGTGACCCGCACCACCAGAAGCACGACCCCAACCAGGAGCTGATGGCCCAGGGCGTGGCCAATTTCACCGTGGCCTTCTTCGGCGGCATGCCCGCCACCGGCACGATTGCCCGCACCGTCACCAATATCCGCTCCGGGGCCACCTCGCCCATCGCAGGCATCGTGCACGCCGTGGTGCTGGCCGCCGTGGTGCTGGTGGCCGCGCCGCTGGCGCTGTACATCCCGCTGGCGGTGCTGGCGGGCATCTTGCTGTTTGTGGCCTGGAACATGGGCGAATGGCACGAGTTTGTGCGCCTCAAGCAGTTCAGCAACCACTACCGCATGCTGTTGCTGGGCACCTTCTTCCTGACCGTGGTGTTCGACCTGACGGTGGCGGTGGAGGTGGGCATGCTGCTGGCCTGCGCCTTCTTCATTCGCCGCATGAGCACGCTGTTCCATGTGGATGCCGTGGCCGAGGCAGAGGGCGCGCTGGTCTACAAACTCTACGGCGCGCTGTTCTTCGGGGCGGTAGCCAAGATCGACCCCATCGTGCAGGCCGTGGAAAGCCGCCACAAGGGCACGCGTGTGGTGCTGGACGCATCCCAGCTCATCTCACTGGATGCCAGCGGGCTGGACGCGCTGGAGCAGCTGTTCAAAGCCATCACCCACCGCGGCGGCCAGCTCTACATCAACGACCTGAACGACCAGCCCCGTGGGCTGATGGAGCGATCCGGCTTTGCGGGCCGGCTCAAAGACTTTCAGACCAGTGCAGCCGCTGCGCTCTGAGTGCGGGCGCGGTCCAGGCTGCCGCTCCAGGCTGTCAGGGCCACAGCGCCCAGCACCACCAGGCCGCCAATCCACGGCGTGTGGGCCAGGCCCAGGTGGCTGACCACCCAGCCGCCGCCCCAGGCCCCCCCGGCAATGCCGAGGTTGAAGGCCGCGATGTTCAGGCCTGAGGCCACATCCACCGCCTGCGGCGCAACGCGCTGGGCCTGCTGCACCACGTAGACCTGCAAGCCCGGCACGTTGCCAAAGGCAAAGGCACCCCACACCAGCACGGTGGCCACGGCCAGCCAGGGGCTGGAGGCGGTGAGTGACAGCACCAGCAGCACACCCGCCAGGCCTAGAAACAAGATCTTTAAGGCGCTGATCGGGCCGCGCTGGTCGGCCAGCTTGCCGCCCCAGATGTTGCCAAACGCCACCGACGCGCCGTAGACCATCAGCACCAGGCTCACCGCATTGGTGCCAAAGCCCGACAGCTCCTGCAGGATGGGGGCCAGGTAGGTAAAGGCCACAAACGAGCCGCCGTAGCCCACGGCCGTCATGGCGTAGACCAGCAGCAGGCGCGGCTGTTTCAGCACCTGCAACTGCTGCAGCACGCTTGCGGGTTGGTTGTGCTTGAGCGTGGATGGGATGAAAAACAGGCTGATCAGCATCGCCACCACACCCAGCGCGGCCACCGCCAAGAACGTGGCACGCCAGCCGAAATGCTGGCCGATGAAGGTGCCCAGCGGCACGCCGGTGACCAGCGCTACGGTCAGGCCCGAGAACATGGTGGCAATCGCGCTGGCGGCTTTTTCTTTGGGCACCAGGCTGGTGGCGATGGTGGAGCCGATCGAAAAGAACACGCCGTGGGCCAGGCCGGTCAGCACCCGCGCCACCACCAGCGGGGTGTAGCCCGGTGCCTGCCAGGCCACCAGGTTGCCGATGGTAAACAGCAGCATCAGGCCCAGCAGCAGCATCTTGCGCGGCACTTTGCCGGTCAGCGCCGTCAGCACCGGTGCGCCTACGGCCACGCCCAGCGCGTACAGGCTGACCAGCAGGCCCGCCGAGGGGATGCCGACCCCCAGGTCGGCGGCCATGGTGGGAATCAGGCCGACGATCACGAACTCGGTCGTGCCGATGGCGAAGGCGCTGATGGTCAGCGCAAGCAAGGCAAGTGGCATAAAGCACCTCAAATAATCAGAGAAGCCTGGATTCTGGTTGTTTAACCCTTGCAGAAAAAGCGCTGTATCCGCACAAGATACTTGCTTATGATTCAAGAATGAAAACCACGCTGGACGAACTGCAGGCCTTTGCCACCGTGATCGACGCGGGCTCCATCACCGCGGCGGCAGAGCAACTGGGGCAAACCGTGTCGGCCATCAGCCGCTCGCTGGGCCGCCTGGAAAAAAAGCTGGACGTGACCCTGCTGCGCCGCACCACCCGACGCCTGGAGCTCACCGAAGAAGGCGTGGTGTTTCTGGCCCAGGCCCGCAAGATCATGGGCGCGGTGGAGCAGGCCGAGGAGCAGATGGCCCAGCGCCGCAACCGGCCCGCCGGGCGCTTGCGGGTCAATGCCGCGTCGCCTTTCATGCTGCATGTGCTGGTTCCGCTGGTGGCGGGCTTTCGGGCGGCCTACCCGGACATCACGCTGGAGCTCAACAGCAGCGACCAGATCATCGACCTGCTGGAGCAGCGCACCGACGTGGCCATCCGCATCGGCCCGCTGGTCGATTCCAGCCTGCACGCACGGCCCCTGGGCAGCAGCCTGCTGCGCGTGCTGGCCAGCCCAGCCTACCTGAAGGCCGCAGGACGGCCCCGCACGGTGGAAGATGTGGAGAAGCTCAGCCTGCTGGGCTTTACCCAGCCCGACAGCCTGAACGCCTGGCCGCTGCGGAACTCCACAGGCGACCGGCTGGTGATTGCGCCGTCGCTGCGCGCCTCCAGCGGCGAGAGCCTGCGCCAGTTGGCCCTGGCGGGCGCGGGCGTGGTGTGCTTGGCCGACTTCATGACCGAGGGCGACCGCGCGCGCGGCGACCTGGTGCAGCTACTGCCCAGCGCCACGGTGGAAGTGCGCCAGCCCATCCACGCCGTGTACTACCGCAACACCGCCCTGGTGTCGCGTATCGCCTGCTTTCTGGACTACGTATCCGCTAATTTCACGCCGGGTTAACGATTGCGTTCAGCGTCCGGGTCGGGCACGGATAGGGTGCGCAGCACCCGGTAGTCGGGGTCGAACACCACGGTAAACACCATGGAGGTGTTTGGCGGCTCCAGATACCGCCAGTCGTAGTCCACCTCGTTTTTCAGCTTGAAAGGCGTGACTTTCATGGGCTTGCCCAGCATCTTGCGCACGTCTTCCATCATCATGCCGGGCTGGACCTTGGCGAAGTTTTGCGGGGTCAGCACCTGGCGCAGGGCGCTCATCTTGCCGTCAGCGCCGATGGTGATCATGTAGTTCACATGGCCCGCAGGCTGGCGGTTGTACTCGAAGGTGCGGCCACCGTCGGGTGCGTCCCAGATTTTCTCGGGCTCGCCAAATTGGGCCCGCACGTCGGCCTCGGTGGCCACGCCCTCTTCCAGTTTGTCAATGCGCTGCGGGTCGCAAGCCGCCAAAGCCAGCGCCATACACATTAAGCCTGCCCATTTTTTCAACATCGCTTGCCGCCCCCGTAAAATCAAGCCAACCAAAGGTTTCAAGTCTATGTCCATCTTCGCCCGCCCCCATTACCAATCCGATGCCACGCTGTTCATCGACCAGCTCAAGGCCCAGAAGCCCACGCTCGAAGCCGAGCAGCTCGCAGGCCGCGCCCTGCTGTGGGAGCAAAAGGTAGACCGCAGCGCCCAGGAAGAGTACCGCGAAGGCCGCGTCGCACAAAACCCCTACGTCTACCAGACTCTTAACAAATAAATAGTCAAATTGGCAGCTAGCCCATACTCCGTGGGCGTTATAAGCTACTTATTCGATAGCAAATGTAGTGGTTGAAGCGCTAGCACTTCCCGAAGTTCTGGACCCGGTGGCACGGGCCCGCCTGTACGGCGAGCCGATGTTCGCCATGCCGGTGGATTTGTACATTCCGCCGGACGCGCTGGAGGTGTTTCTCGACGCGTTCGAAGGCCCGCTGGACCTGCTGCTGTACCTGATCCGGCGGCAGAACTTCAACATCCTCGACATCCCCATGGCGGCGTTGACGCGCCAGTATCTGGTGTACGTGGACGAGATCCGCAGCCGCAACCTGGAGCTGGCGGCCGACTACCTGCTGATGGCGGCCATGCTGATCGAGATCAAGTCGCGCATGCTGCTGCCACCCAAAAAGGCCGCCGAGGGCATCGATGCCGAAGACCCCCGCGCCGCTCTGGTACGCCGCCTGCTGGAGTACGAGCAGATCAAGCTGGCCGCAGCCCGCCTCAACGCCCTGCCCCAGTTTGGCCGCGACTTTCTCAAGGCCCAGGTGTTCATCGAGCAGGCGCTGCAGCCGCGATTGCCCGAGGTGCACGTGGCCGACCTGCAAGAGGCCTGGCGCGATATTTTGCGCCGCGCCAAACTCATCCAGCACCACACCATCACCCGCGAAGAGCTGTCGGTGCGCGAGCACATGAGCTACCTGCTCAAGACCTTGCAAGGCCGCAAGTTTGTGGAGTTTGAGGAGCTGTTCGATGCAGCCAAGGGCATGTCGGTGCTGGTGGTGACCTTCATCGCCCTGCTGGAGCTGGCCAAGGAGACGCTGGTGGAGATCGTCCAGGCGGAGGCCTTTGCACCCATCTACGTGCGCCTGGCCTACTCTCCCATCTCGGTTACTTAGCCACCAAAATGCTTGCGGTAGCGCGCCGGTAAATCGGCAATGCGCAGCAGCATGGGCAGGTCGGCGGTGTTGAAATCCGGGTCCCAGGCAGGCGCACCCAGCACCTTGGCACCCAGGCGCAGATAGCCCTTGATCAAGGCCGGTGGCTCGATGGCCAGCGTGCTGTCGAACTGCTCGATCGGCAGTGGCAGGCGCGGTTGCACGTGGTATTCGATCGGTGCCATGTGGGTTTTTTGCAACTGCTGCCAGATGCTGGCCGCCGCGTCGCCGCCCACCACGCCGTTGTGCAGCATGGGAATGCTGGCGCAGCCGACCATGGTGTCGAGCTGGTTGCGCTGCATGAACTCGGCCAGCGCACCCCACAGGGCCAGAATCACGCCGCCGTGGCGGTGGTCGGCGTGCACGCAGCTGCGGCCCAGCTCGACCATGCGGCTGCGCAGGTTGCGCAGGCGCACCAGGTCAAATTCCATGTCGCTGTAGGTGCTGCCCACGCGCTTGGCCTGCACCGGGGTGAGCACCCGGTAGGTGCCGATCACCGCGTTGCTGGCCACGTCGCGCACCAGCAGGTGTTCGCAAAAGTCGTCAAACAAATCCACGTCGTGCCCGGGCAGTTTGGTGGACAGGCGAGCACCCATCTCCACGGCAAACACCTGGTAGCGCAGCCGCTGGGCTTCGCGCACTTCGTCCTGGTGCCGCGCCCAGGACACAGCAATGCCGCCCGCAGCGGCCACAAGCTGCGCCTCGACACGGGGGATGGGTACCACCACCCGCTCGTCACGCCGATGCAGCGCCCCGCGCAACATATTGGCCGGATTGAACGCCGACACCAACGAAATAGGCGACAGCGCGAAGGTGGGGGTGGGCAGTTCTTTCATGGACTTCTCCTGTGTGTAGGAGAGAGTCTGAAAGCCGGGTGTGACGCGGGTGTGTATTTTTTATGGCACTGGGATGACAGAGCCTTGCACCACGAGGCGGCATCCAGTTCGCCCTCCTTGACCGCATGCACGAACAAGCGGATGTCGGACTGGAGCCAGATCGCCTGCAACGCGTGGTCGTCGTCGACCGTGTGGACATCGGCACCCAGCCCGGGCGCGTCCAGCCAGTACACGCCATCGTGCACGTGTTCGCCCAGCGCGACGGTCTCGTGCTTGTCGGCCACCGAGAACGCCGCGTGGCCGATCATCTCGTTGAGCAAACGGCTCTTGCCGTGGTTGTATTTGCCGATGACCGTGACCACCGGCCATGCCGCCTCAGCCAGGGCCCGCAGGCGCGCCACATCGTGTGCGCGTCCCGGCAAGGCCGCCAGAATCACACGCTCTGCCCGGTGCCGGGGATGGTAGGTGTTCATGTCGTGTCGTCTCTGCGAAGAGGGGTCAAAGAACGGGGGTCACCCGCACGAGGGCGACGGCAAGCAGGGCCAGATTTCTTCTGCGCATGGCCACGGGCTACACGATGGACGAAGGATGCTTGGCCAACGCGGTGACGGTGATCTTCATGAACGGGAACAGCGGCAGCTTGCTGAGCGTGTCGTGCAGCTCGTCGTTGCTGGCGACATCGAACACGCTGTAGTTGGCGTATTCGCCCACCACACGCCAGAGGTGGGGCCAGTTGCCCGAACTTTGCAGCTGCTGCGAATAGGCCTTCTCCTCGGCCTTGATGCGCTCGGCCTCTTCGGGCGCGAACGTGGACGGGATGTTGACGATCATGTGAACCAGATACAGCATGGGATGTCCTTAAAAGTGAGGGGCTTGTTCAACGGTTGCCAGAAAGTGAAGAAGCGCCTCGTCGAACGCGCGCGGTGCCTCCAGGTTGGAAAGATGCGATGCCGGCACCACCGCCAGCTGCGCGCCGACAATGCCGGCCTGCATGGCCTGGGCATCGGCCACGGTAGTGACCGGGTCCGAAGAGCCTGCCAGCAACAGGGTGGGCGTGGTGATACAGCCCAGGTCATCACGCAGATCCGATACCGCCAGGGCATCGCAGCAGGCGGCATAGCCTTGCGGCGCGATACCAACGATCCAGGCTTGCGCACGTTGCACTTGGGCCGAATGCGCCTTGACGAAATCCGCGCTGAACCACCTGCCAGGGGACGAATCGGCCAGTGCCTGCATGGCGGCCTGGCCGCCTTCACGGACCATCGCCGCGCGCTCGTTCCAGCTCTGCTGCGTGCCGATCTTGGCGGCACTGTTACAGACCGCGATGGCGTTGAACCGGTTGCCCGCATGGATGCCCAGCCACAAACCGGTATGGCCCCCCATCGAGATGCCGCAAAAAGCGGCCCGCGCGATGCCCAAGGTGTCCAGCACAGCCAGCACGTCCTGTCCCAGGTCCGCGAAGCTGTAGGGACCAGGCGTGACCGGGCTGCCGCCGTGCCCCCGCGTGTCATAGCGGATCAGACGGTAGTGTTCGGAGAGCGCTGCGACCTGCGGGTCCCACATCTCCAGCGTGGTGCCCAGCGAGTTGGACAAAATCAGCGCGGGTGCGGCAGCATCGCCATCGATGGTGATGCGGAACGCGCCGCGCGCCGTGTCCAGCGAAACAGGTGGCGAATGGTGGGGTTGCGACATGGTCTCGTTCCGTCAAACACGTTCGATGATGATGGCGATGCCCTGCCCCACACCAATGCACATGGTGCACAGCGCGTAGCGACCGCCCGTGCGGTGCAACTGCTGGATGGCCGTGGTCACCAGGCGTGCGCCGCTGGCGCCCAAAGGGTGCCCCAAAGCAATGGCCCCACCATTGGGATTCACGCGGGCGTCATCGTCGGACAGGCCCAGCTGGCGCAGCACGGCCAAGCCCTGCGAGGCGAAGGCTTCGTTAAGCTCGATCACATCCATCTGCGCCAATGTCAGGCCGGTCTGCGCAAGCACTTTCTGCGTGGCGGGCGCAGGGCCAATGCCCATGATGCGCGGTGCCACACCAGCCGTGGCCATGCCGACAACACGGGCGCGCGGCGTGAGGCCGTGTTGTTTGGCTGCTGCCTCGCTGGCCAGCAGCAAGGCGCAGGCACCATCGTTGACGCCACTGGCATTGCCCGCCGTCACGGTGCCGCTTGGCCGCACCACGGGCTTGAGCTTGGCCAGCGCTTCGAGCGTGGTCTCGCGCGGATGCTCGTCCACGCTCACCAGCAGTGGCTCGCCCTTGCGCTGCGGTACAACCACCGGCACGATCTCGGCGGCGAACAGGCCGGCCTTCTGCGCCGCAGCGGCCTTGGCCTGGCTGCGCCAGGCAAAGAGGTCCTGGTCCTCGCGCGACACCTTGAAGTCATCGGCCACGTTCTCGGCCGTCTCGGGCATGGCGTCCACCCCATGCAGCGCCTTCATCTTCGGGTTGACGAAGCGCCAGCCGATGGTGGTGTCCTGGATGGAGTTGGCACGCGAAAAGGGCGAGTCCGCCTTGGGCACCACGAACGGGGCGCGGCTCATGCTCTCCACACCGCCCGCGATCATCAGGCCGGTCTCGCCCGACTTGATGGCGCGCGCCGCGATGCCGATGGCGTCCATGCCCGAGCCGCACAAACGGTTCACGGTGGTGCCCGGCACCTGCAGCGGCAGGCCCGCCAGCAGCAGCGACATGCGCGCCACGTTGCGGTTGTCTTCGCCAGCCTGGTTGGCGCAGCCAAAGATCACGTCGTCGACGGCGCTCCAGTCCACTCCGGCGTTGCGCTCGGTCAGCGCTTTGAGCACGACGGCGCCCAGGTCGTCGGGACGGACGGAGGACAGCGCGCCGCCGTACTTGCCGAAGGGGGTGCGCACGGCATCGCAGATGAACACGGGTGCGGTCATGGTTGGTCTGTCTGTTGAGGAATGATGGGGAAGATCGGCAGGCCGACGATGGCCTCGAGCGCTTCGCGGCTGAGCCCTTCGACCGCGTCGATCAGCTGCAAGCCCTGCGGTGTGCAGGCGAAGGTTGCCAGGTCGGTGTAGACACGCTTGACGCAGGCCAGGCCGGTCAGCGGGTAGCTGCAGCGCTCGACCAGCTTGCTCTCGCCCTGTTTGGTCAGCAGATCCATCATCACCCAAGTCTGCTTGGCACCGATGGCCAGGTCCATGGCACCGCCCACCGCCGGGATGGCACCCGGCGCACCAGTGCTCCAATTGGCCAGGTCACCATCGACCGACACCTGGAATGCGCCCAGTACACAGATGTCCAGATGGCCGCCGCGCATCATCGCGAAGCTGTCGGCATGGTGAAAATAAGCGCCACCGGCCAGCAGCGTCACCGGCTGCTTGCCAGCGTTAATGAGGTCGTAATCCTCTTGCCCTGCGGCGGGCGCCGGGCCCATGCCCAGGACGCCGTTCTCGCTGTGCAGCACCACCTCAACCCCTGCGGGCAGGTGGTTGGCCACCAGTGTGGGCTGGCCGATGCCCAGGTTGACGACGGCGCCGTCGAAGATGTCCAGTGCCACCCGCGCGGCGAGCTGGTCCTTGGTGCGACGTTGGTAAGTAGGGGATGCCATGCTCATGCTGCCTTCTTGAAACCGCCCGCCTGGGTCGCGACGCGGTCGATCTGGACGATCTTGTGGACGAAGATGCCGGGCGTAACGATGGTCTCCGGCTCCAGCGCGCCGAGCTCCACGATGTCGTGCACCGTGGCGATGGTGCGCCGCGCAGCCATGGCCATCACGGGGCCGAAGTTGCGCGCGGCCTTGCGGTAGACCAGGTTGCCCCAGCGGTCACCCGTCTCGGCCTTGATCAGCGCCACGTCGCCGTGGATCGGGTACTCCAGCACGTACTGCTTGCCATCGATCTCGCGCGTCTCGCGGTCGCCCGCGAGCTCGGTGCCGAAACCCGTGGGGCAAAAGAACGCGCCGATACCAGCTCCGGCCGCCCGGATGCGCTCGGCCAGGTTGCCCTGCGGCACGAGTTCTAGTTCCAGCTTTCCTGCCCGGTACAAGCCGTCGAACACCTGGCTGTCCGCCTGGCGCGGGAAGCTGCAGATGATCTTGCGCACGCGGCCCGCCTGCAGCAGCGCGGCCAGGCCGACCTCGGCATTACCGGCGTTGTTGTTGACGACTGTGAGCTCCTTCGCGCCCTGCGCAATCAGGCCGTCGATGAGTTCGTTGGGAATCCCGGCCGTGCCGAAGCCGCCGATCAGGACGGTGGCGCCGTCCTGGATATCGGCCATGGCCTCGGCGACCGAGTGGGCGATCTTGTTGATCATGGGTACGTGTCCTTCAGGAAAATGGTGGTGATGCGTGGCGCGGCCGGGTCACTTGGCGACGACCGCTGGGCTGCCCGGCCCAACCGCACTGTCGGCAACTTCAGCGCTGTGCGCCTGCGCGGCACGGCCATGCTGGATGCAGAGCACCGCCACCGCCGCGATCACCGCCGGCAAGCCGATAGCCAGGAAATTGCGCTCCAAGGGGAGCGCCATGGCGACCAGGCTGCCGATCACGATGGGCGCCAGGATGGCACCGCTGCGGCCCACGCCGGAAGCCCAGCCAATGCCGGTGGAGCGCACCGCCATAGGGTAGAACTGGCCGACATAGGCGTAGGTCACGATCTGCGTGCCGATGGTGGACGCACCCGCCAGACCGACGAGCAGGAACAAGACCGATGTGGGCACCGGGTAGCCCAGCAAACTAATGGACACGGCAGCCAACGAATACATGCCTACCAGCACGTACTTGATGTGGAACCGATCCGCCAGCCAGCCGCCGCCAATGGCACCGACCATACCGCCGAAGTTCAGGACCAGCACGAACGTCAGCGCTGAGCCCAGCGTGTAGCCGGCACCGGCCATCAGCTTGGTGAGCCAAGAGCTGAGCGCATACACCATGAACAAGCACATAAAGAAAGCGACCCAGAACATGGCGGTACTGAAGCCCCGACCGTCCTGGAACAGCTTGCCGATGGGCGCGCTCGTGTCGCGGTCCTGCTGCGGAAGGTCGAACGAATCGCCCGGCTGTGGCCGGTAGCTCGGGTCCAGCCGACTGGCGATCTCCTGCAGCCTTGCCTTCTGCCCCGTCTTGATCAGGAAGGGCATGGATTCGGGCATGGACTTGAGGATCACCGGGATCAGCAGCACCGGCAGGCCCGCCGCCAGGAACACCGACTGCCAGCCGTAGCTCTCGATCAGTCCCTTGCCCACCACGGCGGCCAGCATGCCGCCCACCGCGTAGCCGCTGAACATCAGCGTGACCATGGTGCTGCGGATTTTGCGTGGAGAGTATTCCGTCATCTGTGCCACCACGTTCGGCATCACGCCGCCGATGCCCAGGCCGGCCAGGAAGCGCATCACGCTGAAGGTGACCGGATCGCTGGTGAAGCCGGCCGCTGCGGTGAATACGCTAAACAGTGCGACGCAGATGGCGATGGCGCGGCGGCGGCCGATCCTGTCGGCAATGGTGCCGAGAAAGATTGCGCCAAACATCATGCCGAATAGCGCCGAACTGACCATGAAACCCGCGTTGGTCGGGCTCACGCCCATCTCTTTCATGATCGACGGCAGGGCGATGCCGGCGACGGCCAAGTCGTAGCCGTCGAAGATGATGATCAACGCGCACCATAGCAAAACGCCCCTATGGAAGCCGTTGAATCTGGCCTGGTCGGCCAGTTTGTGCAGATCGATGTGTTTCATTTTTTGTCTCTGTGGTGTTGTTGTGGAATCAACCCAGGTCGCCGCCGGCGACGGCAAGGACCGCGCCGGTGATGTACGAGGATTCGTCGGACGCGAAGAACAGGATCGGGGCCACCTGCTCGTCTATCGTCCCGTAGCGGTGCATCAGGCTGGAGTCCTTGGTCTGGTCGACCACGCCCTGGTACCAGACCGTCTCGGTGGCGCTCGGCTGGCTGGCCGCTGCCTGGTTGCGTGGCACGCGGCGCGGCGGCGCGTCGGTGCCGCCGGGCGCCGTGGCGTTGATGCGGATGCCGTTGCGGGTGTGCTCCATCGCCAGCGAGGCGGTCAACGCGTTCACGCCACCCTTGGCTGCCGAATACGGCACCCGGTGCACGCCCCGCGTGGCCACCGACGACACGTTGACGATCACGCCCTGCTGGCGCTCGACCATGTGCGGCAACACCGCGCGGCAGCACCACAGCGTGGGGAACAGCGAGCGGCGGATCTCTGCCTCGATCTGCTGCTCTTCGTAGTGCTCGTAGGGCTTGGCCCAGATGGTGCCGCCCACGTTGTTGACCAGCACGTCGACGCGACCGAAGCTCGCCAGGCATTGCGCCACCGCTTGCTGCGCGCCGGCATAGGTTTCGAGATCGGCTTGCGCTGCGGCGGCCTGTCCGCCGGCCTCGCGGATCTGCGCGACCACCTCGTCCACGATGTCTGAGCGGTCTACGGCCAACACCTGGCCGCCTTCGGCCGCGATGCGCAGTGCCACACCGCGCCCGATGCCCTGGGCCGCGCCGGTCACCAGCACGACCTTGTTCTGGAAGCGTTGTGCCGTGCTCATGCCGCCACCGCCGTCTGGTTGGGTGTGAACTTCTCGTAATGGAAGCTGGTCGGTGTGATGGCAGAGGCCTTGAAGTGCTTCTGCACGGCATCCACCATGGGCGGCGGGCCGCACAGGTACACGTCGACATTGCCGCTGTGCAGCACCTCGGCGGGCATGTGCTGCGTCACGTAACCTTGCTGCGGATGCGTGGTCTGCGGGTCGGCCACACAGGTGCCATAGGTGAAGCTGGGGATACGGCGGGCGTACTCGGCCAGCCGGTCCACCATCACCAGGTCCTGGTCGCGCGTGACGCCATAGATCAGGTGCACGGCTTGCTGCGTGCCCTGCTGCGCGAGGACTTCGAGCATGGACAGGAACGGCGCCAGCCCGGTCCCGCCCGCGAGGAACAGCAGGGGCCGCGTGACGGCCCGCAGGTAGAAGCTGCCCAGCGGGCCGGTCATCTGCAGCGACTGCCCGGCCTGGGCATTGCCGAGCCAGCCGCTCATGAGACCACCGGGCACCTGCTTGATCATGAAGGTCATGCGCTTGCTGCCAGGCGCCGAGCTGAATGAGTAGGAGCGGTGCTGCCCACTGCCCGGCACGTCGATGTTGACGTACTGGCCGGGCAGGAACACGGGCGCCTCGGCCAGGATGTCCAGCACCAGCTCAAAGGCCGCGTCACTGAACGGTGTGACCTCGCCCACCGCTGCGGCGAACTGCGCCGTGCCAGTCTTGCACGCGGTCGACGGCACGGGCACGGAGATCACGCAGTCCGACTTCGGAACCATCTGGCAGGTCAGCACCAGGCCAACGGCTGCCTCGTCGGCGGTCAGTGCCTCGTCGATGTAATCGTCGCCCAGGTCGTAGCTGCCGTTCTCGGCGCGGCACTTGCAGGTGCCACACACGCCGTCGGAGCAATCCATGGGCAGGTTGATGCGGTTGCGGAAGGCGGCATCCAGCACCTTCTCGTTGGCACCGCAGTCCACGAAGCGGGTGACCCCGTCCTCGAAGTTCAAGGCAATACGGTAGTTTTTCATGGTGTGTCTCCCCGCATTTCAGAGGTGGTAGATGTCAACGACTTGGCTGATGTAGTCGTCTTTCAAGACGATCTTCTTTCGGGCCACGAGATAGCCCGCGTCGCCACCCTGACGCAGCGTCGCGTAGACCGTGCCAAAGTACTGGTCGGTCTTCTTGTAGCGGTGGCTGAGCGTGTGGAAGTTGTAGCGAATGTCTACCTCAATGCCGCGCTCGGCCAGCACTTCCACATTGGTGATCATGTGGTTAGTGCGCGGCTCGGGCATGGACGCGCTGGAGCGTTCCGTCTTGATGCGAAAGACCCGGTCTTCCAGTCCGTTGCGGTTGGGGTAGTAGATCAGCGAGATCTGGCTGTGCGGGTCTTCGGTGAGCTGGTCGTCATCGTCCCAGGCTGGCATCCAGTACTCCACATCCGGCGCATACAGTTCGAGCCAGGGTTCGAATTCGCGGTCGTCCAGGTGGCGCACTTCGCGGTACAGGAAGGCGCAGATGGCTGCGTGGTTCGTGCTCATGCTGCTGCTCCTTCGCGTTCCTGCTGCACGCCCTTGCGCATGGCCTTGGCCCAGTAGTCGTGCTGGCAGACGAACAAGCCCTCGTCTTCGCTGCGCGCCCCGCTGATCAGGGGCTTCATACCCATCTTGCTGGCGTTCTCATCCGGCCCTTCGACCCACAGCGGCGCGCCGCGGCTGAGGTCGTTCCAGGGCGCGGCCTTGCCCGCATAGCCGGTCTGGCAGGAACGAAACTCTTCCAGGTCATCGGCCGTGCCCATGCCGGACACGTTGAAAAAGTCTTCGTACTGGCGGATGCGCAAGGCACGGTCTTCTGCGCTTTCGCCCTTGGGCGCAAAGCAGTAGATGGTGATCTCGGTCTTGTCCACGCTGATGGGGCGGGTCACGCGGATCTGCGTGGAGAACTGGTCCATCAGGTACACGTTGGGGTACAGGCACAGGTTGCGCGTCTGGCTGACGATGAACTCGGCCTTGGTTTCGCCCAGACGTTCTTTGAGCTCTTCGCGTCGGCTGTAGACCGGGCGCACTTCCGGGTTCATGGTCTTGGTCCACAGCAGAATGTGGCCGTTCTCGAAGCCATAGACACCACCCACGCTCTTGCTCCAGCCGTTGGCATCGACGGCCTTGGTGCCACCGTCCGCACGGCGTCCCATGGTGGCGGCGTAGTTCCAGTGCACGGAGCTGACGTGGTAGCCGTCGCTGCCGTTTTCCATCTGCAGCTTCCAGTTGCCGTCGTAGGTATAGGTGGAGCTGCCGCGCAGCACTTCCAGCCCATCGGGTGCCTGGTCGACGATCTGGTCGATGATGACCTTTGTTTCACCCAGATAGTCGTCTAGCGACTGCACGTCGGCGTTCAGGCTACCGAACAGAAAGCCCTTGTAGCTCTCGAAGCGCGCCACCTTTTTCAGGTCGTGCGAGCCCTCCTTGTTGAACTGCACCGGGTACTCGGTGGTCTTCTCGTCCTTGACCTTGAGCAGCTTGCCGGTGTTGTTGAAGGTCCAGCCGTGGAAGGGGCAGGTGAAGCTGCCCTTGTTGCCGTGCTTCTTGCGGCACAGCATCGCGCCGCGGTGGGCGCAGGCGTTGATCACCGCATTGAGCGTGCCGTCCTTGCCGCGGGTGATGACGATGGGCTGGCGGCCGATGGTGGTGGTGAAGTAGTCGTTGATCGCGGGGATCTGGCTCTCGTGCGCCAGGTAGACCCAGTTGCTCTCGAAGATGTGCTTCATCTCCAACTCAAACAGCGCAGGGTCGGTGAAGATGTCGCGGCGGCAGCGGTAGATGCCGGCGTCCTTGTCGTCCTGCAGGGCGCTGTCCAGCAGCTTCTCAACGTCGCCGTAGGTGTCGGTGGTTGCGGTCGTGTTCATGGTGAGGTCTCTTTAGGCTGAGGTCATCCCCCACGACGTGCGTCGCGGTTCTGACCTAACGGAAATGGCGGGGGGACTACCGCTGCGGCGACCTGCGCCGCAGCACCTGCGCGCTCAGGCGGCCAGGCGGGGGCGGTCGACGATCTGGTTGTCGATGCCCTGGACCAGTGCGCTGAGCCGGATGTCGAACACGATCTCGGCGAACGGCCCCTTCAGGCCGTTGGCCTCGATGCTGGCCGCGTCCGTGCGCTCGACCAGCGGCGGCACCAAGCCCTCGCGGGTGGCGTAGGCGAAGTCATCGAACACCAGCGGATCGCCGTCGATGTTGATCTGCGTGGTCAGCTTGCGATGGCCTTCTGCGGTGACGAATAAGTGGATGTGCGCCGGGCGGTTGCCGTGGCGGCCCAGCTGGTTCAGCAGCGCCTGCGTGGGGCCATCTGGCGGGCAGCCATAGCCCACGGGCACGATGCTCTGGAACTTGTACCGGCCCTGCGCGTCGGTGACGATGGTGCGGCGCATGTTGAAGGGCTGTTGTTCGCCGGTGGGGTCGAAGTGCGAATAGAAGCCCTTGGTATTGGCGTGCCAGACCTCCACCGTGGCATTGGGCATGGGCTTGCCGTTGGTGCCGTAGACCGTGCCGTGCATGACGAGCGTGTGGCCAGCCTTGTCGCTGCCATCGTCCAGCCGCGCAAAGCCCTTCTCCACCGGCGCGCCAGCCACGTACAGCGGGCCCTCGATGGTGCGTGGCGTGCCGTTCTCGACACCCAGCGCCGCGTCCTGTGCATCCATGCGCATGTCGAAGTACCGGTCCAGGCCCAGGCCGGGCGACAGCAAGCCGGCTTCGCCACGCGCGCCGAGCTGGTTCAGGTAGGCAACGCCGGCCCAGTACTCGTCGGAGGTCACGTCCAGGTCTTCAATGGCCTTGAACAGGTCGGTCAGGATGCGGTGGACGATCTTCTTCGTGCGGGGATTGCCGCCCGGCTGGTCCTGCCCGGTGGCCAGACGCAAGAAGTCCTGGACTTCTGTGGATTTGAAAATATGAACGCTCATGGTTGTCTCCGTTTTGTGGGGGGTTGGGAAAGGGTCAGGTCAGGGATCTGGCGGCGGGGCCAACGGTGGTGCGCGTGCGGTCGCGGCGGAAGTGCGCGACACGGTCCTCGTCCAGCACGATGCCGAGGCCGGGCAATGTGGGAATGGTGAGGTGGAAGTCCTTGTATTCGAGCGGCTGGGCCAGGATCTCTTCGGTCAGCAGCAGCGGGCCAAACAGCTCGGTGCCCCAGCGCAATTCTCGGAAGGTCGAGAACACATGGGCCGAGGCGATGGTGCCGACTGCCCCCTCCAGCATCGTGCCACCGTACAACTCGATGTGGGCCGCATCGGCAATGGCCGCCACGCGCTGGGCGGCCTGCAGACCGCCGGACTGCTCGGTCTTGATGGCGAACACGTTGGCGCCGCCAACCCGTGCCAATGCAAAGGCACTCTCCGGGCCGACCAGGGATTCATCGGCCATCACCGCGATCGGGTACTTGCCCGTGAGCCGTGCCAAGGCGTCGACGCTGGCCACGGGTTGTTCGACCAGTTCACAGCCGGCATCCACCAGGGCGGCCAGTCCGTGCTGGGCCTGCAGCTCGCTCCAGGCCATGTTCACGTCTACGCGCACCGAAGCCGCATCGCCCAGCGCCTTCTTGATGGCGGCGACGTGTGCCACGTCTTCGCGCACCGAACGGCGACCGATCTTGAGCTTGAAGATCTGGTGGCGGCGCAGCTGCAGCATGCGCTGCGCTTCTTCGATGTCTTTACCGGTGTCGCCGGAGGCCAGCGTCCACGCGACGGGCAGCCGGTCACGCAGCCGCCCACCGAGCAGCTCGGATACCGGCAGGCCGGTGCGGTGGCCCAGCGCGTCGAACAGCGCAGTCTCGACTGCACACTTGGCGAAGCGGTTGTCGCGGAAGGCGGTGTGCAAGCGGTGCATCAACGCGGGCACGCGGTTCGCGTCAGCGCCGATGAGCTGGGGGGCGAAGTAGGTGTCAATGGCCAGCTTCATCCCCTCAGGCGATTCGGCGCCGTAGGCCAGGCCGCCGATGGTCGTGCCCTCGCCGATGCCCACCGTGCCGTCCGAGCAGCGGATGCGCACCAGCATCAGCGTCTGGCCGTTCATCACGGCCATCGACAGTTTGTGCGGACGGATTGTCGGCAGATCGACCAGCATCGTCTCGACACGTTCGATGACGGCAGGGTCGGCGGGGGGGTGTTGAAGGTCGGTATGTTGCATAGCCCATATTGGACGATTGCAAGCGCTTTTCGGCCAACACCGAATTCGTCTAGTTCAATACCTATAAGGTATTATTGGTTCGTTTTCCATTGGAAAACAACCACTTAGAGTACATCCCATTTCGATAACTATGGTTTTCCCCTATGGATCTGCGCCAACTACGGTACTTCGTGGCGGTGGCCACCACCAAGAACTTCACGCGCGCCGCGGAGCAGATGCACATTGCACAGCCCCCGCTCAGCCGCCAGATCCAGCTGCTGGAAGAGGAACTGGAAGTCCAGCTCATCCAGCGCAACACCCGCCCGGTGCGCTTGACGGAGGCGGGCCGCTTGTTTTATGAGCAGTCGCTGCAGGTGCTGCACCGTGTCGACCAGATGAAGAACACCGCACGGCAGGCAAGCCGCAACCAACGACAATCCATTTCCATCGCTTACGTTCCCTCCACCCTCTATGGGGGGCTGCCCATGCTGGTGCGGATGTTTCGCCAGCGTTACCCCGACACCGACGTCCACTTGGTCGATCTGGGGTCGATCCAGCAAATCAGCGAGCTCAAGTCCGGGCGCATCGACCTGGGGTTCGGTCGCATTCGAAGCAACGACACCTCGGTGGCCCGCACGGTGCTGCGCGAGGAAAGGTTGGTGCTGGCCATCCCACCCGACTGGCCGTTGGCAGCGGATAAGGGTTCGGTAAAACTTGAAGACCTCGAACACCACAAGCTGATCGTGTTCCCGAAGGAGCCGCGCCCCAGCTTTGCCGACCACGTGCTGGGCATGCTGCATGAGAAGGGCATCAAGCTGGCTGAGGTTCATGAGGTGCGCGAGCTGCATGCCGCGTTGGGCCTGGTCGCCGCCGAAGTAGGCCTGTGCATCGTGCCAGCAGCCGCGCGGCTGCGCTCGGACCTGGTCTACCGGCTGATCGCCGACGAGAAGGCGACCTCGCCCATCATCCTCAGCCATCGGCTCAACGACGACTCGTGGTACATCGGAGCAATCAAACAGCTCATCATTGAGATGTATGCCCAGAACCCGCCGTGGCTAGACTTTCAGACCAACGCCTTTCCGTCCAGTCTGGCGACTGACGCGGCGGCACTGTCTGATCAAAGGGTGTCCCGTCAACGTTGACCAACCTGAGGCCACTCGACTCGCGGTTTGTTTTGGTCCAGTTTTTTCAGACACCCATTTTTTCGGCCGAGCGCTTGGACCGTGAACTGCTGCAGGCCCAGGTTCAAAAACAAGTTGGGCGCATATCTGCTGGTGCCCGATAGCGCAGCCATCCATCCGCAGCAACCGCTGCATAGCCGGCAGTAGCAACTGCGAAGCGACTGGTTACGTGCATAGAACCAAATCGCCATACAAAAAAAGGGGCCACCGGCCCCATTTTTTTGGATTACAAATTCCCGACGGACTTTATTTGCTCCAGTCACCAGTCACCTGATTGGAGCAAATAAAGTCCGTCGGGCTAACCGATCGTAAGATATTGATTTTGTTAACACGCTCGATGCATGAAAGTCCGTCGAGACTACATACTTTGAGCTATCCATTAAAGGTGCTGTAAATTAAGTTCGTCGCGGCATGCTGCAAAATTCGAGATGTGATTCAGTGGAGTACAGCATGTCCTGACGCAAAAAAGCCGAGTGGTGTTAGCACTCGGCTATTCAAGACTATCTAAGAATGAAGTGACTATTTATACTTAGATAACTTCCTCGTGAATCAACGCTCCATCACAATAATTCATGCACTTCAGGAATACGTGTCACTTTCTTGCCCGCAATAATCATCCCTAACACTTCATCCTCAGTTACTTCGGAAGTTCGGTAGGTTCCCACAGTTTTACCGTTTTTCATCACGCACAAACGATCAGATAAACCAAATACATCTGGCATGTCGTGAGAAATCAGAAAAATGCCCACACCATTCGCTTTGAGCTTACGCACCAGCTCATGAACCATACGAGTTTCCTCAGGACCCAATGCAGCACAAGGCTCATCCATCACCAAGGCCTTCGCCTTGAAGTAAATGGCCCGGGAGATTGCAACGACTTGACGTTGGCCACCGGATAGAGAACGCACCGGCACCCGGATGTTTTTGAAGTTAGGATTCAGCTGCTGGAATACTTCACGTGCCGCTTTTTCCATCGCGTAGTCGTCTAACGTCCCCCAGCGGGTCTTCAATTCGCGGCCCAGAAACAAGTTGGCGACGCTGTCTAGGTTGTCGGCCAATGCAAGCGTTTGATAGATAGTTTCGACACCCAGATTTTGCGAATCTGAGGGACTTTCGATCTTGGCCGCTTGCCCATTGATGGAAATCTCGCCACTATCGATGGGGTAGGCACCAGCCAGCATTTTCATCAGTGTGGACTTGCCCGCACCGTTGTGCCCTAGTAGTGCAACTACTTCGCCAGGATAGAGTTTGACGCTGACACGTTCCACCGCATGGACTCCGCCAAAGGCCTTGCTGACGTTGGTAATGTCCACCAAAGGGGTTAGGGTAGTTTGGCTCATGATAGACGCTCTCCAGTTGCACGACGATAGACCACATCAAAGACAACGGCGACGATCAGTACCTGACCAATGATGACCAAGCGCTGACCAACACCCACGTCGAGCAGCAGCAGGCCGCTTTCCAAAAACTGGATGATGAGCGCCCCCAACACAGTGCCCAACACCGTGCCACTGCCCCCGGCCAGGGCCACCCCACCGATTACGGCGGCAGCAATCGCATAAAGCTCCATACCGGTACCCAGCGAAGCCGTTCCGGCGTTCAAGCGGGATATGGCGACCATGGCAGCGATCGTGGTCATCACAGCCAGCAGCAGAAAGGTCTTGAGCGTGACCCATTTAACCGGAATGCCCACCAGAGTGGCAGCTTCAGGGTTGCCCCCTATGGCAAAAATATAGCGCCCGAACGCAGTGCGATTGATGATGAAAGCAATCACAGCCACAACCACAGCCCAAATCAAGACCGGATTAGGTATACCTTGCGGGACCTTCTTACTCGGAATTTGGTAAGCACACATGACGGCAACAAAGCCCAGGATGACCGCCACGAAGAACCCGGCAAATGCGAGCTCCACGATAAGTGGGCGAGTCGCCAATCCATGTCGTGCCGAAGCGCTGCGGCGCTGAAATATGTTCCACAGAATCAATGCGCTAGCCAGCAAGCCAACGACCCAACTGGCAGTAACACCAATCGCACCATCCAACCCGCCACCGATCAGTAAAAAAGTGGGGTCAGTGATAGGCTGGGTACGGCCATCAGAAAACAGAAAGGCGATACCACGAAACGAGACCAATCCGCCCAAGGTCACTACAAACGAGGCTACACCAAGATACGCAGTCAGCCAGCCTTGGTAGAGGTAGATCGCCAAGGACAGTACCAGGCCAATCAGACTGGCGGGCACCCAATGCCAGCCCTTGCTGTACATCAGGAAGGCCATGGCTACACCGACGGTTGCCATCACGGAGCCGACCGAAAGGTCGATTTGTCGAGACACAATCACCAGGCCGACCGCCGCCGCCACTATGCCCACCACGGCCGACTGCTGAGCCACGTTGTACAGGTTCTCTGGGGTCAAAAATATGCCGGTGACCGCATGGAATGACAGTGCCATCGCTACCAACACTCCCGCCATGATGAGCAGCCGCAGGTCAAGCGTGCTGATTTGTAGTTTTTCTCGTAGGGATCGCATGTGGATGCCTCAATATGGTTAAAGATGAAAATCGGCTGACAGCGTCGGCGATGCGAGTCGCAGCGCCGTCAGCCCGCGCAATTGCGCTTTACTTGCAGGCTGCAGGCCCTGTGGCTTTGTCAACGCCTTTGCATGCAACATCCTTGCTGATCCAACCGCCTTTAATGACCAAGTCCAGCTTGTCCTTGGTGATTGGCTGGGGTTTGAGTAGGATGGAATTCATGCTGACTTTCTTTTCGCCACCGTTGAACATCGATGCCCCCTGGACCGGCTGACCTTTGGCCAACGCCACGGCCACGATCGCAGCCTCGCGGCCCAATTCACGCGAATCCTTCCACACCGACACGGTCTGCGAGCCTAATGCAACGCGGTTCAGTGCTGCATGGTCGCCGTCCTGGCCCGAGACGGGTACACCGGTCAAGCCACGCGCTGACAGTGCCGCCACGACACCGCCCGCCATGCCGTCGTTGGATGACACCACTGCGTCCACCTTGCCACCCGCCTTGGTCAGAATCTGCTCCATGTTTTTCTGTGCGGCTTCTGGCTTCCAATCGTCGGTGTACTCTTCTCCAACAATTTTGATGTCGCCTTTCTTGAGGGCTTCGGCCAGCACCTCTTGCTGACCTTCGCGCAGCAGGTTGGCGTTCGGGTCGGTAGACGCGCCCTTGATCATGGCGTAATTGCCCTTGGGCTTGACGGCGTAAATGGCCCGTGCTTGCAAGCGGCCGACTTCCTTGTTGTCGAAGGAAATGTAGAAAACCTCGGGTGACTCG
Organism: uncultured Albidiferax sp.; assembly: GCA_963513125.1. Lineage (GTDB taxonomy): Bacteria > Pseudomonadota > Gammaproteobacteria > Burkholderiales > Burkholderiaceae_C > Rhodoferax_B. Next base: position 50,623 of record CAUPPH010000001.1, read on the forward strand.
AAAAGGCGGTCATAAGCAATAACCGGGATACCCCGGGCCTTTGCCTTAGCCAGGGCTGGAGCAATAGCATCTTTATCCTGTGCCAGGATCATTAAGACCTTGGCACCTTTACTGATCAGACCGTCAATGTCTGCCAACTGCTTTTCTGGAGATGCCGCAGCATCTGCCGCCACGTAGGTGGCGCCCGATTTGGCCAGTTGGTCTTTAATGGCTTTTTCATCGGTGGTCCAGCGTTCTTCGCGGAAATTAGACCAGCTAACGCCAACGAGTTGCGCCATCGAGGCGGAGCTGGCGGCAGCCAACATGGCTGCGACTAGGATTTTGCGATTGACTTTCATACTTGTCTCCAAATGGTTTTGATAAATAGGCTGCGGACGGAAAAGGTTCTCCCGCACCCCGAGCCGTCCCTCGGGGTGTGATTCGAAAGTGGGCTTGTAGCTGTGCCTACACGGCGACTGATCGACCAGTAGCGACCGACTCCATTGCGGCCTCGGCCAGCAGCAATGCCTGGCGACCGTCCCATGGCGTGGTGGGCATCGCGGTGCCTTCTTGCAGTGCCTTCAAGAAAGCATCCAGCTCATTGCGGTAGGCATCGGTATAGCGCTGTAGGAAGAAGTTCAACAAAGGCGGTAGGGCTTCGGTCTCGGTCGCGTTGTAGCGGCGCACGGTGCTAGGTCGCAGGTTGTCGTTCATCAGCATGCCGGTGGAGCCGAGAATTTCAAAGCGCTGGTCGTAGCCATACACCGCTTCGCGGCAGCAGTTGATGTGGCACTGCTTGCCAGATGCAGTCTGCATCACCACCATCAACGTGTCGTAATCATTGAACTCTTCCATCAGCGCCTTGTTGACCACACGGCTGGCCTTGGCATACACCTCGGTAGGCTCTTCGCCAAGAAGAAAGCGTGCCATGTCGAAATCATGGATGGCCATATCGCGGAAAATTCCGCCCGAGTGGGCAACATAGTCACGGGGTGGTAAGCCTGGGTCACGGCTGGTGATGATGACCTGCCGAACATCGCCAATCTGACCTGCATCAATGGCTTTGCGCAGCTCAATATTGCTGGGGTCGAAACGGCGGTTAAAGGCCATCATGACTTTGGCGTTCAATTGCTTGAGCTCCGCAATGGCGGCATCTACCTTGGCCAGATCATTGTCCACAGGCTTCTCGCACAGCACCGCTTTGCCAGCCCGCGCTGCCAGCAGCATCAGGTGGGCATGGGTATCCGATGGGGTACCTATCACCACGGCATCCACATCGGCGCGGGCAATGGTTGCCGCAGCGTCTGTAGATGCCTCGCAGCCTAACTTGGCGGCCAAAGCATCTGCGGCGGCGGCTACAGGGTCCACCACGGCGACCAGGGTCGCGCGGGGATTGGCGGCAACATTGGCCGCGTGGATTTGTCCGATGCGACCCGCACCGAGTACAGCTACTCGAATCATTTTGGTAGTCTCCAGGTTATAAATTAGATGGACAGGTTTTTGAACTGCCGCATAGTGCTCTCGTAAGAAGTGCGCGCCATCACTTCAAGCGGTTGTTTGCGGAAGGTTTCTGAAATGATCTCGACGCCGTAGTAAGGTGCGCTGAAACCAGCTGCTCGGACCGCCTTGATGAAACCAGGCAAATCGAAGCTGCCTTCACCGCACAGCCGCCGACCAAAGCGGGTGTCTTCAAACAGCGTTCCCACCACGTTTTTGTCGGCATCATCAAGCTCAATGGCTTTCAGGAAGCGCGCTGGAATTTTTGCAATTTCGCTGCAATCCATGCCGCCGCGCTCCAGATGCCAGATGTCAAGCAGGAGTCCCCCGTTGGATTGATCGGCTCCAGCAATGATGGCCATCGCGGTATCGATCGTCTTTACGTTGGTGAATGGCATCATCTCCATGACGATGTCGGTTCCGACTTGCCGCCCCTCTTCGCAAAGGCGTGCAAACTCATGTTGCAACAGCGGGATATCGGGAGGTGTCTCCTCGAAAAGAGCTGGCGAAATTTTGAAATTTCGGGCACCCAAGGTGGCAGCAGCTTCGAATAGTTCACGGCGTACTTGGTCCGAAACCTTGCGCCGTGGGTCGGCTGGGTCGACGAACCAATCGGACAGAAACTCGACTTCGACATGCTTGATACCGTTGTCCGCCAGCACCGTCTTGATCCCGGGAAACCCCATCTTTGTGGCATTCGCCATTAGATCGGCATGGACAATACCCATTCCGGTATAGCCCGCTTTAGAAGCAGCAGCAGCGCGTTCCTGTAGCGAAAACGAGCTGACCTCGGTAGGGGCACCGGGATAGACATCACCCGCCAGCGTCCAATAGGCGGCAAGTAATTCGGGGTTGGTTTTATTCACAGTAATACCTCTGCACCAGAGTTTTTAGAAGATGCAAAACAGGCTTCGATCAGTGTGCTGATGTTGAGCGCCTGTGTTGCGGGGATGACGACCGGTGCACCGTGGCGCACCGAGGCGTGGAAAGCGGCGAGCTCACGGTCAAAGAACACCGGGTTGCCGATTTCCGCCAATTCGGGCGAGTACACGGTTTTCTTGGATGCCCAATTGATGGGGAAGCTGGTTTCGTTCCACTCTGTCCAGCCCTCAGGCATGCCCCGGTTGCCCTTGTCGTAAATCCGATAGCTAGATGGCGATGGGCATGACTGCATGACCCCTTCAGTGCCATAGGCAGTGATGTCCCAGGTTTCCAGCCAAGGTAGCGGATCCCAAGAAAAGAAATCGACCACCACAATCTTGTCTTCGTAGTTGAGTACAGCACCCGCTGCATCTTCTCGTGAGGTGGGTCCCATGGCACCAGGAAACTTGGTGATTCGAGCGTTCACCGACTTTGGCATCCCAAAGTGGTGAATGACGCGATCGAACAAATGGCAAGAAATGACGAACATCGCACCACCGATATCCTCTGGCTGCTTCATGTGGTTGGTGTCTGCCTCGTCGTGTGAACAGCCACCGTGCGCACGCACCTGCAACACCTTGCCCAGGCGACCCGTTTGCAGTGCGTGCTGCATCGCATCCACTGAAGGAGAGAAACGCCAGCAATAGCCCACTTGCAAAATTCCGTCGGTACGATTGACTGCCTCAACAATTCGTCGTGCATCTGCGGAGTTGCGTCCTGCGGGTTTTTCACAGAGGACAGCTTTTCCTGCCTCTAGCGCCTCAATGGACAAGTCGGCCATCTTGTTACTTTTCGAGTGCACGTAGACAGCATGGACATTCGGGTCATCCAGAATTTCTTGCTTGCTACGTGCCTTGATACCCATCGCCTCTGTAAAGGGCTTAAGCAGTGGACTTTCATCGTAGGCACCTAGCATTTGAGCATTTGGCAACCGCTGAAGTGCTCTAACCCGTCCTGATGTATGGGGATGGGTAATACCCAGGCACGCCACCCCGAATGTGCCTCCTTCTCCAATAAGCTTGCTCATGTCTGTCTCCTCTTTGAATCAAAAATTTGTGGGTTCTACCCGCTACTGGCACTTAGACCGATCCTGACCCAGGTTCAGCTACTCGGTCTTTGACCAGTCCATGCGTTCCGAAGAAGCTTCATCAACGCCATTTCTTCGAGCGGTCTTGGATTCCAATAGGGGTTGGACATAGAAATCCTGCAGGCCGACTCCAGATCCGTCTCTTTTAGGCCAATATCTCGCAGCGCCGTGGGCGCACCCAATTGCTTTGCCAAATCGAATACCCCCTCAGGGGCGCTCGGGACGCCAAGTGCTCTAGCGATCCGTCTCATCGCATCTGGCGCGGCCTCTGCGTTGTAGGACAGCGCGTGAGGCAAGATGATGGTGTGCGTCTCGGCATGGGGCAGATTGAAACTACCTCCCAGTACGTGACAAAGCTTGTGATGCAGGGCCATACCCACATGCCCGAGTACCGATCCGCACAACCAGGTGCCGTACAAGCATTCGCTGCGCGCATCCATGTCTGAAGCGTTCGAAACGATACCTTTCATTCCACCAGCCAAGGCACGAATCCCCTCTTCTGCCATCAACGACATCACCGGATTTCCGTCCTTGGCGTATAAGCCTTCCGCAGCATGCGCAATGGCATTCATTCCGCTAACGACAGACATGCCAACGGGCAGGCCGACGCTGAGATTTGGGTCATACAGCACGGTCTTTGGAAGCACTCGGATATCGCGTCCTGTTTTCTTCGCTCCGGCTTCGGTAATTCCATAAATCGGCGTCATTTCGGAACCGGCATACGTTGTCGGTATCGCAATAATCGGCAGTGAAGACTCCAATGCAATAGCCTTTCCCAGGCCAATGGTGGATCCACCACCTAATGCCACCGCGCAATCAGCACCTACGGATTTAGCGTGTTCACGGGCCCGGCGTGCGACTTCAATAGGCACATGCATTTCTGCACCGTCAAAGATCCCCGCCGCCATATCGCCGAGCAAATCGCTCGCCCGCTGCGCTTGCTCACGCTGCTGCGGTGTGCATAAAACCAAAGCGCGACGGGCACCTAGGGCCCTCACTTCTTCGGCCAAGAGTTCAAGACTCCCCTTGGCGAAGACCACCCGTGACGGCTGGGCCGTGAAGATAAAGTCTTGCATGATCACACTACCTTTGGGATGTAGTCGACTTGATGTCGAGTGACGCGGATGTCGCCAAGCTCCTTACGGATTCTCAGATGCTCAGGGTGCGAAGCGTAGGCATCCAGGGATTGCTGAGAGTCAAATTCAGAATAAAGGACAACATTGCAGGCGTAATCAACACCACTTACATCCAAGCCAATTTCCAGACAACGCATACCTGGAATCAAACCGACCAAGGCATCAAATCGCGTTTTTACAAACTGGGCCGCCACCTCTCGCTCCTGAGCGGTTTCACCACGAACATTCCACATGACTATGTGTTTGATCATGGCCTACCCCACCTTCAGGCCGCAGTGACCAGGCATGCATTGGGATGAAGCAGCGGACGGTATGCGTAGCATCCCAGCGTCTGGCACCACCTCATCTTGAATCATTCGGTTATCCATTTTTGTTACGGAAGCGGGTTCCGTGTCTCCTAATTTGTGCTTCTCTGACTGATCTTGGAGGCAACTATATATTCACACCCAGCGGCAAAAAAGATTGAAATTGGAAATATCTTTTCCACTAAATGGAAAAATTAACAGTTAATTTTCTAAGAATGAAAATTTGAAATCTAAGCGTTTTAGATGTACTGTGATGCGCGCCCACCTTGGCGCAGACCTATATCGCGTAGCGGCAGACTGGCCTTTTACCCATTAAATGGTGTGAAGTATTTGGCTGAAAGACTCTTGCGGTTGTCGCGCCCATGGACGCGTCCGGTGTAGCCAGCGCAGTGATTGCAACGACTATTCAGCTATTGAGGGTTGCCGCGCTGTGCGAGCTCATGCCCAAGTTTGCATCAGCCTCGGCACGGCGCATCGCGAGATATGGAATTGCTGCCCATACCCCATACACCGCCAAAGTCTTATGCGTCGTTGGCTAACGGAACGAAGACGACCACTTCTTTCCGAGTTCTTGGTCTTCAAATCGCTTAAGAAAAAATTCGGTGAACACCCGAATCTTGGCTGGTTGGTGGCGCCTGCTTTGGTACGCAAAATTGATCGTCAAGGAAGGTAGCTCCCAATCGGTCAGCACTGGCACCAAACGACCGGCCACAATTTCATCGTAAATGATGTAAAGCGGCTGGATCACCAACCCAAGCCCTGCGAGACCTGCGGCGCAGATCACTTGGCCTTCATTTGAATCCAAGATGCTTGTTATGGGTGTATTTCTCTTTTCCTCGCCGCGGCTGAAGTGCAGCACATACGGGTCATTGGCGAGGTTATAGACAAGCAACCGGTGAAGCTTTAAATCCTCCGGGACCGTGGGCACACCGTTTTCAGTCAAGTAACCAGGCGAGGCGGCAAGAACACGGCGGGTATGCGCAAGTCTACGGACCGTAATCCCTGAATCGCCTTCATATTCGCGCGTGCGAATGGCTACATCAATACCCGCTTCAATAAAGTCCGGATACCGATTTGCCGCCACGATTTGCACAGCCAGTTGTGGAAAACGGTCATTAAATTCCGGCAAACCTGGTGCGATGTGCATCGTCGCAAAAGATACAGAACTCGTAACCCGTAACACCCCACTGGGCTGTAAGCTGGTCTCTTGCACCACTGCCTCGGCTTCGGCCATCTCGGCCATCATGGCCACGCAACGACGGTGAAAGGCCGTTCCCACCTCGGTGAGCCATAAACGCCGTGTGGTCCGCTCAACCAAGCGTGCTCCAAGACGTTCCTCCAGGGCCTGCAGCGTACGGCTTGCTGCTGCGTTGGACATATCCAGCTTTTCCGCTGCGCGCGACAAACTTCCTAGTTCGGCGACTTGTACAAAAAATTCAACTTGTGCCCAGCGGTCCATTGCGCATTACCCCATCTAGCGGAAAACTCATTTCACTATAGAGTATTTTTTTCCTTAGGGCGCAGTAGTAACGTATCGCCTGCCCGAATGTACACGCCCCATTGGAGACAAAACCCATGCGCAACATAAACGAAGACACCATCACGCAAGCCGTTCTTGCATCCATCACCAACTGCAAGGATGAACGCTTTCGACAGGTCATGACCAGTCTGGTACAGCACCTTCATTCCTTCGCAAGGGAAATTAATCTTACCGAGGACGAGTGGTTCAAAGGGATCCAGTTCTTGACCGCCACAGGCCACATCACCGACGATGTCCGACAAGAGTTCATCCTTCTATCGGATGTATTGGGACTCTCGACCTTGGTAACCGCACAGAACAACATCAAACCTGAAGGTTGTACAGAGGCAACCGTTTTTGGTCCCTTTTTTGTCGAGGGTGCTCCCAACTATCCACTTGGGGCAGATATGGCAAATGGAGCAGGTGGAATACCTTGCTTTGTGCAGGGAAAAATTACAGATCCACAAGGAAACGCACTGGCCGGGGTCGCCATGGATGTCTGGCAATCGGATGAAGACGGGCACTACGATGTCCAGCTTCCTCGAACCGAAAGCGGTCAACATGAGCACCGGGCCCGGGGCCGATTCATCAGCAATATGCATGGCGAATACCACTTTCGCTCCATCCTCGCGCAGCCCTATCCAATTCCCCATGATGGCCCGGTCGGGAAGATGCTGGAAGCACTGGGACGGCACCCATGGCGTCCGGCCCATCTGCATTTCATGTTGGTTGCACCTGGCTTTGAACGATTGATCACCCACGTATTCCGGGACCAGGATAAGTATCTTGATTCCGACGCTGTTTTTGGAGTCCGGTCTACCTTGATCGCTGACTGGGTTCACAACGAAGCGGGAACCGCTCCGGATGGTTCTTTGATGATCCGACCGTTTTACACGCTGAGCTACGACTTTGTCCTCAACCCCGTCAAGACCGGTATGCAACCATGATCAACAAAATCGCCGCCTCAGTTGCCGAGGCATTGTCAGGTATCCAGGACGGAGCCACCGTGCTGATCGGTGGCTTCGGCACCGCCGGTATCCCCAACGAACTCATCGACGGTTTGATCGACCAAGGTGCCCGCGACCTGACCGTGGTCAACAACAACGCGGGCAATGGCGAGACCGGGCTGGCCGCGCTGCTCAAGGCCGGGCGGGTGCGCAAGATCATCTGCAGCTTTCCGCGCCAGGCCGACAGCCAGGTATTTGACGGCCTGTACCGCAGCGGCCAGCTCGAACTGGAACTGGTGCCCCAGGGCAACCTGGCCGAGCGCCTGCGCGCCGCCGGGGCGGGCGTGGGTGCCTTCTTTACCCCCACCGGCTTTGGCACGGAACTGGCCAAAAACGCCAACGACAGCCCCAAGGAAACCCGCGTCATCCAGGGCAAACCATACGTGTTGGAGTACCCGATCTACGGCGACGTGGCCCTGATCAAGGCCGAGAGCGGCGACCGCTGGGGCAACTTGGTCTACCGCAAAGCGGCGCGCAACTTTGGCCCGGTGATGGCCACCGCCGCCAAGCGCACCGTGGCCACCGTGCATTCCATCGTGGATCTGGGCGCGCTGGACCCCGAGGCCATCGTCACGCCCGGCATCTTTGTTTCCAAGATCGTCCACATCCACCACGTAGCCACCCAGGCCGGTGGTTTCAAACACGCCGCATAGGCCGGAGATACAGCATGAGCAGCTACCAAAAACGCAGCAAAGACGAACTCGCCCAGCGCGTGGCGCAAGACATCCACGACGGAGCCTACGTGAACCTCGGCATCGGCCAGCCCACCCTGGTGGCCAACCACATCCCGGCCCACATCGAGGTGGTGCTGCACAGCGAAAACGGCATCCTCGGCATGGGCCCGGCCCCCGCTGCGGGCGAGGAAGACTACGACCTGATCAACGCGGGCAAGCAGCCGGTGACCTTGCTGGACGGCGGCGCGTACTTCCACCATGCCGACAGCTTCGCCATGATGCGCGGCGGCCACCTGGACATCTGCGTGCTGGGCGCGTTCCAGGTTTCGGCCACTGGCGACCTGGCCAACTGGAGCACCGGTGAACCTGGCTCCATTCCCGCCGTGGGCGGCGCCATGGACCTGGCCATCGGTGCCAAGCAGACCTGGGTGATGATGGATTTGCTGACCAAAAAGGGCGAAAGCAAGGTGGTCGACACCTGCAGCTACCCCCTCACGGGCATCGCCTGCGTCAAGCGCATCTACTCCGACCTGGCCACGCTGGAATGCACGCCGCAAGGACTCCAGCTGATCGACAAAGTCGAAGGGCTGGAGCACGCCGAGCTGGAACGCCTGGTGGGCTTGCCCATCCAGGCCTGAAACCCACCCACTCTCCGCATTGAGAACCCCATGAACCAAGCTTTTATCTGCGATGCCATCCGCACCCCTTTCGGCCGCTACGGCGGTGCCCTCAGCAGCGTGCGCGCCGACGACCTCGGTGCCATCCCCCTGCGGGCGCTGATGGCGCGCAACCTGAACGTCGATTGGGCAGCGGTCACCGATGTGATCTACGGCTGCGCCAACCAGGCCGGTGAAGACAACCGCAACGTGGCCCGCATGAGCGCGCTGCTGGCGGGCCTGCCGCTGGGGGTGCCCGGCTCCACCGTGAACCGCCTGTGCGGCTCGGGTTTGGATGCTTTAGGCACTGCAGCGCGCGCCATCAAAGCAGGAGAAGCTACATTAATGATAGCAGGTGGCGTGGAGAGCATGAGCCGCGCACCTTTCGTCATGCCCAAGGCCGAGTCCGCCTTCAGCCGCAGCAACGCAGTGCACGACACCACCATAGGCTGGCGTTTTATCAACAAGTTGATGAAAGAACAGTACGGCGTGGACTCCATGCCCGAAACCGCCGAAAACGTAGCTACCGACTTCCGCATCAGCCGCGAAGCCCAGGACACCATGGCCCTGCACAGCCAGCTGCGCGCCGTGGCCGCCCAACAGGCCGGGCACCTGGCGCGCGAGATCACCGCTGTCTCCATTGCGCAGAAAAAGGGCGATGCCATCGTGGTAGACACCGACGAGCACCCGCGCGCCACCAGCATGGAGACCCTTGCCAAGCTCAAGCCCGTGGTACGCCCCGGCGGCACCGTCACCGCAGGCAATGCCTCGGGCGTGAACGATGGTGCCTGCGCCCTGCTGCTGGCCGACGCAGCCACGGCCGCCAAAAACGGCCTGACACCGCGCGCCCGCGTGGTCGGCATGGCCACCGCCGGGGTGGCCCCGCGCGTCATGGGCATCGGCCCGGCACCGGCCACCGAAAAAGTGCTGGCCCTCACCGGCCTGACGCTGGCGCAGCTGGACGTGATTGAGCTGAACGAAGCCTTTGCGGCGCAGGGCCTGGCGGTGCTGCGCCAGTTGGGCCTGCGCGATGACGACGAGCGGGTGAACGCCTGGGGTGGTGCCATTGCACTGGGCCACCCACTGGGTGCCAGCGGTGCGCGCCTGGCCACTACCGCCATCAACCGCCTGCACGCCACCGGCGGCCGCTATGCGCTGTGCACCATGTGCATCGGCGTGGGCCAGGGCATTGCGCTAATTCTTGAAAGAATCTGATTAATCAGAGCAACTCTCTGGGCAAATTGTACGGAGTGACCACCTGAACTGACGATGGCCCAACCAATGGGTTGGCTGGTACCGCACCGTGGGCACCAATGAAATGGGCACAAGCCTGACGTAGGTCTTGCTGCAAATCGTGGTGCAGCACAGCGTGCAGCGTGCCATCGCGCAGCAACCGCAAGTTGTCAACGTCCAAATCGTGGGCGATGAATACCCGGCAAGGGCGCTGCAGCTGCGCGAATGCCTCTTTAATGGCTGTGTTCGCACCACCTATCGAATACACAGCCTCAACCTCTGGCAACTGCTTGAGCTTCCTGCGCACCAGCGCAACGGTAGTATCGTGCAGGCCTAGGCCTTCGCTGACCTCGTGCAGGATAAGATTTTTATAACGCTCGCGCACTGCATAGCGAAAACCGATATCTCGCTCCTCTTCGCCGCGGAAGCTATTGCTGCTAGTGGACACCAACACCCCGGTTTTTCGCCGACCCAACCACTGGGCCATCAGGTAAGCGGCGGTTTGTCCGGCAGCCCAGTTGTCCATGCCCACGTAGGCTCGACGTACCGAAGTAGGCAAATCGGTCACCAGTGTTACCACAGGAATACCCTTATCCTGCAGTCGCGCTACCGCCTGTGAAATTTCTGACACATCCGGCGCTTTAAGTAGCACGCCATGACTGCCCTGCCGCAGTATCTTGTCGAGCGTAGCTACAAGTTGAGCAACTGACTGATCTTCACCCATGGAGTAACGAGCACGAAATATGGCCGGGTGCGAACCCGGCATTACACGCTCCAGATCAGCGCGCACCAAGGTTGAAAACCGGTCAGGCGCTTGTACCACCACGTCAATCAAGAACTTCCGTCCCGCCAAACCTACCTGGCTTTTTTGCCGGTCGAGCTCCTTCAACGCCTGTTCCACGCGGCGGATGGTGTGCTGTCGCACTCCTCCGCGTTGGTTCATCACCCGGTCTACCGTGGCCAGACTGATACCCGCTTGCGATGCAACGTCTTTTAAAAGGTGAGGATAGGACATAGGGAAATTATGAGGTATTTTTGAGGGTTTTTAGACCACCAATACTCCAGGTGCAAACCTACACTGAGCTTATCCCCCTCCTCAGAGTACATCCAATGAGTCACCAGCCTCCTATTCAAAGCTCGCAGCACTGGCTCACGCCTGATACTTGCTCAGTGCCAGACTTAGATGCCATAGTGCACATGCCCACGCTACATGCCGACTATCCTCTGGCCAGTGCCATCGTGCTTGGCGTGCCGCAGTACGACTGTGACCAGCTGCGCCAGCGCCTGCAGCACGGTCCGCAGCCCGAGCAGTTCCAACGCGGCTTGATGGCCGAGTGGAGCCGGGTCTGGAGCGATGGCCCCGGCGTGCTGGCCTTGCAGGCCTTGTACGCCGACACCGCGGTCATCGATGCCGCCACCGGCGTGTTCCAGCAGATGATCGAGGCCGAGCGCCGCACCGGCGCCAAGGCCGACCATTTCGCCAAGCCCGGAGCCAACGACCGGGTGTGGAACGCGCTGGAAAAGCTTTGCGTGCAGGCCCCCGAGGTGTTCGCCGCCTACTACGGCAATCCGCTGCTGGCGCTGGTGTGCCAGGCCTGGCTGGGCCCGGCCTACCAGATGACCTCGCAACTGAACAGCGTGAACCCCGGCGGCGCGGCGCAGATGGCGCACCGCGACTACCACCTGGGCTTTTTGACCGCCGCCCAGGCCGCGGGCTACCCGTCGCCGGTGCACCGGCTGTCGCCGTACCTGACGCTGCAGGGCGCGGTGGCGCATGTGGATATGCCGGTGGAAAGCGGGCCCACGCTGTACCTGCCGCATTCGCAGAAATACCTGCCGGGCTACCTGGTGGCCGGCCAGCCGGAGTTCCAGGCCTACTTCGACGCCCACTATGTGCAGCTGCCGCTGAAGAAGGGCGACGCTGTGTTCTTCAACCCGGCGCTGATGCATGCCGCCGGCCACAACCGCTCGGCCGATGTGCGGCGTATGGCAAACCTGTTGCAGGTGTCCTCGGCGTTCGGCCGGGCCATGGAGTCGGTGGACCGGCTGCGCATGTCGCAGGCCTTGTACCCGGCGTTGCTGCAACGGGCCGGCCTTGCCAGCGACGAGGAACTGGCCAGCGCGATAGCCGCCTGCGCCGAAGGCTACGCCTTCCCGACGAATCTGGACCGCGACCCGCCGCTGGGCGGCCTGGCACCCGAAAGCCAGCAGGCGCTGCTGCTGCGGGCGCTGGCCGAGGCATGGCCGGTGGAGCAGTTGAACCAGGCACTGCTGCTGCAGGCGAAGAAAAAACTCTCCTAATGCTAAGGGGGTACGGACAATAACTTGGACTACTTGGAAGTAGATCATGTATTCATACGAAGAGCGAATTCGAGCCGTCAAGCTCTATATCAAGCTCGGCAAACGCACTGGCCCGACCATTAGGCAGTTGGGCTACCCCAGCAAGAATTCCCTAAAGGGCTGGTACCGCGAGTATCAGCGGCGGCTCGACTTGCGGGTGGGCTGTGCAGGCCGGGAGCCCAAGTTTTCGTAAGCACAGAAGGAGGCGGCTGTCGACCACTACATCAACCACGATCGATGAATTGCTGCCACTATGAGGACCCTGGGCTACGGGATACACAGCATCGTCGGTATCGCGAACAGGGGGCGTCGGCGTTTGCCCGCTGCACAACAACACAATGCGGCCACCGATACCGCTTCCGGACAGGCTAGTCTCATGATGCAGGAGGTCCGTCAGTCGTCATTCAATGGTTCATGCTGCGACTGATCTCTGGGGCAATTTAGATACAGAGCTCTGGCGGCGGACTGATCAGTATCCGCACCTGACATCCAGCTTGCCGCCAATGACAGTGAATATTGCTTCCAAACCGCAGCGGCGATGTCCATGGTGACGTCTTGACCGAGTTCATGCAATGCGCGCTGGACATTGCGGGCGTCTGATGCCTCGTCTTCGTCCAGTTGCAGTGTCCCATGGGAGGCGTGGCTGTGCTGGATCCACCGAGCCAAGTTTGACGCAAACTCCTTCGCATCTTGCTCCATCAGTTTGTCAAAATCAGGGCTTCCCAACTCACGACCGACTGGCACCATGGAGTCCCATGCCAAATCTTCGTCCGAGGGCGTGTCTTGAGCGCCAGTGGTGAAAGCTACCGAAATCCGGTCCCCTGGGCCGATCCAGAACTCGTGGTATCCGCAATGCTCCGAAAACACGGCTACACGATAGATGATCCCCTGGGCGGGTGTCGCGCCTACGTAAAACGCCCGCCGAAATGTCAGATCCGAGCCATCCTTGAATTGGAAACGGACACTCCCATCGGGGAAGTCTGCCGCTAACAGGCTGTTTTCAAGAATATCTTCGGCGGAGCGCCCCAGTCTCTCCGAAAGTGCTGTCTTCCAGTTGTCCAGCATACGCATCCCCGGCAAGGCGGCTTTGCACCTAAGGTGATCAAGTTCCTCCTGCGCTGCAGCCCGGATATCGTCCTGAGATGGTGATGGCGAGTCGCCCTCATCAAAAATGCGCTCCAAGCGTGCTCCTCTCACGTTCATGGTGGCGATGGCGTAATCAAGCCAAGACTGAAAATTCGTCGGCGGGGTTGGCGCATTCATATCAAGCCTCTACCTTTCCTTGGAGTTCTATGACATCTCTTGGAATTCAGAGCGGGTGGATCCTCTGGCTCAGAATAGGTGGCTTGTCCCAAGGGGTCAAAGCCAGTGCGCTGGCGACGTACCTCCCCCATAAAACGCATTTCACCTGGGGCATCAATAGCTGCAAAAAGTTTAGTCAAATTGAGCTCCCCACAATTTCCACCAAGCCAGCTGTCTGCCACAGTGAACTGCTGCCTCGCTCTATCGGCTCGTAAGTGCGCGAAAAAACCTCCGCGACGGCGATTCAGCCATGAAAGTTCACGTTCAAAGGGTCATCCCCAGCGCTGGGGACCTCACCGTCAACGTCTCGTTGAAATTCGCCCACTGCCGCGCTGTACCGATCGCCGCTCTCGCGAGCGAGCACAACCTCGCCGCACGTCGGGCAAAACTCCCCCGAAACAGCAAGAATAACGGTTGATCGTCCCTTATAGACGTAAGGCACATCTCGGGTATCAGGGACGAGGTGGGCAGCACCGCAGCACGGACACTTCATTTGTCTTCCTTCAACGCTGACATGGAAAAAAAAGGCCCTTTGCCGAGGGGCGCCACGGACAAGCTGACTTTGAACGATCATCGCTTGTATGGCTGAGCCTGTCACGTCCGGACTGATCGCATAGACGCATTCCAAATCGTAAACACGGCCTCAAATCTAAGCGGCCCCCGCCTGTCCAGCAACTCCACTGCGAAAAAGACGGCAGAAGCAACTGGGTAGCCAGCCTGCTGCCTGACCTCCGAAAGCGGCACCAACGGCAAGGTAGCCGCCATCGCTCGCTGCGCGACATTCAGCAACACCGGACACGCTCCCCCGACACCACCCACGCAAGCTGACCAGTCCTTCGAGGTCTGACGCGGTTGCTGAGTCATAAGAGTTGACATATTCAATGCATTTATGCATTATCTACATATGTCAACGCAATCTATTCAGCGAACAAACGAACTACTGAAGAAGGAACTTCGTCGACAAAAAATATCCCAAGAGTCGCTGGCATTGAAGATGCGCGCGAGCCAGTCGCAGGTGAGCCGCATCTTGTCCGGGAAGACCTCATCTTCGTCAAAGCTAGCACGGGACATAGATAACTATGTATTTATGCAAAGCAATTTATCCATGCGCGCCCGCCTTGCATCGAACGAGGACCTGATGAGCGCGCTAGAAGTTGCCTGGGACGGAACGCCAGCCCACGCAAGGGCTTTGGCAGCAGTCATCCGCAGCTTGACGCTGCTGGCCCCGAGTGACCCTCCAACGGAGAACATAAAAGCATGAGTTACGTTGTCATTCCTCACCCGCAGCCGGACGAGTTGCTTGAAGGGCTCCTTGGTCGCATGGCCGCCGCCAACGGTTGCACCTCCGTCGACAACCTGATTGATGGCCTTCAAAATGCCCAGCGACAGGAAAACGAAGGCAAGCCCTTGTGGATCATTGCGACGGCATTTGACACAACCGTCGCCGACCTTCACCGACGTTTCACGACCGTGCCAGCACTACGTGCGTTCACGACCGAAGCAAAGCAGCGGACGCCAACCTGGGGAGGCGCCGATGGCAGCCTCCACATATCCGGGCTTTCCCGGCGCTCCTCTACAGAAGCCTTGACGTGCATGACCTGTGTGCAGCGGGATATCGCTTCGGGCAAGCAAAGTTACTGGCGGCGCTCAAACCATCTTCCCGGTGTCGACTGGTGCATTGAGCACGCAACTCCACTAATCCGATTCGAGTGCGAGGCTTTCGCCATGCCACCAAGTGAGGCAATCAAACGACTGGAGGGCCACAGCTTCGAATGTCCATGGAACAACTCGCCCACATCGGTCCTTGGGCGCTACGCAAGTCTGTTGGCGCAGTGGTTGCAGCAGCCCACTTCGATGAGCTGCAAGACCTTGAATCGCGTCGCTCAAGAAGGCTGCCGCCGACGCGACCTCCGAACCGGACAGGTAGGCAAGCGTCCGGTGATCAGCGATAGGGCTAAGGAGATCGTTCCACGCGGCTGGCTCAAGAAGTACTGGCCAGCATTGCTATCGAAAGATCGACAAGCATTCTTTGCCAGGTTGGACGGCATCAGCAAAGACAAACACGTGGCGTACGCTAGTGCAAACTGTGCGCTCGCACTTGCGGTGTTGTTCGACTCTATTGAAGAAATTGCCGCTGCGTTCACGGTAGAACAAGCACAGCTCGATAGCCAGGCTAATGCAAGCGACGCGATGCTGGCGGCTCGAAAAGCTTTCATCAGTGGTCAAAGCTTGAGCTCCGCATGCAACACGCACGGTATTCCGATCGACCAGTTCGAGCAATGGCTGAGGGCGGCCGCGAAGGGCTGGAAAGACTTGCGGCTGACGGCCCCCGTGCCAGCTTAGAAGAGTTGCTCGGGGTCCGAGCGCAGCGTGGTTCCCAGCACCGACTGGAGCACCAACAACGTGCGCGGCCATGCCTGCGGTCGACGTAGAACCCGCTTCAAGCCGGGCGCCAACAGAGTCCAATGCTCCGGGTTGAGCAGATCTGCCTCACTGGACACAGCGCGTGCCATGACAGCCGCCCGCAACGCACGCGCATACCGATCATCTGCCCGCTCTATACGCACGGTAGCGTGGTTGGCATCGCAGCGCCGGTCAGTGAAGTTAGAACTTTGCAGCTTGAGCCACTCGCGATCGTTGCGATACAGCCAAGCATACGCCGCCGGCTCTGCTCGACGGGCGGCTGCCACGCCAAGCATAGGGGCCGCACGAGCAACGGCCATCCAAGCTGCGCGAGCGTTGTCACGCGCCCGACTCGTGCGGACCTGATGCCAACGCGCCTGCAGTCCAGGCACCTGCCTAAGTAGCTTGGTGACCGTAACCTGGGATGTTCTTAGCCAGGCCGCAACAACAGCTTTGTCCTGGCCTGCAAGCAAATGTTGGATGGCGACGGCCCGTCTCTTCTCGTCGACAACCTTCGGCCGCCGTGGCGTTTCAAAACCGGCTCTTGCTGCCCATGCAGCGACGGTCGATGGATCGACGCCGTAGCGCCTTGCCAGTGCCGTCGCGGATGCCCTACCCGACAGCAATTCGGCAGCGTCTTTCTGGGCCAATTCGCCCCTCCATCGTGAGACAGAGCATTCCGCATGCGATATCTGGGACTGAATTGCTGGGGCATGCGAACAGTCGTACTCTCTCATAAATGCGGCCAAGTCATCGAATACCAACGGCAACCAGAGTAAGTAACGCAACGGCTGAGTCAACGATCTCGCGGCGACAATTCTCGTCAACTGCGACTGCGCAACTTTGACGTCCATCTGCATGGCAAATGGAGGCAAGTGAGCCATGACGGCGGCATGCGATCGCAGTTCGCACTCGAACTTACGCCAGGCAATGCGGCGCGACGAAGTCAGCCAGCCACGATTGCGCATCCCCTCCAGAATGGCTTGCGCAATCGCATCAACATCCGCCAGACGTCCTGGCACCAGAGTGCACAGGTCCATCCCAAAAGCCGCAAGTGTCTGCAGCGATTTCATCGTTCGAATGTCATCGCCACCCTTCCACCACGGCACCAAGCCTGCATCCATCGGCAGCGCGAACTGAAAGCGTGCTCGCTGATCCAGCTTGACAGGTGATATCAACAAAGGATCGCCGTGGATCGGGCAGACCCAAACAGCAGGCCACTGGTGCATGCGCCGCCAGTAAGCCACGGCATGCTGTCGGCGATCCTCGCCTATGCATGCTGGACAGGCCTTCAGCGGATGCGCAGCACCCAACCCACTGGTCAGCAGCCCCAGCAGGAACTTGAGGCTGCCAATGCCGTCACCGTACATACTCAGAACGGCCCGGTCGTATAGATCAGTACACCGGAAAGGACCATAGAACGGCAGGAGCGTCCGATCATTGGCCAGCGCTTGCACCGTTCCAAGACTCCCTGCAGAGCGCGCTACCAGCGCTTCTAACCCTGCCGGGAAGTCGTGCGCCGTGCCATGCCGCCGCCGCCCAAACAACTGGAGGCAGGTTGCAGAGGCAATACCGTTGGAACTCAGCAGGTGGTAACGACTGCACCAACTGAACAAGGTTTCGTCTGGGAGCCAGGGTACGCGCTCCCCGATAGGCCAATGGGCTTGCAGCACGTCAGTCGCCCCCGTTTTCGACGTCGACTTTTTGAACCGTGCCCCTCTTCTTACCGTCGCTCAACAGCCGAGCCCCTGCAAGCAGCGCTTCGGCATTGACTGTAGGCCGACGCGGAAGCCGCGTGACGTTGGTGCTCGGTTTGGCGACGGTTGGCATGTCTGGCGACGCGCGGAGCTTGCTCAGCACGCGGCGCTCATCGGCGTTTAGCGCACTTTCCAAGAGATGCACAGCGGCTGCTGGTGGTGGTTGATTGAACATCGGCTTGGTTGCCGCAATCTTGCCGCCCTCGGTGCTCGGCATCGGTCCAGAAAATGGTGCGCTGAGGTCCCGCCTCTTTTCTGAAAGCAACCCACTGAAGTGAAGCGAACGCAGTGCATCCACGTCGCCGCGCTGGCTGGCGTACGCCCGGGATTGGTAGGCCGCTCGAACATCATCCATGGTGACAGCCCGATCGACCTTCAAGGGCCAAGCAATTCGACAAGCGTCACGCAACAGGATGCGCAATAGCCGGTAGAGACCTCCCGTCAGCTGATGCAGCGCGTGCGCGTTGTGCTTGGTATCAATGTTGATCAACCCCGAACCAAGGCGCACATACTCATCCAATACAGCTTGCCAGTGCCTGTCATCCGCCAGCGGGGGGTCAAGGGTAAGACAGTTGGCCAACAACCTATCCTTGTCTTCCTGCGGGCGCGTTAGCAGCTTGTGCCCAAGAGAATAGTTGAAAACGTAGACAACCGCTGGACCGAGACTGTTGAGATCGCCGATGAGGTTCGCAATCAGCGTTGTCGACTGGTGACTTCGAGTCATCGCTTGCATTTCATCGACGAGCAGTACCTGTGTACCCTTCGCGTACAGCCACTGCCGCAGATGCTGCGACATTTCCTCGGCTGCAATGTTTTTTCGCCCCGCGATGAACACGGGATTTGCCAGCGATCTGAGTACCGGCCTGGTAGATCGCTGAGCCTGCATTTCGATGCGAATTACGGGCTCAATGGGCGCTTGCACGCCTGGCGCGATCCCTCCCTTCACGCCAGATGAAAGTGCACGCAAGAAAGCCTTTGTTGCCGACGACTTCCCGCAGCCCGCCAGTCCCGTAACGCCCCAAATCTCTTGGTCAGACTGGACGACCGGACTGCGGGCGTAGATCGAAGCCTCGTATGCGCTGACGGACGTAATGCGCGACATTGCGTTCAAACGCACGCGGTCGACGAGCTGCCGAATGAATGCGAGGTGCGCCGCGCACGGAATATAGGTGGCCTTCCAAGCGTCGAGTATCCGCCCGCATGCGACCACAGGGGCGTCTCGTGAAAGCCCTTGCGGTGCAGTCACAAGGTGGGTAACCCGATCGCGAAGCCCGTCGTCGGTGTCGAGCCCGTCGAACCAATGTATCCACGGTAGTACCGCATTCCCGTGGCGGCTCATCGACGACCTCCTTTCGCGTGGATCAGCGGCATGACTTCCCGGGCTTCCCTCAGCGAAACGGCACTGCCCCGCTTTGCGCGCCCCAGCCGAATGTCCGCCTGGTCGTAGGCTAGCCCCGTTTCGGCTTCGTACCGCTCGGACACATCGGCCCTGGCGGCCTCTCGGTGCTCTCGGAATGCAGCCAGCTCTTTGTCCCTTAAATCGGCAAGCTGCGCGAGTTCTGCAAGCGATAAGAAGTCTTCGTCGTCGCCGCCCCGAATTCCAAAGGAAACTGCCTACGCACCGCGTCGATTGCGCTTCTGTCTGGCTGCATAAGTCGAATTTCGTTTGTATCGTAAGGTTTAGGAACGTTAAGACATGGATCTAGATCACTGCCAATGCATCTAGTCCGATGCGGTCATGTGGGATCGCAGGGACTCATGGCATGCTAGTTCACGGTCTAAGTTTGGTAAACCGCCAACGTAGGTCGGCTACAAAGGTTCAGGAGAATGCCCTAAGTGATTGATACGAATGCGTTTTCTCTCAGTCACGCAACTTTCGCGTGGGCCAACCCGAAGCTTTCGCGTGTTTCGCGGCGCTCCGTCGTCGACGTTTTCGCCACCATCGCGTGGTTTCGAGTACTGGCGGCTGATGCGGATGCAACGTCAATCGGGGACATGGTCGGCCACTACGGTCCACAGGGCACTATCTCATCTGATAAATACAAGACGCTCCACCACCAATGGACGGAGCGATCTATCGGGCGACGATGCCCTACGCGTGCAACCATCTTGGCCGCCGAAGGGCTCTGTGCCGACAGTGCTTGCATATTCGAGTTAGCGTTGTGGCCTGCGTTGCGCACAGACTGGCACTTTGATCACAGTAGGGACGAGGTCCGCCGACGACTACCGGCCAACCTCTCGAAACGGCTGGAGATTCAGCTTCAAGACAACCCAAACCGCTGGGAAAGTAGCTTCGTACGAACCTTGAGTGACAGGGGCACGCTCGACGACCTTGCCTGCCTGCTTGTCCTTCTGCGACGCGGCAATGCGGCGGCTTCCAGCCACGCAGCGTATGGGCTTGGGAGAGCGGTCAACCTCGTGTTGCTAATTCAAGCCGGCTGGCTGTTGGCACACGGATTGTTGCGCCCGCTTGTTGAATATGTGGACGTGGAATTTTTTAAACGTGCTCCAACGTCAGTTGGTCCATCGGCAACAGAGGCGGAGTACTTTCGGATGCTTGAAAGACTACTAATAGCCGTTCCACGTCATCTGCCGGAGGTCGCCGACGGCTTCGATGCCGATCTCTGGGCACGGGGAGCACATGTCGCACTCTCGGGTGCAAATTAGCCTGACCATCCGTCCTTGCTTAAATATCAGCTCAAGCTAGTCAATGCGCAAATCAACTACCGCGCCGATGCCCGCTAGAGTGCAATGCTTCGGAAAAATGAGATTCCACGCAGAAGTCAACGCCAAAATAACATTGAAGCAGGTCGGCGCAATATCCGCATCAGGCTGATCTGCGTCATTCTCTTGCGACGGCCCTAGTGGCCGCTACCGTCGCAAGCGGACGTTCGAGGGCAAGCGGCACTTGCGACCGAAATGCCGCCCAGACCAGTCGCTCAATCAGCAGCTTCAGAAATCCTAGCGCGTGCGACGGAAAATGCGTGAAGTGATCGAGCGCATACCCGCTGATTGGTATCCTCGGCACCCAAAACTTAGATAAAGGGGGCAAAGTATGGCGTGGACCGAGGAGCGGCCTTTTCAGGCGTTGGCATTGACCGGCGGAGGCTATCGAGGCCTGTTCACGGCGCGCGCGCTGCAGGAGATGGAAGATCACGTCGGTGAGCCCATAGGCCGTCGGTTTGACCTGTCGTATGGCACTTCGATCGGCGGCATCATCGCGCTGGCTGTGGCTTTCGAGGTCCCCATGCAGAAGGTGGTCCAGGCCTTCGAGCAGTCGGGCGAGAAAATCTTCCCGCCACGTGTAAAGCCAACGGGCAAGTTCGGCAAGGGCCTGGACGTCTGGCGGCACTGGAGCCAGCCTCGATACCGGTCTCAGGCCTTGCGGGACGTGATTACGAGCCTCATCCCCGAGGAAGCCACCCTAAACGACGCCAAGCACGCCGTCGGCATACCCGCGGTCAACGTCACGAGCGGCCGGCCGCAGGTCTTCAAGACCCGGCACAAGGAAGAGTGGACGCGCGACTGGAAGTACAAGGTGGTGGACGTGGCTCTGGCCACGTCCGCCGCACCAACGTTCTTCGAACTTGCGGAGCTTGATGGCCAGCGCTACGCCGACGGTGGCCTGTACGCCAACGCGCCGGATCTTCTAGCGCTTCACGAGGCTGAGCACTTCTTCGATGTGCCCAGCACCGCTGTCCGCATCCTCAGTGTTGGCACGACAACCAACATGTACTCGCTGTCCTTCGAGTCCGGCTGCGGGCTGGGCATCCAAGGTTGGATGGATGACAACCGGCTCTTCTCCGTCACGATCTCGTCGCAGCAGCAACTGGTAGACCAACTGATGCAGCACAAGCTGCTGGACCGGTATTTCAGGCTCGACGCGTTGCCATCCAACGAGCAGGCCAAGGACCTCGGCCTGGACGTCGCGACCGAGGCAGCGCGGCGCACGCTGATGGCCTTGGGCAAGAAAGCGGCCAGCGACATCCTCAATACGAAGCTGGCGCCGTTCCTGAGGCACGAACCCCAGATGACCTTGTTCCGGGGCAGCTGAGGTGGGCCGCGCCAGCTCGCTGTTCAACGGCACCGGTGAACAGACCCTAATCAGCCGCGTTAGCCCCACGACGCGGCAGCGCGAGTTCCTGCAGAACAGCTGGAACGCGTTGGCTGAGCATCTCAAGGTATCGCTCCGGGAGAAGCACGGCTATCCGATCTCGACGTGGCTCCAGGGCTCCTACAAGTACGGCACGCTGATCAAGCCTGTTCACCCCGGAGAGGAATACGACGTCGACCTCGGCGTCTACTTCGAATGGGGTAAGGGCGAAAACATCGAGCCAACGGCTGACCAGTTGCGTCGCTGGGTTCAGCAGGAGCTCGTCGACTACGGTGACCAGTGCGCTGACATCCGAACGGTAGCGGAACCTCCCAAGGAGAGGTGTTCGCGGGCGTCGTACCAGCATCAATTCCACATCGACACCCCGATCTACCACCTCAACAGCGACACCGACAAGCGGCGCCTGGCCTGCCTGACCAAGGGCTGGGAGGCCAGCGACCCCAAGGTCTTCTACAAGTGGTTCCGGGACGCTCTGACGGGGGGCGAGCGCGAGCAGGTGCGCCGACTGATCCGCTACCTCAAGGCCTGGGTCGCCCTGTCGTTCGACGACATTCCCGACTCGCGTCCGTCCTCGATCTTCCTCACGGTCCTGGCCACCGAGGCCTACCCCGACATCGGGCTCGCGCTCCTACTCGGTGTCGCCGATGACGATGCCTTGATCTCCATCATCAAGACCATGCACGGCAGGCTGAACCGCAATCGCAGCGTCCAGAACCCAGCCACCAAAGCCGAGGAAGACCTCAACCGCATGAGCGAGGAGGCGTGGGCAGCCTTTCTGCCGAGACTCGATGCGCTGCTGGACATCGCCGAGCGCGCCGCAGAGGCGGCCGATGAGGGCTCGGCGGCGCTGATCTGGAGCGAAGCGTTTTCTTTCCTGATGCCGCTGCCGAACGTGGATGAGGTAGAACTGGTGGACGAGCGCACCTCACGGTCGCTCATGCAGCTGCCCGACATCGACATCACGGTCTACACAGGTACTGGCGCGAATCGCCGCTTTGTGGCCACCCACCGCAACCAGGTGGCGGGGGTCGCGAAGGACTGCACGCTGGTCTTCACGATCTCCAACCCCCACATCGTCCCGCAGTTCGCCACCGTCGAATGGACGGTGCGCAATAAGGGATTGGATGCTGACGCCTTCAGCGATCTTGGCCATCGCACGATGGGGATGAGACTGCTGCAGTCGGAAGAGCGCACGCGCTACCTCGGCACGCATCATATGGACTGCATCGTCCGCGTCAACGGCCAGGTTTACGCCGCACGACGGGTGCCGGTCACCATTCGCGACGTTCAGCACCACGTCCACGCCCCCGCTAAGCCGTCCTATACGCGGTTGCGCATGAAGCGGCGGCGATGATCCACATCGAACTGGCCTGAGTGGAATTGCGGCTACATGAAGCGCAGGCGCTGCACCCTGCTTATTCGATGAACGGACTGAGCAGTTCTCGATGGCCGCTACCGTGCGCCAGCTCCACGTGAAGGCCATGTCGACCAACGATGACAGCCAGCAGTGGTCGCTTGTCGGCCCTCTTTTTGGCCAGCTTCCGCCACTCGTTCAGATCGATGCCTGAGGGGACGGGGATGTCTTGCGGGTGCGTGTGCCACTCACCGAGGTAACGGGTGGTGCCAGCGCTTTGGCGCCACTGCCGTCTTGCCACCGCGCGGTGGCCGAATGGCAACCGTTCAAAGAGATAGCGGAGCTGACGGTCCAGGCGCGTGGGCGTTGTGGCCACGGTGACGAGCAGACCGCGCTCGTGTACAGTCCCCAGCAGCACGCCACCGCTCTCCGGTAGGTCGCCCGCCTGGACATTCCTCTCGAACACACTACGGACTTCTTCGGAGAAGTTCAGCAGCAGGCTGCCGTCGGCCAGCGTCCAGTCGCTCACGTGGCGCATGCGGGGCATCCTTCGTACCTTTGGGGCGAGGAGTCCTTGAAGTGGGCAGGGCGTTGTTGATCAAGCACCCGCGTCCTGAAGCTGGGCGACTCGGCGCCGTCCAACCAGGCCTGCACCATCTCCATAGTCAGCGCAGCCGCCTGCACGGACGCAGCGGCAGGAAACGGGACGTAAAGTCCTTCGCAGCCATGCCCCTTCATGATGACCTCCGGCGGCATGTCGAACACGCGGTATTGCTCCTTCAGTGGCGGCTGTGACACACATCGCGCGCAGGCGAGCTCAGGCTTGGCCTTCATCAGGGCTCGGACGGCGGCGCCAGCCCCCTCCACCCAGGTCGACAGGAACGGCACCTGGTCGGCGTACTGACACGTGAGCCAGTCGGTCAGACCCTGTTCCCCAGTGGCGTCGATCAACAGGTCCAGCGACCCCAGGTTCTCATCCTTGACATCTCCGACTACAGCCTCTGCGTAAATGCCTGGTGCAATGCGCTTGAGTTCCTCGCACATCGCCTCC
Source organism: uncultured Albidiferax sp. (assembly GCA_963513125.1). Taxonomy (GTDB): domain Bacteria; phylum Pseudomonadota; class Gammaproteobacteria; order Burkholderiales; family Burkholderiaceae_C; genus Rhodoferax_B. The sequence goes on from CAUPPH010000001.1 coordinate 74,958, forward strand.
GCTTTCTTCTTGGTCAGTGCGTTGAAACCGAGCCGATGGCGTCCGAGGTTGCCGGGCTCAAGCGATCCCATGTCCACCAACGTCAGCTTTCCACCAACGGTGCCCGCACCGGCCTTCGCCAGCATTTCAGCGAGATAACCACCGATGGTCCCGCACCCGACCAAACCGACCTTGAGTCCTGCAAGGGTCTTGGAGCCGGGAAGGTTGCGCTCGGCAAGGTACGGGTCATCGATGCGGCACACGGAGATGCGGTGTACTGGCAGACGGTAGAGGATCTCGCGCAGCGACGGCTTGCTACCTGCGCCTGCGGGATCACGCTTGAGGTCTACCTCGATGCCGTACTGGACCTGCGGCGAGTCGATCAGGACCAGCACGCGCGTCGCCTTAACTCGGAACATCTCCATGAGGCGTTGCTCGATCTTCTTGCTGCACCTCGGGTCCAACCTGTTCTGCCATTTCAGGAACGCCTGGATGGTCTTGGGTGGCCAGCCTTCCTGCAGCGGTATCGGCTTTGCCTTGGTGCGCACGCGGAACGCAGACAGCTCGATCCTGGGTAATCCCAGGGCAATGGCTTCCAGCTTGGCATGGGTGCGCGTCTCGTCGTCCGTGACGATGCTGGTCTTTCCACCAAAGGTATAGGCGCGCAGACCGCCAGGCCTGCGCTCGTTCACGTCCAGCATGCACCAGTTGCTGCCCCAGGTGATATGGAATTCCTCCGCCAGGTCCTCGACCATTTTGCCGGCCAGGATGTCTTCCAAGATCTGCTCGGCACGGTCGAGGCAAGCCATCGTCTGGCGGATCGGGTCGAAAGAGTCGAAGATGACCGAGCCCAACGCCAAATAACACAAATACCCGCTCGCGCTGAGGTGCGGCAGCAATTCGGGGAACCCCGGCGGAACTGGCGTCAGCCATACCCGGGGAAATTCATCAAGTGCGGACGAGACAGCCAGCTCGCAGGGGTAGTTATTCGCCTTTAGACGCAGCTCACCGGCGAACCTCATCCAGCCGAGTCCGTCGCGCTTCAAATACGAAAAGCCGCGCTGGTGTAGCGCGGCTGTCAGTTCTGGGATTGCGACCTTCTCGAATTTCATCCGGCGCGTGTCCGCCCGACCAGTTCGTTCGGGCCGGCGATCGCCGGAGCGGAAGCGATGGCAGCGGCCACACCCGAAGCCACTGCCCCCACCTTCACGCGGTCGGGGCGGTCAGGGATGCGCGGCCCGAAGAGGCCCTGCAGCCACGCGCATGCCTGCTGGGCGTTGCCGGCATCCAGGGCCGCCTGGAGCCGGCGGCCCAGATCCTCGAACCGCAGCGCTGCCTGTTCAACCAAGTCCACCTCATCGCTAGCCGCACGCAGGCGGTCAGTCAGCGACTCCTTCAGGTTGATGGGGTTGCTGACGCCCTTACGTAGCGCCGCCGGCAGCTGCTTGACGACGTCGACCAGCGCCTGATCATCGCGACGATCCTGCTTCACGAACAGCGGTGCCGCTGCCGCCATCAGCAGGATTGAGCTGGGGCCACCCGACTTCCAGGTCCAGTCGCGGTACGCCTTGATGTAACGTACGACGCGGCGGAGCTGTTCGCCCCTGGTTTCGACTTGATCGACGAACCACTCCTTCACCGGGCGGGGATCGGAGTGCATCCAGCCTTCCTCGCGGTGCGCCAACAGCACCTTCGTCTTGGGCAGCTCTTCCCAGCTATCCATCGCTGCTTCAGCGAAGTTGCGGATGCCCTTGAGTGCGGCCTCCGCCTTAACGAGGGTTTCGAACTCGTTGTCCGGGATCGCGTACAGCGGAATGTCGATGTGCGCGAGGTCGCTGATCTCCACGCGGATACAGGTAGGTTTCCCAGAGAGCTTCCAGCCCTTCTCCTTGACGAGATCAGCCAGCGCCTTCTCCGCCACGCCAAAGAAGACATCCGCCGCGACACTGGGGCTGTCGGTTTGGTTCAGGAAGCTGAGCGGCAGATAGCATCCGTCGTCGACGTCTGCCTGCTGGGGCCGCTGCGCCGGGGCGTTCAACGTTTTGTACGCCCAGGAGCCCTGGGTGAAAAAGCGCGGCTGCGGGACCTTGCCGGGCTGACCTTCCGCCGCATAGACCCGGGGGATACCGTCGCGCAGCGCCATCCGGACCTCATTCTTGGCATCGGCGATATCCTTGCGGTCGTTGTCGCGCAGATTCAGGTTGCCGAAGAGGCAGGGTTCAAATTCGACTTCTGTGTAAAAAAGGGCGCTCAGGTTTAGCATTGGAAGATGAGTTTGCGGTGGATGGCACGACGTGCCTCCAGACGCGTCGCTTGTAGGCGCCGAGCCACACGTTTCCCCCTTCAACCGGCAAACCGGCTTCTGCTCAAAAGCGTGCGGAAGCTCTCGACTCGAGCAGATATGGCGACGGTGTTAGGATTTTCAATAGCCGCACCGTCTCTTGTAGGGGTATCACCTATATGGCGCTGACGACGTACATCAATCAATCTGCCATTCACCGAACATGGCCCCATCTCTGATCGGTCGATAATCTGGTTCTAGCCCGTGGAGACTTTGCCCTTGCCTTCCCTTCAAGCATTCAGCGCTTTAGAGCTACTGCGGAACACCGCCCCCAGGCTAGCCAGCGATTTCGCCGGGCTGGGCATCGTTTTCTACGACTCGCTTGCGGCACTGCCGCACCTGCGGCTAGAAGTCGGCGGCAACGAGCGTTTCGATCTGCCGGTTTTGGGGCTGGAACCGATCTGCGAAGTGTTTGCCCGAACGGCGCGTCAGTCATCGGCGTGGCACGACGGCTTCCATTTCGTGTGCGCGGGCACGACGACGCTGACCCACCTGTGCCAGTTCATCGCGCCACCGCTGCCGGGGGTGGCAGACACCGCGCCGCGGGCGAGCGGTGCACGGCACATGACGGCGTTGCTGGCATCGAAAGTGGCGGGCATCGCGGCTATAGGGCTGCTGACCCATGAACGAGAGGCTTCGATCTATGAGGCCGGACGACTGACTGCGAGCGAAACCCTCTGATGCTGCCCGTTAGCCTGACCTACGACGACCTTCTGCGGCTGATCAAATACTGCGGCTATGTCGTGCTGGTAGTGGCCGGCGGCATCCTATTGTTCCGCTTGCCAGAACTGCAGGCGCACCCGGTGAAGGTCATTTGGCAGAGCATTTCCACCGCGCTGGCTGTGCCGCCGCTGCTGATCTGGGGGCTGTCCAAGCTGAAATGGAAGCACCCGAAGCTCGCCTTGCTCATGGGAAAGCGCATGGTTCACGGGCTGTGGTGGGGCGAATTAAAGACCGAGTTCAAGCCGACCGAGGGAGCCGATCCGTTACCCCCCATCCCGATCGCGTTCGTGGTCCAGCAGAGCTACTTCTTCCTGACCATCCAGTCCTACACACCTAGCCTACCGGCCCGGTCCACGTTGGAGACCATGGTGGTCGAGCCACGGAGCTCGATTGCACAGCTTCAGTACGTCTTCGAAATGCGGCGACTGCAGGACGCCGAGGACAAGCTCACCACAGGCTACGGGGACCTTCGGCTCATGTCGGGCGACAAGCGGCTTGAGGGCTACTACTGGACCAACTCGCCCACCCGAGGCCACATTTCGCTGGACCTCGTGACCCGCGATTTCGGCGGCATTGACTCGTTCGCCGATGCCGAGAAGGTCCGTGCCGAGCTGCTGAAGATCAAGAATTCTGCTGTCAATTAGCCAAATCTGACTGCTTCCGCTATCGCTCACTATCTGGATCGGGCCGGTAAAGCCGGTTTCCTAACGGAAATAGTAGTCGTTTGACTCTTTGGCCTAGCTTTTGTGCAGATGACGGCGACTGCTTGACCATGAGCAGTCAACGAGCAAGAACAATCGTCGCCGTACTGATGACTGCAATACTATAAATAGCAGCCGTTGTATCGCTAACGCCGAGTGGCTGCTTACGCTGGCATAGCGGGCATTAGCAACTGCGAAGCGACTGGTTACGCACATAAAACCAAATCGCCATACAAAAAAAGGGGCCAGCGGCCCCTTTTTTTAGATTACAAACTCCCGACGGACTTTATTTTTCTCCGACGGACTTTATTTGCTCCAGTCACACCCGGACGCATACCGTCATTCCACCGTCACACTCTTTGCAAGATTGCGTGGCTTGTCCACATCCGTCCCCCGCGCGCACGCCGTGTGGTACGCCAGCAATTGCAGCGGCACCACGTGTAAGAGCGGCGACAGCGCGCCGTAGTGCTCGGGCATGCGGATCACGTGCAGGCCTTCGCCGCTGGCGATGTGGGAGTCGGCATCGGCCAACACATACAGCACGCCGCCGCGGGCGCGGACTTCTTGCAAGTTGCTCTTGAGTTTTTCGATCAGCGTGTCGTTGGGGGCCACGGCCACCACGGGCATTTCGCTGGTTACCAGGGCCAGGGGGCCGTGTTTGAGCTCGCCTGCGGCGTAGGCTTCGGCGTGGATGTAGGTGATTTCCTTGAGCTTGAGCGCGCCTTCCAGGGCGATGGGGTAGTGCAGGCCCCGGCCCAGGAACAGGGCGTTTTCTTTGGGCGCGAAGTCTTCGGCCCAGGCGATGAGCTGGGGCTCCAGCGCCAGCACGGCTTGCAGGGCGGCGGGCAGGTGGCGCATGGCTTTGAGGTGCCCGGCTTCTTCCTCGGCGCTCAGGCGGCCCTTGGTTTTGGCCAGTGCCAAGGTCAGCAAGAACAGACCCGCCAGTTGGGTGGTAAAGGCCTTGGTAGAGGCCACGCCGATCTCGACCCCAGCGCGGGTGATGTAGGCCAGCTCGCATTCGCGCACCATGGCCGAGGTAGAGACGTTGCAGACGGTGAGCGTGTGCTGCATGCCCAGGCCTTGGGCATGGCGCAGGGCGGCCAGGGTGTCGGCGGTTTCGCCGGACTGGGTGATGGTGACCACCAGCGTCTTGGGGTTGGGCACCGAGTCGCGGTAGCGGTATTCGCTGGCAATCTCCACCTGGGTGGGCACCTTGGCGATGGATTCCAGCCAGTATTTGGCAGTGCAGCCGCTGTAGTAGCTGGTACCGCAGGCCAGGATGAGGACCGAGTCGATGTCGGCAAACACCTTGGCCGCATCGCCACCGTTGGGGCCGTCGAACAGGCCGGGCACGATGGCGGTCACGCCTTCCAGCGTGTCGCCGATGGCGCGGGGCTGCTCGAAGATTTCTTTTTGCATGTAGTGGCGGTACGGGCCCAACTCGGCCGCGCCGCTGTGGGCGTGCACGGTTTTCACGGTGCGCTGGGTGGGCTTGTGGGCCTTGTCCACGATCCAGTATTTGCCCAATTGCACGTCCACCACGTCGCCCTCTTCCAGGTAGACGATCTGGTCGGTCACACCGGCCAGCGCCATCGCGTCGCTGGCCAGAAAGATCTCGCCCTGGCCCACACCCAGAATCAAGGGCGAACCAGCGCGCGCGCCGATGATGCGGTGCGGCTCGTCTTTGCTGAACACCGCGATGGCATAGCCGCCGCGCAGTTGCAGCACGGTGGCCTTGACGGCTTCAAACAGGTCGCCGTTGTACAGGCTATCGACCAGGTGGGCGATGACTTCGGTGTCGGTCTGGCTGGTAAACACGTAGCCCTTGGCTTGCAGGGCGGCGCGCAGTTCGTCGTGGTTTTCGATGATGCCGTTGTGCACCAGCGCGATGCGGCCTGGGCGCGTGGCGGAGTCCGGGCCGGGGCCATGGCTGAAATGGGGGTGGGCGTTGTGCACGGCCGGTGCGCCGTGGGTGGCCCAGCGGGTGTGGGCGATGCCGGTGCCGCCTTCGATGTGGTCCTCGGCTACCTGGGCCATCAGCTCGGCCACGCGCGAGGTGCTACGGGCGCGGCGCAGGGCACCGGTGTTCTGCGTGGTCTGACCGTTGTCCTGGATGGCCACGCCGCAGGAGTCATAGCCCCGGTACTCCAGCCGTTGCAGGCCCTGGACCAGGATAGGGACGATATTGCGGGTAGAGACTGCGCCAACGATGCCACACATAGATAACTCCAGTTTGTTGAGTGTGCGGATGTTAAGCTGACACCAAACAACAAAGGTTTCAATATTTCACGTTTTTTGCAGTTTAATTTCTCAATCACAAATACAAGAAATTAAATTACATTTATATTAAATTTATGGAACAAATATACCTAGACAGTACCGACCTGCGCTTGCTGCACCAACTGCAAGTGGATGCGTCGCTGAGCAATCTGGCCCTGGCCGAGCTGGTGCATGTGTCAGCGCCCACCTGCCTGCGGCGGGTCAAGCGGCTAGTGGAGGCGGGGCTGATCGAGCGGCAGGTGGCGATTCTGAGCGCCGACAAGCTGGCGGTGCAGCAGGGACACGGCCTCACGGCCATCATTGAGATCACGCTGGACCGGCAGGACGAAGAGCGGCTGGCCGCGTTCGAGCTACGGGTGGCCGCCGATGAAGCCGTGCAACAGTGCTACCGCGTGTCGCCCGGGCCTGATTTCTGCTTGGTGGTGTTTGCGCACGACATGCCGGGCTACCTGGCGCTGGCGCAGCGCTTGTTTACCAGTGACGCGAATGTACGCAACGTGAAGGCATTTTTCAGCCTCAAGCGCAGCAAATTCGCACCCTTTGTACCGGTGCTCCCCCCGTAACCCTGGGCTTTACCGCCTTGCGGCGCAGAGTCAGCCTGTATGCATTTACATTACCCGCACCATGACGCATTACAAAACGATTTACAAATGCAGCCAATGCGGTGCCACCAGCTACCAGCCCGTGATTGGCCGCGATGCCAGCGGCGCCCTGATGCCCACCGGCGTGTACCGCTGCACCGGCTGCCGGGTCACTTTTACCGATCCCAAAGACTGGTGGGGCCACCCCGGTGCCACCGCTGCCGCTCCCGCCCCCACCAACCCGCATGCGGGCACCTCGCCCGGTAGCTGATTGCTATACTTTTAATCTAAAATTTAAGGCATAAAAATAGCTGATAACGCATATTAATTAAGCGTTATTAGCTATTTTTTTAGGAGTAAAAAATCAATTAATGTGCGTCAACCATCTTGGCGGCGGCGATGGCTTCATCGGCACCACCCTTGGCACCGTTGAAATACAGGTTCAGCGCCACCGCGGCGATGGATGCCAGCAAAATGCCGGATTCGATCAGCGAATGCAGGCTGTGCGGCATCCACTGTTTGAAGTTGGGCGCAATCAACGGCACCATGCCGATGCCGATGGAAATGGCCACGATCAGCGCGTTGAAGCGGTTGGTCTTGAAGTCCACCCCGCCCAGGATGCGGATGCCGGTGGCGGCCACCATGCCAAACATCACCAGCCCCGCGCCGCCCAGCACCACCGTGGGCAGGGACTCGACCAGCGCCGCCATCTTGGGCAGCAGGCCCAGCACGATCAGCGCCAGCCCGCCCGCCACACACACAAAGCGGCTCTTCACCCCGGTGACCGCCACCAGCCCCACATTCTGCGAAAAGCTGGTGTAAGGGAAGGTGTTGAAGATGCCGCCAATCAGCGTGCCCAGGCCATCGGTGCGCAGGCCGCGGGTGAGTGCGGCCTGGTCCACCTTGCGGCCAGTCATGTCGCCCAGCGCCAAAAACATGCCGGTGGACTCGATCATCACCACCACCATCACCAGCGACATGGTCAGGATCAGCATCGGGTCAAAGATCGGCAGCGCAATCTCAAACGGCAGCACCAGGTCGAACCAGGCGGCCTTGCCCACTTTGTCAAAGTTCATCAGCCCCAGCGCGGTAGACACCACACCGCCCACCACGATGCCCAGCAGCACCGAGATGTTGGCAAAAAAGCCCTTGGCGTGCTTGGCGATGAGCAAAATCGTCACCAGCACCAGCGCGGCAATGCCCACGCCGGTGAGGTCGGCGTACTTGGGGTTGGGCACGCTGGGCGCGATGGCCAGGCCGCTGGGCACGGGCGGTAGCGGTGAGCCGGGCGCGGTGGCCACGGCAGCAGCGTTGGCCAGCCACTGGGCGTGGTCGGGATTCACCACGCTGGGCGCGGTGGGGCCAAACGGGTTGCCAAAAATCCAGTTGATGCCCACACGCATCAGGCTGATGCCGATCACCGCAATGATGGTGCCGGTGACCACGGGCGGAAAGAACCGCAGCAAGCGACTGACCAGCGGCGCAATCAGGATAGACACCACCCCCGCACCTATCACCGAGCCAAACACCAGGCCCGCGCCCTCTATGCCGGGGTGGCTGTTGGCCATGGCCACCATGGGGGCCACCGACGCAAAGGTCACGCCCATCATCACGGGCAACTTGATGCCAAACCACTGGGTAGCCCCCAGCGCCTGGATCAGCGTGACCAGGCCGCAGCAAAACAGATCGGCCGAAATCAACATGCCCACCTGCTCCGGGCTGAGCTTGAGCGCGCGGCCCACGATGAGCGGCACGGCCACGGCACCGGCATACATCACCAACACGTGCTGCAGGCCCAGGGCGGTGAGTTGCGTGGCGGGCAGGCGTTCTTCTACGGGGTCTGGCAGGGCGGAAGACATAGGCGGGCTCTCTGGTGAATGGATGGATACGCTTATGAAGCACGAAACAGGCCACCCATGCGCACAGATTTCTTCACCGGTTGCCACCAGAAATTTCAGTACCGCAGGCATCCCCGGCTGCTTATAGTCACCAACCCGCTGCACATCCCCACCATGAACACCGCCCCATCCGAAGACCGCCCCCAGATACAAGCCCGCCGTGCCGAGGTGGCCAGCGCCCTGGCCGCCGCCCTGCCCCGCCACGCCATCCTGTCGCGCACCGAAGACACGACACCCTACGAGTGCGACGGCCTCACCGCCTACCGCGCCCAGCCGCTGGTGGTGGTGCTGCCCGAAACCGAGGCCCAGGTGGCGGCGGTGTTGCAGATTTGCCACCGGCTGGGCGTGCCGGTGGTGGCCCGGGGCGCGGGCACCGGCTTGTCCGGCGGGGCCATGCCGCACACCCTGGGCGTGACGCTATCGCTGGCCAAGTTCAACCGCATCCTGCAGGTAGACCCACTGGCCTGCACCGCCACCGTGCAATGCGGCGTGCGCAACCTGGCCATCAGCGAAGCCGCCACGCCCCACGGCCTGTACTACGCCCCCGACCCCAGCAGCCAGATCGCCTGCACCATCGGCGGCAACGTGGCCGAAAACTCCGGCGGCGTGCACTGCCTGAAGTACGGCCTCACCTTGCACAACGTGCTGCGGGTGCGCGGCTTTACCGTAGAAGGCGAGGCGGTAGAGTTTGGCTCGGAAGCGCTGGACGTGCCCGGCCTGGACCTGCTGCCGCTCATCATCGGCAGCGAGGGCATGCTGGCCATCACCACCGAGGTCACCGTCAAGCTCATCCCCAAGCCGCAAATCGCCCGTTGCATCATGGCCAGCTTTGACACGGTAGAGGCCGCGGGCAACGCCGTGGCCAGCGTGATCGCCGCCGGCATCATCCCCGCCGGGCTGGAGCTGATGGACAAGCGCATGACCGCCGCCGTAGAAGACTTTGTGCACGCCGGGTACGACCTGAACGCCGCCGCCATCCTGCTGTGCGAAAGCGACGGCACCCTGGAAGAGGTGGAAGAAGAAATTGCCCACATGCGCAGCGTGCTGGAGGCCAACGGTACCTCCGGCATCGCCATCAGCCGTGACGAGGCCCAGCGCCTGAAGTTCTGGAGCGGTCGCAAAAACGCCTTTCCGGCCTCAGGCCGCATCAGCCCCGACTACATGTGCATGGACTCCACCATTCCGCGCAAAAAGCTGGCCGAAATTTTGCGCGCCATCGAGGCCATGGAGGCGCAGTACGGCCTGGCCTGCGCCAATGTGTTCCATGCGGGCGACGGCAACCTGCACCCCCTCATCCTGTTTGATGCCAACGACCCCGACCAGATGCACCGCTGCGAGCTGTTTGGCGCAGACATTCTGGAAACCAGCGTGCGCCTGGGCGGCACGGTCACCGGCGAGCACGGCGTGGGCGTGGAAAAGCTCAACTCCATGTGCGTGCAGTTCAGCGCCCCCGAGCGGGAGCAGATGTTTGCCGTCAAACGCGCCTTCGACCCGGTGGCGCTGCTCAACCCCGGCAAGGTCATCCCCACGCTGCAGCGCTGCGCCGAATACGGCAAGCTCACCGTGCTGCGCGGCCTGCTGCCCTTCCCCCATTTGCCAAGGTTTTGATGAACGACCCCATCCTCCAGCGCCTGATCGAGCAGGTGCGCAGCACCCACAAACCCCTGGACATCCAGGGCGGCAACACCAAGCATTTTTACGGCGAGATCTCCCACGGCGAGGTGCTGGACATGCGCCCGCTCCACGGCATCAGCAGCTATGAACCCACCGAACTGGTGGTCACCGTGCGGGCAGGCACGCCCCTGGCCGAGCTGGAAGCCCGGTTGGCCGAAAAAGGCCAGTGCTTACCCTTCGAGCCGCCACGGTTTGGTGACGGTACGGTGGGTGGCATGGTCGCCGCAGGCCTGTCCGGCCCGTCACGCGCCGCCGTGGGCTGCGTGCGCGACTACGTGCTGGGCACCACGGTGCTGAACGGCCAGGGCGAGGTGCTCAGTTTTGGCGGCCAAGTCATCAAAAACGTGGCCGGGTACGACGTTTCGCGGGTGATGGCCGGGTCGCTGGGCGTGCTGGGTGTCATCTGCGAGGTGTCGCTCAAGGTGCTGCCCATCGCCACGGCCACCGCCACGCGGGTGTTTGCCATGGACGAGGCCACCGCCTTGCAGCAACTCAACGCCTGGGCGGGCCAGCCGCTGCCGATCAACGCCAGTGCCTGGCACCACGGCCAGTTGCACCTGCGGCTGGCGGGCGCGCAGGCAGCCGTCAGCGCGGCCTGCGAAAAATTAGGCGGCACGGTGGTGGAGCCCGAAATCGCCGCCAGCTGGTGGAACAGCGTGCGTGACCACCAGCATGCCTTCTTCCACCTGGATGCCAACCACCTGGCCAAAGGCGAACACCTGTGGCGCATCTCTGTGCCCGCCACCACCCCGCCGCTGGCCCTGCCGGGCGTGCAGTTCATCGAATGGGGCGGAGCCCAGCGCTGGCTGCGCGGCATTGCCACCGCCAAACAGGTACGCGCCGCCGCTGCCCAGGCAGGCGGCCATGCCACGCTGTTCTACGCCGCCGCGCCGCGCGCGCAGATCTTTACGCCACTGTCGGAGCCGCTGCTGCGCATCCACAAAGGCCTGAAAACCGCCTTCGACCCCAGGGGGATCTTCAACCCCGGTCGTCTGTACCCCGGGCTTTAAACATGCAAACCAACCTATCGCCCGAATTCAAAGGCACCGCTGACGGCCAGGCCGCCGAGGCCATCCTGCGCAAATGCGTGCACTGCGGCTTCTGCACCGCCACCTGCCCCACCTACCAGTTGCTGGGCGACGAGCTGGACGGGCCGCGGGGTCGCATCTACCTGATGAAGCAGGTGCTGGAAGGCGCCCCAGTCACCCGCAGCACCCAGCAGCACCTGGACCGCTGCCTCACCTGCCGCAACTGCGAATCCACCTGCCCCAGCGGCGTGGAATACGGCGCGCTGGTCGATATCGGGCGGCGCATCGTCGATGCCCGGGTGGAGCGCCCCCCGCTGGAGAAGGCCGCCCGCTGGCTGCTCAAGGAAGGCCTGACTTCGCCGCTGTTCGCCCCGGCCATGAAAACCGGCCAGGCCCTGCGCCCGCTGCTGCCCCCGGTACTGAAGAAAAAAGTGCCTGTTGCAAGCCCCGCCAAGCCTTGGCCGACCCGCGAGCACGCCCGCAAGGTGCTGATGCTGACCGGCTGCGTGCAGCCCGCCATGATGCCCAACATCAACAGCGCCACCGCCCGCGTGCTGGATGCAGCGGGCATCCAGACCCTGGTGGCAGACAAAGCCGGTTGCTGCGGAGCCCTGCGCAGCCACCTGGGCGACCACACCGGCGGCCTGGAGGACATGCGCCGTAACATCGATGCCTGGTGGCCGCTGCTGCAGGCCCACAAACCCGAGGCCATCGTGATGAACGCCAGCGGCTGCGGTGTGATGGTCAAGGATTACGGCCACGCCCTGGCCGCCGACCCGGCCTATGCGCACAAAGCCACCCTGATCAGCGAACTGACCCGCGACCTGAGCGAGCTGCTACCCGATCTGGTGGAGGCTCTGCGCGGCAAGGTGAAGGTGGGTGCGGTCAGCCAACTCGCGTTCCACCCGCCCTGTACCCTGCAGCACGGCCAGAAGCTGCGCGGCGGGGTGGAGACGCACCTGGGCGCGCTAGGTTTCAAGGTGCAGATTGCAGGGTCAGAAAGCCATTTGTGCTGCGGCTCGGCAGGCACTTACTCGGTGCTGCAACCCACGCTGTCCACCCAGCTGCGCGACCGCAAGCTGCAAAATCTGGAGCCCTTGGGCGCACAGGTCATCGTGTCGGCCAACATCGGCTGCATCCAGCATCTGCAAAGCGGCACAGCCACCCCGGTGAAGCATTGGGTAGAGGTTTTGGATGCAGCCATTTCATGAACAAAAAATGAGCCTCCAGCGCCTATCCCACCTACACAAGCAGCTATCAATTTAGTTCCTTCCCGCACCACCGCCATGACTGTGCGCCTGGCAATAGAGGTCGGAGCCTCATGCCACTAGGATAAGCCCCGCCGCATGCGAATCGCAGCCCTGGCTGCTGTGCGGGGTGCGTTCAGCAGCGGCAAAGGCTTCGGTCTTTGCTTCTTGGCCCTCGGCTCCATCCGTCCCGGTCGCTGCACCAGGTTGTAGGCCAGCATGTAGGCGGCAATCTCCTTGTCCACCATCTCTTTGGATTTACAGCACAACACATCCATCGCCATGGTGGCTTTGAGTGAGCGAAAGTCCACCTCGATACTCCAACGCATGCCGTACAACTGGTCCAACGCCTGTGCACTGGCGTAGCCGGGCTCATGCAGGGGTGTGACCAGCACCCGGCCTTTGACCTTCACCTCGCGCATGCGCAGCGTTTTGGGCAAGGCTGCGTACTCCTGCGCGTCCATCCATTCGAGTCGACATCTACAGTCATTGGAGGGCCTTGCGATGGGGCTAATCACATGTTCTCCAGCGCCATCCGCCCGGGAAAATTGGTTCCGCCCTACCGTAGCGTGGCCGCAATTCGCTCTGCGCAGGACTGGGCTTGGGCCGCATCCCGGGCCTCCACCATCACGCGGACCAAGGGCTCGGTACCGCTGGCGCGGATCAGCACACGACCGTTACTGCCGAGTTCGGCTTCGGCGGCTTTTGTGGCCAAAGGTAGCTGAATGTTGGCTTTCCAGTCCTGGCCGGGCTGCAGGCGCACATTGATCAGGGTTTGGGGGAACAGGGTCAGGTCGGCCAGCAGTTCGGCCAGGGTCTGGCCGGTACGCACGCAGGCTTGCAGTACCTGCAAGGCGCTGACCAGGCCGTCGCCGGTGGTGTGTTTGTCCAGGGCCAGCAGGTGGCCGGAGCCTTCGCCGCCCAGCAGCCAGCCGCGCTTTTCCAGCTCTTCCAGCACGTAGCGGTCGCCCACCTTGGCGCGGACCAGCTCTACGCCCTTGTCTTTCAGCGCCAGCTCGACGGCCATGTTGGTCATCAGTGTGCCGACCACGCCGGGTACGGCATCGGCCGCGCGCTTGCTGGCATTTTTACCCCCACGCGACAGGCGTTCCTTGACCATCAGGTACAGGATTTCATCGCCATTGAACAACCGGCCATCGGCATCGACCATTTGCAGGCGGTCGGCATCGCCGTCCAATGCCACGCCAAAGTCGGCACGGTGGGCTTTGACGGCATCAACCAGGGCCTGGGGATGGGTGGCACCGACGTTTTCGTTGATGTTGATGCCGTCGGGCGAGCAGCCGATGGCGATGACTTCGGCACCCAGTTCGTGGAACACCTTGGGCGCGATCTGGTAGGCCGCGCCGTGGGCACCATCGACCACGATGCGTACACCTTTGAGTGTGAGGGCATTGGGGAAGGTGCTTTTGCAGAACTCGATGTAGCGCCCAGACGCGTCTTCGAGGCGGCGGGTTTTTCCGAGCGAGGCGGAATCGGCCCACACAGGCGGTGTTTCCAGCGCAGCTTCGACCGCCAGCTCCCAGGCATCGGGCAGCTTGGCCCCTTCGGCGCTGAAGAACTTGATGCCGTTGTCAGGGTAGGGGTTGTGGCTGGCGCTGATGACCACACCCAGGCTGGCGCGCTGCGCACGGGTCAGGTAGGCCACGCCCGGCGTGGGCAGGGGGCCGAGCAGCACCACATCCACCCCGGCGGAATTGAAGCCGGATTCGAGCGCGCTTTCCAGCATGTAGCCAGAGATGCGGGTGTCTTTGCCGATCAGCACCGTGGGGCGGGCTTCGGTTTGCTTGAGCACGCGGCCCACCGCATGGGCCAGGCGCAGAACGAAATCGGGGGTAATCGGGGCCTGGCCTACGGTGCCGCGGATGCCATCGGTACCGAAATATTGACGGGACATTGTTTTCCTTTTTATGTGTACGCAGCCTGCACAGCGCCTGCTAGCGGGGCCGGGGGGATTGTGCGGGCGATTAGACCGCAATAAGTTTTACGTTGGATGCATTGTCAGATCAGATACGCGCCGCCGCCCACACCTTCAGGGCCTGCGCTGTAGCGGCCGCATCATGGACCCGCACCACCCGTGCACCGCGCTCGACGGCCAGCAGGGCCGCGGCTACGCTGGGCACCAGGCGCTCGTTCGGGCCCAGGGGCGCATCGGCCATACCGGCCAACGACGATTTGCGCGACCAACCCACCAGCAGCGGGTAACCCAAGGCCAGCAGCGCCTGCTGCCGCGCCAGCAGGGCAAAGTTCTGGGCGACGGTTTTGCCAAAGCCAATGCCGGGGTCCAGCACGACACGACTCTTTTCGACACCTTGTGCTGATAGTGCCTGCGCATGTTGCTCTAAAAACAATAGCACCTGTGCCACCACGTCGCCTTGCATGGGCTCGGTCTGCATGGTTTGCGGTTCGCGGTGCATGTGCATCAGGCACACGCCACAAGACGGGTGACGAGCCACCACCTCCGTGGCGGCCAGTGGGTGCGCTGGATCGGTCCAGCGCAGGGCCCAGATGTCGTTGAGGATGTCTGCACCGGCATCCAGCGCTGCCTGCATGACCTGGGGCTTGTAGGTGTCTACCGAGATCGGCACGCCCAGTGTGGTGGCCGCCCGCAGCACAGGCAGCAGACGGGCCAGCTCCTCCTTCACCGGCACCGGCGGGGCACCGGGGCGGGTGGATTCCGCGCCGATGTCCAGGATGTGGGCTCCGTCGCGCAACAACTGCTCGCAGCGCGCCAAGGCGGCAGCGGTGCTGGCGTGCTGCCCGCCATCGGAAAAGGAGTCAGGGGTGGCATTGACGATGCCCATCACCTGGGGCTGGGCCAGGTCGATACGAAAGCGGGTGGTTTGCCAGAGCATGGGAGTTGCGAAATTATCAGAAATGGAAACGGGGCCACAAAGGCCCCGTTATCGAGATCACAACCGCTTAAGCAGCGGTATGTGCAGGTTCTACCGCCACCACGGGTGCGCCGCCGCTGCCACCGTTGCTGCCGCCGCCGGTAGGCGTGCGGGGTGTCCAGTCTTTCGGTGGACGGGGTTCGCGGCCGGCCATGATGTCGTCAATCTGCTCCACGTCGATGGTTTCCCATTCGAGCAGGGCCTTGGCCATGGCGTGCATCTTGTCGCTGTTGTCTTCGATCAGCTTGCGCGCCAGGGCGTACTGCTGGTCGATGATACGGCGCACTTCGCTGTCGACCTTTTGCATGGTCTGCTCGCTCATGTTGGTGGTCTTGGTGACCGAGCGCCCCAGGAACACTTCGCCTTCGTTCTCGGCGTACACCATAGGGCCCAGTGCATCGGTCATGCCGTAGCGGGTCACCATATCGCGGGCGATGGAGGTGGCACGCTCGAAGTCGTTGCTGGCACCGGTGGTCATCTGGTTCATGAAGACTTCTTCGGCGATACGGCCACCAAACAGCATGCTGATCTGGCTCAGCATGTATTCGCTGTCGTAGCTGTAGCGGTCTTGGGCGGGCAGGCTCATGGTGACACCCAGGGCACGGCCACGGGGGATCACGGTGACCTTGTGCACCGGGTCGCACTTGGGCAGCAGCTTGCCGATCAGGGCGTGGCCGGACTCGTGGTAGGCCGTGTTGCGGCGCTCTTCCTCGGGCATCACCATGCTCTTGCGCTCGGGGCCCATCAGGATCTTGTCCTTGGCCTTCTCGAAGTCTTGCATTTCCACCACACGGGCACTGCGGCGGGCCGCCATCAGCGCAGCTTCATTGCACAGGTTGGCCAGATCAGCACCCGACATGCCGGGCGTGCCACGGGCAATCACGTTGGGGTTCACGTCCTGGCTGACCGGAATCTTGCGCATGTGGACAACCAGAATCTGCTCGCGGCCCCGGATATCGGGCAGCGTCACGTAGACCTGGCGGTCAAAACGACCAGGGCGCAGCAGGGCGGCATCCAGGATGTCAGGGCGGTTGGTGGCGGCCACCACGATCACGCCGAGGTTGGTTTCAAAGCCGTCCATCTCGACCAGCATCTGGTTCAGGGTTTGTTCGCGCTCGTCGTTGCCACCACCCAGGCCGGCACCGCGTTGGCGGCCCACGGCATCGATTTCATCGATGAAGATGATGCAAGGTGCGTTCTTCTTGGCGTTCTCGAACATGTCGCGGACGCGGGCAGCGCCCACACCGACGAACATTTCCACAAAGTCGGAGCCGCTGATGCTGAAGAAAGGTACTTTGGCTTCGCCTGCAATGCTCTTGGCCAGCAGGGTTTTACCAGTGCCAGGAGGGCCGACCAGCAGCAGACCGCGGGGGATGCGGCCACCGAGCTTCTGGAACTTGGCCGGGTCTTTCAGGAAATCGACGACTTCCTTGACTTCTTCCTTGGCTTCGTCGCAACCGGCCACGTCGGCAAAGGTCACAACATTGTTGTTTTCGTCCATCATGCGGGCTTTGCTCTTGCCGAAGCTGAACGCGCCACCCTTGCCGCCGCCCTGCATCTGGCGCATGAAGTAGACCCACACGCCGATCAACAGCAGCATCGGACCCCAGCTGACCAGCAAGGTCATGAGCAGGGAGCCTTCTTCACGGGGTTTGACATCAAATTTGATGTTGTTGGCGATCAGGTCGCCCACCAGACCACGGTCGAGGTAGGTGGCGTTGGTGCGGATACGGCGGTCATCATTGGTGATGGCCACAATCTCCGTACCGCCCTGGCCTTCCTGGATGGAGACAGATTTGATTTGTTTGTTGCGCACTTCGTCCAAAAAGTCCGAATAGCCCACATAACCAGAACTCACACCCGCGCGGGTGTCGAACTGTTTGAAAACCGTGAATAGCACCATCGCAATGACGAGCCAGACGGCAATTTTGGAAAACCACGGATTTTTCAAGCAACGCTCCGGTAGGAAAGACTTCAACGTAAGTGCGTACTATTTTAGGCGTTTCAAGTGCACGCACGGCAATTCTTGACTATGGCGGCCATTGCACCAACAAGGGTTTAGGGGGTTCTCTGGCCGTTTTCAGGTTCGATTTGTACGGTTTTGGGTGCCATTTTCAAACCTACGCCCACCAAAAAGGTCTCGGTCGATTTGTCGCGAGAAGCTTTGGGCTTGATGGGCTTGACCATGTGGAAAGTTTGTTTGAACAGCTTCACCAGCGGGTCATAAGCCCCCCCGTGGAACAGTTTGACCACCAGAGCACCCTGCGGCTTCAAATGGCTTTGGCAGAAATCCACTGCCAACTCGACCAGGCCCTCGATGCGTGCGGCATCGGCGGCATGGATGCCCGACAGGTTGGGGGCCATGTCCGACAGAATCACGTCGGCCAGCCGCCCGTCCATGGCCTGGGTCAATTTGCCCAGCATCTCGTCTTCTCGGAAATCGCCCTGAAAGAACACCACGCCCTCCACCGGCTCCATGGGCAGCAGGTCGATGGCAATGATGCTGCCATTGAGCGCGCCCACCGCCGCACCACCGCCCGCCGCCGTCTTGGGCGACAGCTTGCGCCGCACGTACTGGCACCAGGCCCCAGGCGTGGAGCCCAGATCGACCACCAGATGGCCGGGCTTGATGAGGTGGAAAGTCTCGTCAATCTCCTTTAATTTATAGGCCGCGCGGGCCCGGTAGCCCTCGCGTTTGGCCAACACGACATAGGGGTCGTTGACGTGGTCGTTGAGCCACGCCTTGTTGACTTTTTTACTTTGTGTTTTTACTTTCATCCTGGCATTTTCACAGGTACTGCTTTAAGACCGGGTAACGCCCGGTATTTTTTCGCCCTAGCTGCTCATCCAAGATGCGCCGGACCACCATATAAGAGACACCAAAACGCTTAGCTACGTGTGACTTCTTGCACCCCTGATCTACGAGGCGCAAAACCTCTAGTTCCTGCGCGTTATCTAGGATTTTTGGCCTTCCAAAAACCTGACCTCTTTTGATTGCCGCAACCTGACCATCTACCACCCGTTGCCGTATGATTTTGTGCTCTAGCTGCGCTACCGCGCCAAGCACTTGCACCATGAACATTCCTAGCGGTGTTGTTGTGTCCAAAGGCTCCGTAAGTGAGCGTATCGATGCACTCTTGGCTGCTATGCGTTCCAATATAGTTAGAAGGTCTTTTAAAGACCTTGCAAATCTATCTATCTTGTAGACCACCAGAACATCACCTGACCTTACAGCTTCCAAGGCTTTCTGTAGCTCCAAGCGCTTGCCTACAGAACTAGCCTTCTCCTGATAGATTTTGACCACGCCAGCACGTTGCAACGCATCCATTTGCAAGTGCGTTTCCTGATGGTTTGTAGATACACGCGCATAACCTATAAGCACTAGTTTTTCCCTATAAAAACCGACGCATAAAGCGAACGGAAATAAGCACGAAAACAACTGCTAAACAGATGTATAAGTTGCGCCGCCATGCTGCACCATGCTTGCGCCGTCCATGCTCATGCTCTGGAATCCTGAACGCGGCCCGCTCTGAATAACCAGTCTTTTTGCGCCACCAGTCCCTATACCAATCTCTGTTTTCGGAGCCCATATCTAACCCTTGTTTGTCTAATTTGATTGTGCGCAAAACGAACAAATAATTGAACGTTAAACAAGGGCAAAAAATACCTGCTTTACATGACACGGCATAGGCTCGTTATGTGGTTGAAATTGCTACACGCGGTGACACAAAATTAATGCACGACGAGTGCTGTCGCGGTCTTTGTCGACGATAAATGGATGGCGGAGCTTCGCCACCGCGTACATACCGCGATGACCTGCACGGCCACGAATTCAGGCATGATTATTGCCTAACTTTTTAACTACAAATAAGGTAATTTTAACTACAGTTAATAAAATATAAATACAATTTAACTACTTTTAAATTTACCGGTATTTTGCAACCACATCGGCAACTGTGCTGCCCTTAAACTGTGGCTTTGGCAGTGTGAAATTCCTCTCATCTTTGCGCGGTATGACTGGCACATATTCTGCCAAGGTGGTGGGTATATCCCGTTTGGGAATGGGGTTCCTTTGTCCGGTCTGATCGAGACAATAGTCAATCGGTTTGTCCACCTTTTTGCTGCTGCCGTCGTAGCAAGAACAAAGACCGGCCATGCTGACGCACCCGGCCACCTCATCTACCGCTGGCGGCTGCTTGATGGGCATACCGGTGTTAGCCTGTAACGATGGAGCCTGACCCCCCGGAGGCAACGTTGCAGGACGTGCTGCAGTCACCATGGGGGTGGTCTTGGCTGGAGCGCTGACTTGACGCGAACTGGGGTCGATGCGGGCTTGCAACGAAGCGTAGGCCTGCGGGAACATGAACCCCAGCCCGACCAGCGCAGCCAGAACGACAAAAAGCAGGGTTGGAGTTCTGCGTGGCTGCTTGGTGTGTAGCTCCGCAGATTTGTAAAGCTGCTGGGCCGATTTTGAGTATTTCCATGGAGACTTGGCCAGTGCGTTTTTGTACAAGAGCGTGCGACTGGCGCTATCCCACTCGTACACGATTGCGAGACCCATATTGCCCATTCGCCGCACGTGCAGATGCCGCCCTACCAGCCGAACCAAATTAGCATGAATGAGCATGGGATGCTGAGTCAGGACGATGAAATCCACGCCCATGTGGCGGTGAGTTTCCAGGGCTTGAATGCACTCCGGAACTTTGGAGCCGGTGGCTGCAAGCGGCCAGGGTTTTTGGATCTCGTCGTAAACGATGACAGACCCAGGTTTGGCCCAGGTGTGCCAAGTGTTAAGTTCGTCAGGGCCTATCTTTTCATGCTCCAGCAACAAGCCGTTGATGTTGGTGAAGATGGTGCGGAGTATATCCACGACCTGACCGTCAGAATTCTCGTGCTTGACGGTGGCACCGACCAGGGGGCGTAACAGCTTATCGACGCAGTACAAGGTTTTGCCAGCCCCTGGTACGCCGGTTTCTAATGTGATCATGAGGGATTTACCCCCAAGATTTTTGTGCCATTCTGAATGGTCCAGAGCATCAATTTAGTAGCGCACGCAGCAAAGATAATTCCAAGCCCTTTGCCAATCCAAATATACAAAGCAAATGCCAGCATGTCAGGAGGTAAGGAATTAATACCATTGATGGCTCCAGTTTTTAATGTACCCAAGACGGAATCCATGCCGACGATGGAGACCACGGAAAACCCCAACGAGAGCAAGATTTTTGCTAAAAATGGTTGTACGAGCGTTAATAGCCAAGTGCCGATTTTCATACCCTGGTGCTCCCCGGCATGACGATTAAAAATGCGCCGAAGGTGGCGAGGGAAATGATCAGAAATCGGAGCGGTAAGGCTTTCTCGCAAGCATATTGCCAGTCCCAAACCTTGAGGCTTTGACCGTTGGAAAGCGTATGCGTCAAATCGGCTGGACATGATCCCTCACCAAATAGCTGCTCTTCCTCATATGTAATGGTTTTTTCTGACCTGGGAATTTCAACTTCAGGCGTATCAAGGTCTGGTTTTGCACAAGCGAGAATTTCAGGGTACTTTTCGCACAAATCTGATTCAGTGGGCGTGCTTGTGGCAGATGCTGCTGCCTGCGGGTTCGGGGTCGTGGTGGCGTTCGGGTCAGTGGTTAATACTTCGCCGGTCGTGATATCCACTCGCAAAGGCTCTGCGGTAGTCGCAGATGGTTTGATGCTGGTTTGTGGGTATTTATATTGCTGTGGATTAGTATTGGGCACTGCTACCGGGTCACCGGTGGGGAGTTTAAAAACAGAAGGCGCTTGATATGCATCTGGATTAATCACCGGTGTTTCCACGGGGTACGGAGCGGCGACTTCATTCGGAACTTGCCAGGGCATGGGTTTAGCCTTGATCAGCTCTTCAAATTCATCTGCGCTGGCGACGTTTCTCTCTGTGTTTGTTCCGCCCCCTACACCTACCGTAAACCCTAACGACGAGTATCCTTCGATATAGCCCGAGGTTGAGCCTTGCCTCATTTCTGCTGTGCATGCTGTTTGCCCGCAGCTTGATACTTTCATCCAAAATGATGATTGCTGTGGGCCATTGTGGTAGGTGACATTCCACGCATCCGCATATGCGGTGCATGCCGCCATTGGGCTAGTAGCTGTATGCCCGCCACAGTCGTAAATCGTGCCATCCAGATTCTCCCGAAGCTGCCAAGCCTGCAAGTCGGTGGAAAAGAATAAACCACTGCTCTGTGCCCATTCAATAGCGTAAGGCGCTGCAATCATCGCGGCGGCGGTCCATGGATTGGAAAACATTGCACGCGCTGCAACCGAGCCCGCACCTGCCGCTAATCTCAAGGACAGCGGCATTGAAACGGCTTTACCACCGACGGAAACACTTGACGTTATTGCTACCGTTTTTGCAGAGGACCAGGACGCGCTAGAAATAGCTGCATTGGCAGCTTGTGACGCTCTGTATTGTGCTGCGTTAAAAGTTGGCTGTGCGCTGGCCCCTTGGGTCCACCCTGGTGGCGCGGCAAGGTTAGCGTATGCGGCATTAGCGGCTACCGGAATGCAACATACAGCAGCAAGCACGACAACAACGCAAATTGAATTTCTATTCCTGAAATCATTTTTATTCTCCATGGGGGGTACTTTCAAAAAACTTGAGTATCTGTTTTGCGCAGTACACAGCGACCAGAACTACGAGAAATAAGCCCCATATTTGGGCCATATCCGTTATTTTTTCTGCGTCTGGCTCTGCTGCTTTTAATTCAACGGCAACGGTACACGCCGCATCACAATTAATCGTATTACCCGGCGTGGTACTAACGATTGGCGTGCAATGGTTTTCAACTAGATAGCTCCCAATTTCGATGCCATCTGCATTATTCGTCAAATGACAATATGAGCCATTTATTGCGCCCGAATAAACTACTCCAGGCTCAAATTCACTAAAGTATTTAGCAACAGCGGCACAGGCATTTTGGGGTGTTGAACCCCTTAATCCGGCAATGGAATGCGGGGATTCCCATGTTTCGCACGTTTCCATATTATTTCTCCTAAATCGACTTAAAAAAGGGGCCGATGAAGCCCCTTAAATCAGTTGACTTTCAGGCCAACGATTTACAGCCAGCCCATCTTTTGGCCGAGCTTCTTAGCACCCCAGACGGCAACGCCCGCAGCGATACACAGGGCCAACAGAGCGAGCATGTCGGTCTTGTAAGTAGCAACTTCGGTCGACACGGCTTCGGGCAAAGCTGCGTGAACGGCTTGGGACAGGGACAACGCGCCCAGAGCGGCGGCGGTGGCGAAACGGAAGAAACGGCTTTTGTTCATTTTTTTTCCTTAGAAAATTGGTGTTTTGAAATATTCAAAATTGCACCGAAAATACATCTATGTTTTAGATGTATTCCCGGAAAAATTTCAATTTTTATAATCGTTTTTTGTGCCGAGAATTTCAAGGTCTACAACCTGTGGCATATCGTCAAAATCCAAGTCTTCCATGAGCTGGATTGCTGCATCCAAGTCTGCGCATACACCGCCACCAGCTTGACGCAAATCTGTAAACCATGTTGGCTGACCATCCGATAAAGACGGTGCCAGGAAACGCCCGGTTGCCTTGGATTGGATAATCAGCCGTGGCATTTAGACCGCCTTTTGTTGCTGAGTTTTTGCCACTGGTTTGATGCTGATCAGCTTCAATGCAGTCTGGTTATCTGCGCCCGCCGTCATTTCAAATTCAGCTTCGGCAGTCAACGGCAATTGGTCGCCAAGGTGTACCCATTTGTCGAATTCTTTATGGTCACCCAATTTGAACGGGCGAGTCACTTGCCCGATTGAACGGCCTGCCCCGTTTTCCTTCAAATCCACAACGCAATGGAAAGTAGTAGAGCTGAAAGCTTTGCCTTCATATGTACCGCTGGATTCCTTTACCGCGTGAACAACAACATTGGATTTAAATTGCATTGTTTTTTACCTCTTTTTAAGTGCAAATATTAGGCGTAAGAAAGGGCTGCACCACTGCCCAAACGCCGTGTTTCAAATGCCGCAGATAATTCGTTTTTGGTGAATTTCTGGAGACGGCCAGGAAGCTTTTTATTGGTGACAAATTCCAAGAATTCAGAACCCATATAATCCCAGCATACGGCCATAGCTGCGGCCGCAGTGTTCAGGGTCCATCTAACGGTGCGATGCACTTCGGCATTAACCGTTTCGAGTGGTAAGCGTGGCGTAGCCTTTATGGGCTGTGGCTCAGATATATTGCCAGCCTGGGCCAGCTTTTGAGAATGCCATTCAGAAGCACCGGCAAAGAAGCTAGATGGATCGCGCAGAACGTCTACAGGCAGCACACGCAATTTGTTGCCATATCGCAACTCAATTCGGTGCCAGAGTGAGCCAGCATCGTCGCCGAATAGCTGGTCTCCTTTTTCGTAAATATTGGTTTGTTTTCCAGCCTCTTTTGAACCGATATAGAAAGATCGTCCATGGCCTGATTCATCGGCCCATTGGCCAATCATGTTGTGCTTCAAACGTTTACCGTTTGAGTTGCAAAGACCGTCTACATAGTCCTGCTTAACACCCATCATTCCGCCCGGCAATCCGTCGAAAAAATCAAGAGCAAGATCGACACGGGTTATGTCTGCGCTATGGTCTTCTACGATGGCCGCTAAACGGTTATTCCAACCAGGGAGGGCGAAGGTGCAGGCAGCGCCGAAGATGTTGCAGTGCACTGTTCTAGCCTGCGCTTGCTGCTTTGGAGAGTCACTGGAGGCACCGAAGCCTACCCATCCGCATTCATATCCGTTGCGGGTGATTGGCCAGCGTGATT
This sequence comes from uncultured Albidiferax sp., assembly GCA_963513125.1. GTDB lineage: Bacteria > Pseudomonadota > Gammaproteobacteria > Burkholderiales > Burkholderiaceae_C > Rhodoferax_B. Next base: position 99,121 of record CAUPPH010000001.1, read on the forward strand.
TATAGAAGTCATGGCCCTTTTTAATGTCTGTATCAACGTCGAAATCATGGCCTAGTGCCTGGGCTACTTGCTTTGCCAATTCGTAGGCCTGGGCTGCTGCCATCCAGTCTTCCTCTAGCACCTCATCGAGCATGCGATTGATTCGGAAGCGGGCAGCATCTAGCTCTTGGCCGCTTTGCTTGGTGCGACCTGGGAAAAGAACATCCACCGTAGGCGTTGGTGCGTTACGACGCTGGACAGTGAAGCGGAGCCAATCGATGTGCACCGGTGTCTTGGACTCGATGCGCTCAGCCTGCAAGCGAAGCTTGACCTCATTTCCATCGAGAACCAATACCGATTTTTTTGGGCTTGTCATGACTGGTGCACCGTTGACTTATCAGGAAGCCGTGGAGGCTGAAAAATTGTTATCCCCGTGATTACCATGGGGGACTGCACAAACGCCCGCTACGCTGGCGCGTCGCAAGCTAGCGCCGACTGCGCAGGCGTTTTCTAGATTCCTCACGCTCATCTCTTGCGCATCCAATTCCCCAGCGCACATGCAATGACCGTCAACGCCAGAACAGTCCTTAATGCGGGTAGCGGGGTAATAAGCGGTCCCGGTCCATGGCGCTAGAAGTTGAAGCTTTACAAAATCAACTTTTTCGCGGGTTTGGAAACGGTCCAAAAGACGTGCGCAGGTAGTCACGGTGTCTACGCGTACCTGCACCCATGGAAGGGACAACGCAAGAGTTGCAGCGTCTAAATCACGCTGTGTATTTATGTCTCTCATTGCAATCTCTCACCCACAACCAGACGAGCCGCAATGCGTATTGATGCCACCAAGGCAGCAACAAACACCGCAAGCCCTATGCACATTGCAAATGCATTTGCAGTCATTTTTTAGACTGCTTTTGCTGCGTTACGGCAGATGGAAATGGCATCCAAAACTGCGTAAAACTCGTCGCTATCTGGCGTGGTTTTTGGGAGAATTTTTGCGAGAAAACCGACAACTTGCGAGGGCTTCAAGTAGCGGTCTTTTTTAGGTGCCGATTCCTGCGTGGCAGCGGGAGATACCACATCAATCGCGGCCACTTTGGGCGCAGGAACCGGCGTAATGCCGGGGAGGGTTCCAGTGGTGTCGGAAGCTGAGGGTTTGCCGTTGTTGTCGGCGTAGGCTTGGACCTTTGCCGGTGGCAAGGGGAAGGACTGGGTGGCGGCTTTTGCCATGGTGGTATCTCCTTAAACATGCAACCACATTGATTGCATGAGTAATCTTATACTGCCACCATCATGATTGCAACATGCAACCAACACGATTGCAAAGAAAGTTGAAAAATTGTTATGAAAACCACAATGTCTTTGCTAGACAAAGCCCTAGACCTGAACCCTGCGCCCTACTGGCACCAAGAACTAAACCTAAACCGTAACGCTCTGCACAACGCACGGATACGCGGGCATATCAGTCCGGCCATAGCTGGCGCGCTTGCCGAAAAGCTTGGTGAAGACGTGGATGGGTGGATAGTTATCGCCGCTCTTGAATCAGAGAGGGACAGCGCATGCAAAAAACGCATGCTTGAAAGAGTAAAAGACCGATTTAAGTTTTAACTTTCATCTTGGCCTTGATAATACGCACATGTCTCAAATACAACTTACCCCTGCCCAGCGCAAGGTGCACCGCGCCGAAGCCCACCATTTAAACCCTGTGGTGATGGTGGGCAGCGACGGCCTGACCCCCGCTGTCACCAAAGAAATCAACCTCGCGTTGAACTCCCACGGCCTGATCAAGGTCCGCGTTTTCTCGGACGACCGTGTCGCCCGCGAAGCCATGTTCCTGGCTCTGGCCAATGAGCTCGGCGCGGCCCCCATCCAGCACATCGGCAAACTGCTGGTGCTGTGGCGCCCGCAACCCGAAATCACCAAAGAACGCCGGGTGGACGAAGACCGCATGGCCGGTCCACGCGATTTCAAGGTGCTCAAACACAGCACCCGGGGTGGTCAGCGCCCTGAAGTGAAAACGTTGCGCGTGCTGGGCAACCAGCGTTTGACCGCAGGCGGCACGGTAAAACGCGCCAAGCCAAAGCCCAAAACCAGCCTGAAAAAACGCAGCCAGACCTGATCTAGCCGCGCTGGGCCGACACCTTCCACAGTGTCGCGCCCGCTGCCACCCACTGCAGCAAATACAGGCCACTGCCCAGGCCGTGCCACAGCTTCAAGTTCTCCCGCGCCACGATGTGCGGCGAGATGGCAAATTCCACCAACACCGCAGCCAAAAACCCGAATGCTACAAAAATAGTAGCAATATGCGCATGCGCTATCTGCGCTGTACCTTGTTTTGACTTAAAAACCAGCAGCAGGATCAGCGTACAAGCCATGGACAACCAGGTCTGCACGGTAAACAGCTTGGCAGCCATGCCACCGGCCATCGCCGGGGTGGGCAGCACCGCAAACAGCATCGGCACCACCATGAAGCCCAGTGTTGTCAGGCTGCCCCACCAGAGGGCGGCCAGCAGCACGGGCAGGCGTTCGCGCATCGCTATCAGATGTAGCTGACGGCCATCACTTCATAGCGCTTGATGCCGCCGGGTGCGTTCACCTCGGCGGTATCGCCCACTTCCTTGCCGATCAAGGCGCGGGCAATGGGGCTGGAGACGTTGACGCGGCCCAGCTTGAGGTCGGCCTCGTCTTCACCCACGATCTGGTACTGCACGGCCTGGCCGCTGTCTTCGTCTTCCAGATCGACGGTGGCACCGAAAACCACACGGCCACCGGCATCCAGCGTGGCAGGGTCGATGATCTGGGCCACCGACAACTTGCCTTCGACTTCCTGGATACGGCCTTCGATGAAGCCCTGGCGGTCTTTGGCGGCTTCGTATTCGGCGTTTTCGCTCAGATCGCCCTGGGCACGGGCCTCGGAGATGGCGTTGATCACCCAGGGGCGCTCCACCGTCTTGAGCTTGTGCAATTCGGCTTTGAGAGACTCTGCGCCGCGTTTGGTAATGGGTAGGGTAGACATGGTTACAACTCCAAATACGGCTTAAGCCAACAACTGCGCATGCATTTCCTGTACCGAGATGACATCCAGGTCGTCCAGGTACTGCATGCCTTCCACCGCCGCTTCGGCACCAAAAATGGTGGTGAAGGTGGTGACGCGGGCCAATAAAGCCGAGGTACGGATGTGGCGCGAATCGGCAATCGCGTTGCGGCGCTCTTCCACGGTGTTGATGACCAGGGCAATCTCGTTGTTCTTGATCATGTCCACGATGTTCGGACGGCCTTCGGTGACCTTGTTGACCGTGGTGCAGGCAATGCCCGCAGCCTGGAAAGCCGCTGAAGTGCCCTTGGTGGCGATCAGATCAAAGCCCAATGCACTCAGCCCACGCGCCACTTCAACCGCACGCGCCTTGTCGTTGTTTTTCACCGACACAAACGCCTTGCCCGAGCGCGGCAGCTTGGTGCCCGCGCCGATTTGCGACTTCACAAAGGCTTCGCCGAAAGTCTTGCCCACGCCCATCACCTCGCCGGTGGACTTCATCTCGGGGCCGAGAATCGTGTCCACACCGGGGAACTTGACGAAGGGGAACACGGCTTCCTTGACGCTGAAATACGGCGGGGTCACTTCCTTGAAGATGCCCTGCGCGTCCAGCGACTGGCCGACCATGCAGCGCGCTGCCACCTTGGCCAGCTGGATGCCGGTGGCCTTGCTGACGAAGGGCACGGTGCGTGAGGCACGCGGGTTCACTTCCAGCACATAGATCACGTCCTTGCCGTCCACATGCTGGATGGCGAACTGCACGTTCATCAGGCCGACGACCTTCAATGCATGCGCCATGGCGGTGGTCTGGCGTTTGATCTCGGTCACGGTCTCGGCCGACAGGTAGTACGGTGGCAGCGAGCAGGCCGAGTCGCCGCTGTGCACGCCCGCTTGCTCGATGTGCTCCATCACGCCGCCAATGAACACGCGCTGGCCGTCGCAGATCGCGTCCACGTCGCACTCAATCGCATCGTTCAGGAAGCGGTCGAGCAGCACCGGCGAGTCGTGGCTGACCTTGACGGCCTCGCGCATGTAGCGCTCCAGGTCGCGCTGCTCGTGGACGATTTCCATGGCCCGGCCGCCCAGCACGTAGCTGGGGCGCACCACCAGGGGGTAGCCCAGGGCGGCGGCCTTTTCCAACGCTTCGGGCTCGGTACGGGCCGTGGCGTTGGGCGGCTGGCGCAAGCCGAGTTCGTGCAGCAGCTTCTGGAAGCGCTCGCGGTCTTCGGCTGCGTCGATCATGTCGGGGCTGGTGCCGATGATGGGCACGCCGTTGGCTTCCAGGTCGAGCGCCAGCTTCAACGGAGTTTGGCCACCGTACTGCACGATCACACCAAAAGGCTTTTCTTTATCAACGATTTCCAGCACGTCTTCCAGCGTCAGCGGCTCGAAGTACAGGCGGTCGGAGGTGTCGTAGTCGGTGGACACGGTTTCGGGGTTGCAGTTGACCATGATGGTCTCGTACCCGTCTTCGCGCATGGCCAGCGCGGCGTGCACGCAGCAGTAGTCGAACTCGATGCCCTGGCCGATGCGGTTCGGTCCGCCGCCCAGCACCATGATCTTCTTCTTGTCGGTGGGCGCGGCTTCGCACTCGGCACCCTCGGCCTCGTAGGTCGAGTACAGGTAGGCGGTGTCGGTAGCGAACTCGGCCGCGCAGGTGTCCACGCGTTTGTACACGGGGCGCACGCCCAGGGCACGGCGGGCATTGCGCACGGCGGTGTCGGTGGTCTTAAGCTGCTTGGCCAGGCGGCGGTCGGAGAAGCCTTTTTGCTTCAGGGCGCGCAAAGTGGCCGCATCGATGTCTGCCAAGGACTTGGTTTCCAGCTCCAGCTCGATCTTCACGATCTGCTCGATCTGCACCAGGAACCAGGGGTCGATCTTGGTCAGGGCAAACACTTCGTCCACCGTCCAACCAGCGGCAAACGCGTCGCCCACGTACCAGATGCGCTCGGGGCCCGGCTCGCCGAGCTCTTTTTCCAGCAGCTCGCGGTCCTGGGTCTTCTCGTTCATACCGTCCACGCCCACTTCCAGGCCGCGCAGGGCTTTCTGGAAGGATTCCTGGAAGGTGCGGCCCATGGCCATGACTTCACCGACCGACTTCATCTGCGTGGTCAAACGCGAATCGGCGGTGGGGAATTTTTCGAACGCGAAACGCGGAATCTTGGTCACCACGTAGTCAATGCTGGGCTCGAAACTGGCGGGCGTGGCACCGTTGGTGATTTCGTTACGCAGCTCGTCCAGCGTGTAGCCCACGGCCAGCTTGGCCGCGACCTTGGCGATCGGGAAACCGGTGGCTTTGGAAGCCAGGGCCGAAGAGCGAGACACCCGCGGGTTCATCTCGATCACCACCATGCGGCCATCCACCGGGTTGATGGAGAACTGCACGTTGGAGCCGCCGGTGTCCACGCCGATTTCGCGCAAGACTGCCAGGCTGGCGTTGCGCAGCAGCTGGTATTCCTTGTCGGTCAGCGTCTGGGCCGGGGCCACGGTGATCGAGTCGCCGGTGTGCACGCCCATCGGGTCCAGGTTTTCGATGGAGCAGACGATGATGCAGTTGTCGGCGGTGTCGCGCACCACTTCCATCTCGTACTCTTTCCAGCCCAGCAGCGACTCTTCGATCAGCAGCTCATTGGTGGGCGAGGCTTCCAGGCCGCGCTTGCAGATGGTTTCGAACTCTTCCGGGTTGTAGGCAATGCCGCCGCCGGTGCCGCCCAGCGTAAAGCTGGGGCGAATGACGGTGGGAAAGCCCATCTGGCGCTGCACGACCCATGCCTCTTCCATGCTGTGCGCAATGCCGGAACGGGCCGAACCCAGGCCGATCTTGGTCATCGCGTCCTTGAACTTCAGGCGGTCTTCTGCCTTGTCGATGGCTTCGGGCTTGGCACCGATGAGCTCGACCGGCTTGCCGGTGGCCGCGCCGGTGTACTTGGCCAGCACGCCGTTGTGCCACAGGTCGAGTGCGCAGTTCAGCGCGGTCTGGCCGCCCATGGTGGGCAGAATGGCATCGGGGCGCTCTTTGGCGATGATCTTCTCGACCGTCTGCCAGGTGATGGGCTCGATGTAGGTCACGTCGGCCGTGGCCGGGTCGGTCATGATCGTGGCGGGGTTGCTGTTGATCAAAATGACGCGGTAGCCCTCCTCGCGCAGCGCCTTGCAGGCCTGCACGCCGGAGTAGTCGAACTCACAGGCCTGGCCGATGATGATCGGGCCTGCGCCAATGATGAGGATGGATTGAAGGTCTAGGCGTTTAGGCATTAGTTTTTCTCCATCAGCACGATGAAGCGGTCAAACAGGTAGCTGATGTCGTGCGGGCCGGGCGAAGCCTCGGGGTGGCCCTGGAAGCAGAACGCGGGCTTGTCGGTACGGGCCAGGCCTTGCAGCGTGCCGTCGAACAGGCTGATGTGGGTGGCGCGCAGGTTGGCGGGCAGCGTGGCCGCATCCACCGCAAAACCGTGGTTCTGGCTGGTGATGCTGACGCGGCCATCGTCCAAATCCTTCACCGGATGGTTGGCACCGTGGTGGCCGAACTTCATCTTGAAGGTCTTGGCACCACTGGCCAGGGCCATGATCTGGTGACCCAGGCAAATGCCGAAGGTGGGGATGCCCGACTCGATCAGCGTGGCCGCAGCGGCAATCGCGTAGTCGCAAGGCTCCGGATCGCCGGGACCGTTGGACAGGAACACGCCGTCGGGCTGCAGTGCCAGCACCTCGGCAGCGCTGGTTTGCGCGGGCACCACGGTGATGCGGCAGCCACGGCTGGCCAGCATGCGCAGGATATTGAACTTGACGCCAAAGTCATAGGCCACCACGTGAAAGCGCGGCGCGTCTTGCTGGCCGTAACCGCCGACCAGGTTCCATTCGGTCTGGCTCCAGGCGTAGGGCTCCTGGGCGGAGACCACCTTGGCCAGGTCCAGCCCCGCCATGCTGGGCGCAGTCTGGGCCGCAGCCACAGCCTGGGCGGTGTTTTCGGCATTCACGCTCTGGCCTGCGGGCAGCGCCAGGATGCAGCCGTTTTGCGCGCCATGGGTGCGCAGGTGGCGGGTCAGCTTGCGGGTGTCGAGGTTGGCGATGGCGACGGTATTCTGCTGGACCAGGTAGTCCGACAGGGACAGGTGGCTACGGAAGTTGGAGGCGACCAGCGGCAGGTCTTTGATGACCAGACCAGCGGCGTGGACGCGGGCGGCTTCCACGTCTTCCACATTGACACCGGTATTGCCGATATGCGGGTACGTCAGGGTGACGATCTGCTGGCAGTAGCTGGGGTCGGTGAGGATTTCCTGGTAGCCGGTCATGGCGGTGTTGAACACCACCTCGCCCACGGTGGAGCCGGGGGCTCCAATGGAGTTGCCAACAAAGACCGTGCCGTCTGCGAGCGCCAAGATGGCGGATGGGAAGGTTCCCTTGAGAGACAAAAGCACTGGGTTCTCCGAAATAGTTACGGGTACGCCCAAGCGGTCCAAAAGTTTCACGTTAAGTAAAACTCTTGCAAATGCTCTGGAAGGGGGTTCGGTAAGACCGGCGCTAGGCGTACGTGGATGCGGGAAAGCCCACGATTATAGCCGAGCACTGTTGCAGATCCTGGCCCAAACCACGGGCAAACCCTGAACCCGGGTTGCGCCCGTCAGCGCCCTACCGAGGACGCGTGCAGGCAAATCGCTGCCGCTGCCGCCACGTTCAGCGACTCTTCGCCGCCCGGCTGGCCAATGCGCACCGACACTTTGGCGCGTGCCAACAAAGCCGGGCCCACGCCCTGCCCTTCGTGGCCCATGGCCCAGGCACAGGGGTACGGCAGCGTCTGGTCTTGCAGCAGCGCGCCCTGATGGGAGCTGGTGACCACCAGCGGCACGGTCAGGGCATCCAGCGCATCCGGCTCCAGGCCTTCGACCAGGCGCAGGCCGAAATGCGCACCCATGCCTGCACGCAGCACCTTAGGCGCCCACAGCGCCGCCGTGCCCTTGAGGGCGATGATTTGCTTGAAACCAAACGCCCCGGCACTGCGCAGGATGGAGCCGACATTGCCGGCATCCTGCACCCGGTCGAGGATGACGCTGGCGGCGGCTGGATCCAGCGTGGCGGTGGCGGGTAAATCGACCACAAAACCCATGGGCGCGGGCGACTCCAGGCCGCTGAGGTCGGCCAACAGCGCATCCTTAATTACTATTACTTTCGTAGCTGCTCTCGCCCATTCCGTGGGCGCCAGAGGCCAAAAAGACTCTGAAAAAATGGCCATGGCGGGCTTCCAGCCCCGAGCCAGCGCGGCACGGCACAGGTGGTCGCCTTCGAGCCACACCCTGCCCTGTTTGCGGTAAGCGGTGCTGTCTTGCGACAAACGGCGCAACTCCTTGAGCAGCGGGTTGTCGCGCGACTGGATGTGGGTGATGGGGTCGGAGCTCATGCCAGCACCGCCGTCACAGGCATACGTGCCATCACCTGCGTGACGGGTGCAAACGTCTTGCGGTGCAGCGGGCAGGCCCCGTGCGCCTGCAGCGCCGCCAGGTGCGCCGCCGTGCCGTAGCCCTTGTGCCCTTTAAATCCGTACTGCGGGTAGTCGGCATCCACCTGGGCGCACCAGCGGTCGCGGGTGACCTTGGCGAGGATGGACGCGGCGGAAATCGCGGGCACCAGGGCATCGCCCTGGACGATGGCCTCGCTGGTCATGGCCAGCACCGGCACGCGGTTGCCGTCCACCAGTACGTGGCCTGGCTTGAGACGCAGGCCCTGCACGGCGCGCTGCATGGCCAACATGGTGGCCTGCAGGATGTTGAGTTTTTCGATTTCTTCCACGCTGGCCTCGGCGATCGAGCAGCACAGGGCTTTGGCCAGGATTTCGTCATACAGCTGGGCGCGGCGCTTGGCGGTGAGCTTTTTGGAGTCGGCCAGGCCCGCAATCGGCTGGCGCTCGTCCAGGATCACGGCGGCGGCCACCACTGGCCCAGCCAGCGGGCCGCGTCCGGCCTCGTCCACCCCGGCCACCAGGCCCCGGGTGGGCCAGGTCAACTCAGCTTGCACGGGTGGCGATAATTTTTTGGATGGCATCGGTGGCTAACTGGGCAGTGTCGCGCTGCAAGCTGTTGTGCAGCGCGGTGAATGTGGCTTCAAGGGCCGCGATTCTCGCAGAGGCTGCGGGCTGTAGCCACTGCAGGCAGGCATCGGCCAGGGCTTGGGGCGTGGCCGCGTCTTGCAGCAGCTCGGGCACCACGAAGTCGCGGCACAGAATATTGGGCAAACCCACCCAGGGCTGGAGCTGCTTGCGCTGCATCAGCCGCCACGAAAACCAGTGCATGTTGTAGGCAATCACCATGGGCCGCTTAAACAGCGCCGCCTCCAGCGTGGCCGTGCCGCTGGCGATCAGGGTCAGGTCGCAGGCCGCCAGCACGGTGTGCGACTGGCCCGCAACGATCTGGATGCGCCCGGCCATGCCTGCCTGGGCCGCCAGGGCTTCGATCTGCGTGCGCAGCGTGCGCAGCGTGGGCACCGCAGGCACTACAAATTTAGTAGCTGGTCGTGCTTGTTGAATAAGCGCTGCAGCCTGAAAGAACCTTAAAGCCAGGTATTTGATTTCCGACTGGCGGCTGCCGGGCAGGATAGCGACTACGGTGTCCTCCGGTGCCAGCCCCAGCTTCTGGCGCGCGGCGGCGCGGTCGGGTTGCAGGGGGATCACATTGGCCAGCGGATGGCCCACATAAGTGGCGGCAATGCCATGCTGGGCCAGCAGCTCGGGCTCGAACGGAAAGATGCACAGCACGTGGTCGGCGGCGCGGCGGATTTTGTCTACCCGCTCGGCACGCCAGGCCCAGATGGACGGACAAACGAAGTGCACCGTGGGAATGCCCTGGGCTTTCAGCGCGGCTTCCAGCCCCAGGTTGAAGTCGGGTGCGTCCACGCCAATGAAGACACCAGGGCGCTCGCGCAGCAGCCGTTCACGCAGTTGCTTGCGGATGCCCAACAGCTCCCACAGGCGGCGAAACACGTCCATGTTGTAGCCGTGCACCGCCAGCCGCTCGCTGGGCCAGTGTGCCTGGAAGCCGCGACGGGCCATCTGCGGGCCGCCAATGCCGCTGGCCTGCAGGTCGGGCCAGCGGGCACGCAGGCCGTCCAGCACCAAGCCTGCGAGCAAGTCGCCAGAGGCCTCTCCGGCCACCATGGCGATATGCACTGGGAGCATTAGCGGGCGATGCCGCTGACGGAAGTGGCGAGAAATGCGTCCATCAAGGCAATATCGGCGACCGCTTCGGGCGCATCCAAGGCCTGGATGGCCGCACGGGCCTCGTCCAGGGTCTTGCCCTGGCGGTAAAGCAGCTTGTGCATCTCGCGGATGGCTTTGAGGCGCGCGTCAGAAAAGTCGCGGCGTTTCAGGCCCACCAGGTTGACGGCGCGCACCGCCAGCGGGTTGCCGTCCACCACCATGAAGGGGGGCACATCTTTACCGATGTGGCTGGCAAAGCCGACCATGGAATGCGCGCCGATGCGCATGCGCTGCAGCACACCGGTCAGGCCGCCCACGGTGGCCCAGTCGCCCACCTGTACGTGGCCGGCCAGGGTGACGCTGTTGGCCATGGTGATCTGGTCGCCCAGCAGGCAATCGTGCGCAATGTGCACGTAGGCCATGATCCAGTTGTCGCTGCCGATGCGGGTCACGCCCGCGTCCTGCACCGTACCGAGGTTGAAAGTGCAAAACTCGCGGATGGTGTTGCGGTCGCCGATCACCAGCTCGGTGGGCTCGCCCGCGAACTTCTTGTCCTGCGGGTCAGCCCCGAGGGAGTTGAACTGAAAGATGCGGTTGCCCTGGCCAATGGTGGTGTGGCCCTGGATGACGCAGTGCGGCCCCACCGTGGTGCCCGCGCCGATTTTCACGTGCGGGCCGATCACCGTGTAGGGGCCGATGCTGACCGAGCCGTCCAGCTGCGCAGACGGATCGACCAGGGCGGTGGCGTGGATGGTGGTCACGCGCGCAACGCTCAGGCAATGGTGCGCATCGCGCAGGTCAGCTCGGCCTCAACCGCTAACTCGTCGCCCACGGTGCCCTTGCCCTTGAACTTGAAGATGCCGGACTTCATGCGCACCAGCTCCACGTCCAGCATCAGCTGGTCGCCGGGTTCGACCGGGCGCTTGAAGCGGGCGTTGTCGATGGCGGCAAAGTAGTAGACGGTGTCGTCCTCGGGCGACTTGCCCAGGGCATCGAAGGCCAGCAAGGCTGCAGCCTGGGCCAGGGCTTCGAGCATCAGCACGCCGGGCATGACCGGGCGGCGCGGAAAGTGGCCTTCAAAAAAAGGCTCGTTGATGGTGACGTTCTTGAACGCGCGGATGGACTTGGATTTTTCGATGCTCAGCACCCGGTCCACCATCAGAAAGGGATAGCGGTGCGGCAGTTGCTTGAGGATTTGGTGGATGTCCATCATGGTGTTGGAGTGCTCTGTTGGAGTTGTTCTTAATGCGGCTTACGCGGCATCTGAAGGATGGGCCTCTGGCCCGTCCATCGAATGCTGCGTAAGCCCTTCTAATTTCTTCTCGACTGCCTTGAGGCGGTCGCGCAGGCTGTGCAACTGCTTGAGGGAGGCGGCATTTTTTTCCCACTTGGCGTTGTCGTCAATCGGGAACATGCCGGTGTAGTGGCCAGGCTGGGAAATGGAGCGGGTCGCTACGGTGCCCGCCGAGATGTTGACGCGGTCAGCCAGGGTCAAATGCCCCAGCACGATCGCGCCACCACCCACGGTGCAGTGCGCGCCAATGTGGGCGCTGCCCGCCACGCCGACGCAGCCCGCCATGGCGGTGTGGGCACCAACAAACACGTTGTGGCCAATCTGGATCAGGTTGTCGAGCTTCACGCCGTCGGAAATCACGGTGTCCTCCAGCGCGCCCCGGTCGATGCAGGTATTGGCACCGATTTCGACATCGTTGCCGATGCGCACCGCACCGAGCTGCTCGATTTTTTCCCAGGCGCCCGCGTTGGGCGCAAAGCCAAAGCCGTCGGCACCGATCACCACGCCCGCATGCAGCAGGCAACGCGCACCGATGCGGCAACCTTCGCCCACCGTGACGCGTGACGTGAGCACTGTGTCAGCACCGATGCTGGCACCACGCTCGACCACGCACAGCGGGCCGATACGGGCGCTGGGGTCGATCTGGGCACCGGGGTCGATGACAGCACTAGGGTGGATGGCTGGGCCGGTGGCTGCCGGACGTTGGCGCTTCCAGAGCTGGGTGACCTGGGCGAAGTACAGGTACGGCGCTTCGGCCACGATGCAGGCACCGCGGGCGATAGCCATGTCGGCCTGGGCCGGGCCCACAATCACGCAAGCGGCCTGGGAACGGGCCAGTTGCTGCTGGTATTTGGGGTTACTGAGGAAAGCCAGTTGTGAAGGGCCTGCCGACTCCAGAGGTGCGATGCCGTCAATGGACAGCTCCGCATCTCCGTGCAACACCCCCCCGAGGGCTTCCACTATCGCGCCTAGACGCAGCGCCATGCTGGAGTCCTCTGCTGGGTTTACTTGGCGGGAACGGCGTTCAAGGCCTTGATGACCTTGTCGGTGATGTCGTACTTGGGATTGATGTACACGGCTTCTTGCAGCACGGCATCGTACTTTTCGGTTTCAGCCACTTGCTTGATCACCTTGTTGGCTTTTTCCAGCACCTGCTGCAGCTCTTCGTTCTTGCGGGAGTTCAGATCTTCCTGGAATTCACGGCGCTTGCGCTGGAAATCGCGGTCTTGGTCGACCAGTAGCTTCTGGCGCGAGACGCGCTGGCTTTCGGCCAGGGTCGAGGCTTCGCGTTCAAACTTGTCCGAGGCCGTTTTCAAAACCGTTCCGGCATCGCTGAGTTCTTTTTCACGCTTGGCGAATTCTTGCTCCAGCTTGGCCTGGGCCGTCTTGGCAGCGGCAGACTCGCGGAAGATACGGTCGGTATTGACAAACCCGACGCGGAACTCGTCCGCCTGCGCATGGGCAGACAGGAGCATGGCCCCGAACAAAATGCCAGATCCGCATTGGCGTAGAAAGTTCTTCATTAGAAAGACGTACCTATTTGGAATTGCAAGGATTGGATTCTATCGCCAGCAAACTTGCGGATAGGCTTGGCATAGGCCAAACGCAAGGGGCCGACCGGCGAAATCCAGCTCAGGCCCACACCGGCCGAAGCCCGCATTTCGCTGAAGCGGATTTTGTCATTTTCACCGTACACATTGCCAATGTCACCAAAGGCAAACAGTCGCAGGGTACGGTCGTTGCCCGCACCGGGGAACGGTGACTGGATTTCGGTGTTCAGGGTGAACTTCTTGGGGCCACCAATCACCGAACCGGTCACGTCGCGCGGGCCCAGAGTGCCCTGCTCAAAGCCGCGCACTGAACCCAGACCGCCGCCGTAGAAGTTCTTGAACACCGGGAAAGGCCGACCGCTCAGCCCCTTGCCGAAACCCACTTCGCCATTGAAGGCCAGCGTGAACTGCTTGGTCAGGGGAATGTACTGCTGGTATTGGTAGTTGGCGCGCAGGTAATGCGCATCGCCAAACAATCCGGCTTCGGTATTGAGGCGCTGGTACACGCCGGTGCTAGGGGCCAGGGTGCTGTCGCGGTCGTCGCGCGACCAGCCAATAGTCAAAGGAATGGCCAGGCTGGTGTAGCCAAACTCTTCGGCATAGGCCAGGTAGGCGGCCGGGATGTTGGTGCCCGGCTTGATGGTGGTGCGCTCCAGACTGCCGCCAAAGTACACCGTGTCCAGCTCACTGAAGGGCACGCCAAAGCGCAGACCCGCGCCCTGCGTGACCAGCTCGTAGTTGCCGCCCTGGTCGTTATAGGGCTTGGTGGCCCGGTGGAAGAGGTCGATGGAGCGGGAAATGCCGCTGTCGGTGAAGTACGGGTCTACCGTGCTGAGCACCACCACCTGGTTGTACTTGCTGGTGTTGACCTCCAAGCCCAGGTAGTTGCCCGAACCAAAGGCGTTTTCCTGCTTGATGCTGAACGACAGCGAGAGCTTGTCGGCGCTGGAGAAGCCGGCCCCCAGCTGGATGCTGCCGCTGGATTTTTCTTCCACATTCACCTGCACATCCACCTGGTCGGGGGAACCGGCCACGTCCTGCGTCTCCACGTTGACTTCCTTGAAAAAGCCCAGGCGGTCCACCCGGTCGCGCGACAGCTTGATCTTGTCACCGTCGTACCAGGACGATTCCAGCTGGCGGAATTCGCGGCGGATGACTTCATCGCGGGTACGGCTGTTGCCTGCCACGTTGACCTTGCGCACATAGGCGCGGCGCGAGGGCTCGGCCTGCATCACCAACGCCACGCGGTTGGTGGTGCGGTCGATTTCGGGCTTGGCCTCGACCTGGGCAAACGCAAAACCGAAGCTGCCGAAGTTGTCTTTGAAGGCCTTGGTGGTTTTGGCCACCAGGTCGGCGTTGTAGGCCTCGCCGGGCCGGATGCTGACCAGCGACTTGAACTCGTCGTCCTTGCCCAGGTAATTGCCTTCCAGGCGCACGGCCGACACCACGAAACGCTCGCCTTCGGTCACGTTGATGGTGACCGACATGCTTTGCTTGTCGGGCGAAATCGCCACCTGGGTGGAGTCCACCTTGAACTCGAGGTAGCCGCGCGACAGGTAGTACGAGCGCAAGGTCTCGATGTCGGCGTTGAGCTTGGCGCGGGTGTAGCGGTCGGACTTGGTGTACCAGCTAAGCCAGCCACCGGTATCCAGCTCGAACTGGTTGCGCAGCGTGGATTCGCTGAAGGCCTTGGCCCCCACGATGCGGATGTCCTGGATCTTGGCGGGCTCGCCTTCGGTGATGGTGAAGGTCAGGTTGACGCGGTTGCGCTCCACCGGGGTCACGGTGGTCTGCACTTCGGCGGCGTACAGGCTCTTGTTGATGTACTGGCGTTTGAGTTCCTGTTCAGCGCGGTCGGCCAGGGCTTTGTCAAACGGGCGACCATCGGTCAGGCCCACATCGCGCATAGATTTTTTCAGCGCATCCTTGTCAAACTCTTTGGAACCGACAAACTCGACATCGGCAATGGTGGGGCGCTCTTCCACGACCACCACCAGCACGTCGCCGCTCACCTCCAGGCGCACGTCCTTGAACAGGCCCAAGGCAAACAGGGTGCGGATGGCCGCCGATCCCTGGTCGTCGTTGTAGGTGTCACCCACGCGGAACGGCAAGGACGCAAAGATGGTGCCCGGCTCGACGCGCTGCAAACCTTCAATACGGATGTCGCGCACAGCGAATGGAGTGACGGCCCAGGCCGTGTTGGCAGCCAGTACCAGCGCCACAGCAGCCGACAAGGTCCGCAGGCGAAAGCTATTAAAGTGATTTTTCATGGAATGTGGTGGGACTGGAACCGCGCCAGGCGGCGAGTCGGGTGAATATTAGCCAAACAGGCGGTGGACATCGTTAAACAGTGCAATGGACATCATCAACAACAGCACTGCACCGCCTCCGCGCTGCAAGCGTTCCATCCAGGCATCGGATACGCGTTTGCCTGTGACAGCCTCCCAAAGATAATACAACAGGTGCCCACCGTCCAAAATCGGGATCGGCAGCAGGTTCAGGACCCCAAGGCTAACGCTGATCAGGGCCAGAAATACCAGGTACTGGGTAAAGCCCAGGCTGGCCGACTTGCCTGCGTATTCGGCCACCGACAAGGGGCCACTCAGATTTTTGATGGAAGCCTCGCCCACCACCATGCGGCCGATCATGCGCAGAGTCAGGCCCGACACCTCCCAGGTGCGCTCGACACCGCGCCACAGGCCGTCGAATACGCCATAGCGCACGGTCAGCATCTCGGGCATGGCACCCACAAATGCGTTGATACGGCCAATCGACTGCAGGCCGTCGGGCATGACATCCGGCGTAACCGTCAAGGCCAGCCGCTGGCCAGCACGTTCGATCTGCCAGACCTGCGCCAGCGCCTGCCCGCCCGACAAAGAGCTGCGGATGGTATCGCGCAGCTGCTGGCCGTCCACGATAGGCGTATCACCGACCCGCAGCACCAGGTCGCCACTGCGCAGGCCCGCACGGGCACCCGCGCCCTCGGGCTTGACCTCGCCCAGCTCTGGACGGGTCCAGGGGCCGAGCACGCCGATGGTGCGGAACAGCTGGGCATCGGCCTCTTGTACGTGCAGCGGGGCCAGGGCCATGACCACTTCACGCCGAGCCCCCTGGGCGGAGGTGGCCAGCTCCAGGCGCACGTCGCGGCTGTCCAGCGCACCGCGGGTCAGCAACCAGCGCAGTTCGTCAAACGAGGCCACATCTTCCAATTCTTCACCGTCCCAGCCCGCACGGGTCACGGTCTCGCCGCCCTGGATACCGGCAACCTCGGCCACCGAGCCAATGGTGGGGTTGGCCAGAATGGCTTTGGGCTCCTCCACCCCGCTCCAGTTGACAAGGGCGTACAGCAGTACCGCCAGCAGCAGGTTCGCCGCTGGACCCGCCGCCACGATGGCGGCGCGCTTGGGCAAAGACTGGGTATTAAAAGCCAGATGGCGTTCTTCGGCCGCCACCGGTGCTTCGCGCTCGTCGAGCATCTTCACAAAGCCGCCTAGCGGAAAGGCGCTGATGACAAATTCGGTGGGCGAACCCTTGGGCTGCCAGCGCAAAACCGTCTGGCCAAAGCCGATGGAAAATTTCAGCACCTTGACCCCGCAGGCCACGGCCACCCGGTAATGGCCGTACTCGTGCACCGCAATCAGCAAGGCCAGGGCAACGATGAAAGCGACGATGGTCAGCATGGCTGTCCTTGGTTCAAATGGTCAGTCGGGACACAGCCTGCTGCGCCACGGCGCGGGACTCGCTGTCCAACGCCAGCAAATCTTCCAGCGTCTGCGGCTTGGAGGGGCTGACCGCCGCCAAAGTTGCAAGATTGATCGCATGGATCTGGTCAAAGCGGATGCGCCGGTCTAAAAACGCCGCCACCGCCACCTCGTTGGCCGCATTCAGCACCGCGCAGGTGCCCGAGGGCGCACGCAGGCTCTCCCAAGCCAGTTGCAGGCAGGGAAAACGCTGGAAATCCGGCACCTCGAAGGTCATGGCTGCCATTTTGGAGAAGTCCAGCCGCGCCGTGCCACTCTCGATCCGCTCGGGCCACGACAGGCCGTAGGCAATCGGCACCCGCATGTCTGGCGTACCCAGTTGGGCCATCACCGATGCATCGTGGAACTGCACCATCGAATGGATGATTTGCTGTGGATGGATCACCACCTCGATCTGCTCGGGGGCCACGCCAAACAGGTACTTGGCCTCGATCACTTCCAGCGCCTTGTTCATCATGGTGGCCGAATCCACCGAGATCTTGCGGCCCATGGCGAAGTTGGGGTGGGTGCAGGCCTGCTCGGGGGTGACATCGCGTAGCGTGGCCGGGTCGCGGGTGCGGAACGGGCCACCCGACGAAGTGAGCATGATTTTCTCGATGCGCCGGGGCCAGACCGCCGGATCCTCGGGCAGCGACTGGAACACGGCCGAATGCTCGCTGTCGATAGGCAATAGCAAGGCCCCACCCTGCTTGACTGCCGCCAAAAACACCTCACCACCCACCACCAGCGCCTCTTTGTTGGCCAGCAGCAGGCGTTTGCCAGCACGAGCTGCGGCCAGGCACGGGGCCAGGCCCGCTGCGCCGACGATGGCCGCCATCACCGCATCAACTTCCGGATGAGATGCTACCATTTCAATAGCTGCATGCGCTGATAAAACAAGCGTTGGAAGGCTATTTTGCTTAATTTTTTCGGCTAACAGTTCGGCATGTGACGCACTGGCCATCACGGCGAAGCGCGGCTTAAACTGCGCGCATTGCTGTAGCATCAAGTCCACCTGGGTGGCAGCGGTGAGGGCAAACACCTCAAACCGGTCCGGGTGGCGCGACACCACGTCCAGCGTGCTGGTCCCCACCGAACCAGTGGAACCCAAAATCGTCAAAACCTGTCGCATGCGTCCGTCCTTAGCCAACTATCGATACCAGCATCATCGCCAGCGGCAGGGTGGGTAAAAGCGCATCCACCCGGTCCAGCACGCCGCCGTGGCCAGGCAGCAGGCCGCTGCTGTCCTTGACCCCGGCGCTGCGCTTGATCAGTGACTCGACCAAGTCTCCCACCACGCTCATGGCCGCCATGAACAACACGGCCACCACCAGCAGAACAACGCTGTGCTGCGCCAGCCGGGTGTACAGGCTGGCCACCGGAGAAACCCAGGCCGCATCGGCCCACACCCACACACCCGCCAGCACCAGCACGCCCAGCATGCCGCCGCAGACACCTTCCCAGCTTTTACCGGGGCTGATGGCGGGGGCGAGTTTGTTTTTGAAGAATTGAGTGCCAAACGCCCGGCCCGCAAAGTAGGCACCGATGTCCGCCATCCAAACCAGCAGCAGCACCGACAGCAAAAAGTTGGTACCGATCACCCGGGCCTGGCAGATCGCCAGCCAGGCCAGCCACAGGGCCGCAAAGCCGACCAGGCCGCGCACGATCTTGTCGATGTTCGCCCAGCCACTCACGCCGTTGCGCAGCAGCCAACCGCCCACCAGCACCCAGGCCGCACCGGCAATGGTCCACAACGTTGGGGTGCGGGCTGTCAGCAGGCCCATGATCCACGACAGCAGGCAGGCGAACACCATGGCCATGGCCAGTGCTACCGACTTGGGCTGCGACATGCCGTTCATGCGGCCCCACTCCCAGGTGGCGGCAGCAATCGCCACGATAGCCAGCAGGCACAGGGGCTCGGGCGCGGGATAGAACAACGCAGGCAAAAGTATGGCCAGCAAAACCAGGGCCGTGATCACGCGTTGCAGCAGCATAAGGAAGACTCAGAAGACTCAGGTATGGGGGCCGACGGCACCAGGTGCGACCTGGGCCGAGGTTTTGCCAAAGCGGCGCTCGCGGCTGTTGTAGACGGCAATCGCCTCGTCCAGCGCGGCTTCGTCAAATTCGGGCCAGAGCTTGTCGCTGAACACCAGCTCGGAATAGGCCGTTTGCCAGAGCAGGAAGTTGCTGATGCGGAACTCGCCGCCAGTGCGGATCAGCAGGTCCGGGTCGGGCGAATGGGCCAGGGCCATGGCGCGGTCCATGCTCTTTTCGGTAACCGGCTCGCCACTGGCCGCCAGTTTTTGCGCGGCCTGGGTGATGTCCCAGCGGCCGCCGTAGTTGAAGCAGATGTTGAGCACCAGCTTGCGGTTGCCGGAGGTTTCTTTTTCGGCATCCAGCAGGCCGTTGCGCACCTTGTCGGACAACGCAGACAGATTGCCCACAAAGTGCAGTTGCGCGCCATTGGCCTTAAGCTTGACCACCTCTTTGGCCAGCACGCTGACCATCAATGACATCAGACCCGAGACTTCATCGGCAGGCCGGTCCCAGTTCTCGGACGAGAACGCAAACACGGTCAACACGCCCACATCCCGGTCCAGGCAGGCCTGGACGCAGCGGCGCAGTGCATCCACACCCTGGTGGTGCCCGGCCAGGCGCGGCATAAATCGCCGGTTGGCCCAACGGCCATTGCCATCCATGACGATAGCGATGTGGTGCGGAACGGGAGTAGCCATCGGCGCAGCCAGGCCTAGACGGCCATGATGTCGGCTTCTTTGGCGACTACGAGTTGGTCCACTTCGGCGATGTGACGGTCGGTGACCTTTTGGATGTCGGCTTCGGCGCGTTTTTGGTCATCCTCCGAGGCCAGTTTGTCCTTGACCAGCTTTTTGACGGCTTCGTTGGCATCACGGCGCACGTTGCGCACAATGATCTTGGCGCTTTCGCCTTCGGTACGGGCCAGCTTGGTGAGTTCCTTGCGGCGCTCTTCGCTCATGGCGGGCATGGGCACCCGGATCAGGTCGCCCATGGATGCGGGGTTCAAGCCCAGATGGCTGTCGCGGATGGCCTTTTCGACCTTGGCCGCCATGCTCTTTTCCCAGGGCTGCACGCCGATGGTGCGCGAGTCGATCAGCGACACATTGGCCACCTGGCTGATGGGCACCATGGAGCCGTAGTAGTCCACGTGCACGGTGTCCAGCAGACCGGGGTTGGCCCGGCCGGTGCGGATTTTGGACAGGTTGTTCTTGAATGCCACGATGGATTGGTCCATCCGGGCTTGCAAATTGGTTTTAACGTCGGCGATAGTCATTTGGATGCTCCTCAGTAGTCCGTATCAAGCGTGGACCAAAGTACCTTCGTCTTCACCCATGACCACGCGTTTGAGCGCACCGTGTTTGAAGATCGAGAACACCTTGATCGGCAGCTTCTGGTCACGGCACAGCGCAAAGGCGGTCGCGTCCATGATGCCCAGATTCTGCGACATCGCCTCGTCGAAGGTCAGCGTGGTGTAGCGGGTCGCGCTGGGGTCTTTCTTGGGGTCGGCGGTGTAGACACCGTCCACCTTGGTGGCCTTGAGCACGATCTCGGCACCAATTTCGGCACCGCGCAGGGCCGCAGCCGTGTCGGTGGTGAAAAACGGGTTGCCGGTACCGGCCGCAAACACCACCACCTTGCCCTCTTCCAGGTACTGCAAGGCCTTGGGGCGCACATAGGGCTCGACCACCTGGTCGATGGCGATGGCCGACATGACGCGGGCGGTCAGACCGGCCTTGTTCATGGCATCGGCCAGGGCCAGCGCATTCATCACCGTGGCCAGCATGCCCATGTAGTCGGCGGTGGCACGGTCCATACCGACCGAGCCGCCCGCCACACCGCGAAAAATATTGCCGCCGCCAATCACCACCGCCACCTGCACCCCCAGACGGGTGATCTCGGCAACCTCTTCAACCATGCGCACGATGGTGTCGCGGTTGATCCCGAACTGGTCGTCACCCATCAACGCCTCCCCCGACAGCTTGAGCAAAATGCGCTTGTAGGCTGGTTGGGCTTGGGTCATGGGAGAGGTCCTCGTAATGGTGGAAAAGTGGCTAATGGTAGGGGCAAAATAGGTCAGTAATGCGTCAGATGACTCAGGCCGTAGCCTTGGCAGCGGCCACTTGGGCAGCCACTTCGGCAGCGAAGTCGTCGACCTTCTTCTCGATGCCTTCACCCACCACAAACATCGTGAATGCTTTCACGGTGGTGCTGGTGGCTTTGAGCATCTGCTCCACGGTTTGCTTGTCGTTCTTGACGAACGACTGGTTGAACAGCGAGACTTCCTTCAGGTACTTCTGCACGCCGCCTTCGATGCGCTTGGCAACGATTTCGTCGGACTGCACCGGCTTGCCAGCGGCCACGGCCACGGCGGCGTCTTCTGCGGCCTTGGCGGTTGCCACCGAGCGCTCTTTGGCGATCAGGTCGGCAGGCACGTCGGCGCTGGACAAGGCCACGGGCTTCATGGCGGCAATGTGCATGGCCACGTCTTTGGCAGCCACGTCGTCGCCTTCAAACTCGACCACCACGCCAATGCGCGTGCCGTGCAGGTAGCCGGCCAGCTTGGCACCGCTGCTGAACTGCTTGAAGCGGCGGAAAGTCATGTTTTCGCCGATCTTGCCGATCAGGCCCTTGCGCACGTCTTCCAGGGTGGGGCCGAAACCGTCCTGGGCGTAGGCCAGGGCGCTCAGGGCGGCCACGTCGGCAGGGTTGTTCTTGGCGATCAGCTCGACCGCGCCCTGGGCCAGTGCCAGGAAGCTGTCGTTCTTGGTCACGAAGTCGGTTTCGCAGTTGACTTCGAGCAATGCGCCAGTGGTGCCGTCAAAGTAGCTGGTGACCACGCCTTCGGCGGTGATGCGCGAAGCGGCCTTGCCCGCCTTGCTACCCAGCTTGACGCGCAGCAGCTCTTCGGCCTTGCCCATGTCGCCTTCGGCTTCGGTCAGTGCTTTTTTGCACTCCATCATGGGGGCGTCGGTCTTGCCACGCAGTTCAGCGACCATGCTTGCGGTAATTGCAGCCATATATTTCTCCGTCTTCAATAATCAAAAAATTAGTAAAAAAAAGGGGGCTTGCGCCCCTCTTTGATCGCGGCGGTGCGCCGCGCCATGGGGAACGCTTAGGCTGCAGCAGCCTCGTTCACTTCCACGAATTCGTCGGCGCTTTCAGCAGCGGCCACGGCCTTGACCACGTCATTGCCAGCGCTGTTGCGGCCTTCGATGATCGCGTCGGCGATGCCACGGGCGTACAGAGCGACAGCCTTGGAGGAGTCGTCGTTACCAGGGATCACGTAGTCGATGCCTTCTGGGGAGTGGTTGGTATCGACCACACCGATCAGCGGGATACCCAGCTTGCGGGCTTCGAGAATGGCAATCTTGTGGAAACCCACGTCGATCACGAAGATCGCGTCCGGCAGGGTGACCATATCCTGGATGCCACCGATGTCTTTTTCCAGCTTGACCATTTCGCGGGCGAACATCAGCTGTTCTTTCTTGCTCATGGCGTCCAAACCGGCTTCTTGCTGGATCTTCATGTCTTTCAGACGCTTGATCGAGGTCTTGACGGTCTTGAAGTTGGTCAGCATACCGCCGAGCCAGCGCTGGTCCACATAAGGGACACCAGCACGGGCAGCTTCACCGGCGACGATTTCGCGGGCTTGGCGCTTGGTGCCGACCATCAAAATGGTGCCACGGTTGGCGGTCAGTTGCTTGGCGAACTTGGCCGCTTCCTGGAACATCGGCAGCGATTTTTCCAGGTTGATGATGTGGATCTTGTTACGGTGACCGAAGATGAACGGGGCCATCTTGGGGTTCCAGAAACGGGTTTGGTGGCCAAAATGGACACCGGCTTCGAGCATTTCGCGCATGTTGACGGACATGGTATTTTCCTTAAGGTTGCGTCTAAAATTCAGTCCGATTTGCCACTGTTGTGTAGAAATATCACAGGGCAACACCTTGAATGGACTGGTTTGCGATTTGTTCCACCAGATCGGTCAAAACTCCGTTTGATCGATCAGCAAAACCCAAGGAGTCTAGCACACTCCCACCCACCAGCATGCGCCCAGACCTCACCTCCACCCTCCACGCCCTGCAGTTTGGGCAGACCACTTCGGCCTCCGAGATGGCCCGATCCATCGCCATCGCCCAGTCGCCCGCCTGCCGCAATGCCTTTTTGCAGTCACATTTCGATTCCGCACAAGCCCAGGCGGCGCAGGCCAACCCGGCCAGCCCGCTGGGTGGTCTGGCGGTGTCGGTGAAAGACCTGTTCGACGTGGCCGGTGACATAACCACCGCAGGCTCGCAGATCCTGGCCAGCCATGCGCCCGCCGGGGCCGACTGCCCGGCCGTGGCGCGGTTGCGGGCGGCCGGTGGTGGCATCCTGGGACGCACCAACATGACGGAATTCGCCTTCTCGGGCGTGGGCGTGAACCCGCATTTCGGCACCCCGGCTGCCTGGGATGGGCGCTACGACCAGGCCGCCGGTGCGCGCATTTTTGGTTCGGTACCCCGGATTCCGGGCGGCTCCTCGTCGGGTGCCGCGGTGTCGGTGGCCACCGGGGCGGCCTTTATTGGCCTGGGCTCGGATACCGGCGGCTCGATCCGCATCCCGGCGGCACTGAACGGCATCGTCGGCTTTAAAAGTACCGCGCGGCTGGTGCCCACGTCGGGTGCAGTGCCACTGTCTACCACGCTGGACACCGCCTGCGCGCTGACCCGCACGGTGCGCGACGCAGTGCTGGCGCATGAAATTCTGGCCCAGCGCCAAGTGGCCCGCAGCGCCGCCCCACTCTCCAGCTACCGGCTGGCCGTGGCGCACAGCGGCTTTCTAGACAGCCTGGACCACACCGTGGCCCACGCGTTCGAGCGCAGCCTACAGCGCCTGCG
Organism: uncultured Albidiferax sp.; assembly: GCA_963513125.1. Lineage (GTDB taxonomy): Bacteria > Pseudomonadota > Gammaproteobacteria > Burkholderiales > Burkholderiaceae_C > Rhodoferax_B. The sequence goes on from CAUPPH010000001.1 coordinate 122,815, forward strand.
CGATGCGGGCGCCACCCTGGTGGACATCCCGCTGGAAGAAGTGCGCGAACTGCACGCCATCCAGGCCACCGGCGGTTTTTCGGCGGTCGAGGCCTACATCTGGCACCGCCCGCTGCTGGCGCGCGGCCCCCATGTGCGCGCCGCCTACGACCCACGCGTGCTGGCGCGTATCGAGCGCGGCTCGCAAATGCGCGCTTATGAATATGCCGAGCTCATCGCCGCCCGCGCAGCCTGGATCACCAAGATGGAAGCCTTGTTGCAGGGCTTTGATGCCGTGCTGTCGCCCACAGTGCCGACCGTGGCCGCGCCCATCGCCAATATGGCACCGGGTGTGGAACGCGACGACGCCTTCTTCCACACCAACGGGCTGCTGCTGCGCAACCCCAGCGTGGTCAACATGCTGGACGGCTGCGCCATCTCTGTACCCTGCCACACCGCCGACGAGCTGCCCGTGGGCCTGATGCTCTGGCATGCCGCCATGCACGACGACACCCTGCTGAACCTGGCATTGCACGCCGAGGCTACACTACAGTTTTAATAGCTGCTCACGCTCATCCAATGAGCACGGACGGCATTTTTCTTATCAATTTAGGGTTTTCATGTTGTTTGAGAAGATGCGGGTGTTTGCCGCATGAAGGTCGCCGTCATTGGCGCAGGTGTAGTAGGTATCAGCACCGCGTATGAACTGGCCGCCGATGGCCACCAAGTCACCGTTTTTGAACGCCGCAGCGCCGCCGCCGAGGAGGCCAGCTTTGCCAACGCGGGCCTGCTCACTCTCGATACCGCCCCACCCTGCCCCACCTCCGGCTTGTTAGGAACGCTGCTGCAAGGCCTGTTCAACCGCAACGCCCCCATCCAACTGGGCTGGGGCCTGACCGGCAGCGAACTGGCCTGGCTGTGGAAATCGCGGCGCGCCCAGCAGCCCACAACCCATTTGATGTACCACGCCCGGCTGCAGCGCCTGGCCGGTTACAGCGCAGAACGCCTGCAAGCCCTGACCCAGCAGTTGCACCTGGACTACGACCGCAGCGAGGGCAGCCTGCTGCTGCTGCGTACCGCCAAAGAACTGGCCCAGGCCAAGCCCGGCCTGCAATGGCTGCGCGAGGCGGGCGTGGCCTGGCAGCAGCTCGATGCGCGGGCCGCCCGCCAGCACGAACCCGCCCTGAACGCCGACACCCCCCTGGCCGCCGCCATCCACCTGCCCGGCGATGCCGTAGGCAACTGCCGCCAGTTCACCATGCTGCTCAAGGCGCAGGCCCAGCAGCTCGGCGTGCAATTTGAGTTCAATCGCACGGTAGCGCATATAGAACCTGCACCAGCAGCTACTGTTTCAATAGCAAATGAGCCCGCACCACGCCGCTTCGATGCCGTGGTGGTCTGCGCCGGGCTGGCCTCGGCTGCGCTGCTGCGACCGCTGGGCGTGCAGATTCCGCTGGCGGCGGTGGTGGGCTACTCGTTGTCGGCCGCCATCCGCGAACCGCTGAACGCTCCCATCAGCGCGGTGGTGGATGGCCAGCACCAGATCTCCATCGCCCGCATGGGCCAGCGCGTGCGGGTGGCAGGCGGCATCGCCATTGGCAGCCGCGCCGATGCCAAGCACCCGGCCTCCATCGCCCGCCTGTACAAAGTGCTGTACGACTGGTTCCCCGGCGCAGCCCAGCTCGCCAGCAATGTCCAGATCTGGAAAGGTGCCCGCCCCACCCTGCCCGACGGCACCCCGCTGATCGGCGCGAGCGGCCTGCCCGGCGTATGGCTGAACCTGGGCCACGGCGCCTACGGCTGGGCCCTGGCCAGCGGCAGCGCCCGCGCCACCGCTGACCTGGTGGCAGGCCGCGTGCCCGAGGTGGACATGGAAGGCCTGGGGCTGGAGCGCCTGCGGCACTGAGACCTCTGGCGCACAATTCGGCCATGCAATGCATTCGCCCTGACCGCGCCCACCCCCTGTTTGACACCGCCGCTACGCGCCGCATCGAGCAGGCCGCCATGGCCAGCCTGCCGCCCCATACCCTGATGCAGCGCGCCGGGCTGGCCGTGGCCCGGCTGGCTCGGGCGCTGGCACCGCATGCGCGCACCGTGTGGATCGCCTGCGGCCCCGGCAACAACGGCGGCGACGGGCTGGAAGCCGCCACCCAGCTGCATCTGCACGGCACCACCGTGGTGGCGACCTGGCTGGGCCTGGAGGCCAGCGCGCCCGCCGACAGCCTGGCTGCCCTGGCCCGTGCCCGCGCCGCAGGCGTGCCTTTTGCCAATGCGCCGCCCACCGGCCTGACCGCCCAGGACCTGTGCATCGACGCACTCCTGGGCATTGGAAGCAGTCGCGCCCCGGCGGGCACCATGGCCGCATGGATCAGTGCCATGAACGCCAGCCCGGCCCCCACCCTGGCCATCGACCTGCCCACCGGGCTGCAGGCCGACACCGGTAGTTTTGCTATGCAATCCGTAGCTACTACCGCTCATGGAATAAGCGGAAACAGCATAATTTATGCAAAAGATACGCTGTGCTTGCTCAGCCTCAAGCCGGGCCTGTTCACCGGCCATGGCCGCGACAGCGCAGGCCAGATCTGGTTGGATGACCTTGAGATTGCCACCGGCAACACGCCCACAGCCCCCACCGCCCACCTGGTCGGTGCACCGGTATCGACCAGCCGCACCCACGCCAGCCACAAGGGCAGCTACGGCGACGTGGCCATCCTCGGCGGCGCGCCAGGCATGGCCGGTGCCGCTCTGCTCGCCGCCAGCGCCGCGCTGCACACAGGGGCGGGGCGTGTCTTCGTCGGCCTGCTGGACGGCGGCAGCCTGGGTGTACACCCGCAACGGCCCGAGCTGATGTTCCGCGCCCCCAGCGCCCTGCCTTTGCACGCGCTGGCGGTGGTGTGTGGCTGTGGCGGCGGCGAGGCGGTACGTGCCCTGCTGCCCAGGGTGCTGGCCGAGGCCGCGCGGCTGGTGCTGGATGCCGACGCGCTGAATGCCATCGCCGCCGACACCGCCCTGCAAGCCCAGTTGCGCGCCCGCGCCGCCCAAGGCCTGCCCACGGTGCTCACCCCGCATCCGCTGGAAGCCGCCCGCCTGCTGGGCTGTAGCACCGCCCAGATCCAGGCCGACCGGCTCCGCGCCGCCCAGCAACTGGCCGACCGCTTTGCCTGCGTGGCGGTGTTGAAAGGCTCGGGCACGGTCATCGCCGCGCCCAGCCAGGTGCCATGCATCAACCCGACGGGCAATGGACGGCTGGCGACTGCAGGGACGGGGGATGTGCTGGCCGGAATGCTTGGTGCCCGGCTGGCCATGGGCCAGTACGCGGTAGTAGCCGCCTGCGAGGCGGTGTTTGCGCACGGCCAGGCGGCAGACGATTGGCCTGCGGGCCAGCCGCTGACGGCCAGTGCGCTGGCGCAGCTTTGACCGTGACCTAGCCGCGACCGACGAAGGGCATCTTGGTGGCCATGACGGTGTGGAACAGCACGTTGGCCTCTGGCGGCAGACTATCCATGTAGAGCACCGACTTACCGACGATGGCCACGTCCATCACCGGCTCCACCACCAGCTCGCCATTGGGCTGCAGAACGCCGGTGCGCATGCGCTGGGTCATGTCGGTGGCGGCGTTGCCGATGTCGATCTGGCCCACGGCGATGTTGTACTTGCGCCCATCCAGCGCAGCGGCCTTGGTCATGCCGCGCACGCCGTGCTTGGTGGCGGTGTAGGCAATCGAATTGGGGCGCGGCGTGCTGCTGGAAATGGAGCCGTTGTTGATGATGCGACCACCCTGCGGGCTTTGCGCCTTCATCACCCGAAACGCCTGCTGGATGCACAAAAACATGCCGGTGAAGTTCACGTCCACCACGCCCTGCCACTGGGCCACCGTCAGGTCTTCCAGCAGCACGGCAGGCGTGCCGGTGCCCGCGTTGTTGAACAGCAGATCGACCCGGCCAAACGCGACCACCGTGGCATCGAACAAGGCCTGCACGGCGACTGCATCGGTCACGTCGGTGGGCACGGCCAGCGCACGCTCTGCGGCACCAGATTCGGTGCACACGGCCTGCAAGGCTTCTGCCCGGCGGCCCGCCAGCGCAACGCGGTAGCCATCGGCCAGCAGCGCCAGGGCGACGGCGCGGCCAATGCCGCTGCCTGCGCCGGTGACGATAGCGACTTTGGATTGGTTCTGCATCGTCTGCTTTCTTTTAGCGGCGGGTACGGGTTTTCTTCTTGGCCGTACCGCCCTTGGCGGGGGGCTTGCCCGGGGCTTTGGCGGCGGCGCTGGCCTGGATAGGCCCGCGCTCGGCATGGTCGCGGTCGCGGGGCGCACCGGCTCCGGCCTTGCGGCCCGAGCGCTTGGGCGCGGGGGCATCACCGCCGGAGCGGTTGCCGCCTTCGCGCTGCACGCCTTTGTCTTTCATGGCGCGGTTGACCAGCTCTTCGCCTTCGCGGATCAGGCGGAAGTCGATTTTGCGGCCATCCAGGTCCACGCGGCTGACCTGGACCTGCACACGGGTGCCAATGGCGTAGCGGATACCCGTGCGCTCGCCGCGCAGCTCCTGGCGGGCTTCGTCGAACTTGAAGTACTCGCCGCCCAGCTCGGTGATGTGCACCAGGCCTTCCACGTACATCGCGTCCAGCGTGACGAAGATGCCGAAGCCGGTGGCAGCGGTGACCGTGCCACCAAACTCCTCGCCCAGGTGCTCGCGCATGTATTTGCACTTCAGCCAGGCTTCCACGTCGCGGCTGGCTTCGTCGGCACGGCGCTCGTTGGCGCTGCAGTGCAGGCCGGCGGCCTGCCAAGCCAGCGTTTCAGGGCTGACCTTCTTGATCTTCATGTCGGGCTCGCCGACTTTGCCTTGCAGCTTGGAGGCCGCGCCCTTGCTCAGGCGTTTGGCCAGCTTGGCATGCGCCTCGCCGGGGGTAGGCAGCGTCGGTAGCTGGTATTTGCGGTGCGCCAGAATGGCTTTGATGACGCGGTGCACCAGCAGATCGGGGTAGCGCCGGATCGGGCTGGTGAAATGGGTGTAGGCATCAAATGCCAGCCCGAAATGTCCACCATTCATGGGCGTGTAGATCGCCTGCTGCATGGAGCGCAACAGCATGGAGTGAATTTGCTGCGCGTCGGGCCGGTCTTTGGTGGCGTTGGCAATGGCCTGGAACTCGGCGGTTTTCGGGTCGTCGCTGATCGACATCCCCACGCCGGTGGCCTTCAGGTAATTGCGCAGCATCTCGATCTTCTCGGGCGTGGGGCCTTCGTGCACGCGGAACAGGCCAGGGTGCTTGCCCTGGGCGATGAAGTCGGCGCTGCACACGTTGGCGGCCAGCATGGCCTCTTCGATCAGCTTGTGGGCCTCGTTGCGGGTGCGCGGCACGATCTTTTCAATCCGGCCACCTTCGTCGCAGACGATTTGCGTCTCGACGGTTTCAAAGTCCACCGCGCCGCGCACCTTGCGGGCCACCAGCAGAGCATGGTAGACATCTTGCAGGTTGAGCAAGTCGTTCACGCGGTCCTTGCGGCGCGTGGCTTCAGGGCCCCGGGTATTGCCCAGAATCGCCGCCACTTCGGTATAGGTGAAGCGCGCGTGGCTGAACATCACGGCCGGGTAGAACTGGTAGGCGTGCACATCGCCCTTGGCCGTGACCAGCATGTCGCAGACCATGCACAGGCGCTCGACATCGGGGTTCAGCGAGCACAGGCCGTTGGACAGCTTCTCGGGCAGCATGGGAATCACGCGGCGCGGAAAGTACACGCTGGTGGCGCGGTCGTAGGCATCCACGTCGATGGCCGAGCCGGTTTCCACATAGTTGCTCACGTCGGCAATGGCCACCAGCAGGCGCCAGCCCTTGCCACGGCCCACCTTGGCGGGTTCGCAGTAGACGGCATCGTCAAAGTCGCGGGCATCTTCACCGTCGATGGTGACCAGGGGCACATCGGTCAGATCGACGCGGTTCTTTTTGTCCTGGGGGCGCACTTTGTCGGGCAGGGTACGGGCCAGGGCGATACATGCATCGGAGAAGATATGCGGCACGTCGTATTTGCGCACCGCGATTTCGATTTCCATACCGGGGTCATCTACCTCGCCCAGCACCTCCTTGACGCGGCCCACGGGCTGGCCAAACAGCGCGGGCGGCTCGGTCAGCTCGACCACCACCACCTGCCCGGCCTTGGCGCTGCCGATACCGGCTTTGGGAATGAGTACGTCCTGGCCGTAGCGTTTGTCTTCTGGAGCGACTAGCCAGATGCCGCTTTCTTGCAGCAGGCGGCCAATGATGGGTTGCGGGGGGCGCTCGACAATTTCCAAAACCCGGCCTTCGGGGCGACCTTTGCGGTCGCTGCGCACAATGTTGACCTTGACCCGGTCCTTGTGCAGCACAGCACGCATTTCGTTGGACGGCAGGTAGATATCAGACTCGCCGTCGTCGCGCAGTACAAACCCGTGTCCATCGCGGTGACCCTGGATGGTGCCTTCGATCTCGTCCAGCAGGCCGCTGGTGTGGCTAGTCGTTTTGATAAGGTTTCTCTCTTTACAGACTGGAATACCCAAAGAGTAGCAGAGCCGCAGCGTCGTTCAGAAAATGCGGTTGTTTTCACAAGCCTTCGGCCTGCGGTTCAAAACCACCATTTTTCCCATGTTATACTTTAACTCGTGGGCCCAGATGGCGAAATTGGTAGACGCACTGTGTTCAGGTCGCAGCGCCGCAAGGCGTGCTGGTTCGAGTCCAGTTCTGGGCACCACACCTTATCTTGAAAAAACCGCTATACAACTGGCGGTTTTTTTCTGGTTAAAAATCTGCAACATACCTATTGCAGATCGAGAGAGTTTTTAGAGTTTCGTGGGCCCAGATGGCGAAATTGGTAGACGCACTGTGTTCAGGTCGCAGCGCTGCAAGGCGTGCTGGTTCGAGTCCAGTTCTGGGCACCACAATTTACTCGAGAAAAAGCCGCTAAGAAATTAGCGGCTTTTTTTTGCCCATCCGATCTGCATCGGACGGGCCGGGCTTCATCTAAATCGGCAGCGCCACCAGGTCGTGGCCTTGCGTACCCACAATGCGGGCCTTGGTGAACTCGCCCACCTTCAAGGTTTTGCTGATTTTCTCGGGCGGCAGCAGGCGCACGATGCCGTCGATCTCGGGCGCGTCGGCGTAGCTGCGGCCAATGCCGCCCTTTTTACCCATGCCGGGCGCGGAATCCACCAACACCTGCATGGTGGCACCCACGCGCTTGAGCAGCTTGGCTGCAGACACTTCTTCGGCCACGGCCATGAAGCGGGCGCGGCGCTCTTCACGCAACTCAAAAGGCAGCATGCCAGGGATGTCGTTGGCAGCAGCGCCATCCACCGGACTGTAAGCAAAGCAACCAGCACGGTCGATCTGGGCTTCGCGCATGAAATCCAACAGATGTGCAAATTCTTCTTCGGTTTCGCCCGGAAAACCAGCGATGAAGGTACTGCGAATCACCAGCGACGGGCACGCTTCGCGCCAGCGCTGGATGCGCTCCAGGTTTTTCTCGCCGCTGGCCGGGCGCTTCATGCGCTTGAGCACGTCAGGGTGGCTGTGCTGCAAGGGCACGTCCAGGTATGGCAGCACGCGGCCGGTGGCCATCAGCGGGATGATCTCGTCCACGCTGGGGTACGGGTACACATAGTGCAGGCGCACCCAGGCACCATAGGGCTCGGCGATGTCGGCCAGGGTTTGCACCAGCTCCAGCATGCGGGTTTTGACGGGCTTGCCATCCCAGAAGCCGGTGCGGTACTTCACATCCACACCGTAGGCAGAGGTGTCCTGGCTGATCACCAGCAGCTCTTTCACGCCGCCTTCAAACAAGGCCTTGGCATCGCTGAGCACGTCGCCGATATTGCGCGACACCAGATCGCCGCGCATCGACGGGATGATGCAAAAAGTACAACGGTGGTTACAGCCTTCGCTGATCTTCAAATACGCGTAGTGCCGCGGCGTGAGCTTGATGCCTGCGGTGCCAAAGGCATTGGGAATCAGATCCAGAAACGGGTCGTGCGGCTTGGGCAGGTTGGCATGGACGGCATCCATCACCTCCTGGGTGGCGTGCGGGCCAGTGACGGCCAGGACGCTGGGGTGCATTTGCCGCACCAGATTGCCACCGGCATCGCCCGCCTTGGCACCCAGGCAGCCGGTGACGATGACACGGCCATTGGTGGCCAGCGCTTCGCCGATGGTGTCCAGGCTTTCCTTGACGGCATCGTCGATGAAACCGCAGGTGTTGACGATCACCAGATCGGCACCTTCAAAGGTCTTGGAGGTTTGGTAGCCTTCGGCGCTGAGCTGGGTGAGGATCAGTTCGGAGTCGGTCAAGGCCTTGGGACAGCCCAGGCTGACGAACCCGACTTTGGGTATTTTGGGTGGGGAGATTGCTTCGATCATCCCCGTATTGTCGCCGCCCTCGGAAATTTTAGGGTTTCAGGCCAAAGCTACCCAGCATTTGGGCGGTTTGCTTTTGCATTTGCTCCTGCATTTGCACAAAGACGTTTCTGGACTGCTCGACGTAGGTGCCCAGCATGCCCTGCATGGCGGGCGACTGCAGTTTGAGCATTTGCGCCCAGGCCTCGGGGGTCATGCCCTTGGCCTGCTCGCCCATGGTGGACTGCAAGTCAACAAAGGTTTGCACGTTTTTTTCCAGGTACGGGCCCAGAAAGCTTTGCATGGTATTGCCGTAGAAACGGATCATGTTGGCCAACGCCTGCTCGGTGAACATGGGCGCGCCACCGGCCTCTTCTTCCAGGATGATTTGCAGCAGGATGGCGCGGGTCAGGTCGTCACCGGTCTTGGCATCCAGCACCCGCACCGGCTCGCGCTCCATGACCAGCTTCTTGACTTCGGCCAGGGTGATGTAGGTCGAGGTATCCGTATCATAGAGACGGCGGTTCGGGTACTTCTTGATGACGCGGTGGGTGTCGTCAGGCGCGCTGTTCGGAGAATGGCTGGGCACTACTGTCTTTCGAGGTGTTGGCTTGTCACTGGACACTTTACTGCACTGCAACATATTTTAAAAACCCACTGCACAGAAGGCTTCAAGGATTACCCTAAAACAGTGGCCACAAAACCAAAAGCCCTGTACATCACCGATGTACAGGGCTTGAATTTGGTAGGCGCGAATGGACTCGAACCATCGACCCCCACCATGTCAAGGTGGTGCTCTAACCAGCTGAGCTACGCGCCTAAAGCTAAACTACTTTAGAGCGCTAGTATAGCATGGTTTTTTGCGTCTTTTACCGCCGCCGGGCTGAACGTACGCCCGGCACTTCCGACACGATGCCCAACACCTTGGTGAGGCGGGCGGCATCGGCCACCTCCACGGTGAAAGTCATCCAGGCTGTGCCCTTGACCGACTGGGTTTGCACGCCGATCACGTTCATTTTTTCTTTGGTAAAGACTTCCGAGATGTCGCGCAACAGGCCCTGGCGGTCGGCGGCCTGCACCGACACGTCCACCGGATAGACAGAGGCCCCTTCTTTTTTGCCACTGCCCCACTCCACCTCGATCACCCGCTCGCCGTTGCGCACCGACATTTCGCGGAAATTGCTGCAATCGGCGCGGTGGATGCTGACCCCCTTGCCGCGGGTGATGAAGCCCAAAATCGCATCCGGCGGCGCGGGCTTGCAGCACTTGGCCAGCTGCGTCATCAGCGACTCCACGCCCACCACCAGCACGCCGCCCTTGGGCGAACTCTCGGGCGTACGGGCTTTCTTGAGCAGCAGGTAGTCGTCCGGGGCCAGCACCGGCTCGGGCGGGCGCAGCAGGATTTCGATGCTGCGCAGCGAAAACTCGTCTTTGCCCACCACCTCAAACAGGTCGTCGGCCGATTTGAAGCCCAGCCGGGCGGCCAGGTCGTCGAGGCGGGTGGCGGTTTTGCCTTCGCGTTGCAGCAGTTTTTCTACCGCCTCGCGGCCCCGCGCCACCGTGGTGTGCAGGGCGGCGGCGTTGAACCAGGCACGGGCCTTGGCCCGGGCGCGGTGGCTGACCAGGTAGCCCAGGTCCGGGTTCAGCCAGTCGCGCGACGGCCCGCCCTCTTTGGCGGCGGTGATCTCCACCGTCTGGCCGTTTTGCAGCGGGGTGTTCAGCGGCACCTGCACGCCGTCGACCTTGGCACCCCGGCAGCGGTGGCCCAGGTTGGTGTGCACGCTGTAGGCAAAGTCCACGGCGGTGGCCCCGGCGGGCAGCTCGACCACGGCGGCATCGGGGGTCAGCACGTAGATACGGTCGCTCAGCAAGTCGGCGCTTTGCGGGGCAGCCCCGGACAGATCGCGCTCCCAGGCCAGCAACTGGCGCAGCACGGCGATCTTCGCGTCGTACTCGCCGCTGGCCGACACCCCGGCGTAGCCCTTGGTGCCCGCCTCTTTGTAGGCCCAGTGGGCCGCCACGCCGTGCTCGGCATGGTCGTGCATGGCCTGGGTGCGGATCTGGATCTCGATCGGCAGACAAGCCACGCCGTCCACCAGTTGCTGCACCACGGTGTGCAGCGACTGGTAGCCGTTGCCTTTGGGCTTGGCGATGTAGTCGTCGAACTCTTCGGCCATGGGCACGAAGCGCGAATGCACCCAGCCCAATGCGGCATAGCAGTCGGGCACGCTGGGCACGATCACGCGCAGGGCGCGGATGTCGAAAAGCTGCTCAAAACCCAACGATTTGCCGCGCATCTTCTTGACGATGCTGTAGATGTGCTTAGGCCGCCCCTGCACGATGGCCTGGATGCCCTGGCTGGCCAGCTCAGCCTCCAGGCTGGCGCGCAAATGCTCCATATTGGCTTCGCGCTCCACCCGCTTTTCGTCCAGCAGGCGGGCCACCTGTTTGTAGGTGTCGGGCTCGGTGAAGCGGAACGACAGGTCTTCCATCTCCCACTTGATCTGCCAAATGCCCAGGCGGTTGGCCAGCGGCGCAAACACCTGCAGCGATTCGCGCGCCAGCCCGGGTGACACCGGGGTTTTGCTGGCGGCGCAATAGCGCAGGGTTTGCAGACGCGAGGCCAGGCGAAGCATCACCACCCGCAGGTCGCGCGAGAAGGCCAGCAGCATCTTGCGCACGTTTTCAGTCTGCACTGCCGGGTCGTCCACCAGGTGGGCCGAGGTTTCGGCCCCGCGCGACAGGCGCTGCACCCGCATCAACTGGGTGGTCTCTACCGCCAGCGCAGCGAAATTGGCCCCGAAGGCCTTGGCAATCACCTCCTGCGGCTTGTTCAGGTGCACGCAGGCGTGGACCAGGTAGCTGGCGGCCTGCATGGCCTCGGAGCCGCCTACGGCGCGCAGGATGGCCGCCACGGCATCGGCGTGGGCAAGGGTGTTTTCGCCGGTGTCCAGCACTTCGTCGGCAATCAGCGGCTCGGCAAAATTACGCGCACGGGCCAGGGCGTTGGCCTGCTCGGGCAGGGTCTGGGCGGTGGCGGCCACCAGATCGGGGACTCGCTCCTCCAGCATTGCCGCGACGGGGTGCGCGGTCTGCATACTTTTCATCCAGCGAACTTTCTCAATTCTGTAAAAAATCGACCACGACGGCCACCTGGTCATTCACCACAAAGGTCGGCGCATGGCCCACGCCCGCAAACTCCACCAACCGGGCTTTCGGGCCACGCTGGGCCATGGCCTGGGCGGTGGCGGCAGACAATAAATCCGACTCGGCACCACGCAGCAGCAAGGTCTGGGCCGTGATCTGGTCGTAAAGCGCCCACAGCCCGGCCTCGCCTGCCGCTGCGGACTCGGCGGTAAAGGTGCCAAACGCGGCAGCCAGCGCCGGGTCGTAGTGCAGGGTCAGCGCGGGTTCACCCGCCACCAGCGGCCGCACCATGTGCTGGGATAGGGCCAGCCACTGGGCGGGCGTATGCGGGCCGAAACTACTGGAGATGGCCCACATAGCATCAGCGGCCTGTTGCAATGTGTCGAAGCACCCGGTTTTGCCCAGGTAGCTGCCAATACGTTGCAGGGCCTCCAGGTCCAAAGTAGGGCCAATGTCGTTCAACACCAGGCGGCGCACCGGCACGGGCAACGGCAAGCCGGGCGTGCCCAGCAGCGCCATGCCGATCAAGCCACCCATGCTGGTGCCCAGCCAGTCCAGCGTAGCGATGGGGGATTGCGCATGCACCTGGGCCATCAGGGCCAGCATGTCGCCTGCGTAGGTGGGCAACTGGTAGGCCTGGGGGTCTTGTAGCCAGTCGCTCTGGCCCCGACCCACTACGTCTGGGCAAATGACGCGGGCAAATGGGCTGAGCGACCGGGCCAGTACGTCGAAGTCGCGGCCCTGGCGGGTCAGGCCGTGCACGCAGACCACCACGTGCGGGTTGGCCGGGTCGCCCCACTGCCAATAAGCCATGCGGTGGCCGGTATGGTCGGGGGCATGGGTTTTGGCAGCGGCACCGGGGCATGGGACGTAGCAGAGGCGGGGTTCGGTCATGGCGGAAGGCGTTCCAGGCAAAAGGATAGGTCCATCCTAATCCAAACTGCGACCGTAGCTGCCCGGTAGGCTCTCTCTGAAAATTTAAGTGAAAAGTGCCTCTAGCGCTTATTCCACAAGCGCAATAAGCTATTATTTATATAGCATTACAGCGCACACGAGCGAAAGCCCACAAAGCGCACGTCGTCGCCGGGCAAGGCAAAGCCGCGGAACTTGGGGTGCTTCATGCGGGCGCGGGTGGCAAACGCCGCGCCGCGCAGCACTTTGGCCTGGCCAAACCAGGGCACGGAATAGGCCATCCACGGGTCGGCGCTGAAGCCAGGCCAGGGACGGAAGGTGTTGGCCGTCCACTCGTGCACGTCGCCCCAGCGAAAGCCCTGGCCTGTGGCACCCATGGCGGCACGTTCCCACTCCACCTCGCTGGGCAGGCGCCGCCCGGCCCAGCGGCACCAGGCATCGGCCTCCCACCAGCTCACGTGCATGGCAGGCTGGGTGCCGGCTACGCGCAGGCGCTGGCCAAAGCGGGTTTGCAGCACCGCGCCGCTGGCCACGCCGATCTGGTCCACATAGCGCGGCCCGCGCCGCCCTTCGCCCTCGGCCAGGGCCTGCAGCCAGGCCCAGCCTTCGGGCAGCCACCAGGCGGCGTTGTCGTAGCCGCCATCGTCTACAAATTCGACAAACTGGGCCCAGGTGACGGGCTGCGCGTCGATCTCACAGGCGGGTACGGCCACGGGATGGGCCCATTTTTCGTTGTCAAACAAAAAGCCGCCGGGTGGCGAGCCCAGTTGCCACTCCACTGCGGGCAACGCCAGCGGGTCGCGCGGCTTCGGGCTGCCCGGCGAGGGCACCTGCAAGGGCACGCCGTGCACCTGGGCCAGGGTAATGAGTTGTTCGCTGCGCAGGTCTTCGTGAAACAGAGCCAGGCGGTAGAAATACAGCGCATCGTCGTTCTCGGCGGTCTTCTCCAGCAGTTCCAGCGTGCTCTCCAGGGTGTGCAGCAAAAAGTTTTTGGTGGTAGCCAGATCGGGCAGTGCCGGGGGCATGCGGCGGTCCATGTGCTCGGGGTTCCACCAGCGGTCGGCCTCGGGCTCGATGGAGGCCAGCCGGGTGGGTTGGAACGGGCAGGCCGCGCCACGCCCGCGCTGGGTGTTGCGGCCCAGCCAGGCTTCGGCCATCCAGCCAATGTGGCCCGCCAGCCAGCGCGGCTGCAAGCTGCTGACGGCGATGGCGGGAGCCGACTCAAACTGGTCGAGCAGATGCAGGGTGTGGTTGCGTGCGTCCATCAGCGCCAGCGACAGCAGGTCGCGCCCCGCCTGGCGCATGGTGGGCGAGTCCAGGTGCTGGGGCAGCACGTGCGGTGTGCGGGTAGACATGGGCCATTATTGCCTGGGATGTGGCGAATCCCAACCCCGGTTTAGGCCAGCAAACGCGCGCAATGCTGGCGCGAATTCACCGCGTACTCCAGCGGGCCCGGCTCCCAATTGGCCATATTGGGCGAACCGCTGAGGATATTGCCCCAGGTTGCGCGCATGGTGTCGGAGTCTTGCTCGGTCTCAGTCAGCTGGTGCAGGTTGCGGATCTTGCGCATGTCGGCATCGCACACCGGGTGCTGCTCGATGCGCGCGACCAGCATCTCCAGCCACTGCCTTGCCGGCATCCATTCGCACACCGCCGGGTTGAATAGCCGGGCGTTCATGCCGTCGCGGCAGGCCATGAAGCGGCTCACGCGCTCGGTGTTGAAGGGAATCGCGATCGGGGCGTAGCCCAGTTGCCCACGCAGGGCCAGGGCCGCGCAGGCCCGCGTGAAAGCGGCCAGGGCCACCGCTTTGCGCACGCTCAGGGGCGTGTCGAATACCCGCACTTCCACGGTGCCGAACTCGGGCTTGGGACGCACATCCCAATAGATGTCTTTCAGGCTTTTGGCCAGGCCGGAGTCGAAGATCTCCTGGGCGATAGTCTCGAACTCGGCCCAGCTGGTGGTGCGCGGCATGGGGCCGCCGTAGGGGTACACCAGGGGCTCCAGGGGCCGCGCGGCACAAAAGCCGGTGTCTACCCCCTGCTGGAACGGCGACGCGGCCGACAGGGCTATGAACAACGGGCCCAGGCTTTGCAGCACGTTCGCCAGCTGGATGGCCTCTTCTTTGCCGGGTGCGCCGATGTGGACGTGCATGCCATAGGTGGAGAAGCGCTTGGGCAAAAAGCCGTATTTGCTTTGCAGCTCGACAGCGCGGTCGGTCTCGGTGAATTCGCGCTCGTTCCAGAACTGCAGGATATGGGTGCCGCCGCCGCGCACATCGGCTCCCTGGCGGCGGGCGATTTTTTTCAGCGTCAGCACGTTTTCGCGGGTTTCTGCCTCCATGGCATCGGCATCTTCGTGGATGGAGCTGGTGACTTCCATGGTGGAGCGGGTGGCTTCCAGCGAAAAGCGTTCGTGCTCGGGCAAGACTTCCAGCTCGGTCCAGAGTTCGGCGCTGCAGGGCGATAGCTGGCCGGTATCTTCGTCCACCAGTTGCAGTTCCAGCTCCATGCCGAATGTGAGTGCTTTTGATTGCTTGAAATCCATGCCTTGTCTCCTTGGGATGCGATGGGATTGAGAGGGTCTGCGCCAACAGGGTAGAGCCGCAACAGGATGCCAAAATTGGGCTCCTTGGCTCCCCGATGGCGAGCGGCCTGGCGGTAGGGCCGGGCCTGGGCAGCGTGCACGGGGCACGCACAACCTGCGGAAAAGTCCCAGATCGGTCGTCCTTACCGTACCCGAAAACCGGCCTATCGCAAACCATGGCCCCCAAAACCGCCCGCCGAACGTGGAGATTGCAGCGAACCTGTACGCGTAATCACTAGCCTGTCAGACCGCTTGGCACAGGTGTGCAAAGGTATCATCGGGCGCTTTCAACGCCCAGACCAGGGTCTTTCGACCATCCTGGCACTACCGGAGACACCCTTGTCCGTACTCCTCAAACTTGCACTCGGCATGGATTGGATCAGCCACCAGCTGGGCCGCATCGCCGCCTGGGCTGTGCTGGCTGCCGCCATGATCTCGGCGGGCAATGCCTTTGTGCGCTATGGCCTGGACATCAGCTCCAACGGCTGGCTCGAAATCCAGTGGTACATGTTTGCCACCACGGTGATGCTGGGCGCGCCCATCGTGCTCAAACTCAACGAACATGTGCGGGTCGATATCTTTTACGGCCGCCTCAAGGGCAACGGCCCGGTGTATGTGGACCTGTTCGGACTGGTCGTCTTCCTGTTGCCGGTGATGGCCACGATTGCCTGGCTGAGCTGGCCGCTGTTCATCGGCATGTTCCGCTCGGGCGAGATGTCGAACAACGCCGGTGGCCTGATCCGCTGGCCCGCCATGATGCTGCTGCCCCTGGGCTTTGCGCTGATGTTCCTGCAAGGCCTGGCCGAAGTCATCAAGCGCATCGCCTACCTGCAAGGTAAGTTCCAAATGGACATGCACTACGAGAAGCCCGTGCAATGAACACGCTCCAGCCGCCACGATTTAACGCTTTTCGGGATACAACATGCTGATGGAAAATTTTGCGCCGATGATGTTCGGCGGGCTGGTGCTGATCATGCTGATCGGCTTTCCGGTGGCCTTCTCGCTGTCGGCGCTGGGCATGGCTTCGGGCCTGTTTGCGATCCACATGGGCTGGTTTCCGGCGGTGTTCATGGAGAACCTGCCGATCAACATCTTCGGCATTTTGTCGAACGATTTGCTGCTGGCGATTCCGTTCTTCACCTTCATGGGTGCAATTCTGGAGAAATGCGGCCTGGCCGAAGACATGCTGGATTCGATGGGCCAGTTGTTTGGCACCGTCAAGGGCGGCCTCGGCTATTCGGTCATCATCGTCGGCTTCATCCTGGGGGCGATCACCGGCACAGTGGCCGGCCAGGTGATTGCCATGGCGCTGATCTCGCTGCCGGTGATGATCCGCTACGGCTACAACATGCGCTACGCCACCGGCGTGCTGGCGGCCTCGGGCACCATCACCCAGCTGGTGCCGCCCTCGCTGGTGCTGATCGTCATGGCCGACCAGCTGGGCCGCTCGGTGGGCGACATGTACCGCGGGGCTTGGGGTCCGTCCATCCTGCAGGTGCTGATCTTTGCGGCCTACACCTTCTTTTTGGGTGTTTTCAAGCCGCACCATGTGCCCGGCATCCCCAAAACGGCCCGCACGCTCAGCGGCGCCAAGCTATGGGCCCAATGCCTGCGCGGCATCATCCCGTCGGCGATTCTGATCTTTGCAGTGCTGGGTTCGATGGGTGGCCTGCCGGGCATCGACACCGCCATTGCCACACCCACAGAGGCTGGGGCCATGGGCGTGGTGGGCGCGCTGATTCTGGCGGCCATCCACAAGCGGCTGACGCGGGCACTGATCTGGGATGCCATGGTGGGCACCATGCGGCTCACCGCCATGGTGGTGTTCATTCTGATTGGCGCACGGGTGTTCTCCATGGTGTTCCAGGGCGTAGACGGTGCCAAGTGGGTCGAGCACCTGCTGACCGGTCTGCCCGGCGGCCAGATCGGCTTTCTGATCGTGGTCAACCTGTTCATCTTCTTCCTGGCCTTCTTCCTCGACTTCTTCGAGATCGCCTTCATCATCTTGCCGATGCTGGGGCCGGTGGCGGCTACGCTGGGGATTGACCTGGTGTGGTTTGGCGTGCTGCTGTGCGTGAACATGCAGACCAGCTTCATGCACCCGCCGTTCGGTTTTGCGCTGTTTTACCTGCGCGGCATTGCCGACACGCTGTTCAAGGAAAAACGGATTGACAAGCCCATCAAGTCCAGCGACATCTACATGGGCGCCATCCCTTGGGTGGCGATGCAGGTGATTCTGGTGGCCATCGTGATCTTTGTGCCGCAAACCGTCACCATGTTCCTGCCCAAAGAGGTGAAGGTCGATACCTCCACCATCCAGATCGAGGTGCCCGACAACGACATGCAGCCGTCTGGTGACACCAGCGGCGAGAACCCGTTTGGCGATGCCCCGGCGGACGCACCGGCCGATGCACCGGCAGACACACCCGCGCCCGAAGCGGCGAAGCCCTGAACGTGGGCCCGGCTCCTTTTCGTTTTGTGCCGGGTGGCGGCGGCCCGGTGGAAGGCGCTGCGTACTCGCTGCTGTTCAAGCTGTTGGGCACGGCCATCGTCGGCAGCTGCGCCGTCTGGCTGGCGCAGTTGCTGGCCAGCGGCGTGCTGGCCAGTACCCGCACCACCGGCGTGGTGTGGTTTGCCGCCGGGCTGGCGATGATGGCCTGGACCTGGTGGCACATCCTGCGCAGCCGCACCCGTGTCAGCGTTGAGGGCCTGTACCAGGCCTGGATCTGGGACAAGCAGATGCCGTTTGACGACCTGGCCTACGCCAAGCTGATCCGCATCCCCGGCCTGGACTGGTTGATCGCGCCCCGCCTGTACGTGCGCACGCTGATGGGCAAGTTCACCGTGTTCTACGGCGCAACGCCTGCGCTGGTGGCCGAGTTTGAGCGCATCGTCAAAGAGCTGAAAGCCTTTCGCCAGCTATAAACTTTTGGTCCATAAAAAAACCGCGCCTTGGCGCGGTTTTTTGTGGGTAGCGTGGCTTACAGCTTGACGCTTTGCATATAGCTGTCAAAGCGGCCTTCGGCCACGCGGAACCAGGCCACCTGGTCGCGCTGGAAGGTGCGGAAGTCGGCGAAGATCTTCTTCCACTCGGGGCTCTTGGCATCGTTTTCTGCGTACACCGCCTGCGCCGCCTTGAAGGACGCATCCAGGATTTCCTTGGAGAACGGCAACAGCTTGACCTTGGCACCGATCAACTGCTTCAGCGCCGTAGGGTTGCGGGCATCGTACTTGGCCAGCATGTCCACCGCAGCCACGGTGGTGGCGGCTTCCACAATCGCCTTGTTCTCGGGCGACAAGGCATCCATGGCCTTGCGGTTGATGAAGAAGTCCACCTCGGGGCCGCCCTCCCACCAGCCAGGGTAATAGTAGTGCGGTGCCACTTTGGCAAAGCCCAGCTTCTGGTCGTCGTACGGCCCCACCCATTCGGCCGCGTCGATCGTGCCTTTTTCCAGGGCCTGGTAGATTTCGCCACCAGGAATGCTCTGCGGCACCACGCCCATCTTGGCCATCACCTCACCCACCAAGCCGCCGCCCAGGCGCATCTTCAGGCCCTTCAGGTCGGCCACGGTCTTGACTTCCTTGCGGAACCAGCCGCCCATCTGCGTACCGGTGTTGCCGCCTGCGTAGCTGACCATGCCGTAGTTGCCGTAGAACTCGTTCATCAGCTTGCGGCCATTGCCGTGCAGCATCCAGGCGTTCATCTGGCGCGCGTTCATGCCGAACGGAATGGCGGCACCGATGGCGAACGCGGGGTTCTTGCCGTAGAAGTAGTACGGCACGGTGTGGCACATCTCCACCGAACCTTGCTGCACGCCGTCCACCACGCCAAACGGAGGCATCAACTCGCCACCGGCGTGCACCGAAATTTCAAACTTGCCACCCGACATGGCTTTGACCGCATTGGCAAACACCTCGGCAGCGCCGTAGATCGTGTCCAGCGGCTTGGGGAAGCTGGAGGCCAAACGCCAGCGGATCGCGGCCTGGGCGTGCACTGCGGGTGCCATGCCTGCGGCGAGCACACCTGCGATGCCCGAGTGTTTGATAAGGGAACGACGGTCCATTTGAAATAACTCCCGTAATAGATTGAAATCCACCATTCAGAAAGAACAGTGGAGACTGCAAGTCAGCGCCGATTGTAAGAAGGCCCAACAGCCGTTTTTGCACGGGTTTTCCCCCGCGCGGCCGCAACGGTCTACGCTACTAATTTAAGAGCTGCTTGCGCTTGATGGACAAGCGTTGGATAGCGTTTTTCTATGGATTTTTCGATGCCTGCCGCATCCAGACCCTGCAGCGCCATCAGCACCACCGGGTCACCGTGTTCGATGAATGTATCGGACAGGCCCAGCGTCAGCACCGGCACCGTGATACCTGCGGCCTGCAAGGCCTCTTGCACCGCACTGCCCGCACCGCCCAGGGCGGCGCCGTCTTCCACCGTGACCAGGGCGGAGTGGGTGGCGGCGATCTGCAATAACAGCTCCACGTCCAGCGGCTTGGCCCAGCGCATATTGGCCACCGTGGCATCCAGCTTGTTGGCCACGGCCAGCGCCGGGTACAGCAGGGTACCGAAGGCCAGAATCGCAATGCCCGAAGCCTGGGTGTTCGATTGGGTAGAGGTACGGCGGATTTCGCCCTTGCCGTAGGGCAGCGGCTGCAAGCCTGGCTCCATGGCCGTGCCGGCCCCGGCACCGCGCGGGTAGCGCACGGCCACCGGGTTGTCTTGCGCAAAGGCGCTGCTCAGCAGGCGGCGGCATTCGTTCTCGTCGGCCGGGCAGGCCACGCCCATGTTGGGAATGCAGCGCAGGAAAGGGATATCGTAGGCCCCGGCATGGGTGGCACCATCGGCCCCCACCAGCCCGGCGCGGTCCAGGGCAAACACGACAGGCAGGTTCTGCAAGGCCACGTCGTGGATCAACTGGTCGTAAGCCCGCTGCAAAAAGGTGGAATAGATGGCCACCACCGGCTTCAGACCTTCGCAGGCCATGCCAGCGGCGAAGGTCACCGCGTGCTGTTCGGCAATGCCCACATCAAAGTAGCGCTGGGGATAGCGCTTTTCAAACTCCACCAGGCCCGAGCCTTCGCGCATGGCGGGCGTGATGCCGACCAGGCGATTGTCTTGCGCGGCCATGTCGCACAGCCAGCTGCCAAACACCTGGGTGAAGGTGGCTTTGCCCGGTGCAGCGGCTTTTTGCAGGCCCACGGCGGGGTCGAACTTGCCAGGGCCGTGGTAGGCCACCGGGTCGGCCTCGGCCAGTTGGTAGCCCTGCCCTTTTTTGGTGACCACATGTAAAAACTGGGGGCCGGTCAGGTGCTTGATGTTTTCCAGCGTGGGGATCAGCGATTCGAGGTCGTGGCCGTCGATGGGGCCGATGTAGTTGAAGCCAAACTGCTCGAACAGCGTGGCAGGCACCACCATGCCCTTGGCGTGTTGCTCCAGGCGGCGGGCCAGCTCGAACAGCGGCGGTGCGCCTTTGAGCACTTGCTTGCCGACGTTTTTGGCGGCGGCATAGAACTGGCCGCTCATCAGCTGCGCCAGGTAACGGTTCAGCGCGCCCACGGGCGGGCTGATGCTCATGTCGTTGTCGTTCAGGATGACCAGCAGGTTGCAGTCGCACACGCCCGCGTTGTTCAGCGCCTCAAAGGCCATGCCCGCGCTCATGGCACCGTCGCCGATGATGGCCACGCTGTGGCGCTTGTCGCCCTTTTGCTTGGCGGCCATGGCCATGCCCAGGGCGGCAGAAATCGAGGTGCTGGAGTGCGCCGTGCCGAACGCGTCAAACTTGCTCTCGGCCCGCGTGGGAAAGCCCGACAGGCCGCCCAACTGGCGCAGGCTGGCCATGCGGTCACGCCGCCCGGTCAGAATTTTGTGCGGATAGGTCTGGTGGCCTACGTCCCACACCAGCCGGTCTTCGGGGGTGTTGAACACGTAGTGCAACGCCACCGTCAACTCCACCGTGCCCAGGTTGGAGCTCAGGTGGCCGCCGGTTTTGGACACGCTGTCGATCACGAAGGCGCGCAGCTCGTCGGCCAGCGGTTTGAGCTCAGCACGCGGCAAACGGCGCAGGTCGGCCGGGTCGTTGATGGTTTCCAGCAGTGGGTAGGGCGCAGGGTTCATAATTTTTTTCTGGGGGCGGGCGCAGTCTCAGCTAGAGCGGTTCACAACCATATCGGCCAAAGCGCGCAAGGCCTGGGTATTGGTCGGGGGCAAATCGCTGGCATCCAGCGCGGTCAGGGCCTGGGCCAGCAGTTCCTGGGCATAGCCCAGGGAGCGGTCCAGCCCCAGCAGGGAAACGTAAGTGGGTTTGTCCTGGGCGGCATCCTTGCCGGCGGTTTTGCCCAGCGTGGCCGAGTCGGCGGTCACGTCCAGGATATCGTCCACCACCTGGAAAGCCAGGCCCAGGGCCGCGCCATAGGTGTTCAAGGCATTGCGGGTGGCAAGGGGCAGCGGGCGGGCACTACAGGCCGCGCCCATCATCACGCTGCCTTGCAGCAAGGCACCGGTTTTCAGGCGGTGCATGCAACGCAGCTCTTCTTCGGTCAGGGCCATGCCGATGCTGGCCAGGTCGATCGCCTGCCCGCCCGCCATGCCCTGGTAACCGGCAGCCTGGGCCAGCAGACGGCACAGCGTGGCCTGCACGCTGGCCGGGGCCTCGGCATCTGCGGGGGTGAGAATTTCAAAGGCCAAGGCCTGCAGGGCATCGCCCGCCAGCAGGGCCTGGGCTTCGCCAAACTGCACGTGCACCGTGGGTTTGCCCCGGCGCAGGACGTCGTTGTCCATGCACGGCATGTCGTCGTGCACCAGGGAATAGGCGTGGATCAGCTCGGCGGCGCAGGCGGCGCGCAGGGCGGCATCGTCCAGCCCGGCAGTCACATGGGCAGCATCACCGGTGGCCACGGCTTCGCGCGCGGCCAGCACCAGCAGCGGGCGCAGGCGCTTGCCGCCGTCCAGCACGGCGTAGCGCATGCCTTCGCGCAGGGCGGCGGGGGCGGGATGCTCGGCATCGACCACGCCACCGGCGGCCACCCAGTCGCTCAGCGCCTGCTCGACCACCGCCAGGGCCTGGGTGCTCCAGGCCTGCAAATCAAAGGCGGGGGTGCTCATTCTTGTGCCCAGGGTTTGAGTACGCCCTGGTCCAGCACCTTGATCTGCTGCTCCACCGCGTCGAGCTTGTCGCGGCAAAACTGCAGCAGCTGGGCTCCACGCTGGTAACCGCCCAGCAGTTGCTCCAGCGGCATCTGGCCCGATTCGAGCTGGCCGACCAGTTGCTCCAGTTCCAATTGCGCGGCTTCGTAGCTGGCGGGCAGGGCTGCGGTGGGTTCGGTTTTGGCGGCGGCCTTGGGCATGGGTGGTGCGGTGAATGGGATGTAAATGGAAAGCGGATTTTACGGGCAGGCACCGGCACAACCGGTACAAGCCGCAAAACCGTACCGACCGTTACAATGCGACTCCTTTTCGCCACGGGCTGGAGCTCTTTATTCCAGCGCTGTCGGAGCCCTTTCCGCGCAAATATCCTCGGCACGTCCACAGATTGAGCGCCTACCCTGCCCCTTCATAGGGGGAGTCTTGTCAGGACAACCCATGTCTGATTTAAGTCTTCAACTGCAGCAGGCCGCAAGCCAACTACCAGTTTCAAGCTACTTTGACGAAGCGCTGTTCCAGCGCGAAGTCGCCACCCTGTTCCAGCGGGGGCCACGCTATGTCGGCCACACACTGGCCGTACCCGCGCTGGGCGACTACTACGCCCTCCCGCAGGAGGGCGAGGGCCGCGTGCTGACCCGCACCCCGCGCGGCGTGGAGCTGGTGTCCAACGTGTGCCGCCACCGCCAGGCGGTGATGCTCAAGGGCCGGGGGTCGCTGAACACCACGCAGCAGGGCAGCGCCGGAGGCAATATCGTCTGCCCGCTGCACCGCTGGACGTACAGCGGCGGAGCCCATGCACCGACGGGCACGCTGCTGGGCGCGCCCCATTTCGCCCAAGACCCGTGCCTCAACCTGAACCAGTACCCGCTACAGGAATGGAACGGCCTGCTTTTCGAAGGTAGCCGTAACGTGCAGGCCGACCTGGCAAGCATGGGCCCGCTGGCCGACCTGGACTTCACCGGCCACGTGCTCGACCACGTGGAGATGCATGTGTGCGACTACAACTGGAAGACCTTCATCGAGGTCTACCTGGAGGACTACCACGTTGGCCCGTTCCACCCCGGCCTGGGCGGCTTTGTGACCTGCGACGACCTGCAGTGGGAGTTCAAGGAACAGTATTCGGTGCAAACCGTGGGCCTGGCCCAGCGCCTGGGTGCGGCGGGCAGTCCGGCCTACCAGCGCTGGCAGGATGCGCTGAAAGCCTACAACCAGGGCACAACCCCTAAGCACGGCGCGATCTGGCTCACCTACTACCCCAACGTGATGGTGGAGTGGTATCCACACGTACTCACCGTGTCCACCCTGCACCCCATCGGCCCGAACAAGACGCTGAACATGGTGGAGTTCTTCTACCCCGAAGAAATTGCCTGCTTCGAGCGCGACTTTGTCGAAGCCCAGCAGGCCGCCTACATGGAAACCTGTGTGGAAGACGACGAAATCGCCCTGCGCATGGACGCGGGCCGCAAGGCCCTGCTGCAGCGCGGCGACAACGAGGTCGGCCCCTACCAAAGCCCCATGGAAGACGGCATGCAGCATTTCCACGAGTGGTACCGGCGTGCCATGGGTGATTGACGCTCACCCCCAGGCTACAGCGCAAGCGCTTTTCGCCAACCCCCTTGCAGGGGGCAACACCAGCAGCCTGGCAAAGCCAGTTCTGCGGTGTTTCTGGAAGGCTTGTTCACCACGCTCCGTAGGGTCTGGCCAGTAAGCTCATTTTTTAACCTATAGAAAGCAGCCCATGCAAGCTTTGTGGATGGTGTTGGCGGCGTTTGTATTTGCCAGCATGGGGGTGTGCGTCAAGATTGCCTCGGCCCACTTCAACTCGGCCGAGCTGGTGTTCTACCGCGGGCTGATCGGCATGGCGCTGCTGGCCGTGCTGGCCCGCGCCCAGGGCGTGGCCCTGAAAACCGCCTACCCCGGCATGCACGCCTGGCGCAGCACCATCGGCGTGGCTTCGCTGGGCGCGTGGTTCTATGCCATCGCCCACCTGCCGCTGGCCACCGCCATGACACTCAACTACATGAGCAGCGTGTGGATTGCCGCCTTTCTGGTGGGCGGCGCGCTGTTGGCCTGGCGGCCCGGCCAGGGCGCAGGCCCGCTACAGCAAGGCCCGCTGGTGCTCACCGTGATGGCCGGGTTTGTGGGGGTGGTGATGGTGCTGCGCCCCAGCCTGGACCAGAACGAGATGTTTGCCGGGCTGATCGGCCTGCTCTCTGGCCTGGGCGCGGCCTTTGCCTATATGCAGGTGATGGCCTTGTCGCGCATCGGCGAGCCCGAGGCCCGCACGGTGTTTTACTTTGCCACGGGCTCGGCCATTGCGGGCGGCATCGGCGTGCTGCTGGTGGGCACCCAATCCACATGGGACTGGGCCGCCGCCCTGTGGCTGCTGCCCATCGGCCTGCTGGCCGCCCTGGGCCAGTTGTTCATGACCCGTGCCTACTCGGGTGCCAAGACCGAGGGCGCGATGCTCACCGTGGCCAGCCTGCAGTATTCGGGCATTGTGTTTGCGGCCATCTACAGCCTGGTGCTGTTTGGCGACCGCATCACCGCCATGGGCTGGGCCGGTATGGCACTGATCACCGCCAGCGGCATTGCCGCCACCGTGCTGCGCGCCCGCGCAGCGCCGAACGCCCCGGCTGAAGAACATTGAAAGCTCCCATGTACACCACGATCATTTCCGTAGAGCAGCTCCAGACCCTGGCCACGCCGCACATGGTGTTCGACTGCACGTTCGACCTCATGCAGCCCGACGCGGGCCAGCAAGCCTACCGCGCGGCCCATATCCCCGGCGCGGTGTACGCGCACCTGGACACCGCCCTGAGCGCCAAAACCGGCCCGGCGATGTCCGGTGGCCGCCACCCCTTGCCCACGCAGGAGGCCTTTGCCGCCTGGCTGGGCAGTGTGGGCTTTGCCAACGGCATGCAGGCCGTGGTGTACGACCGCAACGGTGTCAACTACGCGGGGCGCCTGTGGTGGATGCTGCGCTGGGTGGGCGTGGAGGCGGTGGCCGTGCTGGATGGCGGCTTGCAGGCCTGGCAGGCGGCGGGCGGTGCAGTGCGTGCCGGGGTCGAACCTGCAAAATCTGCATCAAATTACGTAATTTCGCCCACTCTGTCTACGCTAGTAGCTACAAAAACTGTAGCGTCCCACCTGGGCCGCGCCAGCCAGACCATCGTCGATGCCCGGGCCACACCGCGCTTCAAGGGCGAGGTGGAGCCGCTGGACCCGGTGGCGGGCCACATCCCCGGCGCACTCAACCGCCCGTTCAGCCAGAACCTGGGGCCGGACGGCAAGTTCAAGCCCGCCGAACAACTGCATGCCGAGTTCACCGCCCTGCTGGGCCAGCGCGACCCGGCCAGCGTGGTGCACCACTGTGGCAGCGGCGTCAGCGCCAACCCCAACCTGATTGCCATGGAAATCGCCGGGCTGGGCCGCACCGGCCTGTACGCCGGGAGCTGGAGCGACTGGTGCAGCGATCCCACACGGCCATTTGCACAAGGTTAGGCCCAAGGCTAGCCCTCTACAATCCGTTCATGCGCGCCTACCACATCCTCCCCTTTTTCCTGTTCGGTCTATCCCCTGTGTGGGCCGCCACCCCTGCGGCCCCCGCCCCACCGATCGACCAGCGCATCCAGCACATCGAAGTGCAGGACGCGGGGGCCCGCATCAATGAGCTGCGCGTGGGCGGCGAGACGCAGACCATCACCGTCAAACCCAGCAACGGCCTGCCCGCCTACGAGGTGGTGCCCGCCAATGCCGCCCGCAACCGCACCATCGACGGACGCGACGGCGGCCAGGGCAGCGTGGGCACGCGGGTCTGGAAACTGATCAACTTCTGAGCATGGCGGTTTATACAAATGTCTCTTTGAAAGAGGCCACAGCGCTGCTGCGCCAGCTGGATTTGGGGGATGTGACGGCACTGCGCGGCATCCAGGGCGGCATCGAGAACACCAACTACTTCGCCACCACCGACAGCGGCGAGTACGTGCTCACCTTGTTCGAACGCCTGACGTTCGAGCAACTGCCCTACTACCTGCATTTGATGAAGCACCTGGCCCAGCGCGGCATTCCGGTGCCCGACCCCATGGGCACCAAGGCCGGCAACATCCTGCATACGGTCAAAAAGAAGCCCGCCTCGGTGGTCACCAAACTGCGCGGCAAAAGCGAGCTGGCCCCCGGTGTGCCGCACTGCGCCGCCGTAGGCGACATGCTGGCGCGCATGCACCTGGCCGGGCGCGACTTCGCTATGACCCAACCCAATCTGCGCGGCCTGGCCTGGTGGGTTGACACCACCCCGGTGGTGCTGCCGTTCCTGGAGCCCGCCCAGGCCCAGTTGCTGCAAAGCGAGCTGGCCTACCAGAACCACATCGCCGCCTCCAGCGCCTACGCCGCCCTGCCCCAGGGGGCCATCCACGCCGACCTGTTCCGCGACAACGTGATGTTCGATACGGTAGACGGCCAGCCCCAGCTCAGCGGCTTCTTCGACTTTTACTTTGCGGGCACGGATGCCTGGCTGTTCGACATCGCCGTGTGCCTGAACGACTGGTGCGTGGACCTGCCCACCGGTGCCCACGACGCGGCCCGCAGCGATGCCTTCCTGGCTGCCTACCAGGCCGTGCGCCCCCTGGCCGCCGCCGAGCGCCAGTTGCTGCCCGCCCTGCTGCGCGCCGGGGCCTTGCGCTTCTGGATTTCACGCCTGTGGGACTTCCACCTGCCCCGCGAAGCCGCGCTGTTGCAGGCCCACGACCCGACGCACTTTGAGCGTGTGCTGCGCCAACGCATAGCCCACCCCGTCACCCTTTAAAACCCCATGAAACTCCAAATCGTGCCCGTGCGCACAGGCACCCTGTGGGTGCGGCTGGGCATCCAGACCTTCTTCCAACAGCCGCTGGCGCTGACCGGGCTGTTCTTCATGTGCATGGCCGCACTCAGCATCATCAGCTTGGTGCCGATTCTGGGCAGCATCGCGGCCATGGTGCTCCTGCCCACCATGGCGCTGGCCATGATGGCCGCCACCCAAGAGGCCACCAAGGGCAAATTTCCCACCCCCAGCATCTTGATCAGCGCCCTGCGCGCCGGGCAACAAGGCATACGCCCGATGCTGGTGCTGGGCGCCCTGTACGCAGCAGGTTTCATGGCCGTGCTGGGCATCTCGGCGCTGACCGATGGCGGTGAATTCGCCCGCATGTTTCTGGGCAACCGCGGTGCCGAAGAAGCCAACAACGAACCCCTGCAGGTGCAGGGCGGCATGCTGGCCTTCATGGTCTTGCACCTGCCGCTGTCGCTGGCCTTCTGGCATGCGCCCGCGCTGGTGCACTGGCACGGCATCAGCCCGGGCAAAAGCCTGTTTTTCAGCCTGGTGGCCTGCTGGCGCAACAAGGGGGCCTACCTGTTGTTTGGCCTGAGCTGGTTTGGCGTGCTGGTAGTCGTGGGCATGGTGGTGCAAGTGCTGGCCGCGCTGCTGGGCCAGCCCGCCTTCCTGGGCGTGGGCGCGTTTGTGGTCACGCTGCTGACCACCTGCATGTTCCTGACCTCCATCTACTTCACCTTCCGCGACAGCTTTAGCGCTGACGAGGTCGAAGAAAAAACCCCCGACGCTATTGAATAAATAGCTTCTTGCGCTGATGGAATAAGCGCTGGAGGCCGATTTCTTATAAATTATCGGCCGCTGCGCGGGGGCCGAGATAGGCATCAATTTCCAGCGCCGTGCTGCGTGCATTGCGCATCACGCCCACCAGCGTGGCCGAGGCCATGCCCGTCCATTCGCCGTAGCCCACCAGCCACAGGCCGGGCTGGTCCACCGCCTTGGTGCCCTGCACCGCCACCCGCCCGTCGTGCACCAGCCCCAGGCCGTCCAGGTGGTCGAGTGCGGGCGCAAAGCCGGTGCACCACAGCACCCCATCCACCTCGGATGCCGTGCCATCGGGCCAGACCACGCCGTGCGCCGTCATGCGGGTGAAGGGCCGCCGCGCCTGCAAAACGCCGCGCGCCCGGGCCTCGGCCACCGAGGCAATCACCACGATGTCGCCCAGGCCGCCTAGTCCGTCGCTTTGTTGCTCCAGCGTGCGCCCCTCCTGGACCGCCTTCCAGCGCGCGGTGGCCCGCTCGAACAGCACCCGGCCATCCACCGCATCGGGCAAAAACACCGGCGGCTGGGGCGTAACCCACTGCGTGTGCGCCACCTGCGACACCTCGGCCACGATCTGCGCGCCCGAGTTGCCGCCGCCCACCACCAGCACCCGCTTGCCTGCCCAGGCCGCCGGGCCTGCGTAGTGCGCCGAATGCAGTTGCACGCCCTGGAACAGGTCCTGCCCCGGATACGACGGTATATGCGGCTTGCGCCAGGTGCCGGTGGCGCTAACCACGGCCTGGCAGGCCCAGGTGCGCGCCCCGGCCTGCACCACAAAACCATGCCCGGCCCGCTCTACGCCTGACACCCAGAACGGGCGCTCCACCGGCAGGGCGTAACGCGCCTCGTACTGCTGCAGGTAGGCGATCACCTCGGCGCGCGTGGGGTAGGCCCCCTGCACCGGCGGCATGGGCCACCCGGCGATGGAGCTCCAGGCCGCCGGTGAAAACAGTTGCAGCGACGGCCAGGCGTGTTGCCAGGCACCGCCCGCCACGGTTTCGGCATCCAGAATCACAAAGCTGCGCTGGGCACGGCGCAGAAAATAGGCCACCGACAGGGCCGCCTGCCCGCCACCCACAATGATGACTTCCGGGTGTGCAGTGGACATGCGGGGCTTTCGGGTTTAGATCGATTTTTGGTTTACGCGCTGGGACAGGGCTTCGGCACTTTCCTTGCGCTCGCTGTAGCGGTCGACCAGATAGGCCGATGCGTCCCGGGTCAGCAGGGTGAACTTGAGCAGTTCTTCCACCACGTCCACCACCCGGTCATAGTAGGCCGAGGGTTTCATCCGCCCGGCCTCGTCAAATTCCAGAAACGCCTTGGCCACCGACGACTGGTTGGGAATGGTGAGCATGCGCATCCAGCGGCCCAGCACGCGCAGCTGGTTCACCGCGTTGAACGACTGCGAGCCGCCGCTGACCTGCATCACCGCCAGAGTTTTGCCCTGGGTGGGCCGCACCGCGCCCTGGGTGAGCGGAATCCAGTCGATCTGGGTTTTCATGGTGCCGGTCATCGCGCCGTGGCGCTCGGGGCTGCACCACACCATGCCCTCGCTCCACAGCACCAGGTCGCGCAGCTCTTGCACCTTGGGGTGGGTGTCGGGCGCGCCGTCGGCCAACGGCAGGCCGTGCGGGTCGAAAGTGCGGGTTTCCGCGCCCATGGCGGTCAGCAGCCGGGCGGCCTCTTCGCTCAGCAGGCGGCTGAACGAGCGTTCGCGCAGCGAGCCGTACAGCAGCAGGATGCGCGGCGGGTGGGTGCTGGGCGACGCAGCGTGCAGGGCAGCCTGGGTGGGCACCTGGAACAGCGCCGGATCGATATTACTTAGCAAGGCGTTCCCCCTGGGCGTTAACCACCTGCTCGCCGTCTTCCTTGGCAAACGCGCCCAATTGCGGCGCGGGCAGGATGTCGAGCACCGCCTCGGACGGGCGGCACAGCTTGCTGCCCAGCGGGGTGGTGACGATGGGCCGCTCCAGCAGGATGGGGTGGGCCAGGATGGCATCTAGCAGCGCGTCGTCGCTGAGCGCCGGGTTGTCCAGCCCCAGCTCTTCGTAGGGCGTGCCCTTTTTGCGCAGCACGGCGCGCACGGGCAGGTGCAACTGGGCCAGCACATCCAGCAACTGGGCGCGGCTGGGCGGGGTCAACAAGTACTCAATCACCGTGGGCTCGATGCCCGCATTGCGGATCAGCGCCAGCACGTTGCGCGAGGTGCCGCAGGCGGGGTTGTGGAAGATGGTGGTAGTCATGGTTTTTCTTTCGTTTCAAATGATGTGGCCAGGCCCAGGCCGATGAGCGCGCCTGCGCATTGGGACAACACAAAGCCGGGCGCGCTGGCCGGGGCGATGCCCGCAAAACTGTCGCTTAAGCTTCGGCCCAGCACGGCAGCGGGGTTGGCAAAGCTGGTGCTGGCCATACACCAGTAAGCCGCGCCGATGTAGCTGGCCACCAGCAGGCTGGCCTTGCCCGCCGGGGCGCGCAAGATGGTAAAGATGAGCCCGGCGGTGGCTACCGCCTCGGCGATCCACTGGCCGTTGCCGGTGCGCAGCTTGGTACTGGTTTGCACAATGGGCAGGTCGAACATGGCGTGCGCCAGCCAGGCCCCCAGCACCGCGCCCAGAAATTGAAATACTATAAAAAGCAGAGCTGCTTGCGCCCTATCCATAAGCGCTAGAGGCCCTTTTGACCACATTACCAAGGTCACCAGCGGGTTGAAGTGCGCGCCACTCACCGGCCCCAGGGTTTCGATCAGCACGTACAGCGCCCACACCGTCACCAGCGTATTGGCCAGCAGCGCCACGGCGACGTTGCCGCCCGCCAGCCGCTCGGCCATGATGCCGGAGCCAATCACCGCGCACAGCAGCGCCGCCGTGCCCAGGCATTCGGCCAGCAGTTGCTGGGGCAGGCTGTGGGGGTGGACAGCGCGGCTCACGATTTGGACAGCGAGCGCACGGCGGTCTGCAGCATCAGCTTGTCTATGCTGGCGGCGGGCAGGTTGACCAGCAGCTCCAGGCGGCGGCGGATGGCGTGCAGGGTTTGGCGGAAGGCTTCCAGCCGCTGGGCATCGGTGCCCGGCACTTCGGACGGGTCGGGGTAGCCCCAATGCGCGGTGGCGGGCTGGCCGGGCCAGTAGGGGCAGGCTTCACCGGCGGCGTTGTCGCACACGGTGATGACCAGGTCCATATGCGGCGCATTCAAGCCGCCAAACTGGTCCCAGTTCTTGCTGTGCAGGCCCTCAGTGCTGACCCCGGCGGTTTGCAGCACCTGCAAAGCTAGGGGGTTGGGCTGCTGGTTCTCACGCGGGCTGCTGCCAGCGGAAAAAGCGCGGAAGCGCCCGCGCGCAATGTGGTTCAGCATGGCTTCGGCCAGGATGCTGCGGGCAGAGTTATGGGTGCACAGGAACAGGACGTTGATGGGTTTGGTTTCCATGGGAATCTCCTTAGATTAAATAAAGAATTGCTACAAAATAAAGAGCTGCTTGCGCCCATTCAATAAGCACAAGCAGCTTTTTTTTATAAATTTGAAACTAGCAGTCCACGCAGCCTGTCGCTACCACCTCGCAGGCCGCGCCCTGGCAGCAATGCTCGGTCAGGTAGCCCAGCAGGGCATTCATCTGGTCGAACTGGGCGCGGTACACCAGGTTGCGGCCACGCGGCTCGCTGCTGACCATGCCTGCGTGCGCCAGCTCCTTGAGGTGGAACGACAGCGCGCTGGGGGCCACCCCGAGTTGCTCGGCCATGGTGCCGGGGGTCAGGCCGTCGGCTCCGGCCACCACCAGGGCGCGGAAGGCGCGCAGGCGCTGGGCCTGGGCCAGGGCCGCCAGGGCGCGGACGGCGGTGGTCTCGTCGAGTTGAATTGTTTTCATATTTCAAGTTTAATTGAATTATTGAAATAAAAATCCAGCATCCCAGCGTGTCATTCAAGTTTCACGGTTTTGTCATATCGGACAAGGATGATTGCGGGGTTACCCCACATTCCCCCACTACCCCCACGCATATGACCTCCCCTTTCAACGAAGAAGACTCCAACCGCTCGGCCAACCCGCACTTTGACGCAGTGCTGGACACCCGTTTGAGCCGCCGCAACCTGCTGGTCAGCGGTGCAGGTACCGCCGCCACCACCCTGCTGGGCGCTGCTGCACTGACCGGCTGCGCCACTAACGGCGCGATGCAGTCCATGGGTGCCAGCAACGAGCGCCTGCTGGCCTTCAACGCCGTGCCCAAGAGCCTGGCCGATGCGGTGAGCGTGCCTGCGGGCTACAAGGTCGAGGTTATTTACGCCCTGGGCGACCCCATCCTGGCCGGTGCCGCACCGTTCAAGAACGACGGCAGCGATGCCGACATGGACAAGCGCGCAGGCGACCACCACGACGGCATGGAATGGTTTGGCCTGGATGCCAACGGCAAACCTTCGCTGAGCGCGGTGAACCGCGGCCTGCTGGCCATGAACCACGAAGCCACCACGGATGAGAAGCTGTCGTCCTTCTTCATCCACGCCAATGGCGGCAAATCGGCCCTGCCCCGCCCTGCGACCGAGGTGGACAAAGAGCTGGCCATCCACGGCCTGTCGGTGGTGGAAGTCAGCACCGCAGGCGGTGCCTGGAAGTACCAGCCCGGCTCAGCCCTGAACCGCCGCGTCACCAGCATGACCGAAGCCGTGCTGCGCGGCCCGGCCATGGGCAGCGCCCATGTGGTCACCAAATACAGCGCTGACGGCACGCGCTGCCGTGGCACGCTGAACAACTGCGGCACCGGCAAAACGCCTTGGGGCACCTTTGTCTCCGGCGAAGAAAACTGGTTTGGCTACTTCACCCGCGATGCCAAAGACGACGACAAGCGTGGCAAAAAAGACCCGTCGGTTGCAGGCCTGGTGCGCTATGGCCGCCCCGCCGGTGCCGCCAGCCGCCACGGCTGGGAAACCGGTGGCACGGCCGACCAGTACGTGCGCTGGAACAACAGCGCCATCGCGGCCAACGCCCAGGGCGACTACCGCAACGAAATGAACACCTTCGGCTTTGTGGTCGAGATGGATGCCTACACCCAGCAGCCCCTGCGCAAGCGCACCGGCCTGGGCCGCTTTGCCCACGAGAGCGTGAGCTTCTCCAAGCCCGTGGTCGGCCAGCCCGTGGTGGCCTACATGGGCGACGATGCACGCGGCGAATACATGTACAAGTTCGTCTCTGCCGCCAAGTGGGATGCCGCCGATGCCAACCCCGCCGACCGTTTGGCCGTGGGCGACAAGTACCTGGACCAGGGCCTGCTCTTTGCCGCCAAGTTCAAGGCCGACGGCACCGGTGAGTGGCTGGAACTGTCGATGAACAACCCGTTTGTCGCCGCCTACCCCGACTTCGAATTCAAAACCGCTGCCGATATCGCCGTGTTCACCCGTCTGGCCGCAGACGCTGCCGGTGCCACCAAGATGGACCGCCCCGAGTGGGGTGGCATCAACCCCCGCACCGGCGAGTTCTACATGAGCCTGACCAACAACTCCAACCGCACGGTGGACGGCGAGGTGTCCACCGATGCCGCCAACCCCCGCAGCTACAGCGACATGAAGGCGGGCAAGGAAAGCAAGGGCAACGTGCACGGCCACATCATCCGCACCGCCCAGGCCACGCCCACCGCCACCGCGTTTACCTGGGACGTCTACCTGTTTGCCGCCGAAGCCGATGCCGACAAGAGCCTGGTCAACCTGTCCGGCCTGACCGACGACAACGACATGTCCGCCCCCGACGGCCTGGCCTTCAGCGAGGCCACCGGCCTGTGCTGGATCCAGACCGACGACGGTGCCTATACCGACAAGACCAACTGCATGCTGCTGGCCGGTATGCCAGGCCGCGTGGGCGACGGTGGCAAAAAGACGCTGAGCTTCCCGCGTGCCGACGGCAGCGTGAAAAAGGTAGACACCTACGTGGGCAAAGCCCCCACCCCGGCCACGCTGAAGCGTTTTCTGGTCGGCCCCAAGGACTGCGAAATCACCGGCCTGTGCGAAACCCCCGATGGCCGCGCGCTGTTCATCAACATCCAGCACCCCGGCGAAGGCACCAAGATGGCCGACGTGAACACCCCCGCCAAATACACCAGCCAGTGGCCCGCCAACGCGGGATACGGTGCCGGCCAGCGCCCCCGCTCGGCCACCATTGTGATCACAAAACTGGACGGCGGCCGCATCGGCACGTAAGCCAGCAGTGCATCCCCTGTGGGGGATTGCACACAGTAAAAAGCCCGCTGGCGCGATGCCAGCGGGCTTTTTTAATGGGTGCTTGCGCGGTTTAAGCCATCTGCAAAAACGCCACCGGGTCGCGCGCGATGCGCAGGCCCTGCTCGCGGGCGTGGGCCAGGGCGGAATCTTCCGACACAAAAGGGTTGTCGAAGCTGAAGGTGCGCTGGCTGGGAATCGGCATGCCGTAATGCTGTGCAATGCCCACACGGGCCAGCCAGGTGCCGTCCATCAGCGGTTTGGCAAACAGCGAGACGACGCAGTCGCCGACGTGGAATTCATTCAGGTCTGTCATGGTGGGCTCCTTGCATGGGGTGCCCACCATGCTGCACGCCCTGTGTGACGCTATGAAGACAAGCGCATCAGGGCACGGGCGTGAGTTTCGCCACACTCAGCGCCAGCCACTTCACACCGTGGCGCGGGAAGTTGATTTGGGCGCGGGCATCGTCGCCGCTGCCTTCCAGCAAATTAACCTTGCCCTCGCCGAACTTGGTGTGGAACACCTGCATGCCGACACGCAGTCCGTGGCTGGGGGGGGCTTTTTGCGGCGGCACGGGTGGGCTGGCGAAAGGCGAATTTTCTTTATTAAAAGTGCCTCCAGCGCTGTATCCACCTGCGTAACCAGCTC
This sequence comes from uncultured Albidiferax sp., assembly GCA_963513125.1. GTDB lineage: Bacteria > Pseudomonadota > Gammaproteobacteria > Burkholderiales > Burkholderiaceae_C > Rhodoferax_B. The sequence goes on from CAUPPH010000001.1 coordinate 157,412, forward strand.
CTGATTTAGGAGCAAACCCATAGCCCGAGGGTTTGGAGGTGATCCACTTCAGTGCCGATTCAGGCAGTTCGTCAAAGAAGCGGCTGCGCGGGTTGTAGCGGGTCTGGCCATGCAGCAGGCGGCTTTGCGAGAAGCTGAGGTACAGGCGCTGGCGGGCGCGGGTGATGGCCACGTACATCAGGCGGCGCTCTTCCTCCAGGCCCTGGCGGTCGCTGAGCGAGTTTTCGTGCGGGAACAGGCCTTCTTCCATGCCGCCGACAAAGACGGCATCAAATTCCAGACCCTTGGCGGAGTGCACGGTCATGAGCTGCACCGCGTCTTGCCCGGCCTTGGCCTGGTTGTCCCCGGCTTCCAGGGCGGCGTGGGTCAGGAAGGCGGCCAGGGGCGACAGGGTTTCGCCACTGTCCTGGTCGATAAAGCCTTCGGCAGCAGGCAAGCTGGCGTCCAGGCCCTGGCTGGCGGGGGATTGGCTGAGCTCGTCCAGCGGCAGAGCCACGGCATCGCGGCCAAAGCCTTGCTGGGAAACGAAGCTTTCGGCGGCGTTGACCAGTTCCTCCAAGTTTTCCACCCGATCTTCGCCCTCGCGGTCGGCCTTGAAGTGGGCCAGCAGGCCACTGTGGGCCAGCACCAGGTCGATGATTTCTCGCAGGGACAGGCCTGCGCTCTGCTCACGCAGCACGTCCAGCTTGGCCACGAAGGCACCGAAGTTGGCCCCGGCCTTGCCCGGCACGATGCTGACTGCGTCGTGCAGCGAGCAGCCGCTGCTGCGGGCGGCATCTTGCAGGATCTCCAGGCTGCGCGCGCCGATGCCGCGCGGCGGGAAGTTGACCACGCGCAGAAAGCTGGTGTCGTCGTTGGCGTTTTCCAGCAGGCGCAGATAGGCCAGCGCGTGCTTGATCTCGGCCCGCTCGAAAAAGCGCAGGCCGCCAAACACGCGGTAGGGAATGGCGGCGTTAAACAGCGCGGTCTCAATGACCCGGCTTTGGGCGTTGCTGCGGTACAGCACGGCGATTTCCTGGCGCGGCATGCCGTCGCGCACCAACTGCTTAACCTCATCGACGATCCACTGGGCTTCGTCTAGGTCGCGCGGGTTCTCCACCACCCGCACCGGTTCGCCGGGGCCTTGGGTGGTGCGCAGGTCTTTGCCCAGGCGGTTGCTGTTGTGGCTGATGAGCTGGTTCGCCGAGTCCAGAATGTTGCTGAAGCTGCGGTAGTTTTGCTCCAGCTTGATCTGCTGGGTCACGCCGAATTCGCGCACAAAGTCGGCCATGTTGCCGACCCGCGCGCCGCGGAAGGCGTAGATGCTCTGGTCGTCGTCACCCACCGCCAGCACGCTGCCGCCGGGCATGGATGTACCGTTGGCCAGATCCTTGGGGCCGTGGCCAGACAGCATCTTGATCCAGGCGTATTGCAGCTTGTTGGTGTCCTGGAACTCGTCGATCAGAATATGGCGAAAGCGGCGCTGGTAGTGCTCTCGGATGGCATCCTGGTCGCGCAGCAGCTCGTAGCTGCGCAGCATCAATTCGCCAAAATCCACCACGCCTTCGCGCTGGCACTGCTCCTCGTACAGGGCGTAGATCTCGATTTTTTTGCGGGTTTGCGGGTCGTGGCTCTCCACCGCCTCGGGGCGCAAACCTTCTTCCTTGCAGTTGCCGATGAACCATTGGGTTTGTTTGGCAGGGTACTGCTGGTCGTCTATATTGAATTGCTTGCATAGCCGTTTGATGGCGCTGAGCTGGTCCTGGGTGTCCAGGATCTGGAAGCTCTGCGGCAAGTTGGCCAGCTTGTAATGCGCGCGCAGCAGGCGATTGCACAGACCGTGGAAGGTCCCGATCCACATGCCGCGCACGTTGATGGGCAGCATGGTGCCCAGGCGCAGCACCATCTCCTTGGCAGCCTTGTTGGTGAAGGTGACCGCCAGGATGCCGCCAGGGGTGACGCGCCCGGTTTGCAGCAGCCAGGCGATGCGGGTGGTGAGCACCCGGGTCTTGCCGGAACCAGCCCCGGCCAGAATCAGCGCATGGCCGGTGGGCAGGGTGACAGCCGCCAACTGCTCAGGGTTAAGGTTGTGCAGGAGCGGCGCATTGTCGGCGGGCAAGTTAGTATTTACAGAGAACATAGTCCGATTGTAGGAACCCCATGAAACGACCCTTTGCCCTTGGAGCCGCCGCACTGTTGTTGGTGCTCCACCAGGTGGCCCTGGCCCAGGCATCTTGCTCCAGTGAAGGCCAGAGCGCGCCCACGGGCTTGCTGGAGCGCTTCATCAGCGCCGACTGCGAGGCCTGTTGGAGCGATACGCACGCCGCCCTGCCCCGCCCCGGCGCGGTGGCCCTGGACTGGATCTTGCCCAGCGCCCAGGGCGACGACGCGCCCTTGTCGGCAGCGGCCCGCCTGGACGGCCTGGACCGCCTGCAAGCCATGGGACGAGCTGTAGCCCCCACTGCCCCGCTGCCGCCGCCCTTGCCGCTGCGCGTGGCCCGTGGCCCGGCACTGGGCGGCTACATCGGCACCTCCATCGCCTTGCAAACCGACCTCACAATGGCCTACGGCCCGCTCACCGCCTGGCTGGCCCTGGTGGAAACCATTCCGGCCCGAGCCGATGGCACGGCGGTGGAACGCAATCTGGTGCGCAACAGCCTGGTGCTGGACTGGAGCGCGCCCGGTGCACACGCGGAAATTCGCCCCTTGAGCGTTCCCGAAGGCGCGCAAGCCGCCCGCCTGCGGGTGATCGGCTGGGTAGAAGATGCCAGTGCGCGGGTGGTGGCCGTGGCGCAGTCGGTGTGCGGGGACACAGACGAATAACACGTAATGTGTTAGTTTGTATACCGCAGGAGGGTACAAACCATGTTTTCAGTCTACGGAGTCACCGGGCGCGTGTTCACCGGCACGGTGGAGCAACTGCGCCATATCGACAAGGTAAATGCCGTGGCGCGCCTGCACCCCATCGAAGCCAACGACCTGGTGCTGGAGCCCGAGCTGTCGATCACGCCGTTCGAGGCCGAAACGCACCACCCCAAGTCATTGCTCCCGGCCACGGCGGTTGCGGCCTATGCCCAGGTCAGCCAGCCCGACATGCCACGCCAACCGCTGAACCGGGTAGGTCTTCTGATGACCCAACCTGCGGTGACCGTGCGAACCGATGCGCCTCTGGCCATGGCCGCCGCACTGCTGGCCCGCCACCGTGTCGGTCAAATGCCGGTGGTGGACGCACAAGGCCAATTGGTTGGATTGCTGCTGCGGGCCGACATCTACCCCACGCTGGACAGTCCCAGCGCTACCGACTGGGCCGACCGCATGGCATTACCCGTAGCCAGCGTGATGTGGACCCCGGTGGCCAGCGTCACCGCCGACACCGACATCCGCCGCGTCGCGCAGGTGCTGCTGGACACCCACCTGCCCGGCCTGCCGGTGGTGGACGACAACGGCACGCTCACGGGTTTTGTCTCGCGCACCGACATCCTGCGCGCCGTGGCCAACGACCCGCCGCTGGATGTGTGGGGATAGCCCACCGGACCCAGACAGCAAAAAACCCGCAGAAGCGGGCTTTTTTATGGGAGAGCGGTGAACGCTATCAGGCGTGGGCAGCGCGCAACTTCATCGAAAAGTCTTGCAAAGCCTTGATACCGCTGCTCTCGGCGCGATGGCACCAGGCTTGCAGGTCGATGGTGAGCTGTTCACGCGACTGCGAGGTGTTGAGCCACATCTGACGCAGCTCTTCGCGCATCACCACCATCTTGTCGAGCACGGGGTGGGCGGCGCGGGCCTGGTCCAGGTGAGGCTGGGCAGACGCGGGTACTTTTTCGGCATCGCGGTGCATCCAGCGCTTGGCGGCTTGCAGAGCCGAAACGTCACCCTGGCGGGCCTTGATGGCTTCCAGCTCGGCCTTGCAGGCTTGGCGCATTTCGCGGGCGAAACCAGCCATGACTTCATAGCGGTTGGTAATCAGCGCTTCCAGCGTTTTTTCGTCGGCTACGGGCTTGACGGCACCAAGCTGCAGCTTGGGCGGGGTCTTTTTGACCTTGGCCAGACCGATTTTTTCCAGCGCACAGATGTACATCCAGCCAATGTCGAACTCATAAGGCTTGACCGAGAACTTGGCCGACGTGGGGTAAGTGTGGTGGTTGTTGTGCAGCTCTTCACCACCAATGATGATGCCCCAGGGCGAGATGTTGGTGCTGGCATCAGGTGCTTCAAAGTTGCGGTAGCCAAAGTAATGGCCAATGCCATTGATGACACCGGCAGCCCAGAAGGGTGTCCATACCATCTGGATGGCCCAAACCGTCAAACCAGCCACACCAAACAAGGCCAGGTTCAAAATCAGCATCAGGCCCACGCCTTGCCAGCTGAAACGGGTGTACAGGTTGCGCTCGATCCAGTCGTTAGGGCAGCCGTGGCTGAACTTGGCGATGGTTTCCAGGTTCTTGGATTCCTTGCGGTACAGCTCGGCACCGGTCCAGAACACGGTTTTGATGCCGTGTGCCACAGGGCTATGCGGGTCGTCCTTGGTTTCGCACTTGGCGTGGTGCTTGCGATGGATAGACACCCACTCCTTGGTGACCTGGCCGGTGGCCAGCCACAGCCAGAAGCGGAAGAAGTGGGAAGGAATGGCGTGCAGGTCCATCGCCCGGTGCGCCTGGTGGCGGTGCAGGTAAATGGTGATGCTGGCAATGGTGATGTGGGTGGTGGCCAGCGTGTACAACACGATTTGCCACCAGGACAGGTTCAACAGCCCGTTCGCAAGCCAGTCAACAGCTGCGTTCAACACAGCCCAATCGGGTAACAACATAAGGTAATAGCCTTGGTCTTTAGTATGGGCTAGCAATTAACGTGAAATAACTTTCATGGCTCGGGTGCTCTGCACCTGAGTCCATAAAAGTTAGGAGTGTGCTGGCCAGCCTTCTATTGTATGCAGGAGCCCCAAAAACTCCTAGGGTTGCGTCTCTACCCGCATACAGTTTTGGGGCTTATTTCTTCTGCCAGACCGCCGCAAAGAAGCCATCTGTGCCATGGCGGTGCGGCCACAGACGCAAAAATTCACCGCCGCTGACCGGGCCGCTGCACAGGCTGGCCGCATTGTCCACCTTCAGATGGGTCAGGATGTCGGCGGTTTCAAGGGGGGTGAAGTCGGGATTGGCCGCCGAGAAAGCCAGGGCAATCTCTTCATTCTCCGCGGGCAGGATGCTGCAGGTGGCATACACCAGACGGCCACCAGGTTTGAGCAGGCGCGCGGCGCTTTGCAAAATCGCGGTTTGCTTGACCACCAGCTCTTCGACTGCCTTGGGGGTTTGCCGCCACTTCATGTCGGGGTTGCGGCGCAGGGTGCCCAGGCCGGAGCACGGGGCATCGACCAGCACACGGTCGATCTTGCCGGTCAGGCGCTTGATGCGGTCGTCGCGCTCGTGGGCGATGGCGGCGGGGTGCACGTTGGATAGGCCACTGCGCGCCAGCCGGGGCTTGAGGGCGTCCAGCCGGTGGCCCGAGGTGTCGAACGCATACAGGCGACCGGTGCTGCGCATGCCCGCACCGATGGCCAGCGTCTTGCCACCGGCACCAGCACAGAAGTCCACCACCATTTCGCCACGCTTGGCATCCAGCAGCAGGGCCAGCAGCTGCGAACCTTCATCCTGCACCTCGATGGCACCGCGGGTGAAGGCATCGAGCTTGGTCAGCGCAGGCTTGTCGGCCAGGCGCAGGCCGTAGGGCGAGTACGGGGTGGCCACCGACTTGATGCCAACCTTGGCCAGCTCTTTTTGCACGTCGTCGCGCTTGGCGTTCAGGGCGTTGACGCGCAAATCCAGGCCTGCGCCGTGCACCAGGCTCTCCACCAGCGGCCAGAATTCGTCCTTGAGCTGCTCTTTCAGCGGCTGCACCAGCCACTCGGGCAGGTTATGGCGATGCCGGTCCAGCAAGTCTTCGGTTTTGACCTTGTCGCAGTTTTCCAGCCAGGTTTTTTCCTGGTCGGTCAGGGCGCCGTACAGAAAGTCGCGCGGGCCGTGGAAGCCCAAAATGGCCAGCCGGCGCTGCTTGGAGCCGCTGCCGGAAGGGGCCAGGTGGTCAAACAGCAATTTTTTGCGCAAAACCGTATAGACGGTTTCGGCCAGGGTGGCGCGCTCGCGCGGGCCCAGCGACCGGTTGTCGCGGAAAAACCGCGAAACCACCGAGTCGGCAGGGTGTTCAAATTGGAGGGCTTGGCGTACGAGTTCAGAACACTCGTCAAGGAAATCTTTAGGATGCATAACCCCAATTGTCCCATGTGGGTCCCACGCCGCTTTTTTACCCTTCAAATTTCCATGTCCGACGACACCTTACCGCCTCTCATCACCACCCCGCCAGGCCGATACCGCCACTACAAAGGCATGCTGTATGACGTGGTCGGCACGGTGCGGCACAGCGAAACCCTGGAGCCCATGACCCTGTACCGCGCCCTCTACGGCGAGCACGGGCTGTGGGTGCGCCCGGCGGCCATGTTTGAAGAAGAGGTGGTGATAGCCGGCGTGCGCCAACCGCGCTTTACGCGGATCGAGGCAAGCGCAGCGTAGCCACCAGCCCAGCCACATCACCGTTGCGCAGTTGCAAACTGCCCCGGTGCTTGCGGGCGATGCCATGGCTGATGGACAGGCCCAGACCCACCCCGCCGTGGTGGCGGTTGCGCGAGGCTTCGACCCGGTAAAACGGGGCAAGCACCTGCTCCAGCTCGCATTCCGGCAGGCCGGGGCCGGGATCAACGATCTCGATACACACACCGTCCGCCGCATCCTGGAGCCGGATGTGCGCCGCGCCGCCGTAGCGGATGGCGTTTTCCACCAGATTGCCAATGCAGCGCCGCAGGGCCGAGGCCTGGGCCCGCAGTGGGGCGGCGCTGCCGGTGATGCGCACCGTATGCCCGCAGGCCAGCTGGTCGTCGGCCATGCTGTGTACCAGCGCCTGCAGGTCCAGCCGCACGAAGGCTTCCTCAACGGCCGCGCCGCGCAGATAGTCCAGCGTGGCGGTAATCATCGCGTCCATCTCGACCACATCGTTCTGAAAAGCGCGCTTTTGCACCGGGTCGGCCAGGCCTTCGGCGCGCAGCCTCAGCCGCGTCAACGGGGTGCGCAAATCGTGTGACACCGCCGCCACAAAGCGGTCGCGCTCACGCAGTTGCTGGCGGATTTGCGCCTGCATCTGGTTGAACACCTGGCTGGCCTCGCGGCACTCCAGTGGGCCGTCTTCAGCTAGCGGCGGGTGGTCGATGTCCTGGCCCAAGGCCTTGGCGGCGCGGGCCAGACGGCGCATGGGCTCGGAGAGCCAGCGCGCCCCGATCCAGGCCGCCAGCACCAGGGCGCTCAGGCGCACCCCAATGTCCAGCCACAGGCCCGGCATGGACCAGACCGACATGTCTGGCGGAGGGGGCGGATGGTGCGGTGGAGCACCCGGCTCCATGGGAGGGGGCGGGCCGAGTTGGAACACCATGTTCAGCGCCAGCACATGGCTGGCCAGTACCGCCACGCACAGCAGTAAGGCCAGGCGGCCAAACAGGGTCGCGGGCAGCAGGCGCGTCAGTGCGGCCACGCGGGCTGGCCCAGCACCGACTGGGCGGTGAACATATAGCCCGCACCGCGCACGGTCTTGATCATCGACGGCACGTCGCCCGGCTGGGTGGAGTCGCTCAGTTTGAGCCGCAGCCGCGACACCAGCAGGTCGATGCTGCGCTCGAACGCGTCCATGGCACGGCCCCGCGCCTGCTCCATCAGCTGGTCGCGGCTCAACAGGCGGCGGGGTGCCGCCAGAAAACTCGACAGCAGGCGAAATTCGGCGTTAGACAGCGGCACCACCAGGCCCGAGGGCGCGGTCAGCCGCCGCTCGTGGCGGTGCAAGGCCCAACCGTCAAAATACACCACGTCGCTGCCCACCTCTTGCAGGATGCGGTCGTGCACCGACGCGGCGCGGCGCAGCACGGTGTGGATGCGGGCCACCAGCTCGCGCGGCTCAAAGGGCTTGCCCATGTAGTCGTCGGCCCCCATCTCCAAGCCCAGCACCCGGTCAAAGTGGCTGGTACGGGCAGTCAGCATGATGATGGGAATGGCCGAGTGCTGGCGCAGTTCGCGCGCCAGGCTCAGCCCGTCCATGCCGGGTAGCATCACATCCAGCACCACCAGGTCGATGGGCTGGGTGGCCAGCTGCTGGCGCATGCTGGGGCCGTCGCTGGCCGTGTGGGCGCACAACGCGAATCCCGACAGGTAGTCGCGCAGCAGCGAGGTGATGCCTTCGTCGTCGTCCACGACCAGAATTTGCCGACAGGGGTTCATAAGGTACTCATTTCGCCGAAAAGTGTAGGCAGGCTAAAGGCCCCCTAAGCGCAGAACTGGCAGCCCTTTACCGGTCTTTTCCGGCGCTCAAACAGGCTTTTGTACCAACGCCGATACAAACCGGACAAGCCCGCTTTACCCGGCGACACAAAAATCAGGCGAACGACTTCAAAGGACTCCCATGGCATCCATCAGCAGCATCACTAACAGCGGTAACAGCGGCAACGCCTGGGCCGCACAGGCCGCCGAACGCAAGGCCAAGCTGTTCGCCAAGACCGACACCGACGGCAGCGGCAGCGTGGACAGCACCGAGCTGCAAACCCTGATGGACAAGGTGTCCGAGCGCACCGGTGTGGCCAACACCCGCACCGCCGCCGAGTTGATGACCCAGCTGGACGGCAACGCCGACGGCGCGCTGGATGCAGACGAGCTACAGCAAGGCATCCCCAGCATCGTGCCCCTGCCCAGCACCGTGGAGTTTTCGCAAACGCGCGGCGCGGGCGGCCCGCCGCCCGGTGGCCCACCGCCTGCCAGCGACAGTACGACCTACGACCCACTGGACACCAACCAGGACGGCATCGTCTCTGCTGCCGAAGCCGCTGCGGGTGCCGCCAACGGCACGACGCGTACGACCGACACCTTGCAAGCCCTGCTCCAAGCCATCGATACCGACAAGGACGGCACGCTCAGCTCCACCGAAGCCGGTGCCTTTGCCAAACAGGTCAGCACCGCTGTGGAGACGCTGCAAAAGTCGTCTGCCACCGACGCCAGCGGCAACGACCGCATCAATATCAACCAGTTGGCCCAGCAGGTACTCAAGCAGTACACCGAGATGGCAGCCGGGCTGGCCAGCAAGACCACCGGCTCCACGCTCAGCGTTTCTGCATGAAATAAGGCTCAAGCGCTTATTTCATATGCGCTAGTAGCTATATTTTTCGCAGTAAATCCGCAATCACGCGCGGATACAGCAGGTGCTCCTGGGTCAGCACCCGCGCGGCCAACACCGGGGCGGTGTCGCCGGGCAGCACCGGCACCACGGCCTGGCCCAGGATGGGGCCGTGGTCCAGCTCGGCGGTCACCTGGTGCACGGTGGCTCCGGCGAAGCAGCAGCCTGCGTCCAGCGCCCGCTGGTAGGTGTTCAAACCCGCAAAAGCCGGTAGCAGGGAGGGATGGATGTTGACCATCCGCCCCACGTAGCGCTCCACAAAGCCCGGGGTCAGGATGCGCATGAAGCCCGCCAGCACCACCAGCGCGGGTTCATAGCGGTCAATCACCTGCGCCAGTTGGGCATCGAAAGCCGCGCGCGGATCGGGCGCACCGGCAAAGGCCTTGTGCTCCACCACCTCGGTCGCCAGGCCTTGCGCCCGGGCCAGCTCCAGCCCCCCGGCAGCCGCCTTGTTGCTGACCACCGCCACTACTTTGGCGTCGAAACGCCGGGCCCAGTCGTCGCGAAGGGAGGCGCGCACGATGGCCGCCATGTTGGAGCCGCCGCCAGAGATCAAAATAACAATGTTCTTCATATTGACCGGAATTATCCCAGTGCCCACCACCCCCCTCCTCCTCACCCCCATCGAAGCCCGCGTCCTGGCCACCTTGATGGAAAAAGCCCGCACCGTGCCCGACAGCTACCCGATGTCCATGGTGGCGCTGCTCAGCGGCTGCAACCAGAAGACCAGCCGCGAGCCGACCATGAACCTGACCGAGGCCGAAGTCGCCGAGGCCCTGGGCAATTTGAAAGACCTCACCCTGGTGCGCGAATCCAGCGGCAGCCGGGTGACCCGCTTCGAACACAACTTCCAGCGCGGCGTGGGCGTGCCCGAGCAGTCCGCCGTGGTGCTGGGCCTGCTGATGCTGCGCGGCCCGCAAACCGCAGGCGAGCTGCGGCTGAACACCGAGCGCTGGTACAAATTTGCCGATATTTCCTCGGTGGAAGGCTTTCTGGACGAAATGCTGGAGCGCAGCGAGGAAAAAGGCGGCCCGCTGGTGGTCAAGCTGCCGCGCAGCGCGGGCGAACGCGAGCAGCGCTGGGCGCACCTGCTGTGCGGCCCGGTGGATGCCAACGCCATGGGTACCAAAGCAGCCCCCGAGGGCGGCAACAGCACCCGGCTGGAAGCGCGCATCGAGGCTTTGGAAGAAGAAATGGCCCAGTTACGGGCCACGGTACAGAAGCTGTGCTCCGAGCTGGGACTAAATTAACAACCGCGACGACTTCGGCACGTGGGCGATCAAAAAATCCATCTGGTCGGCCAGGATGCGGCGGTTGCGCAAAATAAAGTCTTCCCACAGGCTGGGCACGTAGGGCGTGTACAGCAGCGGCATGTGGGCCTGTTCGGGCGTACGGTTGCTCTTGCGGTGGTTGCAGGCGCGGCAGGCGGTGACCACGTTCATCCAGGTGTCGGCCCCCTTCTGGCCCAGCGGCTTGATGTGCTCGCGGGTCAGCTCGTCTTCGTGGAAATGGCTGCCGCAGTAGGCGCAGACATTGCGGTCGCGCACGAACAGCTTGGTGTTGGTGAGGCTGGGGCGCAGGTCAAACGGATTGATGTTGGGCACGCCACGGGTGCCGATGATGCTGTTGACGGTGATGATGGACTGCTCACCGGTGATGGCATTGTGCCCGCCATGGAACACCGCCACCTGCGCGCCCATCTCCCAGCGCACCTCTTCGGCAGCGTAATGCACGACGGCCTGCTCCAGCGATATCCACGACTGGGGCAGCCCTTGGGCTGAGAGCTTCAAGACCTTCAAAACACGCCTCCTGGATCAAGTGAACGACCGCTTACCGGAAATGCTATTTGCCTACTAAGTCACAATATACCTTGTTCCATGCGTTATTACGTGACAGCGCTTATTCGACGGGCGCAATCCGCTATCAAAAAGATACCACCCCATGCAGGTTTTCCGTGGCTTCCAACACCCTGGCATCGCACCCCACTGTGCGCTCACCATCGGCAACTTTGACGGTGTGCACCGCGGCCACCAGGCCATGCTGGCGCTGCTGATCAACGAAGCCCGCCACCGCGGCGTGCCCAGCTCGGTGATGACCTTTGAGCCGCACCCCCGCGATTACTTTGCCCAGGCCCACGGCCAGACCGACCTGGCCCCGGCCCGCATTGCCACCCTGCGCGACAAACTCACCGAACTGCACCGCTGCGGCGTGGACCAGACCGTGGTGCTGCCTTTTGATGCGCCATTCGCCGCCCAGTCGCCCCAGGCCTTCATCGACGACGTGCTGGTGCGCGGCATGGGCGTACGCTACGTGCTGGTGGGCGACGACTTCTGCTTTGGCGCCAAGCGCGCGGGCGACTACGCCATGCTGGATGCTGCGGGCGAGACCCGTGGCTTTGACGTGGCCCGCATGAACAGCTACGAGGTGCACGGCACCCGCGTGTCCAGCTCGGCCGTGCGTACCGCCTTGCAAGAAGGCCGCATGGCGGACGTGGCCCGCCTGCTGGGCCGCCCGTTCAGCATCAGTGGCCACGTGGTGCACGGGCGCAAGCTGGGGCGGCAACTGGGCGAGTCGGCACCGGGCCGCCAGGACGGTTTTCGCACCCTGAATCTGCGCTTTGCCCACTGGAAGCCTGCCGCCAGCGGCATCTTTGCCGTCAAGGTGCATGGCCTGGGTGAAACCGCCCTGGTCGGCGTGGCCAACCTGGGCATCCGCCCCTCGCTGGACCCGAGCGACATCAACGGTGGCCGCGTGCTGCTGGAAACCCATTGCCTGGACTGGCCCGCCAGCCTGGGTGGCGAGGGGGCCTACGGTAAAATCATCCGCGTGGAACTGCTGCACAAACTGCATGACGAATTGAAATACGACAGTCTGGATGCCCTGCAAATCGGCATCGCCAAAGACTGCGATGACGCACGCGCGTACTTCGCCCTGCATGCAGAGACCAGCCGCCAGACAACGCGCGACCGAATTTAGACGATCTCTAGGCCCCTGCGGCCATCAGATCTTGCAGCCTGCGCCTGTCGGCTGCCTCCCCAACGTGTCCCCAAGAAATCCCATGACCGAATCAACAGCCACCGACTACCGCAGCACCCTGAACCTGCCCGACACCCCCTTCCCCATGCGCGGCGACCTGCCCAAGCGCGAGCCGGGCTGGGTCAAGGAATGGGAAGACCAGGGTTTGTACAAGCGCCTGCGCGATGCCCGCCTGGGCGCGCCCAAGTTTGTGCTGCACGACGGCCCGCCCTACGCCAACGGCAACATCCACATCGGCCACGCGGTCAACAAGATCCTGAAGGACATGATCGTCAAGGCCCGCCAGCTCAAGGGCATGGACGCGACCTATGTTCCCGGCTGGGACTGCCACGGCCTGCCGATCGAAAACGCCATCGAGAAGCTGCATGGCCGCAATCTGAGCCGCGACGAAGTGCAGGCCAAGAGCCGCGCCTTCGCCGCCGAGCAGATCGCCGGCCAGATGAGCGACTTCAAGCGCCTGGGCGTGCTGGGCGAATGGGACAACCCGTACCGCACCATGGATTTCGGCAACGAGGCCAACGAAATCCGCGCGCTCAAACGCATCATGGAACGCGGTTTTGTCTACCGGGGCCTCAAGCCCGTGTACTGGTGTTTCGACTGCGGCAGCTCGCTGGCCGAATTCGAGATCGAATACGCCGACAAGAAATCGCAGACCCTGGACGTGGCCTTTGAATGCGCCGAGCCCGAAAAGCTGGCTGCCGCTTTTGGCCTGGACAGCCTGGCAGGCCCCGCCTTCGCCGTCATCTGGACCACCACCGCCTGGACCATCCCCGCCAACCAGGCACTGAACCTGAACCCCGCCCTGACCTACGCCCTGGTGCAAACCGAGCGCGGCATCCTGCTGCTGGCCGAAGATCTGGTTGAAAAAGCCACGGCCCGCTTCGGCCTGACCGGCACCGTGCTGGCCACCGCACTGGGCGAAAAGCTGGCGCTGATCCACTTCAAGCACCCGCTGTATGACGTGGACCCGGGCTACCAGCGCCTGAGCCCCATCTTCCTGGCCGACTACGCCACGGCCGACGACGGCACCGGCCTGGTTCACTCCTCGCCCGCTTACGGCGTGGAGGATTTCAACTCCTGCGTGGCCAATGGCATCAAGACGGACGACATCCTCAACCCCGTGCAGGGCAATGGCCGCTACGTGGACGAGCTGCCGCTGTTCGGCGGGCTCAACATCTGGAAGGCCGCACCCCTGGTCATCGAGAAGCTGCGCGAACACAACCGCCTGTTTGCCACCGAGACCATCACCCACAGCTACCCGCACTGCTGGCGGCACAAAACCCCGGTGATCTACCGGGCCGCCGCCCAGTGGTTCATCCGCATGGACGAGGGCGAGGGCGTGTTCACCGTGGACAAGGCCCCGCAAACCCTGCGCAAGCTAGCCCTGGCCGCCATCGAAGAGACTAGCTTCTACCCCGAAAACGGCAAAACCCGGCTGCGCGACATGATCGCCGGCCGGCCCGACTGGTGCATCAGCCGCCAACGCAACTGGGGCGTGCCCCTGCCCTTCTTCATCCACACCGCCACGGGTGAGCTGCACCCGCGCACGATGGAAATCATGGACCAGGCCGCCGCCATGGTGCAGGCCGACGGCGTCGAAGCCTGGAGCAAGGCCACGGCCGAATCCATCCTCGGTGCCGATGCTGAAAACTACACCAAGGTGAATGACATCCTGGACGTGTGGTTCGACTCCGGCACCACGCATGAACACGTGCTGCGCGCCAGCCACAAAGAACAATCGCAGTGGCCCGCCGACCTGTACCTGGAAGGCCACGACCAGCACCGCGGCTGGTTCCACAGCTCGCTGCTCACGTCCTGCGCCATGTACGACCACGCGCCCTACAAGGGCCTGCTGACGCACGGCTTCACGGTGGACGGCAAAGGCCGCAAGATGAGCAAGAGCGAGGGCAATGTGGTGGCCCCGCAAGAGGTGAGCGACAAGATGGGCGCGGAAATCATCCGCCTGTGGTGCGCCTCCACCGACTACTCGGGCGACCTGGCCATCGACGCGAAGATTTTGGCCCGCGTGGTGGACACCTACCGCCGGGTGCGCAATACGCTGAAGTTTTTGATGGCCAACGTCAGCGACTTCAACCCCGCGCTGGATGCGGTTCCGTTTGACCAATTGCTGGAAATCGACCGCTACGCCCTGGGCCGCGCCGCCCAGCTGCAGGCCGACATCCTGGCGCACTACGAGGTGTACGAATTCCACCCCGTGGTGGCCAAGCTGCAGGTGTATTGCAGCGAAGACCTGGGCGCGTTCTACCTGGACGTGCTGAAAGACCGGCTCTACACCACCGCGCCGAAGTCACTGGCCCGCCGCAGTGCACAGACCGCCCTCTGGCAGATCACCCACGCCATGCTGCGTTGGATGGCCCCGTTTCTCAGCTTCACTTCTGAGGAGGCCTGGAAGATCTTTGGCAGCAGCGACTCCATCTTCCTGGAAACCTACGCCGAGCTGCCCGCGCCCGATGCCGTGCTGATGGCCAAGTGGAGCCGCATCCGCGAGATCCGCGACGCGGTCAACAAGGACATCGAAGTGCTGCGCGCCGACGGCCAGGTGGGTGCATCGCTGCAGGCCAATGTGGACCTGGCCGTGCCTGCCGATGACTTCGCCCTGCTATCCAGCCTGGGCGCGGACCTGAAGTTTGTGTTCATCACCTCCGCTATTACTTTGGTAGCTGCTCCCGCTGTATCCATCAGCGTAAAGGCCAGTTCGGACACTAAATGCGAACGCTGCTGGCACTACACACCCGACGTGGGTGTGGACGCGGCCCACCCGACGATCTGCGGACGTTGCAGCAGCAACCTGTATGGCACCGGTGAAACCCGGAGGTTTGCGTAATGGCGACCAAAAGCAAGTCCACTTTTGGCAAGTCCAGCGCCAGCCTGCTGCCCTGGCTGGGTCTGGCGCTGATCATTTTCATTGCCGACCAGTTCACCAAAGTGCTGATCATGGGCTACTACCAGCTGGGCGACAGCACCTATGTCACCAGCTTCTTCAACATCGTGCGGGCCCACAACACCGGCGCGGCGTTCTCGTTTCTGGCGGGTGCGGGCGGCTGGCAGCGCTGGTTCTTTACCGGCATCGGGGTGGTGGCAGCAGTGTTCATCATCTACATGCTGCGCGCGCACGCCGGGCAAAAGCTGTTCTCGTTTGCGCTGGCCTGCATTCTGGGCGGTGCGATCGGCAACGTGGTGGACCGGCTGCTGCACGGCTATGTGGTGGACTTTCTGGACTTCCACTGGCGCGGCATGCACTTCGCGGCCTTCAACGTGGCCGACGCGGGCATCACCATCGGGGCCATCTGCCTGATTCTGGACGAGTTGCTGCGGGTCAAGCGCGGCAAGTAGACCGGGGTGTTGGAGGGGTGCCCACCCTGTCGGTCCAGGCCTAAGAACGTGTTGACGATCTAAGGCCTGCGCCATGCATGGGGGCGTGGACACGGGATGTCGGCAACGACACAGCCGTCTTTCTCGACCTGTACCGCTGCACCGGCAGGCAACCCCAGGCAGCATTTTTAGATTTTCAAGCCATTTTTTAAATGCCAAAATGGCCTCTTGTGCTTACCAGATTGGCACAAGGCGCTCCTGTTTTTCACTATCAATTTTATGGATACCCCATGCTCCACGCCTACCAGCAAGAAGCCCCCACCCGGGCCGACATCGATGCCCGCCGCGGCCCGCTGGTGCTGGAGTTTGGCGACGACGACTGCGGCATCTGCGCGGCGGCCCGTCCGGCCATTGAACAGGCGCTGGCCGAGCGGCCCGAGGTGCAGCACCTCAAGATGGCCGATGGCCCGGGCCGCCCGCTGGGCCGTTCGTTCCGCGTGAAGCTGTGGCCAACCCTGGTGTTTTTGCAGGACGGGCTCGAAGTGGCGCGGCTGGTGCGGCCCATGCAGGCGCAGCCGATCGCCGAGGCGCTGCACTTACTATCAAAATAGGAGCTACTCACGCTGGTAGTACTAGCGCTAGCGGCCTGTTTCTCTTATATTTTTGGGACAGGAGAAAAACCATGTCCATCCAGCTCGACCACACCATTGTTCCCAGCCGCGACAAGGTCGCCGCGGCCCGCATGCTGGCGGAGCTGCTGGACGTGCCCTGGGCCCCCAGCGGCATGGGGCCGTTTGCGCCGGTGTACCTGAACGACGGGCTGACGCTGGACTTCATCGACACCGACGAAGCGTTTCCCGTGTACCACTTCTGCTTCCGCGTCACCGAGCCCGATTTCGACACCATCCTGGCGCGCATCCAGGCACGCGGCCTGCCCTACCGCAGCACGGTGCGCGGCCAGGAGAACATGCAGGTCAACCACCAGTTTGGGGGCCGCAATGTGTACTGGAATCAGCCCGACGGGCACCAGTGGGAGATGCTGACCGCCAGCTACGCGCGCCAACCCTAGAGATCTATCTGCGTGCCGGGTGCAGGGGCCTCCACGTTCCAGCCCCGCGTTTTGGCGATGAGGTCGGCAAATCCGCGGGCAGTCTGGGCCTCGCCATGGACCACGAAAGTGCGCCGGGGCGACCGCGTGAACCCCTGGAGCCAGCCCAGCAGGGCTGCCTGGTCGGCGTGGGCCGACAGCCCCCCGATGGTGTGGATCTGCGCCCGGACGACATGCTCTTCACCGAAGATACGCACCCGTTTAAAGCCGTCCACCAGTTTGCGGCCCAGCGTGCCCGCGGCCTGGAAGCCGATGATGACGATGGCGCATTCCGGCCGCCCGAGGTTGTGGCTCAGGTGGTGTTTGATGCGGCCTGCATCGCACATGCCGCTGGCCGAAATGATGATGGCGCCAGAGTGGATCTGGTTCAGCGCCACCGACTCTTCGACGGTTTGGGTGAAGTGCAGATCAATCCATTGGTGCAAGGTCTCTCTGGGCAGCAGGTAGGCCCGGGTTTCGTCGTCCAGCAATTCCTTGTGCCGCCAGGTGATCTCGGTGGCCTTGGTGGCCATGGGGGAATCGACGTACACGGTCAACCGGGGCAGGCGGCGTTGTCGGCACAGATCAGCCAGCAGCCACAGCACTTCCTGGGTACGCCCCAGGGCAAAGGCGGGAATGATGATGTTGCCCTTGCGCTGACCGGTTGTGCCCTCGATGACCTGGACCAGTTCGTCCACCGTGTCTTTCATCTGCCGGTGCAGGCGGTCTCCATAGGTGGACTCGACCAGCAAGATATCGGCACTGGCGATGTGCGTGGGGTCGCGCACGATGGGCCGACCGGGTTGCCCCAGATCGCCCGAGAAGACCAACTTGGTGGTTTTCTTGCCTTCGCCTTCGGTTACCCAGACTTCCAGGCTGGCCGATCCCAGGATGTGCCCGGCATCGCGAAAGCGGCAGCGCAGGGTGGAGCACGGTCGGATATCTTTGTCGTAGACCACAGCTTCCAGCTGCTCCAGGCAGGCCTGCGCCTGCGCCACGGTGTACAGCGGCGCGGGCGCGCCTGCCCGCTTGCGCTGCCGGTGGTTCTTGCGCTGCGCCCGCGCCCAGTCGGTTTCCTGGATATGCGCGCTGTCGAGCAGCATCACCGACAGCAAGTCTGCGGTGGCGGCGGTGGTGACGATCGGCCCCTGGAAACCCAGCGCACACAGCCGGGGAAGCAGCCCGCTGTGGTCGATGTGGGCGTGGGTGAGCAGCACGAAGTCAATCTGCCGCGGGTCGAAAGTCCAGGCCTGGAGGTTGCGCGCCCGGGCTTCGCTACCGCCCTGGAACATGCCGCAGTCGACCAGAAAGCGTAGCGTGTCGGTCTCCACCAGAAAGCAGGATCCGGTGACTTCCTGCGCGGCACCGATGAATGTGAGTTTCATACGCGTCTCCTAGAGTGGCACCCAGTATGGACCCGCCCTCGGCAGCCGACTTGACCTTGGTCAAACAAGCAGACGCTATCGTAAAAGGAGCTGCTCACGCTCATGGAATAAGCGCAACAAGCCTATTTTTTATAAATCTCCGGGCCTGCAACGCCCTCAGTTCGCCAGAATGGTGTGCGGCACGCGCCCCACCGGCACGGTCTTCAAGGCCTTGCCGTTTTCGGTGTTGATGATGGTCATGTCGTCCGACAGGCCGTTGGCCACATATAGGCGCGAGTTGTCCTTGCTCAAGGCGAGACCCCAGGCCCGTTTTCCCACCAGCACGACACGGCGCACGGACCGGGTGGCCACGTCTACCTCGGCTACGTGGTTGGCACGCCCCAAGGCCACCCACACGGTTTTTCCATCGGCCGTCATCAGCATGCCGACGGGCGTGATGTCGGACGCGCGCATGCCCGGCAGCTGGAAGGACAAGGTCTGTTTCACCTTCATGCCGCGCGTGTCGATGATGCTGACGCTGGCACCCAGCTCGTTGGTCACCCACAGCTCGCTGCCATCGGGATTGAGCGCAAAGCGCCGGGGCCGCATGCCCACCTTCACCTGGCCTGCAATCTTGCGCGTGGCCACGTCGATGGCGTAGACGGTGTTGGCACCCTCCGAGGTGACGTAGACAAACTTGCCGTCGGCGGATGCCAGCACGCCTTCAGGTTCGGTACCGGTTTTGACGGTGAACAGCGGCTTCTTGCTGGCAACGTCATAGGCGGCCATCAGGTTGTCGTCCTCGATGGAGACATAGGCCGTTTTGCCGTCGGGCGACAGGGAAAATATTTCGGGGCTATCGCCTGTGGGGATGGTGTCGATCTGCTTGCCCGCCTGCACGTCGACCACGCCGATCTGGTTGCTGTCGCCACACACCACCATGATCAGCAGCCCGCCCTGCGCCCAGGCCATGTGCCGGGGCCGCAGGCAGGTGCGGATGGTGCGAACGGGCTTGCCCTCCGGGTCCAGCTGCAGGATCTGGTTGTCTTTTTCGCTGCTGACAAAAATATCGGCGGCAGCCGGCAGGCTCAGGCTGGACAGGCAGGCGGCCAGGCACAGCGACCAGGCGGTTTTCAATAGCGGTTTCATTCGTTGATTCCTTGGAAAGCCCGGCTGTCACTTTTTGACGCACCTGGGCCAACGCCTGTGCGGTGTGCTCCAGGCTGCAACAGCGGTACTGCAGATGTGCTCAGGGTGCCGCCAGGGTCAGGCCGCGCGACTGGAACAGCGCCAGCAATTCACCCTGTTTGCGCAACGCGTCCAGCGCCTCGTCCAGCGCCACGGCCAGCTCTTTGTTCCCCGCCTTGACGGCCATGCCCAGCGGCCAGCCATTAGGGGGAATGCCCGGCAACACCAGCTTGGAAAAAGCCCAATCTTGACGGTCCAGCTTCGCGGCAAAAATGGCGGCTTCGGCCTGCGCCAGCGTCACAAAGGCTACGTCTGATTGCTGCTCCAGTACCGCCTGGGCCGCGACCAGTCCGGTCTTGAAAAGAGACGCTTGGCCGCGCAGCAAACCGCCCTTGTAGCCCATCAAGGCGCTGGCGGCACCGCTGCCTCGCTCCACCGCGATTTTCTGACCAACCAGATCTTCCGGGTTGTAGACCTGGGCCAACCGCCGGGGGTTGTGCAGCACCACCAGGTGTTCGCGCGCATAGGGGGCAAAAATGAAGGCCTGCCGGTTCTCTGCCATGAAGTACTTGTCCACCGGCACATGCAGCATGACATCGGCCGGGCCGTAGCCCAGGTAGTGGCCGCGCCAGACCATGTTGCGCAGGTCGTCGTTCATGTTTTCGCCGGAGTCAAAAGGCAGCAGCGCGGCGTTGAGCTGCATCTGCCTAGCCAGGGCCTGGGCCAGGCCCACGTCCAGCCCGGACATGCCCGAGGCGGCCCCGTCAGAGTACGGCGCGTTGTCTTTGTAGAGCGCCACCTTGAGGGCTCCACTGGCCCTGATTTTCTCCATCGCCGTGGGCTCCTGCGACCAGGCCTGGGGGGCCACCCCCGCCAGCAGGGGCAGCGCATACAGCATTTTTCTACGCGACAGCAAAGGGGCGGGGGCCAGCGTGGGCAGATGTTTCAAGGGTGTCTCCGGTTGTTTTATAGGTCTGCAGCTGCGCCGGTTTCAGGGCTCGCGGCGGGTTTCCAGGTAGGTCTTGATGGCCCAGATGGCCTCCTGGGTCAGGATGCCCTCGAACGGCGGCATGTAGACCCGTCCGTCACGCGTGCGCCCCCGGCGTACCGTCGACATGTAGTAGTCGTCCATTTCCTTGAAACAAGCCTGCTTCTTGGCGACATCGGCCAGGCCCATGCAGTCCGCATCGATCTTGCGCAGGTCTGGCGAAATGCCCCCGGAGATGGCTTCCAGTCCGTGGCAGCGCGCGCAGTTCTGGTTGTAGGCGGAAGTGCCGATGCGCAGCGCCTCCTTGTGACCTTCGCCGGTGGAGTACGGATTGCTTTCCCGCCATTGGCTGCCCAGTTGCGGCAGCGTGCTGGTATCCACCGATTGCGGTACCACGTCACCGTGCGCCATGGCCGACACGCTCCCCAATGACAGGCACAGGGCCAGACTGGCGGCCACCCAGGTTCCACCACGTTGCAGGAAAGATTTCATTTGCTGTTTGCCTCGATATTGTGTTGACGATGCTGAGGCAGTCAGCAAATACCGCGCCAGTGGCAAGCAGGCCTTGAAAGCGGGTTTGGGCTCCTTCCCAGCGTCCTGTTTTCCGCATCTGTGCCAATTTGCAGCACCGCGGTGTCCCGTGGCTGGCGGGCATCTTGCGTTGCTATGGGTGCTGTAACAAAACGGAGCAAAATACATGGCTGACACCCCCCACAGCGGCGCGGCCGATTCCAGGTTCACGGTGATGTGCAACACAGATTGCCCCGCGAACGACAACTGGCATTGGCAAGAAGAGCCACCCGGAGACAACATGATCGAAAAAAGTTTTTCAGCGGAGCCCGATGCCGCAGGCGGCATCCATGGGGATAGCCCGCCGTATTCCGCGCTGATCGGCTCGTCCCGGCAACGCTCCCGGGACTACGGATTGGAAGAACATGACCGCCCGGATCTTTCACGGGCGGCACGCGGCCTGATGAACCAGGCGCTGGAAGAAAACCGCTTTCTCTACCAGCATGCGGCACCCGTCATGGAAACGCTCTACGAGCAAATCGCCAATACCCACAGCATGGTGCTGCTGACGGCGCGCAGCGGCATGATTCTGCATTCGCTGGGCGACGCAGACTTTCTGGAGAAGGCCTCGCAAATCGCCTTGCAACCGGGCGTGGACTGGTCTGAAAAAGGCAAGGGCACGAATGCCATCGGCACCGCACTGGCCGAGGAAAAACCCATCGTGGTCCACGGCAACCAGCACTACCTGGAGGCCAACCGCTTCCTGACCTGCTCATGCACGCCGATATTCGATCCGTACGGCAAAGTCATCGGTGCACTCGACGTGACTGGCGACCACCGCAGCTACCACCAGCACACCATGGCCCTGGCGCGCATGTCGGCGCAGATGATCGAAAACCACATGTTCGCGGATGTGTTCCACACCGAGATCATGGTGCGCTTCCATACCCGTGCCGAGTTCCTGGGCACGCTGATGGAGGGTATTGCGGTGTTTGCCCCGGACGGGCGTTTCATCACCGCCAACCGCAGCGCGCAGTTCCAGTTCGGCATGTCCAGCGGTGCGCTGGCAGCGCACACTTTTTACTCCCTTTTCCGCATCTCCACTTCGCAATTCCACGACCGCGTCAGAACCGCCAAGGGCAATGTGATTTCTCTATGCCTGCACAACGGCGTGACCATCTGCTGTCGCGCAGAACACAAGGCGTCGCGGGCGTTCGAGGCCGTCAATTTCTCGGGTGCAGACATGGTGCGTGCGGATGCTGCGCCCAAGGCAGATGGCAAGGCCGCCCACAGCACTTCCAACAGCGACCTGCGGGCACAGCAAAAGGCCTCGTTGTCCAGCCTGCGCTATCTCGACACCGGAGACACACAGATTGCCGCGGTGATCGAAAAACTGCAACTGGTGCGCGGACGTGACATCCCGATCATGATTCTGGGCGAAACGGGTACCGGCAAGGATCTGCTCGCGCAGGCGATACACAACGACTCACCCCGGGCCAACCACAACTTTGTGTCGGTCAATTGCGCCTCGATTCCCGAGACCCTGATCGAGTCCGAACTGTTTGGCTATGAAGAAGGCGCGTTTACCGGGGCCAAGCGCAAAGGCGCTATCGGCAAGGTGCAATTTGCCCATGAAGGCACCCTGTTCCTGGATGAAATCGGCGACATGCCCAAGCATCTCCAGGCCCGCCTGTTGCGGGTCTTGCAGGAGCGCAAAGTCAGCCCCCTGGGCGCTGGAAAAGAAGTCGAGGTGGACGTGGCCGTGATCTGCGCCACCAACAAGAACCTCAAGGAAATGATCGCCCGGGGTGAGTTCCGTGAAGATCTGTACTACCGGCTCAATGGCCTGGTGGTGCGCCTACCGGCTTTGCGCGAACGGCAGGATCTGGAGGTGGTGACGCGAAAAATTCTGGCCAGCGTAAGCCAGGCTCCGGTGCCTATGGGTATCTCCAAGGAAGTGATGTCCATGCTGCGCCAGTACCCCTGGCCGGGCAATTTCCGCCAGCTGTTCAATGTGCTGCGCACGGCGGTGGTCATGGCGGGCAACTCTGAGGAGCTGCTGGTGGGCCATCTGCCTGAGGAGTTTCTGGATGAGTTGAACTACGTGGGTTCTCGACCGACCGAGGCGGCGTTGCCCCCCGTCGAGATCCGGGTGGAGACCCCAGCAGGCTCGGTGCCCACACCGGCCCCTACCCGGGAAAACCACAACCTGGAGAGCGTGGCGCTGGAAGCCATGGCCCAGGCACTGCGCTCGACCCGTGGCAATGTCTCGGTGGCGGCCAAATTGCTGGGCGTTTCTCGCAACACGATCTACCGCAAGAAAGCGCTCTTGCCTGACGACATCTGGGATTAACGTGAAGTAACTTCCATGGCTCGGTGTGCTCTGCATCCGAGCCCATGAAAGTTAGGGCCAGAGCCGGGCTCCGGCCCGGCTTATTTGCCGCCCGTGAGAACCCAGCGCGAGAGCAGGTTGAGGTCGTCCTTGCCGAGCGAGGCATGCGGCGGCATCGGAATGCGGCCCCACTTGCCCTTGGAGCCGTACTGGATGGATTGCACCAGCGATGCCACTGCATCCTTGTCATCGGCGTACTTGGCTGCCACGCTGGCATAGGACGGACCCAGCACTTTTTCTGCCGCAGAGTGGCAGCTGAAGCAGCCGCTGCTCTTGGCCAATTCCATCGCCGACTTGGCATCCGCCTGGCTCAAGGGCTGTGCCGCATGGGCTGCACCCAGGACCATCAATACGGGTATTGCTAGGATTTTCATAAAAACTCAATCAAAAAAGAGCCAGGTTCTGGCCGGGCCACGTGCTTGCGGCCAGAACCTTTTGGCAGGATTAGCAGGCTTACTTA
This sequence comes from uncultured Albidiferax sp., assembly GCA_963513125.1. Taxonomy (GTDB): domain Bacteria; phylum Pseudomonadota; class Gammaproteobacteria; order Burkholderiales; family Burkholderiaceae_C; genus Rhodoferax_B. Next base: position 181,001 of record CAUPPH010000001.1, read on the forward strand.
GGCAGCTTGAAGGTCCAGACCGAACCGCCTTGTTCCAGGAAGTTGACCTTCTTGGCCACTTCACCGCCCCACAGCGGCACCGCGCCACCCCAGCCCGACACCACACTCACGTACTGGTCGTTGCCGTCTTTCCAGGTGATCGGAGGAGCCACCACGCCAGAGCCGGTCTGGAACTGCCAGAGCACCTTGCCGGTCCGTGCATCGGCCGCCTTCAGGTAGCCTTCAGGGGTGCCCCAGAACACCAGGTCACCGGCGGTGGTCAACACACCACCCCACAGCGGCGCGCTGTTCTTGACTTCCCAGGCCACGTTGCCGGTCTTGGGGTCAATGGCGCGCAGCGAGCCAATATGGTCTTCGAACAAGGGCTTGATGGTGAAGCCCGCTCCCAGGTACGCACCACCCTTTTTGTAGCTGATGGGCTCGTTCCAGATGTCCATGCCCCATTCATTGGTGGGTACGTAGAACAGCTTGGTTTTGGGGCTGTAGGCCATGGGCATCTGGTTCTTGCCACCTAGGAAGCCCGGCGCTGCGAACACCGAAGCCCCCTTCTTGCCATCGCCGCCTTCCGCCGACGGATCACCGGGGCGGTTGGCAGGATCAAAATTGGGTCGGCCGGTTTTGATGTCGATGCTGGTGGCCCAGGTGGTCTTCTTCACAAAGGGAAAAGCATTGAGCAGCGTACCGGCGGTGGCGTCGATCACATAGAAGAAGCCATTGCGGTCGGCCTTTCCGCCCACACGCTTACCGTCCATGTCGAACGTCACGAACTCGTTCACGCCGTCAAAATCCCAGGCATCGTTGGGTGTGCCCTGGTAGTGCCACACGATCTTGCCCGTCTTCACCTCGATCGCCACGGTGGACGCGGAATACAGGTTGTCGCCCTTGCGCACGTGGCTGTTCCAGGGGCCGGGGTTGCCGGTACCAAAATAGGCCAAGCCCGTCTTCGCGTCATAGGTTCCTCCCAGCCAGGTAGCGGCTCCGCCGGTCTTCCAGGTTTCACCGGGCCAAGTGGCATTGGTGGTACCGGTGATGCCGTTGTCCTTGCCGTTCAGGGTGCCCATATGGCCTTCGACCATGGGGCGGCTCCAGACCATTTTTCCGGTCTTGGGGTCGCGGGCTTCGACGCGGCCCACCACACCAAACTCACCACCGGACACGCCGGTCAACAACAGCCCTTCGGCAATCAGCGGCGCGGCGGTATAGCTGTAGCCCGCCGAGTAGTCGTCGATCTTTTCGCGCCACACCACCTTGCCGGTGTTCTGGTCCAGCGCCACCAACTGCGCATCCAGCGTGCCAAAGATCACCAGGTTGTCATAGAGCGCTGCGCCACGGTTGACCACATCGCAACAGGGCATGATGCCTTCAGGCAGACGGTGCTCGTACTTCCACAGTTTCTCGCCAGTCTTCACATCGATTGCAAAAATACGCGAGTACGAAGCCGTGACAAACATCTTGCCTTTGTAGATCAGCGGCTGCGATTCCTGGCCCCGTTGCTTCTCACCACCAAAGGACATGGACCACACGGGAGTCAGGCGTTTGACGTTGGTGGTGTTGATGGTTGTCAAGGGTGAAAACCGTTGGCCCTGGGTGCCGATGCCCCAGCTCAGTACGGACTCCGGATGCGTAGCATCACTGGCAATCATGGCATCGGTGACCTGCGCCGACACCTGAGTGCCTGCCGCCACCATGAGTAAGCCGAGAAGTTTTCTTTTCACAATCGTGTCTCCTGTTTATTTGCTGGCGCGAAACACTGCCTCTTCGAGGGCAGTGGCATCGGTTCCTGCTTTGCAGAGCGCAAAGCCATCAACCGCAAGCTGTTTGCGCAATATGTGTGCCAGTGGATTGGTGTGGATTTACGGGCATAGATGTGGGTAAAACCGGGTCGGTTGCACCATCTGTTCAATGCGGGTTCAGTCAGCCTGCTGCACCCTGCAACACTGTTCCAATATGAGTCACTGCGCGGAACAAACACCCTCAAGCGGGTAACAGCGTGATTCCCGCAGTGGCCTGCCACACGCCTTTTTTATCCACCACCAGCACATCCACATTCCAGACCTTGGCCAGTTGCAAGGCCCGTTTGAAGCCCGCGACAAACATCACCTTGGTCAAGGCATCGGCCAGCACGCAGCTTGGTGCCACCACACTCACGCACGACAAATCCGAGGGCGAATAGCCTGTCGACGGATCGAAGATGTGATGGTGTAGAAAGTCAGAGCTGAAGCTGCACTGGTTGTCGGCTGAAGTGGCCACGCACCGGCCATCCATGGCAATGCGCGCCAGCACCGCCTGCGCATCGCGCGGATTGGCCACGCCCAGCGTCCAGGGTCGAGCGGGCTCCGGCGTTCCCAGTGCCGCCCATTCCCCGGTATCGATCAAGGCATGCTGGATACCCAAAGCCCGCAGACGCGCCACCACCAGGTCTGCCGCGAAGCCCTGTGCAATACCGTTGAGTGTGATACCCATCCCCTTGCGCCCCAGCGTGATGGCCTCTGCCGAGACTTCCAGCAGCTTCCAGTTGGCAAGATGCTGTGCGGTCCGTACAGCATCTGGTGTCGGTAACCGTCTCTGGCTGCTGGCAGCCTGAAAGGCCGCCCACAGCGGCTGCACTGTCACATCGAATGCGCCACGGCTGCGGGCCGATACGGCCTGGGCCATTTGCAGTATCGCGACCAGATCGGGGTGGGGATGGCGCAGTTGGCCCGTGCGGTTGAGCTGGCAGATCGCGCTGTCGGGCCGAAACAAACTCATCTGGTCTTCCACATGCCGGATGGTGTCGCGCGCTGCATCCAGTGCGTACTCCGCCAGCGCGGCATCCGCGTGGCCCACGCGGATCGCCATGGTGGTTCCCAGGCCTGTCAGCGTGCGCGCATGCCATTGCAGTGGCTCAGCCTGGGCCAGGCCCGCACCGCACAGGCCCATGGTCGTCTGGATAAAGGAGCGGCGCTTCATGGTGTGTCTCCTGCAACGGCAGAGGGAAGCATGCGGGCGGTGAGCGCAACGATGGGAATCACCGGCTGGCTGACAGCTTTACGCTTGCTGTTAAAAACCGGCACACAGAGCTCTTCGCTCTCGTAAATCACCACACAGTCCATGCACTGGAAGCACTCGCCGTAGTCCACCTTGCCGGCTTTGTCGATGGCCTGGTAGGCGCAGTCACTGCGGCAGCGCTGGCAGGGCTGGCCGCACTCCGTGCGCCGCTTGATCCAGTCAAACTGCCGCAACCGGCCCAGCACCGACATGCCTGCGCCCAAGGGGCAAAGGTAGCGGCAATAGCCTTTGTAGAAAAAGGCACTCAAGCCGACGGTAAGCAGCGCCCACACCACGAACGGCCAGGCACGTACAAAGTTCAGGGTGATGCTGGTCTTGAAGGGCTCTACTTCCACCAGCCTGTCGCTCCAGGTGACGGACACACAGGCCGACAACAAGATGCCTGCGAGGATGAAGTACTTGACCCACTTCAAGCGCGCATCCAGTTGCGTGGAGACGCGCACTTGCCGGATGCCAAGCCGTTGGCTGAACTTGCTGACCAGTTCCTGCAGTGCGCCAAACGGGCACAACCAGCCACAGAACGTGCCCCGTCCCCACACAAAGAAAGTCACCGCAGTAAACGCCCACAGCACCACGGTCATCGGGTCGTACAAAAAGAACACCAGACTCTGTTGGGCCAGCGTGGCCTGGATGAGCGCAACAAAGTTCACCACCGACAACTGCCCCTGGGCATACCAGCCAATAAAGCACAGCGTGAACAGCAGATAGCCGGTGCGAAACAGATCCAAACGGCGCTGGCTGGCACCCAGCCACTCGGGCTTGCGCAATGCCCACGCCAACACGCCCAGGCCCAGCAGCAACACCCCCAGCTCTGGCCAACGCCCGGTCCAGCTGCTGTGCCAGGTCTTGGCATCGGTTGCCGCGGCCTCGACATACCGGTCTGGCAACTGTGCGCTGAAGGCGAAGGGCTTGCGCACCACCTCGGGGTAAATCTGGCCCTTGCTGCGCGTGACCAGCAAGGCAAAGTCCAGTGGCGCGGCCGGGTCCAGGCCCGCCGGAGCGATCACCCGAAAGACGCTTACTTGCGCGCCCGCCAAGGACTCGGGTAGCCGCAGGCGCGCATCCAGATCCAGGTCGCGCATCTCCAGCGGCAGGCCCTGCTGGCCCAGGGTCAAACGGTCGGGCACGGTGCCACGCATGAAGTTATCGCCCAGCACGGGATAGCGGCCTGTGCCCACCACCAGCAAGGCATGGTCGCCAGGGTCCAGGCGCTTTTGCAGGTACTCCCAGTCTGCGGGACTGAGCAGGTTGCGCCCTACCGACGGTACATCCAGGTAGGCAAAATACAGCTCCTGCAAACTCTGCTCCGGCGCGGCCAGCGCCTCGGGGTCCAGCCCTTCGCCTGCTGTGCCCTGGAAGGCTTTTTCCACATCGCTGTTGCGAAAGACATGCCGTGTGAGCAGCCCCGCACGGAGCAGGCCGTCCCAGTCCATGGCGGTGAAAACATCGGGGCGGATGCGGGCAATCAGCTCGGGGTCTTTGCCTGCGCCATAGCCCATTTTGGCCCGCGCCACCTTGAGCGATGCCGCCAGCAGACTTTGGTTGAGGATGCGCACCGACGCGGTGGCTTTGGCCACACCATCGATATACACATTGGCGCTAGTGGCCTTGTCGGCACCGCTCTGGTTAGAGCCGATCTTGATACTCTGCTTGACGGACAACTGGGTGTACTGCTCGACAAACTTGAACAGCGGCTTCTCGCCCAGCCCGTCCAGAAACACCGGCTCATGCTGCGACAGCACTTTGACATCCATGAACTTGCCGTCGGTGTCCAGCGCTATCAGCAGGTTGAAAGGCGTACCCGAGAAGCCCGGAATGGCCACCAGATCGAGCGACTCAAAAGCATAGGCCACGATGGGCGTGCTGGTGGCGGCCTGCTTGAAGATGGGCCACACCGGCAGATCGCGGTCCTTCTCGCCCACGATGAGCGGCGGTGGAAAAGCCTTTTGCATGGCGGCGCGGTCCATCGTGCCCGCCTGCGCAAAATTCAGCCCTAATAGCAGCAATAGAAAAGCAAATATCCTCATGCCATTCGCCCCTAGCCACGCTGCCGGATCCAGCCGCGCTGCGGGTCATAGCCGCGCAAGGCCAGGGCAAAAAAGACAACACCACACACCGCCACCACCGCCAGCGAATCACCCTTGAACTGGCCTTGCAAGGCGAAGCGCACTAGTTCCACTACATGGGTAAACGGGTTGAACTGCGCCAGTTCAAACAGCCACAAGGCACCCGACTCCTGCAGCTTCCACAGCGGGTACAGGGCCGAGCTGATGAAGAACATGGGGAAGATCACGAAGTTCATCGCCCCGGCAAAGTTCTCCAACTGCTTGACGTACACCGACAGCATCAGCCCCAGCGCAGCCAGCATGGCCGCCCCCAGGGCCATGGGCGGCAGGGCCCAGAGCCAGGCCCAGCCATCCGACTCCACCCCGAAGGCCCAGGCAATCACCAAAAAGACCAGCATCTGCAACAGCGACAGCACCGTTGCCGCGCCCAGCTTGAAAGCCAGCAGCCAACCGCGCGCCAACGGTGCCGTGAGCAGCAGGCGCATGACACCCATCTCGCGGTCGTACACCATGGACAGCGAACTCTGCATGCCGTTGAACAGCGCGATCATGCCGAGCAGGCCGGGCAGCATGTAGACCTTGTATTCGATGTAGGTCTCGTACGGCGGAATGATGGCGATGCCAAACACGTTGTGGAACCCGGCGGAGAACACCACGAACCACAGCAGTGGCCGCACCAGGGACGATGCCAGCCGCGCGGGCTGGCGCAGGAACTTCATCAGCTCCCGCCCCACCACGGCGCGCAGGGCCCGCGCCAGGTGCGGGACCAAAGGCGTAATCACAGCTGCTTCTTGCATGTGCTCTCCTTTTGGTCTACGCCCAATGTGTCCAGCACTTCGGTGGGATGCAGTACGCCGTCGAAGGGAGCCATCCCTGCGACACCATCGGCATGGCCCAGAAAGATGGGCTGGCGCAACTGCCCGTCCCAGGACCGGAACGACAGGCGCGGCCCCTTGTAGCCATCCACAAACACCTGCCCGCCGCGCAACAGCTTGTGCTGCTCTGCCACCGTGGCCTTGGGCTGTTCGGTCAGCACCGCCACGATGGACTTGACCGCTATCCAGGCCGCCCAGTCCTGCCCCACCATGGGCCTGTGGGCAAAGCGCGCAAACCGCCGCGACAGCTGCGGTCCGCCATTGCGCTCCCACTGCGGATGCCAGGCCATGGCGGTCAGCCCGTTGGAGCCCACCACGGGCCGGGGCCATTGCGTGGTGTAGGGCAGCGCGCGGGCAAACTCGCCCTCGCTGTCCAGCACCACCACCACGTCGTAGCCCTTGTCGTTGGTGAGCAAACGGGTATTGCTGAGGTCGCGCTCGCGCGGGTCGCCCGACACCTTGAACTGCGCCGTCTTGTTGATCCGCAAACCATAGCGCTTGGCCGAACGCAAAAAGGCATCCAGCTGCAACTTGTCCTGCGGCTGCTGCCCATACAGCACCAGTGCCTGCGTCCAGGACCGGGCGGCAAGATACTGCACCAGGGCATCGCTGAGCATCTGCCGGCTGGGATAGGTGTGCAGCATCGCCAGCGCGCAAGAGGCTCCGCGCAAGGCATCCGAGCTTGAGCCGATATTGAACAGGATGGGCGCATCAGGTCCCATGGCGGCGGTGCTGGCGATCTGCTGCAGGTCTGCGTCGGGCAGATCGAGCAGCACATGCTGGATCTTGGCGGACTTGAGCTGGGCCATCACGCGTGGCAGATCGGCTGCGTTGCTGGCCATAAAGGTTTTGATCTGCACGCGCTGGCCTGCCGCTTCCAGCTCCGACTGGGACTCATCCAGCGCCACCCTCGCGGCATCGGCGGGCCGCCCTGCCGGATGGTCAGGGTAGGCGCGCTCCAGTTGGCGGGCTTGGTAGCGTGCGTCGTCATCCAGCCCCACCAAGGCTACGGTCCAGGGCGCTGCACCCACCCATTGGCAAGCCAGCAGCGAAAGCCCCACGGCAGCCCGCGCCAGACGGCGTGTCACGCAAGTTTTTGTCTCCATCGGCTTCTCTTTTTATGCGTCACAGAATGTGACATGCAGGCATACAACCGCAAGATAAATGCCACTCCGGGAAAGCCCGCCGTGGAACAACACTTGCTTGGTAGAGGGGCTATCACCCGCCCCCAACCGCAGACCCTATGCCATGACGACCCCACCCTGTGCCCCCGATACATCGCCGGTTCTGCAGGCGCGCGATATCTCCAAGTCCTATGGTTCCAAGCGGGCTTTGGAGGCCGTCAATCTGTGTCTACGACCGGGACAGTTCGTCGCGCTGCTGGGGCCCAATGGCGCGGGCAAATCTACGCTGCTGCAGATACTGAGTGGGCTCTTTGTGGCGGACGGTGGCGAGCTGTCCATCCTCGGCCACGATATGCAAACCCATGCCACCCGCGCCCTGGCTTGCTTAGGCATGGTGTTCCAGCAATCGTCACTCGACCTGGATCTGAGCGTGCAGGCCAATCTGCTGTTCCATACCGACCTGCATGGCATTCCCCGCAAAACAGCTCTGCTCAGAATCCAGGAGGGACTGGAGCGCCACGGGCTACAGACCCATGCCAAAACCGCGGTACGTGCTCTCTCGGGCGGCAGCCGACGCAAGGTGGAGCTGATCCGGGCGCTGCTGCACAAGCCCCTGCTGCTGCTGATGGACGAGGCCACCGTGGGCCTGGACCCGGCCTCCCGGCAGGCGCTGATGGCCGCCGTAATGCATTTAGCGCGCGCCGAAGGTGTGGCCATTCTGTGGGCCACGCACTTGGTGGATGAAGTCCAGCAGGCCGACCAGGTGGTGGTGCTGAACCAGGGTACCGTGGTGTTCGACGGGCCGCCCAAGGACCTGGTGGAACAGACGCAGGCGCGCAATCTGGAGCAGGCCTTTTTGCAGCTCTGCCCATCGCTACACGCTATCTGAACCAGGGGCTTTAAGCTGGGCCGGATTCCCCAAACAGCTCCTGCATTTCCGCCTCGGTGAAAACACGTGAGCGGGTGTGGAATGCCTTGCCTTCCGGGCCTTCCAGCGAGAAGGTGCCGCCATGGCCTTCGATCACGTCGATGATGAGTTGGGTGTGCTTCCAGTACGCATACTGCGCCAGGCCGATGTAGAACGGGCAGCCGCCGATATCGCCCAGGTACACATCGCCCGCACCCATGGTGATCTCACCGGGCAGGTAGCAATTGGCGGCGCTGTTGTCGCAGCAGCCCCCCGACTGGTGGAACATCATCGCCCCGTGCTTCTTCTTCAAAAACTCCACCAGCTCCACGGCGGCCGGGGTGGCAATTACTTTTTCAACCATCGTATTCTCCAAGCAATGAAGGGGCCGTTACCGGCCCCCTGTGTTTACCTACCCTGGGTTCAAGATCAGAAGAAGCCGAGCTTTTGCTCGCTGTAGCTGACCAGCAGGTTCTTGGTTTGCTGGTAGTGGTCGAGCATCACTTTGTGGGTTTCGCGGCCAATGCCAGATTCCTTGTAACCACCGAATGCAGCGTGTGCAGGGTACGCGTGGTAGCAGTTAGTCCATACGCGACCTGCCTTGATGGCGCGACCCATGCGGTAAGCCACATTGCCGTTACGACTCCACACACCGGCACCCAGACCATAGAGCGTGTCGTTGGCAATTTCCAGGGCTTCGGCTTCGTCTTTGAACGTGGTGACAGCCAGTACCGGCCCAAAGATTTCTTCCTGAAAAATGCGCATCTTGTTGTGGCCTTTGAACAGCGTGGGCTGCACGTAGTAGCCACCCGCCAGATCGCCGCCCAGGTGCGCCTGCGCGCCACCGATCAACACCTCTGCGCCCTCTTGCTTGCCCAGGTCCAGGTAGGACAAGATTTTGGTCATCTGCTCTTTGGAGGCCTGCGCACCCATCATGGTGTCGGTGTCCAGCGGGCTGCCCTGCACGATGGCGGCCACTCGCTTGAGCACGCGCTCCATGAACTTGTCGTAGATGGATTCCTGGATCAGCGCGCGCGACGGGCAGGTGCACACTTCGCCCTGGTTGAAGGCAAACAGCACCATGCCTTCGATGGCCTTGTCCAGGAAGCCGTCGTCCTTGTCCATGATGTCGGCAAAGAACACATTGGGCGACTTGCCGCCCAGCTCCAGGGTGGCGGGGATAAGGTTGTTGGCTGCCGCCTGGGCAATCACCCGGCCGGTGGTGGTGGAGCCAGTAAAGGCGATTTTGGCAATGCGCTTGCTGGTGGCCAGCGGCATGCCGGCTTCGCGGCCATAGCCATTGACGATGTTGAGCACGCCGGGTGGCAGCAGGTCGCCAATCAGCTCTGCCACCAGCAGCATGCTGATGGGGGTGGACTCTGCGGGCTTGAGCACCACACAGTTGCCCGCGCCAATCGCCGGTGCCAGCTTCCAGGCGGCCATCAGGATCGGGAAGTTCCACGGGATGATCTGGCCGACCACACCCAGGGGCTCCTGGAAATGGTACGCCACCGTGTTTTCGTCGATGTTGCTGAGTGCGCCTTCTTGCGAGCGCAGGCAGCCCGCGAAGTAGCGAAAGTGGTCGATGGCCAGCGGAATATCGGCGTTCAGGGTTTCGCGGATGGGTTTGCCGTTGTCCACGGTTTCGGCGTAGGCCAGCATCTCCAGATTGGCTTCCATGCGGTCGGCAATCTTGAGCAGGATGTTAGCGCGGTCTGCGGCGGGGGTGCGGCCCCAGGCATCGGCGGCGGCGTGGGCGGCATCCAGGGCCAGTTCCACATCTTCGGCCGTAGAGCGGGCCACCATGGTGTAGGACTTGCCCGTGACCGGGGTCACCACGGCGAAGTATTCACCCTTGGTGGGCGCAACCCACTTGCCGCCAATGAAGTTGTCGTATTGCGCTTTGTAAGCGACTTTGGCGCCAGTGGTGCCAGGTAGAGCGTAGAGCAAGTTTGTCTCCTTGAAATCTGATCGGATGGGAATGTTTCCCTTGCGGGCACTTACTCCATCTCACATCCTGTGCCAACTAGCTGCCAGCAGAGGAAAACCCTTGATTTCATTGAAGAATGCCTTCGGCAACAGGCTTTGTGGCCAGACCGACGGGAGCCGGGACTGTGACCCTGCTGCGCAACTGCTCCATAAAGCAACAGTCTGTGCCACAAGCCGTTTCCAAACGAAACAGTGTTACGCCGAAATATCAATCAAGCCGTGGCGAACGGCCAGCAAGGTCATCTCGGCCTGGTTGACCAGACCGAGCTTTTGCTTGGTGTTGTAGAGATGCGTTCCCACGGTGGAGTTGGAGAGCTTGAGGGTCTCTGAAATCTGCGCCACCGATTGGCCGCGTGCGAGCTGCACAAACACCTCGAACTCCCGGGCCGAGAGCTTGTCCACCGGGCCCTGGTCGCCATTGATGGCCTGCACCGCAATGCGCTGGGCAATCTGCGGGTCCACATAACGCTGGCCTTTGGCCACGGCGCGGATGGCATCGATCAGCACCTCGGGCGCGCTGCGCTTGGACAGATAGCCCATGGCCCCCGCCTGCAGAGCCCGCATCGGATGGCTGATGTCCTCGTGCGCAGACAGAGCCAGAATGCGCACCCGCCCGTCTTTGGCCACCAGGCGCTTGATGGCCTCGATGCCGCCCATCCCGGCCATGGCAATGTCCATCACCACCACGTCCGGCGCGGCTGCGGCAAAGGCCTGGCAGGCGGCTTCCCCGCTGTCTGCCTCGGCCACCACCGCAATGTCGTCCGATGCCTGCAGCAAGAGTTTGAAACCCATGCGCACTACCGCATGGTCGTCCACCAACATGACTTTCACTTTATGTCTCCACTGGTTTTTTCCTCATGGGCAAACTCACCCGCACCCGCACCCCGGCAGGCTCCATCTGGTCCAGGTCAAAGCTGCCACCCAGAGCCTGCGCCCGCTCGCGCATTCCGGACACCCCATAGTGCCCAACGGCCTGCCATTGCCCGATACGGCCCACCCCATCGTCCACCAGTTCCATTCGCAAAACCGTCTCTGACGCGCTCACCCGCACATCAATTCGCTGGGCTTGCGCGTGGCGCAAGGCGTTGCTCATCGCCTCCTGGACGATGCGGTACACCGCCGTGGCCAAGGCATCGTCCAGTCCATCCAGCGGCTCTGGCATATCAAAGTTCAGCAGTACGCCGGGGTGGTGCAACTGGCAATCGGCCAGCATGTCGCGCAATGCGTCGTGCAGGCCAAAACGGTCGAGCGCCAGCGGCCGCAACTGGGAGATCAAGCGGTGCACGCTGTCATAGATCTGGTCCGCGCACCCCATAACCAGCCGCGCAGATTGCTCGATCGTGGCATCGCTGCCCGCCGCCCGCCTGGCAATCGCCAAGCCCACGCTTTTGATGGCCGTCACCTGCTGTCCCAGCTCGTCGTGCAACTCCCGCGAGATCGCTGCCCGCTCCAACTCAATCCGACCCTGGATGGTCTGGGTCAGCTCTCGGTTCTCGGCCAATGCCTGCGTGGCCGCCTTGGCCTGCCGCTTCGCTTCAATGCTGTCTTGCACAGACTGTGCCATGTGGTTGAACGCCAGACTGACCAGTCGCCCTTCGCGACCAGACAGATGCGCCATACGGGTGGTGTAGTCGCCTTCGGCCATCTGGCGCAGGCCTTGCATCACCCGGTGCAAGGGCTTCAACACCTGACCCACCAGGGCGTAAACCAGGGCATTGCCCAGCACAAAGCCCGCCAACACCATCCACAGCATGGGGCTCAGATCGTCCCAGCCATCGAGAATGGCACGCGAGGGATCGGCCCGCAGAATGATCCGGCCATTGGGTAGACGGATCTCCTGGGGCTCCAGCGGGGTTGCCACGATCTGGTTGTACCACTGCGGAGACGTACGCCCGGCCTTGTAGACCGGTGGCGGCGAGCGGTAGATCAGCGTGTCCTGGTCGTCGCGCAGTTCAACTTCGTTGGCCCGAATGCGGCCGACCTGGGTCAAAAATCCGGCCATACCCTCCAGACCACTGGCACCGTATACCCATTGCATGCGCGAGAGCAACTGGGTAGCCACTACGTTCGCGCCCAGCACTTCTTCGTGCACGCTGCGCCGGATGTTGTCAATCTGCAAGCCGATCAGCACCGAGGCAAAAATGCCCAGCATGGCGGTGACGATCAGGTTGAGCTGGAGGCGAAGACTCATGGGTTTCCCGGTTGCACGTTAGACACAGCCTCCCAGTGCGCAAAGCGTCCCTGGGTGGCAAAGTGGCGAATAGCCTGTACCAACGCCTGCTCCATGGCGGGTTCGAACGGGCTGTGGCCGCTGTCCGGCACCCATTGCAAGCGGCTGCCAGGCAAATGCTGGTGCAAGTCCCATGCCGCCCGGCCCTGGCATATCCAGTCCAGCCGCCCATGCAACAACAGTGCAGGCAGGGCCCCCAGGCTCTGGGCGCGCTGGAGCAAACTGTGGTCGCCCCAAAAGCACTGGTGGGCCAGGTAGTGGCTTTGCACCCGGTACTTGTCGATCAGCAGGGCGGCATCGCTGACCTCCATCTGCGCACTGCGTTTGGTCACCGCTTGGCGCTGTGACAGAGATGCCTCCCAAGCCTCCCAGGCCAGCGCCGTGTTCAGCGCTACATCGGCATCACCACCATGCAGGCCCGCATGCAGCCACGGCAACAAGCCCTCGCCGGACACAGGGAGTGCCTGCGGGAACAACGCAGCCCAGGCATCCGGCAGCAGTTGCCGAGCACCGTTGAAGAACCAGTCCAGATCCGAAGGCTGCCCCAGAAACACGCCGCGCAATACCAAGCCGAGGCAAGCCCCTGGATGGGCCGCCGCATAGGCCACTGCCAGCCCCGCCCCCCAGGACCCGCCAACCACCAGCCAGCGGTCAATCCCCAGGTGCTGGCGCAGGCTCTCCATGTCGGCAATGAGCGCTTCGCTGGTATTGCCTTGCAGGGCCCCGCGCGGCAGGCTGCGCCCACAGCCACGCTGGTCGAACAAAACGGCGCGGCACAGCCGGGCATCAAAGAAGCGACGGTGGCGCGGCGAACAGCCACTGCCCGGCCCGCCGTGCAAGAAAACCATGGGCACACCCGATGCCGCCCCGCACTGCTCCCAGTAGATCTGGTGGCCATCGCCCGTGTCGAGGTAACCCGACGCATAAGGTTCTACCGGAGGGGCTTGCAAGGGGGTATGTAGCGATGCGGTCATGCGCGGGATGTTAGAACGTGTTTACGTTCTTAGTGCGCCACCCCATCTCATGAAAATCATGAGGCCGGAATCCATGATTTCTTGATGCACCTACGCCGCCTGGCAGGCACACTGCAAAGCGTACTGGCAGATAGTCTGGCAGTACGGGCTACCGCGACTTGCGGGATACACCGAAGGAAACCTAGCATGAAATGGGAAACACCAACCGCCAGCGATATGCGTTTTGGCTTTGAAATCACGATGTACATTGCCAACCGCTGAACCCTATGGCCCGCCGGACAAAGCCGGTGGGCCATAGGCCTGCAAACGCCATAGCCTGAAGAGGAACCCCCTTGAGAGTCCATGTCCTAGGCTCCGCTGCAGGCGGCGGTTTTCCGCAGTGGAACTGCAATTGCCCCAATTGCGCGGCGTACCGCCAAGCCAGCCCCCACCACACGGCACGCACCCAATCCTCGATCACCGTCAGCGCAGACAACAGTAACTGGGTGTTGTTCAACGCCTCCCCCGAAATACTCCAGCAGATCCGCAGCTTTCCGGCCTTGCAGCCCGCTCGGCAACTGCGCGACACTGCCATCCGCGCCGTCTTCCTGATGGACGCACAGATCGACCACACCACCGGCTTGTACATGCTGCGCGAACACCGCCAGCCGCTGGCGCTGTGGTGCCATGCCCTGGTACGCGACGACCTCATGCGCGGCAACCCCTTGCTCAAGGTGCTGGAACACTACTGCGGCATCGACTGGCACGACGTACCGCTTGACCAGCCTCAATTTGGCATAGACAGCGTGCCAGGCCTGCTGTTCACTGCCCTGCCCCTGCTGAGCAACGCCCCGCCGTATTCGCCGCACCGCGACCAGCCCCAGCCGGGCGACAACGTCGGCGTGACCATCACCGATGCCGCCTCGGGCAAGCAACTGTTCTACGCACCGGGCCTGGGCACCATGGAGCCGCATGTCTGGGCCGCCATGCAAACGGCAGACTGCGTGCTGGTAGACGGCACGCTGTGGACCGACGACGAAATGATCACCCTGGGTGCATCGCAAAAAACCTCGCGCTCCATGGGCCACCTGCCACAAAGCGGCCCCGGCGGCATGTTGGAATGGCTGGACCAGTTGCCCGCCAGCACCCGCAAGGTGCTAATCCACATCAACAACACCAACCCCATCCTCGATGAAACCAGCCCCCAGCGCCAGGAACTGACGCGCCGCGGCATCGAGGTGGCCTTTGATGGTATGGAGATCCATCTATGACCGATGCACCGGCCCCCTGGACCGCAGAAGAGTTTGAAGCCCAACTGCGGAGCAAGAGCAGCAGTTACCACATCCACCACCCGTTCCACCGCATGATGGCAGCCGGTACGCTGACACCGGCCCAACTGCGGGGCTGGGTGGCCAACCGCTTCTACTACCAAATATCCATCCCATTGAAAGACGCGGCCATCCTGTCGAACTGCGACGACCGGGAGATTCGGCGCGAATGGATACAGCGCATCCTGGACCACGATGGCCGCAACATCGGTGCAGTCGACGGCAGCGAAGACCCCGGCGGCATCGAAGCCTGGATCGGCCTGGGCGTGGCGGTGGGCCTGTCGCGCGACGATGTCACATCCCTGCGTTTTGTGGCCCCCGCCACGCGCTTCGCGGTGGATGCCTACATTAACTTTGCCCGCCGCCAGCCCTGGCAGGAAGCCGTGGCATCCAGCCTGACCGAGCTGTTTGCACCGCACATCCACCAACAGCGCATCGACACCTGGCCTACCCAGTACCCCTGGGTGGACACGCAAGGCCTGCAGTACTTCAAACAGCGCCTGACCCAGGCCCGGCGCGATGTGGAACACGGCCTGCGCTTCACGCTGGCCTACTTCAGCCAGACCCGGGCGCTGCAGGAACGCGCGCTGCAAATTCTGCAGTTCAAGCTGGATGTGCTGTGGGCCCTGGCCGACGCCATCATGCTGAGCCAATGCGAAATCCAGATCATCGGAGCCAAGCCATGAACCAAATCTATTCGGGTATCGACATGGACCTGCGCCCGCGCATCGCCAGCCTGTTTCGCCTGCAATGGGAAGCCGTACAGAACTCCTGGGTGCTGCTGTACCCGGAAGGCATGGTCAAGCTCAACGGCAGCGCGGGCGAAATCCTCAAGCGCCTGGACGGCCAAACCAGCGTGCAGGCCGTGGTCGATGCGTTGGAAAACGACTTTGGCACCACTGGCTTGGCCAACGATGTGCTGGACTTTCTGGCCATCGCCCGCCGCCAGGGCTGGATCAAGCTGTGAATACACCACTAGTCGCACCTCAGCCGGGCCCACCCCTGTGGCTGCTGGCCGAGCTCACCTACCGGTGCCCACTGCACTGCGTGTTTTGCTACAACCCGCTGGACTACGCCACCACCAGCGCGGAGCTGTCCACCGACGACTGGCTGCGCGTGCTGCGTGAGGCCCGCGCAACCGGGAGCGTGCAATGCGGCTTTTCCGGCGGCGAACCCATGCTGCGCGACGACCTGGAGGTGCTGGTCGCGGAGGCGCACCGCCTGGGCTTCTACACCAACCTGCTGACCTCCGGCGTGGGCCTGACCGAGGCCCGTGCAGCAGCACTCCGGCAGGCCGGGCTGGACCACATCCAGCTGTCGTTCCAGGACTCGACCCGCGAACTCAACGACTTCCTCTCGCACACCAAAACCTTCGACCTCAAGCAACGCACTGCCGCCCTCATCAAGTCCCACGGCTGGCCCATGGTGCTCAACTGCGTGGTCCACCGGCTCAACATCGATTACATCGACAAGATCATCGAGCTGGCGGTGGCGTTGGGTGCCGAGTACCTGGAGCTGGCCAACAGCCAGTACTACTCCTGGGCCCAGCTCAACCGCGACGGGCTGATGCCCTCGCGCGAACAACTGCAGCGCGCAGAACAGGTCACCAACGCCTACCGCGACAAGCTGGGCGACACCCTGCGCATCATCTTCGTAGTGCCCGACTACTACGAAACCCGCCCCAAGAAATGCATGAACGGCTGGGGCAATATCTTCCTGACCATCACCCCGGACGGCACCGCCCTGCCCTGCCACACCGCCAAGATGCTCAAGGGCCTGGCTTTTCCCAATGTGCGCGACCACAGCGTGACCGACATCTGGTACCAGTCCGACGGCTTCAACCACTTCCGTGGCAACGGCTGGATGAAGGAGCCCTGCCGCACCTGCCCCGAGCAGGAAAAAGACCTGGGCGGCTGCCGCTGCCAGGCCTACATGCTGACCGGCGATGCCGCCAACCCCGACCCGGTCTGCGACAAATCCAGCGCCCACTACCTGGTGCTGGAGGCCGTGGCCTATGCCCAGATCCCCGACAGCCAGCGCACGGTGGTCAAACCCCTGGTGTTTCGCGATCCCAAGACTTCGCGGCAACTGGGCCAGGCGGCTCCTGTGTCCGTGGCGCAATTGCTACAAAAATAATAGCAACTTCCACTCATGGAGTAAGCGTTAGATGCTTAAAAAGCATCTAACGCTTACTCCAGGCACAGGGGGCGCAAATAGACCAAACCACGGCGCTTGCACGTCAATTGCAGTCTCAGGGTCAGCGTATAGTCTCGCGCTTACCCTATGAAGCATTTACTCAATTTATTAGCGGCCATCGCGCTGCTTGTCTGGGGCACCCATCTCGTGCGCACCGGCGTACTCCGGGTGTTTGGTGCCAACCTGCGGCAGATTCTGGCGCACAGCATGGGCAACCGGTTCACCGCCGCTTTGTCCGGCATCGGTGTTACAGCCCTGGTGCAGTCCAGCACAGCCACCTCACTGATGACCTCGTCCTTCGTGGGCCAGGGCCTGATCACCCTGCCCGCCGCGCTGGCCATCATGCGTGGGGCCGACATCGGCACCAGTCTGATGTCGGTGCTGTTCTCGTTCGATTTGTCCTGGCTGTCGCCGCTGTTCATCTTTGTCGGCGTGGTGATGTTTTTGTCTACCAAGGACGGCACGGCCGGGCGCCTGGGCCGGGTGCTGATCGGCCTGGGGCTGATGCTGCTGGCCTTGCGGCTGGTGGTGGATGCCACCGAGCCGCTGCTGGCCTCGCCGGTGGTGCGCGGCCTGCTGGCGGCGGTGAGCAGCGACGTGTTGATGGAAATCACCCTGGGCATGGTGCTGGCCGTGCTGGCCTACTCCAGCCTGGCGGTGGTGCTGCTGATTGCCGCACTGGCCGCATCCCACGTGATCCAGATGGATGTGGCGCTGGGCCTGGTGTTGGGTGCCAACCTGGGCAGCGGCGCGCTGGCCGTGCTGACCACCTCCAAATCGGCCATCGAAGTGCGCCAGGTCACCGTGGGCAACTTTGTCTTCAAGCTGATGGGTGTGGTGATGGTGGCCCCCTTGGTCGGTCTGTGGTTGCGCCATGTGCAGCCCTCGATGCCCGATGCCACCCACGGCGTGGTGTTGTTCCACCTGGCCTTCAATGTGGCGATGAGCGTGGCCTTCATCGGACTGACGCAACTGGTGGCCAAGGTGATGGAAAAACTGCTGCCCAAACCGCCGGCCCAACCCGCTGAGCGCACCCGGCCCCAACACCTGGACCCATCTGCCCTGTCCACGCCCTCGCTGGCCATCTCCTGCGCAGCGCGCGAGGCGTTGCACCAGGCAGACGTGGTGGAGACCATGATGTTGGGCATCCTGACCGTCATCAAAGACAACGACTTGACGCTGGCCGAAGAGCTGCGCAAGCTGGACGACACCGTGGACCGCCTGTACTCGGCCATCAAGTACTACCTGACCAAGATCTCGCGCGAAGCCCTGTCGGAAGAAGAAAGCCGCCGCTGGACCGACATCATCAGCTTCACCATCAACATGGAGCAGATCGGCGACATCATCGAGCGCGTGCTGATCGACGTGGAAGACAAAAAGATCAAGCCGGGCCGCAACTTCTCCGAGGCCGGCATGGCCGAGATCACCGAGCTGCACGCCCGGCTGGTGGACAACCTGCGCCTGTCGATGAGCGTGTTTTTGAACGGCAATGTGTTTGATGCGAAAAAGCTGCTGGAAGAAAAAGCCCGCTTCCGCGACCTGGAGCACGCCTACTCGCGTTCGCACCTGGTGCGCCTGGCCGACAACACCCAGTCCAGCATCGAAACCAGTTCGCTGCACATCGACCTGATCAGCGAATTGAAGCGCATCAACTCGCACATCTGCTCGATCGCCTACCCGATTCTGGATTCCGCCGGGGCGCTGGCACCGAACCGGCTGCGTACCTCGAAGCTGGCGGACTTGGGCTAGTGGTTTAGTGGTTTAGTGGTTTAGTGGTAATCGTCTTCGCGCTGGTGCCGGATGGCCAAAATCGTGACGGTGTTCCCAGCCTCTATCTCGTACATGGCCACATAGCCCGTGCGGCGCAGCGGAATCACCAGCTCCCGTAAAAACGGGCTGGCCCCGGCTTTGCGAAAAATAAACGGGGTGCGGGCCAGGTGGGTTTCAACCGCGGTGTGGATGGCATCCACCGTGTCTTGCGCAGCATCAAAGTCCTCAGCGGTCCGGGCCCGATCCAACAAAAAGTCCAACAAACGCAGCAAATCGTCGCGGGCGGCATCGGTGTACCGCACGGCAAAGGGGTCCGTCACCCAAGCACCTGTTTGCGCCGCCCATCCAGTCTGCGCTGCATCTCAGCATGCACATCGCTGGCCGCGTGGTAACTACCGCTACGCTGGGCATCGGCACTGGATTGCAGGCCACGGGCCAAAAATTCAGCCTGCGCCACACGCCGCTGAATGGTTTCACGCACCGCCGTTTCCATCAAACTGGAAAGGGTTTCCCCCTCACGCAACACCTGTTGGGCGGCTTCGCGCAGCGCAGCATCGACCCGGACGGAAGGAAAGCTGGTAGTTTTCATCGTGCATTGCGTTGTGTTTGCGATGCAATAGTCTACTACCCCCCCGTCACCGGCGGGAAAAACGCCACTTCCGCGCCGTCCACCAGCGCGGTTTGCGCATCCACCATCACCTGGTTCAGCGCCACCCGCACCGAGCGGCCTGGGGCCAGGCTGCTGGCGTAAGCACCGCCACGGGCCACCAGTTCGTCACGCAGGGCCTGCACGGTGGTAGCGGTGGTCTCTACGGTCTCCTGGCTGGTGCCCAGTGCCTCGCGGATGGAGGCGAAATACTTCACCGTCAGCTTCATGCTTGCAGCTCCGCCAGGGGAATGAAGCGCACCGTGTCGCCCCAGGCGATGGTCTGGCCGGGCTGGGTATCTACCAGGCCGTCGGCCCAGGCGGCGCTGGTGAGCACGCCGGAGCTTTGGTTGGCAAACAGGTCCAGCCCGCCCGCCGCATTGCGCCGCACCCGCAGAAATTCACGCCGCTTGTCGGCCCGGGGCCAGTCGAAGTGGGCGGGCAGTTGCATCACGGGCGGCTCCACGGCGGCGGCACCCTGCAGGCGCAGCACAAAAGGGCGCACCAGCAGCAAAAAGGTCACGAAGCTGGCCACCGGGTTGCCGGGCAGGCCGATGAAATGGCTGCCTTGCACCGTGCCGTAGGCGAACGGCTTGCCAGGCTTGATGGCCAGCTGCCACAGGTGCAGGCTGCCCAGAGTCTGCACGGCGGCTTTGACATGGTCTTCTTCGCCCACCGACACACCGCCGCTGGTCAAAATCAGGTCGTGCGTCTGTCTGGCGGCGCGCAGCGCGTCTACCGTGGCATCGCGCTGGTCGGGCACGATACCCAGGTCGGTGACCACGCAGCCCATGCGCTGCAGCAGGGCACGCAGGAAGAAGCGGTTGGAGTTGTAGATGGCCCCCGGGCGCATGTCCTGCGGGGCCACGTCGCCGGGCATGACCAGTTCGTCGCCAGTGGAGAACAGCGCCACGCGGGGACGGCGCGCCACGGTCAAGACATCCATGCCAATACTGGCCGCCAGCGCAATACCTGCGGGCGTGAGGCGCTCACCTTTCGATAGCACTACGGCATTCTGGGCCACATCCTCGCCCGCGCGGCGCACGCACTGGCCGCTCTGCGGCGGGCGCAACACACGCACCGTGCCGTCGGGCTGCACAGCGCACTCCTCCTGCATCACCACCGCATCGGCACCGGTGGGCAGGGGGGCACCAGTGAAAATGCGGGCCACGCTGCCAGGCTGCAGGGGCGCGGGGGCGCTGCCTGCGGCGATGCGCTGGGATACCGGAAGTGCGGCATCAGCCACATCGGCACAGCGCATGGCGTAGCCGTCCATCGCGCTGTTGTCGAACGAGGGCACTTGCAGTGGCGATACGGCATCCTGCGCCAGCACGCGGCCATCAGCATCGAAGGTGTTGACAGACTCGGTGGCAGCCAGCGGCACGGCGTAGGCCAGCAAGGTGGCCAGTGCGTCGTCCAGGGGGATCAGGGGCGAACGGGGGGTCATACGGGAGCCTGGTATTCAAAAAGGGCTGCATGCTGCTGCAACCAGGCCACCACGGCGGCAGGGTTGTTGATGTCGAGCACCGGCAACGCGGAGGGGCTAGGCAGCGGGGAATCGGTGGCAATGGCGACGATGCACGGGTCCTCGGGGTACTGCACCGGCTGGCCGGAGGCTGCGCGCCAGACCTCGATCTTGGGTAGCTCGCTGGTCTTGAAACCTTCCACCAGCACCCAGTCCACGCCGGGATGCAGTTCGGCGATCAGCGCGTGGACCGACAGGCGCTCGGGCTGCTCAAATTCGCGCACCAGGGCCAGACGCAGGTCGGAGGCGATCACCACCTCGAACGCACCCGCCTGGCGGTGCCGCCAACTGTCTTTGCCGGGCTGGTCGATGTCAAACCGATGGTGCGCATGCTTGGCCACCGAGACGCGCAGGCCCTGCTGTTTGAGCAGCGGGATCAGTTGCTCCAGCAGGGTGGTTTTACCCGATCCAGAGAACCCGGCGAAGACGACGGCCTTCATGGCTGCAACCGAAAAATACTACACTTTTGATAGCTACTTACGCCCATTCGATAAGCACGCATGGCTGTTTTAAGCACAATTTTTCTCGATCAACGCTTTAACTTGTGCGACGTCGGCGGGCAGGTTCAGCACGCGTTTGGGCAAGGCCTCGATGCCCAGGAACTGCGGGGGCCGATCGGGTTCGCGGCCCAGGGCCTCATGGACGGTGGCGGCAAACTTGATGGGCAGGGCGGTCTCCAGCACCACCATGGGCACACCGGCTTGCAGGTGTTCGCGGGCGACCTTCAGGCCGTCGGCGGTATGGGTGTCGATGACCATGCCAAAGCGGGCATCCGTATCGCGGATGGTGGCCAGGCGGTCGGCGTGGGTGCTCTTGCCACTGGCAAAGCCGTAGCGGCTGGCGGCTTGCTGGAATGCCGGGTCGGCGCTCAGGTCGAAGTAGCCCTGGGCGGCCAGTTGGGTGCTGAACAGGTCTTTGGTGCGCACGCCGTCGCGGCCCACCAGGTCGAACACAAAGCGCTCGAAGTTGGAAGCCTTGGAGATGTCCATCGACGGGCTGGAGGTCTCATGCGTGTCGGCACTGCCGCGCACGCGGTAGATGCCGGTGCGGAAGAACTCGTCGAGCACGTCGTTCTCATTGGTAGCCACCACCAGCTTTTCGATCGGCAGGCCCATCATGCGGGCCACGTGGCCCGCGCAGACGTTGCCGAAGTTGCCGGACGGGACGGAGAAACTGACCTTTTGGTCATTGGTCTGCGTCGCCTGGATGTAGCCCGCGAAGTAGTACACCACCTGGGCCAGCAAGCGCGCCCAGTTGATGCTGTTGACCGTGCCGATCTTGTACTTGCGCTTGAAATCCAGGTCGTTGGACACCGCCTTGACGATGTCCTGGCAGTCGTCGAACACGCCTTCGATGGCGATGTTGACGATGTTCTCGTCCATCAGGCTGAACATCTGCGCCTGCTGGAACGGGCTCATGCGGCCCTGCGGCGAGGTCATGAACACGCGCACGCCTTTTTTGCCGCGCATGGCGTATTCGGCCGCGCTGCCGGTGTCGCCGCTGGTGGCGCCCAGGATGTTGAGCTGCTCGCCGCGCCGGGCCAGCTCGTACTCGAACAGATTGCCCAGCAACTGCATGGCCATGTCCTTGAAGGCCAGCGTGGGGCCGTTGGACAGGCCCTCCAGCAGCACACCGTTTTCCAGATGCCGCAGCGGCACGATTTCGCCGGTGCGGAACACCTCCACGGTGTAGGTCTTGGCGCACAGGGCGCGCAGGTCTACGGCGGGAATGTCGTCGATATACAGCGACAGGATCTCGAACGCCAGCTCGGCATAGCCTTGCTCGTGGTAGACCGTGCGCCAGCGGGTCAGCGTGGCACTGTCCACCTGCGGGTAGTGCGCGGGCAGGTACAGGCCGCCATCGGGGGCCAGGCCTTCGAGCAGGATTTCGCAGAATTGGCGCGGCGTGGCATCGCCACGGGTGGAGAGGTAGTGCATGGGGGTTGTCTCGCAGTCAATGTGCCGCAACGCAGGGTGCTTGCGCGCCAGATGTGTGTGCAAATTTTAGCAACGCAGAGCCACCCAGCCCCAGACGTAAAAAAACCCAGCCGGGCTGGGTTTTTTGGAAGCAGCATGAAGCTTATTTGGCGCAAGCCTTGCCGCCTGCAGGATGGTTACCCTTGGCTTTGGCATCGGCTTCGGCCATGTACTCGCCAGTCTTGGTCTTGCCGTAGAGCTTGCTGCCTTCGCAGTGGTAGGTTTTGGACTTTTCATTCACCCAGACCTTGCCGTCACCACCACCAGCGGCTGCCGCGGTGGGCATGGCGGTGGCGGTCTTTTTAGCGGCAGGAGCCGCTGCTGCAGGCTTGGCGGCGGGTGTGGCAGGGGCTGCAGCAGAAGCCGTGGCGGCAGGAGCCGAAGCGGTGGCTGCAGGCACGGCAGTGGCGGCAAAGCCCGCACCGGCGAAGCACATTCCAAGAGCGATAGCGAGGGCGCGGATGTTGGATTTCATGGGGTTTCCTTTGAAGAAGCTTGCAGTTGAGAGGACCACAGCGCCCAGTGTTACGTCACTCTTGCGCTTGTGGACTTCAACGGCCCATGCCGTGCCCAGGACTACCGCTTTACATCAGGCTAACTCTTCTTTACGAATCCGCGTGATCGGGGCCAGCACGGTGGGCAGGGCCTGCATCTGCGCCAGGGCGGCGTTCATGCGGGATTCGGTGCAGTCTAGTGGGTCAGGACGCCAATTCTTTGGCCAGGGTGGTGCCGCCGGTGAGCTCGAGCACGATGGCGCGCGCGTTGGCCACCTGGGCGCGGTCGCCCACTAAAGCCTGGGCCTCAGCTAGGTTGCGGCGCGAGACCATGGTGACTTCCATGCCACGCCCGGCCCAGCGTTTGATTTCTTCCTGGTTGCATTGCAGTAGGTTGAACAGGCCTTCCGGTAGAACGCCGCTTTCCAGATGCCGCAGCGGCACGATCTCGCCGGTACGGAACACGTCCACGGTGTAGATCTTGGCGCACAGGGCGTCGTCAATAAACAGCGACAGAATTTCAGACGCCAGCTCGGCATCGCCCTGCTGGTGGTAGACCGTGCATCAGCGAGTCAGTGTGGCACTGTCGTCCTGCGGGTATTGGTTAGGCAGGTACAAGCCGCTATCGGGGTGCCAACCCGTCCTGCAGGATTTCACAGAACTTGCGCGGGGTGGCATCGCCACGGATGGAAAGGTAATGCATGAATAATGTCCAATCGATCAATGGGCCAGTCGCCGAATCCCAGCTAAGAGATTGCGGAAACTGTCAGATCGAAAGTTCTCAAGATCAAGATGGATGCCTATAGCACGCGATCCACCGACTTTCTGGTAGAGCCCCTTCGTCAAGGTGTCAAGTTCTTTAGATGGAGAACCTAGGTAATCAGGACTGCGGAATTTCTTAGTAGCCTGCAACTTGACCAATCCGGAAATACCGAGTCCACGTTCGACTGCCGCTAAATCAGCCAAGTAAAAAGTTTCCAGCTCGCGACATGCAATGCGCACCAAGCTGTCAGGTCGCCCAGCCTGCATACACAAAGCAACTAGTTTTGCCTTGACTGCGCCGCAATCTGGATTGGAGTCTTGGTCGCGCAGCACTACAAACTTTGCCAATGGATTTTGATAACCACGCAACTTACGGAGCAATTGCTTTTCTAAATCCTGCTTACCTTGAAACGTAATGTACCGATAGACTATCCCTCCATCTGGAAACAAGCGAGGCAGCAATCCTTCTAACATGGCCTGCGCAGAAGCCTCTTCCAAGCAAAAGACCAACTCTGTCATACAGGGTCCGCCCCTTCAAAGAAGCCTTGCTTCCACAAATTCCCCATTTGATCACCGTCCGCCATATAAGCTGCAATTTGCGCATCATCCCTGGCACGCCGTATCTGGGTTCCTCCGTCGTTCTTCACCAGCCAAAATACTTCGTCAAGCTCAACCGCATTCAGGAAATCCGGTGAATGAGTTGAAACGAGTACTTGTCCACCACGTTGAGCGTACAACCGGAACTCTTCAGCCAACTCAACCATTAACTTGGGGTAAAGCTGATTTTCAGGCTCTTCTACACACAGCAAAGGGTGAGGTTTCGGATCGTGCAGCAACACGAGATAAGCAAACATCTTGATCGTGCCATCGGATACATAACGATCCAAAAATGGAGTCTTAAATGAACCATCCTGGAACCGAAGCGTCAAGTACCCATCATCTAATAACAATGGCTCCACAGCACGAACCCCGGGCACACGCCGAGCCATAGTAGTCAATATGTTCTGAAAATCTTGGGGGTATTGCTCGTACAAATAGCGTGCAACCAATGGCAGGTTATCTCCCGTTTCAGACAGATGCTCTGAATCACCGGATGGCTCTTTTCGTCCACGTGCTGCATCAATATGAAAATCGGAAACATGCCACGATTCCATTAACTGTCGAAAAGCATTTGCTGCCTTGAACCGCTCAAATTGGCCCAAACCTTTAATTGCTAAAGTGTCAGGTGCAACCGTTTGAAACTCTCGCTCCAACTCACCATCAGGCTTATGGAAATCTTCCTCATTGTTAATGGCAAAACCTTGCCCATTAGTGAAGTCTAAAAACCTGTAAGGACTGCCATAGCGCCCGCGCTTGTAACGAAGTACCTCTCGCTTCACGTAAGGTGCATTTCCTTTTTCGGCAATTTCCAAAGAATAGGTTACCAAGCGATCAACGCCTGCAATCGGCATGCGGTACTGAATTTCGATCAAGATTGTGTCTTCCACACTGTCTCGACTCAAAACCTCTTTGAACCGACCCCGGCGATCCAGTGCTTGCCGTACATTGCCCTTGAGACAATCATGCAGGAATCCAAACACGTCAAACAGGGTCGTTTTGCCCGCGCCATTTGCTCCCACTACAACGAGAAAATCGGGCATTCCAGAAATATGAACGTCCCGAAAAGCCTTGAAGTTTTTCAGACGTATTGACTCAATTTTCATAGCTCGACCTTATCTATTTCGATGTATCTGAAAGAGATTACGCCAGCTCTTCCTTGCGGATGCGCGTGATGGGCGCCAGCACGGTAGGCAGGGCCTGCATTTGCGCCAGGGCGGCGTTCATGCGCGACTCGACGCAGTCGTGGGTCAGGATGATCACGTCGGTCTGGGTGGCGCCCTCGCCGCCCACTTCGTCGGCTTCGCGCTGCAGCACCGCGTCGATGCTGATGTCAGCCGCTGCCAGCAGGCCGGTCACGGTGGCCAGCACACCGGCCTGGTCGGCTACGCGCAGGCGCAGGTAGTAGCTGGTGACGACGTCGCCCATGGGCAACACCGGCAGGTCGCTCATGGCATGGTGCTGGAAGGCCAGGTAGGGCACGCGCTGGGCGGGCGCGGCGGTGTGCAGGCGGGCAATGTCCACCAGGTCGGCGATCACCGCGCTGGCGGTGGGCTCGCTGCCCGCACCCTTGCCGTAGTACAGCGTGGTGCCGACGGCATCGCCCTGCACCATCACCGCGTTCATCGCGCCTTCTACATTGGCGATCAGGCGCTTGGCGGGCACCAGGCTGGGGTGCACGCGCAGCTCCACGCCGTTTGCGGTGCGCTTGGTGATGCCCAAGAGCTTGATGCGGTAGCCGAGCTGTTCGGCGTATTTGATGTCTTGCGCGCCGAGCTGGGTGATGCCTTCGATGTAGGCCTTGTCGAACTGCACCGGGATGCCAAAGGCGATGGCCGACATCAGGGTCAGCTTGTGGGCCGCGTCCACGCCTTCGATGTCGAAGGTGGGGTCGGCTTCGGCGTAGCCCAGGCGCTGGGCCTCCTTGAGCACCACGCCAAAGTCCAGGCCCTTGTCGCGCATTTCGCTGAGGATGAAGTTGGTGGTGCCGTTGATGATGCCGGCCACCCACTGGATGCTGTTGGCCGTGAGGCCTTCGCGCAGCGCCTTGATGATGGGGATGCCCCCGGCCACGGCGGCTTCAAAGGCCACCATCACGCCCTTGGCATGGGCGGCGGCGAAGATTTCGGTGCCGTGCACGGCCAGCAGCGCCTTGTTGGCAGTGACCACGTGCTTGCCCTGGGCAATGGCTTCCAGCACCAGCTCCTTGGCCAGGGTGGTGCCGCCGATGAGCTCGACTACGATGTCGATGGCCGGGTTTTGCACGATGGCGCGCGCGTCGGCCACCACCTGGGCGCGGTCGCCCACCAAAGCCTGGGCTTCAGCGGTATTGCGGCGCGAGACCATGGTGACTTCAATGCCACGCCCGGCGCGGCGCTTGATTTCTTCCTGGTTGCGTTGCAGTACGTTAAACACGCCGCTGCCGACGGTGCCGATGCCGAGAATGCCTACTTGGATGGGTTTCATATCAATTTTATATATAAATAATGGCTCTAGCGCAGGTACTGTCTGCGCTAGGCGCTACGTTTACGATAGTGTTCCAGGAATTTGGCCACGCGTTGAATAGCTTCGCGCAGGTCGTCTTCGTGGGGCAAAAATACGATGCGGAAGTGGTCCGGCGTGGGCCAGTTGAAACCCGTGCCCTGCACCAGCATCACATGGGTTTCCTGCAACAGCTCCAGGATGAACTGCTGGTCGTCCTCGATCGGGTACATGGTCCGGTCCAGCTTGGGGAACATGTACAGCGCCGCGGTGGGCTTGACGCAGCTCACGCCGGGGATGGCGGTGATCAGGTCATAGGCCAGGTCGCGCTGGCGGCGCAGGCGGCCGCCCTCGCCCACCAGGTCGTTGATGCTCTGGTAGCCGCCCAGCGCTGTCTGGATCGCCCACTGGCCAGGCACGTTGGCACACAGCCGCATGTTGGAGAGCATGTTCAGGCCCTCGATGTAGTCGCGTGCCGGTTTCTTGTCGCCCGACACCACCATCCAGCCCGCGCGGTAGCCGCAGGAGCGGTAGCTTTTGCTCAGGGAGTTGAAGGTCAGGGTCAGCACGTCGTCGCTCAGCGAAGCCATGGCCGTGTGCTTGGCACCGTCGTACAGCACCTTGTCGTAGACCTCGTCGGCGAAGACCACCAATCCAAACTCGCGGGCCAGCGCGACGATGCCTTTGAGCAGGGCATCGGAGTACAGCGCACCGGTGGGGTTGTTGGGGTTGATGACCACGATGCCCTTGGTGCGCGGGGTGATGCGGGCGCGGATGTCGTCCAGGTCGGGCATCCAGCCATTGGCCTCGTCACAGATGTAGTGCACCGGTGTGCCGCCCGACAGGCTTACCGCCGCGGTCCACAGCGGGTAGTCTGGCGCGGGCAACAGCAACTCGTCACCATCGTTCAACAGAGCGTTGGTGGCCATCACGATCAGTTCGCTGGCACCATTGCCCAGGTAGATGTCATCCAGCGTGACACCTTTTACACCCTGTTGCTGCGTGTAATGCATGACCGCTTTGCGTGCGCCAAAGATGCCTTTGCTGTCCGAATAACCTGCCGAATTGGGCAGGTTGCGGATCATGTCCTGCTGGATTTCTTCGGGCGAATCAAAGCCGAACACCGCCAAGTTGCCAATGTTGAGCTTGATGATCTTCTGGCCCTCTTCCTCCATCTGGCGCGCCGCGTCCATGATGGGGCCGCGGATGTCGTAGCACACACTGGCCAGCTTGGTGGATTTTTGGATGGTCTTCATGGTGTCCCTGGCGGGCGCAGGCTCAAGCCGTCGCCGCAGGCTGTCTATAAGAATGGAAACCTATAATTGGACCACATTTGCAAAGCCGTTCCATGAAGCTCCAACCCGATAAATTCGACGTGCAATCCATCACCGGCTACGGGCCGGGCTGGGTCGGCATCAATACCGACAAAGTGGTGCACAGCGTGGTGCTGGGCTCGCGCGGCGAGCGGCTGGAGTGGAACTGCAGCCGCTTTGAAGACCTGACCCCCGAACACTTTGCCCAACTGGCCGCCATGGCCCCAGAACTGGTGATTTTTGGCAGTGGCAGCCGTATCCGCTTTCCGCAGCCGGTGTGGCTCAAAGCCCTGATGGCGCAGC
Organism: uncultured Albidiferax sp.; assembly: GCA_963513125.1. Classification (GTDB taxonomy): domain Bacteria; phylum Pseudomonadota; class Gammaproteobacteria; order Burkholderiales; family Burkholderiaceae_C; genus Rhodoferax_B. Next base: position 209,584 of record CAUPPH010000001.1, read on the forward strand.
GCATCGGTATCGAGACCATGGACACCCAGGCGGCTTGCCGCACTTACAACATCCTGGCCCAGGAGGGTCGGCATGTGGTGGCAGCCTTGTTACTGGAGACCGCCGCCTGAGCCTGTCGATGAGCCGCGCGGATTCCGAGTAAAATCGAGGGTTGCAGTTTGAAGCAGCCAGCGGTCAAGCTTTGGTGACATCACGAGCATGCCAGCACCGCTTCACCGGCCATTCGCACCAGCCACTTCAAGCTTTCGACGACCACACCCAGTCACAAGAGACCCCAAGCACTATGGCGATCGTTGTCAATAAACTTATCTCTGAATTTGAAGCCAACGCCACCGGTGGCATCAAGGTTTCCAACACCACCCACCTCGGCAAGGTTGTGGTTTTGTATTTTTACCCGAAGGACAACACCCCCGGTTGCACCACCGAAGCCATGCAGTTCCGCGACAAGCACAAAGAATTCGTCAAGGCGGGCGCCACCGTGTTCGGTGTGTCGCGCGACAACATGAAGTCGCACGATGAATTCAAGACCAAGCTGGAGCTGCCGTTTGAACTCATCGCCGACACCGAAGAAAAAATGTGCCACATGTTTGGCGTGGTCAAGAACAAGATCATGTACGGCAAAAAGGTCAAGGGCATCGAGCGCAGCACCTTTCTGATCGGTGCCGACGGCATCCTGAAGAACGAGTGGCGCGGCCTGAAAGTCCCCGGCCATGTGGACGACGTGCTGCAAGCGGTCAAAGACCTGAAAAAAGCGGTTTAACGTATCACGAAGCCATCGCGTATTACCGCAACAGGGCTCATGCATAATGATTTCATGTTGCTGGTAAATTTAACTACGCTCCCTTTCAAAAGCCGCCCGGCCTGCCTGGCGGCTTTTGCGCTTTTTGATAGCCTTTAATTTAACGAGCGAGTCCCACGACCTATGCCATTGCCTCCCGCCCCCACCAAGCGCGCTGCCACCTTGGCCCGTGAAGCCTACGACGTGGTTGCCAAGTCCATTAAAAAAACGGCGACCAGCCGCGCACCCAAAGCGGCTGCCAACGCCGGTGCGGTACAAGAGAAGCCGCAAGCCCGCAGCGTGGAGCCCGTGGTGGAGCTCAAGCGCGAGAAACCTGCTCCCGAAGCACCCAAAAACACACCCAGCCTGGACAAACCCAGCGAAGCCCCAGCGCGCAACCGCAATGCCGCCCTGCTGCAAGAGCCTGCACCCAAACGCAAAGCGCCCAAAAGCACCGGCCCGGCCAAGCTGTTTGTGCTGGACACCAATGTGCTGATGCACGACCCGATGTGCCTGTACCGGTTTGAAGAGCACGACATCTTCCTGCCGATGATCGTGCTCGAAGAGCTCGACAGCAACAAAAAGGGCATGACCGAGGTGGCCCGCAACGCCCGCCAGACCAGCCGCTCGCTGGATGCGCTGGCCGGTGCCAAAGAAGCCGACATGGCGGTGGGCCTGAAGCTGGACACCACCGGCCACCTGGAAGCAGGCGGCAAGCTGTTCTTCCAGACCCAGACGCTCAACTACACCTTGCCCAGCAGCCTGCCCCAGGGCAAGGCCGACAACCAGATTCTGGGCGTGGTCGAGGCGCTGCGCCCACTGCACCCGGGCCGCGAGGTGGTGCTGGTGTCCAAAGACATCAATATGCGCGTCAAGGCCCGCGCCCTGGGCCTGGCCGCCGAGGACTACCAGAGCGACAAGGCGCTGGACGACGGCGAATTTTTGTACTCTGGCGCGCTGGCTTTGCCGGCCGATTTCTGGACCAAGCACGGCAAAACCGTGGAGAGCTGGCAGCAAGGCCTGTACACCTTCTACCGCATCTCCGGCCCCATCGTGCCCGAGATGATGGTCAACCAGTTTGTCTACTTCGAGTCGCCCGGTGAACCCAATCTGTACGCCCGCGTCACCGAAATCCGCGCCAAGACCGCGGTGCTCAAGACGCTGAAGGACTACAACCACCTCAAGCACGCCGTGTGGGGTGTCACCACCCGCAACCGCGAACAAAACTTCGCGATGAACCTGCTGCTCGACCCCGAAGTCGATTTCGTCACCCTGACCGGCAACGCAGGCACCGGCAAGACGCTGATGGCTCTGGCTGCGGGCTTGACCCAGGTGCTGGACGAGCGCCGCTACACCGAGATCATCATGACGCGTGCCACGGTCAGCGTCGGTGAAGACATCGGCTTCCTGCCCGGCACCGAGGAAGAAAAGATGGGCCCCTGGATGGGCGCGCTGGACGACAATCTGGAAGTGCTGGCCAAAACCGAGACCAGCGCAGGCGAATGGGGCCGCTCGGCCACCAACGAGCTGATCCGCTCGCGCATCAAGATCAAGAGCATGAACTTCATGCGTGGCCGCACCTTCCTGAACAAGTACGTAATCATCGACGAAGCGCAGAATCTGACACCCAAGCAGATGAAAACGCTGATTACCCGCGCTGGCCCGGGCACCAAGATCATTTGCATGGGCAACCTGCAGCAGATCGACACGCCCTACCTGACCGAAGGCTCCTCTGGCCTGACGTTTGCGGTAGACAAATTCAAGGGCTGGCCCCACAGCGGCCACATTATGCTGGCCCGCGGCGAGCGTTCCCGTTTAGCCGACTTCGCCAGCGAAGTTTTGTAACCGACCGAGACACACCATGATTCTGGAAATCGCCGACATCCGTATCCACCCCGGCCAGCAGGCCGCTTTTGACGAGGCCATCACGCGGGGCCTGCAAACCGTCATCGGCAAGAACGCGGGCTGCAAGGGCTACAAGGTCAACAAGGGCATTGAGAGCCCCGAGCGTTATGTGCTGCAAATTTTCTGGACTTCGGTGGAGGCCCACAATGTCGGCTTCCGCGAAAGCCCTGCATTTGCCGAGTGGCGCGCCATCGTCGGGCCGTTCTTTGCCAGCCCCCCAGTGGTGGAGCACTTTGATTTGGTGACCAAGTCGGAATAGATGAGCAGACGTAAAAAGGCCCGTGGAACCCAAAGTTCCACGGGCCTTTTTACGTGTAGCTGGTTATTGCTGCGCGCGTTCTGCCAGGAAGATTTCAACCCGGCGGTTGCGGGCGCGTCCGGCATCGCTGCTGTTGTCGGCAATGGCTTCGCGCGAACCCCGGCCTGCCACCACCACGCGGCGCGCATCCACGCCACGCGCGGTCAGGTAGTCGCGGGCACTTTCGGCGCGGTCCAGCGACAAGGGGTTGTTGATGGCATCGCTGCCAGTGCTGTCGGTGTGGCCGATGATGCGCACTTCGGTATTGGGCTGGTTTTGCAGGCCGCTGGCAAACTGGTCCAGGATGGGGCGCAGATTGGGCTTGATATCGGCGCGGCCCGTGTCAAACGAGATGTCGCTGGGGATGTTCAGCTTGAGCTGGTTGTCCGAGGTTTGCGTGACCGCGACGCCCGTGCCTGCGGTGGCCTGCTCCATGGCCGCCTTTTTGTCTTGCATGTGTTTGGACCAGACGTAGCCGCCCAGCGCACCCAGACCCGCGCCAATGGCGGTGCCCTTGGTGCTGTCGCCAATCAGCACGCCCGCCAGCGCGCCAATGCCTGCACCGGTGGCCGTGCCCTTTTGCGTTTCACTCATGTTGGCGCAGCCGCCCAGAGCCAAGGCGGCCACAGTGCAGGCAATGACGGAAGAGCGCAGAGAAAAGTGTGTGTGTGCCATGGTGGTGTCCATTCAATTTTTAGTAATACAACAACGGTGGATGCCACTGTCTGTTGACAGGTTCCACGGTTATACGCCAGAAAAATTGCTACCGTGTGTGACCAAGGAGCGATCGGGATGTTGGCCTACACCGCTTTGCGGTGGCGGCCGACAAAGGCACTTCGCACCGTCTAAGCTGGTGACACGAATTTAGCTAAAAATCAGCCTCTAGCGCCCATGAAAAAAGCGCAAGTAGCTATTATTTATATAGCAACTTGCGCCTGGAGGATGCGCCTGCCAAAGAGCTGCCAGCAGCCCTTGGCGAACGGAACGCTTAAGCGGCGGCGGTGTCTTTCACCGTGTCGGCCAGGTCGGTGTAGTCCTTGACCTTGTCAAAGTTCAGGTACTGGTAGATCTTTTCGCTGTCTTTGGTCAGCACACCCATGTCGGCCATGTACTCGGCCTTGGTGGGGATGCGGCCCAGCTTGGAGCAAATGGCGGCCAGCTCGGCCGAGCCCAGGTACACGTTGCTGTTCTTGCCCAGACGGTTCGGGAAATTGCGGGTGGAAGTAGAGAACACCGTAGCGCCCTCTTTCACCTGCGCCTGGTTGCCCATGCACAGGCTGCAACCCGGCATTTCCATGCGCGCACCGGCGCTGCCCAGCACGCCGTAATGGCCTTCTTCGCTGAGTTGCTTGGCATCCATCTTGGTGGGCGGTGCCATCCACAGCTTGACGGGGATATCGCGCTTGTTTTCCAGCAGCTTGGAGGCAGCGCGGAAGTGGCCGATATTGGTCATGCAGGAGCCGATGAAGACTTCTTCAATCACATTGCCCGCCACTTCGGCCAGGGTCTTCACGTCGTCCGGATCGTTCGGGCAGGCCACGATGGGTTCGTGGATGTCGGCCAGGTCGATTTCGATGACGGCTGCGTACTCGGCATCGGCATCGCCGTACATCAGCTCGGGGTTGGCCAGCCAGGCTTCCATGGCCTTGATGCGGCGGTTGATGGTGCGCACATCCGAGTAACCGGTGGCAATCATCCACTTCAGCATGGTGATGTTGCTGTTGATGTATTCGATGATCGGTTCTTTGTTCAGGTGCACGGTGCAGCCGCCCGCCGAACGTTCGGCAGACGCATCGCTGAGCTCAAACGCTTGCTCGACCTTCAGATTCGGCAGGCCTTCGATTTCCAGGATGCGACCCGAGAAGATGTTCTTCTTGCCTTGCTTGGCCACCGTCAGCAAACCGGCCTTGATGGCGTACAGCGGAATCGCGTTAACCAGGTCCCGCAGGGTAATGCCAGGCTGCATTTCGCCCTTGAAACGCACCAGTACGCTCTCGGGCATGTCCAAAGGCATCACGCCGGTGGCTGCGCCGAAGGCGACCAGGCCAGAACCAGCGGGGAAGCTGATACCGATGGGGAAGCGGGTGTGGCTGTCGCCGCCGGTGCCCACGGTATCGGGCAGCAGCATGCGGTTCAACCAGCTGTGGATGATGCCGTCACCGGGTCGCAGGGGCACGCCGCCACGGGTGCTCATGAAGTCGGGCAGCTCGTGGTGCATCTTCACGTCCACCGGCTTGGGGTAGGCGGCGGTGTGGCAGAAGGACTGCATCACCAGGTCGGCGCTGAAGCCCAGGCAGGCCAGGTCTTTCAGCTCGTCGCGGGTCATGGGGCCGGTGGTGTCTTGCGAGCCGACCGAGGTCATCTTGGGTTCGCAGTAGGTACCGGGGCGCACGCCCTGGCCCACAGGCAGACCGCAGGCACGGCCCACCATCTTTTGTGCCAGGGTGAAGCCCTTCTTGGTGTCCACCGGATTTTGCGGCAGGCGGAACAGGGTGCTAACGGGCAAGCCCAGCGCTTCACGCGCTTTGGCGGTCAGGCCACGGCCAATGATCAGGGGAATGCGGCCACCGGCGCGCACTTCGTCGAACAGCACGTCGCTTTTCAGCGTGAATTCGGCGATGACATTGCCGTCTTTCAGCGCCTTGCCGTCGTAGGGGCGCAGCTCGACTACGTCGCCCATGGCCATCTGGCTCACGTCGAGTTCGATCGGCAGCGCGCCGGAGTCTTCCATGGTGTTGTAGAAAATCGGGGCGATCTTGTTGCCCAGGCAGACACCACCAAAGCGCTTGTTGGGTACAAAGGGAATGTCTTCGCCGGTGAACCACAGCACCGAGTTGGTGGCCGACTTGCGGCTGGAGCCGGTGCCGACCACGTCGCCCACATAGGCCACGAGGTTGCCACGCGCACGCAGGTCTTCGATGAACTTGACCGGGCCGCGCTTGCCGTCTTCTTCGGGAACGATGCCTGGGCGGGCATTCTTGTGCATGGCCAGGGCGTGCATCGGAATGTCGGGGCGGCTGAACGCATCGGGGGCGGGCGACAGGTCGTCGGTGTTGATTTCACCGGCCACCTTGAAGATGCTGACGGTGATGCTCTCAGGCACGGCGGGGCGGCTGGTGAACCACTCGGCATCGGCCCAGCTTTGCAGCACGGCCTTGGCGTAGGTGTTGCCCTTTTCGGCCTTTTCCTGCACGTCATGGAACTGGTCGAACATCAGCAGGGTTTTCTTCAAACCGGCGGCAGCCGCCTCGGCCACGGTGGCGGATGCGTCGTCCAGCAGGTCGATCATGGGGCTGATGTTGTAGCCACCCAGCATGGTGCCCAGCAGTTCGGTGGCTTTTTCACGCGTCAGCAGCGGGCATTTTTCGGTGCCGTGGGCCACGGCGGCCAGGTAGCTGGCCTTGACCTTGGCGGCATCGTCCACGCCGGCGGGGATGCGGTGGGTGATCAGGTTCAGCAGATTGGCCTCTTCGCCTGCGGGGGGGCTTTTCAGCAGCTCGATCAGCTCGCCGGTCTGCTTGGCAGACAGGGGCAGCGGCGGAATGCCGAGGGCGGCGCGCTCAGCAACATGGGCGGCATAGGCTTGCAACATGGTTTTCTCCTGGTTCAAATAATCGTGGGGGCAGACGGAAGGTTTTTATTTGGCGGCAACTTCGGGTTGCGATGCGGGCTGCGCAGGCAGCGGAGCCGGAGCATTAAGCACGCTTTGTGCCGGATTCAACTTGAGCGACTCGGCCACGGCCACCTGCTGCGGGCTCATGCAATCGTCGGCTAGGCGCTGGCCCAGCTTCTGGTTCATCAACATGGATTTGTTGCCCAGTTGCAGCCACACAGCACCGGCTTTCTGGTCTTCCAGGCGGATGGCACCGGTGCTGGTTTCTACCGGGAACATGCGGTATTTGAGGTTCTTGACCTGCACGTTGAAGTAGCCGGGGTATTTGGCATCGGCCACCAGCGTGACGGAGGTGCCCAGCTCGCAAGGCACGGTGCCGACCTGCACGCGCTCGGCAATCGCCATCTCGGCGGGGGTCAGGGCGGCTTCGGCGGCCTCGATACCGGCGGCCACGTTTTTGGCAGCACTCTTGAGCTGAATGCGGCTGCTGGTGGGCTTGGGGGCTACTTTGGGGGCGGCTTTGGCAACCGTTTTCACCGGTTTCTTGGGTGCGTCCTGGGCCAGAGCAAACGCGGGGGCCAATGCCAGCAAGGCGATAGAGAGGATCAGTTTCATACGGTTTCTAAAGTGGGAATAGGGTCAGGCAGCTTGAAATACACCGCCACCTCGGGCGGCAGGGCACGCCCGGTCTGGTGGGCGCGCTCCAGTACCTGCCAAAAATAACGGTAGCTGGCACGGTCGTGCAGCTGGCCCGCATCAGAAATGGGGGCCCACTGGGCGGACACGGCAGCGGTGATGATGCGGGCAGCGGCTTCCACCTCGGCCTCACCGGGCGCAAACGCGGCCAGGATGGGGCGGATCTGGCTGGGGTGGATGCTCCACATGCGGGTAAAGCCCAGCGTGCGCGCGGCGCGCTCGGCAGCCGCCTGCATGGCCTGGGTGTCGGCAAACTCGGTCACCACGCAGTGCGAGGGCACTTTGCCATGTGCATGGCAGGCGGAGGCGATCTCCAGCTTGGCACGCACCACCAACGGGTGAGTGAACTGGCCTGCCGCGCCCATGGCATCGCCCGGAATGGCCCCACCGTGGCTGGACACAAAATCCATCAGCCCAAAGCTCAGGGACTGCACCCGGGGCTGGGCGGCAATTTCAAACGCGCGCTGCACGGCAGCAGGCGATTCAATCAAAACATGTAGCGGCAAGTGCAGTGCTGACGCGCGCTGGAGTGCTTTTTCGACCTGAATTATGTCGCGAACCGACTCGATCTTGGGCACCATGATGTGGGTCAGGCGGTGGCCTGCCTGGGCAGCGATGACGGCCATGTCCTGCTCGAAAGCCGGGTGGTCCACCGCATGCACCCGCACTGCCACCCGTGCCTCAGGGGCGGCGGCCAGTGCCAGCGCCACCACCATGGCGGCGTGCTCGGCTTCGCCGCCAACGGGTGCGCCATCTTCACAGTCCAGGGTCACGTCGAACACGCAGGCCCCGAACTCTTCGGTCATCTCGGCCTGCAATTGCAGGCTTTTGCGCATCCGCGCTTCCACGCCGCTGTAATGGTCGCAGACCGGCAGGAAGCCCTGCGCGGCCTGGGCACCCAGCAGAACTTGGCGGGGATGCTGCATGGCTAAAGCTTAGAGCAGGTGGGCTACGCCAGCTTGCTCGTCTTGCAGTTCTTTCAGCGTGATGTTGATGCGTTCCTGGCTGAATGCATCGACTTCCAGGCCTTCCACTACCTTGTATTCGCCGCCTTCGCAGGTCACGGCAAAGCCGAACATGGTGTCGGCGGGAATACCGTACTGGCCATCCGACGGAATGCCCATGGTGACCCACTTGCCATTGGTGCCCAGGGCCCAATCGCGCATGTGGTCGATAGCGGCGTTGGCAGCCGAGGCGGCCGAGGACACACCGCGTGCCGCGATGATGGCTGCGCCGCGCTTGCCCACCGTAGGCAAGAACGTGTTGGCGTTCCATTCCTGGTCGTTGATCATGGTCTTGACACTCTCGCCGTTGATGGTGGCGAAACGGTAGTCGGCGTACATCGTGGGCGAGTGGTTGCCCCAGACAGTCAGCTTCTCAATATCGGCCACGGCCTTGCCGGTCTTGGCAGCGATCTGGCTCAGGGCGCGGTTGTGGTCCAGGCGCAGCATGGCGGTGAAGTTCTTGCGTGGCAGATCAGGCGCGCTCTTCATGGCGATGTAGGCATTGGTGTTGGCGGGGTTGCCGACCACCAGCACCTTGACGTTGCGGCTGGCCACAGCGTTCAAGGCCTTGCCTTGGGCGGTGAAAATCTCGGCGTTCACGGCCAGCAGTTCGGCGCGCTCCATGCCCGGGCCACGGGGGCGCGAACCGATCAGCAATGCGTAATCCACATCTTTGAAGGCCGTCATCGGGTCGCCGTGGGCTTCCATGCCGACCAGCAGCGGGAAGGCGCAGTCTTGCAATTCCATCATCACGCCCTGCAGGGCTTGCTGGGGCTTTTCCATCGGCACTTCGAGCAATTGCAGAATCACCGGCTGGTCTTTGCCCAGCATTTCGCCGGAGGCGATACGGAACAGGATGGCGTAACCAATTTGACCAGCGGCACCGGTAACGGCGACGCGAACAGGCTTCTTGCTCATGAGAAAACTCCAGGAAGTTGTGAAAAAGGAGGTTGACGTGTGCCAAGCCAGCGCTTGGACACCAGAAATCAGCGCAGAGTTTACTCTCGAAAACCCGTACGCGCCAATTTGTCTTATGTCTTATATAAGATATGATTCGATCGGTTTCAAGTTGTAGCTTAGATGTTGTTTTTACGATTTGTCCATGGCCCATATCGCCCCCTCCCCCGTTGATTCCTTGCACCTCGGCACTGAGCCCGGCGGGGCCGCCGCATCGACGACACCGGCCTTCAGCCCGTTGTACCAGCAGATCAAGGGCCTGATTTTGCAAAGCCTGCAGGCAGGAGAGTGGAAGCCCAGCGAAGCCATTCCCAGTGAAATGGACCTGGCTGTGCGGTTTCGCGTGAGCCAGGGCACGGTGCGCAAGGCGATTGACGCATTGGCCGCCGACAACATGCTGGTGCGCCGCCAGGGCAAGGGCACTTTTGTGGCCACCCACGCCGCCCAGCACGTGCCTTACCGTTTCCTGAAGCTCACACCCGACGTAGGCAACGCTACCGACGAAGGCCCGGCCCAGCGCGACATCATCGACTGCAAACGCCAGCGTGCCAGTGCCGATGTGGCTCGCGCCCTGGCCTTACGGCCCGGCGACGCGGTGCTGCAGGTGCGCAGGGTGCTGTCGTTCCCGGTCAACGGGGACTTTGTACCCACCATTCTGGAAGACCTGTGGCTGCCCGGCGGCCCCTTCAAGGGCCTGACCGCCGAGCGCCTGGCGGGTTACCAGGGTGCGATGTACGCGCTGTTTGAAACCGAATTCAATGTGCATATGGTGCGGGCCGACGAAAAAATCCGCGCCGTGCACCCCGATACCGAGCAGGCCCGCTTGCTCAAAGTGGCTGCCACCGCCCCGCTGTTGAGCGTGGAACGCGTGGCCTACACCTACAACGACGTGCCCATGGAGCTGCGCCGCGGCCTGTACAGCACCCTGACGCACCACTATCACAACGAGCTTAGTTGAACCAGAGTCGGGGCCAATTTTGCTGTGACTTATTTGCCTTTGCTGCATTGCAATAGAATTTTGCAAGCAGGATTTTAAAAAATTACAACGCAGTTACACACCACGAAAGCGAACCTATGACAGAGATTGCCTCTACCGCCCGGCCCAAACGGCCCGAATTTCGCAACATCCATGCGTTAAAAGACCTGCCCACTTACCGCATGGCCCCGGCAGCCTGGGTGTCCATCTTGCACCGCGTCAGTGGTGTGATCATGTTCCTGCTGATGCCTTTCATCATCTGGATGTTTGATGCCTCGGTATCCAGCGAAATCTCGTTTGCCAAGTTCAAAGCCGTCTTCAACATGGGCGCGGGCTATGTCCCGGGATTCTTTTTCAAGCTGGTCGCATTGGCACTGATTTGGGCCTATTTGCACCACTTTATTGCAGGCCTGCGCCATCTGTGGATGGACACCAGCCACGACGCGGTGACCAAAGAATTTGGTGCCTCGTCTGCCAAGTTCACCCTGGCACTCAGCATCGGCCTGACCATCGTGCTGGCAGCCAAGCTGTTCGGCCTGTACTAAATCTCCCGGAGCACATCAACATGTCGGTTAATTACGGATCCAAGCGCGTCGTCGTCGGCGCACATTACGGCTTGCGCGACTGGCTGGCGCAGCGCGTCACGGCGGGCATCATGGCCTTGTTCACGGTGGTTGTTTTGGCCCAGTTGCTGGTGTCCAAAGGCCCCATCGGCTACGACCTGTGGGCAGGCATCTTCGCCGCGCAGTGGATGAAGATTGTGACCTTTTCGGTCATCATCGCCCTGCTCTACCACGTCTGGGTGGGCATGCGCGACGTCTGGATGGACTATGTGACATCCATTGTCTGGCTACGTTTGCTGCTACAAATTTTCACGATTATCTGGCTGGTCGGCTGTGCTGGCTGGGCGATCCAGGTGCTCTGGCGCCTCTAAAGCAGATTCGACAAAAGCAACATAAAAATGACCTACTCCAAAGCCCACATTTCCAAGCGCAAATTTGATGTCGTAATCGTCGGAGCCGGTGGCTCGGGCATGCGCGCCGCACTCGAATTATCCAAAGCCGGCCTGAATGTCGCCTCGCTGTCCAAAGTGTTCCCCACCCGCAGCCACACCGTGGCGGCGCAAGGTGGCGTGAGCGCCTCGCTGGGCAACATGAGCGAAGACAACTGGCACTACCACTTCTACGACACCATCAAGGGTTCCGACTGGCTCGGCGACCAGGATGCCATCGAGTTCATGTGCCGTGAAGCCCCCAAGGTGGTCTACGAGCTGGAACACTTCGGCATGCCGTTTGACCGCAACCCCGACGGCACCATTTACCAGCGCCCGTTCGGCGGCCACACCGCCAACTACGGCGAAAAGCCGGTGCAACGTGCTTGCGCCGCAGCCGACCGTACCGGCCACGCCATGCTGCACACGCTGTACCAGCAAAACGTCAAGGCCAAGACCAACTTCTTCGTCGAATGGATGGCGCTGGACCTGATCCGCGACGAAGCGGGCGATGTGGTCGGCGTGACCGCGCTGGAAATGGAAACCGGCGACCTGCACATCCTGCAAGCCAAGACCGTGCTGCTGGCCACCGGCGGCGCAGGCCGCATCTTTGATGCCTCCACCAACGCCTTCATCAACACCGGCGACGGCCTGGGCATGGCGGCGCGTGCCGGTATCGCCCTGCAAGACATGGAATTCTGGCAATTCCATCCCACCGGCGTGGCCGGTGCAGGCGTATTGCTGACCGAAGGCTGCCGTGGCGAAGGCGCGATTTTGCTCAACAGCAATGGCGAGCGCTTCATGGAGCGCTATGCGCCCACCATGAAAGACCTGGCCCCGCGCGACTTCGTCTCACGCTGCATGGACCAGGAAATCAAGGAAGGCCGTGGCTGCGGTCCCAACAAGGACTACATCCTGTTGAAGCTGGACCACCTGGGTGCCGACACCATCCACAAGCGCCTGCCTTCGGTGTACGAGATTGGCGTGAACTTCGCCAACGTGGACATCACCAAAGAGCCGATTCCCGTGGTACCCACCATCCATTACCAAATGGGCGGCGTGCCGACCAACATCCATGGCCAGGTGATCGAGCAAAAGGGTGAGGTCAACAACTCTGTCATCAACGGCTTGTACGCCGTGGGCGAATGCGCCTGCGTCAGCGTACACGGCGCGAACCGCCTGGGCACCAACTCGCTGCTGGATTTGCTGGTGTTTGGCAAGGCCGCAGGTCGCCACATCGTCGAGTTCAACCAGAAGAACAAAGAGCACAAGCCCCTGCCAGCCGACGCAGCCGACCGCACGCTGGAGCGCCTGAACCAGTTGCAAGCTTCTACCGAGGGCAGCTACTGCCAGGAAGTGGCCGCCGAAATCCGCACCGCCATGCAGTTGCACGCAGGCGTGTTCCGCACCCAGGTCAGCATGGACGAAGGCGTGCAAAAAATCGCTGACATCCGCAAGCGCGTGGCCAGCATCACCCTGAAAGACAAGTCCAAGATCTTCAATACCGCCCGGATTGAAGCCCTGGAAGTGGACAACCTGATCGAAGTGGCCCAGGCCACCATGGTCTCGGCCGCGGCCCGCCGCGAATGCCGCGGTGCCCACACGGTGTACGACTACGAACACCCTGCCGACCACGACCAGTTCCCGCTGGGCCGCAACGACAAGGAGTGGATGAAACACACCCTGTGGTACAGCGCCGACAACCGCCTGAGCTACAAGCCCGTCAACCTCCAGCCCCTGACGGTAGACAGCATTCCACCCAAAGTGCGTACGTTCTAAAAGCACGCTACCGCACGACTAGGAAACCCCATGACCAAACGCACCTTCCAGATCTACCGCTACGACCCGGACACCGATGCCAAGCCCTACATGCAGACCATCGAGATCGAACTCGACGGCCACGAACGCATGCTGCTGGACGCGCTGATCAAGCTCAAGCAACAAGACCCCACCCTGTCGTTCCGCCGCTCCTGCCGCGAAGGCGTGTGCGGCTCCGATGCCATGAACATCAACGGCAAGAATGGCCTGGCCTGCCTGACCAACATGCTCACGCTGCCAGGCACCATCGTGCTCAAGCCGCTGCCCGGCCTGCCGGTGATCCGCGACCTGATCGTGGACATGACCGACTTCTTCAAGCAGTACAACTCGATCAAGCCCTACCTGGTAAACGAGAGCCTGCCGCCCGAGCGCGAACGCCTGCAAAGCCCGGAAGAGCGCGATGAGTTGAACGGCCTGTACGAGTGCATTCTGTGCGCCAGCTGCTCCACCAGCTGCCCCAGCTTCTGGTGGAACCCCGACAAGTTCGTCGGCCCCGCCGGTCTGCTGCAGGCTTACCGCTTCATCGCCGACAGCCGCGACGACAGCACCGCTGCCCGCCTGGACAACCTGGAAGACCCGTACCGCCTGTTCCGCTGCCACACCATCATGAACTGCGTGGACGTGTGCCCCAAGGGCCTGAACCCCACCAAGGCCATCGGCAAGATCAAAGAGCTGATGGTGCGTCGCGCCATCTAAGGGCTATTGGTGCAGCCACTTTCCCCCTCCACCGAACCGGTTGCACCCGCCGGTTCGGACTTGCTCGGTGAGCGGGCTCTGAGCAAACTGCGCTGGCGCTGCCGCCGCGGTTTGCTGGAAAACGACTTATACATCGACCGATTTTTCCAAAAGTTTGCCGACACGCTGACCGTCAGCCAGGGGCAAGCAATGCTGGATCTAATGGATTTAAGTGACAACGATTTGCTGGACCTGCACTTGGCACGAAAGCCGCTTGCTGAGGTCGAACCCGCGCTGGACCGCAGTGACGTGCACGAAGTTTTAAGTATGTTGAGAAACCGCTGAAAGGGCAATGAAATGAAGTTAGCAGATAACAAAGCCACTCTGTCGTTTAGTAACGGCAGCCCGAGTGTCGATCTCCCGGTGTACTCGGGCAATGTGGGCCCCGATGTCGTGGACATTCGCAAGCTCTATGCCCAGACCGGCATGTTCACCTACGACCCGGGCTTTTTGTCCACTGCGTCGTGCCAGTCCGCCATTACCTACATCGACGGTGACAAAGGCGAACTGCTCTACCGTGGCTACCCCATCGAGCAACTAGCCACCGGCTGCGACTTCATGGAAACCTGCCACCTGCTGCTGTACGGTGAGTTGCCCAACCCCCAGCAGAAAACCGACTTCACCAAGCTCGTCTCCAACCACACCATGGTCAACGAGCAGATGCAGTTCTTCCTGCGCGGTTTCCGCCGTGATGCCCACCCCATGGCCATCATGACCGGGCTGGTCGGCGCGCTGTCGGCCTTCTACCACGACAGCACCGACATCACGAACCCGCAGCACCGCGAAATCGCCGCCATCCGCCTGATCGCCAAGATGCCGACCCTGGTGGCCATGGCCTACAAGTACACCATCGGCCAGCCGTACATGTACCCCAAGAACAACCTGAGCTACGCAGGCAACTTCTTGCACATGATGTTCGCCACGCCGTGCGAAGAATATGTGGTCAGCCCGGTGCTGGAACGCGCCCTGGACCGCATCTTCATCCTGCATGCTGACCACGAGCAAAACGCCTCCACCTCCACCGTGCGCCTGTGCGGCTCGTCGGGCACCAACCCGTTTGCGGCCATCGCCGCCGGTGTGGCCTGCCTGTGGGGCCCCGCCCACGGCGGTGCCAACGAGGCCTGCCTGAACATGCTCACCGACATCCAGAAGATGGGTGGCGTGTCCAAGGTCGGCGAGTTCATGGAAAAGGTCAAGGACAAGAACTCTGGCGTGAAGCTGATGGGTTTTGGCCACCGCGTGTACAAAAACTACGACCCGCGCGCCAAGCTCATGCAAGAGACCTGCAAGGAAGTGCTGGCCGAGCTGGGCCTGGAGAACGACCCCCTGTTCAAGCTGGCCATGGCCCTGGAAAAGATTGCCCTGGAAGACGACTACTTCGTCTCGCGCAAGCTGTATCCCAACGTCGATTTCTACTCCGGCATCGTGCAGCGCGCCATCGGCATCCCCACGCCGCTGTTCACCGCCGTGTTCGCCCTGGCGCGCACGTCGGGCTGGATCGCCCAGCTGAATGAAATGATTGGCGACCCCGAGTACAAGATTGGCCGCCCCCGCCAGCTGTTCACCGGCTCGGAAAAGCGCGACGTGCTGCCTATCGCTACACGCTAATCTAGCGCCTCCCCTCTAAAAACCCGCCGGACGGCCATGTCGGCGGGTTTTTTCACATTTGCGCGTATCCGCTATATATTCAGTAGCTACTCGCGCTTATTCCACAAGCGTTTTATGTCAAAAATGTATAAATTCTGGTGGATACAGAGACGATGACCGCCATCGCAAATCCAGACGACCAACATCTACCAAAGGGGAGAAAATAGCCTCTCCATCGCCCACCGCGATGTCCACACCCAATGCAACCCACCGAACGCAACTTCGCCCGCCGCATGGACCTCACCTCGCTCCAGCTCTTCGTAGCGGTGTGCGAGCTGGGCAGCATTGGCCGCGCGGCGGAGCGCGAGTTCATTGCGGCCAGCGCTGTCAGCAAGCGCCTGAGCGACCTGGAAGCCACCCTGGAAACAAAGCTGCTGGTGCGCCACACCCGGGGCGTGGACCTGACCCCGGCGGGCGAAAGCCTGCTGCACCACGCCCGTAGCATGCTCTACAGCCTGGAGAAGATGCAGGGCGAGCTAAGCGAATACGCCTTTGGCGTGCGCGGCCATGTGCGCATCCACGCCAGCATTTCGGCCGTGGTGCAGTTTCTGCCCGAAGACCTGGGGGCGTTCTGCCGCGCACACCCGCAGGTCAAGATCGACCTGGAAGAACACCTCAGCTCTGAAGTCATCCGCGCGGTACAAGAAGGCGCGGCCGACCTGGGCATCTGCAACACCGCCGGGGGCGTGGGCAGCCTGCAAACCAAAGCCTACCGGCAAGATAATTTAGTATTAATTGTGCCGATAGCGCATGTTCTATCTGCGCATGCAGCTATCAATTTTGATGAAACACTGGATTTTGACCACGTGGGCCTGCAGGCCAACAGCTCCATCTACCAGGCCATGCACCAGGCCGCCGCCGCCCAGGGCCGCAGCATCAAGCTGCGCATCCACGTGGCCGGGCTGGATGCCATGTGCCGCATGATCGCCAACGGCCTGGGCATCGGCGTGATGCCGCAGCGCGCGTTTGACCTGATGCACACCCCCCAGCTTTGCGCCGTGCCGCTGCAAGACGCATGGGCCACCCGCCAGATCGGGCTGGTGGCCCGCGATTTCGCGACACTGCCCGTCACCGCGCGGCTGCTGCTGGACCACCTCTCGTCCACACCTCACTGCAACCTAAAATAAAGCCCCCACGAAAGACCCCCATGGCACGCACCCTGTACGACAAAATCTGGGACGAACACGTCGTCCACTCCGAAGAAGACGGCACCGCCATCCTCTACATCGACCGCCACCTGGTCCACGAAGTCACCAGCCCGCAGGCCTTTGAAGGCCTGCGCCAAGCGGGCCGCAAGGTCTGGCGTATCAGCTCCATCGTCGCCACCGCCGACCACAACACGCCCACCACCGGCTGGGAACTGGGCTTGGATGGCATCACCGACCTGGTGAGCAAAGAGCAAATCACCACGCTGGATGCCAACATCAAGGAATCCGGCTCGGCGGCGTACTTTCCGTTTATGTCCAAGCGCCAGGGCATCGTGCACGTCATCGGCCCTGAAAATGGTGCCACCCTGCCCGGCATGACGGTAGTTTGCGGCGACTCGCACACCTCGACCCACGGCGCGTTTGGCGCGCTGGCGCACGGCATCGGCACCAGCGAGGTCGAGCACGTTATGGCCACCCAAACCCTGCTGGCCAAAAAAGCCAAGAATATGCTGGTCCGCGTGGAAGGCACGCTGCCCAAGGGTTGCGGCGGCAAAGACATCGTGCTGGCCATCATCGGCAAGATCGGCACGGCGGGCGGCACCGGCTACACCATCGAGTTCGGCGGCTCGGCCATCCGCGCCTTGAGCATGGAAGGCCGCATGACGGTCTGCAACATGGCGATTGAGGCCGGTGCCCGCGCCGGACTGGTGGCGGTGGACGAAAAAACCGTGCACTACGTCAAGGGCCGCCTGCTGGCCCCCAAGGGTGCCGAGTTCGATGCCGCAGCTGCCTACTGGCGCACCCTGCACAGCGACGCCGGCGCGCATTTCGACGCGGTGGTCGAGCTGGATGCCAGCCAGATCATTCCGCAAGTCACCTGGGGCACCTCGCCCGAGATGGTGCTGGGTATCGACGGCTTTGTGCCCGACCCCGAGAAAGAAAAAGACAGCAATAAGCGCCTGGCCATCGAGCGCGCGCTGACCTACATGAACCTGCAGCCCGGCAAGGCGCTGAACGACATCTTCGTGGACAAGGTCTTTATCGGCTCCTGCACCAACAGCCGCATCGAAGACATGCGCGAAGCCGCCGCCGTGGTCAAGAACCTGGGCCAGAAAGTCGCCAAGAACATCAAGCTGGCGCTGGTGGTGCCCGGCTCCGGCCTGGTCAAGGAGCAGGCCGAGCGCGAAGGCCTGGACAAGATCTTCATCGCCGCAGGCTTTGAATGGCGCGAACCCGGCTGCTCCATGTGCCTGGCCATGAATGCCGACAAGCTGGAGCCCGGCGAGCGCTGCGCCTCCACCAGCAACCGCAACTTCGAAGGCCGCCAGGGTGCCGGTGGCCGCACCCACCTGGTCAGCCCGGCCATGGCGGCAGCCGCTGCGGTGCACGGCCACTTCGTCGATATCCGCCAATTTTCTTAACCCCTGCAGGAAAACACACCATGAAAAACTTCACCACCCTGATCGCCATCGCATTTGCCCTGACCCTGGCCGGTTGCAACACCGTGCGTGGCATGGGCCAGGACGTGCAAAAAGCAGGCGAGAAGATCGAAGGCGCAGCGAGCAAGTAATGCAAAAATTCACCATCCACACCGGTTTGGTGGCACCGATGGACCGCGAAAACGTGGACACCGATGCCATCATCCCCAAGCAGTTCCTCAAGTCGATCCGCAAGACCGGCTTTGGCCCGAATCTGTTTGACGAATGGCGCTACCTGGACGCAGGCTTCCCCGGCCAAGACCCGGCTACCCGCAAACCGAACCCCGACTTCGTGCTGAACCAGCCCCGCTATGCAGGTGCCTCGGTGCTGCTGGCGCGCAAGAACTTCGGCTGCGGCTCCTCTCGGGAACACGCGCCCTGGGCGCTCGACCAGTACGGCTTTCGCGCCATCATCGCGCCCAGCTACGCCGACATCTTCTTCAACAACAGCTTCAAGAACGGCCTGCTGCCGATCGTGCTGCCTGAAGCCCAGGTGGCTGCGCTGTTCGATGCCTGCCTGGCCTTCCCCGGCTACCAGCTCACGGTGGACCTGGAACGCCAGGTGGTCGTGAAGCCGCAGGGCGAAGAACTGCCGTTCGACGTGCAGGCCTTCCGCAAATACTGCCTGCTCAATGGTTTTGACGACATCGGCCTGACGCTGCTGCATGCCGACAAGATCAAGGCCTTCGAAGCCGAGCGTCTGGCCACCAAGCCGTGGCTGGCGCACACCACGCTGGCAGGCGTTTAACCCATGAACACCTGGTTCCAGCGGGTGGTGCTGCGGCGGCTATGGCTGACCTACCTCGTGCTGGGCCTGGCGTTTTTCACCTTTGGTGCAGGCAGTCTGAATCTGGTCTACATGTTCCAGTCGAATTTTCGGCTGCTGCTGGACTACGGATGGCGCGCAGTCATGGAGGGTGGCGGCTGGCAACTGCTCGAATTGCTGGTGACCGGCTACCTGAGCCTGGCGGCCTATGTGGTGTTCAAAGCCTGCGAATACCGGCTCGCCCACTGGCTCGCCGACTCCCACCATTGA
The DNA here is from genome assembly GCA_963513125.1 of uncultured Albidiferax sp. Classification (GTDB taxonomy): domain Bacteria; phylum Pseudomonadota; class Gammaproteobacteria; order Burkholderiales; family Burkholderiaceae_C; genus Rhodoferax_B. The sequence goes on from CAUPPH010000001.1 coordinate 228,664, forward strand.
CTATCAAATTCATAGCTTCTCGTGCTGGTAGCACAAGCGCTAGCAGCCTATTTTTTATAAATTCACCAAAATGACTTCTCTCAAAATTGCAGTTTTGCCCGGCGACGGTATCGGCCCGGAAATCATGGCCGAGGCCATCAAGGTACTGGACGTGCTGGACCTGCCGTTCGAGATGGAAACCGCCCTGGTCGGCGGTGCCGCCTATGACGCGTTTGGCCATCCCCTGCCCGATGCCACCTTGAAGCTGGCCAAAGAGGCCGATGCCGTGCTCTTCGGTGCCGTGGGCGACTGGAAATACGACACCCTGGACCGCCCGCTGCGCCCCGAGCAAGCCATTCTGGGCCTGCGCAAGAACCTGGGCCTGTTCGCCAACTTCCGCCCCGCCATCTGCTACGAGCAGCTGGTCGATGCCTCCAGCCTCAAGCCCGAGCTGGTGGCCGGGCTGGACATCCTGATCATCCGCGAGCTCACCGGTGACATCTATTTCGGCCAGCCGCGTGGTCGCCGTACTGCGGTGGACGGGCACTTCCCCGGTTCTGAGGAAGCCTTCGACACCATGCGCTACAGCCGCCCGGAGATCGAGCGCATCGCCCATGTCGCCTTCCAGGCGGCCCGCAAACGGGATAAACGCGTCACCAGCGTCGACAAAGCCAACGTGCTGGAAACCTTCCAGTTCTGGAAAGACGTGGTCACCGAAGTGGGCAAGGAATACCCCGACGTGGCGCTGGACCACATGTACGTGGACAACGCGGCCATGCAACTGGTCAAAGCCCCCAAGAAGTTCGACGTACTGGTCACCGGCAACATGTTTGGCGACATCCTCAGCGACGCGGCGGCCATGCTCACCGGCTCCATCGGCATGCTGCCCTCGGCCAGCCTGAACGCGCAAAACCAGGGCCTGTACGAGCCCAGCCACGGCAGCGCGCCGGACATCGCGGGCAAAGGCATCGCCAATCCATTGGCTACAATATTGTCCGCTGCCATGATGTTACGTTTCTCACTCCAACAAGCCGACGCTGCCGACCGTATCGAGTCTGCGGTGCAGTCCGTGCTTGCCCAGGGTTTGCGCACCGTGGACATCTATTCCGCAGGCACAACCAAGGTGGGTACACGGGAAATGGGCGACGCTGTCGTTGCCGCAATTACCAAGACAACCAAAGGCTGATCCAGCCCGGTTCGTCACGCCCTCCCCCGGCTCGACGAGCCGGGGCGAAAAACTCATTTTTTAAAAGGGCGATGGTATGAAAGTAGGTAACTTAGTAGGTTTGGTGGGCTGGCGCGGTATGGTCGGCTCGGTGCTGATGGACCGCATGCAGGCCGAGGGCGACTTTGCGCTGATCGAGCCGATGTTCTTCTCCACCTCCAACGCCGGTGGCCCCGCGCCGGCGCAGGCCAAGAATGAGACCAAGCTGCAAGACGCGTACAACATCGACGCGCTCAAGCGCTGCGACATCATTCTGACCGCCCAGGGCGGCGACTACACCAGCGAAGTCTTCCCCAAGCTGCGCGCTGCGGGTTGGAACGGCCACTGGATCGATGCCGCCAGCACCCTGCGCATGGACGACAACGCCGTCATCGTGCTGGACCCGGTGAATCTGCCGGTCATCAAAAATGCGCTGACCCAAGGCGGCAAGAACTGGATTGGCGGCAACTGCACCGTCAGCTGCATGCTGATGGGCGTGGGCGCGCTGTACAAGGCGGGACTGGTGGAGTGGATGACCAGCATGACCTACCAGGCCGCATCCGGCGGCGGTGCCCAGCACATGCGCGAGCTGCTCACGCAGTTTGGCACGCTGAACGCCGAAGTCCGCACCCTGCTGGACGACCCCAAATCCGCCATCCTGGAAATCGACCGCAAGGTGCTGGCAAAGCAACAAAACCTCAGCGCTTCTGAGATCGCCAACTTCGGCGCACCGCTGGGCGGCTCGCTGATCCCCTGGATCGACAAAGACCTGGGCGACGGCTCCAGCAAGGAAGAATGGAAAGCCGGGGCCGAAACCAACAAGATCCTCGGCCAGGGCCCCAGCTTCGGCACCGCCATCACCCCGGTAGACGGCTTCTGCGTGCGCGTAGGTGCCATGCGCTGTCACAGCCAGGCGTTAACGTTCAAGCTCAAAAAGAACGTGCCCCTGGCCGACATCGAAGCCCTGATCGCCCAAGACAACGACTGGGTCCGCGTGGTGCCCAATACCCGCGAGGCCACGGTCAAAGACCTGACCCCGGTCACAGTAACCGGCACCATGGGCATCCCGGTGGGTCGCCTGCGCAAGCTGGCCATGGGCCCGGAGTACCTGGGTGCATTCACCATTGGCGACCAGTTGCTGTGGGGTGCGGCCGAACCCTTGCGCCGTATGCTGCGCATCTTGCTGGCGGCATAGCCCAGCCAGCAAGATGTACCGGGCGGTTAACCGGCTTAACCGGCATTTGGTAGTATGTAACTTAATGCAACATCGGCGAAAGCCGGTGTTGCCACCGTCAGCGCCTTACGTCAGCTTGTCAGTCTAAGACATTGATGTTATGGTGAATTTTCCTGTTTCAGTGTCGTAGTGCATGCCCGAATGATGAACAAAAATTGCCCGGTTGATAGCGCCCCAAGCCCTCTTTGCGTTCCTCGCTGGAAGACATCTGCCGTGGCGGCGGCTGTGGTGGCAGCACTGCTGGGCTTGGCCAGCGGCCCGGCCATGGCGCTGTCTTTGGGCCGCATGACGGTGCTGTCCGGCCTGGGTGAACCGCTACGCGCCGACATCGAGCTGCCCGACATCACCGCCGACGAGGCCAGCAGTCTCAAACCCGAAGTAGCCCCGCCCGAAGCCTTTCGCGCCGCCGGGCTGGAATACAACCCGGCTCTGGCCGACCTGCGCATCGTGCTGCAACGCCGTGCCGACGGTAAATCCATCCTGCGTCTAAGCAGCACCCGCACCGTCACCGACCCGTTCATCGATTTGATTCTGCAGGTCAACTGGGCCTCGGGCCGGATCGTGCGCGACTACACCATCCTGCTGGACCCGCCCGCTACCCGCCCGGCCCCAGCCGCGGTGGCCACCGCGCCGCAGATCACGGCCCCCGCTGCGCCAGCACCCGCAGCCGCGCCACCAGCCCCGGCCGTAGTACCGGCGGCCACGCCGGCGGCGGTGTCGCCTGCACGCGCCGTCCCGCCCAAACCCAGCACGCCCAGCACCACCAGCGCCGCCGCCAAACCGGCCAGCAGCGATGCCAAACAGGTCACGGTCAAAGCGGGCGATACCGCCAGCAAAATTGCCAGCGCCAGCAAGCCCTCCAGCGTGTCGCTGGACCAAATGCTGGTCGCCATGCTGCGCGCCAACCCGAATGCCTTTATCAACGGCAACGTGAACCGGGTCAAGGCCGGTGCCGTGCTCAACCTACCCGATGCCAGCCAGGCCAGCACCACTCCGCCGGTGGAAGCCACCCAGATCATCACCGCGCAAAGCCGCGACTTCAACGCCTTCCGCAGCAAGCTGGCCAGCGGCGCACCCGCGGTGCAGGTGGCCGAGGCCGACCGCAAGGCCAGCGGCAAGGTGCAAGCCCAGGTGGACGAGAAAAAACCGTCGACTACCGCACCCGACAAGCTGACCCTGTCCAAAGGCGCGCTGAAGAGCAAAACCGACGAAGACAAGATTGCGCGCGACAAAGCCGACCAGGAGGCTAATGCCCGCGTCGCCGAACTCGCCAAGAACATCACCGAACTGAACAAGCTGGGAGCCGCCACCACGGTGCCACCCGCACCAGTGGCCAGTGCCGCCAAAGCACCGGTGGTGGAGCTGCCTGCGATCCCCGTGGCCGTGCCGCCGCCGGTGGCATCGGCCCCCGCAGAGCCTGCGCCTGCCGTATCTGCACCCGTGGCTGTGGCGTCCATGGCCGTGGCAGCGTCTGCACCCACATCCGAACCCGCTGCGCCAGTAGCCGCGCCCGCTTCGGTCCCGGCCTCCGCCGCCAGTGCCACAGCGCCCACGCCCGCCGCGGAAGAGTCCGGTAGCTGGATGGACACACTGCGCGACAACCCGCTGGTGCTCGCCGCCGCCGGACTGATCGCCTTACTGGGCGGCTATGGCGTGTATAGCGCCCGCAAACGCAAGCAAATGGCCAACGCCGACAGCTCCTTCCTGGAAAGCCGCCTGCAGGCCGACTCATTCTTTGGTGCCAGCGGTGGCCAGCGGGTGGACACCCATGCCGACGAGGCTCCTGCCTCCAGCATGTCGTACTCGCCCAGCCAGCTCGATGCGGCCAGCGATGTCGATCCGGTGGCCGAGGCCGATGTCTACCTGGCCTATGGCCGGGATCTGCAGGCCGAGGAAATCCTCAAGGAGGCCCTGCGCGCCACGCCAGAACGCCTGGCCATCCACAGCAAGCTGCTGGAGATTTACGCCAAGCGCCGCGATGTGGCCAACTTTGCGGGCCTGGCCACCATTGCCCATGCGCTCACCGACGGACAGGGCCCTGACTGGGAACGCATCGCCGCGATGGGCCACGGCCTGGAACCTGGCAACAGCCTGTACCAGTCGGCCGAACACACCACGGCAGCTACCGCCGCAGACAGCCCGGCCTGGATGAACAGCATGCGCGCCGAGCCGTCGGCGGAGGCACCCATGTCCGGCTTTGCACCACAACCCGCAATGGACCCACCTGCAGGCCTGGAGGGTCTGGACCTGGATCTGGACCTGGATTTCCTGGACAGCGATCTACCCGCCACAGCCGATGCGTCGGTAGCCCCCCTGGTGTCAGACCCTCTGGCAGGTTCGCTCACCATGCCTGCCGCGCTGGACCTGCCAAATGTGGCCGAAGATGAACCGTTCGATGGCCTGGACTTTGATCTTGACCTGAGCACCGCCGCCACGCCCCTCTCGGGTGCTGCTGCCGCTGCAATGCCCGCAGCAGAAAGCGTGCCGGGGGCCATCGCATTCGACCTGAGCGCCCTGTCGCTTGATCTGGACGATCCGCTGCCAACCGATGCCCCAGAGCTTCCACCCGAGGCTGAAGAGGCTGCAGTGGTAGAGGCAGACGCTATCGACGAAGGCGACCCCTTGGCCACCAAGCTGTCGTTGGCCGAAGAGTTCAGCTCCATCGGCGACGAAGACGGTGCCCGCGCCCTGGCCGAAGAAGTGCTGGAAGAAGCCACCGGCGCGCTACGCGCCAAGGCGCAGAAGTTCCTGGACAGCCTGTCCTGATGTCTCTGAACCAGGGGGCTGCAGTGTGCGGATAGCCCTGGGCGTCAGCTACAACGGCCAGCCCTACGAGGGATGGCAAAGCCAGTTGTCGGGCAACACCGTACAAGACAAGCTGGAAGCCGCGCTGGCCGCATTCAGCCAGCGCAAGGTGTCTACCCTGTGCGCGGGCCGCACCGATGCCGGTGTGCACGGCCTGATGCAGGTGGTGCACTTCGACACGCCCTTGCAGCGCCCCACCGCCTCGTGGGTGCGCGGCGTGAATGCCTTTTTGCCCCGCGATATTGCGGTGCAGTGGGCCCAGGACATGCCCGACAACTTCCACTGCCGCGCCAGCGCCGTGGCCCGCCGCTATGTGTACGCGCTGCTGGAGTCGCCCGTGCGCCCCAGCGTGGAAGGCGGGCGCGTGGGCTGGGTCTACCGGCCGCTGGACCTGGCCGCCATGCAGCAGGCCGCCGCGTATTTGCAGGGCGAGCACGACTTTTCATCGTTCCGGGCGGCGCGCTGCCAGGCCTTGTCGCCGGTCAAAACCCTCACCCGTATCGACATCTCGAAACGCGGCGTGTACTGGCGCTTTGAATTTGAAGCCAACGCGTTTTTGCACCACATGATCCGCAACCTGATGGGCTGCCTGGTGGTGGTGGGCCAGGGCTTCCAGCCGCCCGAGTGGATGCTGGAGGTGCTGGCCGCGCGCGACCGCAAAGCCGCCGCGCCCACCTTCTCGCCCGACGGTTTGTACTTCATGGGGCCGGTGTATCCCGCGCACTGGGGCCTGCCGGACCGAACCGCGGCCTATGATTGGCTGCCATGACACCATTCACCACCCGCACCCGTATCAAAATTTGTGGCCTGACCCGCGAGCAGGACGTAGACGCAGCCGTCGCCGCCGGAGCCGATGCCGTCGGTTTTGTGCTGTACCCACCCAGCCCGCGCTACGTCACACCCCAGCGCGCGGCAGAGCTGGCCAAGCGCCTGCCGCCCTTCGTCACGCCGGTTTTGCTGTTCGTCAACGAGCCTGCTAGCAATGTAATAGCTGCTTGTGCTTACGTACCGAGCGCAACAGCCCAATTTCATGGTGAAGAATCGCCCGCGGACTGCTGGGCCGCCAGCGCCAATGGCACGCGGCCCTTTTTGCGGGCGGCCCGAATTCCCCTGGATGACAGCCAGCCGTTTGACTTGCTAAAATTCGCATCCGATTACGCAACAGCCCAAGCCATCCTGCTCGACGCACACGTCGATGGATATGGTGGCGGCGGAAAAACATTCAATTGGTCACGTCTTCCTCCAAGCGTCAGCTCTCACCTCGTCTTAAGTGGTGGACTCACGCCTGCAAACGTGACCGATGGCATTTTGCAGGTTCGGCCACGCGCTCTGTCGCTGTCCGTTGATGTGAGCTCCGGTGTCGAGATTGCCAAAGGCATCAAGGACACCGCAAAAATCCACCAGTTTGTCGCCGCTGTGCGCGCGGCAGACGACCAACTTGCAAAGTTAAACCATGACAACCTACCAACAGCCTGATGTTTCAGGCCATTTCGGCATGTACGGGGGCAGTTTCGTCTCCGAAACACTGACCCACGCCATCGAAGAGCTGAAAGACGCTTACGCCCAGTACCAATTTGATCCGGCCTTTCTGGCCGAGTTCGAGTCGGAACTGGCCCACTTTGTAGGCCGCCCCTCGCCCATCTACCACGCGGCCCGTACCAGCCGCGAGATGGGCGGCGCGCAGATCTTCCTCAAGCGAGAAGACCTGAACCACACCGGCGCGCACAAGATCAACAACACCATCGGCCAGGCCATGCTGGCCAAGCGCATGGGCAAGCCGCGCATCATTGCCGAAACCGGCGCGGGCCAGCACGGCGTGGCCACGGCCACCATCTGCGCCCGCTACGGCCTGGAATGCGTGGTCTACATGGGCAGCGAAGACGTGAAGCGCCAAAGCCCCAACGTCTACCGCATGAAGCTGCTGGGTGCCACCGTGGTGCCGGTGGAGTCGGGCAGCAAAACCCTGAAAGACGCACTGAACGAAGCCATGCGCGACTGGGTGGCCAATGTGGACAACACCTTCTACATCATCGGCACGGTGGCGGGCCCGCACCCTTACCCGATGATGGTGCGCGACTTCCAGAGCGTGATCGGCAACGAATGCCTGGTGCAGATGCCGGAAATGCTGGCGGCTGCCGGCTGTACCAGCCCCCAACCCGATGCCGTAGTGGCCTGCGTGGGCGGCGGCAGCAATGCCATGGGCATCTTCTACCCCTACATCGACGTGGCAGCCACCCGGCTGATCGGCGTGGAAGCGGCGGGTGAAGGCCTGGAATCAGGCAAACACTCGGCATCGCTGCAAAAAGGCAGCCCGGGCGTGCTGCACGGCAACCGCACCTACCTGCTGCAAGATGCTAACGGCCAGGTCACCGAAACCCACAGCATCAGCGCCGGGCTGGACTACCCCGGTGTCGGCCCCGAGCATGCCTTCCTGAAAGACATAGGTCGCGCCGAATACGTGGGCATTACCGACGCAGAAGCGTTGGAAGCCTTCCACTACCTGTGCCGCACCGAGGGCATCATCCCCGCGCTGGAGTCCAGCCACGCCTTTGCCTACGCCATGAAGATGGCCAAAACCATGCGGCCCGACCAGTCGATTCTGGTCAACCTGTCGGGCCGGGGTGACAAGGACATTGGCACGGTGGCCGATTTGTCGGGCAGCGACTTCTACGACCGCCCGTCCATGCGCGGCCTGACCGTCAAAGGCGCACCCGCCAAGGAGGCCGTATGAGCCGTATTGACACGACCTTCGCGCAACTGAAAAAAACCGGTCGCAAGGCGCTGATTCCGTATGTGACGGCAGGCTTCCCCTTCGCCGACATCACGCCCGCGCTGATGCACGGCATGGTGGCCGCCGGGGCCGACGTGATCGAGCTGGGCATTCCGTTCAGCGACCCGATGGCCGACGGCCCGGTGATCCAGAAGGCAGGCGACAAGGCCCTGGCTTTTGGCATCGGCATGGCCGACGTGCTGGAGATGGTGCGCCAGTTCCGCCTGCAAGACGCGCACACGCCCGTGGTGCTGATGGGCTACGCTAACCCGGTGGAGCGCTACGACCAGACCCACGCCACAGTCCACGGCCCGGATGCGTTCATCCAGAACGCATCGAAAGCCGGTGTGGACGGCGTGCTGGTGGTGGACTACCCGCCCGAAGAATGCGTGGACTTTGCCGCCAAGCTCAAGGCCCACAACATGGACCTGATCTTCCTGCTGGCTCCCACTTCGACCGAAAAGCGCATGCAGCAGGTGGCCCAGGTCGCCAGTGGCTATGTGTATTACGTGTCGCTCAAGGGCGTGACGGGTGCGGGCACGCTGGACACCGGCGCGGTCGAGGCCATGCTGCCGCGCATCCGCCAGCACGTGCACATCCCCGTGGGCGTGGGCTTTGGCATCCGCGATGCCGAAACCGCCCGCGCCATTGGCCAGGTGGCCGACGCGGTGGTGATCGGCAGCAAGATCATCCAGCTGATCGAAAACCAGCCGCACGACCAGGTGGTGGCCACCGCCGCCGACTTTTTGCGTGGCATCCGCACAGCGCTAGACGCATAATCCCCGGCGCGCCCCTGGATGGCCAGGGCGCGCCACTAGTACAGAGGAAACCCCATGTCTTGGCTTGAAAAACTGCTCCCCACCAAAATCCAGCGCTCCGATCCGGCCGACCGGCGCAGCGTGCCTGAAGGGCTGTGGATCAAATGCCCAAGCTGCGAAACCGTGCTGTACAAGACCGATCTGGAGCAGAACCAAAACGTCTGCCCCACCTGCGGCCACCACCACCGCATCAGCGCCCGCGCACGGCTGAATGTGTTTCTGGATGCCGAAGGCCGCTACGAACTGGGCCAGGAGGTCGTGCCGGTCGATCCGCTGAAGTTCAAGGACAGCCGCAAGTACCCCGAGCGCATCAAGGAAGCCATGGAGAACACCGGCGAGACCGATGCGCTGGTGGTGATGGGTGGCTCGGTCCACGGCATCAACGTGGTGGTGGCCTGCTTTGAGTTTGAATTCATGGGCGGCAGCATGGGCAGCGTGGTGGGCGAGCGCTTTGTGCGCGCCGTGCACGCCGCCATCGAGCAAAAGGTGCCGTTCATCTGCTTTACCGCCACCGGCGGCGCGCGCATGCAAGAAGGCCTGCTGAGCCTGATGCAAATGGCCAAAACCAATGCTTCGCTGACCCGCCTGGCCAAGAAGGGCCTGCCTTACATCAGCGTGCTGACCGATCCGACCATGGGCGGCGTGAGCGCAGGCTTTGCGTTTGTGGGCGACGTGGTGATTGCCGAGCCCAAGGCGCTGATCGGCTTTGCCGGCCCGCGTGTGATCGAGTCCACCGTGCGCGTGACCCTGCCCGAGGGCTTTCAGCGGGCCGAGTTCCTGCAGCAAAAGGGCGCGATCGACCTGATCTGCAACCGCAAGGAACTGCGCCACACCATCGCCCACACCCTGGCCATGCTGCTCAAGCAGCCGGTGGATGCGGTAGTTTAGAGTTTTAAGCCTATTTTTAGAGGCAAAAATAGGCTGCTAGCGCTTATTGAATGTGCGCTAGCAGCTATAAAAAAGATAGTTTAAATATATAGCAGTGTGCGGCGCTTACACCTGCGCCAGTACCGTGGGTAGCGCGTAGCTGATCACAATCGACACTACCTGCAGCAGCACCAACAACACCAGCGCCGACAGATCGAACCCACCCACCGGCGGCACGATGCGCCGCACGGGCAGCAGCAAAGGGGCACACAGGCGCTCCAACACGTCAGATAACGGTGAGCGGGCCTGCATCCACGACAACACGCTGTAAATCAGCAGCATGCCGATCAGGCCGGTAATCACCATCGACACCACGCCAAACACCGCCAAAACCAGCACTGCCAATATTCCCGCCACGCCGCCCGCCCACAGCCAGAGCAAGAAGAACTGCAGCAGCTTCAACAAAAATGGGGCGATCACACTGGCCAGATCCCAGCGCCCTACCGCGGGCACCAGCCGCCGCAGCGGCAGCACCAACCAGTCGCTGAGTGCAAACACCAGGTTACCGACCGGATTGCGAAATGAAATGCGCTGGTACTGCATATACAGGCGCAAAAGGCAGGCACTGCCGACCAGACCGGTGGCGACTTCCAACAAAAACGAGATGATTTGGTACAACATGCAAACGCCTATTCGGGTCGTGGGATGATAGCGCCTGTCGCTAAATGCCCAGAGCCACCTTTGCCTACACCCCGCGCCCACGCCAACCTGCCCCTGTTCCCCCTGGAGACCGTACTGTTCCCCGGCGGGCTGCTGCCCTTGCGCATCTTTGAAGTGCGCTACCTGCATATGGTGGAGCAATGCCGCAAGGCGGGCACGCCGTTTGGCATCGTCTCGCTGATGCAAGGCTCCGAAGTGCGCCGCCCTGGGGCAGCGAATGAAATATTCCACCCGGTTGGCACGCTGGCCCGCATCACCCACTTTGATGCGCCGCAACCTGGTTTGATGGAAATTGACTGCGTGGGAGGCGAGCGCTTTCGCATTACCTCCAGCCGCCAGCTTGCCCACGGTCAATGGGTGGCAGATGTGGAACTGCTGGACAACGATGTCTCCACGCCCATCCCTAGCGATCTGGTCCATGCATCCCACACGTTGGAGCAACTCATCCAGACCTTGCGCGACCAGCATGTGGCAGAAGACCGCTTCCCCATTTTGCCGCCGCTGCAACTCGAAGATTGCGGCTGGGTAGCCAACCGCTGGTGCGAAATGCTGCCACTGTCGTTACAGCTCAAACACAATCTATTGGCCCTGGACAGCCCCCTGGTACGTTTGGAACTGGTGGCGGATGTGCTGGCCAAAGCGCATCCGGCCCCTCAGCGTCCCGAATGATGCCGGCACTTTTTTCGAACCACCACGCAATTCTGCAATGGCCCCGCTCCACCAAGCGGCTGGTGGTGGTCACGCTGGATGTCGTTCTGGGCCTGTTTGCCATGTGGCTGGCATTCACCCTGCGGCTGGACAAGCTGCATTGGCCCACTGGTGCGCAATGGGCGGTGTACGCACTCGGGCCTGTACTGGCGGTGCCTATTTTTGTGCGCTTTGGCTTGTACCGCGCGATTTTTCGCTACACCGGTATGGCCGCCCTCACGGCCACCGCACAGGCCGTCGGGATCTACACCCTCTGGTTATTAGCGGTGCTGCAATGCCTGCAGTGGATGCAGTGGCAAGTCATTCCCCGCAGCATTGGCATCTTGCAGCCCCTGATTTTTTTGCTGCTGGTGGGGGGCAGCCGGTCAGTCGCGCGCTTCTGGCTGGCCGGGCTGGACGGCAATTCCCGCCGCACCGATGCACGCTTGCTGATTTATGGTGCGGGCAACGCAGGCGTGCAAACTGCCGCTGCGCTGGGTAGCACGCGCACCTACACCATCCTCGGCTTCGTGGACGACGATGCGGCCAAAGCGGGTCGCAGCATCAACGGCGTGCAGGTATACGGGCCGCAGGATATCCCCGGCATCGTCCACCGGGAAAACGTCACCGACATCTTGTTGGCAGTCCCCAGCGTGAGCCGGGAGCGCCGCAACGAAATTTTGCAGACCCTGCAAACCCTGCCGGTGCACGTGCGCACCTTGCCGGGCCTGTCGGACCTGGCCAGTGGCCGTGTCACCGTGCAAGACATTCGCGAACTCGACATCGAAGACCTGCTGGGCCGCGAACCCATACCGCCCCACCCCGAGTTGCTGGCCCGCAACCTCACCGCCAAAACCGTGCTGGTGACCGGTGCCGGTGGCAGCATCGGCAGCGAGCTATGCCGCCAGATCGTGGTGGAGAGCCCTATCCGTTTGGTGCTGGTGGACCACAACGAGTTCGGGCTCTACACCATCCATGCAGAGCTGCAAACCCTGTGCACCCAACGCAACCTGGCCGTGGAACTGGTGCCGCTGCTGGGCAGTGTTCGCAACTACAGCCTGATATCGGACATATTTAAAACTTACCTTCCAAGTACGGTCTACCACGCAGCCGCCTATAAACATGTGCCGCTAGTCGAAAGTAACCCCGCCGAAGGTATCTCAAACAACGTATTTGGCACCCTCCATGTGGCCCGCGCCGCATTGGAAAATGGCGTTGCCCAGTGCGTACTGGTATCCACCGACAAAGCCGTGCGCCCCACCAGCATCATGGGAGCCACTAAACGTGTGGCAGAACTGATTCTGCAGGCACTGGCAAATGAGTCCGAGCCGGTTTTTGAGACCGCTGTTGGAATCGGCACACCACCGCCAACACCGCACGCAACCTGCTTCGCCATGGTGCGGTTTGGCAATGTTCTGGGCTCCAGTGGCAGCGTAGTGCCGCTGTTTCGCCAGCAAATTGCCAGCGGGGGACCGATTACCGTGACCCATGCCGATGTCACCCGCTACTTCATGACCATCCCCGAGGCCGCCCAACTGGTACTACAAGCCGGTGCCATGGCCCAAGGTGGCGATGTATTTGTACTGGACATGGGTACACCCGTGAAGGTTCTGGATTTGGCAAAGCGCATGGTGGCGCTATCTGGATTCACCGTGCGCGACCAAGCCAACTTAACGGGTGATATTGATATCCAGATTGTCGGTTTGCGCCCTGGCGAAAAACTCTATGAAGAGTTACTTATCGGCAACAATCCCGCCCCCACGCCGCACCCGCGGATCATGAAGGCAAATGAGGAATTCATCCCCTGGCCCGAACTGTCCAGCCAGTTGCAAGTGTTATGGACTGCCGCGCAGAGCAACGACGTACCGGCTTTTCACGAATACCTCGCGCAGTTGGTACCGGGTTGTGCGCTCAATGCTACAGCCCCAACGCCCGCGGCTGCTCCCGCTGGGAGACTAGAAGCATGCGTTAAGCGCCCTGACAGCGCCTGACCGCCGCATGCTCACACGAAACCATTTCACGCATATTGCACTAAACGTTAGCGGGGTGGTGTTGCCCATGCTCGTGGGTGTAGCAGTCGTCCCTGGGCTGATCCACCGTCTGGGACAGGATCGCTTTGGTGCCTTGACGTTGGCCTGGACATTGGTCGGCTATTTTGGTCTGCTGGACCTGGGCTTGGGGCGCGCACTCACACAATACCTATCCCAACACAATGCGTCCGGCATGCCACTGACGGCCCAGGCAGCTATGGCGCGCCTGGCTCGCCGACTCATGTGTGGACTTGGTGCCACCTGGGCCTTGCTGCTGCTGGTTTTTACGCCGTGGGTCGGCACGGCAATCCAAATGCCTGTAGAGGTGCGTACGGAAGCTCCTGCGGCATGGGCGATGTTGGCAACTGCCATTCCCTTTCTGATGTGGTCGACATGCAGCACAGGTGTTTTAGAGGCACGGAGCCGATTTACCGCTGTCAATAGTGTCCGCATTCCTTCTGGCATAGCCAGCTTTTGCGTGCCTTGGCTGATTGCACTGTATTCGGTTGATTTACGCGCGGTAATGGCGGGCTTGCTACTGGTGCGTATTGGCACTGCTTTGGCGTTTGCCTGGCTGGCAAAGCGAGAATTTGCCCACGCATCACATGCTCCGCCATCGAATGGACTTCGCCAGTTACTGCACTTCGGGGGCTGGCTCACGGTGAGCAATCTGGCGGGGCCGCTACTGTCGTACTTTGACCGTTTTGCCATCGCAGCCCTGCTCTCAACCGCTGCCGTGACGCATTACACCGTGCCCTTTGATGTGCTGTCGCGGCTGCCTGCAATTCCGGTCGCGATGCTGGGCGTGTTGTTTCCACTGCTGGCCCACGCCCAAGGAAATTCGGGCACGTCGGCAGTGGCACTGCCCGGCTTGATCCGCTCGGCAACACACATGCTGGTGGCGTGCTGGCTGCCAGGTCTGATCGGTCTCACGGTACTGGGCCCTTGGCTTTTGCATTGGTGGGTAGGGCCGGAGATAGCACAACGCAGCAGTATGGTTTGGCAATGGCTGGCAGTCGGCGTGTTGGTGAATGGATTCGCCCATATTCCGTACAACTTGCTACAAAGCGCAGGCCGTACCGATCTGATTGCCAAAATTCACTTGTTTGAACTCTTACCCTATGGCGTGGGGTTGTGGTGGGCGCTACTCCACTGGGGTATTGTGGGAGCTGCCAGCGTCTGGACATTGCGTGTAGTCGCAGACACGTTACTGCTGTTTAAATATGCCACGCACCAATTTCCTGCATTGCAAAGCACCCTGCGCACAGCACTTCTTTGGGCAGCAGCGGGTGCAACCATAGTCACACTCTTAGGAACCTTCGCTTCGCCAGTGGCTATCTATACAACGACCCCGGTTCAGCCTCCTTGGCAACTGCTGGCACTGGTGCTGGCCTGTGCTTTGGCATCGTGTGGCTACCAAATGTTTCAGTTTTCCCGAAAAAAATGACTCCTACAACCGAAATGGGTACGCCCATAGACATATGGCCACCAGACGAGCTGGAGCATTTGGGTCACTGTCCCGTGTGCGGCAGCACGCAGCGAAAACTCCTGTATAGCCAGCTCACTGACCGCATCTTTAACTGCGCACCGGGACAGTGGACTATGCATAGCTGCCAATCTTGCAACGCGGCTTATCTAGACCCGCGACCCGATATGCAAAGTATTGGCAAGGCCTACAGTAACTACTTCACCCATGAAGAGTCCGGACCAGAAAACAATCAGCTTGGCAAGACCGTTGACTCTTCCACGACTTGGCTTTCAAGACTGCGTCAATGGGGCCGCGCCGGACTCAATGGCTACCGCAACGCGCGCTGGAATATGGCATTGCAACCTGCAAATACATGGGGCCGCTGGTTGGTGCCATGCATATGGCCCTTGCGATCACTGGTTATCAATCACATGCGGCATCTGCCACGCCGCCTTCCGCGAACCGGTGCGCGATTGTTGGATGTGGGATGCGGAAATGGTGACTTCTTGCAACTGGCCCAGGCAGCGGGTTGGGATGTGCAAGGCGTGGATTTCGATCCGCTCGCAGTCGAGGCTGCTCGCAAACACAACCTGGATGTACGGCACGGCGGGCTGGAACAGGTCGAAGAGCACAAGGGTACGTACGATTGGATAACCTGTAGCCATGTCATTGAACATGTGCATGACCCGGTGCAATGGATACACGATATGCACGCACTGCTTCGTCCTGGTGGCACGCTGTGGCTGCAAACTCCCAATATAGACAGTTGGGGGCACCATAAATTTGGCCCTAATTGGCGGGACCTAGACCCACCTCGGCATCTGGTACTTTTTACGCTATCGGGCTTATACAAAAGACTTACTGACGCAGAATTTATTGCCCCCAAGACACTCCGGCTCCCCGCATTCATCATTAGTTCCGTTATTGCAACCAGTGACGCCTTGCGCAACGGGCAGGATGCAACACTTCTATTCCGGCTCTCGTACCTTCTACGTCCACGCTATGTCCTCCCCGCCTTATGGCAATCGTTCTCGAAGAACCGGGCTGAATTCATCACCCTAACTGTGATGAAGTTGCCATGATTACATCCATTACCGTAACGTATCAACCCGAGCTTGCGACTCTACAACGGCAACTCAACAGCCTACGGGGGCAGGTGCAGCACATGCTGGTCATTGATAACGGATCGCCAGAGCTACTTCTCGATGGTCTGCGCAGTCTCTGCCAAAGCTTCGGTGCCAGCCTGCACCCGTTAGGTAGCAACACCGGCATCGCCCATGCCCAAAACATCGGCATACACGCCGCGTTGGCCTTAGGGGCCGAAATGGTTCTTCTGCTCGACCAAGACAGCGAAGCCATGCCAGGTATGGTGCCCGCACTACACCAAGCATTGGTAGACAACCCCAAGGCCGCAGCGGCCGGCCCCAGCACGTTTGACGAGCGCACAGGACGCAGCTTTTTTTTCCTACTGAATTTTGACCATGGCATATGGCCCAAACTATGGTCTCCCGGGGCACGACCCTTGCCACGGTCGGTAGAAGTTGCCTGTTTAATTGCATCAGGAACCCTCATTCACGCCAGAGTACTACACCAACCTGCACCCATGCTGGCAAACTGGTTCATAGACCACATAGACTCAGAATGGTGTTTTCGGATGCGCGCACAGGGATGGACGTTACTCGGCGTACCTGGTGCGCAATTGAGTCATAAGTTGGGAGACAAAGTGACTCAGATTTGGTTTTTACGCTGGCGCCAAGTCGCTCACCATAGCCCGCTGCGCGACTTCTATATGTTCCGCAATTCCATTCTGCTCACCCAAAAAACCTACGTCACGTTCCGATGGAAACTCTACGTCCTGGCTAGACTCGTTTTGTTTACAGGATTTTTCCTCGCCTTCACGCCCCAAAGACCGCTGCGGCTCAAAATGATGGTCCAGGGCATTTTCGACGGACTCCGAGGCCGCACAGGACCACGGAAATGAATGCCACCACTTCGTCAATGGCCCAAGCATCAAGTCCCAACCTCACCATCTCCATCGTCAGCCACGGCCAAATGGCGCTGGTGCTGCCGTTGCTGCGTGACCTGGAGCGCGTGCACGGGCAAACACCGCTGGAGGTGATCCTGACGCTGAACATTCCCGAAACCATGGCCTGCACAGCCGAAGAATTTTCTTACCCCTTGCGCACCGTGACCAATCCAAAGCCGCTGGGCTTTGCGGCCAACCACAACCAGGCCATAGCCTTTGCCCGCAGCGCAGTGGTTTGCATTTTGAATCCGGATATCCGAATTACCCAGAATCCGTTTCCAGGCTTGATGGCGCTGCTGGAAAACCCATTGGTGGGTCTGGTGGCTCCGGCTATTTACAGCCCCGCCGGACAACTGGAAGACAGCGCTCGCCGCTTTCCCACCCCCTGGGGCATTGCACGCAAGGCCATTACCCGCAAGCGCCATCCCAAGCCGGATTACAAGATGCAAGACAACGTGTGTTACCCCGACTGGGTGGGTGGCATGCTGATGGTGCTGCCCACCGCGCTGTACCGAAGCATGGGCGGTTTTGACGAGAAGTTTTTTCTGTATTACGAAGATGTAGACCTGTGCGCCCGGATACGCCTGCGAGGGTTGAAAATTGCACTGCTTCCGCGTACCTGGGTCATCCACCGTGCCCAGCGAAGCAGCCATACGCAGCGCCGATTCCGGCAGTGGCACCTGACCAGCATGCTGCGATTTTTCTGTTCGCGGGTGTTTATTCGCGTGCTATGGAAGCACAGGCCATGACCGTCTTGGTGACCGGCGCCCAGGGTTTTATCGGATCAGCCCTGTGTGCTGCCTTGGCGCATACACCCATGCGCTTACGGGTTGCCGTGCGGCGGCCAACGGCGGCATTGCCCGGCGTGGAGATGGCGCCCATAGCCTCCATCGGGCCACAGACCCCGTGGACCGACGCACTACAAGACTGCCATACCGTCATCCACCTCGCCGCCCGCGCCCATGTAATGCGCGAAGAGGCCGTGGACCCCTTGGCAGCCTACCGCAGCGTCAACACCGACGGAACCCTGCATTTGGCACGGCAGGCCGCCTCAGCGGGCGTGCGGCGTTTCATATTTTTAAGCTCCATCAAAGTCAACGGCGAAGCGACAACACCGGGCCGGGCATTCCGGGCCAGCGACACCCCCCATCCCCTAGACCCCTACGGCACCAGCAAATGGGAGGCAGAACTTGGCTTGCACCGGATTGCACAAGACACCGGCATGGAGGTGGTCACCATCCGTCCACCCTTGGTCTACGGTCCGGGAGTCAAGGCCAACTTTGCCGCCCTGCTGCGCGCTGTCGCCAACAAGTTGCCACTGCCGTTGGGGGCCATCCACAACCTGCGCAGCCTGGTGGGTCTGGACAATCTGGTCGATCTGATCTTGATCTGCACCACCCACCCCGCAGCGGCCCAACAAACCTTCCTGGTCAGCGATGGCGAAGACATTTCCACCACCGAACTCGTCCGACGTATGGCCCGTGCCACAGGGAAACCCAGCCGCTTGCTACCCGTACCCGCGCAGCTGCTGCTGGCAGGAGCGCGTTGGGTCGGGCAAGGGGCGGCAGCGCAGCGCCTGTGCGGCAATCTGCAGGTCGATATCCAGCACACGCGCGACCTGCTGGGTTGGGCACCTCCCGTCACCCTCGATGAAGGGCTGCGCCGCACGGCGATAGCCATGCAGCCATGAAGCGACTTTTCGATTTGGTTTTAGGCTTGGTGGCGCTGTGCTTCCTGGCGCTACCCATGCTGCTGGTGGCCCTGGCGGTGCGGTTGACTTCGCCCGGCCCGGTGCTGTACTGGTCGGATCGGGTTGGTAAAAACAATAGCATTTTCTCTATGCCAAAGTTCCGCTCCATGCAGATAGGTACTCCGGCAGTAGCTACACATTTGCTAGCAAATCCTGCAAATTACCTGACCCCCATCGGTAACTTTCTGCGCAAAAGCAGCCTGGACGAACTGCCCCAGCTGTGGAGCATTCTGAAGGGCGATATGGGCTTTGTCGGGCCGCGCCCTGCGCTGTTCAACCAGCACGATCTGGTGGCCCTGCGTACCGCCCAGGGCGTTCACACCCTGGTGCCGGGGCTGACGGGTTGGGCGCAGATCCATGGGCGCGACGAATTGCCGATTCCGGCCAAGGTGGCACTCGATGCCTACTACCTGCAACACCGCTCCTTGGCGATGGACATGCGGATTCTGGTGCTGACCTTCTTCAAGGTACTGCGCCGTGACGGCATTACCCATTAACGGGCATTAACAGGCATTGACGGCGTTTTAGAATGGCGGGTTCGGCGCAACCCGCCCTTTCTCTATCCAAAACGCCTCCATGTCTGAAAACACCCTCCCCCCCGCACCCGTCCAAGACGAAAACCAGCTGATTCTGGAGCGTCGCGAAAAGCTCAAAGCCATCCGCCAGCAGCAAACCGAGGGCAAGGGTGTCGCGTTCCCCAACGACTTCAAACCCACCGACCACGCCGCCAGCCTGTTTGAACGCTTCAACGGCCAGTCCACCGAAGAGCTGGCCGCCCTGGGTGCCACCGCCAAGGTTGCGGGCCGCATGATGCTCAAGCGCGTCATGGGCAAGGCGAGCTTTTGCACGCTGCAAGACGCGTCTTTTGGCGATACGGGTGGTCGTATCCAGATCTACATC
This sequence comes from uncultured Albidiferax sp., assembly GCA_963513125.1. Lineage (GTDB taxonomy): Bacteria > Pseudomonadota > Gammaproteobacteria > Burkholderiales > Burkholderiaceae_C > Rhodoferax_B. Next base: position 247,922 of record CAUPPH010000001.1, read on the forward strand.
AAGGGCGAAGACGTGGGCGCAGAGCTGTACGCCAGCTTCAAGCACTGGGATCTGGGCGACATCGTGGCCGCCGAGGGCACCGTCTTCAAGACCAAGACCGGCGAACTCTCGCTGCACGCCACCAGCATCCGCCTGCTCACAAAGAGCCTGCGCCCCATGCCCGACAAGTTCCACGGCATGGCCGACCAGGAAACCAAGTACCGCCAGCGCTACGTCGATCTGATGACCGATGTGGAAGCCCGTAAACGCTTCCTGGCGCGCAGCAAGGCCGTTAGCGCTCTGCGCGAATTCATGGTGGGCCACGACTTTCTGGAAGTCGAAACGCCCATGCTGCACCCCATCCCCGGCGGTGCCAACGCCAAACCGTTCAAGACGCACCACAACGCGCTGGACCAGGAAATGTTTCTGCGCATCGCGCCCGAGCTGTACCTCAAGCGCCTGATCGTCGGCGGCTTCGAGCGCGTGTTCGAAATCAACCGCAGCTACCGCAACGAAGGCATCTCGGTGCGCCACAACCCCGAGTTCACCATGATGGAGTTCTACGCGGCCTACTGGAATTACCAGGACCTGATGGACTACACCGAAAAGCTGATCCGCGATGCCGCCCAGCGCGCCACTGGCTCGCTGCAGCTGACCTACGCAGGCAAGCCGGTCGACCTGAGCCAGCCCTTCGAGCGCCTGACCATCGTGGAAGCCATCCAGAAATACACCGAAGCTGGTGACCACGTGTTCGACGCCAACTGGCTGACCAACGCCGTGAAAAAGCTCGGCCTGACCGAAGCCAAGCACAAGCTCGCCGGCCGCACCCTGGCCAGCCTGCAGGTGCTGTACTTTGAAGAAACCGTGGAAGACAAGCTCTGGCAGCCCACCTTCATCATGGAACACCCCACCGAAATCTCGCCCCTGGCCCGCGCCAACGATGACCGCCCCGAGGTGACCGAGCGCTTCGAGCTGTACATCACCGGCCGCGAGTTCGGCAACGGTTTCAGTGAATTGAACGATGCGGAAGACCAGGCCGCCCGCTTCCAGGCCCAGGTGAATGCCAAGGACAGCGGCGACGACGAAGCCATGCACTTCGACCACGACTTCGTGCGCGCCCTGGAATACGGCATGCCACCCACCGGCGGCTGCGGCATCGGCATCGACCGCCTGATGATGCTGCTGACCGACAGCCCCAGCATCCGCGATGTGATCCTGTTCCCGGCGCTGCGCAAAGAATAGGCTATATGCTTTTTAGGCCGTTCGTGCTGGTGAGACCAGCACGAGCAGCTATAAATACCGCAGCAACCGTCAGGGCACCAGCCACAGCGCCTGCATGTAGGCAGGTTGGGTCATCAAAGTGTCCCAATCGGGCGCCGCGGGGCCTGCAGGCAGCAGGGCCTGGCGGCGGGCTTCGCTGGCTTCATCGGGGTGCCACTGGCCTTTGAGCTGGGCTTCAGCCAGGCCGTTCAGCAAAGCATCCACTTCCTGGCTAAGGCCCAGGCTCTGGTTGCACAACAGCACCAGGTCGCAACCGGCCTGCAGGGCCGCCATGGTGGCCTCGGTATAGGTGACATCCTGGCCGTCGATCTTGCGGGCCCCGGCCATGCTCAGGTCGTCGCTGAAAATCGCCCCCTGGAAGTCCAGCTTGCCACGCAAAATCTCCTGCAGCCACTTGGCGGAAAAGCCCGCCGGGCGCTTGTCGACCTTGGGGTAGATCACGTGGGCGGGCATCACGCTGCTCAGGCTGGTATTGAGCCAGCCGTAGGGCGCAGCGTCGTCGGCCAGAATGGCTTTCAGGCTGCGCTTGTCCACCGGAATGGCGGTGTGCGAGTCGGCGGTGACGAAGCCGTGGCCGGGGAAATGCTTGCCGCAGTTGCCCATGCCCGCCCGCAACAGGCCGTGCATGAGGCTCTTGGCCAGCATGCTGACCACGCGCGGGTCGCGGTGGAAGGCACGGTTGCCGATCACGCTGCTCTCGCCAAAATCCAGGTCCAGCACGGGTGTGAAGCTGAAATCGACCCCACAGGCGCGCAGTTCAGAGGCCAGCACGTAGCCGCAGGCGGTGGCGATGTTGGTGGCCTGCAGGGCATCCGCCATCCACAGCTCACCCAGCACGTGCATGGGCGGCAGGTGGGTGAAGCCGTCGGTCTTGAAGCGCTGCACCCTGCCGCCTTCGTGGTCCACGCAAATCAGCACATCGGAGCGCAACTTCTTGATGGCGCGGCACAGGGCGGTGAGTTGCGCCCGGTCTTGCCAGTTGCGGGCAAACAGAATCAGGCCGCCGACCAGCGGGTGCTGCAGGCGCTGGCGGTCGGCCTTGGTCAGGCTGGTGCCTGCAATGTCGATGATCAAAGGTGCGTGTTGGGACATGGCAATACTTTATAAAAAATAAGGCTCTAGCGCTTATTCAATGGGCGGCAGCAGCTATCAACACTATAGCAAATAGGTTCTAAAGGTTTCAGGAAGGCGGCTGCTCCACCACCACAAAACTGGCTGCGTAGTCGGTCTCGTCGGTCACCGTCACATGGGCGCTCAGTTTGCGCTCCTCGAACCAGGTTTTCAGCACACCGTGCAGCACGACCACCGGCTGGCCGCTGGGCAGATTGCCGATCTCGCACAACCGCCAGGTCATGGGCATGCGCATGCCCATGCCGATGGCTTTGCTGAAAGATTCCTTGGCGCTGAAGCGGGTGGCCAGATAGCGCACACCGCGTTCGGGGTTGCGTTCGCTGCGTTTGCGCCAGACGGCCAGCTCGGCATCGCTGAGCACTTTTTCCGCAAACCGGTCGCCATGCCGCCCCAGGCTGGCGCGGATGCGGCGCACGTCGCAGATGTCGGTGCCGATGCCGTAGATCACCTCAAGCCTCTGGGGTGAAGGCTGCGTCAATGCAGCGCAGGTAGTCTTGCACGGTGGCGGCGTAGCCCAGCTCCAGCGCGTCGGCCACCAGGGCGTGGCCGATCGACACTTCTTGCACCATGGGGCAGCCCCGCAGGAAGGTGGTGAGGTTGTCGCGGTTCAGGTCGTGGCCGGCGTTTACTCCTAGATTGATAGCTGCTGCCGCCCGTCCTGTTTGCACAAACTGTTCAAAAACCTCTTGAAAATGCGGCTGGCCAAAGGCGCTGGCAAAGGTTTCGGTGTAGAGCTCGACGCGGTCGGCGCCCACGGCTTTGGCCTGCGCCATGGCCGCGGGCACGGGGTCCATGAACAGGCTGACGCGCACGCCCAGGCTTTGGGCCTCTTGGATCAGCGGGCGCAGGCGCTCGCCGTCTTGCGCCAGGTTCCAGCCGTGGTCGCTGGTGAACTGGTCTTCGCCGTCGGGCACAAAGGTGCATTGCTGGGGGCGGCACTGGCGCACGAAGTCCATCAGGTTCTGGAACGGGTTGCCTTCGATGTTGAATTCGCGGTCGGGCCATTGTTTCAGCAGCGCGGACAGCTCGGTCACGTCTTCCGGGCGGATGTGCCGCGCGTCGGGCCGGGGGTGCACGGTGATGCCCTGCGCCCCCGCCTGCAGGCACAGCGTGACCGCGCGGGCGACGCTGGGGATGCCCAGGTGCCGGGTGTTGCGCACCAGGGCGACCTTGTTGACGTTGACGGAAAGCGCGGTGCGTGCGGGGGATTGGCTCATAAATTTTGCAGGTCCATCATCAGTTGCCGCGTATGCAGCGTTGCCATGCCGCAATGGTAGTGCAGCACCGCCCGCAATTGGGGCTTCAGGCCATTCAACACCTCGGCACAGGCCCGCAACGTAGCCGTAAAGGGAGCACCCGCTTGCAGCGATTGCTGTAGCGACAGCCACTGTGCGCCGCTGAGGCTGGCGCGGTCGTCGGCTTGGCTTTGGCGCAGTCCGCCTTCGGCCACCAGGCTGTAGCGACCGGCAGGGTCCAGCGGCTCCAGCGTCATGGTTTGTGCGTCCAGCGAAGGCAGCAGGCCGATCTCGCGCAGCAGCAGCAGTTCGAAGGCCCGCAGCGCGGGTTGCAGCGCCTCGCCATGTTCGGAAGCCAGCACCTGCACCGCGATGGCGTAGGCATCGAACAGCACGGCGTGCGGGTCGTCGCGCGCCAGCAGGCGCATCAGCAATTCGTTGAGGTAGTAGCCCGACAGCAGCGCGTCGCCGGTCGGCATCACATGGCCGCCCACCCATTCCGCGGCCTTGAGGGTGCGGATCTCGGCATCGCCGCCAAACGACAGCCGCAGGGGCTGTAAGGGCAGCAGGATGGGGCGGAAGTTGGAGGTGGGCTTCTTCACCCCCTTGGCCACGATGGCCATGCGGCCCTGGTGGCGGGTAAACACCTCCAGGATCAGGCTGGACTCGCTCCAGTCGTAGCGGTGCAGCACATAGGCGGGTTCATCCAGGGTGCGTTTGGTGGCCATGGTAGACAGAGTGCTCGCCTAGGCCCGTCGGCAGCCTGGGGTGTGCTGGGTCAGTCTCCGTAGCCGAAAGAGCGCACGCGGGCTTCGTCGTCGGCCCAGCCGGAGCGGACCTTGACCCAGACCTCGATGAACACCTTGGCATCCATGAGCTTTTCCAGCTCCACACGGGTTTCCATACCGATGCGCTTGATGCGTTCGCCCTTGTCGCCGATCACCATGGCTTTGTGGCCATCGCGCTCGACCACGATGGTGGCAGCGATTTTCAGCAGGCGCTTCTGGCCTTTGCGGGCAGGCGGCTCTTCTTCAAACTTGTCGATGATGACGGTGGAGGTATAGGGCAGTTCGTCGCCGGTGAGGCGGAACAGCTTTTCGCGCACGGTCTCTGCCGCCTGGAACTTCTCGCTTCGGTCGGTGAGCTCGTCTTCGGCGTACCACCAGCCCTGCTCGGGCAGGTACTTGGCGCAGATGGCAAAAAGGCGCTCGATGTCCTTGGCGTTCTTGGCCGACATGGGCACAAATTCGGCAAAGGCGTGGCGCTCTTGCATGGTTTGCAGCCAGGGGGCGATTTCGGCCCGGCGGTGCACGTTGTCCAGCTTGTTGGCGATCAGCAGCACGGGAATATCTTGCTTGAGCAGCGACAGCACCTTGGCATCGGCCAGGGTGAAGCTACCGGCTTCCACCACAAACAGAATCAGGTCCACATCGCCCACCGCGCCCAGCACGGTTTTGTTCAGCGAGCGGTTCAGCGCGTTGTTGTGGTGGGTCTGAAAGCCGGGGGTATCGACAAACACAAACTGGGTGTTTTCGCGGGTGCGGATGCCGGTGATGCGGTGGCGCGTGGTTTGCGCCTTGCGCGAGGTGATGCTGATCTTCTGGCCCACCACGGCGTTGAGCAGGGTGGACTTGCCCACGTTGGGCTTGCCGACGATGGCCACCAAGCCGCAGCGCTGGCCGGTGGTGTCGCCGCCGGGGGCCACGCGTTTCAGCCCAGCGAGCATGCCTTCCAGCGAGGACAGGGCATCTTCCGGGGTGTCGGTAGATTCGGGAACGGGATCGGGAAGAGAATCAGGAATATGGGTTGCGGTCATTTTGGAGCTTTCACGGTGACGGCTTTGGATTGAAGTTGGACCAGCATGGCCGCCGCCGCCGCCTGTTCACCAGCGCGGCGCGAGCCGCCAATGCCGCGCTCGGCCAGGCCGAGCTCAACAATTTCACATTCCACATCGAAGGTTTGCCGGTGGGCAGCCCCCAAGGTGCTGACCACGCGGTAAGCGGGTACTTTCATTTTGCGACCCTGCAGCCACTCCTGCAACTCGGTCTTCGGGTCTTTGCCGATGGCCTGCATCTGGGGATTGATTTCCACCGCCTTGAACAGGCGGTGAACCAAGGCCTCGGCCGCAATGTACCCGGCATCCAGGTACACCGCGCCAATCACGGCTTCCAGGGCATCGGCCAGGATGGACGGGCGCTTTTGGCCACCGGAGCGGGCCTCACCCTCGCCCAGGCGCAGCACGCTGGGCAAATCCAGTACCACGGCCAATTGGTGCAAGGTGTCTTGCTTGACCATGTTGGCCCGCACCCGGGACAGATCGCCCTCAGGCAGGTCTTTGAGGCGGGTGTAGAGCAGGCCTGCAACCGACAGGTTCAGTACCGAGTCGCCCAAAAATTCGAGCCGCTCGTTGTGGTCGGCCGAAAAGCTGCGGTGGGTGGTGGCACGCACCAGCAATTTGCTATCGGAAAAAACATGCTGCAGCCGTTGCTGAAGCGCTAGAAGGCCATCGTTCACGCTATTTGCTGGTTCCGGTGTACTTGATGAGCAAATACGCAGGGCCTACCAGTTCAATTTCTTTGTTGTAGGCGATGGACACCACGACCTTGTCACCGTTCTTGGTCACGTTCAGGTCTTTGCCCGAAACGGACGAGATGTCGTCGATGGTGGCGGCTTTGTCGAAAATGGAGCGCACTTCGGGCACAGTGTTACCGGCCTTTGACTTTTCCAGGGCTTTCAAAATCGCCTGGTGCTCGATCACAGTGGGCACCACCTTGGCGCCGATCACGAACACCGAAAAGATCAGCACGCCCAAAAAGACGACACCGAAAAATGACAGGCCGCGCTGTTTGGATCTCAATGTATGTTTCATCGCTTGTCCTTTCAAACTAGTGGAACGCACCGATGCGCTTGATGTTGCCAAAATTCATCCACACAAAGAAGGCCTTGCCGACGATGTTTTTGTCGGGCACAAAGCCCCAGTAGCGCGAATCCAGCGAGTTGTCGCGGTTGTCGCCCATCATGAAATACTGGCCTTCGGGCACTTTGCAGACCACACCTTCGACGCTGTACTGGCAGTTTTGCCGAAACGCGAAGTCGTCCGCACCCTGCACGAAGGCGGGGCGATTTTCGTCATTGAGCAAACGGTGCGGCTTATCGCCCAGGCTCTCTTCAAACTGCTTGAAGTAGCGCATCTGGTCTTCGTCAAAGAAGTCGGGAATCGCCTTGGTATCCAGCGCTTTGCCGTTGATGGTCAGGCGCTTGTTGATATAGGCCACTTCGTCGCCCGGCACGCCCACCACCCGCTTGATGTAGTCCAGGCTGGGCTTGGGAGGGTAACGGAACACCATCACGTCGCCACGCTGGGGGGCAGTGCCTTCGGTGATCTTGGTGTTGAGCACCGGTAAGCGCACGCCGTAATGGAATTTATTGACCAAAATCAGGTCGCCCACCAACAGCGTGGGAATCATCGAACCCGAAGGAATCTTGAACGGTTCAAACAAAAACGAGCGCAGCAAAAACACCGCCAGGATCACCGGAAACAGGCCAGCGGTCCAGTCCAGCCACCAGGGCTGTTGCAGCAGGCGCAGCTTGGTTTCGGGGGACACGGTGTCTACCTGGGTGATACCCATTTTGTTCAGTTCAACCAGCCGTTGGGCCGCCGACTGCTCCAGCACCACCACCGCCTGCTGGCGGCGGGGCATAAAGTAAAACCGTTCGGCCAACCAGTACACACCGGTCACGAAGGTGGCCGAAAACAGCAGCAAGGCAAAGTTGCCCTCCAGCATGCCCATGTACCAAGACCCACCATAGGCGACAAAGGCCGCCAAAATCATCGCCGTCAGAACTTGCATCAATCTTCCACCTGCAGAATTGCCAGAAAAGCCTCTTGCGGCACTTCTACCGAGCCGATTTGCTTCATGCGTTTTTTACCTTGTTTTTGCTTGTCCAGCAGCTTGCGCTTACGCGAAATGTCGCCGCCATAGCACTTGGCAATGACGTTCTTGCGCAGCGCTTTGATTGTCTCACGGGCAATAATGCCGGAGCCGATGGCGGCCTGGATGGCCACGTCGAACTGCTGACGCGAAATGATCTCGCGCATCTTGGCCACCACGGCCCGGCCCCGGTACTGCGACTGGCTGCGGTGCACGATGATCGACAAGGCGTCGACCTTTTCGCTGTTGAGCAAAATATCCACCTTGACCACATCGGCCGCGCGGTACTCCTTGAACTCGTAGTCCATCGAGGCATAGCCCCGGCTCACCGACTTGAGCTTGTCAAAGAAATCCAGCACGATCTCGGCCAGGGGCATCTCATACGTCAGCACCACCTGGCGGCCCTTATAGGCCATGTTCATCTGGATGCCGCGCTTCTGGTTGGCCAGCGTCATCACCACGCCCACGTACTCTTGCGGCATGTACAGGTGCACGGTGACGATGGGCTCGCGGATTTCTTCCATGCGGCTGGAATCGGGCATCTTGGCGGGGTTTTCCACCATGGTGATGGTGCCGTCCGAGCGCGCCACCTGGTAGACCACGCTGGGGGCGGTGGTGATCAGGTCTTGGTCAAACTCGCGCTCCAGGCGCTCCTGCACAATTTCCATGTGCAGCAGGCCCAAAAAGCCACAGCGAAAGCCAAAACCCAGCGCCTGCGACACCTCCGGCTCGTAGTGCAGCGAGGCATCGTTGAGCTTGAGCTTTTCGAGAGCATCGCGCAGCGACTCGTATTCGCTGGCTTCGGTGGGGTACAGCCCGGCAAACACCTGGGGCTGGATTTCCTTGAAACCAGGCAAGGCCTCTTCAGCCGGGCCTGCGTTGTTGGGCAGCTTTTTGTCCAGGGTGACGGTATCGCCCACCTTGGCAGCCTGCAATTCCTTGATGCCAGCGATGATGAAACCCACCTCGCCCGCCTCCAGCGACTGGCGTACTTCGGTGGCCGGGGTGAATACCCCCAGGTTGTCGGCGTTGTAGCAGGCAGCCGAGGCCATCATGCGGATGCGCTCTCCCTTGGCCAGGCGGCCATCGACCACGCGCACCAGCATCACCACGCCCACGTAGGGGTCGAACCAGCTATCGATGATCATGGCGCGCAACGGGGCCGTCGGATCGCCCTTGGGCGAGGGCACCTTGGCCACGATGGCTTCCAGAATTTCGTCAATGCCCACGCCGGTTTTGGCCGAGCACGGAATCGCATCCGTGGCATCGATGCCGATCACGTCTTCGATTTCCAGCTTGGCGTTGTCCAGATCGGCGTTGGGCAGGTCGATTTTGTTCAGCACCGGCACCACTTCCACACCCAACTCCAGCGCGGTGTAGCAGTTGGCCACGGTTTGGGCTTCCACGCCCTGGCTGGCATCGACCACCAGCAGCGCGCCTTCGCAGGCCGACAGCGAGCGGCTGACCTCGTACGAAAAGTCCACATGGCCCGGGGTGTCGATCAGATTCAGGTTGTAAATCTGACCGTCTTTCGCCTTGTAGTGCAAGGCGGCGGTTTGCGCCTTGATCGTGATGCCGCGCTCTTTTTCGATGTCCATCGAATCCAGCACCTGGGCTTCCATTTCGCGTTCGGCCAGACCGCCACAGCGTTGGATCAAGCGGTCTGCCAGCGTTGATTTGCCGTGGTCGATGTGCGCGATGATGGAGAAATTTCTGATGTTTTTCATCAACGAAAAGCTTTATTCAAGGTGAAATCATTTGCGCAGCCCAGGCTGCAGTGCAGCCCCAAGTCCACGCAAATCATGGGTAATAAACGAAAAAAGGGCGCGTCGAAAACGAACGCGCCCTGAACCAACAATCTTTGGCAACTGCGATAGCTGGAACTTCATTGTAGGCAAAAAGCCTGTCTTGCAAAGTCCGGACACCCCGGCGGGTCATGCGTTGCAGGGCCACAACAGGGATCTTATGCACAATTTATTCACAGGGCGGTGGATAGGTTTCTGGACAACATGTGGGCGGTTTGTGGACCACCTGTGCACGATGGGGACGCGTCCCGCATCGTGGTTTCCAGCATTTTTGATATGGTCAAAACCTAGCAAACGGAGCCCCGATTCTATCCAAAATCGTTGCAAGTCCATTTTTAAGTTAGTAGGCGCAAACTTCCAAGTAGCTTTTGGGGTTTGCAAGAAATTTTTATGACAGCGTGTTTTCCCTAATCTGCCACACCTAAACCCCCTCAAAGCCTATACGGCTTGGAGGGTTTTAAGGCACATCCAACCTATTTCACAGGCCGGATCAAGGCGTATTGGGCCCACTCGCCCCGGCGCAGCAACAGGTTGATGGGCTTGCTTTTGTCCATCTTGGCCACCGCAGCATCAAACTCCTTGACGCTATTGACTTCGGCGTTGGCAATGGCCACGATCACGTCGCCCTCTTTCACCCCGGCGCGGGCCGCACCCTCGGTGGCGCTATCGACCTTGACACCGCCTTTGAGCTTGAGCTCTTTCTTCTGCGCATCGGTCAACTCGCTGACCACCAGGCCCAACTGCTGGCCCGAAGACGACGCCTTGGGTTTCTCTTCTTTGCCAGAGGCCTTTTTCACCGGCTTGTCGTCTTCGATTTCGACGATGGAAACCGTCAGTTCCTTGCTGGCACCACGGCGGAACACGGTCAGGCTGCTCTTGGAGCCGGGCTTGGTGTTGCCCACCAGGCGCGGCAGATCCGAAGATTTTTCGATCGCCTTGCCGTCGAATTTGGTGATGATGTCACCGGCTTCCACACCGGCTTTTTCGGCGGGCGAGCCGGTTTCAACACCGCGCACAAACGCGCCCTGCGCCTTGCCCAGGCCGACCGAATCCGCCACTTCCTTGGACACGGTTTCGATCTGAACACCAATACGGCCACGCGACACCCGGCCTGAGGCCCGCAACTGGTCACTCACGCGGGAAGCTTCGTCGATGGGAATGGCAAACGAGATACCCATGAAACCACCCGAGCGCGAGTAGATCTGGCTGTTGATGCCGACCACCTCGCCGCGCATATTGATCAGCGGGCCACCAGAATTGCCGGGGTTGATGGCCACGTCAGTCTGGATGAACGACAGATAGTCGCCGGTGTCACGCTGCTTGGCACTGACGATGCCTGCCGTGACGGTGTTCTCCAGGCCAAATGGCGAGCCAATGGCCATCACCCATTCACCCACCTTGAGGCGGCCCACATCGCCCAGCTTGACGGCAGGCAGGCCGGTGGCATCGATCTTGACCAGGGCCACGTCGCTGCGCTTGTCGTAGCCGATGATCTTGGCCTTGAACTCGCGCTTGTCGGTCAGGGTGACCAGGACCTCGTCCGCACCTTCGACCACGTGGGCATTGGTCATGATGAAACCGTCGGTGCTCAAAATGAAGCCCGAGCCTACGCCACGCGGCACCTCTTCCTCTTGCTGCTGGGGTTTTTGCTGGCGCGGTGCTTGCCGTGGCGCGTTGGGGATGGGTACGCCGAAACGTTTGAAGAACTCCAGCATGTCCTCGTCCATGCCGCTGCCTTGCGCCGCATGGGCCGAGGCTTTTTCCAGCGTACGGATGTTGACCACCGACGGCCCGACCTGCTCCACCAGATCGGTGAAGTCCGGCAGGGTGCGGGATTGCGCCCACACCGGCGCACTCGGCAGCAGGGTCGCAACCGAAACCAGGGCGATGCTGCACACCACAGCCGCCGAACGGATATTTTTCAAACTGACCAAAAACATAGCCAACATCCTTCAAAACAATCTATGGAAAACCCGAAACACCGTCCTACTTCACCCGCTCCAACCCTTGGCCAAAAGCTTTCAGGGTGGCCAACGGAACTTCTCCCACCGCCGTCAGCCACCAGGCACCCATGCGGCGGGTCAGCGACTGGGTGGCACCCACAGACATCACGCCTTCTTGCAGGTGGCGTTGCGGCTCATAGGCCTCGACAAACAACGACACCGAAGCCAGCCCGTCTGAAAACACCCACTGCACCGTAGCTTCGGACGACCCACCTGGCGTATTGCCCACCGAGCGGCGTAGGCAGCTCATAGGCTTGAAGCCAGCCACGCCATTTTTCAAGACCCAGCCTTCCGACAAGGCCGTGGTTTTACGCATGGACGAGGTTTCGACCCGGTAGCCCGCGGTATTGGCCATCATCTGGCCCAAGGTGTCCATCTTGACGGGGGCATCCAGTTGCAGCTCGGAGAAAGCCGCCTGCTCCAGCACCTGGCCGTCCACGTCCAGCGTTTGCAGCTTGACCACCAGGCCGGTTTTCTTTTCGCTCCAGATGCGGTAGCCGTAGCGCAAGCGGTCTTTGGGCTTGAGCAGCACCATGTCGGCATCAAAACCCGCCACCCGCTCGCTGCCCACCTGCTTGGCGGCATAGAACGCGGGGATGGCAAAGTCGCCCGCCTCCAGCAAATTGGGGAACAGGCCCAGGGATTCGCGCTTTTCAGCCACCGCCACCTTGGTGTCGGGCATGAACGTGATGACCTGGTCGTTACGGCGGAAAGTGGAGCGTGGTGCACCGGTCAAGGATTCGACCCGTTCCATCTGCTGCGCACCGTCGCACACATGCCAGATGCGTGCGCTGGACAGGCTGCCCGCACCGTACGACACCACAAAAGTGCCGATATAGGCACGCTTGCCAGAAGCCTCGTGCATGCGCATCAGCCATTCGCTGACAGTGCGCTCAGGCACACCGGCAGCAGCGGAGGTGGACTCGGCGGGCGCTGGCGGCGCAGCATGCACTGTAGGCAGCAGGGCCGCCCACAATGCGGCCAACAGCAATCCTTGGCGGGTGTTCATGGGCATCTCGCGGCTATCCTGGCCCCTCAGCGGGCGGGGGTCTCGTAAGTGGCGTTGCTGATAAAGCCTGCAGGCATCTGCAAGGCCGAGGTGCCGCCAAACTGCTTGTGCGCCGCCACCAAAGCATCCAGGCGCGCATCGCGCAGCATGACCTGGGGCACAGCGCCATCCGTGTTGCCCAGCGCCACGGCTTGCAGCACCGACGCGGCGGGTGTGGATTGCGCCAATTGCGGGCCGGTAGAGACGCTGACCAGGCCGCCAGCCACATTCCAGCCTACGGCTACCACGGCCAGCAACGAGGCCAAGCCCGCCACCAGTTTCCAACGAAACCGGGGTGCGTTAGCGGCCACGGCCTCTGCCGAGTTTTCTTCATCAAAATGGGCTTTAGCGCTTGATTCGTAAGCGGCTATAGCTATTAAATTTGTAGCATTTACTGTAGGCACCAACACCGGCTCTAAAGCCAGTCGGCTCTGGAGTCGGGCCAGAAAACCCTGGTCATCGGCACAAAACGCCAGGTCGTTGGAGCGCAGCACATCGCCTACCACGTGGTAGGCGTGCCAGGTGGCCTGGGCTTCGGGCTGCTGCGCCACGCGCTCGACCGCCAGCGCAAACGCCTCGCCGCGCAGTTGCCCATCGGCCAATGCCGACAGGGCATCCTGCGGGGTGTCAATGTGTTCTTTGGCCATGTTCTTCACCTTGCTTACTAATTAGTGCCCACCAACTCTCACCACCGCTTGCCGGACTGGTTTTCCAGCAAGGGCTTGACCCGCGCGGAAATCGCTTCCCGGGCCCGGAAAATACGCGACCGCACCGTGCCAATCGGGCACTGCATCATTTCTGCAATGTCCTCGTAGCTCATGCCTTCGATCTCACGCAAGGTCACGGCCTGGCGCAAGTCGTCCGGCAAAGCTTCCAGGGCCACATTGACGGCATTCGATATCTGCTTGGCTGCCAGCACCGTGTCCGGGGTGTCAGGACTGGTTGGTTCATTCTTTCGGTACGAAGTTTCATCTTCGTCGTCAGATTGCCGCATGGAGGCTTCGGACACCGTGGGATCGCGCTTGAAATCCATCAACGTCTTCTTGGCGGTGTTGATGGCGATGCGGTACAGCCAGGTATAGAACTGCGCGTCGCCGCGAAACTTCGGCAGGGCCCGGTAGGCGCGGATAAAGGTTTCCTGGGCAATGTCTTCCACCAGATCCACATCGCGCACCATGCGGCCAATCAGGCGCTGGATACGGCGCTGGTACTTGACCACCAGCAGCCCGTACGCCCGTTGGTCGCCCGCCACCGTGCGTTCGACCAGCATCAGATCGCTATCGGTGGCCGTGGCCGGGGTGGTCAGGAGGGGGGGAGGTAGTGCAGTCATGGTTCAGATCCGAGCGCACTGGTGGAGGCATCAAGCGGTCTGGCGGGCGAATATACCGCACGGCGCAGGCTGCGCCAGTGCAGGGGCTGGCTTGCCCTTTCAGCCCAGCACCACAGGGGTCGGCCCGCATCCGGACGCAAACGCAGCAGCAGGTGGTGCTGCAGGTCCAGATGGGCACTGACATATACGGTGAAAGCGCTGCCGTCACAGGTCCAGAACCACTGCTGCCCATCCCAGCGCAGAGCAGCCACCGGTGTTTTCCACCAGGCGAGCACGGCAAACAAGCCCGCGCCCAGCACGGCCAGCACCGCCACGCCCTGCCGCCAGCCCAGGGCATCCACCTGCCAGCACCAAGCCGCCACGGTGGCCGTACCCAGCAGCCACAGGGCGCACTGCAGCCCCGCCATGAAGCGCGAACGCCCCACCGGATAGGTCACCGGTGGGGCGTTGTGCATAAGGAGGGAGAGGTCAGCTTAGACGCGCTTGAACACCAGGGTACCGTTGGTGCCACCGAAACCGAAGTTGTTCTTCACCGCCACGTCGATCTGCATGTCCCGGGCCGTGTTGGCGCAGAAATCCAGGTCGCACTCCGGATCCTGGTTGAAGATGTTGATGGTGGGCGGGCTCTTCTGGTGGTGCAGCGCCAGCACGGTGAAGACGCTTTCGATGCCGCCCGCGCCGCCCAGCAGGTGGCCGGTCATGGACTTGGTGGAATTAACCACCAGTTTCTTGGCGTGGTCGCCAAATGCCAGCTTGATGGCATTGGTTTCGTTCGCGTCCCCCAGCGGCGTGGAGGTGCCGTGGGCGTTCAGGTAGTTAACCTGGTCGGGATTGACACCAGCGTTCTTCAAAGCCATCTGCATGGAGCGGCGGGGGCCGTCCACGTTGGGGGCCGTCATGTGGAAGCCGTCACCGCTCAGGCCAAAGCCGACGATTTCGGCGTAAATCTTGGCCCCGCGCGCCTTGGCGTGCTCGTATTCTTCGATCACCAGCACGCCTGCGCCCTCGCCCAGCACAAAGCCGTCGCGGTCTTTGTCCCAGGGGCGGGATGCGGTGGCGGGGTCGTCGTTGCGGGTGCTCAGGGCACGCGCTGCGGCAAAGCCGCCCAGACCCAGCGGCGACATGGTGGATTCGGCACCGCCTGCCACCATCACGTCGCAGTCACCGTACTCGATCATGCGGGCCGACTGGCCAATGGCATGCAGGCCGGTGGTGCAAGCGGTGGCGATGGCGATATTCGGCCCTTTGAAGCCAAATTTGATCGACACGTGGCCCGAGATCATGTTGATGATCGAGGCCGGTACAAAAAATGGGGAAATGCGCCGCGCGCCCCGGCTGGTGTATTCGGCATGCGTCTGCTCGATCATCGGCAAACCGCCAATGCCGGAGCCGATGTTGCAGCCAATGCGCGTGGCTTCTTCGGGGTCCAGTGCGTCGCCGGTAGCCAGACCAGAGTCGGCCACCGCTTCGATCGCCGCCGCCAGCCCAAGATGGATGAAGCGGTCCATGTGGCGCGCTTCTTTCTCAGGGATCAAGGCATTGATGTCAAAGCCTTTGACTTCACCGCCAAACTTGCATGAGAAGGGGCTGGCATCAAACGACTTGATTAGGTCAATACCCGACTGACCGGCCAACAAGGCCTGCCACGCATCGGCCACGGTGTTACCTACGGGGCTGATGCAACCTAAACCTGTGACGACGACACGACGACGGGACATAAATGTATGGGGTGTGTTGGGCAGCTAGAGGCTGCAAAAAACGGCACCGGGTGCCGTTTGGTTCCACTGGCTGCCGCCACGCAGGTGGCACACAGCCAGTAGGCTCAGAGGCAGATTAGCCCTTGGGGTGGCTGGTCGCGTAGTCGATCGCGTTTTGCACGGTGGTGATCTTCTCGGCATCTTCGTCCGGGATTTCAATACCAAACTCATCTTCCAGTGCCATCACCAGTTCGACGGTGTCCAACGAGTCAGCGCCCAGATCGGCCACGAATGACTTTTCGTTGGTGACTTGGGCTTCTTCCACACCCAGTTGTTCGGCAATGATTTTTTTAACGCGTGCTTCGATATCGCTCATAGTTCCCTCTGAGGGTTGTAAAAGAATCCGTGATTTTAGCCGGGCTGCAGAAGATCCCCTGCCCAGACTGCCGTACGGATAGAACGGCTGGATTTTGTGTAAATTTGTACCTTGACCTTAGCGTACAAATACTACATGTACATGCCGCCGTTGACGTGCAGCTCCTGCCCCGTCACATAACCCGCCTGGGGCGATGCCAGATAGGCCACCGCATGCGCCACGTCGGCGGGCAAACCCAGGTGGCCCAGCGGAATTTGCGCCAGCAAGGCCGTTTGTTGCGCTTCAGGCAGGCTGGCCGTCATATCGGTGTTGATAAAGCCCGGTGCCACGCAGTTGACCGTGATGTTGCGCGAACCCAGCTCGCGCGCCAGGGCCCGGGTCATACCTGCCACACCGGCTTTGGCCGCGGCGTAATTGGCCTGGCCCGGGTTGCCCGAGGCTCCCACCACCGAAGTGATGCTGATGATGCGGCCGTAGCGCTGTTTCATCATGGTGCGCATCACCGCACGGCTCATGCGGAAAACGGCTTTCAAATTGGTGTCGAGCACGTCGTCCCAGTCACCGTCTTTCATGCGCATGGCCAGGGTGTCGCGGGTAATGCCTGCGTTGTTCACCAGCACCTGCAGGCCACCAAATTCTTTGGTGATGCTGTCGATGACGGCCTCGGCCTCGGCCCCATCGTTGACGTTGAGCTTTTTGCCGCTGCAACCAGGGAAGGCGGCCAAGGCCTGGCTAATGGCCGCTGCACCCGTATCGCTGGTGGCGGTGCCAATGACCTTCAGGCCGCGCTGCGCCAATTCCAGGGCAATTGCAGCACCGATGCCGCGCGAAGCGCCTGTCACCAAGGCCACCTGGCCCGCAAATTCCACGGCGCTCATTCGGCGGCTCCTAATAGTTGGGACTGGACCTCGGCCATGCTGGCGGGGTCGAACAAAGGCAGGCCAACCAGGCCCGCGTCGATGCGCTTGACCATACCGGCCAGCACCTTGCCAGGGCCGCACTCGACCAGCGTGGTCACGCCGCGGGCCTTGATGGCGGCCACGCACTCGACCCAGCGCACCGGGCCAAAAGCCTGGCGCACCAGGGCATCGCGGATGCGGTCAGCATCCTGCTCCACCGCCACATCAATATTGTTGACCACCGGAATCTGCGGCGCGGCAAACACGGTTTGCGCCAGTTTCTCGCGCAATTGCATGGCCGCAGGCTGCATCAGACTGGAATGGAACGGGGCCGACACCGGCAAAGGCAGGGCGCGCTTGGCACCACTGGCCTTGAGGACTTCGCAAGCTTTTTCCACCGCAGCCTTGCTGCCCGCAATCACCGTCTGGCCGGGGTCGTTGAAGTTCACGGCCTCCACCACCTCGGCTGCAAATTCAGAGCCTAAAGCGCGCATAGCGCTTGTTACATCAGCACAACAAGCTATCACTTTAGTAGCATTGAGCCCCAAGATGGCGGCCATGGCACCCACACCCACCGGCACCGCGTTTTGCATGGCCTGCGCCCGAAAGCGCACCAGGGGCGCGGCCTGCGCCAGCGTCAGCACGCCAGAAGCCACCAGCGCGGAATATTCGCCCAGCGAATGGCCAGCCACCACGGCAGGTGCGGCACCGGTCTCAGCCATCCAGGCACGGTAGGCCGCCACCGCCGCCACCAGCATCACCGGCTGGGTGTTGGTGGTCAGGGCCAGTGCTTCCTTGGGGCCCTCCTTGATCAGCAAGGCCACGTCTTCGCCCAGGGCATCGGAGGCTTCTTGCAGGGTTTGGCGCACTACCGGATGGCCACCCCAGGCATCGAGCATGCCGACGGACTGGGAACCCTGGCCGGGAAAGATAAAAGCGAAATGGTTCATGGTTTTATGAGTCAAAAATGCCGCTGTCGCTTATAGAACAAGCGTAGCATGCTACAAATTAAGCAGCACCGCACCCCAGGTAAACCCGCCACCCACGCCTTCGAGCATGAGGGTCTGGCCTTTTTTGATCTTGCCGCTGCGCACACCCGCGTCCAGCGCCAAAGGAATCGACGCAGCCGAGGTGTTGCCATGCTGGTCCACGGTCACGATGACCTTGTCCATGGACATCTTCAGCCGCTTGGCCGTGCCCTGCATGATGCGGATATTGGCCTGGTGCGGAATCAGCCAATCGATGTCGTCATGGGTTTTACCCGCCTTGTCCAATGCTGCGCGAGCGGCTTGCTCCAGCACGCCCACCGCCAGCTTGAAAACTGCCGGGCCATCCATAGTCAACATGGCACTGCCCACCACCGAGCCACCCGACACCTGGCCGGGCACGCACAAAATGCCCACATGCTTGCCATCGGCATGCAGGTCGCTGGCCAGAATGCCCGGCGTATCCGAGGCCTCCAGCACCACCGCGCCCGCACCGTCGCCAAACAGCACACAGGTGGTGCGGTCGGAGAAATCCAGAATCCGCGAGAACACCTCGGCCCCGATCACCAGGGCCTTGCGGGCCGTGCCGGTGCGAACCATCGCGTCGGCCACCGCCAGGGCATACACAAAACCGCTACACACCGCTTGCACGTCAAACGCAGGGCAGCCGTGGATGCCCAGCTTGTTTTGCACGATGCAGGCAGCTGAGGGAAACACCATGTCCGGCGTGGATGTGGCCACAATGATCAGGTCGATGTCCTGGGCCTGGACACC
Organism: uncultured Albidiferax sp.; assembly: GCA_963513125.1. GTDB lineage: Bacteria > Pseudomonadota > Gammaproteobacteria > Burkholderiales > Burkholderiaceae_C > Rhodoferax_B. Next base: position 266,398 of record CAUPPH010000001.1, read on the forward strand.
GGCGGCCTCCAACGCCTGCCGGGCGGCATGCACAGCCAAATCACTGCAAGTGACATCGGCAGCGGCGAAATGGCGGGCCCGGATGCCGGTGCGCTCCACGATCCAGTCGTCGGAGGTTTCCACGCCTTTGGCGGCCAATTCGGCCACCAGATCGGCGTTGGTCAATCGGCGGGGGGGGAGGTAGCTACCGGTACCGGTGATGCGGGAATATGGACTCGTCATGCGCTCGTGGTTGCGGTCGTGTCCAAGGCATTGGCCGCAGATGCCGCCAAAAGCGGCGCTGCATGCGCAATGCGGGCCTGGACACGGTCCAGCAGGTTGTTTCGGGCTGCATCATACGCCCGGTGCAACGCCTGCTCAAACGCAAATGCGTCGGCCGAGCCATGGCTCTTGAACACCAGACCACGCAAACCCAACAGTGCCGCGCCGTTGTAGCGCCGGTGGTCCATGCGCTTTTTAAGCGCCGATAACACCGGAGTAGCGAGCAATGCCGTAAATTTGGTGAAGATGTTGCGCGAGAACTCCGCGCGCAAAAAGTTCACGATCATGTTAGCCAGGCCTTCGCTGGTTTTCAGCGCCACATTGCCCACAAAACCGTCGCACACGATGATGTCGGTGGTGCCCACAAAAATATCGTTGCCCTCCACGTTACCGTAGAAGTTCAAATCACCCGCACGCGCAGCGGCGCGCAGCAATTCGCCTGACAACTTGATGGTCTCGTTGCCCTTGATGGCTTCTTCGCCAATATTGAGCAGACCGACAGTAGGATTTTCGTTGTCGCTGAGCACCGACACCAGGGCCGAGCCCATCACCGCGAACTGCAGCAGGTGCTCTGCCGTGCAATCCACATTGGCCCCGAGGTCCAGCACCGTGGTGGCACCGCCCTTGGCATTGGGAATTTGCCCGGCAATCGCGGGGCGGTCGATACCGTCCAAGGTTTTGAGCAAGTACCGCGCAATCGCCATCAAGGCCCCGGTATTGCCCGCCGACACCGCTGCCTGGGCCGTGCCGAGTTTGACCTGGCTGATCGCCACGCGCATGGAAGAATCTTTCTTCTTGCGCAAGGCAATTTCAATCGAATCGTCCATCCCCACCACTTCGCTGGCTGCCACAATCTGAGCGCGCGCATGCACGAAGCCCGCCAGACTGGCAGGCAAACCGACCAGCAAGAGCGAAACCCCGGGGGTGTTATCCAGAAAATGGCGGCAGGCAGGCAGCGTGACGCTGGGGCCGTGGTCACCACCCATGCAGTCCACAGCGAGTGTGATCATGGCGTAGCAGCGCCCAGCGGCGCGCAAAGTCTAGAGAGTGCAAACATCAAAACAAAGGCCCGTGGCTACGGGTTACGTAGCACCGGGCCCTGGATGGTGAGCGCAGATCAGGCTTCAGATTTGTTTTTCAGCACCTGGCGGCCACGGTAGAAACCGTTGGGGCTGATGTGGTGGCGCAGGTGGGTTTCACCGGTGGTGGATTCCACTGCGATGCCGGGCACGTTCAGTGCGTTGTGCGAACGGTGCATACCGCGCTTGGAAGGGGACTTTTTGTTCTGTTGGACGGCCATGGTCGGCTCCTAAGTAAATACGTTTAAAGCTAAACGCTAAAAGATTAGACAATCACGAGAGGCCACTCAACTTTGAAGTCAAAATGCTCAAAGCCTTTTCGCGCTAAGCCTTAGATTATAGCCCAAGGATGTGAAACCAGGCTAGCCCCTAGTCGGCACCTTCGCCACGCAGCTTGGCCAGCGCCGCAAACGGATGCGGTTTTTCGGACAAAGCCGCCTCGAAAGCCGGGTCTACCACCTCCAGCGTCACCTCTACCGGACACACGTCATGGCGCGGCACCAGGGGGATTTCCATCAACAACTCGTCTTCCACCAGGGTGGCCAGGTCGAATGCGGGATCCAGCGCCAGGATGTCTTCTTCGGACTCGTCGTCCAGCGCAGCCGCGGTTTCTTCGTCGGCCACAAAGCGGAACGAGCGGTCTACAGCCAAAGAGATCTCCACCGGGGTCAGGCAACGCTGGCAGGTCATGGGCAGGCAGGTATCGGCCTGGATGTGCAGCCAGATTTCGGCCTCGCCGCTGGACACCGCGCGCAGTTCGCCCTGGGCGCTCCAGTTCACAGTCAAATCAGCTGCTGGCGCTGATGCCTCCTGCATGAGTCGCTCGTATTTTGGTAGCAATTCCTGGGCGGAGCGTGTACCTGCCGCTTGCGCGAAGGCGCGCACGTCCAAGGGGGTGGAAGCAATCTCGATTTTCATGGGCACAGTGTAAGAGAATCCCGGGATGCACTCCCCTTTGCCCTCCCCTCCCCCCCGCACCCTGGTGCTAGGCTCGACATCGCGCTACCGCTGCGAACTGCTGCAACGCCTGCGCATTCCCTTTGAAGTGGCCGCGCCCGATGTAGATGAAACCCCGCTGCCAGGTGAATCGCCGCGCGACCTGGCCTTGCGCCTGTCGCTGGCCAAGGCCCGGGCCGTGGCCGCCCGGTTTCCGCAGGCCGTGGTCATCGGCTCCGACCAGGTGGCAGATTTGCACGGCGAGCCGCTGGGCAAACCCGGTAACCACGCCAACGCCGTGGCGCAATTGCGCCGGATGCGCGGGCACACGGTGGTGTTCCAGACCGCACTGTCGGTGGTCTGCCTGGACACCGGCTTTGCCCAAAGTGCCCTGGCCCCAGTGCAGGTGCGATTCCGCGACCTTAGCGATGCCGAAATCGAAACCTATCTACAGGCAGAGAAACCCTATGACTGCGCGGGCAGCGCCAAAAGCGAGGGCCTGGGCATCAGTCTGCTGGACAGCATAGACAGCGACGACCCCACCGCACTGATCGGCCTGCCGCTGATCCGCACCTGCCAATTGCTGCGCGCTGCCGGGGTGGTGTTGCTATGAAGCCCGGAAAACTCTACCTGGTCCCCGCGCCGCTGGACTTTGGCTGCGCCACGCTGACCCCGCTGGAAGACGTGATGCCGCTGGGCACCCTGCGCGTGGCCGCACGCCTGCAGCACTGGGTCTGCGAGAACGCCAAGACCACTCGCGCCTACCTGAAACGGGTGGACGCACTGGTGCCCCTGGCCCAGCCTATCCAATCCTTGCAGATCCAGGAACTGCCGCGCGAAGTGCATAAAAAAGGCGATCACAGCGGCAACTTCGATGCCAAACCGCTGCTGGCCGCCGCCTTGCAGGGCGCAGACATCGGCTTGGTCAGCGAAGCGGGCATGCCTGCGGTAGCCGACCCGGGATCGTCGGTGGTGCGTGCTGCGCACGAGCTGGGGCTGGAAGTGGTGGTACTGGTGGGCCCGGTGTCGCTGCTGCTGGCGCTGGCAGCCAGTGGCTTGAACGGGCAGAACTTTGCGTTTGTGGGCTACGTGCCCCAGGCCGAGCCCGAACGCGGCCAGAAAATCCGCGAACTGGAAGCCCTGGCGCTGAAAACCGGGCAGACCCAGATATTCATAGAAACACCTTACCGCAACGCGTCCCTTCTGCAGGGGTTGCTACAAACTTTGCAGCAAAACACACGCCTGGCCGTCAGCAGCGGAATGACGTTGGCCGAACCCCGCACGGTAAGCGATACGGTGAAAGGCTGGCGGCAAAAAAACAAGGCGGGTCTGGTCACTGACCAGCCCGCCGTGTTTGCGATTGGACGCTAAAGGCTTTAACGCAGTGCCGGGACGCTTTGCAGGGCGCGGATAGAGCCTTCGCCCATGGCGGCACCGAAACGCTTGGCCAGACGTTCGGCCACGTTTTCGCGGCGGGTGTAGTCCACCAGCTCTTCGGCCTTGACGACCTCGCGGGCCACGTAATCCAGGTTGCCCAGGTGGTCGGCCAGGCCCATTTCCACGGCCTGCTGACCGCTCCAAAACAGGCCGCTGAAGGTTTCCGGGGTTTCTTTCAGGCGTTTGCCACGCCCAGCCTTGACCGCGTCGATGAACTGCGTGTGGATCTGGTCCAGCATGCCCTGGGCGTAGGCCCGTTGTTGCTCGGATTGCGGGCTGAACGGATCGAGAAAGCCTTTGTTCTCACCGGCCGTCACCAGGCGGCGCTCCACGCCCAGTTTGTCCATCAGGCCGGTAAAGCCAAAGCCGTCCATCAGCACGCCAATGCTGCCGACGATGCTGGCCTTGTCGACAAAAATCTGGTCGGTGGCTACCGCAATATAGTAAGCCGCCGAAGCGCAGCTTTCTTCCACCACAGCGTAGACCGGCTTGTTGTACTTCTTCTTGAGGCGCCAGATTTCGTCGTTGATGATGCCGGCCTGCACCGGGCTGCCACCGGGCGAGTTGATCAGCAAGACCACGGCCTGGGCACCCTCGTCCTCGAAGGCGCTGCGCATGGCGGCCACCACAAATTCCGCGCCAGCATCGGCACCAGAGGCGATTTCGCCCTTGATTTCCACCACGGCGGTGTGGGCCGTGGTTTTGTCGGCACTGGGCGTGGTGCGCGACAGGCCAATCCACGCGGCAGCCACCAGACAGACCAACCAGGCCAGACGGACGAAATTGCGCCAGCGGCGGGCGGTTTTTTGCTCGGCCAGCGCGGCAAAAGCCAGTTTTTCCAGGGTAGCGCGCTCCCACCCCGGCGTATCGGTCGGGTTGCGACCAGGCGCAGAAGGTTCGGTGGGAGGGGTCGGTTCGGTCATTGTTAAAACTCTACAGGTTGCAATTGCGCACGAGTATGCCAGTGCACTACTCCGCTGGACTCGGACAGGGCTATCTTCACCAGCCCCCCTCTGCAGGGGCCGCCGCCGCAGTCGCCGGTGTCGGGCCGGTAGGCCGCGCCGTGGGTGGCACACAGCAGCCATTCGCCGGAATCATCAAAGATGCGGTTCGGCTGGTAGTCCAGCTCCATGGGCACATGGGTGCAGCGGTTCAGGTAGGCATGGGCCTGGCCGTTGTAGCGGATGGCGAAGGCACGGCAGGTCTCGCCCTGGTAGGCCACATCAAACGGTACAGCATCGCCACCGTCGCTCAGGTCTGCCGTGTTGCACAGGGGAATTTCTTGCATGGTGTCCGGTTCCCAAAGTCAGCCGTGCGCCAGCAGCCAAGCGTGTAGCTCGGCCACGGAATGCGCCACAAAACGCGGCTGCAGCGCCGCAAACGCCTCGGTGGTGTGCGCGCCGTAGCCCACGCCCACACTGGCGCAGCCCGCGTTGGCGGCCATTTGCAGGTCGTGCGTGGTGTCGCCCACCATCAGGGTGCGCTCGGGGGCCACGCCAAATTCGCGCATCAGCTCATGCAGCATGCGCGGGTGCGGCTTGCCCTGGGTTTCATCGGCGGTGCGGGAGCCGTCAAACAAGCCCTGCAGCTCCACCGCCTGCAAGGTCTCGTTCAAACCGCGCCGTGACTTGCCGGTAGCCACGGCCAGACAGTGCTGGCGGGCCTTCAACTCCGCCAGCATGGGCAGCACCCCCGCAAACAGGCTGATGTCGTGTTGGTGCGCCAGATAGTGGTGGCTGAAGCGCGCGCCCAGCTCGGCATGGCGGGATGTGGGTACATCGGGTGCGGCATGGGCCAACGCGGGGATCAGATCCATGCCGATCACGTACGAGGCCGCGGCATCGCTGGGCACGGTGCCGCCCACGTCGCGCACCGCTTCCTGGATGCTGCGGGTGATGATGGCCGTGGAGTCGAACAGCGTGCCGTCCCAGTCGAAGGCGATCAGATCAAACTGCCGGACCTGGCTAGCGCCCATACACGTCTTCAAAGCGCACGATGTCGTCCTCGCCCAGATAGCTACCCGACTGCACTTCGATCATTTCCAGCTCGACCCGGCCCGGGTTTTCGAGCCGGTGGGTGGTGCCCAGCGGGATGTAAGTGGATTCGTTCTCGGTGACCAAAAAGGTTTCGTCGCCTTTGGTGACCTTGGCGGTGCCGGACACCACGATCCAGTGCTCGGCGCGGTGGTGGTGCATTTGCAGCGACAGGGTGCCGCCGGGTTTGACCACGATGCGCTTGACCTGGAAGCGCGCACCAAAGTCCACGCTGTCGTACCAGCCCCAGGGGCGGAACACCTTGCGGTGCAACTGGCCCTCGGAGCGGCCTTGTTTCTTGAGGCTTTCGACGATCTTTTTCACGTCCTGGGTCTTGTCCTTGTGAGCCACCAGGATCGCGTCGGCGGTCTCGACCACCACGATGTCGTCCACGCCCACGCAGGCGATCAGGCGGCCTTCGGACAGGGCCAGGGTGTTGCGGCAGTCGTGCAGCAGCACATCGCCCTGGGCCACATTGCCCGCATCGTCCTTGGGCAGCACGGCCCAGAGTGCGTCCCAGGCCCCCACGTCAGACCAGCCCGCCGCCAGCGGAATCACCACGCCCGGCGGCAAACCGGCCTGGCCGGAGGCGATGCGCTCCATCACCGCGTAATCAATCGAATCGCTGGGGCAGGCAGAAAACAGCGCTTTGCCCACGCGCACAAACTCGCCGTCGGTGCTGCCCGCGTCCCAGGCGGTCTGGCAGGCAGCCAGGATGTCGGCGCGGCACACGGCCATGGCCGCCAGCCACACCGAGGCCTTGACCATAAACAGGCCGCTGTTCCACGAATAGGTGCCCGCGTCCAGATAGCTTTGCGCCGTGGCCTGGTCGGGCTTCTCCACGAAACGGGCGATGGTGGATGCGCCGCCGCTGCCGTACAACGCCCCCGACTGGATGTAGCCGTAGCCCGTCTCGGGGCTGTCGGGCGTGATGCCAAATGTGACCACCGCCCCCTCTGCCGCCAAGGCCGCACCCTGGCGCACCACGCCTTGGAAGGCCGGCTTGTCCACGATCACATGGTCGGCCGGCATGACCAGCAGCACCGGGTCGGCACCATCCCGTAGGGCCGCCAGCGCGGCCAGGGTCAGGGCCGGTGCGGTGTTACGCCCCGTGGGCTCCAGCACGATGCGGCCGGGCTGGCCCATCAGGCGCAGCTGCTCGGCGATGACGAAGCGGTATTCCTCGTTGCACACCACCATGGGTGCGGCCAGCGTGCCCAGGCCCAGGCCCTCCACCCGGCGCACCGTGGCCTGCAGCAGCGAGTCGTCGCCGATCAGCGGCAGCAACTGCTTGGGGTATTTCTCACGCGACAAAGGCCACAGGCGGGTGCCGGAGCCACCGGAGAGAACGACAGGTTGAATCAACATAGAGTTCCAAAAGATAAAAAAACCAAGGGCCGTAGAAAGCGCTCTACAGCCGTTGGTTTTTATTATTGCAGAGCAACATAGCGCATTTTCGCGCCACGGGCGGTGTTACCCCGTGTTGCGCAATGCCGCCGCAATGCCGTTGATAGAGATATGGATGCCGATCTGCACCCGCTCGTCGCCCTGCCCGGCCCGGTAGCGCCTCACCAGTTCCACCTGCAGATGGTGCAATGGGTCGATATAGGGGAAACGGTGGCGAATGGAGCGCTGTAGCGAGGCATTGCCCGACAGGCGCTGCTTCTCGCCGGTGATCTGGCTCAGCGCGTTGGCGGTGCGGTGCCATTCGGCCTCGATGCTGGCAAAAATACGCTTACGCAGCTTGGCATCGCTCACCAGCTCGGCATAGCGCGAGGCCAGGGCGAGGTCGCTCTTGGCCAGCACCATGTCCATATTGCTCAGCAAGGTGCTGAAGAACGGCCACTGGCGGTACATTTTTTGTAGCACCCCCAATGCATCCTTCTTGCCTGCAGGACCGTTTTCGTTCAAAAACGCCTCTACGGCTGAACCAAAACCGAACCATCCCGGCAGGGTCAGGCGGCACTGGCCCCAGCTGAAGCCCCAGGGAATGGCGCGCAGGTCTTCGATCTTCTGCGAAGGCTTGCGGGCGGCGGGGCGCGAGCCGATGTTGAGCTCGGCAATCTCGCGCAGCGGCGTGGATTCGAAAAAGTAGGTGGTGAAACCCGGGGTTTCGTACACCAGCGCGCGGTAGGCCGCCATGCTGGCGGTAGAGAGCTGCGCCGCCGTCTTCAAAAAGGCCGGGGTGGCCGACTTGGTGGGTTGCAACAGCGTGGCTTCCAGGGTGGCGGCCACCAGGGTTTCCAGGTTGCGACGGCCGATCTCGGGGTTGGCGTATTTGGAGCCAATGACTTCGCCCTGCTCGGTCAGGCGGATCTGGCCGCGCACCGTGCCGGGGGGCTGGGCCAGAATGGCCTGGTAGCTCGGGCCACCGCCCCGGCCCACTGTGCCGCCCCGGCCATGGAACATGCGCAAGGTGATGTTGTGGCTGTTGGCCAGCTGGTCAAACAGGTCCACCAGCGCGATCTCGGCGCGGTACAGCTCCCAGTTGCTGGTGAAGATGCCGCCGTCCTTGTTGCTGTCGGAGTAGCCCAGCATGATGTCCTGCTCGGCCCCGCTGCGCTGCACCAGCTCGGCCATGTCCGGCAGGGCGTAGAACTCGCGCATGATGGGCGCGGCGTTGCGCAAATCTTCGATGGTTTCAAACAGCGGCACCACGATCAGGTCGGCGGTGGCCTTGTTGTCCAGCGTGCGGTGCATCAGGCCGACTTCTTTTTGCAGCAGCAGCACTTCCAGCAAATCGCTCACCGTTTCGGTGTGGCTGATGATGTAGTGGCGGATGGCCTGCGCGCCATAGCGGGCGCGGGACTCGCGGGCCGCCTCGAAAATCGCGATTTCCTTGCAGGTGTGCTCGGAGTAAGTGGCACCCACCACGCGCAGCGGGCGCGCGTCGTTGAGCAAACCCATCAGCAGCGCGCGCTTGGCCATCTCGTCCAGCGCGGAGTAGTCGGCCTGGATGCGGGCCGTGGCCAGCAGCTCGGCCACCACTTCCTCGTGCTTGTCTGAGCTTTGGCGCAAATCTACCGTGGCCAGGTGAAAACCAAACACCTCCACCGCACGGATCAGCGGGTGCAGGCGTTCGGCCGCCAGGGTGGCCCCGTGGTTGGCCAGCAAAGAGGCTTCGATGGTGCGCAAATCGGCCAGAAAGTCTTCGGCCAGCAGGTAGGGGTTTTGCGGCGCAACCGCATGGCGGGCGGCATCGCCCCCGGTCAAGCCTTTCAAGGTGGCGGCCAGGCGGGCGTAGATGCCGGTCAGGGCCAGGCGGTAGGGCTCGTCCTGGCGGTGCACATTGGTGTCGGGCGAGCTGGCGGCCAGCGCCTGCAGTTCGGGCGATATACCAGCCAAACCGGCAGACAAAGACAGCTCGCCGCCCAGGTAATGCACCTCGGTCAGGTAATGGCGCAGGGCCACGTCGGCCTGGCGGCGTAGCGCGTATTCCAGCGTCTGGGCGCTCACATTGGGGTTGCCGTCGCGGTCGCCGCCAATCCACTGGCCCATGCGCAAAAAGCTGTGCACCGGGTGGTCGCCCAAGGCACCTTCCAGGTCGGCGTAGATCTTGGGGATTTCGCGCAGAAAGGTCGACTCGTAGTAGCTCAGTGCGTTTTCGATCTCGTCGGCCACGGTCAGCTTGTTCATGCGCAGCAGGCGGGTTTGCCACAGCTGCATGACGCGGGCCCGTAACTGTGCCTCGTTGGCGGCCAGCTCACGCGGGGCCAGGGCATCTTTGGCGGTGCCGACCAGGGTGCGCTCGCGCAGGGTGTCGCGCACCGTCAGCAGCCGGGCAATGTCGCGCTCGGCATCCAGAATGCTCTTGCGCTGCACTTCGGTGGGGTGGGCAGTGAGCACCGGGGCCACGTAGGCATGGGCCAGGGTCTGCGCGATGGTTTTGGGCGCAATCCCCGCCCAGCGCAGGCGCGACAGCGCCACTTCGATGCTGCCTTCTTGCGTGTCGCCCGCGCGCTCGTGCACGGCGCGGCGGCGGATGTGGTGGCGGTCTTCGGCCAGGTTGGCCAGGTGGCTGAAATAGGTGAAGGCACGCATCACACTGACCGTCTGGTCGCCGGTCAGTGCCTTGAGCAGCTTTTTCAGTGCCTTGTCGGCCTCGGCATCGGCATCGCGGCGGAAGGCCACCGACAGCTTGCGCACCTGCTCGACCAGCTCAAATGCGGCATCGCCTTCTTGCTCACGGATCACATCGCCCAGAATACGCCCCAGCAGGCGGATATCTTCTACCAGGGGCCGCTCGTTCGCCTTGTCGCGGCTGGCCGAACGGGCCGCCGGGGGGGCGGCCTTGGGTGCGGCCTTGGTGGAAGTAGCCTTGGCCCCTACCGCTTTGGCGGATTTGGGAACGCTGGGAGAATCTGCCGTGGTCATGCGTGGATTTCCTAAATGTGCTTAAAAGTAGCGGACTAACCCCATGCTAGCATCCAAGTCCCCCCGAATTGCCGCCAATTTCTTCTAAAAATTACCAACAGGTTACCGGTTTGAGCACCCCCTCCTTGCACATCACCATCGCCACCCGCGAGAGCCGTCTGGCCCTGTGGCAGGCCGAGCACGTCCAATCCCTCTTGCAAAATCTGGGCCACACGGTCACCCTGCTGGGCATGACCACGCGCGGCGACCAGATACTGGACCGCTCGCTGAGCAAGGTCGGCGGCAAGGGCCTGTTTGTGAAAGAGCTGGAAGTGGCCCTGGAAGAAGGCCGCGCCGACATCGCCGTGCATTCGCTCAAAGACGTGCCCATGGACCTGCCCGACGGCTTTGCCCTGGCCTGCGTGCTGGAGCGCGAAGACCCCAGCGATGCCTTTGTGTCCAACCGCTACGCCACCCTGGCCAACGTGCCTCAGGGCGGCGTGGTCGGCACCTCCAGCCTGCGCCGCACCGTGCTGCTGCGCGCCCTGCGGCCCGACCTGCAGATCGCCCCGCTGCGCGGCAACCTGGACACCCGCTTGCGCAAGCTCGACGAGGGCCAGTTCGATGCCATCGTGCTGGCCAGCGCCGGGCTGATGCGCCTGGGACTGCCCGAACGCATCCGCAGCCGCTTTGCCAGCACCGACATGCTGCCCGCTGCGGGCCAAGGTGCCTTAGGCATCGAAATCCGCACCGACCGGGACGACCTGGTGGCCGCCCTGGCCCCGCTGGCCCACACCGCCACCTGGCAGGCCGTGGCCGCCGAGCGCGCTGTCAGCCGCAGCATGGGCGGCAGCTGCTCCATGCCGCTGGCCGCGTTTGCCACCTGGGTGGATGGCCAATTGCACATCGATGCCGCCTGGGGCGATGCCGAAACGCCCGCGCCGCTGGTCACCGCCCGCGCGCATGCCACCATCACCGACCTGGCCAGCGCCACCGCCCTGGGCGAACAGGTGGCTGCGCAGTTGCGCGCAGGCGGCGCGGTCTAGCCTTGGCCCGCGTCATCGTCACCCGGCCCGCGCAAGATGCCCAGCGCTGGGTGCACGAGCTGCTCCAACAGGGCTTGCAAGCCATCGCCCTGCCGCTGATCGCCATCGCGCCCGCCGCCAACCCGCTGCCGGTGCAGCAGGCCTGGCACCGCATGGCGAATTACCAGGCAGCCATGTTCGTCAGTGGAAATGCCGTGCAGCATTTTTATGCATCAAATCCGGCCTCTGCGCTTATAGAACTAGCGCAGGCAGCTATAAAAACAAGAGCATGGGCCACCGGGCCCGGCACCGTGGCGGCGCTGCACCTGGCGGGCGTGGCGGCACGCCAGATCGACGCACCCGATACAGCGGCGGGCCAGTTCGACTCCGAAGCCCTGTGGCACATCGTCGCCCCCCAGGTACAGCCGGGCAGCCGCATCCTGTTGGTGCGCGGCAGCGACCACACCGGCGAGGCCGCAGGGCGCAGCTGGCTGGCCGAGCAACTGGCCGCTGCCGGGGCACAACTGGACACCGTGGTGGCCTACGAGCGCCGCATGCCGGTATGGACTGCAGACCACCTCGCCCAAGCGCAACAGGCTTGTAAAGACGGCAGCATCTGGCTGTTCAGCAGCTCCGAGGCCATCGCCCACTTGCAAAGCCTGCTGCCCGGCCAGGATTTCCGCACCGCCCGCGCCGTGGCCACCCATGGCCGCATCGCGCAGGCCGCGCGACGTGCGGGTTTTGGTGTTGTTTGCGAGTCACGTCCCCTGCTGGCCGACATAGTGGCCTCGATAGAATCGCTGGCATGAATGCCGAGCTGCCCCCCGAAAATTCCGTCCCGCCCCTCCCGGCAGTAAGCCCGACCGCCAAGGGGCCCGGCATGCTGACCCTGGTGGCCGGGGGCGTGGCCGTGCTGGCCCTGGTCAGCAGCGGCATGCTATGGCAAAAGCTCAGCCATATCCAGGAACAACTGGCCCGCCAAAGCGCCGATGCCGGGGCACAGGCAGTCGAAGCCCGCACCATCGCCAGCCAGGCGCAGGAGCAAGCCCGCGACATTGCCGCCCGCCAGGCCGTCACCGATGCCCGCATCAGCGAAACCACGCTGCAGCGCACCCAGCTCGAAGACCTGATGCAAAGCCTGTCGCGTTCGCGCGATGAAAACCTGGTGGTCGATATCGAATCTGCCGTGCGCCTGGCCCAGCAGCAGGCCCAGCTCACCGGCAGCATCGAGCCCCTGCTGGCCGCCCTGAAAAGCGCCGACGACCGCGTCACCCGCGCCGCCCAACCCCGCCTGGCCCCGCTGCAGCGCGCCATCGCCCACGACACCGAGCGCATCAAGGCTGCCACCACCACCGACACCCCCGGCCTGCTGGTCAAGCTGGACGAGCTGGTGCGCCAGGTGGACGAGCTGCCCACCGTCAACGCCGTGGTGGTTGCCTCCGCCGTGGGTGCGGGCAAAACTGCACCGCCGCTGGCTGCCGAATGGTGGCAGCGCGCACTCGACGTGCTGCACCAGGAAGCCCGCAAGCTGCTGCGCGTGAGCCGCATCGAACAACCCGAGGCGGCATTGCTGTCGCCCGAACAAACCTTTTTCCTGCGCGAAAACCTCAAGCTCAAGCTGCTCAATGCCCGCCTGGGCCTGCTGGCCCGCCAGCTGGCGTCCGCCCGCGCCGACCTGAGCGCCGCCGCCACCGCACTGAACAAATATTTCGACCCCGCCTCGCGCAAAACCCAGTCCATGGCGACCCTGCTGCAGGAAGTGCAAGGCCAAATGAAGGCCGTGGAGCTGCCCCAGGTGGATGAAACCCTGGCCGCCCTGGCCACCGCTGCGGCAGGAAGATAAGCATGCGCGCAATTGCCTGGCTCCTGGCCCTGTTTGGCGTGGCGGTGGCAGCGGCCCTGCTGGCGGGTAACAACCAAAGCACGGTCACCGTGTTCTGGCCGCCGTACCGGGTCGATCTGTCGCTGAACCTGGTGCTGCTGCTCACCGTGGCCACCTTCATCGCCCTGCACTACGCCCTGAAAGCCCTGTCGGCCCTGTTCGCCATGCCGCAGCAGGCCCAGCGCTGGCGGCTGCAGCAAAAGGAGCGGGCCACCCATTCGGCCCTGCTGGATGCGTTTTCGCACCTGCTGGCCGGGCGCTTTCTGCGCGCCCGCAAGGCCGCTGAAGTCGCCCTGCGCCAGGAGCAAGCCCTGCTGGCCAGCGGCCACCCCCTGGCCCACGGCGACAAACTGCGCGCCCTGGCCCACCTGGTCACGGCCGAAAGCGGCCATTCGCTGCAAGACAAAACCACCCGCGACAGCCACCTGCAGCTCGCCCTGGACAGCACCGCCCAGCGCAACACCCTGGAAACCCAGGAAACCCGCGAAGGCATCCAGCTGCGCGCCGCCCACTGGGCCCTGGCCGACCGCGATGCCGATGCCGCCATGCAGTGGCTGGATGCCCTGCCCCAGGGCGCTGCCCGCCGCACCCTGGCCCTGCGCGTGCGCCTCAAGGCCAACCGCCTGGCCCGCCAGACCCTGCCCGCACTCGAAACCGCCCGCCTGCTGGCCAAGCACCGGGCCTTCTCGCCCGCCGCCGCGCAAAGCATTCTGCGCGGCCTGGCGCTGGAGCTGCTGGCCACCGCCTACGACCCGGCCCAGCTGCAACGCGCCTGGACCGAGCTGGACCCGGCCGAGCGCCTGATGCCCGACGTGGCCATCCAGGCCGCCCAGCGCCTGGCCACCCTGCAAGGCGACACCGCCACCGCCCGCCTGTGGCTGCTGCCCATCTGGGAGCAGATGGTGGCCCACCCCGAGCAGGAACATGCTTACGGCACCAAGCTGGTCCGGGCGCTGGAGGCCGGCTTCTCCGCCACCGACAGCCCCGCCGACCTGCCCTGGCTACACCGCATCGAAGCCGCCCAGCAGCGCAACCCGCGCGATGCCCGCCTGCAGTACCTGGCCGGCATGGCCTGCCTGCGCCACCAGCTCTGGGGCAAAGCCCAGCAACTGCTGACGCAATCTGTCCACCAGCTGGAAGACAGCGGCCTGCAACGCAGTGCCTGGCGCGCCCTGGCCGGCCTGGCCGAGCAGCGCGGCGACACAGCAGCGGCACAGGCGGCTTACAAACAAGTCGCCGGGCTGTAAGAGCCCCCAGACGGGCCTGCTGCGCGTCGCTTTGGCGCGTTAATGGCCCGCCAACACTAGGGGGTGAATGCCTAAATTCAGGCCTATTTTTAGAGGCTTGAATTGGCAGTCTGTGATGACGGGAGTACCGTAAGTTGCTACAAAAACAATAGTAAAAAACCGTAGCAAACCACACTTTCAAAGACGATCGGCATAGGGGGCCTCCCAAGTGGGAGACACCCCTGCCACACCACCCGGCATGCGGATCCGCACCGGGCGGTTCGAGAGCTTGAGGTCAGGACAGTCTTGGCACCCCCAGCCGGTCAAAGTACGCAATCGTCAACACCCTCTTGATGGCCCCGTTGCTGTTGCGCCACCAGCGATGGCAGTTGCCCGCCACCTGCCTGGCGGCAACCGCTCGTACTGCTTTCGCAGCAGCGCCATCACCCGCTCACCTGCCCTTTGGCTGCCCACATAGACGTTGCAGTCGTCGGCGTAGCGCACGAAGCTGTAGCCCCGCACCTCCAACGCCTTGTCTACTTCGTCGAGCAACACGTTGGCCAGCAATGGGCTCAGTGGCCCGCCTTGCGGCGTGCCCAGGTGGCGATCTACCACCACCCCACCATCCAGAATGCCTGCATTGAGGTACTCACGAATCAGCCGGATCACTCCTGCATCCTCAATGCGCCGTCGAAGCCGGTCGATCAGAATGTCGTGGTTGACGCGGTCAAAGAACTTCGCCAGGTCTACGTCCACCACCACGCATTTGCCCGATTGCACGTAGCCACGTGCGGCTTTGACCGCACCCTCTCGCAGTTACGCTTCACTTCACTTACTGTGACCAGCTCGTGGCGGGACTTGCACCCACAGGTGTGCGCCCATGCTGGGCGCACAAAAAAAACGGCACCCGAGGGTGCCGTTTTTTCATTGCCGGGTCAGTGGCTTAGAACGGCAAGTCCATCTTGCCCAAGTCGCGCTTCGTCTCGACCATCACCAAGGGCTCGGCTTGCACTGGGGCTACCACCGGGCGTACACGGGGTATGTGCACCACGATGGACTCGGCAGCGATAGCGGCCTGGACGGCAGCGGCGCGTTCGGGGCTGGTGCCCACCCATTGCAGGCCCGAGTTCTGGGCCAGTTGGTCCAGTTCGGCAGTGGGCAGGGCAAACACGGGCTTGGGTGCAACCACCGGTGCAGCCACTACCGCGGCAACGGGTGCGGCCACCGGCACAACCACAGGTGCGGCGACTTCGGCCACCACGGCAGCGACAGGTGCTGGAGCATGTGCGGCTACGGGCTCGGCCACCACCGCGGCAGCGCGTTCCACCAGGGACTCGGCTTGCGGCTGTGCATCCGACTCCACGGGGTTGGGCACAAACGCGGCGGGTTCACCAGAGTTATCACGCGGCGCACGGTCTTTGCGGTCGCGGCCATAACGGTCGCGGGAGCGCTTTTCGCGGCGCTGGGGCTCTTCGCCCTCAGGACGGGCTTCGTCGGTGCGCTCAGCAGATGCAGCGGCAACCTCGGTGGCCTCGGCTACCGGCTGATCGGCACTGGCTTGCGCTGCTGCTGCTGCTGCGGCCTGGGCGGCGGCGAAGTACGACGGACGCTCGGGGCGCTCGGCGGGTTCGCGGTCCATGCGAGGCTCGCGCTCTGCACGGGGTTCACGGTCGGCGCGTGGCTCACGGTCGGCACGGGGTTCACGGGGCTCGCGTTCTGGACGGGGCGCGCGGGGCACTTCGGCCACAGCTTCACCGTTGGCATCCAGCTGGGGTTCCCGGGGCTCGCGCAGATCGGGACGGGGCTCGTCCTGGCGGTCACGCGGAGCACCGTCTTCACGGGAACCACGGCCACCACGGCCACCGCGGGGGCTGCGCTCACCACGCTCGCCACCAGCGGCGTTGCGGGGGCCGCGCTCGGGACGGGCTTCGGAGCCGCCAACTTCGACACTGCCAGCGGCTTCGTTTACTGCGCCCTCAACGGACTGGCCATCCACTTCGGAACGCTCACGCGGACCCTGTGCACGCTCGCCACGGCCACGGCCACCACGGCTGCCACGGCTGGGGGCTTCGCCATCGGCACGCGGTGCCTCGTTGCGGTCTGGGCGCTCGGCACGTTCTGGACGGTCTGCGCCATTGCGTGGTGCGCGCTCGGGGCGGGCTTCCTGGCCTTCACGCGGCTCGCGGCCTTCACGGCCTTCGGCATTGCGCGGGCCGCGGTTGCGGCCTTGGCCTTCGCCACGTTCTGCGCGGCCTTCTGGCGCTTCGTCGCGTCCGCCACGGCCATTGCGGCCACCACGGCTGGCACCGTCGCCACGCGGGTTGCGGGGTTCGCGCTTGTCTTCAGACTTGGGCGTGGCGGTCACGGTGGCGGGTGCCGCAGGGGCCACCACCACCGGTGCGGGTGCGGCACCAAACAGGTTTTTCAACCAACCGAAGAAGCCGGTTTCCACCGGTGCGGCTACGGGTGCAGGGGCTGCCACCGGGGCCACCACAGGTGCGGGGGCCACGGCCTTGGGCACGGCCTGGGGCGCAGGTGCGTCAGGCAGCACGCCCTTGATCACCGGGGTTTGCTTGTTGGTGGGCTCTTGCGAACGGCGCGTGACCGAGGTGGCGTTGTCCAGTTCGTCGGCCATTTTGTAGCTGGCTTCGATATGGTCCAAGCGCGGATCGTCGTGCTTCAGGCGTTCGAGCTTGTAGTTGGGCGTTTCCAGCGTCTTGTTGGGCACCATCAGCACGTTGATGCGCTGTTTCAGCTCAATCTTGGCGATTTCGGTGCGCTTTTCATTGAGCAGGAACGAGGCCACGTCCACCGGCACCTGGCACATGACCGAGGCGGTGTTGTCCTTGAGCGACTCTTCCTGGATGATGCGCAAAATTTGCAGCGCGCTGGATTCGGTGTCACGGATGTGGCCGGAACCACCGCAGCGTGGGCAGGGAATCGAAGCACCTTCTGAAAGCGCAGGCCGAAGCCGTTGGCGGCTCATTTCCATCAGGCCAAACTTGCTGATGGTGCCGAACTGCACGCGGGCGCGGTCCTGGCGCAGCGCATCGCGCAGGCGGTTTTCCACGTCGCGGCGGTTGCGGGACTCTTCCATGTCGATAAAGTCGATCACGATCAGGCCGCCCAAATCGCGCAGGCGCATCTGGCGGGCCACTTCTTCGGCGGCTTCCAGATTGGTGCGGGTGGCGGTTTCTTCGATGTCACCGCCGCGGATGGAACGGGCAGAGTTGACGTCCACCGACACCAGGGCTTCGGTGTGGTCGATCACGATGGCACCGCCGGAAGGCAGTTGCACGGTGCGGGCGTAGGCCGATTCGATCTGGTGTTCGATCTGGAAGCGGGAAAACAGCGGCGCGTCGTCGCGGTAGCGCTTTACACGGGCAGCGTGCTCGGGCATGACGTGGGCCATGAACTGCTGGGCCTGCTCGTACACGTCGTCGGTGTCGATCAGGATGTCGCCGATGTCGGTGTTGAAGTAGTCGCGGATGGCGCGGATCACCAGGCTGGATTCCTGGTAAATCAGGAAAGCGCCCTTGCCCTGCTTGCCGGCACCGTCGATGGCGGTCCACAGCTTGAGCAGGTAGTTCAGGTCCCATTGCAGTTCGGGTGCGCTGCGGCCAATGCCGGCGGTGCGGGCAATGATGCTGGAGCCGTTGGGGTATTCCAACTGGTCCATGGCTTCCTTGAGCTCGGCCCGGTCGTCGCCTTCGATGCGGCGCGATACGCCACCGCCACGGGGGTTGTTGGGCATCAGCACCACATAGCGGCCGGCCAGCGACACAAAGGTCGTCAGGGCCGCACCCTTGTTGCCGCGCTCTTCTTTTTCTACCTGGACCAGCAGTTCCTGGCCTTCGCGGATGGCATCCTGGATGCGGGCCTGGCTGGCAGACACGCCCTGGGCGAAGTATTGCTTGGAGATTTCCTTGAACGGCAAAAAGCCGTGGCGGTCTTCGCCGTAGTCGACGAAGCAGGCTTCCAGCGAGGGCTCGACGCGGGTGACGACGGCCTTGTAGATGTTGCCCTTGCGCTGTTCGCGCCCCTCGATTTCAATTTCATAGTCGAGCAGTTTTTGCCCGTCCACAATCGCCAGCCGACGTTCTTCCGACTGGGTTGCGTTAATCAGCATCCGTTTCATGGTGCGCTTCCTTTGACTGGACCGGCAAGGGTCCAGAAATGTTCTTCAATTCAATACGGCCCAAATCGGGCCTATTGATGCCTGAACCAACGCGCGGAAACAGCCGGAATGACCCAAGACTGCACTAGGTAAGCCGGGGCTCACAGGGTGACAGTGGGGGGAGGTGGAGGGAAGCGGGAAGGGGTGTGCTGGTTTGGATAGCTACTGATTTAATAGCTGCTTGCGCACAGTAGATGCGCGCCAGGGGCGATTCCATGCCAAAAACCGGGGCTATAGCCGGAGCCATGAGCCACCGCCAGCAGGTTTGAAGTATCGCCATCAACACAAGAGTTCTCGCTTCGATCCGTTGCACAACATGCGCCTACAGCACAGGTTGGCAAGTGAGGGGGTATTCCGTATGTAGTTTCCATCGCGTCAGCCCGCCCCATCAACTTATGCCGCCAACGGAGCCTGGGTTGCTCGGGGTGGTAGCAGATCGCCTTGGGTGGCATCGACTTCGCAGCGGCGTAGATGCAATGCTCTAAACTGTGGTGAATCAAGCACTTACGACACGACGCTGGTGAAAAATATTATAGGTGCTAACGCACCACCCCCCATGCCAGAAGTCAAATTCATTACGGTGGACCCCGACGACGCCGGGCAGCGGCTGGACAATTTCCTCATGCGCCATCTCAAAGGCGTACCCAAAACCCATGTCTACCGCATCATCCGCAGCGGCGAAGTACGCATCAACAAGGGCCGCGTTTCTGCCGACACCCGGGTGAATGGCGGCGACGTAGTGCGCCTGCCGCCGACCCGCATCTCCGAGCGGGTGGCCGAGAAAGCCGAGGCCATGGCCGCCGCGCCTGCCCCGGCACGCGAGTTTCCTATCTTGCTGGAAGACGAGCACCTGCTGGCCATCGACAAGCCTGCGGGCGTGGCCGTGCACGGCGGCAGCGGCGTGAGCTTTGGTGTGATCGAGCAGTTGCGCATGGCCCGCCCGAAAGCCCCGTTTCTGGAACTGGTGCACCGGCTGGACCGCGAGACCTCGGGCATCCTGCTGCTGGCCAAGAAGCGTAGCGCGCTGAAAAACGTACAAGACCAGTTCCGGGACCGGGAAACCGGCAAGACCTACCTGGCCCTAGTCATCGGCCAGTGGCCCAGTAATAAAAAGGTGCTGGACAAGTCTTTACACAAATACCTGTTGCCCAATGGCGAGCGCCGCGTCAAGGTGGTGGCCCGGGACGATCCGGACGGCATGCGCTCGCTGACCCTGGTCAAGGTGGCCCAGCATTTCGAGGGTTTCAGCCTGCTGGAGGTGACCATCAAAACCGGCCGCACCCACCAGATCCGCGTGCACCTGGCCTCCGAGGGCTTCCCGATTGCCGGAGACGACAAGTACGGCGACTTCGAAGCCAACAAGGCCTTGGTGAAACAGGGGCTCAAGCGCATGTTTCTGCACGCCTGGCGTTTGCAGCTGAGCCACCCCGCCAGCGGCGAAAGTGTGGAGTTGCATGCAGCTTTACCCGACGAGCTGCAGCGGTTTTTACCAGCGAAACCGGAGCCCTCCAGCCCCTGAGTCCGGTTTACAGGTGAGCCTGAATCGGTGATGATGCAGTAACCTTTTGCTACCTGCTACATTTTGGGCTTATGGCCGCTGTTGAACCTTTCACCAAAGAATCATCTTCTGTTGCGCTTCCCGGCTTGGGAAGGGTTCTGATTTCCGCAGGCAAACTCGGCCAACGTGCGGCCGAAGACATCTACCGCAAATCCCAATCCAATCGCGCCAGCTTCATCGCCGAGCTGATGTCCTCGGGGGCGGTGTCGCCATCGGACCTGGCGCACACCATGTCCACCGCGTTTGCCGCACCCTTGCTGGACATCGACGCGGTAGACCGCCACCGCCTGCCCAAAGACCTGCTGGATGCCAAAATCTGCCAGGCCTACCGGGTGGTGGTGCTGAGCAAACGCAATAACCGGCTGATCGTGGCCACCGCCGACCCGTCAGACCAGGAAGCCGC
Organism: uncultured Albidiferax sp.; assembly: GCA_963513125.1. GTDB lineage: Bacteria > Pseudomonadota > Gammaproteobacteria > Burkholderiales > Burkholderiaceae_C > Rhodoferax_B. The sequence goes on from CAUPPH010000001.1 coordinate 286,768, forward strand.
CGAAAAAATCAAGTTCTCCACCCAGTTGGGCGTGGACTGGATCATTGCCGAATACGACAAGCTCTCGCGCATGGTGGACGCCAACGCCGTCACCACCGGCGAGGCAATGGACAACATCATCGGCGGCGAGTTCGATTTTGACGACGGGGTGATCACGGCGCCCACCGAGACCGCTGAAATCAACATGGCCGAGGTAGAAGATGCCCCGGTCGTCAAGTTTCTGCACAAGATGCTGCTCGATGCCTACGGCATGCGCGCGTCCGATCTGCACTTCGAGCCCTACGAGCACAACTACCGCGTACGCTTCCGCATCGACGGCGAGCTGCGCGAAATCGCCTCGCCGCCGGTGGCCATCAAGGACAAGCTGGCCTCGCGCATCAAGGTGATTTCGCGACTGGACATCTCGGAAAAGCGGGTGCCGCAAGACGGCAAGATGAAACTCAAGATCGGGCCGGACCGGGTCATCGACTTCCGCGTCAGCACCCTGCCCACCCTGTTTGGCGAGAAGATCGTGATCCGGATTCTGGACCCGAGCAGTGCCAAGCTGGGCATCGACGCACTGGGCTACGAGCCCGAAGAAAAAGAGCGTGTGATGCAGGCGATTGGCCGCCCCTACGGCATGGTCTTGGTCACCGGCCCCACGGGTTCGGGCAAAACCGTGTCGCTCTACACCTTCTTGAACCTGCTGAACAAGCCCGGCGTGAACATCGCCACGGCCGAAGACCCGTCTGAAATCAACTTGCCGGGCGTGAACCAGGTGAATGTGAACGAAAAAGCGGGCATGACCTTTGCCGTGGCCCTGAAGTCGTTTCTGCGCCAGGACCCGGACATCATCATGGTGGGCGAAATCCGCGACCTGGAGACCGCCGACATCTCCATCAAGGCCGCGCAAACCGGCCACCTGGTCTTGTCCACGCTGCACACCAACGACGCGCCCACCACCTTGACGCGCATGCGCAACATGGGCATTGCGCCGTTCAATATTGCGTCCAGCGTGATCCTGATCACCGCCCAACGGCTGGCGCGGCGGCTGTGCCCGGCGTGCAAGGCGCTGATCGACATTCCGCAAAAGACGCTGCTGGAGTCCGGCTACGCGCCCGAAGAGCTGGACGGCTCCTGGAAGCCCTACGGCCCGGTGGGCTGCAACGCCTGCAACAACGGCTACAAAGGCCGGGTCGGCATCTACCAGGTGATGCCGATTTCCGAAGAAATCCAGCGCATCATCCTGCGCGACGGCAGCGCACTGGACATCGCCGAACAGGCCAAAATCGAAGGTGTGCGGACCCTGCGCCAGGCTGGGCTGCACAAAGTAAAGCTGGGCTTGACCTCGCTGGAAGAAGTGCTCGCCGTGAGCAATGAATAGACCTACACCGTCGTATTAAGGCACTCCATGGCATCAGCCGCGTCCAGCACAGTCAAAGAATTCGTCTTCGAATGGGAAGGCAAGGACCGCAACGGCAAGCAGGTCCGGGGCGAGACGCGCGCATCGGGTGAAAACCAGGTCACCGCATCCCTGCGCCGCCAGGGGGTGTTTCCCACCAAGATCAAGAAACGCCGCATGCGCGGGGGCAAGAGCATCAAGCCCAAGGACATTGCCATCTTTACCCGCCAACTGGCGACCATGATGAAGGCCGGTGTGCCGCTGCTGCAGGCGTTTGACATCGTGGGCCGGGGCAACGCCAATGCCAGCGTCACCAAGCTACTCAACGACATCCGCCAGGACGTGGAAACCGGCAGCTCGCTGAGCGCGGCCTTCCGCAAGTTTCCGCTGTACTTCAATAGCCTGTACTGCAACCTGGTCGAAGCGGGTGAGGCTGCCGGTATTCTGGAAGCCTTGCTGGACCGGCTGGCCGTGTACATGGAGAAAACCGAGGCCATCAAATCCAAGATCAAATCGGCCCTGATGTACCCCATCTCGGTGGTGGTGGTGGCGTTTGTGGTGGTGGCGGTGATCATGATTTTTGTGATTCCGGCCTTCAAGGAAGTGTTCAGCAGCTTTGGTGCCGACCTGCCTGCGCCCACGCTGTTCATCATTGCGGTGAGTGAAGTGTTCGTGAGCTACTGGTGGCTGATTTTTGGCGGCATTGGCGGTGGCATCTACTTCTTCATGCAGGCCTGGCAGCGCAACATCAAGATGCAGCAGGTCATGGACCGCATCATGCTGAAACTGCCGGTGTTTGGCGTGCTGGTGGAAAAGTCTTGTATTGCCCGCTGGACGCGCACCCTGTCCACCATGTTTGCCGCCGGTGTTCCGTTGGTGGAAGCGCTGGACTCGGTGGGCGGGGCCTCGGGCAATTCGGTGTTTGAGCTGGCCACCGACAAAATCCAGCAAGAGGTGTCTACCGGTACCAGCCTGACCACGGCCATGGGCAACGCCAAGATCTTCCCGTCCATGGTGCTGCAAATGTGCTCCATCGGCGAAGAATCTGGCTCCATCGACCACATGCTGGGCAAGGCGGCCGACTTTTACGAGGCCGAGGTGGACGACATGGTGGCGGGCCTGTCCAGCCTGATGGAGCCCATCATCATCGTGTTTCTGGGCACCATCATCGGTGGCATCGTGGTGTCGATGTACCTGCCGATCTTCAAGCTGGGTCAAGTCGTCTGATGCTGGAGATGCAATGGGTGGCCGCCCTGCTGGGGGGCCTTTTTGGGCTGATGCTGGGCAGTTTTTTGAATGTGGTGGTCTACCGCATGCCCAAAATCATGGAGCGGCAGTGGGCCGCCGACTACGCCGAAATGCAGGGCACCGAACCCGACCCGGCCACTGACCAGCCGTTCAACCTGGTGGTGCCGCGCTCGTGCTGCCCCCACTGCGGCCACCAGATCCGCTGGTTTGAAAACATCCCCGTCGCCAGCTACCTGGCCCTGCGTGGCAAGTGTTCGGCCTGCCGCGCGCCCATCAGCCCGCGCTACCCGGCGGTCGAGATCGCCACCGCCGCCCTGTTCTTCTTTTGCATCTGGACCTGGGGGCCTACGGCCACCGGCATGGCCTGGTGCGGTTTTGCGGCGGCGCTGCTGAGCCTGGCACTGATCGACTGGGACACCACCTTGCTGCCCGACGATATCACCTTGCCACTGCTGTGGGCCGGGCTGATCGGCTCGTCGCTGCACTGGACCGGTGTGCCCTTGATCGCTGCTGTGTGGGGTGCGGTGGCGGGCTACCTGTCGCTATGGACGATTTACTGGCTCTTCAAGCTGATCACCGGCAAAGAAGGCATGGGCTACGGCGACTTCAAGCTGTTTGCCGCACTGGGGGCGTGGTTTGGCTGGGAGGCGCTGGTGCCCATGATTCTGATGGCCTCGGTGATCGGTGCCGCAGTGGGCATCGCCATGAAGTTCAGCAGCGGCCTGCGCGAAGGCGGCTACATCCCGTTTGGCCCTTTTTTGGCGGGGGCGGGGCTGACGGCCATGGTCTTCGGGCCCAACGCCATCCTGCATTTTGTCGGTTTGTAAGGCCATGCCAGGCTGCCTTCGGCTCGGACTCACCGGTGGCATTGGGAGTGGAAAAAGCACGGTAGCGCTTATGCTACAAGCACGAGGCGCTATCATTATTGATGCAGACGCGATTTCGCGCCAGACCACTGCCCCCCAGGGTGCAGCCATCCCGGCCATCCGTGCAGCCTTTGGTGACCATGCCATCACCGCCGACGGCGCGATGGACCGGGAGCGCATGCGCAGCCTCGTCTTTGCCGACCCCAATTCGAAAAAGCGCCTGGAGGCCATCGTCCACCCCCTGGTCGGCCAAGAAATCGAGGCGCAGTTTCAGCGAGCCCAGGCCGGTGGAGCCCGCTGCGTGGTGTTCGATATTCCCCTGCTGGTCGAATCCGGTCACTGGAAAGACCGGCTGGACCAGGTGCTGGTGGTGGACTGCGCGGCAGACACCCAGGTCGCCCGCGTGATGGCCCGCAGCGGCATGGCCGAGGCCGCAGTGCGCGCCATCATCCAGACCCAGGCTAGCCGGGCGCAGCGCCTGGCGGTGGCCGACGTGGTCATCCTCAACGACGGCCTGACGCTGGAGCAGCTGCGCCTGGAAGTGGCAAAAGTCGCCCCGCGGTTCGGGCTATGATGCCGCCACTGGAAATACTGCGTGATCCTCTACGAATACCCCTTTAACGAACGCATCCGCACCTATTTGCGGCTGGAGCACCTGTTTCGGCGCTTGGGGGAACTGGTGCCCCGCAGCCACCCGCTGGACCACCACTACGCGCTGACCACCATCTTTGAAGTGATGGACGTGGCGGCCCGCGCCGACCTCAAATCCGACGTGATGCGCGACCTGGAAAAGCAAAAGGTCATCCTCAACGGCTACCGGGGCAACCCGTCAATTGCCGAAGAGGTTCTGGACGATGTGATTGCCCAGCTCGACCGCTGCTACACCGCCTTGCACGAGCAGCCTGGCAAGGCCGGGCATGCGCTGACCGAAAACGACTGGCTGATGGCTTTGCGCAGCCGTGTGGGCATTCCCGGCGGTACCTGCGGCTTCGACCTGCCCGCCTACGCCACCTGGCAGCACAAACCCGCCGAAGTGCGCCGCCACGCGGTGGAGCAGTGGGCTTCCACCCTGGCCCCGCTGGCCGAGTCCATCCACCACCTGCTGAAGATGCTGCGCGACTCGGGTGCGCCGCAAAAAGTGGTGGCCCCCGGTGGCCAGTTCCAGCAAAACCTGCCACAGGGCCGCACCTACCAGTTGCTGCGCCTGCGCATAGACCCGGACCTGGACCTGGTTCCCGAGATCAGCGGGAACCGCCTGATGGTGTCGGTGCGCATGATGCGTCACGGTGCGGATGACCGGATGCATGCGTGTGCCGAAGATGCGTCTTTTGAATTGACTTTGTGCGCCTGACCATGACAGACACACCGCAAAAATGGGTCGCCTGCCCCACCTGCAAAGGCCAAAGCCTGTTTGCACCCAGCAACGCCTTCCGCCCGTTTTGCAGCGAACGCTGCAAAAACATCGACTTTGGTGCCTGGGCCAGCGCCAGCTTCAGCTTGCCCGCCGACGCACCGCCCGATGACCAGGTGTTTGGCGACGCACGCCTACAATAAATTGATATAAAAACAGGCTGTAGCGCTTATTGCATGGGCGCAAGCAGCTATTTAATATGTAGCACCCGAAAAGTCACGCTCTGCAGCCAGCCAGGCCAGCACCGGCACGGTTCCCGGCAAAACCGGGCCGACTTGCAGCGGCAAGGACTGCCAGGCGGAGGTTTGGCCCTCGCGCATCTCCAGCGTGCCTGTCCACGCAAACACCTTGCAGAAATGCAACCGCACCAGCGAATGCGGGTAGTCCACCAGCTCTACTTTCCAGGGCTGGGCGGGGCCGATGGTGATACCGAGTTCTTCCACCAGCTCGCGGCGTAAGGCCTGCTCCACCGTTTCGCCCGCCTCCAGCTTGCCGCCGGGAAATTCCCAATAGCCCGCGTAGACCTTGCCTTCGGGTCGCGAAGTCACCAAAAAATCGCCATTGGGCTGCACCAGCACGCCCACGGCCACGTCCACAACAGCGCGGTCCGGCCCACCTTCACGGGGGCGGTGGGCATCGGCGACCAACGGTTTGGTGCTCATGACGTCAACCATGGCCGCCGCGCCGGGCCGCCCCAAGCAAGGCCGCTCCTCCTCGGGGGGCAGCGAAGTACATGCGTGCTCTGCCATCCTGGCTGAGCCCGGGGCAGTGACAAGCGTGGGGGCTCATGTTCTGCCCGCGTAGTCACGGGCAAACTGGTAGGCCACGCGGCCACTGCGCGAGCCGCGCTCCAGCGCCCAGACCAGCGACTCGGGGCGGGCCACCGCAATCGCGGCTGCATCCACGCCAAACGACTGCAGCCACTGGGCCACGATGGCCAGGTATTCGTCCTGGCTGAACGGGTAGAAGCTGACCCACAGGCCAAAGCGCTCAGACAGGGAAATCTTCTCTTCCACCACCTCGCCGGGATGCACTTCGCCATCGTCGGTGTGGGTGTAGGTGAGATTTTCGGCCATGTACTCGGGCAGCAGGTGGCGGCGGTTGCTGGTGGCGTAGACCAGCACATTCGGCGTAGAGGCGGCCACCGAGCCATCCAGGATGGATTTCAGCGCTTTGTAGCCGGGCTCGCCGTCTTCAAAGCTCAGATCGTCGCAGAAGACGATGAATTTCTCAGGCCGGTCGGCCACCACGTCCACGATGTCGGGCAGATCGACCAGATCCGCCTTGTCCACCTCGATCAGGCGCAGGCCCTGGGGCGCATAGGTGTTCAGGCAGGCCTTGATCAGCGAGGACTTGCCGGTGCCGCGCGCGCCCGTGAGCAGCACGTTGTTGGCCGGTTTGCCCTGCACAAACTGCAAGGTATTGCGCTGGATCTTCTCCTTCTGGATGTCGATCTCTTTGAGGTCGGCCAGGGCCATGTGGCCGATGTGGCGCACCGGCTCCAGCACGCCGTGGCCGTTGCCCCGGCGGCGGTAGCGGTAGGCGATGGCGGCGGTCCAGTCAGGGGCAGAGACCGGCTGGGGCAGCGCGGCCTCGATGCGCTGCATCAGGTGCTCGGCGCGGTCGATCAGGCGTTCGAATTTTTCGTTCATGAGCGGTAGTCGGCGTTGATGGTCACGTATTCATGGCTGAAATCGCAGGTCCATACCGTGTCGAACGCGGTGCCACGGCCCAGGCCGACGCGCACGGTGATTTCGCTTTGCTTCATCACGCGCTGGCCGTCTTCCTCGCGATAGCTGGGGTTGCGCCCGCCATTGACCACCACGTGCACGTCGTCCAGATGCAGGTCGATCAGGGTCTGGTCCAGGTCGGTGATACCCGCGTAGCCCACGGCGGCCAGGATGCGGCCCAGGTTGGGGTCGCTGGCGAAGAAGGCGGTTTTGACCAGGGGGGAATGGGCGATGGCGTAGGCGGCCAGGCGGCATTCTTCAGAAGTCTTGCCACCTTCCACGCGCACGGTGATGAACTTGGTGGCCCCTTCGCCGTCGCGCACGATGGCCTGGGCCAGTTGCTGGGCGACTAGCTGCATCGCCGCCTTCAAGGCGCGGCCATCGGCGCTGTCCATCGAGGTAATGGGCGCGTGGGCGGCCTTGTTGGTGGCGATGACCACGAACGAGTCGTTGGTGGAGGTATCGCCATCGATGGTGATGCGGTTGAACGAGGCATCGGCCAGGTCCTTGGCCAGTTGGCCGAGCAAAGCCTGGTCCACACAGGCATCGGTGGCCATGAAGCCCAGCATGGTGGCCATGTTGGGGCGGATCATGCCCGCGCCCTTGCTGATGCCGGTGACGGTGACCGTTTTGCCGCCAATCTGCACCTGGGTGCTGAAGGCTTTGGCGATGGTGTCGGTCGTCATGATGGCCTCGGCCGCGCGGCCCCAGTGGTCGGCACGGGCATCGGCCAGGGCGGCGGGCAGCCCGGCGTTGATGCGCTCGTGCGGCAGGGTTTCCATGATCACGCCAGTGGAGAACGGCAAAATTTGCTCGGGGGCCAGGTCCAGGTGCTGCGCCAGCGCGATACAGGTGGATTTGGCGCGCATCAGGCCGTCGTGGCCGGTGCCTGCATTGGCATTGCCGGTGTTGACCAATATGGCGCGTATGCCCACACCCAGCGACAGGTGCTCGCGGCAGATCTGCACCGGGGCGGCACAGAAGCGGTTTTGGGTGAACACGCCCGCCACCGACACGCCCTCTTCCAGCAACACCACGGTCAAGTCCTTGCGGTTGACCTTGCGGATGCCCGCCTCGGCAATGCCCAGCAGTACGCCGGGAACAGGGTGCAGGCCAGCAGGATCGGGAGCAGTCAGGTTAACGGGCATGGTGGGCTTTCAAAAGGGCATAAAGATATGAAAAACGGGCCGAAGCCCGTTGAAAAACGAAAGCGTTGCTCAGGCTAGCTTGCCATGGCACAGCTTGTATTTATTGCCACTGCCGCAAGGGCAAGGGTCGTTGCGGCCTACACGGGGCATGGCAGCACCCGATGATCCGGTGTCACTGCGGGTTTCCACTTCGCCCGTTTCGGTGGGCGCGGTGTAAGTTACGTTGGCGATGCTCTCGCCCCGGCTTTCCATGGCTTCGGCGGCTTCGCCCAGTTGCTCGTTGGACTGCACCTTAACCGTCATCAGTACCTTGGTCACGTCGTTTTTCACCGCGTCCAGCAACTGGCCAAACAGCTCGAAGGCTTCGCGCTTGTATTCCTGCTTGGGCTGCTTTTGCGCATAGCCGCGCAAATGGATGCCTTGGCGCAGGTAGTCCAGCGAGCTGAGGTGTTCGCGCCAATGGGTGTCTATGCTTTGCAGCAACACCATGCGTTCGAACTGGGTGAAGTTCTCGCCGCCCACCTGGTCTACCTTGGCCTGGAACGCGGTGTTGGCTGCGGTCAGCACAGTTGCCAGAATGTCTTCGTCGGTGATGGAGCTGGCCGACTGCACCTGGGCCGCCAGCGGCACGTCGAGCTGCCAGTCGTCACGAATGGATTTTTCCAACGCGGCAATGTCCCACTGCTCTTCTACCGACTCGGGCGGCACAAACTGGCGCACCACATCTTCCACGCAGCCTTCGCGCAGGGAGGCGATCTGGGCGCTCAGGTCTTGCGCATCCAGAATCTCGTTACGCTGCTGGTAGATGACCTTGCGCTGGTCGTTGGACACGTCGTCGTATTCCAGCAGTTGCTTACGCACGTCGAAGTTGCGGGCTTCCACCTTGCGCTGGGCACTCTCGATGCTGCGGGTGACGATGCCCGCTTCGATGGCTTCGCCTTCGGGCATTTTCAGGCGGTCCATGATGGACTTGACGCGGTCACCGGCAAAGATGCGCATCAGCGGATCGTCCAGGCTCAGGTAGAAGCGCGACGAACCGGGGTCGCCCTGGCGGCCCGAGCGGCCGCGCAGCTGGTTGTCGATACGGCGGGATTCGTGGCGTTCGGTGGCGATGATGCGCAGGCCGCCGAGGGCCTTTACCGCCTCGTGGTCAATGCTCCATTGCGCACGCACCCGCTCGATCTCCAACGCCTTGGCGGTTTCGTCGAGTGCAGGGTTGGCTTCGACGGCCTTGATTGCCATTTCCAGGTTGCCACCCAGCACGATGTCAGTGCCCCGCCCGGCCATGTTGGTGGCGATGGTGATCATCTTCGGGCGACCAGCCTGGGCCACGATATCGGCTTCGCGGGCGTGCTGCTTGGCGTTGAGCACCTGGTGCGGCAGCTTCGCGTCATTGAGCAGGCGGTCGATGATTTCCGAGTTCTCGATCGAGGTGGTACCTACCAGCACCGGCTGGCCGCGCTCGTAGCATTCACGGATGTCCTTGATGGCGGCTTCGTACTTCTCGCGCGTGGTTTTGTAGACGCGGTCAAGTTGGTCTTCGCGGCGGCTGACGCGGTTGGGCGGTATCACCACCGTCTCCAGGCCGTAGATGGTCTGGAATTCGAAGGCCTCGGTATCTGCCGTGCCGGTCATGCCCGACAGGCTGGTGTACAGGCGGAAGTAGTTCTGGAAGGTGATGGAGGCCAGGGTCTGGTTCTCTGCCTGGATCTGCACGCCTTCTTTGGCTTCCACCGACTGGTGCAGGCCTTCGCTCCAGCGGCGGCCCGACATCAGGCGACCGGTGAACTCATCGACGATGACGATCTCGCCGTCTTGCACCACATAGTGCTGGTCACGGTGATACAGGTGGTTAGCACGCAGCGCAGCGTACAGGTGGTGCATCAGAGTGATGTTGGCCGGGTCGTACAGCGATGCACCTTCGGGCAGCAGGCCGTGCTCGACCAGAATGCGCTCGGCGTTTTCATGGCCGTCTTCGGTCAGGAACACCTGGTGCGATTTTTCATCGAGTGTGAAGTCGCCGGGCTTGGTGACACCCTCGCCGGTGCGCGGATCGGCCTCGCCTTCCTGGCGGGTCAGGAACGGGATGATCTTGTTGATCGCAATATAAGTGGCAGTGTGGTCTTCGGCCTGGCCGCTAATGATCAGCGGGGTGCGGGCTTCGTCGATCAGGATCGAGTCCACCTCGTCCACGATGGCAAAGTTCAGGCCGCGCTGCACGCGGTCGCGCACCTCGTAGACCATGTTGTCGCGCAGGTAGTCGAAGCCGTATTCGTTGTTGGTGCCGTAGGTGATGTCGGCAGCGTAAGCGGCCTGCTTTTCTTCACGCGGCATATTGGGCAGGTTGACACCGACGGTCAGGCCCAGGAAGTTGTACAGGCGCTCCATCCAGCGCGCGTCGCGATTCGCCAAGTAATCGTTCACCGTGACCACGTGTACGCCCTTGCCGGACAGCGCATTCAGATAGACCGGCAGCGTGGCGGTGAGGGTTTTGCCTTCACCGGTGCGCATTTCCGAGATCTTGCCGTTGTGCAGCGACATGCCACCCAGCATCTGCACATCGAAATGGCGCATCTTCATCACGCGCTTGGAACCTTCACGCACCAGGGCAAAGGCCTCTGGCAGGATCGCATCCAGCGTTTCACCTCCGGCCACCCGCTGCTTGAACGACAGCGTTTTTTCACGCAACGCCTCGTCGGTCAGCTTTTCATACTGCGGCTCCAACGCATTGATACCTTCGAGCGTCTTGCGGTACTGCTTCAACAAACGCTGGTTACGGCTGCCGAAAATTTTGGTCAGAAAGTTGATGGTCATGGATGCGAGACCGTCACCGCCACTGAAGCCAGGGGGTGGCGATCGAAATTCCTAAATAATCTTGGAGTCAGATGAGGCAATGACCACAAAAGTCAACCCACGGGGGCCAGTTTGCGATCCACAGCCTTGGGATTTTACTATCTGCCAGCGCGGGCCAAAAAGCCGGGGCCACTGTGATAATCAGCCACCATGCGCCAAAGCAACCGCTCCTTCACGCTGCTGCAAGCTGCAGCCGACTCACCCACCCTGGCCCGCCTGTCGGCTTTGGCGCAGGACTCCAACGACCGGCTCAAAGCCATCAAATCCCTGCTCCCCGAAGCCCTGTGGTCGGCCATCCAGCCCGGGCCGATCGACGGCACCAGCTGGTGCCTACTGGTCAACAGCAACGCCGCATCGGCCAAGCTGCGGCAACTCACCCCGGCGCTGCTGGCGCATTTGCGCACCAAGGGGTGGGACGTCACGGCGCTGCGCATCAAGGTACAAATGCGCGCCGCCCTGCCGCGGGCATGAAAAAAGGTTCTGGCCATTGCTGGACAGAACCTTTTCAGTATGGTGCCGATTGTCGGAGTCGAACTGACGACCTTCCGCTTACAAGGCGGGTGCTCTACCAACTGAGCTAAATCGGCGAATCTCGTATTTTACCGAACCGAATAGGGCATTTTGGTGACCCTACGATTTTTTACTTGATGCGCTTGAGTGCCGGGCGCGGACCGCCTGCGGGCCGTGGCGGCTCGGGTGGCTCGTCGCCGCTGGATTCCACCGGCGACAAGGGCACCACTTTCGAGGACGCATCGGGCACGCCGGCCAGTGCAAATGGCTTGGCGGGCTCGTCCGCAGGGGCGGCAGCCACCGGCGACGGAAAAGCCATGCCCTGCCCGTTTTCACGCGCATAAATGGCAATCACCCGGCCAATCGGCACCAGAATCTCGCGCGGTGTACCGGCAAACCGGGCTTTGAATTCGATGAAATCGTTTCCCAGCTTGAGCGAGCTGGTCGCATCAAAGCTGATGTTGAGCACGATTTCACCGTCTTTCACGTATTCGCGCGGCACCTGCACCGTGTCATCGACCAGCACCGCCACATACGGTGTCAGACCGTTGTCGGTACACCACTCGTAGAGTGCGCGGATCAGGTAGGGACGGGTAGAGGTCGAATCCAGGGCTTGCATGATGGACAACAGCGGCTCCGAATTACTTGCGCATCACTTTTTCAGACGGCGTCAGCGCTTCGATGTAGGCCGGGCGCGAGAAGATGCGCTCGGCGTATTTCAGCAGCGGTGCGGCGTTCTTGCTCAGGTCGATGCCGTAGAAGTCCAGACGCCAGAGCAGCGGTGCAATCGCCACGTCGAGCATGGAGAAGTTCTCGCCCAGCATGTACTTGTTCTTCAGAAACACCGGGGCCAACTGGGTCAGGCGGTCGCGGATGTGGGCGCGGGCTTTTTCCAACGCTTTTTCGTTACCCTTGGAAGCGCGCGATTCCAGCAGGCCGACGTGCACAAACAGTTCCTTCTCGAAGTTGAGCAGGAACAGGCGCACGCGCGCGCGGTCCACCGGGTCGCCGGGCATCAGCTGAGGGTGCGGGAAGCGCTCGTCGATGTACTCGTTGATGATGTTCGACTCGTACAGAATCAGGTCGCGTTCCACCAGAATCGGCACCTGGCCGTAAGGGTTCATCACGCTGATGTCTTCGGGCTTGTTGTAGAGGTCTACATCACGGATCTCGAAGTCCATGCCTTTTTCAAACAAGACAAAACGGCAGCGGTGGGAAAAAGGGCAGGTCGTGCCTGAGTACAACACCATCATGATGGGGGCTCCTAAAAATCAAAAAGAGTGGGATGCCAATGCAGCCCACTCTGTGTGGCCCAAACAGTGTGTTCGGGCCTCGTTGGGGTAGATGGGGTCTACTTCACGTCTTTCCAGAACGCGGCATTCAATCGCCAGGCGAAGAAGGTAAACACCAGCAAGAACAGCAGTACCCACACGCCCACGCGCACACGGGTGTTTTGGGCGGGTTCGGCCATCCACTGCATGTAGCTGACCAGGTCGCCTACGGCTTGTTCGTACTGCAGCGGGGTCATGGTGCCGGGGCTGACCTGCTCCCAACCCTTGAAGACCTTGACCGCATGGCCATGCTCTTGCACTTCCTGGTACACCGGCTTACGGTTGCCTTGCAGCTCCCACAGCACATGCGGCATGCCCACATTGGGGAAGGCCAGATTGTCCCAGCCAGTGGGCTTGGAGGGGTCGGGGTAGTAGCTACGCAGGTAGGTGTACAGATAATCTGCACCGGTGCCTCCGTGGCCAGAGCGCGAGCGGGTGATCAGCGTCAGATCGGGCGGATTGGCTCCAAACCATTCCTTGGCCTGGACGGGATCGATAGCCGCCTTCATGGTGTCACCGACCTTGGTAGACGCGAACAACAGGTTGTCTTTGATCTGCTGCTCGGTCAGGCCGATGTCGCGCAGGCGGTTGTAGCGCATGAAGGCCGCCGAATGGCAGCTCAGGCAGTAGTTGACGAACAGCTTAGCACCGTTTTGCAGCGCGGCCAGGTCGTTGGTTTTATTGGGCGCTTTGTCCCAGGCAATGGTGTCGCCACCCGAGGCATGCACCGCAGTGCTTGCACCGAAAGACAAGGTCAGAGCCGCGAGCACGCCGAGAATCAGTTTTTTCATGGTCAGAATCTCCGGCTTAGTGCGCAGTGAAGGTAATGCGACTGGGCACGGGCTTGGGCGTACCCAAGCGGCTCCACCACGGCATCAGCAGGAAGAACCCGAAGTAAAACAGAGTGCCCGCCTGGGAGATACGCTCGCCCACCGGCGATGGTGGCTGCACACCCAGATAGCCCAAGACCAGGAAGTTGACGACGAACACCGCATACACGTATTTGTGCCAGCTTGGACGGTAACGGATCGACTTCACCGGGCTGTAATCCAGCCAGGGCAGGAAGAACAAAATCACCACCGCGCCGCCCATGGCGACCACGCCCCAGAACTTGGCATCGATGTTCAGCATCATGGCCACCACACCGGCTGCGGCCACCACGATAATGGCTTTGAAGAACACCGGCATCTTGAACTTGACAATCGCCAGCAGTCCACCACCCACCACGCAGGCGATCAGGGCATACATCATTTCGCTGGTGATGGCGCGAAGCATCGAATAGAACGGCGTGAAGTACCAGACCGGCGCAATGTGCAGCGGCGTCTTGAGCGAATCGGCCGGGATGAAGTTGTTGTACTCCAGGAAGTAGCCGCCAAATTCGGGCGCGAAGAAGATGATGGCGGTAAACACCATCAGGAACACGCTGACCGCGAAAATGTCGTGCACCGAGTAGTACGGGTGGAACGGAATGCCGTCCAGCGGGTGGCCTTCGGCATCCTTGGGGGCGTTGGGGCCCTTGATTTCCACGCCGTCGGGGTTGTTGGAACCCACTTCGTGCAGCGCAATGATGTGTGCCGCCACCAGGCCCAGCAGCACCAGCGGCACGGCAATCACGTGGAAGCTGAAGAAGCGGTTCAGGGTGGCATCGCCCACCACGTAGTCACCGCGGATCAGCAGTGCCAGGTCAGGACCGACAAAGGGAATGGCAGCGAACAAATTGACGATCACCTGGGCACCCCAGTAGCTCATCTGGCCCCAGGGCAGCAGGTAACCCATGAACGCCTCGGCCATCAGGCACAGGAAAATAGCGCAGCCAAACACCCACACCAGTTCGCGTGGTTTGCGGTACGAACCATTCAGAAGCCCGCGGAACATGTGCAGATACACCACCACAAAGAAGGCCGAGGCCCCGGTGGAGTGCATGTAGCGGATCAACCAGCCCCACGGCACATCGCGCATGATGTACTCGACCGAGGCGAAGGCCAGGTTTGCGTCGGGCTTGTAATGCATCACCAGGAAGATGCCGGTGACGATTTGCAGCACCAGCACCAGCAGCGACAGCGAGCCAAACACGTACCAGAAGTTGAAGTTCTTGGGCGCGTAGTACTCGGACATATGCTCTTTGTAGAGCTTGCTGGCCGGGAACCGGTTGTCCACCCAGTTCATCAGCTTTTCAGGCGCGCTGGCGTTGGGCGAGATTTCTTTGAATGTAGCCATATGTCCCTCAAGCCTTCTTGTCTTCGCCGATCAGCAGCCGGGTATCGGAAAGATACATGTGCGGCGGCACCGGGAGGTTGTCGGGAGCGGGTTTGTTCTTGAAAACGCGGCCCGCCATGTCGAATGTCGAACCATGGCAGGGGCACAGGAAGCCACCCTCCCAGTCGTTGGGCAATGAAGCCTGGGGGCCGGGCGTGAATTTGTCCGATGGCGAGCAACCCAAATGCGTGCAAATGCCCACCACCACCAGGTATTTATCCTTGATGGAGCGGTTGGTGTTGCTGGCGTATTCGGGCGTGAACTCGGATGGGTTGCGCAGCGATTTGGGATCGGCCAGCTGGCTGTCCAGCTTGGGCAGCTCGGCAATTTGCTCGGGCGTGCGGTGCAAGATCCAAACGGGTTTGCCGCGCCACTCCACGGTCATCTTCTCGCCGGGCTTGAGGGCTGAAATATCGGCTTCGACGGCAGCTCCGGCGGCTTTGGCGCGCTCTGAGGGCTGAAATGTACTCACGAAAGGGATGGCGGTAGCTACGCCACCCACTGCACCGGCACAACCGGATGCGATCAACCACGTCCGCTTGCTGGTGTCGACTGGGGTGTCACTCATGGGGGTCCTCAAAATCATCACTCGTTTGGGGTCAACCGCGGATTGTAGCGGAGCGCTTCAGGACGACTTCACGTGCCTGCAACACTTTATGTCCTGTGTCGAGGGCATTTTGTGGACAATACGGCGGTCAATTAACCAACAAAGGGACTTTTATGGGCATGATGGCTGAATTCAAGGAGTTTGCAGTCAAGGGCAATGTGATCGATCTCGCCGTAGGCGTGATCATCGGCGGTGCCTTCGGCAAAATTGTGGACTCGGTGGTGGCCGATCTAATCATGCCGGTAGTGGGCATGGTGTTTGGCAAGATCGATTTTTCCAGCCTGTTCATCGTGCTGGGCAAGGTGCCCGAAGGCACCGGCATGGCACTGGCCGACCTGAAAAAAGCCGGTGTGCCGGTGTTTGCCTACGGCAACTTTCTCACCGTGGCGGTGAACTTTGCGATCCTGGCCTTCATCATCTTCATGATGGTCAAGCAGATCAACCGCATGAAGAAAGAAGCCCCCGCCGCCCCCGAAGCCGCACCGGCCACCCCCGAAGACGTGCTGCTGCTGCGCCAGATCCGCGACAGCCTGAAAAAGTAATTGCTACTTTTTTAGTAGCTACAAACGCCCTCTACTGTTGCGGTAGAGGGCTTTTTTATGCATGAAATCCACTTAAACGTCGCGCCATGCGCAGCGCGGCGATCAAGCTGGATGCATCGGCCACGCCGGTGCCAGCGATGTCAAACGCCGTACCGTGGTCGGGGCTGGTGCGCACCAGGGGCAGGCCCAGGGTGACATTCACGCCCTGCTCCACGCCCAGGTACTTCACCGGGATCAGTCCCTGGTCGTGGTACATGGCCACCACCACATCGAACTCGCCGGGCTGGCCATTTTTGGCCCGGGCGCGCATGAACACGGTGTCGGGGGCAAACGGGCCGTGCACGTCCAGCCCCTCGGCGCGGGCGGCCTGGAGGGCGGGGATGATGGTGTCGATTTCCTCACAGCCAAACAAACCGCCCTCGCCCGCATGCGGGTTCAGCCCGGCCACACCGATGCGCGGTGCCCGCCCCAGCGCCGCGCCGACCGAGCGGTGGGTGATGCGCAGGGTTTGCAACACGTTGTCGAACGTCACGGCCTCGATGGCCTGGCGCAGCGATAGATGGATGCTGACCAGCACGGTGCGCAGCTCGTCGTTGGCCAGCATCATGCGCACCGGCACCTCCTGCAACGTCTTTCCCAAGTAGGCCGCAGCCTCGAACTGCAGCAGCTCGGTGTGGCCCGGGTACGGCAAGCCCGCCGCAGCCAAAGCCTCTTTGTGCAGCGGCGCGGTGACCAGAGCGGCCAGCTCGCCACGCAGCGCGGCGCGGCTGGCCCAGAGCACGCAGTCGGCCGCCACTTTGCCCGCAAAACTGTTGATCAGCCCATACGGAATGGGCGCAAGCAGCTCTGTTATTTGTAGCACAGGGATGCACTGCGGCGGCACATCCCAGACTTCAGCAGGCGTGGCAATCAAGGCCACCGGTAGCGCGGGCTGGCCGGGGCCGCTGACCAGGGCACTGGCGCGGCGCAGCGTGCCTACATCGCCCGCGACGAAGCAGCCCTGGGTGGCATCCGGCACGTCGCGGAAAGCCTTGGCAATGGTTTCGGGGCCGATCCCGGCAGGGTCGCCCAGGGTGATGGCAATGGGTAGCTGTGGCATCAGGCAGGGTTGTCAATGTCAATGAAAAGGTGCTCCAGCCCGAGCTGGGCGGCAACCAAGCCCGCCACCGCCGGGGCGCCGTAGCGCTCGCTGGCGTGGTGGCCGCAGGCGATGAAGGCCACGCCGCATTCGCGGGCGTAGTGGGCCTGGGGCTCGGAGATTTCGCCGGTGATGAAGGCATCGGCCCCGGCGGCGATGGCAGCCTCAAAGTAGCCC
The DNA here is from genome assembly GCA_963513125.1 of uncultured Albidiferax sp. Lineage (GTDB taxonomy): Bacteria > Pseudomonadota > Gammaproteobacteria > Burkholderiales > Burkholderiaceae_C > Rhodoferax_B. The sequence goes on from CAUPPH010000001.1 coordinate 303,966, forward strand.
TGCGCACCGCCGGTGCACCACGCTATTTTTTGAATAGCTACTCGCGCTGGTGCAATAAGCACGGGGGGCCGATTTAACTGTTTTTCTATGTGGGCCGCCAGATCCTGGGCGGAGGCGAATGCGCCGCCGTCGCTGCGCTGGCCCAGGAAACCCAGATCGTTGTCACCAAAGCAGCCTGCGCCCTCCAGCCCCAGCTGCACACCTAGCTGCGCGTTGTTGCCCAGCGTGGGGTGCGCGTCCAGCGGCAGGTGGTAGGCGTAGAGATTGATGTCGTGGCGCAGCAGCAGGGCCAGGCGCTGCTTCATCCAGCCAGTGACGGTGCCACTCTGGCCGCGCCAGAACAGGCCGTGGTGCACAAAAATCGCGTCGGCCTGCGCGGCCACGGCGGCTTCGATCAGCGCCAGGCTGGCGGTCACGCCCGAGACGATACGGCGAACCTCGGGCTTGCCCTCGACCTGCAGGCCATTGGGCCCGTAGTCTTTGAAGCGGGCGGGTTGCAGCAAGTCGTCCAGGGCGGACAGCACAGTGAGTTGGTGGGCCATGCGCCGGATTGTGGGTCAAGTTCAGGGACAATCTGCGCATGAAACGTTTTTGGCTCCTTTTTTCCCAATCGGTTACCGTCCTGCTGGCGGCATATTTCATCGTGGGCACGCTCAAGCCCGAATGGCTGGGCAAGCGCCCTTTCAGTGGCTCCAGCATTTCGCTGATCGAAGCGCCCGCCAACAGCTCAGGCTCCACCGGCAGGCCTGCCGCAAGCGGCTTCAGCGCGGCGGCCAAAAAGGCCTCGCCCGCCGTGGTCAGCATCAACACCAGCAGACTAGCCGAGCGTGATCCGCGCAGCGATGACCCCTGGTTCAAGTTCTTCTTTGGCGAACGTAGCGCGCAGGCCCAGGTGGGCCTGGGCAGCGGCGTGATCGTCAGCCCCGAAGGCTATATCCTGACCAACAACCACGTGGTCGAGGGCGCAGATGCCATCGAAGTCACGCTCAACGACAGCCGCCACGTGCAGGCCCAGGTGATCGGCACCGACCCTGACTCCGACCTGGCCGTGCTGAAGATCCAGCTCGACAAGCTGCCGGTGATGGTGCTGGGCAGCTCGGACGCGCTGCAGGTGGGCGACCAAGTGCTGGCCATCGGTAACCCGTTTGGCGTGGGCCAGACGGTCACCAGCGGCATCGTCAGCGCGCTGGGCCGCAACCAGCTAGGGATCAACACCTTCGAGAACTTCATTCAGACCGACGCGGCCATCAACCCCGGTAACTCGGGCGGCGCGCTAGTGGACGTGGACGGCAACCTGATGGGCATCAACACCGCCATCTACTCGCGCTCGGGCGGCAGCATGGGCATCGGCTTTGCCATTCCGGTGTCTACCGCCAAGCTGGTGCTGGAAGGCATCGTCACCGACGGCCAGGTCAAGCGCGGCTGGATCGGCGTGGAGCCCAGTGACCTGTCTCCCGAGCTGGCCGAAACCTTTGGCGTGAAAGCCGACCACGGCGTGATCATCACCGGCGTGCTGCAAAACGGCCCGGCGGCGCAGGCAGGCATCCGCCCCGGCGACGTGATCGTGCAGGTGGCCAGCAAGCCGGTGAACAATGTGTCCGAGCTGCTGACCAGCGTGGCCATGCTGCAGCCCGGTAAAGCATCCAGTTTCAGCGTGCTGCGCCAGGACAAACAATTGGCGCTGGAAGTGACCCCGGGGCTGCGTCCCAAGCCCGCACGGGCGGAACGCTAAATACTACAAATTTGATAGCAATTTACGCCCATTTAATGAGCGCTTGCAGCCGATTTCATTAAGATTTTGTAGTCGCAGCTTCTTCGTCGGGAGCCTGGGTGTGCTTGATGAAGATCTGCGCCGCCCAGATGCCGATCTCGTACAAGATGCACATCGGAATGGCCAGCGCCAGTTGCGACACCACATCGGGCGGGGTGACGATGGCGGCGATGATGAAGGCCAGCACCACAAAGTAGCCGCGAAAATCCTTCAGCTTGGCAATGCTGACCAGCCCCATGCGGGCCAGCACGATCACCACGATCGGCACCTCGAACGCCAGCCCAAAGGCCAGAAACATGGTCAGCACAAAGCTCAAATAGGCTTCAATGTCGGGTGTAGCCTTGATGCTCTCGGGCGCAAAGTTCTGGATAAATTTGAACACCTGGCCAAACACAAAGAAGTAGCAAAACGCCACCCCGATGAAGAACAGCAGCGTGCTCGACACCACCAGGGGCAACACCAGCTTCTTCTCGTGCGAATACAGGCCCGGGGCCACAAACGCCCACACCTGCCACAGCACCACCGGCAAGGCCAGCATGAAGGCGGCCATGAACATCACCTGCAATGGCACCAGAAATGGCGAGATCACCGAGGTGGCGATCAAGGAGCTGCCCGCAGGCAAGGTGGCCACCAAAGGCGATGCCAGCAGGTCGTACAGGGCCGCCGGGCCAGGGTACAGCGACAACGCAGCAGCGGCAATGCCCACCGCAATCACGGCCTTGATGAGCCGGTCGCGCAGCTCCACCAGGTGCTGCACAAAGGGCTGCTCGGTGCCGGCTAGTTCGTCGTCTGGGCTTTTGTGGGAATCGGACATGGGGCTTTAAACAGGGTAAACAGGGCCTGGCCCAGAATGACACCGAGGCCAAAAGGCCCCAGGTTGTTGATTTTTAAGTGCTTTGGGAAACGGGCTTGGGCCGGTAGCGGGCCACACGGGCCGCGCCCGACAGCGCCTTGGTACGCACCCCGGCACGGGCCTTGTACCACTGCGGCGTGGCACCCACCTTGCTGCGCCAACGCTTTTGGGGGCGCTTGTATTCGGGATAATAGGTGTAGACATCGTCAGGCAAGGCAGGCGTGGCATCGGTTTCAGCCCACTGCTTCTCGAAGTCGCTGGCGTTGGTCTGGATGGACTGGTGCACGTCGCGCGCCGCACCTTCCATCGTTTCCTTCATCTTCTTGAGCTCGTCCAGGTCCATGGAGCGGCTGACTTCGGACTTGACATCGGCCACGTAGCGCTGGGCCTTGCCCAGCAGCGTGCCCACGGTGCGGGCCACACGCGGCAGCTTTTCAGGGCCGATGACGATCAAAGCCACCGCGCCGATCAGCGCTATCTTGGAAAAACCGAGATCAATCACAAACGGTTAACCGGCTCAGGACTTGGTCTTGGCTTCAACGTCGATAGTGTTCTTTTGCGCGGCTGCAGCAGCGCTGGCAGACACCTGGGCAGCAGGCTTGTCGTCGTCTGCCGACGCAGCGCCGTCTTTCATGCCGTCCTTGAAGCCTTTGACCGCACCACCCAGGTCGCCGCCCATGTTCTTCAGTTTCTTGGTGCCAAACACCATCACCACGATCAACAACACGATCAACCAATGCCAAATAGAAAATGAACCCATGGAATAACTCCTAACAAAGTGTTTCTGATTTTAGTCGGCGCAGATGACGCTCCTTGCCGTACCGTCTATTGCCCTTGGCCCTAACCCTTGAGCCAAGGGCGCGGCCCGCCAATGACATGCAGGTGCAGATGGTGCACTTCCTGCCCGCCATCATCCCCCGTATTCACCATCACCCTAAACCCCCCCTGCGGGTAGGGCCTGCAGCCCTCTTGCACGGCCAACTGGGGAGCCAACACCATCATGCGCCCCAACAAGGCGGTGTGCTCGGGCTGCAACTGCGCCATCGACGGGATGTGCAGCTTGGGGATCAATAAAAAGTGCACTGGCGCCCAGGGATGGATGTCGTGAAAGGCCAAAAGTTCGGCATCTTCATAGACTTTTTTGGACGGAATCTGGCCCGCAATGATTTTGCAAAACAGGCAATTCGGGTCGTGGGCCAGCACGCTCATACGGCATCTCCTACGGCCTGGCTGGCGTTCATAGCCACCATGCCGCGCACGATGCGGTACAAGAACCACAGCGAAATCAGACCCCAGGCGATCCAGCCGGGCAGGATGAACAGAAACCACAATGGTGCCGTCACCACGTACAGCACCCCAGCCCACAGCACCGAGCGGATGCGCCAGCTGAAATGGCTGGCCTGCCAGGTACCTTCGGCCTCGCTCTTTTTCACCAGATCGATCACCAGCGCCACGATCAGCAGCAGTGCACCCGGCTGCGCGCCCGGCACCACTGCGCCCACCGCCACAATCAAGTGCAGCAAATAGCTGATCCAACCCACGGTTTTCAGACCCTGGGCTTTTTCGCTGTCTATTGCGCGCACGTCGATGATGTCGTTCATGGAGACTCCGCTTCTCGGTTTAAAACTTTACGCAAGGCTTTTTCTTCGATGCCGCTGGTGCCTTCGCGGCGCTCCAGCTCGGCCAGCACGTCGGCGGGGCTGAGGCCAAAGTGCGCCAGCGCCACCATCGAGTGGAACCACAGGTCGGCCACCTCGCCCACCAGCTTGGCTTGCAGCGCGGGGGTGTTACCACCGTATTCAGCATCCTTGGCGGCCATCACGGCCTCGGTGGCTTCTTCGCCAATTTTTTTCAGAAAAGCATCGGGCCCCTTGTGGAGCAGGCGGGCCACATAGCTGGCGCTGGGGTCGCCGCCGTGGGCCGGCTTGCGGCTTTCGATGGTGGCAGCCAACCGGGCCAGGGAATCGTTAGAAGTCATAGCCATTATTTGTAGATGGATTCCGGGTCTTTCAAGACCGGCTCGGTGGCTTTCCAGGCTTTTTCGCCTGCGGCATCGGTGTCCAGCACGCTGAAAAAGCAACTGTGGCGGCCCGTGTGGCAGGCAATGCCGGGGGTGTGACCTAGCTGGGTCACCTTGAGCAAGACCACATCGTTGTCGCAATCCAGCCGGATCTCGTGCACGGTTTGCACATGGCCCGACTCTTCACCTTTGAACCACAGTCGCTGGCGCGAGCGGCTGAAATACACGGCACGCCCCAGGGCCGCGGTTTGCTCCAGCGCCTCGCGGTCCATCCAGGCGAACATCAGCACGTCGCCGCTAGCGGCCTCTTGCGCAATCACCGGGACCAACCCTTGGGCATCCCATTTCACATCGTTTAGCCAATTCATAAACCGTATTGTCAGCGATTGCACAGGCGAACCCTGCGGCATGGGGAGGTGGGGCAAATATAGAATGTGCCATTTTTTGACCGCCTCCACGGCGAACACAGCATGGACTACCCCGGAAATTTGATCGTCGTCGCCGCCCCCAGCGGTGCCGGAAAGTCCAGCCTGGTCAAGGCGCTCATGGAGCTGGATGCCAAGGTGCAGCCGTCGGTATCTCACACCACCCGCGACCCACGCGGTCAGGAAAAGCACGGGCGTGAATACTTCTTCGCGTCGCAGTCAGAATTTGATGCCATGGTGGCGGCCAACGCCTTTGTGGAATGGGCCGAAGTACATGGCAACCGCTACGGCACATCCAAAAAAGCCATTGAAGAGCGCATGGCCCTGGGCTCCGACGTGATTCTGGAAATCGACTTTCAGGGCGCAGTGCAGATCAAGCAGATTTTTGCCAACGCAGTGCTGATCTTCATCCTGCCACCCAGCTGGGAAGAGCTGCGTTCGCGGCTAGAGCGCCGGGGCGAAGACGCACCCGATGTGATCGAACTGCGCCTGGCGAATGCGGCCATTGAGATGGCACAAGCCCATAAATTCGACTTCGTTATAATCAATGAGCTATTTGACCGGGCAGTTTTCGATCTGAAAACCATTGTGCATGCCCAGCGGCTCAAATTTGCGGCACAGCGCCGTGCCCGAGCCGACACTTTCAAATCCCTGAACATTGGTTAGTTTTCTGGAGTAATTCATGGCCCGTATCACCGTCGAAGATTGCCTGGTGCAAATCCCCAACCGTTTCCAGCTGGTGCTGGCCGCAACGTACCGCGCCCGCATGCTGAGCCAAGGCCATGCGCCCAAGATCGAAAGCAAGAACAAGCCGGTAGTCACCGCCTTGCGTGAGATCGCAGCGGGCAAAGTTGGCATCGAGATGCTCAAAAAAGTACCCAACTGATCGCATCGGGTCCAAACCCACTTTAAAAGGCACTGCATTGCGGTGCCTTTTTTATTGCGCGCATGGCAGACGCAAGGCGCAAGCTATATTCAAGCCATGAGTGACAAGCATTTCCCTGCCGACGGTTCGCCCCCCAAACCCCCACACAAAAAAGGCGGGCACACGCCCAGCCCTGCGGCAGCCAATGCCGCCGCTGCCAGCTTTGCTGCGCTGATGGCCAACCTGCACTACCTGGATGCCGCCAGCATAGAGCAGGTACGCCAGGCCTACCGGTTTGCCGACGAGGCCCATCTCGGCCAATTGCGCAACAGCGGCGAGCCCTACATCACCCACCCAATTGCCGTGGCCGCCCAGTGTGCCGCCTGGAAGCTGGATGCGCAGGCACTGATGGCAGCTCTGCTGCACGATGCCATGGAAGACTGCGGCGTGACCAAGCCGGAGCTGATCGAACGCTTTGGCGCACCCGTGGCCGAGTTGGTCGACGGCCTGACCAAACTCGACAAACTGCAATTCAACACCCGCGAAGAAAACCAGGCCGAGTCGTTTCGCAAAATGCTGCTGGCCATGGCCCGCGACGTGCGGGTGATTTTGATCAAACTGGCCGACCGTACCCACAATATGCGCACCATGGGCGACATGCCGCGCTCCAAGTGGGCCCGCATTGCCTCGGAAACCCTGGATATTTACGCACCCATCGCCCACCGCCTGGGCCTGAACCAAACTTACCGCGAACTGCAAGACCTGTCGTTTCGCCACCTGCGGCCCTGGCGCTACGCGATTTTGGCCAAAGCCGTGGCCAAGGCCCGCAGCCGCCGCCGCGACTTAGTTCAAAAAGTGCAGCAAGAAGTCGAGGCAGTGTTTGCACAAACCGGCATGCAGGTGCGTATTGCCGGGCGCGAAAAAACGATGTACTCCATCTACCAAAAAATGGACGACAAGCACCTCACCTTCGCCCAGGTGACCGACATTTACGGCTTTCGGGTCATCGTGCAAAGCGTGATCGACTGCTACACCGCCCTGGGCGTGCTGCACCAACTCTACAAGCCGGTGCCCGGCAAGTTCAAGGACCACATTGCGATTGCCAAGCTCAACGGCTACCAGTCGCTGCACACCACGCTGGTCGGCCCGTCCAGCGTGAACGTCGAATTCCAGATGCGCACCGAGGCCATGCACCTGGTGGCCGAATCCGGCGTGGCTGCGCACTGGCTGTACAAAAACAACGAAGCCGACAGCGCCACCGCCGAGCGGCTGGGCACCAAATGGCTGCAATCGCTGCTCGACATCCAGGACGAAACCCGCGATGCCGCCGAGTTCTGGGACCACGTCAAGGTCGATCTATTCCCCGACGCGGTCTACGTGTTCACCCCCAAAAGCCAGATCATGGCCATGCCGCGCGGTGCCACGGTGGTGGATTTTGCCTACGCCATCCACAGCAATGTGGGCGACCGTACCGTGGCCGCCAAGATCAACGGCGAACAGGTGCCTCTGCGCACCGAGCTGCGCAACGGCGACATCATTGAAGTAATTACCGCACCAGTTTCGGCCCCCAACCCCGCCTGGTTAGGCTTTGTACGCACCGGCCGGGCGCGCTCCAAGATCCGCCACCATTTGAAAAGCATGGCGCAAACCGAGTCTGAGAGCATGGGCGAGAAGCTGCTGACCCAGGCTTTGCGGTCAGAAGGGCTGGAGCGCCTGCCCGAGTCCACGCCTGAGAGCCAGCCGATCTGGGACAAGTTGTTGCGTTTTACCGGCAACCGCACGCGCAGCGAGTTGCTCACCGACATCAGCATGGGCAAGCGCGTAGCCAGCATCGTTGCCAAGCGCCTGGTAGTGCTTTTAACCGAAACCGGCGAAAAACCCGATGCCCTGCTGCTGACCCGCGAGCGTTACACCGCGCACGAAAGTGTGTCGCAGGGCGCCGTTGTACTGGACGGCAGCGAAAATACCTCGGTCCAGTTTGCCCGCTGTTGCCGCCCGATTCCGGGTGATCCGATCGTGGGCTACCTGGGCCGTGGCGAAGGACTGGTGGTACACACGGCCGACTGCGCGGTAGCCAAACGCCTGCAGTACAAGGACAGCGAACGCTTTATCGCTGTGGACTGGGCGGACGAACCGGTGCGCCCTTTCGAGACCGGCGTGGTGGTCACCGTCAAGAACAGCAAAGGCGTGCTGGCCAAGGCCGCCGCCGCACTGTCAGCAGCCGAAGTGGACATCACCCATGTAGACATGGGCCAAGAAGGCGACCAGGAGGCCACCGACATGCGGTTTCTGGTGTCGGTGCGCGACCACGCCCATCTGGAAGTGGCCCTGCGCCAGCTCAAGCGCACGCCATCGGTGCTGCGAGCGGTACGAGCCAAGCCCGCAGCCTAAACCGGTGCGGGGTAGTCCACCCGCAGCACTTCAATCTCTTGCACCCCCACGGGAGACTGCATGCGTACCACATCGCCCACCCGGGCTTTGAGCAGCGCGCGTGCAATGGGCGACACCCAACTGACCTGCCCCTGGGCGGTATCGGCCTCGTCAATACCGTAGATGGTGATGGTGCGCTCCTGGCCCGAGGCATCTTCATACGCCACGGTGGCACCGAAGAAAATCTGGTCGTTGCCAAAGTGCACGCTGGGGTCCACCACCTCGGCGATTTCCAGGCGTTTGGTCAAAAATCGGATGCGCCGGTCGATCTCGCGCAGGCGCTTTTTGCCATAGATGTAGTCGCCGTTCTCCGAGCGGTCGCCATTGCTGGCCGCCCAGTAGATGACATCCACGATCTTGGGACGCTCCACCTCCATCAGCTCGGTGAATTCGGCCCGCAGGCGGGCATAGCCCTGGGGAGTCATGTAGTTTTTGCTACCCGCAGGCAAGGGCGCGGGTGCCGGGACGTCGTCGTCCTGGTCGGCATCGGTTTCGCGGGTAAAGGCTTTGCTCATAAGCTGACTACCTTACCGTGAAAGTGGGCGCCAAAAGTAAAAAGCCCGTCACCTTGCGATGACGGGCCTCTACATTTTGGTGCGGCTGGCAGGAATTGAACCCACGACCCCTTGGTTCGTAGCCAAGTACTCTATCCAACTGAGCTACAGCCGCTGAGAGATTGATTTTACAACGGACTCTCATCCGTCGAGTAAAAAGCCCGTCACCTTGACGGCAACGGGCTTCTACATTTGGTGCGGCTGGCAGGAATTGAACCCACGACCCCTTGGTTCGTAGCCAAGTACTCTATCCAACTGAGCTACAGCCGCTAAGCCTGCAATTCTACAACGATTTTTAGCCAACGGTAAAGCTGGTTGAGAAAAATGCGGTGTGCGTCAAAATTTCTTCAGCCCACGCGGCGACCAGGCCCGCTAGCATCCAAGGCATTTAGGAGACACCCTTGCCCCACGTCATTACCAATATCGAAGACCTGCGCATACTGGCGCAAAAACGCGTGCCGCGCATGTTTTACGACTACGCCGATTCGGGCTCGTGGACCGAGGGCACCTACCGCGCCAACTCGGCCGACTTCCAAAAGATCAAACTGCGCCAGCGGGTGGCCGTCAACATGGCCAACCGCAGCACCCGGGTGAAGATGGTGGGCCAGGATGCCGCCATGCCGGTGGCCATCGCACCCACCGGCCTCACCGGCATGCAGCATGCCGACGGCGAGATTCTGGCAGCACGGGCCGCCGAAAAGTTCGGTATCCCGTTCACCCTGTCCACCATGAGCATCTGCTCGCTGGAAGACATCGCCGCGCACACCAAGGCCCCGTTCTGGTTCCAGCTCTACTGGATGCGCGACCGCGCCTTCATGGAAGCGCTGATGGACCGGGCCAAGGCAGCAGGCTGCTCGGCGCTGGTACTGACGCTGGACTTGCAGGTACTGGGCCAGCGCCACAAGGATTTGAAAAACGGCATGACCGCGCCGCCCAAGCCCACGCTGGCGAATATCCTGAACCTGATGACCAAGCCGCGCTGGTGCCTGGGCATGGCGGGCACGCGCCGCCACACTTTTGGCAACCTGGTGGGCCACGCCAAGAACGTCAGCGATATGTCGTCGCTCAGCGCCTGGACCAAGGAACAGTTTGACCCCCAACTCGACTGGAACGACGTGGAGTGGATCAAGAAACGCTGGGGCGGCAAGCTCATCCTCAAGGGCATCATGGACGCAGAAGATGCCCGCCTGGCGGCCCACAGTGGTGCCGATGCCATGGTGGTGTCCAACCACGGTGGCCGCCAACTCGACGGTGCCCCCAGCGCTATCGAGGCCCTGCCTGCGATTGTGGACGCGGTAGGCTCACAGATCGAGGTGTGGATGGACAGCGGCATCCGCTCTGGCCAGGACGTTTTGAAGGCCTGGGCCCTGGGCGCGCGCGGCACCATGATCGGGCGCAGCTTTCTGTACGGCCTGGGTGCCATGGGCGAAGCCGGGGTCACCAAATGCCTGGAAATCCTGCACAAAGAGCTGGATGTGACCATGGCTTTTTGCGGCCACACCCAGATCGCCACCGTGGACAAAAGCATTCTGTTGCCCGGCACGTTTTAACTGCGCGTCCGTGGCCTTGGCGGCATAATCGTTACACATTTTGTAACCGCCAACACGGCAAAAAGGATGGTCCCCATGGGCACAGAAAAATTTCGCTTGGTCACCCGCAGTGATTTCGACGGGCTGGTGTGTGCAGTGCTACTCAATGAACTGGACATGATTGACGAGATCAAGTTCGTCCATCCCAAGGACATGCAGGACGGCAAGATCACCATCACCGACCGTGACATCACCACCAACCTGCCCTACGTGCCGGGTGCCCATATTGCGTTTGACCACCACGCGTCCGAGACCATCCGCAATCAGAGCGGGCTCAAAAACCATGTGATCGATGCCAAAGCACCTTCGGCAGCGCGCGTGGTGTTTGACTACTACGGCGGTGCCAAGGCATTCCCCAACATCACCGTGGACATGATGGACGCGGTGGACAAAGCCGATTCGGCCCAGTACGTGCGCGAAGAAATCATGCACCCCGAGGGCTGGGTGCTGCTGAACTACCTGATGGACGCGCGTACCGGCCTGGGGCGTTTCCGCGAATTCCGCATCAGCAACTACGCGCTGATGATGGATCTGATCCAGTACTGCCGCGACCACGGCATCGAAGACATCTTGTCGCTGCCCGACGTGAAAGAGCGCATCGACATCTACCAGGAACACGCCGCCAAGGCCAAGGCGCAAATCGAGCGCTGCGCCACGGTACACGGCAACCTGGTGGTACTGGACCTGCGCGCCGAAGAAACCATCTGGGCCACCAACCGCTTCATGATTTACGCACTGTTTCCCCAGTGCAACATCTCCATCCATGTGATGTGGGGCGTGCAAAAACAAAACACCGTGCTGGCCACCGGCAAGTCGATTCTGGACCGCAGCAGCAAAACCAATGTGGGCGAGCTGATGCTGGCCTACGGCGGCGGTGGCCACCACGCAGCAGGGACCTGCCAGGTAGAAAACGACCAAGCCGCCGCTGTGCTGCAAAAGCTCATCACGCAAATCAACCAGGACGGGTAAAGCCCTCAATCCCACTCGGTATCGAGAATCAATCTCATTACAATAGGTTTTTGCCCTGTCCGCGTCAACCGCAAAGTTCTTGCGTTTCGCGGATGGGAACACCAAGGACCTGTGCCGTGAAATTTCTTCTGCTGAGTGCTGCCCTGCTGACGGCTTTTGCCGCTAACGCCCAAACACCCCCTGTCACAGCCGCCGCTGTGGCCGCCGACTACAGCAAACTGGTCTACGCCAGTTACGAAGACACCCTGACCACGGCCCAGGCACTGCAAGCCGCCATCACTGCATTCAACGCAGCCCCCAGCGCTGACGGCCTGGCCAAGGCCCGCACCGCCTGGCTGGCCGCCCGCGAGTTCTACGGCCAAACCGAAGCCTTCCGCTTCTACGCCGGCCCCATCGATGACAAAAACGGCCCCGAAGGCCGCATCAACGCCTGGCCCATGGACGAAGCCTATGTGGACTACGTCGTGGGCAAGCCCAAGGCCGGCATCATCAACAACCCCAAGGCCAAGATCAACGCCAAATCCCTGTCGGCCCTGAACGAACGCGGCGGCGAAGAAAACATCGCCACCGGCTGGCACGCCATCGAGTTTTTGCTGTGGGGCCAGGACCTCAGCGAAACCGGTCCTGGCAACCGCTCGTTTGAAGACTTTGTGGACGGCAAAACCCCCAACGCCGACCGCCGCCGTGCCTACCTGAAGGTGGTCACCGAGCTGCTGGTCAACGACCTGACCACCCTGACCAAGGCCTGGGCCCCCGAGGCCAAGAACTACCGCGCCAAGTTTGAAAAGTCCGGCACCAGCGCCGTGCGCAACATGCTGGTCGGCGTGGGCTCACTCTCGCGCGGCGAACTGGCCGGTGAACGCATCGAAGTCGCCCTGGCCTCCAAGAACCAGGAAGACGAGCACTCCTGCTTCTCCGACAACACCCACCGCGACATCGTGGCCAATGCCACCGGCATTGAAAACGTCTGGCTGGGCCGCTTCAAACGTGCCGACGGCAGCGTACTGCAAGGCGCTTCGCTGCGCGACCTGGTGGCTTTGAAAGATGCCACCACCGCCGAGCGCACCAGCGGCCACATCGCCGCCAGCGTGAAAGCCGCCGAAGCCATCCACGCCCCGTTCGACCGCGAGATCGTTGATGCCGAAGGCCGCAAGCGCGTACAGGCCGTGGCCGATGCGCTCAAGCTGCAAAGCAAGGACTTCCTGGACGCGGCCAAGGCCGTGGGCATCACCAAACTCACCTTGGTGGACCCCGCCAAAGAATAAGCCGATGCGTCAGCCGAACCTGCAAAAAACACGCTGGCGCACCCTCACCACCACCGCCCTGGCCTCGGCCGGGATGGCGGTGGCGTGGCTAGCCCTGGCATCGCCCCCCGCGATCGACACCTCGGAAGAAAAACCCGGCGGCGACACCACCGTGTTTGAAGAAGGCCTGAACGCCTTCTCGTTCCCCGCCGCCAACCTGGACGAAGAAGGCCGCACCCACTTCGCCATCGGCAACTCGTTTTTTCGGCGCAACTGGGTCGAAGCCCCGTCGTCCACCTCGGCCCGCGACGGCCTGGGGCCGCATTTCATCGCCCGCTCCTGCGGCGGCTGCCACGTGCAGGACGGACGCGGCGCGCCGCCCAACACCTTTAAAAACGGTGTCACCGCCGAGCAGCCCATCGGCCTGCTGTTCCGCCTGTCGGTGCTGGATGCGCAGGGCACGCCCCAGCATGAACCCACCTACGGCGAGCAGTTCGCCACCTCCGCCGCGCAAGATGTGCGCCCCGAGGGCCAGGTCCGCATCCGCTATACCGAGCTGCCCGGCCAGTTTGCCGACGGCACGCGCTACAGCCTGCGCCAGCCGCACTACCGCTTTACCCATCTGGGCTACGGCCCCATGCAAACCGGCACCCTGGTCAGCCCACGCATCGCGCCGCAAATGCCCGGCGTGGGCCTGATCGATGCGATCACCGAGGCCGACATCCTGGCCAACGTGCAGCAGCAAGCCAGCCGCAGCGATGCCATCCAAGGCATGGCCAACCGCGTGTTCGACCCGTTTGCAGGCAAGGAGGTGCTGGGCCGCTTTGGCTGGAAGGCCAACACCGGCAGCCTGGCGCACCAATCTGCAGCCGCCTTCAATGGCGACATCGGCATCACCTCCGAGAAATTCCCGCGCGAAGACTGCACACCCCGGCAAAAAGACTGCGCCGCCGCCCCGCGTGGCGGAGAAAAAGGCGGGCCCGAGATCGACAACGCCACGCTCGAAAAGGTCATCCAGTACCAGGCCACCCTGGCCGTGCCCGCCCGGCGCGGCTATGACAACGTAGACGTGCGCCGCGGCCAGGCCCTGTTTGCCCAGGCCCAGTGCGCTGTGTGCCACCGGCCTAGCTACACCACCGGTGCATCGCCCTTCCCGGCGCTGCGCCAGCAAAAAATCACCCCCTACACCGACCTGCTGCTGCACGACATGGGCAAGGGCCTGGCCGATGGCCGTCCGGACGGCCTGGCCAACGGCCAGCAGTGGCGCACCCCGCCGCTGTGGGGCATCGGCCTGATCCCTGACGTGAATAACCACAGCTTTTTGCTGCACGATGGCCGCGCCCGCAATACGCTAGAAGCCATTTTGTGGCACGGTGGCGAAGCCGATGCGGCCCGCCAGCAGGTGCTGAAAATGCCCAAGGCCGACCGTGATGCGCTGGTGAAATTTGTGAATTCCCTCTAATAAGACACCTGCCGTGACCCTTTTGATCGACCGCCGCCAATGGCTGGCACTGGGCGCCGGCCTCATGTGCCACGCCGCCTGGGCCGCCCCTCTGCCGCAGCGCATCGCCAGCCCCGCCATCACCCAGACCGACTGGGTGCGCAACGCCCTGCGGCTGCACTTTGTGCCGGCGGCGCAGGCCTTTGCCCAGAGCAGCGCCGCCCTGCGCGACGTACTGGCCGCGGGCTGCAACCCGGCCACCGCCCGCCCCGCCTGGCGTGCGGCCATGCTCGACTGGGAACGCCTCAGCGCCGTGTCCGTCGGCCCGCTGCTGGAGCGCCGCAGCGCCCGCAGCATCGACTTCTGGCCCACCCGCCCGGCCATGGTCAGCGCCGCCGTGGCTAACCCGCCCCAAACCGCCGCCGCGCTGGACGACCTGGGCGCGCCTGCCAAAGGCCTGCCCGCCCTGGAATTTCTGCTGTGGCAAGCCGCGCCCGATACCGCCCAATGCGCCTACGCTGCTGCACTGGCCCAAGGCTGTGCATCCGAGGCCCAAGCCGTACTGGCCGATTTCCAAACCCTGGCCGCCCGCGCCTGGACCCCCGACACCGCGCTCGCCGCCTTCAACGAATGGTTCAGTCAGGCCGTGGGCGGGCTGGAGCAACTGCGCTGGAAGAAGATGGGCAAACCCGCCCGCAGTGGCCGCGCCAGCGACTGGCCGCGCGCCACCAGCGACAGCACCCGGGCGGCATGGCAAGCCAGCTGGGCCAGCATGCAAAACTTCCTGGTCGGCACCGGTCGCAGCCAGGAGCAAGGCAGCCTGAATGGCTACCTGGCCGGTGAAAACCAGCTCGCCCTGTCCAACCAGCTCGAAGCCGCCGTGGCCCTGCTGCACACCCGCATGCAAGCCGCCAACCCAACCCGCGCCGCCAGCGTCACCGCCGCCATGCAGGCCCTGGCCCAGACCAAGAAACTGCTCGAAGACAAAGTGGCCCCCGAGTTGAAAACCATGGTCGGTTTCTCGGAGTCCGATGGTGATTAACCCCGGCTTGCGCCGCCGCGACTGGCTGGCCCTGGCCGCTGCCAGCCTCGCTTTGCCCGCCCATGCGGCATCCACCCCTGGCCTGCTGACATCGTGGGTGGTAGACGACCAGGCCTGGGCCGGTGTCTGGCAACTCGGCAGCGCACCGCGCGGCGTGGCCCTGCCCAAGCGCGCCCACGAGGTACTGGTGCTGCACCCGGCGCTGGGCCTGCCCGGCCAGGCACTGGCCGTGGCCCGCCGCCCCGGTGAATACCTGCTGCGCTTCGACACCCGCAGTGCCCGCGCCGTGCTGTGGCATGACATCGAAGACGACCGCGTGCTCTGCGGCCACGCCAGCTATGCGCTGGACGGCAGCGCCCTGTACACCACCGAGACCAGCACCGACACCGGGGCCGGGTTCATCGCCGTGCGCGACCCGGTCAGCCTGGAAAAAATCCGCGAATTCCCCAGCGGCGGCCTGGACCCGCACATGGTGCTGGTGGAGGCCGACGGCACGCTGCTGGTGGCCAACGGCGGCCTGCTCAACCTGCCCGAAACGGGGCGCACCAAGCTGAATGTGCAGCAGATGGATTCGTGCATCGCCCGCCTGGATGCCGCCACCGGCACACTGCGCCAGGCCTGGCGTGCCAGCGACCCGTACTTGAGCCTGCGCCACCTGGCCCGTGCGCCCAACGGCACCGTGGCCATCGCCATGCAGGCCGAACACGCCAATGCCACCGCCCGCCGCAACGCCCCGCTGCTGGCGCTGCTGGATGCCAACGGCCTGCGTACCATCGCCTTGCCCCAAGCGCTGGCCCTGGGTGGCTACGGAGGTGACGTGGCCTTTGTGCCGGGCCGTAATAGCCCCGATGAAGACCGCTTTGTCGTCAGCGCCACCCGCGCCGGGCAACTGGCCTGGTGGTCAGCGCAGGGCAACGATCCGCGCCAGCTACCGCTGCCCGCTGCGGGTGCGCTGGCGGCCCAGGGTCCGGACTGGTTGGCCAGCGGTGCCCTGGGTGGCGTGCGCGGCGAGGTGGCCGCCCACCGCCTGGACAGGCAACTGGCCCAGGTCCACTGGGACAACCACGGCAAGTGGCTGCCATAACAGGTGATTGCTATTAAATAAGTAGCAATATGCGCCTATGTAATAAGCGCTACAGGCTTATTCCTTATAAATTTTATTGTTTGGTATCGGCCCGGCACGTGTTGGGCAAGCGGCTGCATCGCGTTGTGCATTTGCAACGAAATGTTCGGTATTTTGTTTTTTTCAAGGTGGTGGCCGGGTTTGCATCGCATCAGTAACAAGAATGATTCGCATTAATTTACAATAGTAGGGTATTTCTCAACCCAGCCAGCCAGGCATCTCGAACCTCTTCAGCGTTCAGTGCGTTAGCCAGCCACTACTGCAACCCCTCCCAGGCTGACCACCATGTCCCGACGCAAAAATTTCAAGCAAAAACCGGCTCTAGCGCTTAATCTATCAGCGCAAGCAGCTACTAAAACCGTAGCACATTCCGTCACACCGTATGCCATGCTGCCCTTGGGTGCCATGCTGCTGGCGGGCTCCATGGGTGCGATGGCCCAGGAAACCGATGCCAACAAGGCCAAGGTACTGGCCCCGGTGGCCGTGAAAGAGCAGGCTGAGGGTAAAGACAGCATCCGTGCCACCACCACCACCATCGGCAAGGGCCAGCAAGAGCTGCGCAACATCCCCCAGTCGATCACGGTGCTGACCGAGAAGCTGATCACCGACCGCAACTTTGATACCGTCAAGGACGTGCTGCGCCACACCGGCGGCGTGTCGTTCCTGGCGGCCGAAGGCGGCGAAGAAGACATCCGCATGCGCGGCTTCAACCTGCAATCGACAGGCGACGTGTTTGTGGACGGTATCCGCGACCCGGCTTTCTACGAGCGCGACACCTTCAACGACGACCGCGTGGAAATTTTGCGCGGCTCCGCCTCCATGCTGTTTGGCCGTGGCTCCACCGGCGGTGCGGTCAACCAGGTCAACAAACAACCCCTGCTGAAAGATGCCAGCGAAGTCAACCTGACCCTGGGCAACAGCAAGTACCGCCGCCTCACGGGCGACTTCAACATCAAGACCGGTGACGACGCAGCCTTGCGCCTGAACCTGATGACCAACACCGCCGACAACAACGGCGCTGGCTCCAGCATCGACAAGCAAGGCCTGGCCGCTGCGTACCGCTTCGGCATTGGCAGCTCCGACGAGTTCTCGGCAGGCCTGTACTACCTGAACAACAAAAACGGCATGAACTACGGCATGCCGTGGATCTTGCCGTTCGCCGGTGCCACGGTGGCGCAAACCGGCCTGAACACCAAGCTCGACCCCGATGCCTACTACGGCATGGCCAGCGACTACAACAACACCAAGGCGGCCTATGTGTCGTTCAGCCACCTGCACCGCTTCAGCCCGGATTCGGAACTGAAGACCTCGGTCCGCAAGGGTGACTACAACCGCGACATGCGCGCCAGCCTGATCCGCGTGCCCGCCATCCCGGCTGCAGGTACTACGCCTGCCCGCGCCGTGACACTGGACACCTTCAACCCGTCTACCGTCATGACCCGCACGCTGCAGGCCAAGGTGCAGCAGATGGACAACCTGTATGTCCAGTCGGACTTCAGCAGCAAGTTTGAAGCCTTGGGCATGGGCCACGAAGTGCTGGCCGGTATCGACTTTGCGCAGGAAAAGCGCACCGTCATGACCGGACTGACCGTGGCCCAGGGCGGCGTGGCCACCACCAAGCCCAGCACCACGGCGGGCACCCCGAATGACGGCGCGTCTTTCAATGAAGACTTGCGTGTCTACCGCCCCGGCAACGGTTTTGAGTCCAACGGCATTGGCATCTACGCCCAAGACCTGGTGCAGATTTCCCAGCACTGGAAGCTGCTGGGCGGTCTGCGCTACGACCGCATGGAAGGTGACTACAACACGTATGCCGCCGCCACCGGTGCCACCACCGGTTCATACAACATGAAGATTGGCGAGTGGAGCAAACGCATTGGCGCGATGTACCAGCCTACCGCACTGCATTCATTCCACTTCTCCTACGGCACCTCGTTCAATACCTCGGGCGATGCCTACTCGCTGAGTTCGGCCAACCAGAACATCCCGCCGGAAAGCAGCCAGAACCTGGAACTCGGCGCGCGTATCGACTCGGCAGACAAGCGTTTCAGCACCCGTCTGGCGGTATTCCGCTCCACCAAGCTGCACGAGCGCAATACCGATCCACTGATCTCCAACCTGATCACGCTGTCGGGCAAGCGCCATGCATCCGGCTTTGAAGCCGATGTCAGCGGCCTGGTCACCTCCGAGTGGGAAGTGTTCGGCTCCTACGTGTGGATTCCGTCGGCCAAGATCGACGTGGGTGTTGCCGGCTCTGAAGGCCAGGGCACCCGTCCGTCGCTCACACCAGAGCACAGTGGCACGGTGTGGACTACCTACCAGATCACGCCGCAATTGCGTTTGGGTGGTGGTGTCAACTTCCGCAGCAAGCAAACGCCTATCCGCAACCCCGGCTGGTCTGCACCCAGCTTCGCTACGCTGGATTTGCTGGCCGAGTACGCGGTGGTCCCTGAAAAGTTCATCATCAAAGCCAACCTGACCAACGCCACCAACAAGCTGTACGCCGATGCGCTGTACCCCGCGTTCTACGTGCCGGGTGCAGGCCGCACCGTGCAAGTCACCGCCAAGCTCAAGTTCTAAGCCGCCAGTCCACACCAGCGCCTAGAACCCAAGCCGCCCCCGCCACCATGGCCAGGGCGGCTTTTTCACGTTAGATGACAATTCCCCCATGCTGCTGCACATCCCCCACATCCTGACCCCCGAAGAAGTCCACCACGCCCAGGGCTTGCTGACCGATGCCCCCTGGGCAGATGGCCGCGCCAGTGCGGGCAGCCAGGCGCAGGCCGTGAAGAACAACGAGCAGCTACCGCACGACTGCGAGGCCGCCACCCAGATCCGCGCCCTGCTGCTGCGCGGACTGGACCGCAACCCCACCTTCTTCTCTGCCGCCCTGCCCAAGCGGGTGTTCACCCCGCGCGTCAACCGCTACGGCGGCGGCAGCAACTTCTACGGCCCGCATGTAGACAATGCCGTGCGCTTCGCCCCCGACACCGGCCAGCGGGTGCGCACCGACATCTCTGGCACGCTGTTTTTGACCGACCCCGACGACTACGACGGCGGCGAGCTGGTGATCCACGACACGGCAGGCCCACAGCGCGTCAAGCTGCCCGCAGGCAGCCTGGTGCTGTACGCGGGCACCAGCGTGCACCAGGTCGAGCCGGTCACCCGCGGGGCCCGGCTGGCCTGCTTTTTCTGGATCGAGAGCATGGTGCGCAGCCAGGAGCAGCGCCAACTGCTGTTCGACCTGGACACCCACCTGCTGCGCCTGCGCCAGCAGCACGGCGAAACGGCAGAGACCACGGGCCTCACCGGCACGTACCACAACCTCTTGCGCATGTGGGCCGACACATGAACACACCGTTGGTGCCCGCCCGCCCCCACCCCAGCCCTCCCCCGAAGAGGGAGGGAGCCATGCGGGGTCCGGTTTCACCCCCTCCCCTCCCGGGGGAGGGTTGGGGTGGGGGCCGGATGTCCTGCCTTACCCCCGCTCCCGCCGCGCACACTGGGGGGAGGACATGAACGCCCCCACGGTCGCCAAAATCCCCCACGGCATCGTCACCCTGGAAGACCACGCCCGCCACGCCCACACGGTACTGGATGCCAACGCCTGGGCCTATTTCAGCGGCGGTGCGGGCGACGAGATCACCGTGCGGGCCAACCGCAGCGCCTGGGATACGCGGCAGCTCTACCCCCGCGTGCTGCAGCCGCTGGCCGGTGGCCACACCCGCGTGCAGTTGCTAGGCCGCACCCTGGCCCACCCCATCCTGCTGGCCCCGGTGGCCTTCCAATGCATGGCCCACCCGGACGGCGAGCTGGCCAGCGCCTACGCGGCATCGGCACTGGGCGCGGGCATGGTGCTCAGCACCAACTCCAGCATTGCTATTGAAAAAATAGCTGCTACCGCCCTATCTGAAAGCGCTAGAGGCCCATTTTTCTTTCAACTTTATCTGCAGGCCAACCGGGCGTACACCCTGGCGCTGGTGCGGCGCGCCGAGCTGGCCGGGGTGGATGCCTTGGTGCTGACGGTGGACGGCCCCACCGAAGGCGCACGCGACCGGCAACGCCGCGCCGGCTTCCGGTTGCCGCCGGGGGTATCGGCGGTGCACCTGGCGGGTTTTCTGCCGGCACCCGCCGCACCGTTGCAGCCCGGCCAAAGCGCCTTGTTCGACGGACTGCTGGCCCACGCACCCACCTGGGACGACGTAGTCTGGCTGCAAACCCAGACCCGGCTGCCGATTCTGCTCAAAGGCATATTGCACCCTGCCGACGCACGCCAGGCCGCAGCACTGGGCGTGGCAGGCATCATCGTGTCCAACCACGGGGGCCGCACGCTGGACACCGCGCCCGCCACCGCCGCCGTGCTGCCGCGCATCAAGGACGCGGTGGGCGACCTGCCCGTGCTGGTCGATGGCGGCATCCGCCGCGGCACCGACGTGCTCAAAGCCATGGCGCTGGGGGCCAGCGCGGTGCTGATCGGGCGGCCCTATGTGTACGGGCTGGCCAACGCAGGCGCGGTGGGCGTGGCCCATGTGTTGCGCCTGCTGCGCGACGAGCTGGAGATCGCCATGGCTTTGTGCGGTTGCCAAACCCTGGCGCAGGCCGGTCCCGACCTGTTGTTTGAAAGTTAATCCGCCATTACTATTGCAAATGCGACGGATTCGTATTTATAATTGGCGCATCTTCTCAACAGCCAGCCAAAGTGCTCGCCGCCATGATTGTTTGTGTTTGCCAACGTGTTTCTGACCGTGAAATTGCCCGCCACGCGCGTGCCGGTTTCGGGTTTGACGACATCCAGCTCGAACTGGGTGTGGCCACCCAATGCGGCCGCTGCGAAGGCTGCGCGCGCGACATCGTGGCGCAGTGCAACGCGTCGCACCCGGTCGCCGCCATCCAGCTCGCCAGCAGCATTTTGGAAAGCAAGGCATGGAACTCTTCGGCGCAAGCCTCTGCGCAATTAGCGGCAGCCTGATCCTGGTCACAGGCTCGGCCTGGTGGATCTTTCGTAACTAACTTTTAGCCGCGCCCAGGTGCATTGCGTCCGTTTGCAGGAACGGCGATGCCTGCCTGTGGCCACTCCCTATGAACAGCACCTTGTCCCCCCCCTCACCTTTTCCCCCTGCGCCCCGCTTCAGCCGCAATGCCGTCATCGTCGGCAGCGTGCTGGTTTTCCACGGCGCAGCACTGTGGGCCCTGCAAAGCGGGCTGGTACGGCACGTGGTCGACATCGTCGTGCCGGTGGAAATACTGGCCCAGATCATGGAGCCGCCCAAGCCAAAGGAACCGCCACCGCCGCCGCCCGCGCCGGTCAAACAGCCGGTGGTCAAAACCAGGACTCCCACACCGCCGCCCGCGCCGCGCCCCATGGCCATTGCCGACCCCACACCCACCGCCAACGCGCCCACCGGAGTCACCACACCGCAGCCGCCCGCCCCACCGATTGCGGAGCCCGTGGCGGTGGCCGCTGCGCCGGTGGCCCCGCCTGCCGCACCGCCTGCGCCGCCCAAGGTCGTGGCACCGTCCAGCGATGCCAACTACCTGAACAACCCCAAACCCGCCTATCCCGCCATGAGCAAAAGGCTGGGTGAGCAGGGTACGGTGCACGTGCTGGTGTACGTGAGCGCAGACGGCAATGCGCAAAAGGTGGACATCAAAAAGTCCAGCGGCTATGACCGGCTGGACCAGGCAGCGCTGGCCGCCATCATCCACTGGCGGTTTGTACCCGGCAAACGCGACGGCGTACCCGAAGCGGCCTGGGTGATTGTTCCCATGCCCTTCACGCTCAACTAATTTCAACAGTTTTTTTATTTCTGGAGCTTTCAATGGAATCGCAATTCGGTATCGCCAACGTCTGGACGCAAGGCGACTTTGTCACCAAATCCGTGGCCGTCATCCTGCTGGCCATGTCGCTGGCCTCGTGGATCGTCATCATCATCAAGGCGCTGGATGTCTTCAAGTTCAAGAAGCTGGCAGGCACGGCAGCCGACTTCTGGCACAGCGAAGACTTCGCCACCGGCCTGAAAAAGCTGGGCGATGACCCGACCAATCCGTTCCAGCAGCTGGCCCTGGAAGGCCGCGAAGCCACTGCCCACCACCGCAACACCAAGGCCCATCTGCACGACAGCCTGGACGTGAGCGACTGGGTTACGCGCTGCCTGCGCAACAGCATGGACGAGTTCACCGCCAAGCTGCAGTCCGGCCTGGCCATCCTGGCATCGGTGGGCTCCACCGCGCCATTCATCGGCCTGTTTGGCACGGTCTGGGGTATTTACCACGCACTGCTGAGCATCGGCCTGTCGGGCCAGTCCACCATCGACAAAGTAGCGGGCCCCATCGGCGAGGCGCTGATCATGACGGCCCTGGGCCTGGCGGTGGCGATTCCTGCGGTGCTGGGCTACAACGCCCTGGTGCGCGGCAACAAATCCATCCTGATCAAACTCAACAGCTTTGCCCACGACCTGCACGCCTTCTTCGTCACCGGAGCCCGCGTGGCCACCGGCAGCGCAGCGAACGTAGTGCCCATGAAAAAAGGGAGCTAAACCATGGCTTTCGGAACCCAAGACGAACCCGATGAGGTGATGAACGAGATCAACATGACGCCCCTGGTGGACGTGATGTTGGTGCTGCTGATCATCTTCATCATCACCATTCCGGTGATGAAACACGCCGTCAACATCGACCTGCCCCGCGCCACCAACCAGGTGCAGGACGTGAAGCCCGAAACCATCCGCCTCAGCGTGGATGCCAAGGGCGACTACTGGTGGAACGAGAACCCGGTGGCCGAGGCCAACCTGGTGCCCATGCTGCAAGCCGAAGCCGCCAAGGAACCGCAGCCCGAGCTGCACATCCGTGGCGACAAGGACGTGCGCTACGAGCGCGTAGCCCAGGTGATGGCTGCGGCCCAGCAGGCGGGCGTGAAAAAGATTGGCTTTATCACCGAGCCCAAGGCGCCGTAAAAACGGTCTTGCAAAAATAATTCACGAAAGGTGTTGCGATTCAATTGAGAATGGTTATCATTAACTAACCGAAAATTCTTGCACACCCCTTCACCAAGGAATTCACCATGTACGCA
Source organism: uncultured Albidiferax sp. (assembly GCA_963513125.1). Taxonomy (GTDB): domain Bacteria; phylum Pseudomonadota; class Gammaproteobacteria; order Burkholderiales; family Burkholderiaceae_C; genus Rhodoferax_B. Next base: position 327,361 of record CAUPPH010000001.1, read on the forward strand.
ACCCTCTCAGCCCGCCCCCAGTTCAACCCCACCTCGGGCGAGAACGCCAACAGCGTGCTGCAAGGCATGGACATGGGCAAGGCAGTTGCCAAACCAACTTCCGCCGTTGAAAGCCGGGATCTGCTCAAGGGCCAAAAGGCCGTGGAGATCCTGCACAACGGCGCGATCTACCGCCTGCAGAACACCAAGCTGGGCAAACTGATTCTGACGAAATAGGGTGGACTGACGCAGCGCCCCTGTATCGCCCTTCGGGCTTACAGGGGGAACTTGCGTCCAGTCCTGGTAAGTTTCATCGTGGGGCGATCCGCAGACTCCGCCACGGAGTCTGAGAGGATCGTTTTTGCTAGCCAACGGCAAGGGGTTTCGGCCCCGCGCCGACTAGCCATGCTTTTTTTCCCACACCCCTTCATTTAGGCTTTCACCACCGGATACCGGGCCCGCGCTTCCAGGGTGTCCAGATCGATGTGGTTGCGCATGTAGCGCTGGCTGGCCGCCTGGAAGGGCTGGTGGTCCCAGTACTGGGGCACCCCCTGGTTTTGCGCCGCGTAGTGGAAGCGGCGGCGGCGCTGGCTGGCCACTACCTCGGCACGCAAAGCTGGCATGTTCCAGCGCCCAGCCACCTCGGCGCGGAAGGCCTGTAGCAAATCATGCGCAGCCGGGTCGGTGGCCAAATTGTTCAGCTCATTCGGATCGGCCTGCAGGTCAAACAACTGGTCCGGATCGCCCGGGGAATGCACAAACTTGTGCACGCCGCGCCGCAGCATGATCAGCGGGGCCACCGCCCCCTCGCCCAGGTACTCGCCCACCACCTCGTCATGCCCGCCCGTGCCCAGCAGGTGCGGCCAGACGCTGCGGCCATCCAGCGCCTCGGGGGCGGCCGGGGCCGCGCCTTCGAACGCCATGTCCACCAAGGTGGGCAAGATATCCACCAGCGACACCGATGCCGCTACCCGGTGCGGGGCAAAGCGGCTGGGTGCATGCACGATCAGCGGCACGCGGCAGGCGTTTTCAAAGAAGTTCATCTTGTACCAAAGCCCGCGCTCGCCCAGCATGTCGCCGTGGTCGGACAGCAGGATGACGATAGTGTTGTCGGCCTGGCCGGTTTGCTCCAGGGTGCGGCGGATCTTGCCGATCTGCTCGTCCACATACGACACCGCGCCGTAGTAGGCGTGGCGGGCGTGGCGCGTCTGGACGGCACTGATGGGCGTGCTGTCCATGTCGCTCACATGGCGCAGGCGCTGGGAGTGCGGGTCCATCTGCGCCGGATCGATGGGGGCCACGCGTGGCATGTCAATGTCTTCGTCGCGGTACAAGTCCCAGTACTGCTGCGGAATGGCATACGGGTCGTGCGGGTGCGTCATCGACACCACCATGCAAAAGGGCCGCGCATCGGTGTCGCGGGCCAGGTCAAACAGTTTTTGCTGCGCCAGAAACACCACTTCTTCGTCGAAATCGAGCTGGTTGCTGCGGATGCAGGTGCCTGCGTCGGTGACGGAGCCCATGTTGTGGTACCAGCTGGGGCGCACCTCGGGCTGGTCCCAGTCGGGGGTCCAGCCAAAGTCGGCGGGGTAGATATCGGTGGTCAGGCGCTCTTCGAAGCCGTGCAACTGGTCGGCCCCGCAGAAATGCATCTTGCCCGACAAAATCGTGCGGTAGCCCGCGTGGCGCAGGTAGTGGCCAAAGGTCAGCACCTCGCTGGGCATCTCAGCGGCGTTGTCGTACGCGCCAATCGCCGAGGGCAGCCTGCCCGCCATGAACACGTAGCGCGACGGGGCGCACAGCGGGCTGTTGGTATAGGCCGACTCAAACACCACACCAGCAGCGGCCAGCGCATCAATATGCGGAGTTTTGCTGACGGTGTTGCCGTACGCGGCCAGCGCCGAGGGCGTGAGCTGGTCGGCCATCAGGATCAAGATATTCGGTTGTGCCATGCTTTTCTCATTCCAAACATAATGGGGGTTTATGCAAAAAATGCAGTCTACGCACGTGGCATAAGCGCGTGAAGACTTTCATTTCTTATACATCCATAAACATCCGTTATGGCAACACTACGCCGACTCCCTCCGTTGCAAAGCCTGGTCTTTTTTGAGGCGGCGGTACGCCACCTGAGCTTTACCGCCGCCGCCCTGGAGCTGGGCACCAGCCAGCCCGCCGTAAGCCAGCGCATTGGTTTACTGGAGGAAGACTTGGGCGTGCCGCTGTTCAAACGCGGGCACCGGGGCGTGTCGCTCACCGCCGACGGTCTGCAGCTCTTCAACGCGGTGCGCGACAGCCTGGGCGGTATTGGCGATGCCGCGGCCAGCATCCGCGCGCGGCGCGCCCGCCAGGTGCTGACGGTGGCCACCGACTTTGGTTTTGCCGCCTATTGGCTGATGCCCCGGCTGGCTGCGCTGCGCGCGCTGGTGCCCAACCTGGACGTGCGCATCGTCACCACCCAGGACCCGTTCGACATCCGGGGCGAGCCGGTGGACATTGCGGTGGCCTTCGGCGCGGGCCAGTGGCCGGGTTGCACGGCGGTGGCGCTGTTCCCCGAAATCGTGGTGCCGGTATGCAGCCCCGGCTTCTGGGCCGCCCACGGCTTGACCGGCCAGGCCGCCGATCTGGCCAAGCTGCCCCTGCTACATCTGGAAAGTGCCGAACCCCTGCGCTGGCTGGGCTGGGAGAACTGGTTGGCGCTGCACGGCGTGGCTGCCAGCGGCGAAAGCCACGACCTCACACTCAACAACTACCCGCTGGTGATCCAGGCCGCGATTGCCGGGCAAGGTCTGGCGCTGGGCTGGACCCCGCTGGTGGACGAGCTGGTGCGCAACGGCCAGCTCGTGGCCGCCTGCGCCCAGCCGACCACCACGGCCCACGGTTACTTCCTGGTGGAGCCCAGCGCCCAGCGCACGCCCGAGCCGGTACAGCGCTTCAGGCAGTGGATCGTGGGCGAATGCGCTCAGGCTCTGTTGCACAGCCCATTTTCAGATAAAAAATAGGCTTCTCCGCCAGTCGCATATAGGTTTATAGCTATAAATATTATAGCAATTACAAGCCAATGGCGGCGATACCGGCCCGGGCGATTTGCGCGTCTTCGGGCGACTTCACACCGCTGACACCCACCGCGCCGATGCACTGGCCGTCTTTGATGATCGGCACGCCACCTTCGAGCATGCCTTCAATGCAGGGCGCGGTCAAAAAGGCGGTGCGGCCACCGTTGATGATGTCTTCGTAGACCTTGGATTCGCGGCGGGCCAGCGCGGCGGTGTGGGCCTTGGCGGGCGCAATGTGCGACGAGAGTGCCGCCGCACCGTCCAGGCGCTGCAAAGACAGCAGGTGGCCGCCATCGTCCACGATGGCGATGGTCACCGCCCACTGGTTCTTCAGCGCTTCGGCAACGGCGGCATCGGCAATGGTTTTCACGTCGGCGAATTCGAGTACAGATTTGGTTTTCAAGACAGCTTCCTGGTGGATAAATAGAGGCTTGAGCATAACGGCAGCCTGCATTTTTTGCCGCAGTGCAGCATGAAAATCAGCCATTTCTGGCCTAGGTTTGTCCAGTACCCCCATGGAAAATAGGTCTCGTCCAAGGCAATATTTCTGCTTTGTGCTTGAATCGCCCTAAAATTTCCCCATCTGCTTTGCAGTATTTGAAGGAGTCCACTCTATGAACGACCGTTACACCAGCGCAGGTTTTGGCATCAGCCCCAGCACCGGTGCCCTGCAAGAGCAGCGCAATCGCGTCATGCGCAACACCTATTGGCTGCTGGCCCTGAGCATGGTGCCCACCGTGCTGGGCGCATGGCTGGGTGTCGCCACCGGCATCACCCAGAGCCTGGGCGGCGGATTGGGCCTGATCGTCTTCCTGGGCGGCGCCTTTGGCTTTATGTACGCGATTGAGAAGACCAAGAACTCGGCCGCGGGCGTGCCGGTGCTGCTGGGCTTCACCTTCTTCATGGGCCTGATGCTGTCGCGCATGATCGCCATGGTGCTGGGCTTCAAAAACGGGCCTGACCTGGTGATGACCGCATTTGCCGGCACGGCGGGTGTGTTTTTGGTGATGGCCAGCGTGGCCAGCGTCATCAAGCGCGACATTTCCGGTATGGGCAAATGGCTGTTTGTGGGCGTGCTGGTGTTGATGGTGGGTAGCATCGTCAACATCTTTGTGGGCTCTACCGCAGGCATGATGGCCATCTCGGTGCTGGCTATTGGTATTTTCAGCGCTTACCTGCTGTACGACCTGAAGCAAATCATCGACGGCGGCGAAACCAACTACATCAGCGCCACCCTGGCCTTGTACCTGGATTTGTTCAACATCTTCCAAAGCCTGTTGGCCCTGCTGGGCATCATGGGCGGCGAACGCGACTAAGCGCGCATCCCGCCCTCGACCAAAGGCCCTTCGGGGCCTTTTTCTTTGGCCGCATCCGAAGTAAAGTTCAATCTTGGAAGCCAGAAGCCGATAACCAAGCTACTGTCTGCTACATATGACCCTATCTCCACGCCACCTCCTCGTCTCTTGCGCCGTCCTACTGCTGGCAGGCTGCGAGATCCCAGGCGTCTACCCCGACCCCAAAATGGTGGCGCGCGAGGCCGATGCCAAAGCCACGGGCGGTGCCTGCCGCCACGCGCTACGCGGCATCGAAGACTGCTACACCCTGAATCCCAAAGCCGCCAAGGCCTCGGTGTTCCAGGGCTGGAAAGACATGGACGCGTACATGCGCGAGAACAAGATCGAGGGCGTGGCCTCGGTGGTCAAAATCCCGGTAGAAGGCGAGGCCCCGGCCGAAGAAGCCGTGGCCGCCACCAAGGAAGAAACCGCTCCCAAGACCAAAGAGGCCCGCAGCGGCAAGGCCAAAGCGTCTTAGAACGTTCTCAGGCTTCCAGTTCGAACACCGCCATGCTCTCCACGTGGGCAGTGTGCGGAAACATATTCACCATCCCAGCCGACACGCAGCGGTAACCCGCCTGGTGCACCAGCACGTCGGCATCGCGGGCCAGCGTGGCCGGGTTGCAGCTTACGTAGACGATGCGCTTCGGCGGAGTCCAGCCCTGGCGCAGCGTAGGGTTTTGGTGCAACGCGGCCAAGGCCTGTACCAGCGCAAAAGCCCCTTCGCGGGGTGGATCGATCAGCCATTTGCTGGCACTGCCGTCGGCCATCAGCAATTCAGGGGTCATCTCGAACAGGTTGCGCGCTACAAACTTCGTAGCTGCTAGCGCTGATCCAGCCAGCACAAGGGCCTGATTCAGCTTGTAATTCTCGCGCGAGCGGGCCACCAAAGCCTCGCTGCCTTCGATGCCCAGCACTTCGCCCGCCAGGGTGGCCAGCGGCAGGGTGAAGTTGCCCAGGCCGCAGAACCAATCGATCACGCGCTCGGTCTTCTGCACCTCCAGCAAACGCAGCGCCCGCACCACAAGCACGCGGTTGATCTGCGGGTTCACCTGGGTGAAATCAGTGGGTTTGAAGGGCATGGTGATGCCGAATTCGGGCAGCGCGTAGGCCAGCTGGTCGCCGCCCTCCTCCAGCAAATGGATGGTGTCCGGCCCCTTGGGCTGCAGCCACCACTGCACATTGTGCAAAGCGCCAAACGCCCGCAGTTGCGCCAAGTCACCCGCGCTCAAGGCTTCCATGTGGCGCAACACCATGGCCGTGACCGTGTCGCCACAGGCCAGCTCGATCTGCGGCAAGGTTTCGCGCGCGTCCATACCGCCAATCAGTGCGCGCAGCGGCAGCAGCAAGGCGCTGACGTGCGGCGGCAGCACCGGGCAGACCTTCATATCTGCCACATAGCCGCTCTTGCGCTCGTGGAAACCCACCAGCACCTCGCCTTTTTTGCGCACATAGCGCACCGACAGCCGCGCCCGGTAGCGGTAAGCCCAGGCCGGGCCTTCGATGGGACGCAAAATACTGTCGGCCTTGAGCTTGCCCAGGTGCCAGAGGTTGTCTTCCAGCACGCGTTGCTTGATGGCCACCTGCGCGCCTACGTGCAAATGCTGCATCTTGCAGCCGCCACACGCGCCTTCGTGCAAACCGAAGTGCGGGCAGCCGGGCCGCACGCGCTGGGACGACTCGCGGTGGATGGCCCCCACGGTGGCCTGCTCGAAACTGGCTTTTTTGCGATTGATGTTGGCCGTAACCACCTCAAACGGCAGCGCGCCCTTGATGAACACGACTTTTCCGTCGGGTTTGTGGGCCACGCCCTGGGCTTCGATGTCGAGCGATTCGACCAGCAAGCTGTCTGCGGGGTAATTCGGCCCGTTAGGGGGCGTATCGAGAAGCGTGGTTTCCGTGGTGTCGGTCATGCAGGTGTCCCTGGGGGATCTCAAAATAATTTCACCAAGCAAAAAGCCTTCTAGTTCTTGCGACCTAGAAGGCTTTTTCCATTGTGGCGGAGTGGACGGGACTCGAACCCGCGACCCCCGGCGTGACAGGCCGGTATTCTAACCAACTGAACTACCACTCCTGGTAGATAGCTTTCGGCACACGACTCTTGCGAGCAACATACCCAAGCGCTACAACTTGGCGACCCTACGGGGATTCGAACCCCGGTACTCACCGTGAAAGGGTGATGTCCTAGGCCTCTAGACGATAGGGTCAAAACCTTGGAACAACGTTATCAAAAATAACTTCCACACTTGAAAGAAGTGGTGGAGGTAAGCAGGATCGAACTGCTGACCTCTTGCATGCCATGCAAGCGCTCTCCCAGCTGAGCTATACCCCCCAACTTTGTCTCCAACTCTGCTTGTGCCTTGTAAGCTCTGCTTTGTTGTTAACCTTCCAAGCCTCAAATTATAGCGCGCAAATTACGATGTTTGCAAGCGTTGCAAAACTTTTTCGCGAGAACTTAAAAAAAGCACTGCATCCAGCGATGGCGTCTGGGCCGTGCCCATCACCAGCACGCGCACCGGCATGGCCAGTTGGGGCATCTTCAAGCCCTGCGCTGCCAGCACTTCCTTGATGGCCGCCGCGATGCTGGACTTGTCCCAGGTGCAGCCAGCCAGCTTCTCGCGCAGCAACGCCAGCGCGGGCTGGATGGCTGGCGTAACGTGCTGGGCACGCTCTTCGGCCTTGGGCGTGACATCGGCGTAAAAGGTAGCGGCCCAATCGGCCAGCACCACCGTGGTGTCGCACCGGTCTTTGAACAGGCCGCAGATGGCGGGCAGGCGCTCGTCAGCGGCGATGCCCTTGGCTTGCAGATGCACCGCCACCAGCGCCGCCAATGCGTCGTCGGCCATGGCCTTCAGATGCTGGGCGTTGACCCAGCGCAGCTTGGCTTCGTCAAATTGCGCCGCGCTCTTGCCCAGGTGGTCCAGGTTGAACCACTGCAGAAATTGTTCGCGGCTGAAGATTTCGTCGTCGCCATGGCTCCAGCCCAGGCGGGCCAGGTAATTGACCATGGCATCGGGCAGGTAGCCCTCTACGGCGTACTGCGTCACCGGCTTGGCACCGTTGCGCTTGCTCATCTTCTCGCCCAGTTCGTTGAGCACGGTGGGCAAATGGGCGTACACCGGCGGCTCCTTGCCCAGAGCGCGGAAGATATTGATCTGGCGCGGCGTGTTGTTGACGTGGTCGTCGCCCCGGATGACATGGGTAATGTCCATGTCCAGGTCGTCCACCACCACGCAGAAGTTGTAGGTGGGCGTGCCGTCGGGGCGAGCAATCACCAGGTCGTCCAGCTCGTCGTTGCTGATTTCGATACGGCCCTTGACCTTGTCGTCCCACACCACCGACCCGCCCTGCGGGTTCTTGAAGCGCAGCACGGGCTGCACGCCTGCGGGAATGGGCGGCAGGGTTTTGCCGTCTGCGGGGCGCCAGGTGCCGTCGTACCGGGGCTTTTCCTTGGCTTCCATTTGCGCGTCGCGCAGGGCATCGAGCTCGGCCACCGACATATAGCAGGGGTACACATGCCCGGCCGCCACCATGTCGGCCAGCACGGCTTTATAGCGGTCCATGCGCTGCATTTGGTAGAACGGGCCTTCGTCATAGTCCAGGCCCAGCCACTGCATGCCTTCGATGATCACGTCCACGGCAACCTGGGTGGAGCGCTCCACGTCGGTATCTTCGATGCGCAGGATGAAATCGCCGCCGGTGGCGCGGGCAAAGGCCCAGGGGTACAGGGCGGAACGGATGTTGCCCAGGTGGATAAAACCGGTGGGCGACGGGGCGAAACGGGTACGGGTCTTCATAGCACTCTCAGAAATTAGGCGGGTTCGGCATTCGGCAGGGCCAGGCGGGAGTTGTCGCCACCCGACTCTTGCTCCACCGGGCGGTTGTCGCGCATGCGCTGGATGTCGTCGGTGGTGATGTCGCCGGTGACGTACACGCCGTCAAAGCAGGAGGCATCGAAGCCGCTGATCGGCATATTGGGCGAACCGGCAGAGGTGTCGGTGGCGGCCCAGATGGCGCGCTTCATGCCGTCCACGTCCTGGTAAATCAGCGCATCGCAGCCGATCAGCTCGCGGATTTGCTCCACGGTGCGGCCATGCGCCACCAGTTCGTCCTTGGTTGGCATGTCGATGCCGTAGACGTTGGGGAAGCGCACCGGCGGCGCGGCGCTGGCCATATAGACCTTGCGGGCACCGGCATCACGGGCCATTTGCACGATTTCTTTGGAGGTGGTGCCACGGACGATGGAGTCGTCTACCAGCAGCACGTTGCGGCCCTTGAATTCGCTGGCAATCGCGTTGAGCTTTTGGCGCACCGACTTCTTGCGCACCTCGTGGCCGGGCATGATGAAGGTGCGGCCCACATAGCGGTTTTTCACAAAACCTTCGCGGTACGGCAGGCCCAGCAGCTGCGCCAGTTGCATGGCGCTGGGGCGGCTGGACTCGGGGATCGGGATGACCACGTCGATGTCTTGCGGCGGCACGGTGGAAATCACCCGCTTGGCCAGGGTCTCGCCCAGGTTCAGGCGCGCCTGGTACACCGAGATGCCGTCCATCACCGAATCAGGCCGGGCCAGGTAGACGTATTCAAAGATGCAGGGGTTCAACGTGGGCGCATCGGCGCACTGCTGGGCATGCACATTGCCTTCCAGGTCGACGAACACGGCCTCACCGGGGGCCAGGTTGCGCTCCAGGGTGTGCATGGTGCCTTCCAGGGCGACGGATTCGCTAGCCAGCATCACCGAACCGGGGGCGCGGCCAATGCACATCGGGCGGATGCCATACGGATCGCGGAACGCCAGCAGGCCGTGGCCCGCGATGGAGGCGATCACAGCGTACGAACCCTTGATCCGGCGGTGCACATTGCGCACGGCGGCAAACACATCCATCGGCGACAGCGGCAGGCCGCGGGTGGATTTCTCGATCTCGTGGGCCAGCACGTTGAGCAGCACCTCGGAATCGCTCTCGGTGTTGATGTGGCGGTGGTCGGTGGTGAACAGCTCGGCCTTCAGCGCGTGGGCATTGGTCAGGTTGCCGTTGTGCACCAGCACGATGCCGAACGGCGCGTTGACGTAGAAGGGCTGGGCCTCTTCTTCGCTGTAGGCATTGCCCGCCGTGGGGTAGCGCACCTGGCCCAGGCCACAGTTGCCCGGCAGGCCGCGCATGTCACGGGTACGGAACGCATCGCGCACCATGCCTTTGGCCTTGTGCATGAAGAACTTGCGATCCAGCTGGGTGGCGATACCGGCTGCATCCTGGCCCCGGTGCTGCAGCAGCAGCAAGGCGTCATAGATCAACTGGTTCACAGGGGCGTTGCTGACAACTCCAACGATTCCACACATGGTTTATTCCCTAGCGAGTGACTTGCGTCATGGTAAAAATTTAGAAAAAGCCTCCGGCAACAAGGGCCGGGCGGTGTGCAGCACCTCGGTGACCACACCGGCGCTGCGCGATTCTTGCCACCATGCACCCTGGTGCATGCCGGTCAGGTGGACGACGACACCGCCGATCAACACCAAGATGACTCCGCGCAGCAGGCCAAACACAGCCCCCAGCACGCGGTCCACCGGTCGCAGGCCCACGGCCTGCACCAGCGTTTTGATCAAACGGGCAATGAGCCCGGCGGCAAACGCGGCCGCCACAAATACCAGCACAAACCCGGCCGCAAAACGCAGCGTGGCCGAGGCCGTGCCCATCGGCAGCGCGGCGGCCACGTCGGCGGCAAACCACTGGGCTGCCACAAAGGCCGCAATCCAGCCCAGCACCGACAGCACCTCATAGACCAGGCCGCGCACCGCGCCCAGCACCAGAGACAACAACAAAGTGACCAGCACTGCCCAATCCAGCAGCGCCACGGAATTCAGCACCTACAAGGCCAGGATCGAGGCGGACAAAGCCAGGCCCTTGATCTTGCTGGCGGCTTTTTCGGCCTCGGCCTTGCCGGTGAACGGACCCACCCGCACCCGGGTACGCGGGCCGTCCTTGGTATCTACCACCTGGGTATAGGTTTTCAAGCCCGCGCGCTCCAGCTTGGAACGGGCCTCGCGGGCCTTGTCGGCATCGGCGAACGCACCCACCTGGACGATGAAGCGGCCATCGCCTGCGTCGGCAGCAGCCTTGCCATCCAACAACGCGCGGGCCTTGGCCGCATCGTCTTCGGGCTTGTGGACCGGCTTGGCTTCGGGCTTGGGTTCAGGCTTCACTTCGGGTTTGGGCTCAGGCTTGACGGGCTTTTCCACCTTGGGCACGGGCCGGGGGGCCACGACCTCTTCCTTGGGGTCGAGGCTGGATTCGGTCGATACCTTGGGTTCTGGGACAGCGGCAGCCACCACGGGCGCATCGGTCTCCACCGCTTTTTCGACCTTGACCGTGCCCACACTGAGAGGCTTGACCTTGGCTTTGTCGGGGATGTCGATGGCGATATCGCCCGCCACCGGGCGCGGCTGGGTGTCAAACAGCAGCGGAAAACCGACCACGCCCACCAGCACCAGCAGGGCTGCGCCAATCAGGCGGTGCCGGGCGCGGCGACGCATGCCGTCGATGGTTTCAGCGGGGCCAGCCGACGGTTCATCGCCCTGGGTTCGAAACTTGAAAAAAGCCATGCGGAGTGTCAGGAGCCGAGGTGTTTGGCGGTCAGCCGGGGAATGCCGCCCTCCAGCACGCCGCCAACGGTATAAAACGAGCCAAAGACCACGATTCTATCAGTGGGGTCTGCGGCGGCGATGGCCGCATGCAGTGCCTGCATGGGGTCCGTGTGCACCGTACTGGATGCATCCTTACGGGTATTTTGGGCCAGCCACTGGGTTTGCAAGTGCGCCGCCGTGGCCGCGCGGGGGGTGGGCATGTCGGTGAAATACCAGCGATCGATCAGCGGGCCAATGCGTGCCAGCATGGGCAGCAGGTCTTTGTCGGCCATGGCCCCGAACACCGCGTGGGTGGTGGGATAAAAGCCCATCGCGTCCAGGTTGGCCGCCAGCGCCGCCACCGCGTGCGGGTTGTGCGCCACGTCCAGCACCAGGGTGGGCTGGCCGGGCACGATCTGGAAGCGGCCCGGCAGCTCGACCATGGACAAGCCGGTGCGCACTGCCTGGGCGGTGATGGGCAACTGTTCGCGCAGCGCGGTCAGCGCCGCCAGAACGCCCGAGGCGTTCATCAGCTGGTTGGCCCCGCGCAGCCCGGGGTAGCCCAGGCCCGCGTACCTGCGCCCGCGCCCGGCCCAGCCCCACTGCTGCTTGTCGCCCGAGAAGTTGAAGTCTTCGCCAAAGCGCCACAGATCGGCACCGATGGCCTGGGCGTGGTCCAGCACGCTCTGCGGCGGCACGGGGTCGCTGACCACCACCGGCTTGCCCGCGCGCATGATGCCGGCCTTTTCGAAGCCGATGGCTTCGCGGGTGGTGCCCAAAAACTCCATGTGGTCCAGGTCCACGCTGGTGATGATGGCGCAGTCGGTGTCGATGATGTTGACGGCATCCAGCCGCCCGCCCAGGCCCACTTCCAGAATCGCCACGTCCAGCTTTGCCTGCGCCATCAGCGCCAAAATCGCCAGGGTCGAAAATTCAAAATAGCTTAAGGAAATATCGCCTCTTGCGCTTTCCACCTCTGCAAAGTGCGCTACAAAATCCGAAGCACCGGAAATCTCGCCGCCAATCCGGCAGCGCTCTTCAAAATGCACCAAGTGCGGCGAGGTGTAGACCCCCGTGCGGTAGCCCGATTGCAGCAGGATCGCCTCCAGCATGGCGCAGGTTGAGCCCTTGCCGTTGGTGCCCGCCACGGTGATGACCGGGCAGGCAAGCGCCAGGCCCATGCGCTGGGCTACGGTGCGGACCCGGTCCAGGCCGAGTTCGATGGTGGTGGGGTGGAGCCGCTCGCAGTGCGCCAGCCAGTCGTTCAGGGTTTGCATGGGGGTATTGTCGCAAACCATAATCGACCCATGATTACCCTTTACGGCATCCCCAACTGCGACACGGTCAAAAAGGCCCGTGCCTGGCTCAGCGCCCAAGCCCTGCCATACACCTTCCACGACTTCAAAAAAGCCGGTGTGCCCGCCGACCGACTGGCCGTCTGGACCCAGGCTTTGGGTTGGGAAAAAGTGCTGAACCGCCAGGGCACGGCCTGGCGCAAGCTGGACGAGGCCACCCAGGCCAGCGTGGTCGATGCGGCCAGCGCCCAGGCGGTGATGCTGGCGCACACCAGCACAGTCAAGCGCCCGGTGGTGGAATGGGGCGGCGATGTCCTTACAGTGGGCTTTAGCCCGGATGCCTGGGCCGACAAGATTCCCGGTTAATCCCTAGACTGGGCGGTCTCCAACTAAACCACCCAGTCACCCCATGATCAAACACCTGATAGCCAGCCTGGCCCTGTGCAGCGCCAGCGCCCTCGTCTTCGCCCAGGCCACCGCCCCCACCGTGCGTTTACGCGGCACCATCGAGAAGGTGGAGGCGGGCAGCATCACCCTCAAGGAGCGCAGCGGCGAGGTGGTGCAACTGGCGATGACCAGCGCCACGCCGGTGTCCGAGGTCTTGCCGATTGCGCTGGCCGACATCCAGCCGGGCAGCTACATCGGCACCGCCGCCATGCCGCAGGCCGACGGCAGCCAGGTGGCGCTGGAGGTGCTGGTGTTCCCCGAGGCCGCGCGCGGCACGGGCGAGGGCCATTTCCCCTGGGACCTGCAGCCGCAAAGCACCATGACCAACGCCACCGTGGCCGATCTGGTGGCCACGGGTGATGGCCGCACGCTGACGCTGAAGTACAAAGACGGCGAAAAAAAGCTGCTGGTGCCCGCCAACGTACCGGTGGTGACCTTCAAGCCGGGCGATGCCAGCCTGCTGGTGCCTGGTGCCAAGGTGCTGGTGAACGCCCAGGTGGTAGACGGCAAGCCCACTGCGCAGCGCATTCTGGCGGGCCGCAACGGCTTCACACCGCCCATGTAAGCCAAGAGCGCGCGCTTAAAATCCGGGAACGCGTAGCTGCAGAATTTAGATAGAAAGCGCCTCCGGCGCATGTTTTACCTGCACATGAAGCTACATAAATAATAGCAAACCCTGTTTTTACCCATGACCACCACCCACATCCCCAGCGTCACCGTGACCACCCAGGCCAGCGTCTATTTCGACGGTAAGTGCATCAGCCACGGCGTGACCTTTGCCGACGGCACCAAGAAGAGCGTGGGCGTGATCCTGCCCGCCACGCTGACCTTCAACACCGGCGCGCCCGAGATCATGGAAGGCGTGGGCGGCGAATGCGAATACATGCTGGCGGGCACCGACGTGTGGGTGAAGTCGGGCGAAGGCGAAACCTTCAGCGTGGCGAGCAATACCTCATTCCAGATCCGCGTCACCGCGCCCTACCACTACATCTGCCATTTCGGCTAAAGCAGCCGCCCGCTAGTTCTTCTGGAACAGCGGGTGCAGGTTGTTGTATTTGCCGTCAAACACCTCGGGGCCCACGTCGATCTGCAGCGTGATGCCGATGGGGCGCTGCTCAAAAATCGGCGCGAAATGCGCCCGGGTACAGGCCAGCAGGGCCTCGCCCGCGCGCTGCTGGGTGGCCTCGCTGCGGCCCTTGCCCATGCGCAGGTTCAGGTAGACAAACGCATAGTCCCCCTGGCCATCGGCCACCGCGTAGTGCGCCGCTGGGTAGGCCAGCACGCGCGTGCCGCCTGTGGGGAAGAGCTGTTTCCCGGCATCGTCCAGCACACCCAGCATGGTGTCGGCCAGGCTGCGGCAGAGTTGGGCTATGTCGCTGCCGCCCTGGTCGGCGGGTGCGTCGAGTTGACCGGTGTAGAGAATGACGAGGTGCGGCATAGGAAGTAAGTAGTTAAACGACCACGGGTTCGGGCTCCAGGCGGATGCCGAAGCGTTCGTACACACTGGTTTGTATGGCCTTGGCCAGGGTCATCACCTCGCCGCCGGTAGCAGGGTGCTCGACCCCGCCGCGGTTCACCAGCACCAGGGCCTGCTTGTCGTACACGGCGGCATTGCCCACCGATTTGCCCTTCCAGCCGCAGGCATCGATCAGCCAGCCTGCGGCCAGTTTCACCGTGCCGTTGTCCAGCTGGTAATACACCACGCGGGGCTCGCGGGCGATGATGTCGGCGCACTGCTCGGCGCTGACGGTGGGGTTCTTGAAGAAGCTGCCCGCGTTGCCCAGCACCTGCGGGTCGGGCAGCTTGGCGCGGCGGATCTCGCAGATCCAGTCGAAGATCTGGCGCGCGCTGGGCGCGGTGATGCCGGTGGCAGCCATTTTCTTTTCCAGATCAAGATAGCCGAGCACGGGCTTCCAGGCCTTGGCCAGGTGGAAACGCACCCGGGTGATCAACGCCCGCCCTTCCAGCCCCATGCCACCCTGGTGCTTGAAAACCGAATCGCGGTAGCCAAAGGCACACTGGGCGGCGTTCAGGGTAAAGCTGTCCCCCGTCTGCAAATCCACCGCGTCCAGTGCCTCGAAGCGGTCTTGCAGCTCCACGCCATAGGCACCGATGTTTTGCACCGGCGTGGCCCCCACGGTGCCGGGGATCAGGGCCAGGTTTTCCAGCCCCCAGTAACCCTGCTCGATCGTCCAGGCCACGAAGTCGTGCCAATTTTCACCGGCTCCGGCCTCGACCACCCAGGCTTTGTCGGTCTCGGCCACCAGGCGCTTGCCGGGCACTTCGACCTTGAGCACCACCGGCTTCACATCGCCGGTGATGACGATGTTGCTGCCGCCGCCCAGCACGAACTTGGGCTGCGCTTGCAGCGTGGCATCGGATCGCAGTGCTAGCAGATCGGCCTCGCTGCGGATGCGCACCAGGGTGTGGGCGCGGGCGTGGATGCCAAAGCTGTTGTAGCCGCGCAGGGGAACATTTTTCTCGATTAACATGCCTGGATTGTCCCACCGGGCGGCGGGCCATCCTCTACAGCGCCCCATATCCGCCCCATATTCCCGAGAAAACCATGCCTTCATTCGATACCGTTTGCGAACCCGACATGCCCGAAGTGCGCAATGCCGTGGACAACACCACCAAAGAAATCACCACCCGCTTCGACTTCAAGGGCACTTCGGCCAGCATTGCGCTGAAAGACAAGGAAATCACCCTGATCGGCGATGCCGAGTTCCAACTCGACCAGATCATGGACGTGCTGACCAACAAGCTCACCAAGCGCAATGTGGACGTGAAGTTCCTCGACAAGGGCGACGTGCAGAAGATGGGCGGCGACAAGGTCAAGCTGGTCATCACGGTGCGCAGCGGCATCGAAACCGAAGTATCCAAAAAGATCACCCGCGCCATCAAGGACAGCAAGCTCAAGGTCACTGCCGCCATCCAGGGCGACGCGGTGCGCATCACCGGTGCCAAGCGCGATGATCTGCAATCGGCCATGGCCCTGATCCGCAAAGAGATCACCGACCTGCCCCTGAGCTTCAACAACCAAAGAGACTGATGACCACCCTGCGCCGCCTCGGCCTGACCGTGCTTTGCGCAACCATGGCTGCGGGCGCGGCAGCCCAAACCGTGGCGCTGAGCGGCATGATGGGCGGCAAGGCGCTGCTGCTGGTCGATGGGCGCGCGCCCAAGAGCGTGGCACCGGGCGAAACCTATCTGGGGGTGAAGCTGGTGTCTGCCGCCAATGACGAGGCGGTGGTGGAGATTGCAGGCAAGCGCGCCACCCTGCGCATGGGCGAGTCGCCGGTGAGCGTCAAGGGCAAAGGGGCGGGCAACAAGATTGTGCTCACAGCCGACAGCCAGGGCCACTTCATGGGGCCAGGCAAGATCAACGGCCAGGCCATGCAGTTTGTGGTGGACACCGGGGCCACGGCAGTCAGCCTGGGGGTCAACGATGCCGAGCGCATGGGCATCACCTACAAAAATGGCGAGCAGATCCGCATGGGCACGGCCAATGGCACTGTGGTCGGCTGGCGCATACGGCTGGGCTCGGTGCGCATTGGCGATGTGGAGCTGCCGGGGGTAGAGGCGGTGGTCACGCCATCGTCCATGCCCTACGTGCTGCTGGGCAACAGCTTCCTGGCCCAGTTCCAGATGACCCGCATCAACGACCAAATGGTGCTGGAACGGCGCTACTGAGATCGTGAATAGTTGCCCCGTCTCTGCTAAATTCGGTCTGTCCCTCTAGACTGCCCCGATCCATGCCCACCACCCAAGTGCCCCACCCGCAGGAAGCCGATTACGAAGACCTGCTCAGCCTGTGGGCCGATCTGGAATCGGGCTTGGCCATGGTGCTGGCCAATCCGCGCAACATCCCCGACTTTGAATCCAAGATCCGGCAGTACGACCGCTGGATGCAAGACCTGCTACTGCAAGACACCGACACCGCGCTGTATTTGCTGTTCCAGCTGGCCACCAATGCATCGGTCGGCTATAGCGCCCTGCACGCCCTGGTGTGCGCTGTGCTGTGCCACATCACCGCCCACGAGTTGCGCCTGGTAGACAGCGAGCGCGACAGCCTGGTGTGTGCCGCCATGACGATGAACATCGGCATGACCCAGCTGCAGGACAGCCTGTCCGTGCAAACCAGCCCGCCCACCGACGCGCAGCAGACATTGATCCATGGCCACGCCGCTGCCAGCCGCCAGGTGCTGACCGAGGTGGGCATTACCGAACCCGAGTGGCTGGACGTGGTGGCCACCCACCACAGCCCGCACGACCCGCACAGCGATGTTCAGACCCTGGGGCTGGTGCCCCGGCTGGCGCACATCCTGCGCGTGGTGGATCGCTATGCGGCCATGGTCAGTCCGCGCAAATCACGCACGGGGCGCAGCGTGACAGATTCGGTGCGCAGCATCATGGCCAGCTCCCTGGGCGCACACGACCCGGTGGGTTTTGCGCTGGTGCGCGCCATTGGTCTGTGCCCGCCCGGCACCTATGTGCGCATGGACAGCGGCGAAATCGCGGTGGTGCTGCGCCGCAGCGCCAAGGCCAACCACCCGCTGGTGGCCATGCTGCTGAACCGCAAGGGCGACAGCTTTGCGCCGCCGCGCCTGCACCGTACCGCCACCAGCAGCCCGCTGATCCAGGCCGCGCTGACGCAGGACGCTGTGAAGGTGCGCGTCAACCACCAAAGCCTGCTGCGCCAGGGCATCTACGCCGACCGGGCCGCAGCCAGCCGCTAGGTAAAAGCACACCCCCAGGCTGCAGCGCTTCGCGTCTTTCGCCAACCCCCTTGCAGGGGGCGATACCAGTGGCCCGGCAAAGCCGGGGCCAGCCATCCCTGGAATTTGACCGTTCTAGTCTGCAGCGACGGCGCGACCGATCAAGCGGGCTTCTTGCCTTTGCCCAAGCGAGATTCCTTGCCGTTCAATAAACGCACGATGTTTTCACGGTGCCGGTAGAACAGCAGCGCGCCCATCACACCGATGGAGATGAGCACCGGCGTTTCGCTGTACCAGGCCCCACCGCTGCCCAGCACGTAGACCACCGGGGCCAGGGCCGTGGCCACCAGCGAGGCCAGCGACGAAAACCGGAAGACGAAGGCCACCAGCAGCCAGGTCAGCATGGCCACCAGGCCCAGCAGCGGGTGGATACCCAGCAGCACACCCAGCGCCGTGGCCACGCCTTTGCCGCCCACAAACTTGAAGTACACCGGGTACAGATGGCCCAGAAACGCCGCCAATCCGACCAGGGCGATAGTGCCGTCTTCCAGGCCATAGGGTGCGCCATACCAGCCTACCAGCGCCACCGGCAGCCAGCCCTTCACGCCGTCCAGCAGCAGGGTGGCGATGGCGGCGGGCTTGCTGCCCGAGCGCAGCACGTTGGTGGCTCCAGGATTTTTGCTGCCAAAGGTGCGCGGATCGCTCAGGCCCATGGCCCGGCTGACGATGACGGCAAACGACAGCGAGCCCAGCAGGTAGGCGGCCAGGGTGGCAAGAATCGGGTAAATCGTGGTCAAAACTATGTCTCCAAGCGGTGGCGCATTTTGCCAGCGGATTTTTCTGATTCAGAGCGGAATGGCGCAATCCACCGGCTTGGCATCCAGCAACTGCACGCACACCTGCGGGTCCAGCCCCACCAGGTAGCCACGCCGCCCGCCGTTGATGGCGATGCGGGGCAACGCCAGAATCGCGGCTTCGACGTACACCGGCATGGTTTTGCGGGTGGCAAACGGCGAGGTGCCACCCACCAGGTAGCCGCTGTGCCGGTTGGCCACCTCGGGCTTGCAGGGCGCGACGGATTTACAGCCGATCTGCCGCGCCAGATTCTTCAGCGACACCGCGCGGTTACCGTGCATCAGCACGATCAGCGGCTTGGCGTGCTCGTCTTCCATCACCAGGGTTTTGACCACGGTGAACGGGTCCAGCCCCAGCACTTCGGCACTGTGCTGGGCGCCGCCGTGCTCCAGATAGGTGTAGGGGTGCTCGGTAAAAGCCACGCCCTGGGCCTTGAGGAACTGGGTGGCCGGGGTTTCCGAAATATGGGCAGTTTTGGCCATGCAAAAATTTATATAAAAAGTGCCTCTAGCGCTTATGGAATGAGCGCTAAAAGCTACTTAAATCATAGCAATCGACTTACTGCGCCGGGTCGCGCAGTTCCCAGCGGATTTTGTCGATTTCGGCCAGCAGCGCACTGGGTAGTGTTTTGCCCCAGGCATCCAGGCATTCGTCCAGCTGCGCCACCGAGGTAACCCCGATGATGGTGCTGGCCACCTGCCATTTGGAGTGGCAAAACGCCAGCGCCATCTGCGTGGGGGTCATGCCGTTGGCACGGGCCAGGGCGTTGTAGCGGCGGGCGGCCTCCAGCGCCTCGGGGCGGCCCCAGCGCTGCTTGCGCATCGACTCGAACTGGGACATGCGGCCAGCGGGCGCGTCCGGGCCGGCGGTGCTGGTAGTGCCAATAAATCCATTTGCATCGTATTTGCCCGTCAGCAGGCCAAAGCCCAGCGGCGAATAGGCCAGCAGCGACACGCCCAGGCGGTGCATGGTTTCGTCCAGGCCATTTTCCAGCGTGCGGTTGATCAGGCAGTACGGGTTTTGCACGGTGGCCACACGCGGCAGGCCGTGCTGCTCGGCCAGGCGCACAAACTCGTGTACGCCGTAGGGCGTTTCGTTGGACAAGCCGATGGCCCGCACCTTACCCTGCTTGACCAGGGAGGCCAGGGCTTCGAGCTGCTCGTGGATGCTGGAGACCGGCAGGTCTTTCTCGGGATCGAAGTACACGCCGCCAAACGCGGGCACGTGGCGCACCGGCCAGTGGATCTGGTAGAGGTCGATCACATCGGTGTGCAGGCGGTGCAGGCTGCCGTGGCAGGCATCGATGATCTCGGCGCGGGTCAGGTCGGGGCTGCCGTTGCGGATCCAGCCCATGCCGCGCGCCGGACCCGCCACCTTGGTGGCCAGCACCACTTTGTGCCGCGCGCCGGGGTTTTTCTGGAACCAGTGGCCGAGGATGGTTTCGGTGGCGCCATAGGTCTCAGCGCGGGCGGGCACGGAATACATCTCGGCCGTGTCCACAAAGTTCACACCGCGCTCCAGTGCGCGGTCGAGGATGGCGTGGGCATGGACCTCATCCACCTGCTCGCCAAAGGTCATGGTGCCCAGGCAGACAGCGGTGACTTGCAGGTCACTTTGACCGAGTTGGATTTTTTTCATGGAAGTGAAGGGGTCAAAGGGTGGGCAAACGGGGATTTTTCCATCCTACAACATGGCAGTAGCTAATATCGCGCCATGTACGCCATCCAACGCCCCTCGCGCAGCGAGTTCATTCCCATCCGCACCATTTCCTACCATGTCCGCCAATGGGGCCAGCCCCTCCCCGGTCAGCCGCCACTGGTGCTGCTGCACGGCTGGATGGACGTAGCGGCCAGCTACCAGTTCATGGTGGATGCCCTGGCCCAGGACCGCCACATCCTGGCCCCCGACTGGCGCGGCTTTGGCCAAACCGGCAGCGGCGGGGCCGACAGCTTCTGGTTCCCCGACTACCTGGCCGACCTGGACTTTCTGCTGAACCACTACGCTCCCGGCCAGGCCGTGGACCTGGTGGGCCACAGCATGGGCGGCCACGTGGCCATGCTGTATGCGGGCATCCGCCCCGAGCGCATCCGCCGCCTGGTGAACCTGGAAGGATTTGGCATGCCCGCCACCAAGCCGTCTCAGGCCCCGGGCCGCTACGCCCAGTGGATCGACGGCCTGCACAGCCTGCACCTGGGCGAAATGCACCTGAAAACCTATCCCGACCTGCTCGGCGTGGCCCGCCGCCTGGTCAAGACCAACCCCCGCCTGCCCCAGGACAAGGCCGAGTGGCTGGCCCAGCACTGGTCGCAGCCCACCATCCAGAACGACGGCACCCGGCCCTGGCAGATTTTGGGCGACCCGGCCCACAAACTGCGCAACGCACAGCTCTACCGCGTCGACGAAGTGCTGGCCGTGTACCAGCGCATCACCGCCCCCACGCTGTCGGTCGAAGCCTCTGATGACAGCCTGGCGCGCTGGGGCTTGGGGTACACCCTGGCCGAGTACCACGAGCGCCTGCAGTCGGTGCCGAACGCCACGGTGGCTGTGGTCCAGGATGCGGGCCATATGTTGCACCACGACCAGCCGGAAGCCCTGGCGCGGCTAGTGGAGGAATTTCTGGCCGAATAATGCAAGCTTTTTAGGCCAAAAACGCTTATAGATACTGCGCAAGCAGCTATTTATTATATAGCACCACAATAAGTGGCATACACCCACAATTTATGCCAACATGTCAACATATTGGAAACAATGGCGCTGCAAAGCGGTTATGTATGAAACTTAGTCTCAAACTTCCTCTGGCATTTGCCGCCGCCATGGTCCTGGTGCTGTGCGCCGCGCTGTTTGGCATCTACCAGCTGAACCAGTCGCTGGCCACCTACCAGACCACGGTGCAAGACCGCCATGCCAACGAACGCGCCATCGGCAACCTGCTCAACAACTTCAAGGTGCAGGTACAGGAGTGGAAAAACGTCTTGCTGCGCGGCAAAAACCCCGAGCAACTGGCGCGCTACTGGAAGGCCTTTGAAGCCAAAGAGAGCGAAATCACCCAGGCCGCCAGCCAACTGCAGCAGGCTTTGCCACCGGGCGATGCACGCGGCCTGGTCGAACGCTTTGCACAAGCCCACCAGGCCATGGGCGCGTCCTACCGCAAGGGGTTCGAGGCCTTCAAAGCCGCCGACTTCGACCCGACGGTGGGCGACAAAGCCGTACAAGGCATGGACCGCGAACCCGCCAAGCTGCTGGACGAGGCCGAAAAAGCCATTGCCACCGACAGCCGCGCCGTGGCCGACCTGGCCGCCCAGAACGGCCAGCGCGCCACCACGATCAGCCTGGTGGTGATGCTAGTGGTCTGCCTGGCCGTGATGGTGGCAAGCTGGCGCTTCAGTCGCACCATCACCACCCGCATCGGCCATGCGCTGGGGGTGTCGCAAGCGGTGGCCAACGGCGACCTGACCGCCGCCCATGCGGTAGCCGGCAAAGACGAGCTGGCCGACCTGCTCAACGCCCTGCACAGCATGCAGGCCAGCCTGGCCCAGGTGGTCGGCAGCGTGCGCGCCAGCGCCGAAAGCGTCTCCAGCGCCAGCCAGCAGATCTCCGCAGGCAACCACGACCTGAGCGCGCGCACCGAAGCCCAGGCCTCGGCCCTGGAAGAAACCGTCGCCAGCATGGAAGAGCTGGGTGCCACCATCCAGCAAAACACCGAAGGTGCCCAGCAAGCCAACCAGTTGGCCCAGCAGGCCTCCAGCGTGGCCGTGCGCGGCTCCGAAGTGTTCACCCGCGCAGCAGGCACCATGACCGGGATCGCCCAGGCCTCGCACAAGATAGCCGACATCGTCGGCGTGATCGACGGCATTGCGTTCCAGACGAATATCCTGGCGCTGAACGCCGCAGTGGAGGCCGCCCGCGCCGGGGAGCAGGGCCGGGGCTTTGCGGTGGTGGCCAGCGAGGTGCGCCTGCTGGCCCAACGCAGCGCCGAAGCCGCCCGCGAGATCAAGGGCCTGATCCAGGCCAGCGTGCAGCGCATGGCCCAGGGCACGGCGCTGGTGGACGAAAGCGGTGCCGCCATGCAAGAGGTGGTGGCCTCCATCCGCCGCGTCACCGACATCATGGGTGACATCAGCGCCGCCAGCCGCGAACAAACCCTGGGGGTGCAGCAAATCAGCGAAGCCGTCACCCAGATCGACCAAACCACCCAGCAAAACGCAGCGCTGGTCGAACAAAGCGCTGCCGCTGCCGACAGCCTGAGGCACCAGGCGGAGGAACTGGTGCACACGGTGTCGGTGTTCCGGCTGAACCCGCAAGCCGCTAGCCACCGGCCACTGGCATTGGTGTCTTCTTAGAACGTGTTTACGATCTCCTTGGGGTCGCGCAGGTGCCTGTTCGGGATGCGCAGCTAGGCGCAAAACCCAAGCCAAGGTGTCTACCTTGGCTGGTTTTGTAACGACGCTGAGCGCCCGAAAAGGCACCTGCCCTGCGGGTTGAGGTGAAATCGGGCGATTTGTCTGCCGCAACCCTTGCATGGGCAGAGAGCCCATGCTGCGGTCTGCGACAACCAACTCATCCCGATTGCACCGCAACGCGGCCCCAAGGAGATCGTAAACACGTTCTTAGATCGTGTTCATGCCGCGTTGTGCCCATGCCTCGAAGGCATCCAACGGCAAGGGTTTGCTGAACAAATAGCCCTGGTAGGCATGGCAGCCGTGGCGGGCCAGGAACTGGCGCTGGGCTTCCATTTCCACCCCCTCGGCGATCACCGCCAAGCCCAGGCTGCCGCCCAGGGCAACGATCATCTGGGCGATGGCGGCATCATTGGGGTCGGTCAGCACGTCGCGCACAAAAGACTGGTCGATTTTCAGCTGGTCCAGCGGCAGGCGCTTCAGGTAAGACAAAGAAGAATAGCCGGTGCCGAAATCGTCCAGCGAAAAGCCCACCCCGTGCGCCTTGAGCAGCAGCATCTTGGCGATGATGGCTTCGACGTTGTTGACCAGGGTGCTCTCGGTCAGCTCCAGCTTGAGACGGTGGGGTGGTGCACCGGTCTGCGCCAGTACGGCCAGCACCTGGTCGGTGAAGTCGGCATGGGCGAACTGGTGGGCGCTGACGTTCACGGCCACGGTCAACGCAGCCATATGCGGCTGTGCCGCCCAGGCGGCCAGCTGGGTGCAGGCAGTCTTCAGCACCCAGGCCCCCAAAGGCAGGATCAGCCCGCTGGCCTCCGCCATGGGAATAAAGGAGGCTGGCGACACCATGCCGCGTTCGGGGTGCAACCAGCGCACCAGCACCTCGACCCCCGTAAGGCGCTGCGGCGCGCCCGCCACCTGGGGTTGGTAATGCAAAAGGAACTGTCCCTTGTGCAGCGCTTCGCGCATCTCGGCCTCCAGCACGGTGCGCTCATTCACACTGGCCTGCATGTCGGGGTCGAAGAAGCGGATGGCGTGGCGGCCTGAGTTTTTGGCCTGGTACATCGCCAGGTCGGCCTGCTTCAGCAGCGCATCCACGTTGCTGTTCGCGTCGCCCAGCAAGGTGACACCGATGCTGGCGGTGGAGTGGTATTCAATGGTGTGGCTTTGGCCGTCTTCCAGCTTGATCTCCAGCTGGTAGGGCTGGTCCAGGGCCAGGCAGATCTTCTCGGCCCGGGTTTCGATCTGCGTGGCCAGCAGGCTGTCAGGATCAAAGCTTTCCAGCAGGACCACGAACTCATCACCACCCAGGCGGGCCACCGTATCCCCCTGGCGCACCGCGTATTGCAGCCGCTGGGCGACCTGGGTGAGCAGGCGGTCGCCCACCTCGTGGCCCTGGGTGTCGTTAAGTGTCTTGAAGTGGTCCAGATCGATCAGCAACACCGCCCCCGGGCGCTTGCTACGGGCATAACTGGCCAGGAAATGGCCCAGGCGGTCCAGCAGCAGGCGGCGGTTGGGCAGATGCGTCAAGGGGTCGTAGAACGACAGTTGGTGGAGCTGCTCCTCGGCAGCCTTGCGCCGGGAAATGTCGAGATTCGCCCCCACATAGTGGGTAACCACGCCATCGGCCCCTTTGACGGCAGAGATGGTCAGCCAGTTGGGGTATTCCTCGCCGTTCTTGCGCCGGTCCCAGACCTCGCCCTGCCAGACGCCGATGCGGTTAACCACCTCCCACATGGCCGTGTAAAAAGTACGGTCATGCCGACCCGACTGCAGCATGCGCGGGGTCTTGCCAATCACCTCTTGCGCCGAGTAGCCGGTGTTCTCTGTAAAAGCCTGGTTGACCCGCAAAATCACATGCCGGGCATCGGTAATCATCATCCCTTCCTGGGACTCGAAAGCGATGGCCGCAATCCGCAGCTGGGTTTCGGCATCTTTGCGCAAGGTGATGTCGGTAAAAGAGGTGACCACCGACCGCACCGCCATTTCGCCGGGAATGTGCATCGGTTCGGAATTCACCATAATCCAGACCAGGGCTCCATCCGGCTTGTAGATGCCCATGGTGACCTGGGAGGTGGGCTGACCGGTACGCAATGTCACCATAAAGGGGTAGGCATCCGCGGGCCAAGGAAGGCCATCCGGTTGGATGGCGCGCCAGCGCGGGTCCACCAGGCTCAACCCAAGGAGCTGTTCCACCGTCAAGCCCAGGATCGACGCGGCGGCGCGGTTGGCGGTCAGAACGGTGCCGCTGGCACCCTGCACCACCACGCCTTCCGACAAGGAAGCCAGGGCCGAGTGGTAGCGGTTCTCGCTCGCCCGCAAGCTGTTTTCGGATTGCCGCAAATCCTCAAAAGGCTGGCGGATGCTGGTGATGAAAGTGGCCTGGTACAGCAACACATAGGCAGCCAGTTTGTAGGCATGGCCAAAAATGTTCTGAAAATCAGACGGTGCCACATAGGCGGTAAACGAAAGCTCCCCCACGCCCATCACAAAACTGGACAAAGCCAGTAGATACAGGCGCGGCGAGCCGATGCGCTCTGCACGCTGCCACAGCACCAAGGCCACGGCCAGGTTCAGCAGGCACAGCAGGTACTCGAAGTTCGCCTTGAACGGCGTAACTCCCTGGCCCGGTACAAAAGTCACCGGAAAGGCATCCAGTGCGTAAGAGCCAAACCAGACCAGGGCAGCAGAGATTCCCAGACCCAGGGCCAGCCAGAATTTGCGCGACAGCGGTGGCACCCACTCCACCGCCACCAAGGCCATGGTGGCAACCTCGAAGCTGCGCCCCATCAGCCAAAAAAAGATGGCCCGGGGCGTGCCGCTCGGTGCCAGGAAGTTCGGCATGCCTGCATAGGACAGTGCATGCACCAGATCACAGCAGGCCACGATCAGGAAACCGCACATCAAAATATTGGCCGAACGCGCTTCCCGCGCATCAAAGGTGTGCCAGGACACCGACACCACCAGCATGGCAATCAGGACGGCAAACAGCTCCATCAGGATATGCACCGACAGCATGTCCGTGTGGCCATGGGTCAGGCTCGTCCATGGCGGCATCGCCATGGTGACCACCAAAGACAGGACCGCCAACAGCCCCAAAGCCAGGATCTGGACTTTCAATCTACGGTGGGCGTTGGTTAGAGGCATGGCGGTGGTGGGTATCTGGTCGCATATCGCGGGGCTGGGTGTGGCAACAGCACGCTACTTTTTAGATACATTGTGTTTCAAAAACCCTCTTTCCGTGATCCATTGCGCCCCCAAACACGGTTTTTAAAAGCAAAAACCACCGCCCCAGAAGGGCGGATACGCCGCATCCTGCGGGCGGCCACCGCCCCCTCGAACCGGGCCCGAGGGCATGAGAAAATATGCGATTAGCCACCCGATGCCCACTTGTCAGCGCTGCACCCCCGTGCCCCGCCCCAGACCCGTGCGCACACCCCAAGGAAGAATCTCATGGACGCAGAACGTATCAACACCATTGGCAACCAACTCAGCACCCTGAGCGTGCGCACGGAAGACCTCCGGAGGTATCTTTGACGTCGATGCCAAAGCCGAACGCCTGCGCACCGTCAATGCCTCGCTAGAAGACCCCAGCGTCTGGAACGACCCCAAAAAGGCCCAAGAGCTGGGCAAGGAAAAGAAATCGCTCGACGCCGTAGTGCTGTCGCTGGACAAGCTCACCCGTGAGCTGGCCGACAACACCGAGCTCTTCGAAATGTCGAAAGAAGAAGGCGACGAAGACGGCCTGGTCACCATCGAGACCGAAACCGCAGGCTTGGCCACCGAGGTTGAAGCCCTCGAATTCCGCCGCATGTTCAACAACCCCGCCGATCCCCTGCCTTGCTTCCTGGACATCCAGGCCGGTGCCGGTGGCACGGAAGCCTGCGACTGGGCCAGCATGCTGCTGCGCCAGTACCTGCGCTATGCCGAACGCAAGGGTTTCACCGCCACGGTGGAAGACATCACTGACGGCGACACCGCGGGCATCAAGGGCGCGACCATCAAGATCGAGGGCGAATACGCCTTTGGCCTGCTGCGCACCGAGACCGGCGTGCACCGCCTGGTACGCAAAAGCCCGTTCGACTCGTCGGGCGGCCGCCACACCAGCTTTGCCAGCGTGTTCGTCTACCCCGAGGTGGACGACTCCATCGAGATCGACATCAACCCCAGCGACGTGCGCACCGACACCTTCCGCGCCAGCGGCGCAGGCGGCCAGCACATCAATAAGACCGACTCGGCCGTGCGCCTGACGCACATCCCCACCGGCATCGTGGTGCAGTGCCAGGACGGCCGCAGCCAGCACAGCAACCGCGACGTGGCCTGGAAGCGCCTGCGCAGCCGCCTGTACGACTTCGAACTGCGCAAACAGCAAGAAGCCCAGCAAAAGCTGGAAGACACCAAAACCGACGTAGGCTGGGGCCACCAGATCCGCAGCTACGTGCTGGACAACAGCCGCATCAAGGATTTGCGCACCAACGTCGAAGTCTCGGCCACGCAGAAGGTGCTGGACGGCGATTTGGACATCTTCATCGAAGCCTCTCTCAAGCAAGGCGTGTAATGCAAGCTCTTCTCTCGCAGCCCACCAAAGCCATCATTTTTGACATGGACGGCACCATGGTCGACTCCATGCCGCACCACACCTCCACCTGGCTGGACTTTGCCCAGAAGCACGGTGTGGCCATGGAAATCGGCGAGCTGATGCGCCGCACCACGGGCCGCACCGGGCTGGAATGCGTGCGCCTGATCCTCGACCAACCCGACATGGACGAGACCCACGCTTGGGCGCTGGTGCACGAGAAAGAGCAGCTCTACCGCGACATCTTTGGGCCCATCTTCAAGGAAGTGCCGGGCTTTACCGCCTTCTATCAGGCCACCCGGGCCCGTGGCCTGAAAGTGGCCGTGGGTACGGCGGGCGACATCCACAACGTGGAATTTGCCCTGGGTCATTTGCAGATGAACCCGCCGCCCGACGCGACTGCACGCGGTGACGAGGGCCTGAGCGGCAAGCCCACACCCGCTATCTTTTTGGCAGCGGCACAGCGCATCGGCATTGCACCAGAGCACTGCATCGTGTTCGAAGATGCACCCTTTGGCATAGAAGCTGCACGCAGGGCCGGGATGCGGGCCGTGGCCATCTGCACCAGCAACACGCCCGAAGAGCTGGCCGGACCGCACGTCATCGCCACTGTGCACAATTACGAAGAACTTTTGCAATCGAATTTTTTGGAGACCCTCCATGTACCGTGAAGGACAGGCGACAGCCATCCACCGGGCCGACTACACCGCGCCTGCTTTCTGGATCGACACGGTGGAGCTGTGCTTTGACCTGGACCCGGCCAAGACCCGCGTGCTCAACAAGATGCGCATGCGCCGCAACCCCGACGTGCCCGCCCAGGCGCTGCGCCTGGACGGCGAAGAGCTGAACCTGGCGCGCGTGCTGGTCAACGGCCAGGGGGCCTCCTTCAAGATCGAAGGCAGCCAGCTGGTGCTGGAGAATTTGCCCTCGGTGGACGACGGCGCGTTTGATCTGGAGATCTTCACCACCTGCGCGCCCGCCAAGAATACCAAGCTGATGGGCTTGTTCGTCAGCAACGACACTTTCTTCACCCAGTGCGAGGCCGAGGGCTTTCGCCGCATCACCTACTTCCTGGACCGCCCGGACGTGATGGCCACCTACACCGTGGTGCTGCGCGCCGACCGGGCCAAGTACCCGGTGCTGCTGAGCAACGGCAACCTGGTGGACCAGGGCCCCTTGGACGATGGCCGCCACTTTGCCAAGTGGGAAGACCCGTTTCGCAAGCCCTGCTACCTGTTTGCGCTGGTGGCCGGCCAGCTGGTGAGCCGCGAGCAGCGCATCACCGCGCGCAACGGCAAAGACCACTTGCTGCAGGTGTTTGTACGCCCGGGTGACCTGGACAAGACCGAGCACGCCATGCATTCGCTGATGGCCTCGATTGCCTGGGACGAAGCCCGCTTCAACCTGCCGCTGGACCTGGAACGCTTCATGATCGTCGCCACCAGCGACTTCAACATGGGCGCGATGGAAAACAAGGGCCTGAACATCTTCAACACCAAGTACGTGCTGGCCAACCAGGCCACCGCCACGGACACCGATTTCGCCAATATCGAGTCGGTGGTGGGCCACGAATACTTCCACAACTGGAGCGGCAACCGCGTCACCTGCCGCGACTGGTTCCAACTGAGCCTGAAAGAAGGCCTGACCGTCTTCCGCGACCAGGAATTCAGCCTGGACCTGTGCCGCGACCCGTCGGCCAAGGCCGTCAAACGCATCGAAGACGTGCGCGTGCTGCGCACCGCCCAGTTCCCCGAAGATGCAGGCCCCATGGCCCACCCGGTGCGGCCCGACAGCTACATCGAGATCAACAACTTCTACACCGTCACCATCTACGAAAAAGGTGCCGAGGTGGTCCGCATGATGCAAACCCTGGTGGGCCGCGACGGCTTTGCCAAGGGCATGGCGCTGTACTTCGAGCGCTTCGACGGCCAGGCCGTGACCTGCGACGACTTCGCCCAGGCGATTGCCGATGCCAACCCGCAATCCGACCTGGCGCGCCTGCTGCCCCAGTTCAAGCGCTGGTACAGCCAGGCCGGTACGCCCCGCGTGCACGCCGCTGGCCATTACGACGCGGCCTCGCGCAGCTATACGCTCACATTGGCACAAAGCTGCGCACCCACGCTGGGCCAGACCACCAAAGAACCGTTCGTGATCCCGGTCGGCCTGGGCCTGTTGGCACAGGACGGCACCGAACTCGCCCTGCACAGTGCCGACGGCTCCACGCTTGCCGCGCCGTACACCTTCGTGATGTCGGAGGCCGAAGAAACGCTGACCTTCGTCAACCTGGATGCCGAGCCCGTGCCCAGCATCCTGCGCGGCTTCTCGGCCCCGGTGGTGCTGGCCTTCGACTACACCGACGCGCAACTGCTGACCCTGCTGGCGCATGACACCGATGCCTTCAACCGCTGGGAAGCCGGTCAACGCCTGGCCGTGCGATCTGCTATTAATTTAATAGCAATTACCGCCGATGTAATAAGCACAAAGCCCCTAAATGATGCTTATATTGAGGCCATGCGCAGCGTGTTGCGCCACCCCGATCTGGATGCTGCCTTCAAAGAATTGGTCCTGACCCTGCCGTCGGAAACCTACCTGGCCGAACAGCTGGACGTGGTCGATCCGCAGCGCATCCACGCGGTGCGCGAAGCCATGCGCAGCCAACTGGCGCAGGCGCTGGCAGACGACTGGGCCTGGGTCTACGCCACCTATAGCGATACCGGGGCCTACTCGCCAGATCCGCTGTCCAGCGGCCGCCGCGCCCTGACCGGCATGGCCCTGAGCCAACTCTGCCTGGCAGCACTTGCCAGCGGCGACACGGTCTGGCCCGGCAAATCGCTGCAGCGCTTCAAAGATGCGGGCAACATGACCGACCGCTTCAACGCGCTGAGCGCCCTGGTCTCCAGCGGCCACCCGCTGGCAGCGCAGGCCCTGCCCCACTTCCACGCCCTGTTCAAGGACGAGCCGCTGGTGCTGGACAAATGGTTCGCCCTGCAGGCCGGTGCCACCGACCGCAACGGCGACATCCTGCCAGCCGTGCGCCAGTTGCTCAAGCACCCCGACTTCAGCCTGCGCAACCCGAACCGCGCCCGCAGCGTGGTGTTCAGCTACTGCAGCGCCAATCCGGGCGCGTTCCACCGCAAGGATGCGGCGGGCTATGTGTTCTGGAGCGAGCGCGTCATCGAACTCGACAGCATCAACCCCCAGGTGGCCGCCCGCCTGGCCCGCGCCCTGGACCGCTGGAAAAACCTGGCCGAACCCTACCGCACCGCCGCCCGCGAAGCGCTGGGCCGGGTGGCCGCCAAGACGGATCTCAGCAACGACGTGCGCGAGGTGGTTTCCCGCGCACTGGCCGACTAACAACAAAGAGGAAAGAACAATCCCATGTCGCAACACATCTCTCTCACCCGCTATCTGGTCGAACAGCAACGCGTGGACGGGCTGATCCCGTCGCAACTGCGTCTGCTGATCGAAGTCGTGGCCCGCGCCTGCAAAGGCATCAGCCACGCCGTCAACAAGGGCGCACTCGGTGGCGTGCTGGGCTCGGCTGAATCCGAAAACGTGCAGGGCGAAATCCAGAAAAAGCTGGACATCATCGCCAACGAAGTACTCATCGAAGCCAACGAATGGGGCGGCCACCTGGCGGCCATGGCCTCGGAAGAAATGGAAGAAATCCACGCCGTGCCCAATGGCTACCCGCAGGGCGAATACCTGCTGCTGTTCGACCCCCTGGACGGCTCCAGCAACATCGACGTGAACGTCAGCATCGGCACCATCTTCAGCGTGCTGAAAAAGCCCAAGGGCGATGAAGCTGTGGTCGAGCAAGACTTCTACCAACCCGGCAAGAACCAGGTTGCCGCAGGCTACTGCCTCTACGGCCCGCAAACCACCCTGGTGCTGACGGTGGGCAACGGTGTCGCCATGTTCACCCTGGACCGCGAGCAAGGCTCGTTCTTCCTGACCCAGGAAAACGTCCAGATCCCGCCCGACACGCAGGAATTTGCCATCAACATGAGCAATATGCGCCACTGGGACGCGCCGGTGAAGCGCTACATCGACGACTGCCTGCAAGGCTCGGAAGGCCCGCGCGGCAAAGACTTCAACATGCGCTGGATCGCCAGCATGGTGACCGACGTGCACCGCATCCTCACGCGCGGCGGCATCTTCCTCTACCCCTGGGACAAGCGCGAACCCGGCAAACCCGGCAAGCTGCGCCTGATGTACGAAGCCAACCCGATGGGCTGGCTGGTTGAGCAGGCCGGTGGTGCCGCCAGCACCGGCACCCAGCGCATCCTCGACATCGTCCCGCAAAAGCTCCACGAGCGCGTGAGCGTGGTGCTGGGTTCCAAAAATGAAGTCGCCCAGGCCGAGACCTATTTCAGCAAGCTATAATTGAAGGCTTATGTGCCGGTGTAGCTCAGTCGGTAGAGCAGCTCATTCGTAATGAGAAGGTCGGGTGTTCGATTCATCTCTCCGGCACCACATATTGAAAAGCCCGCTGCTGTCAAAAGTAGCGGGCTTTTTCATGCCTGCAAGCAAGTCAAGGAATCTTTTCTCTGACAAGGCTATAATCATAGGCTTTACTGAATTTTGTGGGCTCTTCCAAGAGCAAACTGAGCTCAGTAAATTACTTTTACCGCCACCTTCATGGATGGCGAGGTGCGGCTTCTGCCGTTAATTGGCTGGGATGGCTTGTATTGCCGCCCCGGCTCTGATTGGAGTGTCCTCATGGCACGCGTATGCGAAGTAACGGGCAAAGGCCCGATGACGGGGAACAATGTCTCCCACGCCAACAACAAAACCAAACGTCGGTTCCTGCCGAACCTGCAATACCGCCGCTTCTGGGTCGAAACAGAAAACCGTTGGATCCGCTTGCGCATCTCCAACGCCGGTCTGCGTTTGATCGACAAAAACGGTATCGACTCTGTGCTCGCCGATCTGCGCGCACGTGGCCAAGCATAAGGAGCTGAATCATGGCAACCAAAGGCGGACGCGAAAAAATCAAGCTGGAATCCACAGCTGGAACTGGTCACTTCTACACCACGACCAAGAACAAGAAAACCATGCCCGAGAAAATGTTGATCAGCAAGTTTGATCCCAAAGCTCGCAAGCATGTGAACTACAAAGAAATCAAGCTGAAGTAATTCAGACTGGTCTTTGTACCCCCAAAAAACCCGCTGGATACGCAAGTGTCCCGGCGGGTTTTTTTATTGGGCTACCCAATGGCCATCGGGGGGCAGGGAAAACCCATAGCGCCTAAAATCGACCCGTGAATTCCATACTCAACGCCGACCTCCATTGCCACTCGGTCGTCTCCGACGGCACGCTCACCCCTGAACAGCTCGCGGCCCGCGCCAGCGCCAACGGTGTCGAGTTATGGGCCCTGACCGACCACGACGAGGTGGGCGGCCAGCAGCGCGCCGCCGCCGCCGCCAAGGCCCATGGCATGAAGTACCTGACCGGAGCCGAGATTTCGGTGACATTTGCCCGTGAAACCGTGCACATCGTCGGCCTGGGTTTTGATGCTGACAGCCCGTTGATGCGCCAGGGCCTGCTGGCCACGCGCGGTGGACGTGGGCAGCGCGCCATGGAAATGGCGGCGGGTTTGGCGGCGGTAGGTATTCCCAATGCCTACGAGGGAGCGCTCAGGTTTGTAGGCAACCCGGAGCTGATTTCACGCACCCATTTCGCCCGTTTTTTGGTCGAGTCTGGCGCGTGCACTGACACCTACGAAGTGTTTCGCAAATACCTCACCGAAGGCAAACCCGGCTACGTACCGCACCGTTGGGCCGCACTGAAGGATGCTGTCAGCTGGATCACCCAGACCGGCGGCATCGCCGTGATCGCGCACCCCGGCCGCTACAAATTCACCGCCAACGAAGAGTACGCGCTGTTCAGCGAGTTCAAGGCCCACGGCGGGCAGGGCGTGGAGGTGGTCACCGGCAGCCACACGGTGGCCGAATACACCGAATACGCCGACGTGGCCCGAGAATTTGGCCTGGCCGCCTCGCGCGGCAGCGACTTCCACAGCCCGCTAGAGAGTCACACCGACCTGGGCACCCTGCCCTACCTGCCAGGCGACCTCACACCCGTGTGGGAACTGCTGGCGGACCGCATCCAGTGAGCCGCCCCGGCTCTGCGCTGGCCGGCATTGCGCTGGTGATAGCGGCGGTGGCGTGCTTTGCCGTGCTGGACACCACCACCAAATGGACCACCGCCAGCGTGCCTTTGCTGATGGCGTTGTGGTTCCGCTACGCCTTCCAGGCCGTGGTCACCACCGCCACCATGTTGCCGATGCGCGGGCGGGCCCTGCTGCGCACCGCGCACCCCAAATTCCAGTGCCTGCGCGGAGTGCTGCTGCTATTGACCAGCGTGTTTGCGTTTTTGAGCCTGAAGTTCATGCCGGTGGGGGAGTTCACCGCTATTGTGATGATTACGCCACTGGTCATCACGCTGGTGGCCGCGGTACTGGGCGAACGCGTGTCAGGCCTGCGCTGGCTGCTGGTGGCGGGCGGCTTTGTGGGCACGATGGTGATCATCCGGCCCGGCGGCGAGACCTTTGCCTGGGCCATGCTGCTGCCGCTGGCGGTGGTGGGCTGTAATGCCTGGTTCCAGGTGCTGACCAGCCGCCTCGCCCGCACCGAAGACCCCTTGACCATGCACTTCTACACCGGGTGGATTGGCACCGTAGTGGCCTCGCTGGCCGTGCCATTCTTCTGGGAAACCATCACCGACTGGCATTTATGGCTGGGCATGGTGGTGATGGGCGTGACTGCCAGTGTGGGTCACCTGCTGCTGATACTGGCCTACACCCGCGCCCCTGCGGCCACGTTGATGCCGTTTTTGTACGTGCAGATCGGCTTTGCCATGCTGGCTGGCTGGCTGGTGTTTGACCACGTGCCTGATCTGTGGGCCACGCTGGGCATCATTTTGGTGGCCGTATGCGGTGCCGCCGGGGCCTGGCTCACCGTGCGGGAAAGCCGCATTACCGTGCTACCCACCGAATCTTAAAATCAAAAACCTATGGCCCAGCACTTCGAAATCCACCCCGACAACCCGCAGATCCGCCTGCTCAAGCAAACCGTGGCCCTGCTGGGCCAGGGCAAGCTGGTAGCGGTGCCCACCGACTCCAGCTATGCATTGGTATGCCACCTGGACGACAAGGCCGCCGCCGACCTGCTGCGCCGCACCCGCGGTGTGGACGACAAGCACCACCTGACGCTGCTGTGCCGCGACCTGAGCGAACTGGCCAACTACGCACGGGTGGACAACAAGCAGTACCGCCTGCTCAAAGCCGCCACGCCCGGCCCGTACACCTTCATCCTGGAAGCCAGCAAGGAAGTGCCGCGCCGCCTGAGCCACCCCTCGCGCAAGACCATCGGCCTGCGCGTGCCCGACCACAAAACCCTGCAAGCCCTGCTGGAACTGCACGGTGCCCCGCTGCTGGCCACCACGCTGATTCCACCGGGTGAGACCGAGCCGCTGAACGACGCGCACGCTATCCGCGACCTGTTCGAACACCAGATTGCCGCCGTGCTGGATGCCGGAGCCTGCCCGCTGGAGCCCACGACCGTGATCGACCTGACCGAGATGGGCAGCGGCGGCGACCCGGTGCTGGTACGCCAGGGCCGGGGCGACCTGGCCGCCATCGGCCTGTAACCTTTTTTACCGAGACACCTCCCCCGTGGATATTGCCAACCTGATCCAGACCGTCATGGTCTATGCCCTGCCCGTGCTGTTTGCCATCACGGTGCACGAAGCCGCCCACGGCTATGTGGCCCGGTACTTTGGCGACAACACCGCCGCGCGGCTGGGCCGCATCACCCTCAACCCGATCTCGCACATCGACCCGGTCGGCACCATCCTGATGCCGCTGGTGCTGTACTTTGCCACCTCGGGCACCTTTCTGTTTGGCTATGCCAAGCCCGTGCCGGTCAACTTTGGCAACCTGCGCAACCCCAAACGCGACATGGTGTGGGTGGCGTTGGCAGGCCCGGGGGCCAATCTCATCCAGGCCTTTTTGTGGGGCGTATTGATGTATGTGCTGGTGGCCACGGGCACCACCGAGCCGTTTTTCCTGAAGATGTGCCGAGCGGGCATGCTGGTCAACGTGGTGATGTTCGCCTTCAACCTGTTCCCGCTGCCGCCGCTGGACGGGGGCCGCATTCTGGTGGGGCTGCTGCCTTACCGCCAGGCAGTGCTGGTGTCGCGCATCGAGCCCTGGGGATTTTTCATCGTCATGGGCCTGGTGATTGCGGGCATCCTCAGCACGCTGTGGATGCAGCCGGTGATGGGGCTGACCCTGGGCCTGCTGGATATTTTGTTGAGCCCGCTGTCCTTCTTGATTCGCTAATTGATCCGCTGATTGTTTATGACCACCTCCCGCGTCCTTACTGGCATCACCACCTCCGGCACACCCCACCTGGGCAACTACGTCGGCTCCATCCGCCCATCGGTGCGCGCCAGCCTGGCCCCCGGGGTCGAGAGCTTCTATTTCCTGGCCGACTACCACGCGCTGATCAAGATCGACGACCCGGCGCGCATCCAGCGCTCCACCCTGGAGATTGCCGCCAGCTGGCTGGCCGCCGGGCTGGACCCGAGCCGCGTGGCTTTCTACCGCCAGTCCGACATCCCCGAAATCCCCGAGCTCACCT
This sequence comes from uncultured Albidiferax sp., assembly GCA_963513125.1. Taxonomy (GTDB): domain Bacteria; phylum Pseudomonadota; class Gammaproteobacteria; order Burkholderiales; family Burkholderiaceae_C; genus Rhodoferax_B. The sequence continues at coordinate 363,282 of CAUPPH010000001.1, forward strand.
GGCTGCTGACCTGCATGACGGCCAAGGGCATGCTCAACCGCGCCCATGCCTACAAGGCCTCGGTGGACAAAAACACCGCTGCCCAGGCCGACCCGGATGCCGAGATCAGCGCCGGGCTGTTCATGTACCCGGTGCTGATGGCCGCCGACATCGTGCTGTTCAATGCCCACAAGGTGCCGGTGGGCCGCGACCAGGTCCAGCACATCGAGATGGCACGCGACATCGCCCAGCGCTTCAACCACGCCTACAAGGGCGACTACTTTGTGCTGCCCGAGGCGCTGATCGAAGAGTCCGTGGCCACCCTGCCCGGCCTGGACGGCCGCAAGATGAGCAAGAGCTACGACAACACGATTCCGCTGTTCGCTCCAAAGGCCGAGTTGCGCAAGCTGATCGCCAGCATCGTCACCGACTCCCGCGCCCCCGGCGAGCCCAAGGACACCGAGGGCTCGGCCCTGTTCCAGATCTACCAGGCCTTTGCCAGCGAAACAGAAACCGCTGCCCTGCGCCAGGCCTATGCCGACGGCATTGCCTGGGGCGATGCCAAGCAGGTGCTGTTTGAGCGCATCGACCAGGAAGTGGCCCCCATGCGGGAGGCCTACCAGCGCTACATGGACAACCCCGGCGAGGTGGAAGCCATTCTGCGCGCCGGTGCCCTCAAGGCCCGCCAGACCGCCACCCCGTTCATCGCCCAGCTGCGCCACGCCGTGGGCCTGCGCGACCTGAACGCCCAGGCTGCGCAAAAATCGGCCAAGGTGGTCAAGGCCGCACTGCCCAGCTTCAAGCAATACCGCGAGGCAGACGGCCAGTTCCACTTCAAGCTGGTCGATGCCCAAGGCCGCTTGCTGTTGCAAAGCGAGGGGTTTGCCGCCCCCAAGGACGCAGGCACGGCCATCCGCCAGTTGCAGGCCGAGGGCGTTGCCGCCCTGGGTGAACTACAACCCGCCGACGGCGTGCACCTGGACGAGGTGGCCGAGGCTTTGGACGCGCTGCGCAACGCCGCGTAAGCAAACTAATTGCTCCTATTTTTGACATCAAAAATAGGAGCATCTCGCGCTCATCTTATAAGCGTAAAACGCCAGTTTCACGGTCAAAAAAAGACCTTAAAACTGGAAAACTTCGCATTCAGAAAGTCCCCGGAAAAGCGCCACCATCGGCCAGCACGTTCTGCCCGGTGATATAGCCCGCCTGCACACTGCACAAAAAGGCGCAAATGGCCCCGAACTCCTGCGGCGTGCCGAAGCGCTGGGCGGGAATGTTCTTGCGGCGCGCATCGGCCACGGCTTCCGCGTTTTGCCCGGTTTGAACGGCGACCCCACGCATATTGCCGCGCAGGCGGTCGGTATCAAACGCCCCAGGCAACAGGTTGTTGATGGTCACGCCCTGCGCTGCCAGCGGGCTGCGCGCCACCCCGGCCACAAAACCCGTCAGCCCGCTGCGGGCTCCGTTGCTCAGGCCCAGCACGTCGATGGGTGACTTCACCGCGCTGCTGGTGATGTTGACGATGCGCCCAAAGCCGCGCGCAGCCATGCCGTCCACCGTGGACTTGATGAGTTCGATGGGGGTCAGCATGTTGGCATCCACCGCTTTGATCCAGGTGTCGCGGTCCCAGTTGCGGAAGTCACCGGTGGGTGGGCCGCCCGCGTTGGTCACCACGATATCGAAATCGGAGCGGATGGCAAACACCGCAGCCCGGCCTGCGGGCGTGGTGATATCTGCAACACAAAATAGCACGGTAGTGCTGGTTGGACGAGCGCTATCAGCTATTAATTCAGTAGCAGCAGCCTCCAGTACATCGGCTCCACGGGCCACGATGAGCACGTTCACGCCCTCGCGCACCAGCGCCTGCGCGCAGCCCAGCCCCAGGCCTTTGCTGGCCCCGCACACCAAGGCCCAGCGGCCCGCAATTCCCAAGTCCATTTTTTGCTCCTTGAATCAGCGCCCACTGCGCGTAAACACATAAATCCCGGCCACCACCAGTACCGTACCAGCGGCGACCCAGGCAGTAAACGGCTCACCCAAAATCACCACACCCATCAAAATGGTGGATAGCGGCCCCACCATGCCCACCTGCGCGGTCAGGCCCGAGCCGAGGCGCTCAATGGCCATCATCACCATCAACACCGGGGCGGCGGTGCAGGCGGTGGCGTTCAGCACTGACAGCCAGAGCACTTCAGGAGCCACCTGGGCCGCCGCCATGGGCCGCAGCAGCACAAACTGCAACAGACACAGCACACAGGCCACGGTGGTTGCCTGACCCACCAGCCGGATGGAGCCCAGGCGCTGCACCATCTGCCCGCTATAGACCAGGTAGATGGCGTAGCTGATGGCGCTGCCTAACACCAGTGCCGCGCCCAGGCCGACGTTCGCGCCCTGGAGGTTGATCTCGTGGCCAAACACCAGCACCACGCCGCAGTAGCACACCGCCATGCCCAGAGCCTGGATGCGGGTGATAGGCTTGCGGTACAGCACCCAGCCCATCACCACCACGATGGTGGGGTTCAGGTACAGGATGAGCCGCTCCAGCGAGGCGCTGATATAGCCCAAACCGGCAAAATCCAGGAAGCTGGCCAGGTAGTAGCCGGTAAAGCCCAGACCCAGCACGCCCCACCAGTCGCGGGCGGTCAATGGCGGCTTGCCCCGGCTAGACCACCAGGCCATGGCGGCAAAAATGGGCAGCGCAAACAGCATGCGGTACATGATGAGCGTGACAGCGTCCACGCCGTGGCGGTAGGCGAGCTTGACGATGATGGCTTTGCCGCTGAAGGCGATGGAGCCCACAAGGGCGAGCAGCAAGCCGGATGCTCTATTTTTTGTAGCCACTGGTGCAGATGGAATAAGCGTAGAAAGCCTATTTTAGGTACAACGACGGTGCTGCCGCATGGCAAATGGCGATGCCCCTGCTGCCCAAAAAAAACGGCACCCGAGGGTGCCGTTTTTTCAAATTCAGAAGAGATCAGTCTTCCACAAACGCTTCTTCGCGCTTGTTCTTCACCGCAGGCAGCAACACGATGATGATCATCAGGGCCGCCACCGCCAGCAGACTGGCCGACAGGCCACGGGTCACAAACACGCTCCAGTCGCCACGCGACAACAGCAGTGCACGGCGCAGGTTTTCTTCCATCATCGGGCCCAGAATCAGGCCCAGCAACAGCGGCGCAGGCTCGCAACCCAGCTTGTTGAACAAATAGCCCAGGAAGCCAAAGCCCGCCACCAGCCAGATGTCGAAGGTGTTGTTGTTGGTGGAGTACACGCCAATCGCGCAGAACAGCACGATGGACGGGAACAGGAAGCGGTAAGGCACCGACAGCAGCTTGATCCACATGCCGATCAGCGGCAGGTTCAAGATCACCAGCATCAAATTGCCGATCCACATCGAGGCAATCAGGCCCCAGAACAGCTCGGGGTTGCTGGTCATCACCTGTGGGCCGGGCTGGATGTTGTGGATGGTCATGGCACCCACCATCAGCGCCATCACCGCGTTGGGCGGAATGCCCAGCGTCAGCAAGGGGATGAACGAGGTTTGCGCACCCGCGTTGTTGGCCGACTCGGGGCCTGCCACACCACGGATGTTGCCCTTGCCGAAAGCCACTTCACCGGGCTTCATCTTCATCTTCTTTTCCAGCGCGTAGCTGGCAAACGAGGCCAGCAAGGCACCGCCACCGGGCAAGATGCCCAGGGCCGAACCCAGCGTGGTGCCGCGCAGCATGGCGGGCAACATGTCCTTGAAGTCCTGCTTGGTGGGGAACATGCCGCTGATCTTGGCGGTGAACACCTCGCGGTCGTCCTCGGGCTGGGCCAGGTTGCTGATGATTTCGCCGTAACCGAACACACCCATGGCGATGGCCACAAAGCCCAGGCCATCGGTCAGCTCGGGGATGTCGAAGCTGAAGCGGGCCACGCCCGAATTCACGTCAGTACCCACCAGGCCGATCAACAGGCCCAGCAGAATCATAGCCACCGCCTTGAGCAGCGAGCCCGAGGCCAGCACCACCGCACCAATCAAGCCCAGCACCATCAGCGAGAAGTATTCAGCCGGGCCGAACTTGAAGGCGATCTCGGTCAGCGGGGGTGCGAAGGCCGCCAGAATCAGCGTACCCACCGAACCCGCGAAGAACGAGCCAATGCCCGCAGCCGCCAGCGCCGGCCCCGCCCGGCCCTGGCGGGCCATCTGGTAACCGTCGATCGCCGTGACCACCGAGGACGATTCGCCCGGCAAATTCACCAAAATGGCGGTGGTAGAGCCGCCATACTGCGCGCCGTAATAAATACCGGCCAGCATGATCAGCGCCGACACCGGCGGCAACGCGTAAGTGGCGGGCAACAGCATCGCGATGGTGGCCACCGGGCCAATACCGGGCAGCACGCCGATCAAGGTGCCCAAAATACAACCCACCAACGCATACATCAGGTTGATGGGGGTGAAAGCGACGCCGAACCCCAGCGCCAAATTACTCAGCAAATCCATGAAAACCCCTTAACCTGTAATGAACGTAGGCCAGACCTGGATCTGCAACTTGAGCAGCAGGATAAAGGCGAGGTAGCTGCCGATGGCCAGCGCGGTGGCCAGAATCAGCACATCGCGCAGCACAAACTTTTCGCCCGCCTTGGCGGCAATCAGCGTCAGCGCATAGATGGCGATGATCAGGCCCATGGCAGGCACGCCGAAGCTGGGCAAGCCACCCAGCAGCACGCCAAATGCCAGGTTGGCACCCAGGATGAAAAACACCGGGCGCCAGGCCCATTTGCCAATCTTGTCGCCGCTCTCGGTCTCGGTGACCAGCGCCTTGAAAGTAATGATGGCACCCAAAATCGCCATCACCACGCCCAGCACCAGCGGGAAGTAACCCGGCCCCATGCGGGCACCGGTACCTACGGTATAGGTGGTGGCTCCCCAGGCAAACGCCACACCCACACCCATAAACATGAGCCCGGAGAAGAAGTCTTTCTGACTTTTAATTAACACGTACTGTCCTCCCAAAAAGTTACAAACCAGCAACAAAAATACCAATGGCGCGATTATGGTTGTACGACGTGCTGTGGCTTGTGCGGGTTCACCCTAGGGTAAACGTGAGGGAAACTACATAGCTGTTATTCCAGCGGCGGCGTGGTAGACAGCACCTCGTCCAGCGTGGTCAGCCCCTCGGCCACGCGCAACGCCCCGGCCAGGCGCAGCGGGCGCATGCCATCGGCCACGGCCTGGTGGCGCAGCGCGTCGATGCTGGGGCTCTGGTTGACCAGGCCCTTGAAGGCCTCGGTCACAGTGAGCAGTTCGTACACGCCCATGCGGCCCATGAAGCCGGTCATGCGGCAGTCCACGCAGCCCACGGGCTTGTAGGGCGTGTAGGCGGCGCTGATCTTCCAGGGCTTGATGGCCGCACCCAGGGTGTCGCGGGCCAGGGCCTCGTCAGGGACGCGGCAGGACTTGCACAGGGTGCGCACCAGGCGCTGGGCCAGCACACCGAGCACAGTGGCGTTGAGCAGGTAGGCGGGCACGCCCAGCTCCATCAGCCGCGTGAGGGCCGAGGGCGCGTCGTTGGTGTGCAGTGTGCTGAACACCAGATGGCCGGTGAGCGCGGCCTGGATGGCCATCTCCGCCGTGGCCAGATCGCGGATTTCGCCCACCATGATGATGTCCGGGTCTTGCCGCATCAGGGCGCGCAGGCCTTCGGTAAAGCCAAAGTCGAGCTGCGGCTGCACCTGGGTCTGGTTGAAGCTGGGCTCGATCATTTCGATCGGGTCTTCTACCGTGCTGACATTCACCTCTTCGGTGGCCACGCGCTTCAGGGTGGAGTACAGCGTGGTGGTCTTGCCCGAGCCGGTGGGGCCGGTCACCAGGATGATGCCGTGCGGGCGCTTGACCAGCGCTTCCCAGCGCTGTGCGTCGTGGGGGGTGAAGCCCAGCGCATCCAGGTCTTTCACGGCGGTGTCGGGGTCAAAAATCCGCATCACCATCTTCTCGCCAAACGCCGTGGGCAGGGTGGACAGCCGCATTTCCACCTCGTCGCCGCGCGGATTCCGGGTTTTGATGCGGCCGTCCAGCGGGCGGCGCTTTTCCACCACGTCCATGCGGCCCAGCAGCTTGATGCGGGCCACCATAGCGTTCATCACGCTCATGGGCATCTGGTACACCGGGTGCAGCACACCGTCGATGCGGAAGCGGATCACGCCCTGCTCGCGGCGCGGCTCCAGGTGGATGTCGCTGGCGCGCTGGTTGAAGGCGTACTGCCACAGCCAGTCCACCACCTGCACGACCCCCTGGTCGTTGGCATCGAGCTGCTTGGCGGTTTTGCCCAGCTCCACCAGCTGCTCGAAGCTGCCCGCGCCGATGTTGCCACCGGCCTTTTGCACCGCCTTGACCGACTTGGCCAGGGCGTAGAACTCGGCCGTGAACTTGTGGATTTCCAGCGGGCTGGCCACCACCCGGCGCACCGTGCGGCGCGACTGGCGCTCCACCTCGGCCACCCAGTCGGTCAAAAACGGCTCGCTGGTAGCCACCACCACCTCGGCCGTGGTGACCTGCACCGGCAGCACCTTGTGGCGCTCGGCGTACACCGCGCTCATGGTATCGGCGACCTTGCCCACCTCCACCTTGAGCGGGTCGATGCGCAGGTACTGCAAGCCCGCGCGCCCGGCCAGCCACTGAGTCAACAGCTCCATGTCCAGCGGTTTGCCGTCGCGGGCGCGCAGCATGGCCACGCTGGCCAGCCGCACCAGGGCGGGCTGGGCGCTTTCGGCCTGAGAGCAGCGGGCAATGGTGCGCTGCTGCTCGCTGGGGGCGATCACGCCGTCTTCGGCCAGCCAGCCAACCAGCAAACGCCAGGTGACGGGGCCTTGGTAAGTGGTGTTGGACACGTTAAGCACGTTGTTAGGCGATGACCGGTTTAAAAACTTTGAGCCACTTGGCGGCAGGCAGACCCCAGCGGGTTTGAATCACATCGGCGCGCTCCACCAGGTCTTCGCGGCTGGGCCGGGTGGGGTTGCGCTGGGCCAGCACCACGGTGTTGCCCTCGCGCGTGGGTTTGAAGGCCCACACCGCGTCGGCCCCAAAGGCGGCAGTGATCTTTTCCACGCTGGCCGGGTAGCTGCTGGATTCGCCGAACAGATTGACGGTCATGCAGCCCTCCTCCGTCAGCAGCTTGCGGCAGTCGGCGTAGAAGTCGGCGCTGTCCAGCACCGGGGCGGCGGCATCTTCGTCGTACAGGTCCACCTGCAGCGCGTCTACCGTGCCCGCCCAGTCGGAGTTCTGGATTTTCAGGGCCGCGTCGCCCAGCACGATGTGCAGGCGCTCGTCGTCGGGCGGCAGCTTGAACCAGAAACGGCAGGCCGAAACGACCTGCGGGTTCAGCTCCACGGCGGTGGTGTTCATGCGCAACTTCTTGCGACAGAACTTGGTGAGCGCCGCCGCGCCCAGGCCGAGCTGCATGGCGTGGCGCTTGGCCACGCTGCTAGGCGGCACAAACAGCAGCCAGGCCATCATGCGCTGCACGTATTCCAGCTCGATGTCGTACGGCGTGTCCAGCAGCATGGAGCCCTGGACCCACTCGGTGCCCAGGTGCAGGGTGCGCACGTCGCCGTAGTCGCAAAAATTGACTTCGGGCAAAACCGAAGTGGAGGTGGCGGGTTTACGGGCCATTAATTTCAATCAGTCCAAATTGTTCAAATACATCCCGCCACGCGGCCAGCTTGCGCTCGAAGCTCCAGCTGGCATAGGCCGGGCTGGTAGATGGCAGGCGCACGGTGGGCAGGCCCAAATCTTCCAACTTGCCTGTGTGACGGAAACTCTCGGCCCCATTGTGCGCGACGGCCCGCAATTGGGGACAGCGCTGGCGCAGGGCGGCAAAGTCGTTGACCTCGGCATGGCGGATCTGGCTGTCCAGGCTGCCCTGGCGCTCGCAACTGGCGTACACGTCCCACAGGCCCACACCGTGGGCGAGCATCCAATTGCTCCTATTTTCATAGCTTCTATCGCTTATGGAATAAGCGTTAGAGACATAAATAGCTTGCAAAATACGCCAAAACTGGTTCTGCGGATGGCCGTAATACTGCTGCGCTGCCAGCGAGGCAGCGCCGGGGAAGCTGCCCAGCACCAGCAGCCGGGTGTCGGCAGAGACCAGGGGAGGCAGACCAACAAGCCGAGTCATGGCAACAGCGCTTTCAAACGCGGCAAGGCCGCCAGCGCGTTGGCGGTGGTAGCGGCGGCAATCTCGGCCACCGGCACCCCACGCAGCCCGGCCAGCACCGCACCGATGCGCGGCAGCTCCAGCGGTGAGTTGATGCCCTGCGGCTGGCCCGCCGCACGCTGGGCGGCGGTGGTGTACAGCCACTGGGGCGGGATGTCGGGTGCATCGGTCTCCAGCACCAGGGCATCCAGTGGCAGGCTGGTGGCCAGGCGGCGCAGCTGGTGGGCCGCCTCAAAGGTCATGGCCCCGCCAAAGCCCAGCTTGAGCCCGATATCGATACAGGCCTGCGCCTGCTGCGGGCTGCCGTTGAAGGCGTGGGCAATGCCCAGCCAGCGCCCGCCCGGCCCGGCCACGGCACGCAGGTGTTTCAGCACATGGTCGGCGCTGCGGCGCACGTGCAGGATCACCGGCAGGCCGTGCTTTTTGGCCAGCTTCAATTGCGCGCGGTAGAAGTGTTGCTGCCGCGCCAGCATCTCGGGGGTTTGCAGCGCGGGCACAAAGTAGTCCAGCCCGATCTCGCCCACCGCCACCAGGCGTGGGTCACTGCGGTGGGCCGTCAGCGCGGCATCCAGCAGGTCCAGGTCACGATCCTGGCTGCGGGCCACGAACAGCGGGTGGATGCCCAGTGCGTAGGCATCTTGTGTTTGATGGGCCAGCCTGCGCACGGTGTCGAAGTTGGCCGCCATCACCCCTTGCAAAACACACATCGCTACATTTTCAATAGCTGCTTGCGCACGTAGGGTAAGCGCTAGAGCATGATTTTCTTTAAATTCTGGGGCATCCAGATGGCAGTGCGTGTCGATCCACATAGGGGGCCGACTTTAACCCTCAGCCAAGCTGGGTGTCTTCAAACGTCGGCAACCCCAAAGCGTCAAGCACGGTGGTGGTCTCGAAGTCTTCGTGGCCAGGCAAAAACAGGGTGGCGTTGTCCAGGTCCTTGGCGGTGATGCCCGACTGCAGCGCAGCCACAAACTTGCGCCAGGCCAGGTCCCGCGAAGCCAGCTTGAAACCGTAGTAGTGGTAGTTGCCATGCGACTCGCCGCGCACCGCCACCACCTGCAAGGTTGAGGCCTCGGCACTGCCCAGCTGAATCTGCACACTGGCCTGGACATGCATCGGCACGTCGCTTTTGGCATGCGCCTGGAAGCCATCATCGGACAACTCGACCAGCTGTAGCGCCACGGTCTGGCCGCCCACGGTCAGCATGCCACGGCACTTGAGCGAATAGCGCTGGTGCTGGCGGATGTCTTGCAGCGAAGCAGCGCACCCGGCGACCGGTGGCAGCACCGCCTGGTAATGGGGCATATCGTAGATCGAGGCCAGCAGCAGCTTTTCGCGCTCAGACAGGTGGGCGAACACCTGGGTCCGCTGGTTGAAGAAATAGTCCAACATTTCTGGAGTCATCACCGGGTCGTTGGTGGTGAAGTACCGGCGGGTGGGCAAGATAATGTTTTTGAGCTTCGATTTAATAAAGTAAGAATAAAGATTCTTGCTCTTCGTCTTGCTGCCATACACCTTTTTGAATATTTTGGGCGCATGGATAAGATTCAGCGAAGCCCCCACGGCGGGCGCGCCATTGGCAAAATCGTAGTTTTCTACGGTGCGGCTGGTCAGGCGCTTGAAAAACAGCAGCGACTCGTACATCTCAATCCGGTCTGGGTTCACGGCAATCACCAGATGGCAGGTGTCGAAGAAAGAGGTGCTGTACTGGTACATGAACTTCATCAGCGGAAACAGGATGGAGCCGCCGCTTTTGCGGAACCGGGGATGCACCGCCAGGGCCGATATTTCGGCAATCTTGCCTTTCTCGGCATAGATCTCTCTCAGGTCAAAAATAGCTTGCAGCGGAAAGCCAAAACTGCTCTGACGGATCAGCGAAATGGTGCCCACGACCTCCCCGTCGAACTTGGCACACAGCGTGGTGGTGGTGGGCAGCGCGTGGTACACCGTGACCCGTAGCCCGGACGGGTCGGGCTGCATGAAGCCGCTGCCCACATAGGCATCGTGCAGCAGCTTGAAGCAGGCCTCCAACTCTTCTTGGGTATCGGCAATTTTCAACACCAGCCGCGCATCGGGATGGGGGTCGCATTCGACAAAAGACCGGTAAATGGAAAACCGCAGTGGCCGGGGTAAAAACGCAAAAACCTTGCGCAGACTATGACGGATGATTTTTCGGGTAGAGGATGCTCGCGAGATTTTCATGTAGCCGGTATCATATTAACCATTAATATAAATATATATAAACTCAAAATATTCTAGCAAAATATTATTTATTACATTATTCTACAAATAATACAATATATAACAATATTAAAAATTTATGCCTATCCGATGCCTGCTTGCCATCGCCGTAGCGTTGCTCCACCCGTGGCCCACGCAGGCCCATGCCCCAACCGACTGCGCGGTGTCAGCCTCCAGTGCCTGCTACTTCGCTTTTTCGCCGGCAGGCAGCGGTGGGCAGATGCACTTCTATGCTTCCCTTGCACCGGGTGCGGGTGCGCCCACCTCTGCCCTGGTGGCCATACACGGTCACCCGCGCGATGCCAATAAAACCTTCAATGCGGCCCTCGCCGCCTTGCAGCGCGGTGGCACACCACACCGCGGCTTGGTGGTGGCACCGGTTTTCCAGGTCAGCACGGCGGATGCGGCCACATGCCACACCGTGGGCGTGCCAAGTGCGCAAGACGCAGACTTGCTGTGGACCTGCGCTTCATGGATCACCGGTGGCAAAGCCCGCAATGCGGATGGGCTGACCTCGTTTGCCGCGCTGGATGCGCTGGTGGCGGAGTTGCGCCAACAATGGCCCAGCCTGCAGACCATCACCATCGCCGGGTTTTCGGCCGGGGCGCAAATGGTGCAGCACTACATCGGCTTTGCCGCCGTGCTGCCCGCCCCCATCACTTTGCGCTACGTGGTGGCCGATCCCGGCACCTGGCTGTACTTTGACCCGGTGTGGCCCGCTGACACGGTAGCCGCCTGCCCGCAGGTACTGCGCTGGAAATACGGCACCCAGAACCTGCCCACCACTCTGGGCCGCAGCGCCGCCCAGGCCCGCGCCCGCTATGCGCAGGCCGACATTCACTACCTGGCAGGCGCGCTGGACAACAGCGACGCGCCGGGTACGTACTACAAGATTCTGGACAAAAGCTGCGCCGCCATGGCCCAGGGGCCGTACCGCCTGCAGCGCGCTCTGGCGTATGCAGCATATGACCGCAGCCTGCTGGCACCGGAGCAACAACGCAGTACCACCACCGTGCCGGGCTGCGCGCACGACGTGGCCTGTGTGTTTGCAGCACCCGAAGCCCGCTCAGCGCTGCTGGGCAACTAAGAACGTGTTTACGATCTCCTTGGGATCCCAAGGAGATCGTAAACACGTTCTAACGCAAATACTTCCGCGCCGCCCAGCCCCCCAAGGCAATCAGGGCCAGCAGGCCCAGCACGATAGCCACTGTCAGCGGGCCGGGCTGGCGGAAGGCGGCCACGATCTGCTCCACAAAAAATGCCATGATCACCGTACCCGGGGCCATGCCCAGTGCGGTGCCCAGCACCATGTCGCGCAGGCGGATGTGGGATGCCCCGGCGACCATGTTGACAATGGCAAACGGCGCAATGGGCACCACCCGTACCGCAATCACCGCCAGCAAGCCGCGTTCGGCCAGGCGGCGGCTGACGGTGTTGACCCGCTCACCACCCAGTTTTTGCAGCACCGGGTTGCCCAGCAGATGCCCCAGGCCGTAGCTGGCCATGGCCCCCAGCAAAGCCCCGCCAAAGGTGGTGACCATGCCCATCCAGGGGCCAAAGGCCACCAGGGCCACCAGGGTCAGAAATCCCAACGGCACCACCAGGACGCTGGCCAGGGCAAAGCCCAGCACCGCCGCCACCGGCCCAAACGAGGCCCCCAGCTGCCGCAGCGTGGCGACGATGCGGTCGGCATCCAGCCACTGGCGCAGGGGCGAAGCGCTCCAGGCCACCGCCAGGCCCACCAGCGCGGCCACCACCAGCGCCAGGCCGAGGACCCGCCAGCGCATGGAGGAGGTCAAGGCGCAGCCTTGTCCATGCGCTCAGCAATCACCGAGGCCAGCTCGGTCACGTTGCCGGGCTCGAAGATCGAGCCGTGCAGCCCCCGGATCTGGTGCTCGTACAGGTGTTTGGGCATCAACCGCCCCCAGGGCCGGAACAGCCACCGGCTCCAACTCGCCAGGCCGGACGACTTGAGTAGCAGCGTGGGCCCGTCATAGCCTGCCGGGCGGTAGCCTTTGAGGGCCATGACCTGGCTGACCAGGCCGGGGTCGTTGAACATGGCCCCCATGCGGCGGCCATTGAGGCTCAGTTCCTGGATGCGAAAGCGCTTCACCAGCCAGCCCGAAAGCCGCCAGAACGCCGTGCCGCCCAGGCGCGATGCCGGGTAGGTGGTGTCGATCAGAAACAGCCCACGCACCGGAACCCCCCGCTGCTGCAACAAGCGGCTCGCCTCCAGCGCCGCAATGCCTCCCACCGAAAAACCAGCCAGAAAACCGGGCCGCTTGCCGTGCGCCTGGATGGCATCGGCGTACAGGGTTGCCAGGTCGTCGATGCAGGCGATGGGCTCGGTAAACGGAGGTTGCAGCATGTGAACTTCGCAGGCGTTGCCAAGTGCGCGCGCCAGGTTCTGGAAGCGCAGCAGGTCGCCGTGGCCGGAAGCCGCCAGGTACAGCGGCACCCGCCCGGTATCGGCCCCCAGGTTGAGCATCACGCTGGGGCCTTTGCTCTTGTCGGCCAGCGCAATGGCCAGGCTTTCGATGCTGGGGTGCTCGGTGATCAGGTACATCGGCACCTTGCGGCCCACCAGCTTCTCGATGCTGTTCAGCATGGTGACGGCAGCCAGCGAGTCGCCGCCCAGGTCGAAGAAGTTGTCGAACACCGTGATGGGCCGGGTGTCCAGCACGTCCTCCCACAGCGCCAGCAGCTCGGCCTCAAAACGGCGGTTGGCTTTGCGGGCCTGGGTCGAGGTGGCGGTATGGCTGGGGTCGGGCAGTGCGTCGTAGTCGATTTTGCCCGCCGTGCTGGCAGGCAGGCCCGGCAGGATGCTGATGCCGCTGGGCACCATGTAGTCCGGCAGGCGCATGCGCAGCACGGCCTGCAGGCTCTCCACCGTGGGGCTGCCGGTGGCGGCCACCCAGGCATGGATCTGTGGCTTGCCCTTGCGCTCGATCAGCTTGGCCGCCGCCTGCAGAACGCCTTCAATCGCCGACAGTGCCGATTCGATTTCGCCCAGCTCGATGCGGTAGCCGCGCAGCTTGACCTGCCGGTCGAGTCGCCCCAGAAAGTGCAGATTGCCATCGCTGCCTAGCCAGCCCCGGTCGCCGGTGCGGTACATGCGGTGGCCGGGCCGAAAGGGGTCAGGCAAAAACACCTGCGCATCCAGCTCGGGGCGGTTCAGGTAGCCGCGCGCAATCGCCTCGCCGCCGATGTAGATCTCGCCCGGCACGCCCAGCGGCATGGGGCGCAGCGCCGGGTCCAGCACATAGATGCGGGTGTCATCGATGGGGCGGCCAATCGGCAGGGCGCTGTCGGTGCGGTGGTTTTCGCACTCCCAGGCGGTGGCGAAGATGGCGGTTTCGGTGGGGCCGTAGACGTTGTACAGACGGCCACCGGTTTCTTTCAGAAAACGCTGCGCCAGCTCGGGCGAAAGCACCTCGCCGCCGCAGCAAGCCACGCGCAGCTTCAGGTCCTTGCGGTGCCCGGCCGAATCCAGAAACCGGCTCAGGGTGCTGGGCACAAAGGCCATGATGGTGACCCGATGGTGCACCGCAAAGTCGGCCAGCGACTCGGGCAGCAAGCGCCCCGGCGGCGGCAAGGCCACGCTGGCACCGTGCACCAGCGGCAGCAGCAGCTCGATCAGCGAGGGGTCGAACGTGACCTGGGTGGCCTGGGCAGAGCGGTCGTGCCATTCCACGGCGTAGGCCCGTGACAGCCAGCCCAGACGGCGTGCCAGCGTGCCGTGCTCGATCATCACGCCCTTGGGCCGCCCGGTGGAGCCCGAGGTGAACAACACATAGGCCAGATCATCCGCCCCGGGTTGGGTGGTCAGCCGCTGCAAGCCGTGCCGGCCCACCTCGGCCAGGGCCTGGGTCCAGTCCACCTGCAACGTGCGGACGTGCAGGCTACCCAACCGGTCTTCGGTGTGCGGCTGGATCAGTACGGCAATGGCACCGGCCTCTTCCAGAATGGCGGCCAGCCGGGCCAGCGGGGCCTCGGGGTCGAGCGGTAAAAACGCTGCCCCGGCCTTGGCCACGGCCAGCATGGCCACCACCCAGTCGGGCGAGCGGTCCATCACCAGGGCGATGGTCTGGTCCTTGCCCGCACCCAGCGCCAGCAGACGCCAGGCCAGGTGGGTGGACACGGCATCCAGCGTAGCGTAATCCATCGCGCCTTCGTTCCACACCAGGGCGTTGGACTCGGGGCGCAAACCGGCGTGGTGCTCGAACTGGACCACAAAGGGCTCGACCACGGCCATCGCGGCCACGTCCTTGTGCAGGCCGTCGATCACCATCCAGTGCTCTTCAGGCGGCACCAGCGCAATGCTGTCGAGCAAAGTCTCCGGCGGGCCCATGGTGGCCTCGACCAGGTGCCACACACGGCGGCCCAGCAGCTCCACCTCGCCTTCGACAAAGCAGGCGGCGCTGGCTTCCAGCGCCAGCTCCACATCGTCTTCGGCATGGAACTCACACACTGTCACACCCAACGGAAAGCGGGCCTGGCCCGAGAACAACTGGCGCGACTCGACCAGCTCGGCATTGCCAAACGACACTGCGTAGTCTTGCCGCTCAAACGACAGCAGCACGTCGAACAGACCGTCCCGACGGTTGCGTGCCACTTCCAGCGTACGGCCCAGCTCACTCAAGGGGTAGCGCGGATGCCGCAGCGCGGCCCGCATGGCACTGCCCACGGCGGCCAGCAGCCCACCCAGAGTCATGTCGGGGGCCATCTGCACCGCCACCGGTGTCACGCCGACAAACATACCCAGCGTCTCGGTGTAACGCCGCCCGCCCCGGTTCAGGCTGGGCACGCCGACCACCACCTCCTGGCGGTTGCTGACGCGGCCAAAGTACAGAATCAGGGCCGCCAGAAAAAAGTTGAACGCGCTGGAGCCGCGCTCGGCCGCCACCTGGCGCAGCCGGTCGTAACCAGCGCGAGGTATGCGCTGCATTCCCATGTGGGCAGCGGGTAGCTCGTGCTGGCGGGCGCTGGCGTAGCGGCGCTCGATCAGGGCCGGGGGCAGCACCGGCATTTGGCCGCGCCAGTATTCGGCATCGCGCTCGAACGCCGGCGACTGGTGGTACTGGGCAGACTCCTCGATGAACTTCTTGTAGCCGGGGTCGCTGCGCAGCGCCGGTGCCTGGCCGGTCTCCAGCGCGTTGTACAGCTCGCTCCAGCGCCGCATGACCTGCGAAGTGCCCCAGCCGTCCATCACCAGGTGGTGGAACTGGATGGTCAGTCCGTGCAGCACATCGCTGGCGCGCAGCAGGGCAAAGCGCCAGGGCGGTGTGCCGTCCAGCACAAAGGGCACAGTCATGCGCTGCTGCCACCAGATGCGCATGGCCTCTTTGGGGTCGGCCTCGGAAGACAGGTCCACCTCTTCCAGGTTCAGGGCACAGTGCGAAAACAGGGTCTGGCTACCGTTGGCCAGGGGGGCCAGGCGCAGGGCTTCGCTCTCAGCCACCAGCTGGGCCAGGGCTTGCCTGAAGCGCGCCAGGTTCAACCTTCCCATCAAAAACGCACCGCCGCCGATGTTCAGGTGCGCACTGCCCGCCCAGGTACGTTGGTCGAGCCAGACTTCGCGCTGGCTCAGCGACAGGTTGAGGTCCTCCTGGCGGCGCTCTGCCGTGATTACAGCTTCCATTGTTCTATTGTCTCCATCGCATGGCGGTAGCCCACTTCGATAATTTCGTCGGCACGGCTGTAAGCCATCAGCGAAAAACCAGCCACCGGCGGCTCCAGATATTGGTCGGCCTGGGCGATGGTGGCCGCGCGCTGGTGCAGGCCGCCGATATGCCCGGCGCGGTACAAAATTTCGGTAATGCCCGGCGTGCTGCGGGGCTTGCGCGACACCATGCCTTTGAGGGTGTGGCGCACCGACAGGCGCTCCAACGCCGGGTCTACGCCCATCTCGATCTGCACGTCCACGTCGATAGCGACGATGGTGCCGTTGCCACGGCGCTTCTCCAGCGGCACACCCAGGCGCATGCGCATCGCGTCCACCGGTACGTTCTCCAGAATCGCACCGTCCACCAGCAAATTGCCATCTACCAGCACCGGCGGGAACAGGCCCGCAGGCGAATTGCTGGCCAGCACGGCGCGCCACAGCGGCCCGGTCTCCTGTACCGTGGTGCCGCCCTTGGTGAGGTTGCAGGCTGCCGCAAAATACGGGGTCCACAGGGCATCCATCTGGGTGTCGCCAAACATGGCGCGCAGGTCGCGCTTGACGCGCCCGCCCGAGACGATGGAGACCAGCGGCAGGGTCGGCCACTCGCCGCCCTCGGCAAACTTGCGGGTCTGGTCGCGAATCTGGTTCAGCGGCAGGCCGCAGGCATACTGCGCCCCGATCAGCGCACCCATGCTGTTGCCACCCACCAGATCGACCGGAATATGCGCTTCCTGCATGGCCCGCAGCACGCCCAGATGGGCAAAACCGCGCGCACCGCCACCGCCCAACACCACGCCCACTGCGCGGCCCGTCAGGTACCGCGCCAGCCGCGCATAGTCGCCCACATACTGGCTGCGCGTGGGGTAGACCCGCTCAATTTGCCGCCCGGCGCGCCAGACGGTGGTCACGTTGGGGGCTACCGTCGCCGCCGGATACAGCACCACCAGGTGCTGGCGCTTCATGCCGAAGCCGGGCTCGTTCATGAGCTGCTGCTCCAGCGCACCCCGTTCGCGCGAGGCATCGGCATTGGCCACAAAGATCACCTGGTCGGCCTGGCGGAAAGCCCGCCGCGTCCAGGACGAAGGCGTGGCATCGGCCTCGTAGACCAAAAAGTCGTACGCGTCTTCGAGGGCATCGAACCGGTCCGCACCGCCTGTACCTTCCGAGGTTTGCGAGCCGCGTTCCAGCTCGGCCGAGGGCGTGATGTGGTGTACCCGGCCCATACGCCCAAAGGCCTGGGCCAGGCCGCGCGCCACCTCGGCCGAGCCCGCACCCTCGTGCAGCGGCACGACCACGAAGGCCTGGGCCTGGGCCTTCTTGGCGAGGTCCACGGTGTGGCGCAGGTGGTCAAAAATGGCTTGGGAAAACACCCGGTTGAAGGCCAGCGGGTGGCGCACCAGCATGTCCTCGAAGTGGCTGCGGTCCAGCACGGCCAGGGTGGAATCGCGCACGGCAGTCACGTCGGCGGTGCGCGGCTGGCGCAGGATCATGCCCATCTCGCCCACGCTTTCGCCAGGGCGGATTTCGTTGTACAACAAGACGCTGCCATCGCGGTTGCGGCGCGAGGCCCGCAGGCGGCCCGTAATGACAAAGAACATGCTGTTGGCCGCCGCGCCTTCTTCCAGCACCAGGCTGCCACCGCGCACTTCCTGCAGTTCCAGCACACCGGCCAGCTCGTTCAACACTGCCTCGTCCAGCGTGCCAAATACGCGGCTGTCACGCAGCACCTGGATGACCCGCGCGTGGAATTTATCCTTACCTGGCATGGACTCGCCCTTTGTCTTGAACTCGATGATCCCGTGACACGCTCACCGGGGTGGCGTTGGCGGGGGTGCGGACATGGCCCCTGGCAGGCTCACGTGTGACCCGGTTGCGATACAAAAGTACACACTTTGGAAGTGTACGCTTGCGCAAGAAGGCTGCAAATCGGTGTTTATACAGTGAACTACGGGTTCAAGCGGCGGCGAATTGGCCCTGGTTGAGGCGCAAAGTACGTCCGCAGCGGGCCGCCAAAGTCTCGTCGTGGGTTACCAATACAAAGGCCGTTCCCTGGTCACGCGCCAGTTGCAGCATCAGCGCAAACACGCCGTCGGCGGTGCTGCGGTCCAGGTTGCCGGTGGGCTCGTCGGCCAGCACACAGGCAGGCTGGGCCACCAGGGCACGGGCGATGGCCACACGCTGGCGCTCGCCACCGGAAAGCTCGGCGGGCCGGTGGTGCACGCGGTCCTGCAAACCTACCACCGCTAGTATTTTCATAGCTTCCTGTGCAGCCTGGTCGCGCGGTAGCCGCCGAATCCACAAGGGCATGGCCACATTGTCGAGCGCGCTGAATTCAGGCAGCAGGTGGTGAAACTGGTAGACAAAGCCCAGATGCTGGTTGCGCTGGCGGCCCTGCTCGGCCGCGTCCCACTGGGCCATGTCGTGGCCGTGCAACTGCACCGCGCCGCTGCTGGGCGCATCCAGCCCGCCCAGCAGGTGGAGCAGCGTGCTTTTGCCCGAGCCGGACGCACCGACGATGGCCACGGTTTCGCCCGCAAACACCTGCAGGTCCACGCCCTTGAGCACGGTCACGTCCAGGCGGCCCTCAGAAAAACGCTTGGTTAAGCCAGTGGCTTGAAGTACGGGCTTATTCATAACGCAATGCTTCAGCAGGATTGACACGGCTGGCGTGCCAGCTCGGATAGATGGTGGCCACAAAGGCCAGGATCAGCGAAATCACCGCGATCGGCACGATGTCGGCCTGCTGCGGCTCGCTGGGCATGCGGCTGATGAAATACACCTCGCGCGGCAAGAAGCTGGCATGGAACAGTTGCTCCAGCGCAGGCACGATCACGTCGATGTTGAAGGCGATCCCTAAGCCCAGCAGCAGCCCGGCCAGCGTGCCCATCACCCCCACCATCGCGCCCTGCACCATAAAGATGCCCATGATGCTGCGCGGGCTGGCCCCCAGGGTGCGCAGGATGGCGATGTCGGCGCGCTTGTCGGTCACGGTCATCACCAGGGTGCTGACCAGGTTGAACGCGGCCACGGCCACGATCAGCGTGAGGATGATGAACATCATGCGTTTTTCCAGCTCCACTGCGGCAAACCAGGTTTTGTTTTGCTGCGTCCAGTCGCGGATCAGCAGATTGCCGCTCAGGCTGCCCGCCAGTTGCTGGGCCACCTCACGCGCCTGGTGCAGGTCTTGCAGCTTGACGCGGATGCCGGTGGGGCCTTCGAGGCGGAAGATGCGGGCGGCATCGTCCATGTGCAGCATCAGCAGGGCCGAGTCGTATTCAAAGTGACCGGACTCGAAGGTGCCCACCACCGTCATCTGCTTCAGGCGCGGCACCACGCCCGCCGGGGTGACCTGGCCGCTGGGGGCGATCAGCGTGACCGGGTCGCCCAGACGCACGCCCAGGCTGCGCGCCAGGTCGATACCCAGCACCACGCCAAACTCGCCGGGCACCAGCTTGGCCATCGTCTCCTTGGGCAGGGCCACGGCCAGATCGGTCACTTCACCTTCATGCGCCGGGTCAATGCCGCGCACGATGGTGCCTTTCATGTCCTCGCCGCGCGCCAGCAGGGCCTGGCTAGCGATGAAAGGTGCAGCACCCACCACTGCCGGGTTCTGCTTCACCTCAGCCAGGGTCTTGGCCACGTCGGGCAGGGCCTCGCCGTTGGGGGCGAAGATTTCGATATGCGCCACCACCGACAGCATGCGGTCGCGCACCTCTTTCTGGAAGCCGTTCATCACGCTGAGCACGATGATCAGCGCCGCCACGCCCAGGGCGATCCCGAGCATGGACACGCCCGAGATGAAGTTGATGAAGCCGTTGCGCCGGGTGGCCCGGCCCGCCCGCGTATAGCGCCAGCCGACCAGAAGTTCGTAGGGGATTTGCATGGAGCAGGTGAGAGAGAAGACGGGGGTGATTGTGGCAGCTTGGTTCGCTCCAACGACAAAAGCGGTAGCAGCTATTATTTCAATAGCTGCTACCGCTTATTGGATAAGCGCAAGAGGGCTAAATGGCCCTCATTTTTGGCTTAGTCGTTGCTGTCGGTCGAGAAAGTGCGCACGTTGCTGTAGGCGTTGCTCACGCCGGGCACGGTGCTGGCCACATAGCGGGCCTTGGCTTCTTCTTGCACGCCTTGTGTCCAGCCGTGCAGGGTCACGCTGCCGTTGCTGACGGTGACGGTCACGTCTTTGGCATCCGCGCCGAGTTGGCTGGTCAGGGTGGACTGGACCGAGCTGGCCAGGTCTGAGTCGTTGGTAGCAGCGTGGGCGGGGAGAAAAGCACCGGCAGTCAGGGCGAACAGGGCAGTAGCGGCAATGCGGTGGATAGAGCGTGTCATGGTGAGATCCTTTGGGTTGTTGCAATGTTTTGCGGTGAGGTGATCTTCCCAAGCGGCGGCGGCTTTTGTGTGTCGGCAGCAGGCGGGCTGTGTTGCAACTGCAATCGCCCGTATTGCGCTTGTCTTTTGGGCCGCACCCACTAGTATTTACCGTTTAGGAGCACTCCATGGCAAACGACCCGTTGGCAGACTGGAAGCAGCAACAGCGCGCAATGTGGGCATCGTTTACGCCCATGGCCTTGTTCACCCTGCCGGTGGCGGCGCACCTGGTGCGGTTTGCCGACATCCGCCCGGGCGAGGCGGTGCTGGACGTGGGCACCGGCACTGGCGTGGTGGCCCTGACGGCGGCGCGGGCGGGCGCACGGGTCACCGGGCTGGACCTCACGCCCGAGCTGCTGGTGCAGGCGCGTGACAACGCGGCCATCGCCCGGTGTATAGACGTCGTCTGGACCGAGGGCGATGCCGAACAACTGCCCTACCCCGACGCGTCGTTTGACGTGGTGCTGAGCCAGTTTGGCCACATGTTTGCCCCGCGCCCTGCCCTGGTGGTGGCCGAGATGCGCCGCGTGCTCAAACCCCAGGGCCGCATCGCCTTTGCCACCTGGCCGCCCGAGCACATGATTGGCCGGATGTTTGCGTACATTGGCCGCCACGCGCCGCCACTGCCCGAAGGTGCCTCACCCCCGCCCCAGTGGGGCCACCCGGCCACCATTACCGAGCGCCTGGGCGATAAGTTCAGCCCGCCGTTTTTTGCCCGCGGTGCCATGGCCCTGCCCGCCCTCAGCCTCCCCCACTACCGCCTGTTTCTGGAGCAGACCATCGGGCCGATGCAAAAAATCGTTGCCAAACTGGCCAGCACGCCCGAACAACTGCAACAGTTCCGCGCCGGATTTGAAGCGCTGGCCTCCGACTACTTTGCCGACAACCACGTGCACCAGGACTACCTGCTGACGCGTGCGCAGGCGCGGTAAATTCTTACAAGCTAAAACTGCCTCTTGCGCTTATGGAATGGGCGCAAGGCGCTATCAAAACAGGAATAAAGCCAAGGCAATACGCCCCAACCTGGCTGCGCCACCGCGCTGAGCTTGGCGGTGCCCACCGCCTCCATCTGCAGCCAGCCCGCCACCTCCACCCGGTGCCGCTCCCCGGCGTGCAGCAGCACGGGTTGCTCCACCCACATCCCCGCCAGGTAGGCCATCACATGCAGGCGCACCGTCCCCTGCTGCACGGCGATTTCGGCCCCGCTAGGTAAACGCTCCCAGGCCCGCTGGGCGGGCTGCAGGTGCAGGGTGAACAGGGGCGCTGGGACGGCAATGGTGGACATACAAGACCTTCGTGTGAAAGAGCCTGTAGCGTAAAAAATCCAGCCCGCCCCGAACAGCCACAGACCCCACCCATCTGTATCGCAACAGTGCAGAAAATTGGCATCTGTTATGGTCTGTTTTGCCCCTGTCTGTACCTGTTCAGCCCCCGCCCCAGCCCGCATGATGGGCAGGCCATGACCATGCCCACCCAGCCCAAATACCAGCACCTCGCCGACCACTACCGCAGCGCCATCCACGCCGGCAGCCTGCTGCCAGGCCACCGCATGCCGTCGCTGCGCGAAGTGGTGCGCCAGCACACGGTGAGCCTGTCCACGGCCATGCAGGTCTGCCGCCTGCTGGAGAGCGAAGGCTGGCTGGAGGCGCGGCCCCGTTCGGGCTACTTTGTGCGCCAGGCACCGGCGGCGGCAAAACTGGCCCCGGTGAACGACCCGCCGATGCAGCGCGCCCCCGACCCGGCGCAGTACGTAGGCATCCACACCAAGGTGTCGGAATTTCTGGCGCTGGGGCGCATGCAGCGCTTCAAAACCAACCTCTCCACCGCCCGCTGCGCCCCCGAGCTCTACCCCGCCAAAGCCCTGCAGCAAGCCGCCCAGCGCAGCCTGCGCCTGGACCCCGAACAACTGGTGCGCGCCGCCCCGCCGCAGGGCTGCATCGAGTTCCGCGAAGTTTTGGCCCAGCGTGCGCTGCTGGCGGGCATGCGGCTTTCGGCCAGTGACATCCAAGTCACCAACGGCTGCACCGAAGCGCTGAACCTGGCCCTGCGCGCCGTGGCCCAGCCCGGTGACACCATCGCGGTGGAGTCGCCCACCTTCTACGGCCTGCTGCAAACCCTGGAAAGCCTGGGCCTGAAAGCGCTGGAAATCCCCACCAGCCCGCGCACCGGCATCTCGGTGGACGCGGTGGAGCTGGCCTTGCGCAACACACTGCGTATCAAGGCCGTGGTGGTCATTCCCTACCTGCAAAACCCCACCGGCAGCATCATGCCCAACGCCCACAAGCAGGCCCTGCTGCGCCTGTGCCAGCAGCACGATGTGGCGCTGATTGAGGACGACACCTACAGCGCCCTGGTGGACGACAGCGTGCTGCGCATGGAGCCGCTGCGGGCCATCAAATCCTGGGACGACAGCGGCCACGTGGTGTACTGCGCGTCGCTGCACAAATGCCTGGCCCCCGGCCTGCGCCTGGGCTGGGTCAGCGCCGGGCGCTGGCAGGCGCGGGTGGAGATGCTGAAGTTTGCCGCCTCGCGCAGCAACGAGCGCCTGGCCCAGCGCGCCGCTGCCAGCTTCATGGCCTCGCCTGCTTTTGACCGCTACCTGCGCCACCTGCGCGCCACCCTGGCCACCCAGCGCACCCAGACCGCCCAGGCCGTGGCCACCTACTTCCCGCCCGGCACCCGCCTCACAGTACCGCGCGGCGGCCTGTCGCTGTGGATCGAGCTGCCCCACGGCCTGTCGGCCACCGCCCTGTTTCACGCCGCCCTGGCCGAGAACACCGTGATCGCCCCTGGCACCATCTTCACCAACTCCAACCGGTTCGAAAGCCATTTGCGCGTCAACTGCGGCTGGCCGTTCACGCCCGAGGTAGACCGGGCGTTTGCGCGGCTGGGGGAGCTGGTGGGGGAGCTGGCAAAAACACGCTAAGCCGTTGATATGAAAAGTGTTTCAGGGAAAAATGGTAGTTTCTGCCAGTTCACCTGCGACACCAGCCCCGTTAGCTTCTCTGCACCCTGCACCCTGCACCCTGCACCTACAGACTATTCCGTCGCATATCCACATATACGCCACTTTAAGTGACGTATAAAATGTTTATGCGACACTTAAAGTGACGCAATACCATCCACCACCGAGGAATCCACTGCATGCCGCGCATTACTTCCCCCCACGAGCTGGATGTACTGGCCGAACTGGTTGGCGCAGAGCCTGATGGCATCGGCATCGAAACCATCGCACAGAAGCTAGGCGGCACCCTGCAGCGCCGTAGCTTGCAGCGCCGCCTGGCCTTGTTGGTGGCGCAAGGGCGTATCCAGATGCTGGGGGATCGGCGGGGGGCGCGTTACCGCAGCATGAATCTGCCCGCCCAGCCTGCGGCATCTGCGCAAACCCCGTCGGAGGTCTACGTTCCCACCTCTGCCGAAGGTGCGGACATCCGGGCCTACGTCACGCAGCCACGGCAGCTTCGCGCCCCGGTGGGTTACCAGCTGGCGTTCCTGGAGCACTACCACCCCAACCACACCCACTACCTGGCACCCGAGCTGCGGGCGCAGTTGCGCAGCATGGGCCAGTCCCCAGCGGACCAGACCCCGGCGGGCACCTTTGCCCGCGACATTCTCAACCGCCTGCTGATCGACCTGTCGTGGGCATCCTCCCACCTGGAAGGCAATACTTACAGCCGTCTGGACACCGAGCGCCTGATCGATTTTGGCCAGGCAGCCGAGGGCAAAGATGCTCTTGAGACCCAGATGATCCTGAACCACAAACAGGCCATCGAGTACCTGGTGCTCCACCCCGAGCACGCCCGTGTGGAGCCGGGCACCCTGATCGCGCTGCACGCGTTCTTGTCGGATGGCCTGATGGCCGACCCTGCGGCGGTGGGGCGCATCCGCCGCCGTGCGGTGGAGATCGGCGGCAGTGTGTATTTGCCGGTGGCGCTGCCGCAGCGGCTGGAGGAGCTGTTTGGCATTGTGGTGGGCATGGCGGCAGACATCACCGACCCGTTCGAGCAGGCTTTTTTCTTGATGGTGCACCTGCCGTACCTGCAGCCGTTCGAGGATGTGAACAAACGCGTGTCACGGCTGGCCGCCAACATCCCGTTCATCCGCCACAACCTGTGCCCGCTGTCATTCATCGACGTGCCGCAGCAGGCCTATGTGGATGCCATGCTGGGCGTGTATGAGCTGAACCGGGTCGAGCTGCTGCGCGATGTGTTTGTGTGGGCCTACGAACGGTCGTGCCAGCAGTACGTTGCCGTGCAGCAAAACCTGGTGCCGCCCGACATTTTTCGGCTACGGCACCGGCAGGCCTTGGCGGAGGTGGTTGCCGCCATCGTGCGCAGCGCTGCTACAGCCACCGAGCCCACCATCCGGAGCCTGATGCCGCAGACCGTTGCGCAGGCCGACCAGGGCCATTTCGTTGCGCTCGTCCTGGCGGAGTTCAAGGCGCTCCACGCGGGCAATGCCGTGCGATTCGGCATCCGGCCCCTGGAGCTGGCCGCATGGCAAAGCCTCCACCAGGGCGGCGCATAGGCAGGCTCAGCCCCACACCCCCGGCACCACCCCGCGCACGCCGGTGCGCAGCACAAAGACCGACCCCGCCAGCGGCTGCTGGGCCAACTGCTCTTCGGACAGGCCCACGCGTGCACTCGTCACCAGCATCAGATCCAGGTTTTCACCGCCAAAGGCCACGTTGGTGATCTGGCTGGCGGGCATGTCGATGCGTTGGAGTTCGTCGCCGGCCAGGTTGAAGCGGCGCAGGCAGCTGCCGCCCCAGAAGGCCACCCACACGTGGCCTTCGGCATCGAAGGTCATGCCGTCGGGTTCGCCGTCTTCGGGGGCAAAAGTTTTCCAGAGGTTTTTGTTGTGCAACTGGCCGTCGGCACTGAGCCGGTAGCAGTAGATGCTGCGCAGCAGGCTGTCGGTGTGCAGCAGGACGGTGCCGTCGGGCGAGATGGCCGGGCCGTTGGCGATGTGGATGTTTTGCTCGACCACCTCGATGCGGCCATCGGGGTGCAGGCAGGCGAGCTGGCCCAGCGGCTGCTGGGGGTTTTCGTGGTGCATGGAGCCGGCCCAGATGCGGCCACCGGCATCGGCTTTGGCATCGTTGAGGCGCAGGCCAGGCTGGTCGGGATGCGGGGAGCCCAGGCGCTCGATCTTCAGCTCGGGCTCCAGCGTGAGGCGCACAAAGCCGGACTGGAAGCCGGCAATGAAACCCTGGCCGTCGGCGCAGGGCACCAGCCAGCCCACCATCTCGGGCATCTGCCAGCTTTGTCGCACGTCGGTGACGGGCTGCCAGCTGTGTACGGCCTGGCCCAGGATGTCCACGAAGAAGAAGCGGCTGCTGGCGGCGTGCCA
Organism: uncultured Albidiferax sp.; assembly: GCA_963513125.1. Taxonomy (GTDB): domain Bacteria; phylum Pseudomonadota; class Gammaproteobacteria; order Burkholderiales; family Burkholderiaceae_C; genus Rhodoferax_B. Next base: position 389,091 of record CAUPPH010000001.1, read on the forward strand.
CAGCGTGCCCTCGCCGAGTTGCAGGGTGGCGGGCCAGATGGGGGTGACAGTGCAGGGTAGAGGCATGGTGCTATGGATTTTGATCTAAAAATGATAGCTTGTCACGCCGATGGAATGGGCGGTGGCAGCCAATTGGGGCCATGAAAAAGGCTCTAAAACCTCAAACAGGCCTTTTGCGGCAGGGCTTATGTCCAGCCCGCGTCCACCACAAAGTCTTGGGCGGTGACCATGCTACTGTCATCTGCCGCCAAAAACAGCGCCATGTGGGCCACGTCGGTACCGACCACGCGGCCCGGCAGGCACTGGTTGGTGTCGATCAGGCGCTCGCCCTCGGCATCCACCCAGTGGGTGAGCTGTTTCTCGGTCATGATCCAGCCGGGGGTCAGGGTGTTGACGCGGATGTTGTCGGGGCCCAGGTCGCGGGCCAGGCAGCGGGTGAGGCCCACGGTGGCCGACTTGCAGGTGCCGTACACGGGGTAGCCCTTGCCCTTGATCATCCAGCTCACCGAGCCCAGGTTGACGATGGCCCCACCCCCCATGCGGCGCATGCCGGGCACCACGGCCTGGGCGGCAAAGAAGGCGGGCCGCAGGTTGATGGACACACGCCAGTCGAAGTCTTCGGGGGTCACGTCCATGATGTCGTGGCGCGCGTCGTTGGCCACGTTGTTGACCAGCACGCTGATGTCGCCGTGTGCGGCAGCGGCCTGGGCGATGGCGGCCTGCAGCGCGGCCACGTCGCTGGCTTCGCTTTGCAAAAACAGCGGCGTGGGGCCGACTGCGCTGGCTGCGGCCAAGACCTTAGCGGCGGCCTCGGCATTGCGGCCCGTGAAGGCCACTCGGGCACCCTGGCGGGCAAAGCCCACCACGATGTCGGCACCGATGCCCGAGCTGCCGCCGGTGACGAACACGCTGCGGCCCTGCAGGCTGGGGTAGTTGGCGGTTTTCATGCAGGCATCCTCAGTGTGAATCGCGGGGCACGGCATCGCCACGGCAGCCCACCAAAAAGTCCATGTCGGCGCCCTGGTCGGCTTGCAGCACATGGCGGTGGTACAGGCGCACGTAGCCGGAGGCGGGCTCGGGCGGGGCCACCCAGGCCAGGCGGCGACGGGCCAATTCTTCGTCGCTGACATGCAGGTGCAGGCCGCGTCCCGCCACGTCCAGCTCGATCTCGTCGCCGTCTTGCACCAGGGCCAGCGGGCCACCGGCGGCGGCTTCGGGGGCCACGTGCAGCACCACGGTGCCAAAGGCCGTGCCGCTCATGCGCGCGTCCGAGATGCGCACCATGTCGGTCACGCCCTGCTGCAGCAGCTTGGGCGGCAGGCCCATATTGCCCACCTCGGCCATGCCGGGGTAACCCTTGGGGCCGCAGTTCTTGAGCACCATCACGCTGTTGGCGTCGATATCCAGGTCCGGATCCATGACGCGTTCTTTGTAGTGCTCGATGTTCTCGAACACCACGGCCTTGCCCCGGTGCTGCAGCAGGCGGGCGGTGGCGGCAGACGGCTTGATCACCGCGCCCTGCGGTGCCAGGTTGCCGCGCAGCACGGCCAGGCCGCCCTGCTCCACCAAGGGCTGGCTCAGGGGGCGGATCACCTTGTCGTTGAAACACTCGGCATGCTCGACGTTTTGCGCCTGGGTGCGGTTGTTGACGGTGATGGCATCACCATGCAGCAAACCCGCTTCGAGCAGGCGCTTCATCACCACCGGCAGGCCACCGGCGTAGTAGAAGTCTTCCATCAGGTATTCGCCCGACGGCATGAGATTGACGATGGTGGGGATGTCGCGGCCCAGGCGGTCCCAGTCGTCCAGCGACAGCGGCACGCCCATGCGCCCGGCAATCGCAATCAGGTGGATGACGGCATTGGTGGAGCCACCGATGGCACCGCAGACGCGGATGGCGTTTTCAAAGGCTTCGCGGGTCAGCACCTGCGACAGGCGCATGTCGCGCTCGACCATGTCCACAATCATGCGGCCCGAGCGCTGCGCCAGCTCCAGGCGGCGCGAGTCCACTGCGGGAATAGCGGCGTTGGTGGGCAAGGACACGCCCAGCGCCTCGACCATGCTGGCCATGGTGCTGGCCGTGCCCATCGTCATGCACACGCCGGCAGAGCGCGACATGCAGCTCTCGGCCTGCATGAACTGCGGCAGGGTCATCTTGCCTGCGTTCACAGCTTCGGAGAACTTCCACACGTGGGTGCCCGAGCCGATGGGCTCGCCACGGTAGTTGCCATTGAGCATCGCGCCGCCGGACACCACCAGCGTGGGCAAATCCACACTGGCAGCGCCCATCAACGTGGCGGGCGTGGTTTTGTCGCAGCCGGCCAGCAGCACCACGCCGTCCAGCGGGTGGGCGCGGATGGCTTCTTCCACGTCCATGCTGGCCAGGTTGCGGTACAGCATGGCGGTGGGGCGCATCAGGGTTTCGCCCAGCGACGATACCGGGAACTCCACCGCAATGCCACCGGCCTGCAGCACGCCGTGCTTCACCCGCTCTGCGATCTGGCGAAAGTGCTGGTTGCAGGGGGTGAGCTCGCTCCAGGTGTTGCAGATGCCGATGACCGGGCGGCCATCAAAGCTGTCGTCGGGCAGACCTTCGCTTTTCATCCAGCTGCGGTGGATGAAGTTGTCTTTGCTGGTGCCGCCAAACCAGTGCTGGGAACGGCGTTTTTTGGGGGATTCGGTGCTCATGGCGGTGTATGGGATAGCGCTGTCGCGGATTAATAAATCATACAAATGACCGCGCATTCTACGATCAGGACAAACCCTTGGGGCCACCCACGGCCCCCGTTGCTACACCGATGAACCTGCGGAGTTGAGTACATGCCCCGCCACCGGCACCGCCTCGGCCGGGCCATCGGCCAGCATGGCCGAGCGCTGCATCAGGTCGCGGGTGTCCGACAGCATCACCGCCATACGGTGCAAAGCCCGCTGCGCATCGCCCGCGCGGATGGCATCCAGCACCTTGCGGTGGTCGGGCAACGCGTCGTTAAAGTCGCCCGCCTTGCGCGCAGAAATGCCCAGCAAGGCCTCCAGCGCGCTGCCGATGATGGCGGCCAGTGGCACCAAAAGGGGGTTGTTGGTGGCCTGCAAAATCGCGCTATGGAAGGCCAGATCGGCCTCTACCCATCCATTGATATCGCTGGCACTTTCCATGGCGTGGAACGCATCTTCCAGCGCCACCAACTGCTCGGGGCTGCGGCTGCGCGCGGCCAGGGCGGCGGCGGCGGGCTCAATGATTTCGCGCATTTCGGTGAGGTGGCGCAAGAACTGCGCGTCTGGCCCGGTGGCGCAGCGCCACGACAGCACGTCGGGGTCGAGCATGTTCCAGCTGGCCTGCGGGCGCACCCAGGTGCCCACCCGGGGGCGCGACTCCAGCAGCCCCTTGGCGGCCAGCACCTTGATGGCCTCGCGCAACGCGGTGCGGCTCACGTCCAGCGTGCGACACAGCACCTCTTCGTTGGGCAGCAACTCGCCCGCCGGATAGGCCCCGCCCACCACGCCGTGGCCCAGGGACTTGACCACCTGCCCGTGCAGATTGCGTCCCGAGTAGGTAGCCGAGACACTTTGGTTCGAGGGAGACCGCATCAACATCACTCCAAGGAAAGCCACTCGGGCTGCATACCGCATTGTGACACCACAAGGCAATAATAAATCATACAATCAAACCCCATTCTGCATACACCGTCTTCGACCAGCCCGCCACGGCTTACTCCACCACAGCACCTATGACAGCATCACACACCCCCTGGATCGGCGTGGACTGGGGCACCACCCACCGCCGTGGCTACGCGCTGGCCACCGATGGCACCTGCACCACCGAGGCCAGCGATGACCAGGGCGCACTCACCACCCGCAGGCGGCACGCCGAATCCCTGGCCGCATGGCTGCCCGCACTGGGTGCGCCCGTGGATTGCCACGTGGTGATGTCCGGCATGGTGGGCAGCGCCTTTGGCTGGCAGGAAGCCCCCTACCTCGGCCCCGATGTGCCGCTCGAAGCCCTGCCGCAGCACCTGGTGCACCTCGAAGGCCACCCGCAGCGCTACATCGTGCCCGGCTACTGCGTGCGTGGTGTGGCAGGCCAGCCCGACGTGATGCGCGGCGAAGAAACCCAATTGCTCGGCGCGGTGGCCATGGGCTTGCGCAACGGCTGGTTCGTGCTGCCCGGCACGCACAGCAAATGGGTGCTGCTGCGCGATGGCCGCGTGGAACAACTGCGCACCTACATGACCGGCGAGCTGTTCGCCCTGCTGTCCACCAACGGCACGCTGGCCGCCGCAGCCCAGCCAGCGGGCACAGAACCCCTGTGGAGCCAGCCCGCCTTTGCCGACGGCGTGGCCGCCGGAGCCCCCGGTGCGCTGGCGCACCAGCTGTTTGTCTGCCGCGCCCGCGTGGTCACCGGCACCATGCCTGCCAGCCAGGCCCTGGCGTATCTCAGCGGCCTGCTGATCGGCAGCGAGCTGCAAGACGTTTTGCAAGGGCTAGGCACATCGGGCAGCGACCAGTTTCATTTGATCGGCTCCCCCGCCCTGGCAGAGGCCTACCAGGTCGCCGCCCGCCAGCTCGGCAGCGCCCTCACCCTGCTGTCGCCGCGCGAGGTGATCCTCAGCGGTTTCCACTACATCCAAACCCACAAGGCCTGACCATGACCACATCCGCCACCCCTGCCGCCCCCACCGGCATACCCCTGGTCGCCATCCTTCGCGGCCTGGACGTGGACGCAGCCGTTGCCGTGGGCCAGGCCCTGTTCGATGCCGGGTTCCGCCTGCTGGAAGTGCCGCTGAACCGCCCCGGCGCGCTGGAGTGCATCACCCGCCTGGCCGCCATCGCCCCGCCCGACGCACTGGTCGGCGCAGGCACCGTGCTCAGCGTGGCCGACGTGGACGCGGTGCACGCCGCAGGAGGCCAGCTCATCGTGTCGCCCAACTGCAACCCCGCCGTGATCCACCGCAGCGTGGCCACCGGCCTGTTCAGCGCCCCCGGCATCGCCACCCCCACCGAAGCCTTCACCGCCCTCGAAGCCGGTGCCCACGCCCTGAAAATATTCCCCGCCGAACAGGTCGGCACCGCAGGCCTGAAAGCATTGCTGTCGGTATTGCCCAGCGGCACCCCCATCTGGCCCGTAGGCGGCATCACCCCCGAGAGCATGGCGGGCTGGGTCAAAGCAGGCGCCACCGGCTTCGGCATCGGCAGCCAGCTCTACGCGCCGGGCACGCCTGCGGAGCAGGTGAAAGTGCGGGCGGAGGGGTTTGTGGCGGCCTGGAAGGCTTGCCGGGTGGGGTGATTTGCTATTGGATATGTAGCTGCTTGCGCTGGTGGAATAAGCGTTAAAGCCCTAAAAAGCTTAAAAATAGGCACTATCGCCGCCTTATACCCCGCCCACCGATGTCGAGTGCCGCTCGATGATTTGAAAACCTACATCGACCACAGGGTTTGCAATAGGTATGCCTTGGCAGCGGTCGATCACCATGCGTGCGGTCAGTTTGCCAATCTGTGCGCCATCCACGTGCACCGTGGTCAGCGAGGGATACATGTGGGCGGCGAAGTCGGCGTTGCCGAAACCGCACACGGCCAGATCCTCCGGCACCCGGATACCGCGCGCCAGCGCCTCCGCCATGACCCCCTGCGCTAGCTGGTCCGAACTGCAATACACCGCTTGCAGCGTGGGGGCCTGTTCCAGCAGCTCCCCCAGCGCACGGCGGCCCAGTGCAAGGCTGCTCGGCGCAGGCACCACAGCGGTAGGAACGTCGCGCCCCATGGCGGCCAGAAAGCCTTGTCGGCGCAAAGCCCCCCGGTGGTCGTCGCCGGTGGCAATGCCCACGCGCTGCCAGCCTTTGGCCAAAAAATAATGGGCAATGGCGGCACCCACCTGGATGTGAGAAAACCCCACCAGCATATCGACGGGGCGGTCGCTCAGATCCCAGGTCTCCACCACCGGAATACCCACCCGGCGCAACCGCTCCCGGCTGCGTGCCGAATGCACCAGCCCGGTCAGCACAATGCCGTCCGGGCGGCGGCTGATCATGGTGTTGATGAGCGCCTCTTCATGCTGGTGGTCGTACCCTGTTTGGCCCAGGATGAGCTGGTAACCGGCGGCGGCGAGTGACTCTGTCAGCGCCTGCACCGTCGGGAGAAATTGCGCAACCGAGATGGTGGGCACCAGGCATGCCACCATCAGGCTGCGTTTTGACTTCAGGCCACCCGCCAGTAGATTGGGGATGTAGCCCACCACCTCCGCAGCCGCCTGGACCTTGAGGATGGTGGCATCGGACACCAGCTTGGGATTGCCCAGTGCGCGCGAGGCCGTGATCAACGACACCCCCGCCTCCCGGGCGACGTCGTGCAATGTGGCGGCTTTGAAAGAGACGTTGGTGTTCATAGAAATGCAGGCGCAGAGGTGGTCAGTGCATGGACCAGCGCGGCAAAGCTCCATCCGTTGCCACCCGCCGTCCAGCGCAAAACAGACAACGTTAGCACTTTGCACGGGGTGGCATGCACGCTGCGCATCGACCTGGCCGTACCCAATACCCAAAGTTAATGGAAAACCCTAGCATTAATGGCATTGACTACCAAAATGACAACGCTATCATTTGTCTGGTGCACGGTTCTTATTCCGTTGTCAAAGCCAATGCATGTGCGCCAAGTCCTGATAGATCTATCAAGGGTTTGTCCTGACTAAAAAATGATAACGTTGTCTTATTTGTTGCGTCGCCATGCGCCACCCACACCCCTCACCCCGGAGATTTGAATGAAAAAAACCCTGACCGCCATTGCCCTTGGCTTATGCCTCTTTGGTGCCCACGCACAGGCTTGGCCCGAAAAGCCGGTCACGCTGGTCGTGCCGTTTCCGCCGGGGGGCTCCACCGACCAGGTGGCCCGCGCCATCGGCCCCAAACTCACCGACAAGCTCAAACAATCCTTTCTGGTCGACAACAAGGCCGGGGCGACCGGCACCATCGGTGCCACCTTTGTGAAGCGTGCCGCGCCCGACGGCTACACCTTCCTGGTCACATCGCTCGGCCCACTGGTCATTACGCCGCACCTACTCAAGGGCATGCAATACGACCCGATGAAAGACTTTGACCTCATCACCGTGGCCGTGCAGTCGCCCAACGTGTTGGTAGTGCCCGCCAACTCGCCCTACAAAACCGTGGCCGACATCATTGCCTTTGAAAAAGCCAACCCCGGCAAGATGAGTTTTGCCTCGGCGGGCAATGGCACCAGCGACCATTTGACCGCCGAGCTGTTCTGGCAGCAAACCGGCACCAGCGGCGTTCACGTGCCGTACAAGGGCGGTGCGCCCGCCCACACCGACCTGATGGGCGGCCAGGTCGATGCGTCGTTCCAAAACATCAACGCCGTGGCCCAGTACATCAAGGGCGGCAAGATGCGGGCGCTGGCCATCACCAGCCCCAAACGTTCGCCCGTGCTGCCCGATGTGCCCACTCTGGCCGAAGCCGGGGTAAGCGGGGTCGAAGTTACCTCCTGGCAGGCCGTGGTCGCCCCCAAAGGCCTGCCGGTTGCCGTGCGCGACAAGGCCCACGCCGCCTTTGCCGAAGCCTTGAACGACCCCAAGGTGAAAGAACAGTTCACCGCCATTGGCTTTGAGATGGTGGTCAACACACCAGCCCAGTTCGCCGCCTTCCAGCAGCAGGAATACGCCCGCTGGAAGAAGGTCATAGAAACCGGCAAGATTTTCATCGACTGAAGCCAGCCCTTTCCGCCCCTCACCACCGCACCCCTATGACACCCCCCACTTCCTCCGCCGCAGACAGCATCGCCTGGGTCCGCGTCTCCTCCTGCTACCTGCCGCTGGCCAACCCGATCAGCGATGCCAAGGTGCTCACCGGTCGCCAGAAGCCGATGACCGAAATCGCCATGCTGTTCGCCGAAATCGAAACCAAAGACGGCCACCAGGGCCTGGGCTTCAGCTACTCCAAGCGCGCCGGTGGCCCCGGCCAGTTTGCGCACGCCCAGGAGATTGCCCCCGCCCTGCTCGGCGAAGACCCGAGCGACATCTCCAAACTCTGGACCAAGCTGCAATGGGCCGGCGCATCCGTGGGCCGCAGCGGCATGGCGGTGCAAGCCATCGGCGCGTTCGATGTGGCGCTGTACGACCTCAAGGCCCGCCGCGCCGGTCTGTCGCTGTCTAAGCTGCTGGGCTCACAGCGCGACTCGGTCCGCTGCTACAACACCTCGGGCGGTTTTTTGCACACACCGCTGGACCAGCTACTGGTGAACGCCGCCGCCTCGCGCGAGCGCGGCATCGGCGGCATCAAGCTCAAGGTCGGCCAGCCCGACCATGCGCTGGACATCCGGCGGGTCGAAGCCGTACGCAAGCACCTGGGCGACCACATGCCGCTGATGGTCGATGCCAACCAGCAATGGGACCGCCCCACCGCCCAGCGCATGTGCCGCATCTTCGAGCAGTTCAACCTGGTTTGGATCGAAGAACCCCTGGATGCCTACGATTTTGAGGGCCACGCCGCGCTGGCCGCCCAGTTCGACACGCCCATCGCCACCGGCGAGATGCTGACCTCTGCCGCCGAACACGCCGAACTGATCCGCCACCGCGCCGCCGACTACCTGATGCCCGACGCGCCGCGCGTGGGCGGCATCACGCCCTTCCTGCGCATCGCCGCACAGGCCGAAAACGCCGGCATCGCCCTCGGGCCGCACTTTGCGATGGAACTGCACGTGCACCTGGGCGCGGTGTACGTCACCGAGCCCTGGGTCGAGCATTTCGACTGGCTGGAGCCGCTGTTCAACGAGCGCCTGGAGATCCAAAATGGCCGGATGCTGGTGCCCACCCGCCCCGGCCTGGGCCTCAGCCTCAGCGAACAAGCCCGCAGCTGGACCCGCGAAGTAGCCGAAGTAGGCAAGCGCCCCTGATTCCACCGGGCGAAGCGGCTTTACGCTATTGAATAAATAGCTGCTTGTGCTGGTGGAATAAGCGCAGGCAGCCTAAAACCTTCACAACTCAACCCACCAAAGAAAACACATCCGCATCCACCGCCCGACCGTGCAGCCACAGCTTGTTGCGGGCCACGCACTCCCACACGGCACCGGCCTTGCGCGCCACGCCCGCGCTGGCGGCATTGCCCACGGCGGCGCTGATCTCCACGCGGTGCAGTTGCAACGACGCAAAAGCAAAGTCGGCCAGCACCCGCACACAGCGGCTGGCCACGCCCTGGTGCTGCGCCGACTGCCGCACCCAGTAGCCCAGATTGCAGCTTTTGCGCAGCGCGTGCAGCTCGCTCACACCCGCCCCGCCCAAAAACCGCCGCCCGTCCTCAGAGAACACGCCAAACTCATGGTCCGTCCCCACCGCACGCCCGGCGTGGGTGAAGGCGAACCACTCCAAGGCCTCCTGCGCGCTGTACGCCGCGTGTGCCCATGGCATCCACGGCTGGAGGGATGCCAGCGACTCCAACACCGCCTCGGTGAAAGCCGGGGCATCGGAGGGTTCAAATGGTCGAAGCAGCAGGCCTGGGGCGTGGAGTGTGGGCATATGAGCGCTCTTGTATTTGTAGCTGCTTGTGCCGGTAGGATGGGCACGAGAGGCTTATATGACTCTTTAAATTTTGAACTATGAGGGCAGTGCCGCCTAGCATGACACTTACCTTTTATTGGTGCAGTTGATGTTTAAATAAAAAAGAACTATCATTCACCAGGGGTGGAGGAAACCATCATGACTAAACCATGCAACTACTTGGCCTCATCAAGCTCGACGATTTCAAGCGCACACACGCTGATGCACGTGGGCCACTTGACGCTTGGCGCATTGAAACCGAGCAGGCCCGATGGACCGGCCCGCAAGATGTCAGGAACCGATACCCTAGCGCCAGCTTTCTAGCGGACAACAGAGTGATTTTTAACATCAAAGGCAACACCTACCGATTAGTCATCAAAGTCAAATACCAAAACGGATTGATCTTGATCGAGTGGGTTGGCACACATGCCGAGTACGACAAGCAGAAGTTCTAAGCGGGTCTTGGCAAATGGAAGGAAAAAATATGAAGCAACAGGTGAAAGTGATCAAAACGCAGCGTGATTACGATGCGGCGATCGTTCGTCTGTCAGCTTTGATGGATGAAGACATGGCGCCAGGCTCCAGCAAGGAAGCTGAACTGGAGTTGCTAGCTTTGGTCATTGAGTCTTACGAGCGCAGCAAAGTTGAACCCGTGGTTCCCGATCCCATTGAAGCGATTTTGTTTCGCATGGACCAGTTGGGACTCAAGAAGGTGGACATGGTGCCTTACATGGGGTCGCTGCCCAAGGTATCGGAGGTGTTGGCGCGTAAGCGGCCGCTCAACCTCGCAGCGATACGTAAGCTGCATCAGGGCTTGGGTATCCCGGCGGATGTTCTGCTGACCGCAACCGATGATGCGGTTGACCTGTCGGAGGAACTCCCCTACGACAAAGACAAGTTCCCCATCAAGGAAATGGTCAAACGCGGCTACTTCGAGGGCTTCCGGGGCACACTTCGAGAAGCCCGCGAGTGCAGCGAAGAATTGATCCGCTCCTTCATGCGCGGCTTCAACGTAAACCCAGTTCAACCAGCACGACTACGTGCGCCAATGCACCAGAGCGGCAGCAGACTGATGGACGACTATGCCCTGCTAGCTTGGCATGTTGCTGTACTCAAAAAGGCTCGCCAAATCAAGTTCAAGTCGGCCTACGTGAAAGGCAGCTTGACCGATGAACGCCTGAAAGAATTGGCACGCCTGTCTCGCTTCGAGCAAGGACCCCGTCTGGCTCAAGAGTTCTTGGCCGACATGGGCATCGCCCTGGTGTTCGAGAACCATTTCAACAAGACCTATCTCGATGGTGCTGCCATGTTCGATGGAGATCGACCGGTGGTAGCGTTGACATTGCGACACAACCGGCTCGATAACTTTTGGTTCGCCTTAATGCACGAGTTGGTGCACGTGCAGAAGCATTTACGTCCTGATAACTCCTTCATTGCCGACAACCTTGAAGACAAGATTCATCAGCAGTCCCAGGAGGAACGCGAGGCCGACGACGGTGCCCGAGAAATTCTGGTCCCACAAGCCGAATGGTTGGAGTCAGACTTAGGCGTTTCTCCCACGATGGATGCCGCAATAGCGTTGGCTGACAAGCTCCGCATCCATCCCACCATCGTGGCTGGGCGCGTGCGTTTTGAATCTGGCAACTGGCGCCTGCTCAGCAGCATCAAGGCTGAGGTTCGCTGCCAGTTTCTCGATCAACTTGAGGAGCCGGCGCAACCCAGTTGATCAGCAAAGAAAAAAGCCCTGGAGTGCTCGAACACTCAAGGGCCTTTGGTGAGGTGAATAGGGGTCTACCAAAAAACCACCCATGCACAACACGTCTTGGAGAAGACGGCGGATCTTATCAGTTCGCAGTGCACGGGCATAGATGAAAACCCCTCCACTCTTCATAAAGGAGTTGGCATGGCCTACACCCGTTGGAAGAGCGTTTTTGTGCGGGCATACGTCCGCTTCCGGTTTGGACGCCGGGAGCATGTTTGCAAACACTGGCGCTCACATCCCGGTCAGATGGAACTATTCGTCTGACCATCGATGGCAGAGGCCTTGTTCGCAAGGTATCTGCCACCTTCCTGCACTTGAACTTTGAAAGATATCCATCATGGCAACCAAGACCCCCAATGAGCAAACATCTGCTCGCGTCGCCTCTGCAGCATCCAAGCTATTGAGCAACCCCAAGACCCCGACCGCAGTGAGGTCGGTAGCGGCTTCGGCACTGACCCAACGGCCTAGTGGCAAGCCAAAGGGTAAGTAACTTCACTGCTGCCCGGTTGTTCGTGAGCCCGCTTCATGCGGGCTCATTTATTTGCCCGTACCCAAGACAATTTTGACGACAGATCATCATGGCGCTTCCCGCCTTCCGTCGCGGTAACTGCAACACCCAACCGTCAACCCGTTGAGCTTCGCCCCACCTTCCCCTTCCCAAACACATGCCCCCGCAACCGCGCCAAGAGCTTCTCCTTCTGCCCCTCCAAAATCTGGCTGCCCTCCACCAGCGCAGGCCAGGTGGCGTAGGCCTGGGCGACCGTATCGCGGACCAGGCGGGTGCAGGGTTGTTCGGCGATGCCTACGCGGTTGCAGAAGGCGCGCAGGGTGCGGGGGTTGAGGGTTCGGCCTAGCTCGGGCTCGGTGCCTTTGCCGCCGTCATTGCGGTACAGCGCCAGCGCGCTGCCCTGGCCGCTGTAGTAGGCAGACCAGGCGACGATGTCAAAGGCAGGGGACAGCACCGGGGTGTGGCTCTCGGGGTAGAGCAGGCAGAAGTTTTTCAGGTGCGCGTCATAGTTGCCCATGAGCTCGTTGATGGTGACCAGGCGCAGCAGTTCGTGTACGGCGCTCAGGCCCAGGCTGTCGGGGTAACGCAGCATCAAACCGGCCATGGCGGCGTAGGTGGCGCCGGTGTATTTGTTGCGCGGGTCCACGCCCAGCGCCTGGGCGAAGTCTTCGCAGTGGATACGTTTGGCGCCATCGCGGTCGAAGCGGGTCACGGCCAAAAAGTTGCTGCTGCCGCCCAGGGTGTAGCCGTGGGCAAAGTCCAGCTTGTCCAGCGGCACCAGCTTGTGTTCGCACACGTTGGCCCCGGCGGCCTGGGCCATGGACAGGCTGCGGTGTTCCAGCTCGGGCAGCTTGGCGCGGTCTACCTGGGGCAGCTTGCCGATGATGCGGGTTACGCCAGACCGCTTGCGGGCCACGTAACGGCCGCCCTGGGCGATCAGGCCCACCTTGGGCTGCATGCCAGAGATCGACACGCCCAGGGGCAGCGGGTCGGCGGTGACCGACATTTCCAGGGCATCGTTGTCTTGCGTGACCAGCCGGGCCAGGGCCTGGCGGTCCAGGTGGGCCGGTAGCGCCTTGACTGCGCCGGGCAGGTCCAGGCCGCAGGCGGCAAACGGGGCGAAGTGGTCGCCTTCGCGGCAGCCGCGCTCTTGCGCCAGCTGGGTGCGGAACACGCCCTCGGGCAGCATGTTCTGGAAGAAGTCGGGCAGACGGCCATCCGCGCCATTGAACACCGGCGCGGCAACGTCTTTCCACAGCGATGCCTGCTGGGCCGGGCCGCGGGCGCGCATGCTGACCGACAAAATCTCTTGCGCGGTCATTTCAAAGGCTTATGTGTTGAACATATTTAACATTTTTCGGAAATTGTTAAACGAAGTTGTCAGCCAGCAGCACGGGAATGATCAAGCCACCGAGGCCATCGCCGCCCGCAGCACCTGGGCCGACTGCTCCAGCGCCGCACGCTCTTGCGCATCCATGGCGGGCTCCAGCACCTGCACCGCGCCCTGGGCGCTGACGATGGTGGGGAGAGACAAGGCCACGCCCAACAGGCCCAGCGCGCCGGTTTGCACACGGGTGACGGTGAGCACCCGGCGCTCGTCGCGCAGCATGCCGTGCAGCAAATGCGCGGTGACCAGGCCGATGGCATGGTTGGTGGAGCCCTTGCGCTGGATGATCTCGTAGGCGGCGCGGCGCACCTGGTGGGCGATGTGCTCCTCGTCGGCAGGTTGCCAGCCCGCCCAGCTGCGCAGGGGCACGCCGCCCACTTCCGCGCTGGACCACAGCACCACTTCCGAGTCGCCATGCTCGCCCACCAGCTGCGCGTGGATGGAGCGCGGGTCCAGCGCCAGCCGCTGGCCCAGGATCTGGCGCAGCCGTGCGGTATCCAGCATGGTGCCGGTGCCGATGACGCGCTCGGGCGGCAGGCCGGAAGCCTGGGTGAAGTCAAACACCAGCACGTCGATGGGGTTGCTGACGATCACCACAATGCCCTGGTAACCGCGCAGTTGCTGGGCGATGCCGCGCAGGATGCCCAGGTTTTCTTTCAGCAAATCCAGCCGCGACTGGCCGGGCGCGCCGCCTTTACCCGCTGTGATGACGATGGCCTGGGTGTCCAGCATCTCGGCCAGCGACCCGGCCCGCACCTGGGCCGACGGGTAAAAGGCTGCGCCGTGCGCCAGGTCCATGGCCTCGCCCTCGGCCAGGCCGTCGCGCGCGTCGAACAGCAGCACCTCTTGCGCCGCCCCCGCCTGCAGCACCGAAATCGCCACGCTGGCCCCGACCCAGCCGGTGCCGATGATGCCAATAGAAGGTGTGCGCATGGGGAGTCCTCTGTTTGAAAGGCCCAGCCTACACCGGGTGTGCGACAAGCGTCTGTGCGCTAGCGCAACTAGCGCCCGGACGGCCAGCGGTAGCCCAGCACCGAAGCCAGCGGGTAGCTGTTTTCGCACACGCAGTCCAACTGGTTGCCGCCCAGCAGCAGCACCTGGTCGCTCTCGGTGCGCAGGTAAAAGCCCACGTGGCCGGTCCAGCCGGTGGGGTTGTTGCGGGTCAGCACCACGATGCAGCCGGGCACGGGCGCGTCTAGCGGCTGGCCCCAGTCCAGCCAGGAGCGGGCCAGGGCCGAGCCGGTGCCGAAGATGCCCACCTGGCCCAGCGTCCAGTTCACGAAGGACGAGCACCAGGCGGCCTTGTCGTCATAGCCCGCGATATTGGTGCCCGCGTGGTAGGCGGTGATGCGCGGGTTGCTCTGGCCGGGGGGCGCGGTGCGCACGCCCTGCTCGCTGGCGGCCACCAGCATCCAGGTGGCGAAAGGCTGGAGCGTCAAAACAGCCCCTGCGGCACCTTGTCGGCCTTGGTTTCCAGCGGGTTGGCGGCCAGCCAGTTGGCCGGGTACTGGCGCATGAATTCCTTGGCTTTTTCGATGCGCACCGTGAGCCAGGCATCCACCGCGCCTTCGTTCAGGATGACGGGCATGTGCTTGTCGTTGCCTGCCGGGCCGTAGCGGCGCATCAGAGCGTGGTTGTTGGCGTTGACGGTGAGCACGGTGTAGCTGAGGAAGGGCACGCCGTCCGGCCCGGTCCAGCTAGCCCACAGCCCGGCCACGCCCATGGGCTTGCCGTCGATGCGCGAGATGCGCGTGGGCACGGCCTTGCCGCTGCGCAGGTCGTCCACAAAAAACGCCTGCATGGGCACGATGCAACGCTGGTTTTGCAGCCAGGCATCGCGAAAGTTTTGCGTGGTGCTGGCCGTCTCGGACCGGGCGTTGACCAACTTGGGCGCACGCAGCTTGCCGTCGGATGCCGACTTGACCCAGTGCGGCACCAGGCCCCACTGGGCGGGGGTCAAGACACGCGACGCTGGCGCATCGCCCTCGGCCGCCACAGGCCGGATGCAAAACCCCGGCTTGCGCGGCCACATGTCGCGCTCGCCCAGGGCGCTGGGCGGTTCGACGCCGAAGGCATCCTGGTAGGCGGCGGCTTGTTGCAGGGATTCGTAGTGGGTGGTCATGCGGGGATGGTAGCGCGGTGTTTTGGTAGGCCTGGCCCGGACCCGCGGAGGGCACAGGTCTTTTTGGCACCCTGCGCTTATTCCACCAGCGCGAGAAGCTACATTTTAGATAGCAATTTTGCACGGTAAACCACCGGCAAAGCCGCCGCCGTGTGCGGCCCCCAGTCAACCACGGCAAAGACTGTGGCGTTGAAAACCTATCAGGTCACATCTCTGACCATCCCCGTGGAGCCCCCGGCCCACCCACTCCTCTACCAATCACCACCATGAACACATCCACCGATTCCCTCTCCAAGCCCCGCCTGCATCCCTTGGTCATTGCCGCCTGCTCGGCCATCGTGCTGGTCTGCGCCGTGGGCACGGCCGCCATCATGGGCTGGCTTCCCAACTCTGCGGCCCGCAACACGGAAACCAGCCTGGCACAACCGGCGACCATGGCCCCAGTGGAAGCACCCGTCCGGGCCCCTGTGAAGGCCCCGCAAATGGCGGCAGCGCCCGTGCGCAACACCACCACCCACACGGCACCACAGCCAGTGGCCGCCATCTGCAGCAATTGCGGCGTGGTGGAGTCCACCCGTGAAATCACCACCGCCGCCAAAGGCAGCGGTGTGGGCGCGGTAGGCGGCGCAGTGGTGGGCGGCGTGCTGGGCCACCAGGTCGGCGGTGGCCGGGGCCGCGACGTGGCCACCGTGCTGGGTGCCCTGGGCGGTGCCTTTGCGGGTAACCACATCGAAGGCCAGGTAAAGGCCTCGCACAGCTATGAGATCGTGGTGCGCCTGGACGACGGCTCCACCCGCACCTTGCACCAGTCCGAGCAGCCCGGCTGGCAAGCCGGTGACCGGGTAAAGGTGGTCAACGGCGCATTGCGCTCCATCGGCTAACAACACGAAGCCGCCAGGGGCGGCAGGCACACGTTGCTTCTCAAATGCAAAACCTAGGGTTTCACCCTAGATTGCAGTTGCAACACAGCCTGCGGGTTGCCGACACACAAAAGTTGTGGCGGCTTGGGAAGATCACCTCACCCCAAAACAACGCACCAATCCTGGTGCAACAACCCAAAGGACTTCACCATGACCCGCTCTATCCACCGTATCGCCGCTTCCGCTTTGTTCGCCCTGGCTGCTGGCGCTTTCCTCCCCGCCCACGCTGCCACCAACGACGCAGACCTGGCCAGCTCGGTCCAGTCCACTCTGACCAGCCAACTCGGTGCGGATGCCAAGGACGTGACCGTCACCGCCAGCAACGGCAGCGTGACCCTGCACGGCTGGACGCAAGGCGTGCAAGACGAAGCCAAGGCCCGCTATGTGGCTAGCACCGTGCCCGGTGTGTCGAACGCTTACAGCAACGTGCGCACCTTCTCCACCGACACCAACGACTGAGTTACCCATGGGGGCATTTAGCCCTCTCCCGCCCATCCAGCCAGCGGCTGCAGCTATTCAAAAGATAGCTGCAGCCGTTTTTGGTTTTGGGGTGGCTTAGTCGGCAGCTGGGCCATGCGCGAGCGGAAAGACGTGCATGGGCTTCCAAAAGCCGGAAGCATTCTCCAGTAGCACCACAGCGCTGCAAACGGAGTGGATAGGGCCGTTTGCGGCCATGGCCACCGCCAACTCGGCTTGAGTAGTATCTGCATCAATGGCGCACCCGTGCGCGACGGTGAGGTGCGGAATGACCGTCTCGAACTCGCCCCCGAAGGGTGGAAAGTCGGGAAACGCCCGGGCCAAAGACTGGGTGAGCGCGATGAACGGCGCGGCGGGCTCTGGGGCCAGATAGGTAGTGGCCGGGAAGCGCCCCACCGTCGCCAACGTAAACGGGAAGGCGGCGATGCCGGAGACGGCCTCCTGAATTCGCCGAACCACGGCCCCGTCCATGCACTCGGGCGGCATGAACGGATACAGCACTGTGATGTGAGCAGGAACGCCGAGCCTAGCCACGGGGTGGAAGCGCTCACGCAAATGCGCGACGCGGGGCTCGGCTTCGGCGACGCAAACGATGAGACCTGTTTGGGGCATACGCTGCGATGACTAACAAGATGCAAACCGCAAACACTGCGGTGCGCATAGGCAGCTGTGGTCCCAATCATCCATGGAGTTCTCCTATCGTTTTAGCCTTCTAGCGCAAATGGTAACTGCGCTTACAGCTATTCAAAGCATAGCAGCCACAAGTCCTAGGGTTTCACCCTAGATTGCAGTTGCAACACAGCCAGCCCGCGCACGACACACAAGAGTCGCTGCCGCTTGGGAAGATCACCCCATCGCAAAAACATTGCAACAACCCCAAAGGAACTCACCATGACCCGCTCTTTCAACCGTATCGCCGCTTCTGCTCTGTTCGCCCTGGCTGCTGGCGCTTTCCTCCCCGCACACGCTGCCACCAACGACGCAGACCTGGCCAACTCGGTGCAATCCACCCTGACCAGCCAACTCGGTGCGGATGCCAAAGACGTGACCGTCACCGCCAGCAACGGCAGCGTCACCCTGCACGGCTGGACGCAAGGCGTGCAAGAAGAAGCCAAGGCCCGCTATGTGGCCAGCACCGTGCCCGGCGTAGCCAACGCCTACAGCAACGTGCGCACCTTCTCGACCGACAGCAACGACTAAGCCAACAATGGGGCTGTTTTAGCCCTCTCGCGCTTATCCATCCAGCGGTGGCAGCTATTTAAAAGATAGCTGCCACCGCTTTTGCGTTGCGGGCCAGCCCATCCGGGACAATAGCCGCATGCCCACCCTCCCCCCCCCCGGCCCCCATCTGCTGATTCCCCTGGCCGCCAGCGCATCGCCAGGCTGCCGCACCGCACTGGCCACGCTGCGCCTGCCAAACCTGGAGCGCCTGCTCCAGCGCCTGACCCCCACCCTGCGCGACAACGGCGAAGACACCAGCCTGTCGCCCCCGCACGAGCGGGCGCTGGCGCGGCACTATGGGTTACCGGTGCAAGACGGCCTGATCCCCTGGGCGGCCCAAGAGGCCAAGCAAGACGGAGCCTGGGCCTGGGTCACGCCTTGCCACTGGCAGGTGATGACCGACCACATCGTGATGGCCCCGCCCGACACACTGGCGCTGGAAGAGGCCGAATCCCGCGCCGTGCTGGCCGCCGTGCAGCCCTACTTTGAAGAAGACGACATCCGCCTGACCTACACCACCCCCACCCGCTGGCTGGCGCAGGGCGAGATATTCCGTGGCCTGGCCACCGCCTCGTTGGACCGCGTGGTCAGCGGCGTGGGCGCACGCAATGTGGACGAATGGATGCCGCCCACCGCCCAGGGCGGCCCGCTGCGGCGGCTGCAAAGCGAGATGCAGATGCTGCTCTACACCCACCCGGTGAGCGACGCGCGGGCCGAGCGCGGCCTGTTCGCCATCAATTCGTTTTGGGTCAGCGGCAGCGGAGCCTTGGCCAATCCACCCCCTGCACAGCCCGCGCCCACCATGCCACTGACACTTTTACGCGCCGCGCAGATGGAAGACTGGGCAGCCTGGGCCGCCGCCTGGCAGCACATCGACACCACCGCCTGCACTGAGTTGCTGGCCGCGCTGGACCAGGGCCAGGCCGTGCAACTCACGCTGTGCGGCGAAAGCAATGCCCACACTTTTGAATTAGCCCCCCGCAGCATCATGCAAAAAATATCAAGCTTTTTGAGCCCCCAGCGCTTATCCCATAGGCTGGAGCAGCTATGAAAATCACAGCACGTGACATCCCCCCCCGCGCCGTCTGGGCGCTGGAGCAGGCTGGGGTCCACCCCCTGCTGGCCCGCCTGTTCGCGGCCCGCGGTGTGGACAACAAGGACGCGCTGGACGACGGCCTGGGCCGCCTACTGCCGCCCGCCAGCATGCTGGGCACCCAGGCGGCCGCTGTGCTGCTGGCCGATGCGATCGCGGCGAACAAGCGCATCTGCATCGTGGCCGACTACGACTGCGACGGGGCCACGGCCTGCGCGGTGGGCGTGCGCGGCCTGCGCCTGCTGGGGGCGCAGTTTGCCGACTACATCGTGCCGGACCGGGTGGTCGACGGCTACGGCCTCACCGCCAGCATCTCGCGCCGCGTGAAAGACAGCGGGGCCGACCTGCTGGTGACGGTAGACAACGGCATCGCCAGCTTCGAGGGTGTGGCCGAGGCCAAGGCCCTGGGCCTGCAGGTGCTGGTGACCGACCACCACCTGCCCGCCATGCGCGACGGGCAGATCGCCGTGCCGGATGCGGACGTGATCGTCAACCCCAACCAGCCCGGCTGCACGTTCGAGAGCAAGTCGATTGCCGGGGTGGGCGTGATGTTCTACGTGCTGCTGGCGCTGCGGGCCGAGCTGCGCCAACGCGGCGTGTTGACCGCCGAGACGCAACCCAAGCTGGATCCGCTGCTGACCCTGGTGGCCCTGGGCACGGTGGCCGACGTGGTCAAGCTCGATGCCAACAACCGCCGCTTGGTGGCCCAAGGGCTGAAACGGCTTCGCGCGCAGGCACAACCTGCGGGACTAGCTGCGTTATTTGTAGCAGCAGGCCGGGTGGCCAAGGTGGCCACCACCTTCGACTTCGGTTTTGCCCTGGGCCCGCGCATCAACGCCGCAGGCCGCCTGGCCGACATGACGCTGGGGATAGAGTGCCTGCTGACCGACGACCCGGCGCGTGCCACCGAGCTGGCCACCACCCTGGACAAGATCAACCGCGAGCGCCGCGAGATCGAGGGCGGCATGCGCGAGCAGGCCATGCTGGTGGCCGAGTCGCTGTTTGACGAATCGGAAGAGCCGCCGCCCGCCATTTGCGTGTTCGACCCCGACTTCCACGAGGGCGTGGTGGGCATCGTGGCCAGCCGCCTCAAGGACAAGCTACACCGCCCCACCTTCGTGTTCGCCGCCAGCAAGGCCCCCGGCAAAGAGCACGAGCTCAAGGGCTCGGGCCGCTCCATTCCCGGCTTCCATTTGCGCGACGCGCTGGACCTGGTGGCCAAGCGCCACCCCGGCGTGCTGCTGCGCTTTGGCGGCCACGCCATGGCGGCGGGCTGCACGGTGCACGAAGACCACCTGGCAGAGTTTGAACAAGGCCTGCAGCAGGTGGCGCTGGAATGGCTGGATGCCGCCACGCTCACCCGCCGCCTGGAAACCGACGGCCCGCTAGCCCCCGAATACCGCCGCGCCGAGCTAGTCGATGTGCTGCACAAAGAGGTGTGGGGCCAGGGCTTTGCGCCGCCCACCTTCAGCGAAGAGCTGGAAGTGGTGTCGCAGCGCCTGGTGGGCGAAAAGCATTTGTCGCTGAAGCTCAAGCACCAGGGCCAACCGGTAGACGGCATCTGGTTCGGCCACACCGAGAGCCTGCCGAACAAGGTGACGCTGGCCTTCCGCCTCGACGTGAACGAGTGGCAGGGCCAGCGCCGGGTGCAGTTCTTGGTGGAAGGCGTGGAGAGTTAGCGCTTGATTTTTACAAGCCTTTTAGCCCTCTTGCGCTTATGCAACCAGCACAAAAAGCTCTCAAATAAATAGCAACTGGATTTAAAAGCTTTCCCAATCCCCCTCGCCGCCCTTGGCTGCTGCTGGCCGAGCCAGGGCGGGCCGGGCTAACGCAGGTCGGGCAGGCGCAAGAGCAGGCTTGGCGGTGGTGGCGACCGGACGGCGCGGCGCTGGTGCGGGCTTGGCGGGCTGCGGGGTGCGGGCCAGGGCTTTGACCGTGTGCTGAATGGCGGGTTTAGCCGGGCTAGCAGGTTTGCCGGGCAAGGCTTTCGCCACGGGGGGCCGGGCTGCAATGGCCGGGCGCATGGCCGGACGTGCGGGGGCGATGGCACGCGGCACCGGTGCCGCCAGTTTGGCCGTGTGGCCGCCCACATTGAACACCGACACCACTTCGGCCAGGCGCTGGGCCTGGTCGCGCAGGCCAGAGGCGGCGGCGGCAGATTGCTCTACCAGCGCGGCATTTTGCTGGGTCATCTGGTCCAGGTGGTTGACCGCCTGGTTGACCTGGGCAATGCCGTCGCGCTGCTCGATAGACGCGGCGCTGATCTCGCCGATCAGGTCGCTGACGCGGCCCACGCTGCTGACGATTTCGCCCATGGTTTCGCCCGCCTGGGTGACCTGCTGGGTGCCCGTCTCAACGGTTTGCACCGAGGCACCGATCAGCGTCTTGATCTCTTTGGCAGCATCGGCGCTGCGCTGCGCCAGGCTGCGCACTTCACTGGCCACCACCGCAAAGCCCCGGCCCTGCTCGCCAGCCCGGGCGGCTTCCACGGCGGCATTGAGCGCCAGGATGTTGGTCTGAAAGGCAATGCCGTCGATCGTACCGATGATGTCGGCAATGCGCTTGGACGAGGTGCTGATGTGCTGCATGGTGCCAATCACCTGCGCCACCACTTCGCCACCGCGCGTAGCGGCCTGGGCAGCGGTGGCGGCCAGCTGGTTGGCCTGACGGGCGGTGTCTGCCGCCTGGGCTACGGTGCTGGTCAGCTCCTCCATGCTGGCGGCGGCCTGCTGCAGGTTGGAGGCGGTTTGCTCGGTGCGCTCTGAGAGGTCGTGGTTGCCGGTGGCGATCTCATTGGAGGCGGTGGACACCGAATCCACGCCGGTGCGCACCTCGGCCACCAGCCCGCGCAGCTTGACCACCATGGTGGAGAGCGAGCGCAGCAAATGGCCGAATTCGTCTTTGCGCAGGTCTTGCACTTCCAGGGTCAGGTCGCCCGCGGCGATGGCATCGGTTACGGCCACGGCCCGCTGCAGCGGCAGGGTGATGGAGTGCACCAGCCAATACGCCAGCAGCACGCCCAGCGCAAACACCACGGCCACGCTCACCACGGCCACCAGCGCCACGTTGCTGCTGGCGTCTTGCGCAGTCTGCTTGGCGGCATCCCGCTCCTGGATCTGCAGGGCCAGGAATTTATCGATCGCGTCCAGGTACACCGCGGCACGGGGCCGGTAGTCTTTGTCCATGAAGGCCTGGCTGGCCTCGGCATCCCGCGCTTCCTTGAGCTGCTTGACCTTGTCGCCCAGGCCACGGATGTCGGCACGGGTGCTGACGATGCGTTCCATGGCGGCCTTGTCTGCCGGGGTTTCGGCAGCCTTGGTCATGCGCTCCTGGATGGGGTTGATCTTGGCGGTGAGCTCGGCGGCCCGGGCTTCGAAAACCTTGCCTTGCGCTTCGTCGGTGGTGAGCACGCTGTAGATGTTCATGCTCACCGCCATCTCGACCATGCCACGCCAGCCGGTGACGGTGGTGATGGCATCCTCGTACTGCGCCACCTGGCGGTCGAGGGTGTCGTTGACCTGGCGGGTCTGCATCTGGGTCCACACCGTCACCAGCAGCATCGCCACCAGCAAACCCAAAATCGTAGCCCACAGCTTGTGGGACACCCGCATGTCATTGAATTTCATGGTGTTTCTCTTGGTTCATCGCGCCCCCCTGGCCAAAGGTGGCCAAAAAGTAACCGGATGCTACATCTAAACACACCGCCCCCTGCAGGGAGCGCCACGCTCAATGCAACTTGACGTGCGACTCGGTGCGCCGGGTGATGGCACGGGTCAGGGTTTCCAGCGTCACCTTGGTCACGCCGTGCAGGGCCAGCTCGTGCATTTTGTAGAGCGAGGTGTACATCACCCGGGCCACCAGCCCGTCGATGAACAGGCTGCCTTCCATGATCCCGCCCATGAGACTGCCGACCGCACTGTAGTCGCCCAGCGACACCAGCGAGCCAAAGTCGCGGTAACGGTAGGGCTCCAGCGGCTTGCCTTGCAGACGGCGCTTGATCTGCTTGACCAGGTGCGATGCCTGCTGGTTGGCGGCCTGGGCGCGGGGTGGCACAAAGCCGTTTTTCTCGGGCCAGGGGCAGGCAGAGCAATCACCCAGGGCAAAGATGCTGTCGTCGCGCGTGGTCAGCAGGTTTTGCTGCACCGCCAGCTGGTTGATGCGGTTGGTCTCCAGGCCGTCGATGTCTTTCAAAAAGCCCGGTGCCTTGATGCCCGCCGCCCAGACCACCAGCTCGGCGGGGATGACCTCGCCGCTGGCCAGTTGCACGTTGTCGGCCCCCACGCCCGACACGCGGGCCGAGGTGTGCACCTTGATCCCTAGGCTGTTGAGCAGGTTGTGGGCACCGCTGGACAGGCGCGGCGACAGCGCGGGCAGAATGCGATCGGCGGCCTCGATCAGGTTCAGCTTGATGTCGCGCTCGGGGTCGATGCGGTCCAGCCCGAAGGCCACCACTTCACGGGTGGTGCGGTGCAGTTGCGCCACCAGTTCCACACCGGTGGCCCCGGCCCCGATCACCGCCACCTGCAGTTGCGCGGGCCGCAGCGGGGTTTCCTGGGCATTGGCGCGCACGCAGGCATCGAGCATGCGGCGGTGGAAGCGCTCGGCATCGGCCAGGGTCTCCAGCTTCAGGGCATGCTGGTCGACACCGGGCGTGCCAAAGTCGTTGCTGCGGCTGCCCACGGCCATCACCAGGGTGTCGTAGGCAAAGCTGCGCTGGGCGGTGACCACCACGCCGTCTTCGTCGATGAACGGGGCCACGTGGACCAGCTTGTTGGCGCGGTCCAGGCCGTTCATTTCGCCCACGCGGTAGTGGAAATGGTGCCAGTGCGCCTGGGCCAGGTAGTTGAGCTCGTGGCGGCCCACGTCCATGCTGCCGGCAGCGATTTCATGCAGCTTGGGCTTCCAGATGTGGGTGCGAGCCTTGTCGATCAGGGTGATGTCCACCAGGCCTTTGCGGCCCAGGGAATTGCCCAGGCCGGTGGCCAGAACCAGCCCAGCGGCTCCACCTCCAACGATGACGATGCGGTGGGCCGAGGGGTTGGGTGTGGGGGTGCGCATCCGGAAATTCTAAGGCGCAGCCATGCCACATAAACAAGACGCACACCCCTATTCCGCCACCTGTTTCATTTATGCCAAAACTCAGTCCAGCGCGCTGGCCGGGCCAAAAAACTCGTAACGGGTTTGTGCTTCGGGCACGCCCAGGTCGCGCAATTGCTGTTTCACATGCCGCATGAAGGGCTTGGGACCCAGGAAATAGGCATCCACGTCTTTGGACGCGGGCAGCCAGCGGGCCAGGTCGGTGGTGCTGAGGTGGCCCACCGCATCGGGTGCGTGGTCGGTACCCAGATGCTCGTCGTACACGTAAAAGCGCTTCAGCTGCGGGTGGCGTGCCGCACGCGCGTCGATGGTGGCGCGGAAGGCGTGTACATGGCGGTTGCGTGCGCAGTGGATAAAGTGCACCGGGCGTGTGCCTTGCAGGGCCTGGTCCAGCAGGGCCAGCGTGGGCGTGATGCCGACACCGCCGCTGATCAGCACGACCGGGCGCTCGCCCGTCGCCAGCACAAAGTCGCCTGCGGGTGGGGCCAGGTCCAGCGTGTCGCCCACCTGCACGCTGTCATGCAGGTAGTTGGAGGCCACACCGCCGGGCTCGCGCTTGACGCTGATGCGGTAGTCCATGCCGTTGGGCGCGGCGCTCAGCGAGTAGTTGCGGCGGATCTCAAAGCCATCCACCACCAGGCGCAGGCCGATGAACTGGCCGGGCGCAAAGTCCACCAGCGCGCCACCGTCTTGCGGCTGCAGGGTGAACGAGGTGATCTCGCTGCTCTCGGCCTCTTTGCGCACCACGCGGAAGGCCCGCGCACCGCGCCAGCCACCGGGGGCAGCGGCCGTGTCGGCGTAGATTTTTTCTTCGGCTCCGATGAGGATGTCGGCCAGTTGGCCGTAGGCCGCGCCCCAGGCTGCGATGACGGCATCGGTGGCAATCTCGGCCCCCAGCACCTCGCGGATGGCGCGCAGCAGGCAGACCCCCACCACCGGGTAGTGCGCGGGCTCGATCTGCAGCGACACGTGTTTGTTGATGATGGTGGACACCAGGCCGCCCAGCGCCTCCAGCCGGTCGATGTGGCGGGCGTACATCAGCACGCCGTTGGCCAGGGCGCGCGGCTGGTCGCCATTGGCCTGGTGGGCCTGGTTGAAGAAGGGGCGCACTTCAGGGTGCTCGGCCAGCAGGATTTGGTAGAAATGCGTGGTCAGCGCTTCGCCGCCGCTCTCCAGCAGGGGCACAGTGGATTTGACGATGGCGCGTTGTTCGGCAGTCAGCATGGGGTGGCTTTCAATGGGGTGCAGGGCGGCGCTCTGCTGGACCTGGTTTATCAAGATCCGTGCCCGGCCTTCGGTCTATACGGATCAAGCACTTAGCGCTTTGCTGCATCCAATTGATGCAGTCATAATGACTACGAAACACATCAAAATGACTGCCAAATCCCTGCTGCAAACCATTGTCCCGCTGGTGGACGACCTGGCCCGCGAACTGCCCGATGGCGAGCGCTACCGCCGCCTGCTGGAGGCCGTGCGCGCGCTCTTGCCCTGCGACGCAGCGGCGCTGCTGCGGCTGGACGGGGTCACGCTGGTGCCGCTGGCCGTGAACGGCTTGAGCCACGACACGCTGGGTCGGCGCTTCAAGGTGGCCGAACACCCGCGCCTGCAAGCCCTGCTGCAAGCCCCCGGCCCGCTGCGCTTCCCGGCCGACAGCCCGCTGCCCGATCCGTATGACGGCCTGATCCCCGGCGTGCAGCTGGAGGTGCACGACTGCATGGGCTGCCCCGTGCTGCTGGGCGACACCCCGTGGGGCGTGCTGACGCTGGACGCGCTGGACAAAGAACGTTTCAGCACCGTAGACCTGGGCGACCTGCAGGCCTTTGCCAGCCTGGCTGCCGCCACCGCCAGCGTGGTGCAGCGCATTGCCGGGCTGGCCCAAAGGGCGGAAACCGAACACCAGCGGGCCGAAAGCTACCGCGCCCTGGCGCAAGACCACCCCGCCCCCATGCTGATCGGCCAAAGCCCGGCCCACCAGCGGCTGCTGGCCGACATTGCCACCGTGGGCAACAGCGACCTGACGGTGCTGGTGACCGGCGAAACCGGCGTGGGCAAAGAGCTGGTGGCGCAGGCGCTGCACGCGGCATCGCCCCGCGCCGCCCGCCCCTTGATCAGCCTGAACTGCGCGGCTCTGCCCGAGTCGCTGGTGGAAAGCGAGCTGTTTGGCCATGTGCGCGGCGCGTTCTCGGGTGCGGTGGCCGACCGGCGCGGCAAGTTCGAGCTGGCCGACGGCGGCACGCTGTTTTTGGACGAGGTGGGCGAGCTGTCGCTGGCGGTGCAGGCCAAGCTGCTGCGGGTGCTGCAGGGCGGGCAGTTGCAACGCCTGGGCTCGGACCGCGAGCACCGGGTGGACGTGCGGGTGATTGCCGCCACCAACCGCGACCTGGCGCAAGAGGTGCGCGCAGCCCGCTACCGGGCCGATTTCTACCACCGCCTCAGCGTCTACCCGCTGCCGGTGCCACCGCTGCGCGAGCGCGGGCACGACGTGCTGCTACTGGCCGGGCATTTTCTGGAGCTGAACCGCTCGCGCCTGGGCCTGGGCAGCCTGCGGCTGGATGCCGATGCCCAGGCAGCCCTGCTGGCCCACCCTTGGCCCGGCAATGTGCGCGAGCTGGAGCACCTGATCGCCCGCAGCGCCCTCAAAGCCCAGCAAGGCGCAGCGCCCCGTGCGCGCATCGTCAGCCTGACGGCGGCACACCTTGACCTGGCACCACAGTTGCATGTGCAGATTCCGCCCGAAAGCACTGCAGTCCCGGTCGATTTGCGCACCTCGGTAGACGACCACCAGCGCCAGCGTATTGCCGCCAGCCTGCAACGGTTTGACGGCAACTGGGCCTCGGTGGCGCGCGAACTGGGCCTGCACCGGGCGAATTTGGTGCGGCTGGCGCGTCGCCTGGGCCTGCGTGCAGGCTAAGATTTCAGACCTCTAAAAAAGAAAGCCCCCCATGGACTTCCCCCTGCACCAACTCAGCATGACGGTCTTGATGACCCCCGACATGGCCAACTTCTCCGGCAACGTGCACGGCGGCGCAGTGCTCAAGCTGCTTGACCAGGTGGCCTACGCCTGCGCCAGCCGCTACGCCGGGCGCTACGTGGTGACGGTGAGCGTGGACCAGGTGATGTTTTTGCAGCCCATCCACGTGGGCGAGCTGGTGACCTTTCTGGCCAGCATCAACCATGCAGGCACCTCGTCGATGGAGGTGGGCATCAAGGTGGTGGCCGAAAACATCCGCGACCATGCGGTGCGCCATGTGAACAGCTGCTTTTTCACCATGGTGGCCGTGGACGACAACCGCAAGCCCGCCGCCGTGCCTCCCTTGCAGCCGGCCAACCCCGAAGAAAAACGCCGCTTCGAGCAGGCCATCCTGCGCAAGAACCTGCGCCACGAGTTGCGCAACCGGTTCAAGTCGATCAAAGAAAAATCTGAATGAAATCGGGCCCAGGCGCTTATTTCATAAGCGCAAGAAGCTACCAAATCAATAGCAAACGCTATTTGTCGATGCTGGAGCCCATGTCGTCCAGCCAGAGCACGCGGTCGGCGTAGCACTGCAGGTCGGCCGACAAGGTGGCCTGCGCGCCGTTGATCCAGACCTCTTTGCGCAGGTCGGACTTGAGGTAGGAGATGGCATCTTCAAAGTCGCCGTCGCCCGCCGACAAGATGACGCGGTCGTAAATGCCCTGGGCGGCGAGCTTGATCATCAGGGTGGCAATCGCCACGTCCACGCCTTTTTGCACCGTGCGGTCAAACCGCGTGCCGCACGACGGGCATTGGTTGTGCTGCTCCTTGAGCTTGTACAGCTGCACGCGCATCTGCGGGCCCTTGGGCGGCGCGGACTTGATCCAGGTGTGGAAGGCGTTTTGCGCCTCGGCGTTGGGGTCGCCGGTGGAGTTGAGGTAGTAGCTCTCGTAAATCGGGCCGCCATTGGCCCGGACCAGCTCGTTTTTCAGCTTCAGGTAGTCAAAGCCGTTGGGACGCGAGCGGCCAAAGTTGTACATGTAGGCGGCATCGACGATCCAGACAGTTTTCATTAATTTCAAAGACTCCAAAGTACAAATCGCCATCCACGGCGCACAAAAAAAGGACGGTTTATTCCAGGAATACCGCAGAACCGGCTTTGCCGGGCTGCTGGTATTGCCCCCTGCAAGGGGGTTGGAGGCCACACGCAGTGGGCAAGCCTGGGGGTGTGCTTCATGTTTCGTAAAGTTCGAGGGGCAGGCCGTCGGGGTCGGCAAAAAAGGTGAAGCGTCGGCCTGTGAATTCATCGACCCGCACAGGTTCGACGATGATGCCATCCGCCTGCAGGCTGGCAATGTTGGCATCCAGATCCGCTACTACAAACGCCAAGTGCCGCAGCCCGCAAGACTCGGGCCGGGACGGGCGCGGCGGCGGGGCGGGGAACGAAAACAGCTCGATTTGCGAGCCATCGGGCAGCGCCAGATCCAGCTTGTACGACTGCCGCTCCACCCGCAGATTCTCAGTGACGATGCGCAGGCCCAGGATGCGGGTATAGAAATCTTTGGACCGCGCGTAGTCCGAGCAGATGATGGCGGCGTGGTGGAGGCGGGCGAGGTGCATCATGGGCTGGAGCTTACCGCGCTACGGTGTCGGCTTCGCGCAAAAACTGCTGTGCGTGCCGGCGCACCCCGGCCTGCACCGCGTCCCATACACGCGGGGGGAAGTCGGCGGGCAACTGGGTTTGCACCTGTGCCAGGGCCGCGTCCACGCGCCGCACTAGGCCCTGCATCTTCGGCCACACATTCGGCGCGCCACAGCTTTGCGCCAGGGCTTGCCAATGCCGCACGCGGATTTCACCCAGCTTGTAGTGCTTGGTTTTGGCCCGTAGCGCCATGGCCAGCGTGGCTTTGTGCTCGGACACCAGATTCGGCCCCTCGCCGATGATGGGCCAGGCAGACAACACGTCGTACAGCGGGGTCAGGCCAAATGTGCCGCCCCTTTGGTGCGACAGCGAAAAGTTCTTGGCATGCCCATCGGTAGCAGCCAACAGCCAGAAGGCGAGCTGGGTCAGCGCGAAATGGGCGCAGTCGTCCGCCGCCTGCGCGCTGCCCGCCAGCACGTCCAGGCAATTGCGCATTGAGGGGCCGCCGTCGGATTCGTATTTCTTCAAGGGCGATGTGCCGGTAGCCTGGCACAGGTCCTCCTGGGGCAGCCGGGCGATCCAGGCCCCTTTGGGCGGGGTGAAACCGGGGCGGTGGGGCTTGCCATCTCCCAGGTTTTGCCAGCGCCGGTCAAAGCGCTCGACCACCAAGGCTTTTTGGGTGCCAAACCGGGCCATTTCAGTGGTGGCAATGCGCAGTCCCAGCGCCGCCACGATCTGCGCACACAGCCATTCGTTTTCGACCGAATCGCGCATGTCGGCCCGCATATTGCCCACCAGGCCCAGGGGCAGCTTCAAGATATGGCTGGTGGGCGTGGCACCCAGCGGGCGTTGCCACGTTCCTCCAAACCGCAGCAAGGCGGTTTTCTCCTGCGCCCCGGCGATGGAGATGCGAAAGTCGCCATCGTCTTGGTGCTGGCCCAGGGGTGCATCGGTGGTTGCGGTACGCAAGATGCGTTCGACATCGGACTCGGTGAGCGGCTCGCACTCCACCCGGTTCCAGTCCTGGGGCTGTGCCCCTTCGGGCAGAATTTGCACCGCCCCCACGCAGTCACGCCCAATGGCAGCCAGCAGGTCAAAGGCCTGGGTGGACTTGGTTTTGAAGCGCGACACCAGGCGCTTGCGGATGTCCAGACTGTCGGGCAGCAGGTTCTCGAAGTAATGGGCCACCGCTGCGCCCCGGTGTTCGCCATTACCCTCGGTAAACGGCAGCGACAAGGACAACGCCCGCCCCCAGACGGTGCGGGTCCAGAGGTCGTCGTACTGGAAGGTCTGCACCCCGTTGCGCGAGGTAGACCACACGCCCACATAGCGGCCATTCATCCACAGATGGAGTGCCGCCATTACCAGTCACCGTCCTGGGTGGAAGCTATGGATGGGGGCAGTGCTTCGCTGACAAAGTGCGCTTTGGGCACCGAAGCATCGCCAGCGGCCAAAGGCAGCTCCTCCAGACCCATGCGCACACCGAGGGCGGAAAAAACCCGCAGCAGTTGCTCAACGCTGATGGACAGCGGGTCGCCTTCGATGCGGGCCACACGGGCCTGGCTCAACCCCAGCTTGCCACCCAGATCCGCCTGGCTCAAACCTTTTGCATGGCGAAGCGCCCGTAGATGCGTGGATAACTGAGAAGGGGTTTGAATTGCGTAAGCCATGCTGCATTTTATGCGCAATACAGCATTTTCACAACAAATGCTTAATTCAGCATAAATACACAATATTCCCAATCAAGCATATTACAGCGCCATCGCCTCCCGCACCGCAGCCAGTTGCCGCCGCGACACCATCAGCAACTCGTCCAGGCCTTGCAGCCGCACCGCCCAGCCTTCACCCTCCTCGGGGTCGAAATGCTTTTCCAGCGCCCGCAGGGCCCGGCGGGACACCAGCGCGTTACGGTGGATGCGGATGAACACGCTGGCATGGCGCTGCTCCAGATCGCCCAGCGCGCCGTCCAGAATGTAGTGCTTGGTGACGGTGCGCACGGTGATGTACTTCAGCTCGGCTTTCAGGTACAGCACGCTGCTCAGCGGCAGTCGCTCGGTGCGGCCCCGGTCGTGGATCAGCAAGAAATCATCGGCCAAATCGGGCTCTACCGCCCTACTCATGGGCGAGAGGCGCTCTATTTTTTGTAGTGCCTGCTGCAAGCGCTCCAGACGCACAGGTTTGGTCAGGTAGTCCACCGCCTCCACCTCGAACGCCTGTAGCGCATACCCGGCGTGGGCGGTGACGAACACCACGGCGGGCGGCGGGGTCTGGCCACGCAGCACCTGGGCCAGGTGCACGCCGTCCATGCCGGGCATGTGGATGTCGAGCAGCACCACATCGACACCCTGGATTTGCAGCAGCGCCAGGGCCTGCTCGGCGTTGGCCGCCTCGCCCGCCACTTCGGCGGAGGGCGCGGTGCAGTCGCCCAGCAGGGTACGCAGGCGGGAGCGGGCCAGCGCTTCGTCGTCCACGATCAACACGCGCAAGGTCTTCATACCGGAATCTCGATACGGACAAGATAGACGCCATCTTTGAACGTGGCCTGGAACTGGCTTTGCATATCGTGCAGCAAGTTCAGGCGGTCGCGCACGTTGTCCAGCGCCAGGCCGTGGCCGGGCACGCCTTGGCCGCCAGGGACGGTGTTGGTGATTTTGATCACCACGGTGCTACCCCGGCGCTCGGTGGAAATACGCAAGTCTGCCCCGCTGGCACTGGGCTCCACGCCGTGCTTCACCGCGTTCTCTACCAGGGGCTGCAGCAGCAACGGTGGCAACTGGGCCGTGGCGGCGCGTGGGTCCAGCGCCCAGTGGATGCGAAGCCGCTCGCCAAAACGCACCTGCTCGATGGACAGGTAGCGCTCGGCCAGCGTGGTTTCGGCGGCCAGCGTGACGGACTCGCCCTGGTCTACCAGCGCGTGGCGGAACAGGTCGCTCAGGTCTTCCAGCAAGGCCTCGGCCTTGGCGGGCTCGGCGCGCACCAGGGCGATGGCGCTGTTCAGAGTGTTGAACAAGAAATGCGGGCGGATGCGGGCCTGCAGCTCGCCCAGCCGCGCCGTGGTGGCCGCCGGGGTGCGGGCCCGGGCACGCAGCACCAAACCCGCCACCACCAGGGCCGACAGCCAGGCCCCGGCCGCCGCGCTGGCCAGCCAGGGCACGGGGTCGAGCAGGCCAATCAAGGCCAGCATGCCGCAGCCGTACAGCCCGGCCAGCGCACCCAACACCACGCCGGCCAGGTTTTGTGCGTGCTGCGGCAGGCGCGCCAGCGGGCGTTTCAGGCTGCACGCGGCCAGCAACCACACCAGCACGGCGGGCAGCGCGCCGCCGGTCCACAGCGCCAGCCGCGTCAGCCAGTCCCAACTGCTCTGCGCGCCAAACAAGGCCGCCACCGCCACGGCCACTTCCACAAACAGCACCGCGCGCAAGATCACACCCGCCTGGCAGGCATCGAACACCAGCGCCGTGCGGGGCGGCGGTACGGGCGCGGAGGCCAGTGGCTGGAAGCCCGATAAAATTTGCGGTTCTTGCATACCAGCCGATTATGGGGAAGTTGATCCCCGCTGGTACGCCACCTCTTCCCATCTGGTAATCCTGCATGTCTTCCCACAACCAACTCGACAAAAAATCCGAAGCCTGGTCGGCGCTGTTCTCCGAGCCCATGAGCGACCTGGTCAAGCGCTACACCTCCAGTGTGTTTTTTGACAAGCGCCTGTGGCAGGCCGACATTGCAGGCAGCCTGGCCCACGCCGAGATGCTGGCCGCGCAGGGCATCATTGCCGCGCAGGACCATGCCGACATCCAGCGCGGCCTGGCGCAGATCAGTGGCGACATCGAATCGGGCAACTTCGAATGGAAGCTGGACCTGGAAGACGTGCACCTGAACATCGAAGCCCGCCTGACCCAGCTGGTGGGCGATGCGGGCAAGCGCCTGCACACCGGACGTTCACGAAACGACCAGGTCGCCACCGACGTGCGCCTGTGGCTGCGCGGCGAAATGGATTTGATCCAGGGCCTGTTGACCGACCTGCAACTGGCCCTGGTGGCCATTGCCGACAAAAACGTGGAAGTGGTGATGCCCGGCTTCACCCACCTGCAGGTGGCCCAGCCGGTGAGCTTTGGCCACCACATGCTGGCCTATGTGGAAATGTTCGCCCGCGATGCCGAGCGCATGCTGGACGTGCGCAAACGGGTGAACCGCCTGCCGCTGGGCAGTGCCGCCCTGGCCGGCACCAGCTACCCGCTGGACCGTGAGCGCGTAGCCAAAACCTTAGGGATGGAGGGCGTGTGCCAGAACAGCCTGGATGCCGTGAGCGACCGCGACTTCGCCATCGAATTCACCGCCGCCGCCAGCATCGCCATGGTGCACATCAGCCGCCTGAGCGAAGAGCTGGTGCTGTGGATGAGCCAGAGCTTTGGCTTCATCGACATTGCCGACCGCTTTTGCACCGGCTCCAGCATCATGCCGCAGAAGAAAAACCCCGACGTGCCCGAGCTGGCGCGTGGCAAGACGGGCCGCGTGGTCGGCCACCTGATGGGCCTGATCACCCTGATGAAGGGCCAGCCCCTGGCCTACAACAAGGACAACCAGGAAGACAAGGAGCCGCTGTTCGACACCGTGGACACCCTCAAAGACACGCTGCGCATCTTTGCCGAAATGGTCGGCGGCATCACCGTCAAGCCCGAAGCCATGGAGCGCGCCGCCCTGCGCGGCTACGCCACCGCCACCGACCTGGCCGACTACATGGTCAAAAAAGGCCTGCCCTTCCGCGATGCCCACGAGGTGGTGGCCCACGCGGTGAAGGCGGCGATTGCCAAGGGCGTAGACCTGTCCGAGCTGCCACTGGACGTGCTGCAAGGCTTCAACGCCAAGATCGAGCAAGACGTGTACGAATGCCTGAGCCTGCGCGGCTCGCTGAACGCCCGCAACATCCTGGGCGGCACCGCCTGGGCCCAGGTGCGGGCACAGATCGCCCGCCACCGGGCGCGCCTGGTCGCATAAGTTTTACTACGTAATTGATAGCTGCTTGCGCATATGCAATAAGCGCTGGCGGCCTAAATTACCTGATAAATGTCTGTGCGCAGGAATTTCAGCAGTTCCCCACTCGTCCGCTGGCTTGGTGACCTCGATAACCCCGAGGCTGCGGTCGTGGGCGCAGTCATGGGTGGGGGGGACGTACCGCGCCAGGACGTTGCGCAAAAACTGAGCCAGTGGGTGGGCGTGTTCGAGTCGGTCACGCTGCACGCGGCGCACCAATCGGTGGGTACGGTGGCGGATACCAGTGCAAAGCATATGCCGCCAGACCAGGTTGCCGCACTGCAGGCGCAGTGCCGCCAGGTGCAACAGACGCTGGTGCGCGCCATCGAGAAGCCCGAGGCGGCAGATACCGGCGCCCGGCGTGGCCGCCATCCGCTCAACCAGCCCGAGCCGCCCCCGGCCGCCGAAGTGGACTTTGCCCCGTACCGCCAGCATTACCTCGACCAGCAACGCAACATGAAGCTGATGGTGGGCTCCTTGCGCCACCAGCTGCGACAAACCCTGGCCCAGGCCTCCCCCGCGCTGCGGCAGTTGGCGACTTTGGACGCAGTGTGGGAGCAACTGCTGGAAGGCCACGCACAAAAACTGCTGGCGACCGTGCCGGTGCGGCTGCAGCGGCGGTTCGAGCATTTACGCAAGCTGCACACGCAGCCCCCCGCACAAGACGCGTCCCTGTGGCGGCAACCGGGCGGCTGGCTGCATGGCTTCAACAAGGAACTGCAAGCGGTTTTGCGGGCCGAGCTGGACGTGCGGCTGGAGCCGGTGTGGGGCTTGATGGAAGCACTCAACCTAGATGAATGAAAAAGTACCAATGAACAGAATTGTTTTTGCAATGGCCTTTGCCATCGGTCTGGCGACCGTGGCCTGGGTGGGGATGGGTTTTGTCGGCGTGAGCTGGCTGGCCCTGGCCATGACCGTGGCGATTGGCGCGGTGTATGTGCTGGGGGCGTGGGAGGTCCAGCGCTACCGGGTCGCCACCACGGCGTTGGCAACCGCGCTGACCCATGTGGCGGAACCGACAGCCTTGGGTGTGGCCGCCTGGCTGGAACGTGTGCCCGCGGCCCTGCGCCATCCGGTACGCCTGCGCATCGAGGGTGAACGGGCCGCCCTGCCCGGCCTGGCGCTCACGCCGTACCTGGTGGGGCTGCTGGTGATGCTGGGCATGCTGGGCACCTTTCTGGGCATGGTGGTGACCTTCAAAGGGGCGGTTTTTGCCCTCGAAGGCTCTAGCAACCTGGAAGCCATCCGTACGGCGCTGGCGGCACCCATCAAGGGGTTGGGGCTGTCGTTTGGCACCTCGGTGGCCGGGGTTGCCACCTCGGCCATGCTGGGCCTGTTGTCGGCCCTGGGGCGGCGCGAGCGGCTGGACGTGGTGCGCCAGCTCGACAGCTTGGCGGCCACGGTTTTCCGCCCGTTGTCACAGGCCCACCAGCGCCAGGAAGCCTTCAAGGCGCTGCAGGTGCAAGCGCAGACTCTGCCCGAAGTGGTGGACCGCCTGCAGGCCATGGTGGACGGGCTGGAGCGCCGTAGCGCACAACTCAACACCCAGCTACAGGGACAGCAAGAACACCTCAGTACGCAGTTGCTGGAGCAACAGGCGCATTTCCACCGCGATGTCAGCGGGGTCTACACCCAACTGGCCCAGTCCGTAGGCACCTCGCTGCAAGACAGCCTGGTGGCCGGGGCCAAAGCGGCGGGCGAGAGCCTGCAGCCGGTGGTACAGGCCGCCATGGCAGAGATCGCGCAGGAATCCACCCGCTTGCACCAGCGCGTGCTGGATGCCACACAGGCGCAAATCAGCGGCCTGACCTTTGAGCTCGGCAGCACGGCGCGCAGCGTGGGCGATGGCTGGGCCACGGCGCTGCAGCAGCATGCGCGCAGCAGCGAAGCCCAGGTCGCCCAGCTGGGCCAGACGCTGGCCAGCTTTAGCACCACGTTTGAACAGCGCTCCGCAACGCTGCTGGCCACCGTGCACGAGGCCGCCGCCGCATCGCAAAGCCAGCAGGTGGCAGCCGACCAGCAACGGCTACAGGGCTGGACGCAGGCGCTGGAAGCCATGGCCACCCAGCTGCAGGGCGAATGGCAGCGCGTGGGTGCCCAAACACTGGCCGACCAGCGCTCCGCCAGCCTGTCGCTGGCACAAGCCGCCAGCGACATCACCGACCGTACCAGCCAGCAGGTCGGCCAGACGATGGACGGGTTGGCCGGGGTGCTGGCCCGGTCCGAAGCCCTG
Source organism: uncultured Albidiferax sp. (assembly GCA_963513125.1). Classification (GTDB taxonomy): domain Bacteria; phylum Pseudomonadota; class Gammaproteobacteria; order Burkholderiales; family Burkholderiaceae_C; genus Rhodoferax_B. The sequence goes on from CAUPPH010000001.1 coordinate 425,066, forward strand.
GTGCAGTCGCGCACCGAGACGGAAGCCCGCTGGGCCGCGCAGCAAGGCGAGCGCATGGACCAACTGGCTGCGTTGTGGCGCAGCGAACTCGGTGCGCTGCGGGCCGAAGAAGCCAGCCGTGGAGTGGCTGCCGTAGAGCGCCTGGACGCACTGCAGACCGCACTGGCCAGCCACCTCGCCACGCTGGGCACGGCGCTGGAAGCCCCCATGACCCGGCTGATGCACACCGCCGCCGAGGTGCCGCAAGCCGCCGCAGGCGTGATCACCCAACTGCGCCAGGAAATGACCCGCCTCAGTGAGCGCGACAACCTGGCTTTTGAAGAACGCTCCAGCCTGCTGGAGAAAATCAGCACGTTGCTGCAGCACCTGAACCAGGCATCCAACGCGCAGCAGGCGGCAATCGAGTCGCTGGTGGCCTCGGCCGCCACGGTGCTGGACCAGGCCGGCCAGCAGTTTGCCAACACCCTGGGCACCCACGCGGGCCAAGCGGCGGATGTAGCCGCCCATGTGGCGGGCAGCGCGGTAGAACTGGCCAGCCTGGGAGAAGCCTTCGGCCACGGGGTGCAACTGTTCAGCACCAGCAACGAGAAGCTGATGGACAGCCTGCACCGCATGGAGGGCAGCATCGGCCAGTCGGTGGCGCGCAGCGACGAGCAACTCGCCTACTACGTGGCGCAGGCCCGCGAGGTGATCGACCTGAGCATCAGCTCACAGCAAGGCCTGGTGGAAGACCTGCGTAGTCGTGGCAGCAGTCGCAGCAGCAAGCCCGCCGTATCCGCCGCATTGGCCAAAGAGAGCGTGGCATGACCGGCGCCGATGGCCTGGACGGTATCGACGACGACAGCATCGCGCAGGCCGCGCCGGTATGGGCAGTGTTTGGCGACCTGATGGCGGGCCTGCTGGGCGCGTTTGTGCTGATCCTGGTGGGTGTGCTGGTGGTGCAAATGGACCTGGTGGCCAACCTGCAGGCCGAGGTGGGCAAGCGCCAGGCGGAAGAGCAGCGCCGCATGGCGCTGGAAAAAGCCCTGGCCATTCCGCTGGCGGCAGGCCGGGTCACGCTGAACAACGGCCGCATCGGCATCAGCGGCAATGTGCTGTTCCCGGTCAACTCCGACCAGTTGCGCCCTGAAGGGCAGCAACTGCTGAAAAGCCTGGTACCGGCGTTGCAGTTGGTCCTGGGTGAGCGCGACGACATGATGATGGTCAGCGGCTTCACCGACGACAAACCCATCGTGGATGGCAACCAGCGGTTTGCCGACAACCTGGAGCTGTCGGCCCAGCGCGCCCTCAAGGTGACCCGTGCGCTGATCGATGAAGGCATGCCCTCGTCCAAGGTGTTTGCGGCGGCATTCGGTGCCGAGCAGCCGGTGGCCTCCAACACCAGCGAGCAGGGCCGCGCACTGAACCGGCGCGTGGAAATGGCCCCGGTGCCCCGGTCTGCCAAGCCATGAGCGAGCCGGGAGCGCCGCCGTCGCTACAGTCGTTGCGCAGCACCGATGCCCAGCGACTCGACCCGACACGCTTCCATTACCTGGAAGTGCTTTCGCGCCGCGCGGGCGCGGCAACGGGCGCGCTACAGCCGATTTTGCAGGCCAAGCTGGACACGGCATTGGCCGACTACAGCCAGCGCTTGGGGCAGGCGCAGGGCCTGCGCCGACCCGTTTCAAACAGCGGCGCTGGGCCTTTGGCCGAACTGAACCACTACATCCGCCGCACCACGCAGCAAAGCCACCACCACGGACCCCGGCCAGAGCTGAAAAGCGTGCGCGGTTTCCGCGAGGTGTGGTCCAAAATCGCCGCCATCGACCACATGGACCAGGCCATGGTGCGCGGCCCTGAAAACGCCGGTCCGCTGAATCCCCACATGCTGGTGCTGCGCTCCCTGGCGCTGATGCGCCAGCTATCGCCCGACTACCTGCAGCGTTTTCTGTCGCATGTGGACTCGCTGCTGTGGCTGGACCAGGAAAACCAGAAACACACACCGGCAGAGGCCAAGCCCGCGCGCAAGAGTCGGTCCAAGAAATAGTCTTAAGTTCCGCCTAAGCCAAAAAAACACATACTCACGGCATGCGCTTGTTACTGGTAGAAGACGACCCCATGATCGGTGAGACCGTGCTCGACGTGCTGCGCGCCGAGCATTTCGCCGTGGACTGGGTGAAAGACGGAGTGATGGCCGACACCGCCCTGCGCAGCGCGCCCTACGACCTGGTGCTGCTTGACCTGGGCCTGCCCCGGCGCGACGGGCTGGACGTGCTCAAAGCCCTGCGCCAGCGCAAAGACAGCACCCCGGTGCTGGTGGTCACCGCCCGCGACGCGGTGGCCGATCGCATTGCCGGGCTGGATGCCGGGGCCGACGACTACGTGCTCAAACCCTACGACATCGACGAGCTGCTGGCCCGCATCCGCGCCCTGACCCGGCGCAGCGCTGGCCGAGCCGACCCGGTACTGGAAGTGCACGGCCTGCGCCTGAACCCTGCTACCTTTGAGGCCACCCGCGACGGCCAGCCTGTCACCCTCTCAAAACGCGAATGGGCCGTGCTGGAAGCGCTGATGGCCCGCCCCGGCGTGGTGTTCTCGCGGGCGCAACTGGAAGAAAAGCTCTACAGCTGGAAAGACGACGTGAGCAGCAACGCGGTCGAGGTCTACATCCACGGCCTGCGCAAAAAGCTGGGGGCCGAGCTGATCCAGAACGTGCGCGGCCTGGGCTACGTGATGCCTCGGCCATGAACTCGATACGCCGCCGCCTGCTGGGCTCGGTGATGACCGCCATCCTGGTGGCCGCGCTGTTCCAGGCTGCATCGGCCTACCGCGGTGCGCTGCAGCAGGCCGATGAAATGTTCGACTACCACCTGCAGCAAATGGCTTTTGCGCTGCGCAATGGGGCACTGCGCCAAAGCGCGCCCGAAGCCCCCTTTGATGCCGACTACGAGGTGCAGATCTGGAGCGCAGACGGCGTGCAGTTGTTCCAGTCGCATATCAACCGCCTGCCGCCGCAAGCGGTGCTGGGCTTTTCGGACGTGGAACAAAACGGCACGCGCTACCGCGTCTACTCCATCCAGACCCCAGCGCAAACCATCCAGATCGCCCAGGACCTGAGCGCCCGCCAGGCCCGCGCCCGGGCCCTGGCCGTGCGCGCCATGCTGCCCATGGCCGCCATGGCGCCGCTGCTGATGATGGCGCTGTGGTGGGCCATCCGCAGCGCCCTGAAGCCCCTGGAGCGCACCCGCCAGCAGGTGGCCGCCCGCGCGGTGGACGACCTGTCGCCTCTGCCCGAAGCCGACCTGCCCGACGAGGTGCTGCCGCTGGTGCGCGAGCTGAACCTGCTGTTTGGCCGGGTGCACACCGCCTTCGATGCCCAGAAATCCTTTGTGGCCAATGCCGCGCACGAGCTGCGTTCGCCACTCACCGCCCTCAAGCTGCAGGCCCAGGCGCTGGACCGCGCCCCCGACGCGCCCACCCGCAGCATCGCCATCGCCCGGCTGCACCAGGGCATCGACCGCGCGGTGCGCCTGATGAACCAGCTGCTGGTGCTGGCCCGGCAAGAGTCGGCCAGCGACACGCCGCCCGAGCCCATCGCGCTGCACGACCTGGTGCGCCTGGGTGTGGAAGAGGCCCTGCCACAGGCCCAAGAACGCCACATCGACCTGGGTGCGCACCTCGGCGATACGGTGCAAGTGCAAGGCCACCCCGACGCGCTGCGCATCCTGCTGCGCAACCTGCTGGACAACGCGCTGAAGTACACGCCCGAGCAGGGCCGCGTGGACGTGGCCATCACCAGCGAGAACGGCACACCCGTGCTGACCGTGGAAGACTCCGGCCCCGGCATTGCGCCCGCCGATCTGGAAAAGGTGTTTGACCGTTTCTACCGCAGCGCCGAAGCCACAGCAGGCGGCAGCGGGCTGGGCCTGGCGATTGCCCAGGCGATTGCCCAGGCGCACGGCGCGAAACTGCGGCTGGACGCATCCCCCACGCTGGGCGGATTGCGGGTAGCGCTGGTATTTACAAGCCCGCCAGCAGCTCCGCAAACGCCTGCGACCGGCCCTGGCGCGAAGCATTCTTGACGACCGCGGGGTCGGGCAAACGCACCGCCTGGGCCCGCACATCGGCCACAAACTGCGGCAACAGGGCGGCAATCTCGTCGGCCGAGTCGATGCGCGCCATGGCCTCCAGCCCGGCACCGCGCAGCACACCCGCGGTGTCGCCCACCGGATCGGTCAGGCCGAGGATAGGGCGGCCTGCGCGCAGGTATTCGTAAATCTTGGCGGGAATCTGGGCATTGCAGTTGCTGGCCTGCATGACCAGCAAGGCATCCACCGACAGCATTTCCGCCAGGGCCTCACGGTAGGACACGGCGGGGCTGAGTTCGATGAAGTCCTGCACGCCGTACTGGGTGGCCAACTGGGTCAGCATGTCGTCATGGGCCGAGGCGCGAAAGCGAATTTGCAACTGCCGGGCCGTTAACGCCCCGCTGGCCTTCAGGCGCTGCAAAGCCTGGAACAGCTGGGTCGGGTCGCGCTCGGACGGGTAGACGATGCCGCTGTGCAGCAGCACCACGGGCTGGTCGCCGGTCAGCGGGCGGGGCGCCACGGCAGGTGCATGGGCAAAGCTTTCTTCGTCATAGCCGTTTTCCAGCACAGTGATGCGGCTGGCGGCCTGGGGATAACGCTCGCGGTACATCTGCGCTGCGCCAGGGGTGGTGAAGACGCTGCGGCTGGCCTGCTCCACCGCTTCTTGTTCGATGCGCTGGTAGCTGCGCCAGGTGATGGGGTCGGCGGGGTAGCCGTCTTGCGCCATCGGGTCGCGGAAATCGGCAATCCAGGGCAAACCCGTCTTCTGGTGCAACTGCTGGGCGATCACGTGGGCGGTGGCAATCGGGTAGGTAGACCAGATCGCATCGGGCTTGAATTCCTTGATGAGTTGCAGGCCTTGGCGCACCGCGTCAAAGCGCCAGCTGATCCAGCGGTCGGGCCGGGCCATCCAGCCCATGTAGCGGCCCTGGATGTTCAGGTGCCGTGCGGTGTCAAGGGCAAAGGCGCGGCGCACCACGGTGCCCTCGGGCACGTCGTTCATCAAATCGGGGCTGGTGCGCTCATAGGCGCGCGGGTCGGCGGTCAGGACCACCGGCTTCCAGCCCAGCGCGGGCAGGTGCTGCACAAAGCGCAAGGTCCGCTGGATACCACTGCTGCCCGCCAGCGGCGGGAAGTGGTAGGCGATCATCAAAACTGTTTTCACACGGGAGGCCTTGGTTACACGACTTACGCAGCGCGCCCAGCGGGCAACACAGGGCGCGCTGCGTAAGTCTTCGATTATTTCTGCTGCGAGATCATACGGGGAGAAGCGTGACACGGCATCCGGCAGAATCGCCTGCACCTATGACACTGACCCCCCTTCTGCGTTACGCCCGTTTTTTAGCCTTGTGGCTGCTGCTGTGCGGGGTGGCCATGGCCCAGGGCGCTGCCAACACCCTGCAGGTCGGCCCGCAGCGAGTTATTAAAACTATAGCTGCTGCTGCCCGTCTGGCAGGCGCAGGCACCACCATCGAAGTAGATGCGGGCGAGTACGTGGGCGACGTGGCGGTGTGGACCCAGCCCAACCTGACGCTGCGCGCCGTGGGCGGGCGGGTGCGCCTGCAGGCCAACGGCATGGCGGCAGAGGACAAAGCCATCTGGGTGGTGCGTTCGCCAAAGTTCACCGTGGAAGGCTTTGACTTTGAAGGCGCGCAGGTGGCGGGCCGCAATGGCGCGGGCATCCGCTTTGAATCCGGCTGGCTGGTGGTGCGCAACTGCAGCTTCACCCACAACGAAATGGGCCTGCTCACCAGCAACCACCCCCAAGCCGTGCTGGAGGTGGAGAACAGCGAATTCGCCTACAACATGCGCCCCGACGGGCACAACCACAACCTCTACATCGGCCAGATTGCCCGTGCAACTGTTACCGGCAGTTACCTGCACCACGCCCGCACCGGCCACCTGCTGAAAAGCCGTGCGGCCATCAGCCAGATTCTGTACAACCGCCTGACCGACGACGGCGGCAGCGCCAGCTACGAGCTGGAGTTTCCCAACGGCGGCGTGGCGACAGTGCTAGGCAACACCATCCAGCAGGGTCCGTTGACCGAAAACCCGGCGCTCATCTCCTTTGGGGCCGAGGGCTACACCTGGCCCGTCAACCAGATCAGCCTGGCCTACAACACCCTGGTGGACGACCTGCCCAGCGGCGGCATCTGGCTGAAGGTCAAACCCGGAGCCGACGCGGTGCTGGCCGTGAACAACCTGCTGGTCGGCACCGCGCCGCTACAGGCCACCGCGCCGGACGACTTTCGCAACAACTTCCACACCGACCGCAGCAGCTTTGCGCCCGGCGGCGACTACCGGCTGCGGGCGGGCTCACCGCTGCGGGGCCAAGCCATCGCCCTGGACCATGGACTGCAAGTGCGGCGTGAATACAGCCACACAGCCAAAAGCATCCCCCTGGGCAATGCCCCGCATAATCCCGGGGCGATGCAGCGCCTGCTGGCGCGCCAGCCCTGATATTTTTGCTTTCTACGCCTCCACTATGTCCTCACACACCCCCTCCCTGGCATCCCTGGTACTTGGCAGCCCCCGCTTTACCGATGCCCGCCTGGCCGCCATCGCGAGCACCGACGGCCCGCTGGCCGCCTGGCAAGCCGCCTGCGCGGCCGATGCCAGCAGTGCTGCGCTACAGGCCACGGGCGACTTTGCGGTGGGGCTGCAAGAGCCCTCGGGCCGCACGTTTTTGGCGGTGGACCGCTTTGCCATCCGCAGCCTGTGCTACCGGGTGGTGGACGGGCAGATCCGCTTCGCGGGCCGTGCCGACGCATTGGCCGACGGTGCCGACATCGACCCGCAGGCCATCTTCGACTACCTGTACTTCCACGCCATCCCCTCGCCGCGCACCATTTTCAAAGGCGTGTTCCGCCTGCCGCCGGGCCACTACGCGCTGTTTGAGCAGGGCAAACTGACCGTCGCGCCCTACTGGGTGCCCACCTTTATCGAGCCGCGCAGCGCCTCGTTCAGCAGCCTGCGCGAAGAGTTCCGCGGCCTGGTGCGCACCGCCGTCAACGCCCAGCTCGACGGCGGCACAGCTGCCTGCTTTTTGAGCGGCGGCACCGACAGCTCCACCGTGGCCGGCATGCTCAGCGAAATCGGCGGCAAGCAGGGCCAGAAAGCCGCCACCTACTCCATCGGTTTCGATGCCGAGGGCTACGACGAGATGGAATACGCCCGGTTGGCCTCGCGCCACTTCAACACCGAGCACCACGAGTACTACGTCACCCCCGACGACCTGGTGCGCAGCATTGCCGACGTGGCCCGCTCCTACGACCAGCCGTTTGGCAACTCGTCCGCCCTGCCCTCGTACTACTGCGCCCGCAAGGCCAAGGACGACGGCGTGACCAAAATCCTGGCCGGAGACGGCGGTGACGAGCTCTTTGGCGGCAACAGCCGCTACGCCAAGCAGCGCGTGTTTGGCTGGTACGACATGCTGCCCAGCGGCATCCGCAGCGGCCTGATGGAGCCGGTGCTGGCCAAGACCGCCGAGAGCAGCATCTCCCTGCTGAGCAAGGCCTCCAGCTATGTGGAGCAGGCCAAGGTGCCGCTGCCCGACCGCCTGCAGATGTACAACCTGCTGCTGCGCCTGGGTGTGAACGACGTGCTGACCCCGGCGTTTCTGGCCCAGGTCAACATCCAGGGCCCGGCCGAGCAGCAGCGCGGCATCTGGAACCTGCCCACCACCGGCAGCCAGCTCAACCGCATGCTGGCCTTCGACTGGCGCTACACCCTGGCCGAAAGCGACCTGCCCAAGGTCTGCGGCACCACCCGGCTGGCGGGCCTGCACGTGGGCTTTCCCATGCTCAACGAGGCGCTGCTGGACTTCTCGCTCAAGCTGCCGCTGGAGTACAAGCTCAAGGGCCTGAAGCTGCGCTGGTTCTTCAAGGAAGCCCTGCGTGGCTTCCTGCCCGACGAAATTTTGACCAAGAAGAAACAGGGCTTCGGCCTGCCCTTCGGCGTGTGGGCCACCCGCCACGACGGCCTCAGAGCAGTCGCCACCGACTCGCTCAACAGCCTGGCCACCCGCAACATCGTGCGCCCCGAGTTCATCCGCAGCCTGCTGACCGAGCGGCTGCAGGAACACCCCGGCTACTTTGGTGAGATGGTGTGGATTTTGATGATGCTGGAGCAGTGGCTGCAGGCGCATGCGCCGGAGTTCAAGATGCCGGGTTAAGAGGCGCTACTGTTTTTAACATCAAAAAAAAGAGCTGCTACCGCCGATGGAATGGGCGCTAGCAGCTCTTTTTATGCCTGAAAAAAGGCCTATTTTTTGTCTAAACGCATTTCAGCCGCCCGCGCATGGGCCTGCAGGCCTTCGCCGTAGGCCAGCTCGGCGGCGATGCGGCCCAGTTCCTGGGCACCGGCCTGGCTGACTTCGATCAGGCTGCTGCGCTTCTGGAAGTCGTAGACCCCCAGCGGGCTGGAGAAGCGGGCCGTGCCGCTGGTGGGCAGCACGTGGTTGGGTCCGGCGCAGTAGTCGCCCAGGCTCTCGCTGGTGTAGGCCCCCAGAAAGATGGCTCCGGCGTGGCGCAGCAGCGGCTCCCAGCGGTGCGGGTCGGTACTGCTGACCTCCAAGTGCTCGGGAGCGATGCGGTTGCTGATCTCGCAGGCTTCTTCCATGCTGCGCGTGTGGATCAGCGCGCCACGGCCGGTGAGCGACTTGGCGATGATCTCGGCGCGGGGCATTTCATTGAGCAGGCGGTCGATGCTGGCCTGCACCTGGTCGATATAGGCTGCATCGGGGCACAGCAGAATGCTTTGCGCCAGCTCGTCGTGCTCGGCCTGGCTGAACAGGTCCATCGCCACCCAGTCGGGCGGGGTGGTGCCGTCGGCCAGCACCAGAATCTCGCTGGGCCCGGCAATCATGTCGATGCCCACGGTGCCAAACACGCGGCGCTTGGCCGCTGCCACGTAGGCGTTGCCGGGGCCGGTGATCTTGTGCACGTTGGGGATGGTGGCCGTGCCATAGGCCAGCGCGGCCACGGCCTGCGCGCCGCCGATGGTGTAGGCGCGGGTGACCCCGGCCACATAGGCGGCGGCCAGCACCAGGGCGTTTTTCTCGCCACGCGGGGTGGGCACCACCATGATGATTTCGCCCACGCCCGCCACGTGGGCAGGAATGGCGTTCATCAGCACGCTGGATGGGTAGGCCGCCTTGCCGCCAGGCACGTAGATGCCCACGCGGTCCAGCGGCGTGACTTTTTGGCCCAGCAGGGTGCCGTCGGCATCGCGGTAGCTCCAGCTCTCGCCCGAGGCCTTTTTCTGCGCCTCGTGGTAGCTGCGCACGCGGGCGGCTGCCGCTTGCAGGGCTTCGCGCTGGGCGGCAGGGATGGCATCGAAGGCGGCTTTGAGCTCGGCCTGGGTCAGCTCCAGCTCGGCCAGGGTGTTGGCTTGCAGGCCATCGAAGCGGTTGGTGTACTCCAGCACCGCCACGTCGCCGCGCAGTTGCACGTCGGCCAGGATGTTGGCCACGGTGGTTTCAATCGCCGTATCTGCTTCGGCCGACCAGTGCAGGCGGGCTTTGAATTCAGCCTCAAAAGTGCTGCTAGCGCTGGAAAGACGGACGGGAGTAGCTACGAAATTCATAGTATTCAGGGTTTTGCGCGCTCTGCGACTGCCGCTGCGAAGGCATCGATCATGGCGCGGATGGGGGCTTGCTTGAGCTTGAGCGCGGCCTGGTTCACCACCAGGCGCGAGCTGATGTCCATGATGCGTTCCACCTCGACCAGATGGTTGGCCCGCAGCGTGTTGCCGGTGGACACCAAATCGACGATGGCATCGGCCAGGCCGGTCAGCGGGGCCAGTTCCATGCTGCCGTAAAGCTTGATCAGATCCACGTGCACGCCCTTGGCGGCAAAGAATTCGCGGGCGATGGCCACGTATTTGGTGGCCACGCGCAGGCGCGAACCCTGCTTGACGGCGCGCTCGTAGTCGAAGTCGTTGCGCACCGCCACGCTGATGCGGCATTGAGCGATTTGCAGGTCCAGCGGCTGGTACAGGCCCTGGCCGCCGTGTTCGATCAGCGTGTCTTTGCCGGTGATGCCCAGGTCGGCACCGCCGTTTTCCACGTAGGTGGGCACGTCGGAGGCGCGCACGATGAGCACGCGCACGCCCGGCTGGTTGGTGTCCAGGATCAGCTTGCGGGACTTTTCGGGGTCGTCCAGCACCTCGATACCGGCAGAGCGCAACAGCGGCAGCGTGTCGTCAAAGATGCGGCCTTTGGAGAGGGCAAGGGTAATCATTTCTTGACCCGCTCGATGTCGGCACCGATGCCGCGCAGCTTGGCTTCCATCTGGTCGTAGCCACGGTCCAGGTGGTAGATGCGGTCCACCACGGTTTCGCCTTCTGCTACCAACCCGGCAATCACCAGGCTGGCCGAGGCACGCAGGTCGGTGGCCATCACGGTGGCACCCGAGAGTTTGGCAATGCCTTCGATCACCGCCACCTTGCCGTCGATCTGGATGTGCGCGCCCAGGCGCACCAGCTCGTTGACGTGCATGAAGCGGTTCTCGAAAATCGTCTCGGTCACCTTGCTGGCACCCTGGGCCACGCAGTTCAGGGTCATGAACTGGGCCTGCATGTCGGTGGGGAAACCGGGGTATTCGGTGGTGCGAAAGCTCTGCGCCTTCAGGTGCGTGTGGGCCGGGCCCGCAGACTGCACGCGGATGCCGTCGGCCTCGGGGGTCACGGTCACGCCTGCGGTGCGCAGCTTGTCGATCACCGCGTCCAGGTGGTCGGCGCGGCCATGCTGCAGCAGCACGTCGCCACCGGTAGCAGCCACGGCGCACAGGAAGGTGCCGGTCTCAATCCGGTCGGCCACCACCTGGTGGGTGCAGCCGTGCAGCGACTCCACGCCCTGGATGCGGATGCGGTGGGTGCCGTGGCCTTCGATCTTCGCCCCCATCTTGATCAGCATTTCGGCCAGGTCGCTGATTTCCGGCTCTTGCGCGGCGTTTTCCAGAATGGTTTCGCCCTCGGCCAGGGTGGCGGCCATGAGGAAGTTCTCGGTGCCGGTCACGGTGACCATGTCGGTGGTGATGTGGCAGCCCTTGAGGCGGGTGCGGCCTGCAGGGAGCTTGGCAATCATGTAGCCGTGTTCGACCACGATCTCGGCACCCATGGCCTGCATGCCGAGGATGTGCTGGTCTACCGGGCGCGAGCCAATCGCGCAGCCGCCGGGCAGCGACACCGTGGCCTCGCCAAAGCGGGCCAGCAGCGGGCCCAGGGCCAGCACCGAGGCGCGCATGGTCTTGACCAGCTCGTACGGGGCTTCGGGCGACGACAAATCGCGGGCGTTGATGGTGACGGTTCCGTCCTCCGTGCGCTCAGCCCCCACGCCCATGTTGCGGATCAGCGTGAGCATGGTGAACACGTCTTGCAGGCGTGGCACGTTGGTGAGAGTGACCGGCTCGGCCGTCAGCAGCGCAGCGCAGAGTTCAGGCAGGGCGGCGTTTTTGGCACCGGAGATGCGGACCTGGCCTTGCAAGGTGCGGCCACCGCGAATGAGGAGTTTGTCCATGGGAGAGGCTCTAAAAATTATTGAGGCAAGAAAGTGAAAGCACTACTGGGGTAGTGCTGCCCATTCGGCCGGGGTGTAGGTCTTCATCGAAAGCGCATGCACCTCGTCGGTGTGCATCTTGGCACCCAGCGTGGCATAGACCCGCTGGTGGCGCTGGATGGGGCGGCGGCCTTCGAACTCGGCCGAGACGATGGTGGCGTACCAGTGGCGGCCATCACCTTCCAGGGCGATGTGCTCGCAAGGCAGGTGCGATTGGATGATGGTTTGGAGTTCTTCAGCAGTCATGTGTGTTATCCACGGATTTTGTAGCCGATGCGCAGCAGGTTCACGGTGATGGCACTCACCACCAAGAGGGCCGCGCCCACGATGCCCAGGCTGAGCCAGGGCGACACGTCGCTTACGCCAAAGAAGCCGTAGCGGAAGCCGTCGATCATGTAGAAAAACGGGTTCAGGTGGCTTACGGTTTGCCAGAAAGGCGGCAGGGAATGGATGGAATAGAACACGCCGCTCAAGAAGGTCATGGGCATGATCACGAAGTTCTGGAACGCCGCCATTTGGTCGAATTTTTCGGCCCACAGCCCGGCGATGATGCCCAGCGTGCCCATCAGCGCCGCGCCCAGCACCGCAAACACGATGATCCACAGCGGGGCCTCAAAACTCGCACCGGTGAAGATGGCGGTCACGGCAAACACGCCCACGCCCACCAGCAGGCCGCGCGCGATGGCCGAGCCCACGTAGGCCCAGAACCAGTCCCAGTGCGACAGCGGCGAGAGCAGCACAAACACCAGGCTGCCCATGATCTTGCTCTGGATCAGGGACGAGGAGCTGTTGGCAAACGCGTTTTGCAGCACGCTCATCATCACCAGGCCGGGCACCAGAAAGGCGGTGTAATTGATCGTGCCGTACACCACGGCCTTGCCTTCGAGCACGTGGCCGAAGATCAGCAGGTACAGCACCGCGGTGAGCACTGGCGCGCCCACGGTCTGGAAGCCGACCTTCCAGAAGCGCAGCGATTCTTTGTAGAGCAGGGTTTGCCAGCCCATCATGCTGCCACCTCGCTGGCCACATAGCCGTTGGTCATTACATCGAGGAACACATCTTCCAGATCGGCCTTGCGGATCTCCACATCCTCCGCCGTCAAACCAGCTTCGCGCACTGCCGCCAGGTAGCGCTCGATCTCGGCGGCGTTGTGCGCGGGAAACTGCACGATGCGGCCTGTAATACGTGCCTGCTCCGCTAGCACACTGGGGAGTTCGCTATCGACTTTGAAGCGCAGCACATTGCTGGAGGCATTTTTCAGCAGCGCGCTGGTGTGGTCCAGGGCAACGATGCTGCCTTGTTTGAGCATGGCGATGCGCGAGCACAGGGCTTCGGCCTCTTCCAGGTAGTGGGTGGTGAGCAGCACCGTGTGGCCTTGTTTGTTGAGCTTGGCGATGAACTGCCACAGGGTCTGGCGCAGCTCCACATCGACCCCGGCGGTGGGCTCGTCCAGCACGATGACCGGCGGCTTGTGCACCAGGGCCTGAGCCACCAGCACGCGGCGCTTCATGCCGCCCGAGAGCTGGCGCATATTGGACGTGGCCTTGTCAGCCAGGCCCAGGCTTTCCAGCAGCTCGTCGATCCAGGCATCGTTGTTCTTCACGCCGAAGTAGCCCGACTGGATGCGCAGCGCCTCGCGGACGTTGAAAAACGGGTCGAACACCAGTTCCTGCGGCACCACCCCCAATTGGCGGCGGGCCTGGGCGAAGTCTTTGGCCACGTCATGGCCGTGCACCAGCACCTTGCCACCGGTGGCGCGGTTCAAGCCCGCCAGAATGCTGATCAGCGTGGTTTTACCCGCACCGTTGGGGCCGAGCAGACCAAAGAACTCCCCCTGCGCGATGTCGAAGCTGACGCTGTCGAGGGCGGTAAGTGGGGGTTTTTGGGAGCCACGGGGGCTGGGGTAGGTCTTGGAGACCTGCTGGAAGGAGATGGCGGGCATGGGGCAGTGATTTTAACGGGTGGGGCCCCACGCCGCCGGGTGTGGGCATTAGGGCGAGATTTGATCCAAAGCCCGCTCCAGATGCTGCACCGTGCGCGCCACGTTGTGCAACTTCTCCAATCCGAACAGGCCGATGCGAAAGCTCTGGAAGTCCGCCCCCTCGTCGCACTGCAGCGGCACCCCGGCAGCGGTTTGCAGGCCCTGGCCGATGAACTTCTTGGCCGACTGGATCTCGGGGTCGGTGGTGTAGCTCACCACCACACCGGGTGCCTGAAAGCCCTTTGCTGCCACGCTGGCCATGCCCTTGCGCACCAGCAGCGCACGCACGGCATCGCCCAGCGCCTGCTGCTCGGCGCGCAATGTGTCAAACCCGTAGACCTGGGCTTCGCGCATCACGTCGCGCAGGCGGGCCAGGGCATCGGTAGGCAGGGTGGCGTGGTAGGCATGGCCGCCGTTTTCATAGGCCTCCATCACTTGCAGCCACTTCTTCAGGTCGCAGGCAAAGCTGCTGCTGGTGGTGGATTCAATGCGCGCGCGTGCCAAGGCGCTCAGCACCACCAAAGCGCAGCAGGGCGAGCCGCTCCAGCCCTTTTGCGGCGCGCTGACCAACACGTCCACGCCGGTGGACTGCATGTCCACCCAGATGGCACCCGAGGCAATGCAGTCCAGCACCAGCAGGCCGCCCACGCTGTGCACCGCGTCGGCCACGGCACGCAAATAGGCATCGGGCAGGATCATGCCGCTGGCGGTTTCCACATGCGGGGCAAACACCACGGCGGGTTTTTCGGCCAGGATGGTGGCCACCACCTCGTCAATGGGTGCGGGGGCAAACGGGGCTTGCGGGCCTGCGCCCTGGCGGCGCGCTTTCAGGACGGTGCTGGACCGGGGGATCTGGCCCATGTCAAAAATCTGCGTCCAGCGGTAGCTGAACCAGCCGTTGCGGATCACCAGCACGTGCTGTGCGGTGGCAAACTGCCGCGCCACCGCCTCCATGCCGAACGTGCCGCTGCCGGGCACCACGATGGCCGACTGCGCGTGGTAGACCTGCTTGAGCACACCGGAAATATCGCGCATCACGCCCTGGAAGGACTGCGACATGTGGTTCAAGGCACGGTCGGTATAGACCACAGAGTATTCGAGCAGACCTTCTGGGTCTACATGGGGCAACAAGCCGGGCATGGGGGACTCCTGGACGAATGGAAGTGCCCGCCAGCTTAGCACCCGCCAAGCAAGTAAAAACCCAGGGGTTGGCCCAGCTCAGGCGGAAGGCAGCAACTCCGCCACGCCGTACAAGCCCGCCAGCGCTGCCAGCCGCGCGGGCAAGCCGCGCACCGCAAACGAGCGGCCCTGGCTGAAGCTTTCGCGGCGGCATTCCAGCAGCACGGCCAGGGCGGAAGAGTCGAAGCGGGTCAGCGCGGTGGCGTCCACCACTACCGCAGCGCCAGTTTGGGAGCGCAGGCCCTGCAACAGCATGCGCAGCGAGGCCGTGGCCTGGGCGTGGGTGACTTCCGCGGGCAGCACCAGCATGTCAGTTCTTTTTGGCGTTGGCCTGGTTGCGCGCGGCCAGGCTGGCGATCAGGCCGTCCACGCCCTTGGCGTTGATCTCGCTGGCGAACTGGCTACGGTAGGTTTCCACCAGCCACACGCCCAGTACGTTCAGGTTGTAGATCTTCCAGCCCGCGCCCTCGCCCGGGGTTTTGACCAGCCGGTAGTCGAGCTGGATGGGGTCGCCACCGCCTTTGACTTCGGAGCGCACCAGCACTTCCTTGTCGTCCGGGCTGGCGCGAAAGGGTTTCATGCTGACCTCTTGGTCGCTGACCTGGGCCAGCGCGCCGGAGTAGGTGCGCACCAGCAGGGTTTTGAACTCGTCCTGCAGCTTCTTCTGCTGCTCAGGCGTGGCCTGGCGCCAGCCGGGGCCGACGGCGGCGGAGGTCATGCGCGCAAAGTCCACGTTGGGCATGATCTTGGCATCCACCAGGACCATGACCTTGGCCACGTTGCCTTGCTGCAGGGTTTTGTCGGCCTTGATGGTGGTGAGCACATCGGTGGAGATGCGCTTGACCAGCGCGTCGGGCGCTTCGTCGGCGGCCATGGCACCCATAGCGGTAGAGACCGCAAACACCACACCCACGGCCCAACGGCCCAACATTCGACGTTTCATACCAACTTTCTTCGTGCGGAACATCCGCTGTACCTTAATGAAAATCTGCCCCGTGCGGTTGACGCAGAGGGCTTACTTGGGGGCATCCGGCTCGGGCGGGTTGCCGTCATACACCTCGTTGTCGCGCACTTGCAAGTAGAAGTCGCGGGTGAAGGAATACTTGTCGAGCGCAGCCTCTTCCAGCGACTCGGTGGCGCGCAGCAGGTTGGCGCGGGTGTCCACCAGGTTCAAGCCGGCCAGGCGATCGCGGGTGCCGGCTTCGGGAAACACCTTCAGCGGGTTACCGTAGGCGTTGACAGAGTAGGCCGAAATGTCGCGCACTGTGGACGGCCCCAGCAGCGGAATCACCAGGTACGGACCCGCCGGCACGCCCCACCAGCCCAGGGTTTGGCCAAAGTCTTCCCGGTGCCGCTCCAGGCCCATGTCGGTAGCCAGATCGAACAGACCGCCCACGCCAAACACCGAGTTGATGCTGAAGCGCATCCAGCTCTCCACGGCATAGCGGCCTTTGAATTGCATGGCGTTGTTGGCGGTGTTCCAGACCTCGCCCAGGTTGGAGAAGAAGTTTGTCACGCCCTGGCGTGCCAGCGAAGGCACCGCATAGATGTAGGCCTTGGCCACGGGCTTAACCACGGCTTTGTCCACCACGTCGTTAAACCCGGCCACCTTGCGGTTCAAGGGTTCCAGCGGGTCGCGCGGGTTGGCCTGGGGGCCGGTAGCGCAGGCAGAAATCAAGGAAAAAACGCCCGCAACGCAGGCAACACGGGCAGTAGAAGCTATATTTTTAGTAGTAATCATGTCAAACCTTTTCAAGGTCATTTCGCGGCGGGGCCGTCGGCAGCCTTGCTGTACAAAAACTGGCTGATCAAGTTCTCCAGCACCACCGCCGACTGTGTGGCGGCAATCGTGTCGCCCGCCACCAGGTTCTTTGCGTCGGCACCGGCTTCGATACCGATGTACTGCTCACCCAGCAGGCCGCTGGTCAGAATCTTCAGCGAACTGTCTTTGGGGAAAGCGTAGCGTGGATCCATCGCCAGAGACACCCGGGCCTGGAAGCTTTTGTCATCAAAAGTGATGCTGTCCACCCGGCCCACCACCACCCCGGCGCTTTTGACAGCAGCCTTGGGCTTGAGCCCGCCGATGTTGTCAAACTTGGCCGACACGGTGTAGCCGGTCTGGAAACTCAGCGTCAGCAGATTGGCCGACTGCAGTGCCAGAAACAGCAGCGCCGCCGCCCCCAGCAGCACAAACAAACCCACCCAGACATCGTTTTTAGAGCGTTGCATAAACCGTACCTCAGATTGTGAACATGGTGGCCGTGAGCAAAAAGTCCAGCGCCAGCACCGCCAGCGAGGCCGCCACCACCGTGCGCGTCGTCGCCCGCGACACGCCTTCGGGCGTGGGCTGGGCCTCATAGCCTTGCAGCAGGGCTACAAAGCTCACCGTAAAACCAAACACGATACTTTTGATGACCCCGTTGCCCACGTCGCGCCACACGTCCACGCCGCCCTGCATCTGGCTCCAGAACGCACCGGAATCCACGCCGATCATCAGCACACCGACCACCCAGCCGCCCAGGATGCCCACCGCGCTGAACAGCGCTGCCAGCAAGGGCATGGTGATGACCCCGGCCCAAAAGCGCGGGGCCAGAATGCGCCGCACCGGGTCCACGGCCATGAGTTCCATGGCGCTGAGCTGCTCGCCCGCCTTCATCAAACCAATACCCGCCGTGAGCGAGGTGCCCGCGCGCCCGGCAAACAGCAGGGCCGTGACCACCGGGCCCAGCTCGCGCACCAGGCTCAGGGCCACCAGCAGGCCCAGAGCCTCGCTGGAGCCGTAGCGCTGCAAGGTGTAATAGCCCTGCAAGCCCAGCACAAAGCCGACGAACAGGCCCGACACGCTGATCAGCGCCAGCGAATAGTTGCCCAAAAAGTGGATCTGGTCGCGCACCAGGCCAAAGCGCTTGAGCGTCGGCCCCAGCAAGGCCACCAGGCGCACAAACAGGCGCGTGGCGTTACCGATGTCGGCCAGCTTGCTGCGCAGCGCAAAGCCTACGTCAGATGGTTTGTACCAGCTCATGTGGCACCGCCTTTGGGCGCTTGCAGGCCCGCGCCAAAGTCCTGCTCCACCGTGGGACCGGGGTAATGGAAGCGCACCGGGCCATCGGGCAGCGCGTGGATGAACTGGTGCACCAGCGGGTCGGTGCTGCCGCGCACTTCGTCCGGCGTGCCCTGGGCCACGATCTTGCCATTGGCCAGGATCACCACCTTGTCGGCGATATGAAAAGTTTCGTCCAGGTCGTGCGAGACGATGATGCTGGTCAGGCCCATGGTGTCGTTCAGGTCGCGGATCAGCCGGGCCGCCGTGCCCAGCGAGATCGGGTCCAGCCCGGCGAAAGGTTCGTCGTACATCAGCAGCTCGGGGTCCAGCGCCATGGCGCGGGCTAGGGCCACGCGCCGGGCCATGCCGCCCGACACCTCGCTGGGCATCAGGTCGCGCGCGCCGCGCAGACCCACCGCGCCCAGCTTCATCAGCACAATGTCGCGCACCAGCGCCTCGGACAAATCGGTGTGCTCGCGCAGCGGAAACGCCACGTTGTCGAACACGCTGATGTCGGTGAACAAGGCCCCAAACTGGAACAGCATGCCCATGCGGCGGCGCGCAGCGTACCAACCAGCCTGGTCGAACTGGGCGACGTTCTGGCCGTCCAGCAGCAGCTCGCCCTTTTGGGCCTTGATCTGCCCGCCGATCAGGCGCAGCACCGTGGTCTTGCCGCCGCCCGAAGCCCCCATCAAGGCAGTGACCTTGCCACGCGGAATGCTCAGCGTAATGCCGTCCAGCACCGGTCGATCTCCGTACCCGAAGGTGAGGTTGCGGATGTCGACGAGGTTGTCGGTGGGCAAAGGGGCGGAGGGCGTCATAAAAAAGCAAAAGCCGGAACGTTTCCGGCTTTTGCATGATAAAGGATAGTCCCCATAGTCGGCCTGGCAGTGTCGCAAAATACATACATACCTGGATGTATGTATTAGAGTTTCCACTCCACGCTATGCATTCAGGAGCTGCTTACGCCTATGGAATAAGCGCAAACCCCTTAAAAAGCACATAACCCAAGGCACAGACACCCCTTCCAGAAACACCGTGGAACTGGCTTTGCCAGGCCACTGGTGTTGCCCCCCTGCGTGTCGTATCGGCTTTTCAAGACGATACGAGGGGGGTTGGCGGAGACACGAAGTGCGTAGCCTGGGGGTGAGCTCTATCTAGGCAAGTCGCTGAAACCCATGAGGAACTCGTCCACCGCCCGCGCAGCCTGGCGGCCTTCGCGGATGGCCCAGACGACTAACGATTGACCGCGGCGGATGTCGCCTGCTGCAAACACTTTGGGCACGTTGGTGGCATAGCCGCCACTGAACTCGGTGTGCGCCTTGGCATTGCCACGCGCATCCTTGTCGATACCGAAGGCATCCAGGATGTTGGCCACGGGGCTGACGAAGCCCATGGCCAGCAGCACCAGGTCGGCCTGCATCACGACTTCGGTGCCGGGGATTTCCACCAGCTTGCCGTCCTTGAACTCGACGCGCACGGTCTTCAGGCCGGTGACCTTGCCTTTTTCGCCGATGAACTCCTTGGTGGAGATGGCGAACTCGCGCTCGCAACCTTCGACGTGGCTGGAGCTGGTGCGCAGCTTGATCGGCCAGTAGGGCCAGGTCATGGGGCGGTTTTCTTCTTCGGGAGGCTGGGGCATGACCTCGAACTGGGTCACGCTGACCGCGCCGTGGCGGTTGCTGGTGCCTACGCAGTCGCTGCCGGTGTCGCCGCCGCCAATCACGATGACGCTCTTGCCATCGGCACGCAGTTGCGCCTTGACCTTGTCGCCTGCGTTGACCTTGTTTTGCTGGGGCAGGAATTCCATCGCGAAATGGATGCCGTCCAGCTCGCGGCCGGGCACGGGCAGGTCGCGCGACTGCTCGGCACCGCCGGTAAGGACTACCGCGTCAAAGTCTTTTTGCAGCTGCTCGGGGGTGATGGTTTCCTTGGCCCAGTTGGTGACCTTGGAGCCCTTGCCCAGCGGGTCTTTGGCCGCGCCGACCATCACGCCGGTGCGGAAGGTCACGCCTTCGGCCTGCATCTGTTCGACACGGCGGTCGATATGGCTCTTTTCCATCTTGAAGTCGGGAATGCCGTAGCGCAGCAGGCCGCCGACGCGGTCGTTCTTTTCGAACAGCGTCACGTCATGGCCCACGCGGGCCAGTTGCTGTGCCGCCGCCAGGCCTGCGGGGCCGGAGCCGACTACGGCCACTTTTTTGCCGGTCTTGTGCGGGGCCACGCGGGGCTGGACCCAGCCCTCGTCCCAGGCGCGGTTGATGATGGCGTGCTCGATGGACTTGATGCCCACCGGCAGGTCGTTCACGTTCAGGGTGCAGGCCGCCTCGCAGGGTGCGGGGCAGATGCGGCCAGTGAACTCGGGGAAGTTGTTGGTGCTGTGCAGCACCTCGATGGCGTTCTTCCAGTCGCCGCGGTACACCAGATCGTTGAAGTCCGGAATGATGTTGTTGACCGGGCAACCGTTGTTGCAGAACGGAATGCCGCAGTCCATGCAGCGCGCGCCCTGGACCTTGGCCTGCGATTCGTCGAGACCGACGACGAATTCTTTGTAGTGCTTGACGCGCTCAGCGGCGGGCTTGTAGCCCTCTTCGAGCCGCCCGTATTCCATGAAGCCTGTGACTTTACCCATGATTCGTTCCTATTCTTTACTTGGCTTCAACTGCTACATTTTTAGTAGCTGCCTGCGCTTGTTCTGTTTGCGCTAGAGCCACTTTTCGTGCATGCATTTCGCCCAGGGCGCGCTGGTACTCCAGCGGGAACACCTTGACGAACTTGCCACGCGCTTCGGTCCAGTTGTCCAGCAGATCGCGGGCGCGCTTGCTGCCGGTCCAGCGGTTGTGGTCTTCCAGCAGCTTCTTGAGCTGGGCTTCATCGGTCTGGCCGTTGTGCCATTGGTCGGCCACGCCCAGGCCTTGCTGTTCGCCCGAGGGCAGCACTTTCTCCAACGACACCATGGACATATTGCAGCGCTTGGCGAACTGGCCGTCTTCGTCATAGACGTAGGCGATGCCGCCGCTCATGCCCGCCGCAAAGTTGCGCCCGGTTTTGCCCAGGACCAGGGCGGTGCCACCGGTCATGTACTCGCAACCGTGGTCACCCGTGCCTTCGACCACCGTGGTGGCACCCGACAGGCGCACCGCAAAGCGCTCCCCGGCCACGCCGCTGAAGAAGGATTCGCCGCTGGTCGCGCCGTACATCACCGTGTTGCCCACGATGGTGTTCTGCGTGGCCGCGCCGCGGAAGTCGATGCTGGGACGCACCACGATGCGGCCACCGCTCAGGCCCTTGCCGGTGTAGTCATTGGCATCGCCAATCAGGTACAGCGTGATGCCGTTGGCCAGGAAGGCACCAAACGACTGGCCGCCCGTGCCTTCGAGCTGGATGCGGATGGTGTCGTCTGGCAGGCCTTCGGGGCGCACCTTGGTCAGCGCACCCGAGAGCATGGCCCCCAGCGAGCGGTTGACGTTGCGCGCCACTTCCATGAACTTGACCTTCTCGCCGCGCAGGATGGCGGGCTGCGATTTCTCGATCAGCACGTTGTCCAGCGATTTTTCCAGGCCGTGCTCCTGGTTTTGCACGTGGTAGCGCGGCACATCGGCGGGCACATTGGGCTGGGCGAACAGGCGGTTGAAGTCCAGGCCGCTGGCCTTCCAGTGGGCAATGCCTTTGCGGGTGTCGAGCAGGTCGGCACGGCCAATCAGGTCGTCGAACTTGCGGATGC
This sequence comes from uncultured Albidiferax sp., assembly GCA_963513125.1. Classification (GTDB taxonomy): domain Bacteria; phylum Pseudomonadota; class Gammaproteobacteria; order Burkholderiales; family Burkholderiaceae_C; genus Rhodoferax_B. Next base: position 446,618 of record CAUPPH010000001.1, read on the forward strand.
CCAGCTGGGCCATGATCTGGCGCACTTCTTCGGCGATGAAGAAGAAGAAGTTCACCACGTGTTCAGGCTTGCCCTGGAATTTCTTGCGCAAGACCGGGTCTTGCGTGGCCACACCCACGGGGCAGGTGTTCAGGTGGCACTTGCGCATCATGATGCAGCCTTCGACCACCAGCGGGGCGGTGGCAAAGCCGAATTCGTCTGCGCCCAGCAGCGCGCCGATGGCGACGTCGCGGCCGGTCTTCATCTGGCCGTCGGCCTGCACCCGCACGCGGCCGCGCAGGCGGTTCAGCACCAGGGTCTGCTGGGTTTCGGCCAGGCCGATTTCCCACGGACCACCGGCATGTTTAATGGACGACCAGGGCGATGCGCCCGTGCCGCCGTCGTGCCCGGCGATCACGATGTGGTCGCTCTTGCACTTGGTCACGCCTGCGGCGATGGTGCCCACGCCCACTTCCGACACCAGCTTGGTGCTGATGCTGGCGTGCGGTGCCACGTTTTTCAGGTCGTGGATTAGCTGGGCCAAGTCTTCGATCGAATAGATGTCGTGGTGCGGCGGGGGCGAAATCAGGCCCACGCCCGGCACCGAGTGGCGCAGCTTGCCGATGTACTCGGACACCTTGCCGCCGGGCAGTTGACCGCCCTCGCCCGGCTTGGCACCCTGGGCCATCTTGATCTGGATCTGGTCGCTGGACACCAGGTATTCGGCGGTGACACCAAAGCGGCCCGAAGCCACCTGCTTGATGCGGCTGCGCAGCGAGTCGCCGTCTTGCAGCGGGTAGTTGACGGTTTCCACCACCTCGGGGCCGATGATTTCGCGCAGGGTTTGGCCTTGCTTGATCGGGATGCCCTTGAGCTCCTGGCGGTAACGGTTGGAGTCCTCGCCGCCTTCGCCGGTGTTGCTTTTGCCGCCAATGCGGTTCATGGCCACGGCCAGGGTGGTGTGGGCTTCGGTGGAGATGGAGCCCATGGACATGGCACCGGTGGCGAAGCGCTTGACGATTTCTTTCGCCGACTCGACTTCTTCCACCGGAATGGCCTTGGCCGGGTCGATCTTGAACTCGAACAGGCCGCGCAGGGTCATGTGGCGACGGCTTTGGTCGTTGATGAGCTGGGCGTATTCCTTGTAGGTGTTCCAGTTGTTGGCGCGGGTGCTGTGTTGCAGCTTGGCGATGGCATCGGGGGTCCACATGTGCTCTTCGCCGCGCACGCGCCAGGCGTATTCACCGCCCGCGTCGAGCATGGTGGCCAGCACCGGGTCGTCGCCAAAAGCGGCCTTGTGCATGCGCAGGGCTTCTTCGGCAATCTCGAACACGCCAATGCCTTCCACGCGGCTGGAGGTGCCAGTGAAGTACTTGGAGACGGTTTCCTGGTTCAGGCCAATCACCTCGAACAGCTGCGCACCGCAGTAGCTCATGTAGGTGGACACGCCCATCTTGGACATGATCTTGGAGAGGCCCTTGCCGATGGCCTTGACGTAGTTGTAGATGGCTTTCTCGGGCGACAGCGCACCGGACAGGTCCTTGTGCAGGTCGGCCAGGGTTTCCATCGCCAGGTAGGGGTGGATGGCTTCGGCACCGTAGCCTGCCAGCACGCCAAAGTGGTGCACTTCGCGGGCGGTGCCGGTTTCCACCACCAGGCCGGTGGTGGTGCGCAGGCCCAGGGTCACCAGGTGCTGGTGCAGGGCGCTGCTGGCCAGCAAGGCGGGAATGGCGATTTGGGTGGCGCTGACGTTGCGGTCGCTGACGATCAGGATGTTTTTACCGCCCTTGATCGCGTCCACGGCTTCGGCGCACAGCGAGGCCAGCTTGGCTTCCACGCCCTCGCGGCCCCAGGCGGCGGGGTAGGTAATGTCCAGCGTGTGGCTGCGGAACTTGCCATGGGTGTGGCGCTCGATGTCGCGCAGCTTGGCCATGTCGGCAAAGTCGAGGATGGGCTGGGCCACTTCCAGGCGCATCGGCGGGTTCACCTGGTTGATGTCCAGCAGGTTGGGCTTGGGGCCGATGAAGGACACCAGCGACATGACGATGGCTTCGCGGATCGGGTCGATCGGCGGGTTCGTCACCTGGGCGAACATCTGGCGGAAGTAGTTGTACAGCGGCTTGTTCTTGTCGCTGAGCACGGCCAGGGGGCTGTCGTTGCCCATCGAGCCAATACCCTCTTCCCCGGCCTGGGCCATGGGCGAGAGCAGGAATTTGATGTCTTCCTGGGTGTAGCCAAAGGCCTGCTGGCGGTCGAGCAGGGCCGTGGGGCTGACGGTGGCGGCAGTCGCGTCGGCAGGCACGCTGTCGAGCTTGATGCGCAGGTTGTCGATCCACTGCTTGTAGGGCTTGGTGTTGACGATGTTGGCCTTGAGCTCGTCGTCGTCGATCATGCGGCCCTGCTCCAGATCGATCAGGAACATCTTGCCAGGCTGCAAACGCCATTTGCGGACGATCTTGTTCTCGGGCACGGGCAGCACGCCGGACTCCGAGGCCATGATGACCAGGTCGTCGTCGGTGACGCAGTAGCGCGAGGGGCGCAGGCCGTTGCGGTCCAGCGTGGCACCGATCTGGCGGCCATCGGTGAACACGATGGAGGCCGGGCCGTCCCAGGGCTCCATCATCGCGGCGTGGTATTCGTAGAAGGCGCGGCGGCGCTCGTCCATCTGCGTGTGCTGTTCCCAGGGCTCGGGGATCATCATCATCACGGCCTGGCTGATGGGGTAGCCGGCCATGGTCAGCAGCTCCAGGCAGTTGTCGAAGGTGGCGGTGTCGGACTGGCCGGGGAAGCTGATCGGGTACAGCTTGCCCAGGTCGGCGGCCAGCACCGGCGAGGCCATCACGCCTTCGCGGGCCTTCATCCAGTTGTAGTTGCCCTTGACGGTGTTGATTTCACCGTTGTGCGCCACATAGCGGTACGGGTGGGCCAATGGCCACTCGGGGAAGGTGTTGGTGGAGAAACGCTGGTGCACCAGGCCGATGGCAGAAACGCAGCGCTCGTCGGACAAATCCTTGTAGTACACGCCCACCTGGTCGGCCAGCAGCAGGCCCTTGTAGATGACCGTGCGGCTGGACATGCTGGGCACGTAATACTCTTTGCTGTGCTTGAGCTTGAGGTTCTGGATGTTGGCGCTGGCGGTCTTGCGGATCACATACAGCTTGCGCTCCAGCGCGTCTTGCACGATGACGTCGTCGCCGCGGCCAATGAACACCTGCTTCAAGAGCGGCTCGGTCTTGCGCACCGTGGGCGACATGGGCATGTCCTTGTCCACCGGCACATCGCGCCAGCCCAGGAACACCTGGCCTTCGGCCTTGATGGCGCGTTCCATTTCCTGCTCGCAGGCCTGGCGGGAGGCGTGCTCTTTGGGCAGGAAGATCATGCCGACACCGTACTCACCGGCGGCGGGCAGGGTCACACCTTGCTTGGCCATTTCTTCGCGGTAGAGCGCGTCGGGGATCTGGATCAGAATGCCCGCGCCATCGCCCATCAGCGGGTCGGCACCCACGGCACCCCGGTGGTCGATGTTTTCCAGGATCTTGAGCGCCTGGGTGACGATATCGTGGCGCTTTTCGCCCTTGATATGGGCCACAAAACCCAGACCACAAGCATCGTGCTCATTGCTGGAGGAATACAAACCGTGGTCTTTGAGATATTGGATCTCGGCAGCCGTTGTCATGGCGCTCTCCTATAGTGTTTCGCGGGGGATCGAAGCATAAAGCACAGCAACAACAATGCCAAGCAGAATAATAGGGGTCAGATTCCAATTAATTCCCGACAAAACCACCAAGAAATTAAATAGGGACACATCAAAAACAGGAGCTACTTCCGCTTTATTTATAAGCGCACAGAGCACTTTTTATTCTGATTTTTTGGGTAGGAATGGCCTGCCTGCCGCCGCCTTGGCCACGCGGCGTTCGGTGCGTTTTTGTAAATCTGCCACAAAATCCGCGTCGCCCAATGCCCATCCGCGCAAGGCCGATTGGGTCAATTGCTGTTGTTGCTCCTCGGTGATGCCTGCATGCACCAATTTGGCGTAGGCCACCTCGCGTGCAAACGGCGTGTTACCCAGCGCCCACCACAGCGGGTGCGGCGTGACCAGCTTATCGGCCCGCTGGCCAATGTGGTGGCCGTAGCTGGACCAGGCGTAGTCGCGCGGATCGGCCACCAGCCCGGCGCGCACCGGGTTCAGGTCGATGTAGGCCATGCAGGCCAGCAAATAGCGGTCGGTTTGCACCAGGGTAGATTTGTAGCGCCCCTCCCACAGCGTGCCGCTGCGGCCCTGCGCGTCGTTGAAATAGCGCACATAGCTGCGGCCCACCGCCTGCATCATTTTCGGCAAAGCTTCTGCCGTGCTGGGCGTGGCCAGCAGATGGAAGTGGTTGGTCATCAGCACATAGGCGTGGACCTGCACGCCGAACTTCTTGGCGTTCTCGGTCAGCAGGCCCAGCAGCAGGCCGTAGTCACCCGGGTGGATAAAAATGGGCTGGCGGTTGTTACCCCGCTGGATGACGTGGTGGGGGTAGCCGGGGACGGTGAGGCGGGGGAGCCGGGCCATGTGCGCAACCTAGTGTTGAGTCAAGTGTGATGTGTCGAGTTTGCGCAAGGCTATCGGCGTGCAGTGCTAGGCGTAGGCCGCCGCCCAGGCTAATGCCTGGGCAAGGACTGCAACGACGCAATGCGCGTTGAGAGCAAGTGCAAACCGACAGATCATGCTTGACTCGACACTAGGAGTGGAAGCGCGATATTAAGCGGAATTAATAGGGTTCTGACCCCTATTATTTCTTCAGGGCAGTTCGCGGCCCCGGGCGGCTTCATAGAGCTGGTACCACGCGCCCCGGCTGAGGGTGACCTGCGTGGCCTGGGCGCAGGCGCGGATGCGGTGGGGGTCGGTGGTGCCGATCACCGGCTGGATGCGCGCCGGGTGCTGCATCAGCCAGGCCAGCACGATGGCCTCATTGGCCACGCCGTGGGTTTGGGCCAGTTGCTGCACGCAGTCTGCCGTACGGTGCACGGCGGCGGGCGCATCGGCGGGCGCGGCACCACTGAACCAGCCGCGTGCCAAGGCACCCCAGGCTTGCAGTTGCAGGCCGTGCTGTTGAGCGTATTCCAGCGTGCCGTCCCACGCGAGCGACGATGCGCCCTGCCCGTCGTTGAAACACGTGGCAGCCTCCAGCCAGTCGCGCTTGAGCAGGCTCATCTCTAGTTGGTTCACCACCAGCGGCTCGTCCAGCGCCTGCTGCAACCAGGCTACCTGGGCGGCATGCATGTTCGATACGCCCAGGAAGCGCGCCTTGCCTGCAGCCTTGATCTGCTGCCAGGCCTGGGCGACTTCGGCGGGCTGCATCAGCGGGTCGGGACGGTGCAGGATCAGCACGTCCAGGTAGTCGGTTTGCAGCCTGCGCAGGATCGCGTCCACACTCTCAACGATGTGCTGGGCCGACAGGTCGTAGCGCTTGGGGCCCTCCGCATCGGCAAACCGGATGCCGCATTTGGATTGCAGCAACAGGCTTTGCCGCAGCGAGGGCTGGCGCTGAAACAGGCGGCCAAAGCTCTCTTCGGCCTTGCCCAGCGTGTAGATGTTGGCGTGGTCAAACAGGGTGATGCCCGCCGCCAGCGCGGCCTCGGTGGCGGCCTGGGCCTTGTCCACGTCGGAGTCACGCAGCGGCTGGGCATCCCAGCCGCCGCCCAGCCCCATGCAGCCCAGCACCAGGGGGCTGGCCTGGGGTAAAAAAGCATTGAGAGGCAGTGGTGGCATATTCAGACTCCTGGTGTTTCGGGCAACTTGAATCGCGTGGCCAGCAGGGCCGACAGGCCAAACTCGGCCAGCAGAGCCGTGAGCCGTTCGGCGGCAGCGCGCTTCTTGTGGCCGGTGTGCTTAGCGATGATCAGCTCGTTTTTCATGCTGTGCTCCCAGCCGACCAGCTCGGTCACGGTGACCTGGTAGCCCCAGGCCTCCAGGTACAGGCAGCGCAGCACATTGGTGATCTGGCTGCCCATTTCACGGGTGTGCAGCGGGTGCCGCCAGAGTTCGGACAGCGGAGTTTTGCTGCCGTTCAAGGCCTTGTTCTGGCGCAGACATGCCGCCACCTCGGCCTGGCAGCAGGGCACCAGCACCATGGCGCGGGCGTTTTTTTCCAGGCCAAAGGCAATTGCGTCGTCGGTGGCGGTGTCGCAGGCGTGCAGTGCCGTGACCACGTCAATGCGCGCGGGCAGCAGGGCCGACTGGGTGGATTCGGCCACGCTCAGGTTCAGAAAGGACATGCGGTCAAAGCCCAGGCGCGCGGCGAGTTCTTGCGATTTGGCGACCAGCTCGGCCCGGGTCTCGATGCCGTAAATGTGTCCTGCACCCAGGGCTTTGAAGTACAGGTCGTAGACGATGAAGCCCAGGTAGGACTTGCCCGCGCCGTGGTCGGCCAGCGTCAAACCCGTGCTACTGGCGGGCAGCTCGCCCAGCAGTTTTTCGATGAACTGGAACAGGTGGTAGACCTGCTTGAGCTTGCGCCGCGAGTCCTGGTTGAGCTTGCCATCGCGGGTGAGGATGTGCAGCTCTTTGAGCAGCTCGATGGACTGGGCGGGGTCGATTTCGGGCGGCAGCGTAGGCGCGGCCACCGGCTTATTTTGGGGGGACTTCATCGGGTGATTTTCCCACGCCCAGGGCATCCCAGCCGCCCTGCCCTAGCGCCTCCATCGTTGCCTTGTTGCGCTCGAAGATGGCTTCGGCCTCGGGGAAGGCGGCTACGGCGCGGTCGATGCTGGCCTCTCGCAGCAGGTGCAGGCAGGGATACGGGGTGCGGTTGGTGGCGTTGGTGATGTCGTCGAACTCGGTAAACGCAAACTGGAAGTCGGGGTGGAAGCTGGCGATCTGCACCACGCCTTCCAGGTCCATCTTGCGCAGTAGGCGCTCGGACCGGCCCACGAAGTCGTTGTAGTCCAGAAAGTCGTGCAACACATGCGGCGCTATCAAAAGCGTAGTATCTCGCGCTGATGGATCCTGGGCTAGCAGCTCTTTGAGTTCATTAATCAAGTCTTGCCGCAGGGCATCGGTGTCGGTGGCGGCGCTCACGGCGTAGTGGATCTGGCCCTTGGTGTGCACGGCTTTGGCGAAGGGGCACAGGTTCAGGCCGATCACCGCACGCTCCAGCCAGCGGCGCATGTCGGCTATCACGGTCGCGTCATTTGCCATGGCTTAGCGCAGAAAGCGGCTGGGCTGGGCCACCAGCAGGCGGGCCAGTTCGTCCAGCACGGCGGGGTTGATGGCGGCAGCCGCCAGCTCGGTGGTGTGCACCTCGAAACCGGTGGCATTGCTGATGCGAAACGCGATGCGCGACTGCTCGTGGTCGGGGGTGATGCGCACGCTGCCCAGCAGCTCGGTGGTGTACTCGAAGCGGATGGCCAGCAGTTTGTTGGTGTCGGGATGGCGCTGCTCCAGGCGCTCGTGCTTCAGGTGGCCCAGCGCCAGCCGGGCTTCGACACGCTCCAGCTCGGGTGGAAAGTTAACGCAGACCGCAGCCTTCACCGGTGGCCCGGCCTGAGGTAGCACGCGCCAGCCCATACCGATGTAGTCCGTCACGTCCACACCGCCCACCACCCCCATAGGGTGCAGACGCTTTTGCCGCACGTCGCAGCGAAAGTCGGCCATCTTCATCGCGGGCCAGGGGGTTTTGCCGTCCAGCGTGAAAGCAGGCGCGGGCGGGGTGATGACGTTGAGCTGCTGGGCCAGGTCGGCCAGGTAGGCCGCCACCGTCTGGCAGGCAGCCTCGGTCTGCGCCACGCGGGCCTCGGCCGACATCTGGGCAGCATTTTGCTGGCTGCGCAGGGCGTGGGCCTGGGTTTTGAGTTGGTTGAGAAAGCTCACGGGATGTCTCTTTTTATTTTTAGCCGAGTAATTTTTGCCCGGTCAAGCGCTCGTGCTCGCGGGCGGCGAAGCGGTCGGTCATGCCGGCCAGGTAGTCGGCCACGGCGCGCGGTGCATGGGCTGCGGACCGGGCGGCCCTCTCGGTATACGCGGGGGCCATTTCCTGCGGCGCAGCCAGGTAGGCGTTGAACAACTCACGCACCATGGTTTGCGCTTGCGTGGTCATGGCCATCACCTGGGGGTGGCGGTACAGGTTCTTCATCAAAAACCGCTTTAATTCCAGCGATTGCGAGCGCATGGCCGGGCTGAAGCACAGCAGCGGCGCGCACTGGCGGGCACCGTCCACACTCGGCGGCTGGGCGGCTTGCAGGGCGGCCTGGGTGGCGGCAATCACGTCGTATACCTGGGCGCTGAGCATGCGGCGGATGGACTCATACAGCACGCGGCGGCCCGATAGTTGCGGGTGTTCGGCCAGGGTTTGCTGGTGAAAATGGGCGACCAGCGGCACGTCTTGCAGCTGGTCGAGCGTGATGAGGCCGGAGCGCACGCCGTCGTCGATGTCGTGGGCGTTGTAGGCGATTTCGTCGGCCAGGTTGCAGAGCTGGGCCTCCAGGCTGGGCTGGCTGCGGTCCAGAAAGCGCTGGCCCACGTCGCCTAGCTGCTCGGCATTGGCGCGGGAGCAGTGCTTGAGGATGCCCTCGCGGGTTTCGAACGTGAGGTTGAGGCCGTCAAACAGCGGGTAGCGCTCCTCCAGCGCGTCCACCACGCGCAGGCTTTGCAGGTTGTGCTCGAAGCCCCCAAAGTCGGCCATGCAGGCGTTCAGCGCGTCTTGCCCGGCGTGGCCAAACGGGGTGTGACCCAGGTCGTGGGCCAGGGCAATCGCCTCAACCAGGTCTTCGTTCAGGTCCAGCGCGCGGGCGATGGAGCGGCCCAACTGCGCCACCTCCAGCGAGTGCGTGAGCCGGGTGCGGAACAGGTCGCCCTCGTGGTTCAGGAACACCTGGGTTTTGTAGACCAGGCGGCGGAACGCGGTGGAGTGGACGATGCGGTCGCGGTCTCGCTGGAACTCGGTGCGGGTGGGTGCGGGCGCCTCAAAGAAGCGGCGACCCCGGGTCTGGGCCGGGTCGCAAGCGTAGCTGGCTAGCGGCATAAATTTATAAGAAATAGACCCCTAGCGCTTATTCCATAAGCGCAAGCAGCTTTCTTTTCCATAGCAAACATGGCCAGAGGCTTAAACGCAGCAGGCATCGACCACCGCCCGCACCAGGGCATCGGGTGCACCGCGCACGGTGGCACTGCCGGGTGGGCCGATCAGCACGAACTTAATCTCGCCCGCCTCGGATTTTTTGTCCACCCGCATCAGTTGCAGGTAGCGGCCTGCGTTGTCGGCACCATCCAGCACCGCACCCACGGTGGGCAGGCCCGCGCGCTGGATGAGCTGCGTGAGGCGCTGCACCAGGGCCGCGTCGATCAGGCCCAGCCGCTGCGACAGCTGCGCCGCCATCACCATGCCGCTACCCACGCCCTCGCCATGCAGCCACGCGCCGTAGCCCATGCCCGCCTCGATGGCGTGGCCAAAGGTGTGGCCAAAGTTCAGGATGGCGCGCAGCCCGGCCTCGCGCTCGTCCTGGCCCACCACAAAGGCCTTGATCTCGCAACTGCGCCGCACCGCATGGGCCAAGGCGGCCACGTCGCCCGCACGCAGGGCATCCATGTGCGCATCCAGCCAGTCCAGCAAAGCCATGTCGGCGATGGGCCCGTATTTGATGACCTCGGCCAGCCCGGCGCTGAGTTCGCGCGGCGGCAGTGTGGCCAAGGTGTCCAGGTCGCAAACCACTTTGCATGGCTGGTAGAACGCGCCCACCATGTTCTTGCCCAGCGGGTGGTTGATAGCGGTTTTGCCGCCCACCGACGAGTCCACCTGGGCCAGCAGCGTGGTCGGCACCTGCACGAAAGGCACGCCGCGCATATAGCTGGCGGCGGCAAAGCCGGTCATGTCGCCCACCACGCCACCGCCCAGGGCAAACAGCACGGTTTTGCGGTCGCACCCAAAGCCCAGCAGCGCATCAAAAATCAGGTTCAGGGTTTCCCAGGTTTTATACGCCTCGCCGTCCGGCAGCACCACGGTGTGGATGTTCGGGTAATGGCGGTGCAGCGCAGCTTGCAGGCGCTGGGCGTACAGCGGGCCGACGGTGGTGTTGGTGACGATCAGCGCCGTCGCCGCGCGCGGCAGGTCGGCCCAAGTGGCCGGGTTGTCCAACAAACCGGTGCCGATGGCGATGGGGTAGCTGCGGTCGCCCAAGGCGATGTGCACGGTTTGGGTGGCGATGGTCTGTGGTGTTGCGGGCATAGCCGCACAGTTTAAAGGGAAGCCTGGGCCATCGGACTCCCGGCCTCCTCAAGATGGTGGAGCGCCGCCCAGTTCCAGTTGCATGATGATCATGTTGACCAGCGTGGAGACCGAAGGCCGCCCGGTTTCGATCACAAAGTGCGCCGTTTCGCGGTACAGCGGGTCGCGGACGGCAAACAAGTCGCGCAGTCGGTTCAGGGGGTCAGCCACCTGCAGCAAAGGCCGGTTCACGTCGTGGCGCACGCGGCGGAAAACCTCTTCCGGGGTAGACCGCAGATACACCACCTGGCCCCGGCCATGCAGCGCCTCCCGGTTCGCAGGCCGCAACACTGTACCACCACCGGTAGCCAATACGCCCGGGCCGTTCAGAGTCAAGGCCTCGATCACCTCGGCCTCGACATCGCGGAAACGCGGCTCCCCCTCGCGCTCGAAGAACTCGCGGATCGAGCAGCCGATGCGCTGCTCGATCACTTGGTCAGAGTCGATGAAAGGAACCTGCAACCGCCGGGCAAGCTGGCGGCCGACAGTGGATTTACCGGAGCCGGGGAGGCCGACTAAACTGATTCTCACAAAATACAGTCATCCAGCTTAGTTGGCATTGTTGCAGGCTTGCCTACCATATGGGCCCGTGAGAAAGGAGCCATTTTCGTCATCGCCAACAATAAACGAAGTCAAAAATAGTCTTTCTGCCAAACCTTGAGAGCCAGACACATTTGCAGTTACGCGAACGCGGTATGCCAGCCAGGTTGCAAACTGCTGCGAATACTCTACTTTGATCAGCAGTATTCCACTGGCATTGGTTGTAGTAACAGCGGGATCTGCATAGCGCACCAATAAATCACTCTTCCGAGGTTCGAGCGTAGCTTGAAGATTGAGGTCCACACTACCGTTAACATTATCCCCAGAATCCACATTGCCATTTCGATTCGCGTCTTCGTTAGCGCACCAAACCCGCCCAGACTGATTCGCACCTGGGATTTGGTATACATAAGGATTTGCACCAGTTGCAATTGGGTAGTAAGCGGATGGCCCACTCAAGGCTGATGGCACAGTTGATATGGAAGGAGTCTTCACAATGCCAGACTCAAAAAAGTATCCAGTCACCGCTGTGGCTCCAGTTCCGTAGGTATAGGCATAATCACCCTTTCCGAAATGAGTCAAGTCAACGGATATATCTACTGGCGCATTTGGAACCGCTCTACCGGCAGAATCAGCAACCGTCACAGTAAAGGTTTTAATATAGGTTCCCGTGCCTTTTTCTAACAAATTATCACTACCGATGGATACCGATAGTGCCTGCCCTGCCACTGTCAAAGAGACAGAAACCACATTTGGGCAATCTGTAGCAGAAACAAAATCAACCGCTGAATAGCATCCTTTGATAGTTACCCCATTGGTAGGGCTACTGTTTTGTCCAGGAATATATTGAGCTGACACTGTTCCTGATGTATCTGTGTAAAGAGTGCTTGCTCCACTGCTAATAGATGCACCCACCTTTGGCAAACCAGTGGTAACGTCATCAAACCGAACCCGAACATTCGGAATGGGGCTGTTTACGGCATCAAGAAACAAGAACCGCAAATTAGACTTATTGGCTATTGAACCAGCAGAGTTGACTGAAAGGACATTGGGCGATGCCGACAATGAAGGTAGCGCGCCAGCAGGAATGATCGCAGCAGGGATAGCGCTGGAACTAGTAAAAACCTGTATCGAATAATCGGCAGCCAGAACTCCACTTCCACTCGCGCCAATTGTGTACGTACCCGCAGTGGCGGGCGCAACAAATGTTTTGGTGACAGTACCATTAGTTCCTGTCGTCAATACCTGCCCTTGCAAAGCAGAAACACTACCGCTCAGAGTAACACTGCCACCGGCGATAGGAAGATTTGCATAATCAAGCAACGTAGCTGTCAATGTAACGGTCGCGCCTGGAGCCGGGTTCGAATTACTAGCTTGCAGTGTCAGCTTGCTACCGATAATTCTGATGACTGTTTGTTTGACTATTCCATTCACCGTGACAGAAATGGTGACATCTCTATCGGATTTATCGGCACCAATACTGACACTACCAGTATAAGTACCTGTAGCATCTGTTACAGCAGTCGTACCAGATGGTGTAAACACCGAGTTCTTATCAGTAGCAACTGCCACAGTAGCACCTACGACTATATTATTAGTCGAATTGACGGCTACCACAGTAAGTTGGGCTTTGTCGGTACCGCTATTATTTACGGATGTTTTATCTGTGTAAATATAAAAATCAGCTACTGCAGTTACGACAGTCGGAGTAGTCGGAGTTGCTGTTGCCCCCCCCGGATTACCCCCACCCCCACAAGCCGCAACGACCAACGCCAGCAACATGACCAGCCACACCTTTAAATAACGTATCATTTTTTCCCTGCTCCGTTGTCCGTATTTCTTAGCGCGAGGTTGCGCGTTCCACAATCATTTTGGGCGTAATAAAGACCAGCATTTCCTTCTTGGTGCTGGCTTGCGATTTGGACTTGAAGAGGTTGCCCAAATACGGAATGTCGCCCAGCACAGGCACCTTGGTAATGCTGTCGGTCTCGTCCAATGTAAAGATACCGCCGATCACCACTGTACCGCCGTTTTCTACCAAAACCTGTGTCTTGATGTGTTTGGTGTCGATGGCAATACCGGCCGAAGTAGTCTCGCCACGGCTGTCTTTGTTGATGTCCAGGTCGAGGATGATGTTGCCTTCAGGGGTGATCTGGGGCGTGACTTCCAGCTTCAGATTGGCCTTGCGGAAAGCCACGGAGGTGGCACCGCTGGAGGTGGCTTGCTGGTAGGGGAACTCGGTGCCTTGCTCAATCAGGGCCTTGGTCTGGTCGGCGGTGACGATGCGCGGGCTGGATACGAGCTTGCCCTTGCCGTCGTTTTCCAGGGCCGAGATTTCCAGGTTCAGGAAGCGGTTGGCAGCGCTGCTGAAGATCGACAGGGCAAAGGCCGCAGCATCGTAGCCGCCCTGGCCCACCGCAGGCATGTTCACAAAGTTACTGGTGGTATCCACTGCCGCGCCGCTGGAGCCGTTGCTGGCGACCACATTGTTGTAGCTGGTGCCCACGGTGAAACGCGTGTTGCCCGACAAACCTACGCTGCCTGCGGCCACACCTGCCGTGGTGGAGCTGCCCGCAGTGCTGCCGAGCTTGACACCTAAAGACTTGCCGAAAGTGTCGGAGGCCTCCACGATGCGGGCCTCAATCAGCACCTGGCGCACAGCGATGTCCAGCTTTTTGATCAGGTCCTGCACTGCAGCGATGCGGCTGGGGATGTCGTTGACAAAAATCTGGTTGGTGCGTGGCTCAGAAATCGCAGTGCCACGAACGCTGAGGAAGCGGGGCATGTTGCTACTGGCACCGGTGGCCGAGCCGCCGAGCTGGGTGACGATGTCGGCCGCCTTGGCGTAATTGAGCTGGAACGACTGGGTGACCAGGGGCTCAAGCGCCTGCATGGAGGCGGCAGATTCCATGTCTTTCTTGGTGCGTGCATCAATCTCGTCCTTGGGGGCAATCCACAGTACCGAGCCCGACTTGCGCATGCCCAGGCCTTTGGAGTCCATGATGATTTGCAAGGCTTGGTCCCAGGGCACGTCTTTCAGCCGCAGGGTGACGGAGCCGGTGACGGAGTCGGAGGTGACCACGTTGAAGTTGGTGAAATCCGCAATCACTTGCAGCAGCGCGCGGACTTCGATGTTCTGGAAGTTCAGCGACAGCTTTTCACCGGCATAACCGGGGCCCTGGACCAATTTGGTTGGGTCGGTTTTTTGTTGCCGGATTTCCACCACGAACTGGCCATCGCTTTGGTAAGCACTGTGGTCCCATGGGCCCTTGGGCTCGATGAGCATGCGCACGCGGTCGCCCACCTGGGTGGTGGTGATGTTTTGCACGGGTGTACCGAAGTCGGCTACGTCCAGGCGGCGGCGCAGGCCTTCGGGCAGGCTGGAGTTCAGGAATTCGACCACCAGGTTTTGCCCTTGCTGGCGCACATCCACGCCCACCTGGGTGTTGCGCAAAGCCACGATGATGCGGCCTACGTTGTCGTCGCCGCGGCGAAAGTCAATATCTCTGAGCGGAGCCTTGTCGCGGCTGCCTGCATCGGCGAAAGTAGGTGTTGCACTGGCCATAGGCGCAGGAGTCGCCACGGCATCCAGCACCACCAGAATCGACTTGCCCTTGAGTTCGGCCTTATACGAGGTGGCCTGTTTCAGATTGAGCACAATGCGCGAACGGTCCCCCACCTGCACCACGTTGACGGAGCGCAGATTGCCCTGGTTGACATCGATGGACGAGCGGCCAATGCCGTTGGACACACCTGGAAAGTCGAGCGCAATACGGGCCGGTGACTGGATGGACACCCCCGACGGCAGGGCCGCCAAAGGCTCACTGAGGTCGATGCGGATGACTTCGGCACCTCCTTGGATGGAGCCGGTGACGGACTCAATGGTGGCTTGCGCATGCGCGGCCACCGAGGTAAGCGCCAATACCAGCGCTGCGGCAAACTTTTCCAGCTTACGGTCTAGCATGTGCCACCCCATTCGATTCTGCTTATTCATTTCGCTCCCTCTTGTAGCACCAAACTAGCGGGCCGCTCGATCCAGTCTCCGGTCGAGTCCTGCACAATTTCCCGTAACGTAAGTTCTGATTCGTCAATCTTCATGACCCGGCCGTAGTTCAAGCCCAGATAGTTGCCCACACGCACCTGGTAGAGCAGATTGTCGATTTTGACCAAGGCCACCGGTTGACCGGCCTTTCTCAAACTTCCCACCATCACCATGGAGTCCACCGGATAGGCTTCAAGCGCCTCTTTGCGGCGTGACATCTCGGGCGCAATCAACGCGGTGTTGGCCACACTCTGGGTGGAGTCACGCTTGAGCGCCTGCGTCAGCTTTTGCAGGCTGAACGGGTCTACCAAGCCTTCTTGGGTATAGGCTTGCGGAATGAATTTTTTGGGCTCTACCAGTGGGATGACGCGAGGGTGGACCTGGTTACGCTGGTCCGCCATCCACTGGCGCAATTCGTCTTCGCCGGAGATGCTGCACCCTGCCAGCAGGACTGCAGCCAGGCTACCCATAACAACATAAGGAAGCCATCTCATTTTTTGGCTCCCGGCTTCTGCGCAGCAATTTCGTCGGCATCGAGGTAGCGAAAGGTTCTGGCGGTGACTTCCATGGACAGCATGCCGTCCTGGCTCGTATTCAACGGACTGATAGACAAATTATTGAGTGTCACGATGCGGGATAAATTGGCCACATCCGAGGCAAACGCCCCGACGTCGTGGTACTTGCCCGTGACCCGCACCGCAATCGGCAGCTCAGCGTAATAGTCTTTGACCACCACCTGGCCCGGACGGAACAATTCAAACTGCAGGCTGCGCCCCAAACCGGCCTGATTGACATCCGACAGCAAGGCAGCCATTTCGGCTTTGCTGGGAAGTTGCTTTTCGAGTTGCGTCACGTACTGCTGGACTTGTTCGCGCTGCTTTTTGAGCGCCTCCAGGTTCACGGCCTTGCCCAGTCGGGCGGTGTAGGTTTCGCGCAGTTGGACTTCCTTGGTTTGCTCGACGATCAACTCTTCTTCGTAACTGCTGAGCCAGGTGTACCAAAGGCCAGCAACCACCGCCACGACCACCACAAAGAACAAAAGATAGCGCGGCACCGTGGGCCACACAGAGGGATCGTTAGGATTCAGGTCGCGGAATTGCCGTTGCAGGGAGTCCTGCATGGCCTTGAAGTCAATGTTCACTGAAGGTTTTTTTGTAGCCATGACGCTTTTGCTAGGGGCTGACGACCGCAGCAGATGCCGCCGCTTCAACGGTTTTTTGCACTTCGCTGGAACGCATCAAACGCACCCGCAAATTGAATTTGGCCACCCGCCGCTGGTCTCGCGGAGTCAGGCTCACGTTACTAGCCACAATCTCCACCAGATCCGGTTTGGACAGCCAAGGCGTGTTGCTGGCCAAATTGCGCAAAAGTTCAGATACGCGCTCATTGGACTGGGCCACACCCTGGATGGTGACGCTTTGATTTTCCTGCTTCAGGCTGGTGATGTAGGTTCCATCTGGCAGCTGTTTCACCAGCTCATTGAGCAAATGAACCGGCAGATTGCGGTCGGCTTGCAGGTCTTCTACGGCTTTCTGGCGCTCGGTAAGGGCTTTGATTTCCGATTCGATGTTGGCGATTTCCTTGATCTGGCCGTCAAGCACCGAAACCGCCTGGGTCAGCATCCCATTGCGCTCCTGCTGACCCGAGATCTGGGCCTCGAACCAAAGGAACCCGGCACCGACGATTGCGGCACCCAGCAAAACAGAAATCGCCAGCATGACCTGGAAGGTTTCGCGCCTGCGCGCCCGTGCCGCCTCGCGGTGCGGCAATAGATTGATCAGGATCACTGCAGAAACCTCCGCATGGCCAACCCACACGAGGTGAGGTACGAGGGCGCTTCACGCAGCACCTTTTTCAGCCTGACATCGTTGCCCATCTCCATGCCTTCAAACGGGTTGACAAGGCTGCAGGCAAACGACGCATGCTGCGTAACAGCCTCCGCCAGGCCGGGCAAGGATGCCGAGCCGCCGGCCAACAGCACGTGGTCCACTTTGTTGTGGGGCGTGCTGGTAAAGAAAAACTGCAGGGCTCGGCCAATTTCCTGGGCCAGGCTTTCTACAAACGGCTGCAGCACCACACTGCCGTAGTCCTCGGGAAGATCGCCGTTGCGCTTTTTACCTTCAGCCTCTTCCTGCGAAAACCCGTATTGCCGCACGATCAACTGGGTCAACTGGGCCCCGCCAAAGGCCTGGTCGCGCTCGTAGAGCACTTCGTCGTTGCAAATCACCTGCATGCTGGTAGCCAGTGCCCCAACTTCAAACAGCGCGACCAGGGCATCTGCACCCCGGTTGGCCATGCGTTCGATCAGGCGCGAAGTGGCCAGCCGCGCCGAATAGGACTCGATGTCCAGAATCACGGGGTTCAGGCCGGCGGCTTCAGCCAGGCCCTGGCGGTCTTGCACTTTTTCTTTACGCGAAGCGGCAATCAGAACATCCACATCACCTGCGGAACTGGCGCTAGGGCCGACCACGCAAAAGTCCAGGCTCACCTCGTCGAGCGAAAAAGGGATGTATTGGTTGGCTTCTGATTCGACCTGCACTTCCAGCTCCAGGTCGGACAGCCCGCCCGGCAGAACAATCCGCTTGGTAATGACCGCAGAGGGCGGCAAGGCCATGGCCACATTCTTGGTGCGGGTGCCGCTCTTCTTGACCAGCCGACGCATGGCCTCTGCGACTTCGTCGAATTTTTCGATATTGCCGTCGGTGATCCAACCGCGCTCCAAAGGCTCAATTGCGCAACGCTTAAGCACCAGGTTTCCGACCGCATCATGGTCCAGTTCGACCAGCTTGAGACTGGACGAACTGATGTCAAGACCCAACAATGGCTGGGGTTTGCGACTGAACAACGATCCCAATGAGATCAAATCTTTCTCCTGGTACTGAGCAGAATGCTACAAAAATTAACATTTGACGGGGATGCTATCAGTAAGCCTACCCCCCAGCAAAGCATATTTCCAAACGTAAATCTACAGAGCGTTGCCAAAAGTACACGCACGCTCTTGCGGGACAGCCCTGAGCGTAAGGGCAAAATGGGGGCGATTTGCGTGTACCGCCTTCCCTTTTTTCTTTTTCTGTTCGCTGTGTCCTATGTCTTCAAAACCTCCGTCTAACACCCCCCCAGCGGTGCCGCGCTCACCGATTTTGGCTTGGTCGCTGCGTCTGCTGGGATGGGCTTTGGGCCTGGCACTGGCGGGCGTAGTGGTGGTGGCCATGGTGATTGGCGTGGCACTGGCGGTGGCTTACCCCAATTTGCCCGATATTTCCGAGCTCTCGGACTACCGCCCCAAGCTGCCTATGCGGGTGTATTCGGTCGAAGGTCTGTTGCTGGCCGAGTTCGGCGAAGAGCGCCGCAGCCTGACCCCCATCAAGGATATCCCGCAGGTGATGAAAGATGCCGTGCTGGCGATTGAAGACGCGCGCTTCTACCAGCATGGCGGCGTGGACTACAAGGGCATGGTGCGTGCCGCCGTGGCCAATATGGGCCGCATGAAAAGCCAGGGTGCCTCCACCATCACCATGCAGGTGGCGCGCAACGTGTATTTGTCGGCCGAGAAGAGCTACACCCGCAAGATTTACGAAATCTTACTGACCTTCAAGCTCGAACACGCGCTAAGCAAAGACCAGATTCTGGAAATCTACATGAACCAGATCTTCCTGGGCAACCACGCCTATGGCTTTGCCTCGGCGGCAGAAGCCTACTTTGGCAAACCCCTGAAGAACCTCAGCATCGCCGAAGCCGCCATGCTTGCAGGCCTGCCCAAAGCGCCTTCGGCTTACAACCCGATCGCCAACCCCACCCGCGCCAAGATCCGCCAGCAGCACATCATCACCCGCATGGAAGAAAACGGCTTCATCACCGAAGACCAGGCCAATGCCGCCCGCAAGGAAGAGCTACACGTACGCTCCGGCGGTGGCGGTGAACGCATCCACGCCGAATACGTCACCGAGACCGTGCGCCAGCTGATGTTTGCCCAGTACGGCGAAGAAACCTACACCCGGGGCCTGAACGTCTACACCACGCTCAATGCCCGCGACCAGGATGCCGCCTACAAGGCCCTGCGCCGAGGCCTGATGGACTTTGAACGCCGCCAGATCTACCGCGGCCCGGAGAAGTTCGTCAATCTGCCCACCGACCCGGCCGACCTGGACGACGCGATCGACGATGCCCTGGTAGACCACCCCGACAACGGCGATGTGATGTCGGCCATGGTGCTGAGTGCCAACCCCAAAAAGATCAGCGCTGTGCGCCAGAACGGCGACGCGGTCGACATCACCGGCGACGGCCTGAAGCCCGCGCAGTCGGGCCTGGCCGACAAAGCCCCGCCCAACATCAAGATCCGGCGCGGTGCCATCATCCGAGTGATGAAAACCACCAAAGGCACTTGGGAAATTACCCAGTTGCCCGAGGTGGAAGGCGCGTTTGTGGCGCTCGACCCACGCGACGGCTCCATCAAGGCCCTGGTGGGTGGCTTTGACTTTCAAAAGAACAAGTTCAACCATGTGACCCAGGCCTGGCGGCAGCCGGGCTCCAGCTTCAAGCCCTTTATCTATTCAGCAGCTCTGGAAAACGGCTTTACCCCCGCCACCATCGTCAACGACGCACCGCTGTTCTTTGACGCAGGCGTGACCGGCGGCCAGCCCTGGGAACCCAAAAACTACGACGGCAAGTTTGAAGGCCCCATGACCATGCGCACCGCACTGGCCAAGTCTAAAAACATGGTCTCCATCCGCCTACTACAGGCCATCGGCCCGAAGAAAGAACAGGAATGGATCACCAACTTCGGCTTTGACCCCGAAAAACACCCAGCCTATCTGACCATGGCGCTAGGCGCGGGCTCGGTCACTCCGATGCAAATGGCCTCGGCCTACGCCGTGTTTGCCAACGGCGGCTACCGCGTCAACCCCTGGCTGGTAGCCAAGGTGACCGACCAAAAGGGCAAAGTGCTGGTGGAAACCAAGGCCCCGGTGCTGGACGAATCGGTACGCACCATCAGCCCGCGCAACGCCTTCATGATGACCAACCTGCTGGGCGAAGTGACCCTGCGCGGCACGGCGGCGGCGGCCCAGCGCATCCTCAAACGCCCGGACGTATACGGCAAGACCGGCACCACCAACGACTCCATCGATGCCTGGTTTGCCGGCTACCAGCCCACGCTGACCGCCATCACCTGGATCGGCTACGACACACCGCGCAACCTGGGCGCGCGCGAAACTGGCGGCGGCCTGGCCTTGCCGGTGTGGATCAACTTTATGGAAACCGCCCTGAGCGGCGTGCCGGTTGCCGTGCCTGTGCCGCCAGAAGGCGTAACCAACGCCGGAGGAGACTGGTTCTACACCGAGTATGGCCGCAGCACTGGCGTGACCAGCCTGGGCGTGGACGATACCCCTGCGGCATCGGGCAATTCCAGCAATGGCGCGGCCACGCCTGCGCCCCCGGCCAACGAGGAGCGCAACCGGATCATCGATCTGTTCAAGAATTAGTCAGGGCTTGAATTCCAACGG
This sequence comes from uncultured Albidiferax sp., assembly GCA_963513125.1. Lineage (GTDB taxonomy): Bacteria > Pseudomonadota > Gammaproteobacteria > Burkholderiales > Burkholderiaceae_C > Rhodoferax_B. The sequence continues at coordinate 466,924 of CAUPPH010000001.1, forward strand.
CAACCCCGACTGGGCGCTGGCATCGCGCGTCAAACTGGCAAAAAACTCGCCCTGGCCCTTGGTATCCATCCACTGGGCGCTATCAAATTTGTAGTGATAGCCGCCTGACTTGGCAGCCAGCCAGACTTCTTGCAGCGGCTTTTGCAGGTTGATGATGATCTGGCTGTGGTTCGGGAAGGTCAGGGTGACCATGCCGCCGGTGCGCTGGTTGTCAATATCGGCATCGGTGCTGTCGTTGATGCGGTCGCAGCAGGCCTCCACGGCTTTGAGCAAAATTTCCGCGCGGTCCATGAATTCGGGGTCGGTCATACAATTTCGCCATGTTGAAGTTAAGCCAAATTCTAGTCAGCCGCCCCGCCCTTGCCGCCACCATGGTCGCAAGCCTCGCCTTTCTGGGGGGCTGCGGCCAAAAAGGCGCGCTCTACCACCCCATGGAACCGGCAAGTACCCACCGCGCCACGCTGCCCGAAACCCTTACGCCCCAGGTGCTGAAACCCACGCCTCCGGCATCCGCTCCCTGATATTTTTAAATTGCAGGCGCTAACAGACAGCGCCCTGCAAAACCCCGGCTATTCGCAGCAAGCACCGTGCATTTGCTATGGATGGGTACGGGCCACCGCACTACCATTGCGCAAACTCATTTGCCTCCACACCCATGACATTACCCCTGCCCGGCCACCCCCACATTGCTTACCAAAACAACGTCCTGTGCATCGAAGGCCAGCCGCTCGCCGCCTTGGCCCAGGCCCACGGCACGCCTTTGTTCGTCTATTCCAAAGCCTCCATGCTGGAAGCCCTGGCCGCCTACCAGCGCGGCTTTGCGGGCCGCAAGGCGCAGATTTGCTACGCCATGAAGGCCAACTCGTCGCTGGGCGTGCTGCAGGTATTTGCCCAGGCCGGTTGCGGCTTTGACATCGTCTCCAGCGGTGAGCTGGCGCGAGTGCTGGCCGCCGGTGCCGTAGCCTCCAAGGTGATCTTCTCCGGCGTGGGCAAAACCCGGGCTGAAATGCGCCACGCGCTGGGCGTGGGCATCGGCTGCTTCAACGTGGAGAGCACGGCCGAGCTGGAGGTATTGAACGAAGTGGCCGGCTCCATGGGCCTGCGCGCGCCCGTCAGCATCCGCGTGAACCCCAACGTCGACCCCAAGACCCACCCCTATATCTCCACCGGGCTCAAGGGCAACAAGTTTGGCATTGCGCACGAGGAAACCCTGGCCACCTACCAGCGCGCTGCCAGCCTGCCCGGCCTGCGCGTGGTGGGTATTGACTGCCACATCGGCTCGCAGATTACCGAGGAAACGCCTTACCTGGACGCGATGGACCGTGTGCTGGACCTGGTGGATGCCATCGAGGCCACCGGCGTCACCCTGCACCACATCGACTTCGGCGGCGGCCTGGGCATCAACTACCAGGACGACACCCCGCCCGCAGCCGACGCACTGTGGCACAAGCTACTGGCCAAGCTGGACGCACGCGGCTACGGCCAGCGCCAGCTGATGGTGGAGCCCGGCCGTTCGCTGGTGGGCAACGCGGGCGTGTGCGTCACAGAGGTGCTTTATCTGAAGCCCGGGGAGCAAAAGAACTTCTGCATCATCGACGCGGCCATGAACGACCTGCCCCGCCCCGCCATGTACCAGGCCTTCCACCAGATCGTGCCTCTGTCCCCGCGCGCCGAAGCCACCACGCAGATGGATGTGGTCGGTCCGGTGTGCGAAAGCGGCGACTGGATTGGCCGCGACCGCGACCTGGCCGTGCAGCCCGGCGACCTGCTGGCCGTGCTGTCGGCCGGGGCTTACTGCATGAGCATGGCCAGCAACTACAACAGCCGGGGCCGCCCCCCCGAAGTGCTGGTGGATGGCTCAGCCGCCCACCTCATCCGCACGCGCGAGTCGATTGCCGACCAGATCCGGTTTGAAAAGCTGGTGGCTTAAATTATCATTTTGATAGCATAAACCCGCCATAACATCAGCGCAGGGCCGGTATTTCATACATATGTCCTTCACACTCGACCCGCATTACAAGAGCTTCCCGGCCACCAGCCCAGTGCACTCCAGCGACCTCGCAGGCAGGGGCTGGAACCTGTTGGCCAATGACCTGGCGTTTCCGCTGGCCGTACTGAACCGGCCCGCGCTGGCGCACAACATCGCCTGGATGCAGGCCTATGCCGAGCGCAAGGGCGTGGTGCTGGCCCCGCACGGCAAAACCACCATGTCGCCCGAGCTGTTTGCCCAGCAACTGGAAGCCGGGGCCTGGGGCCTGAGCTTTGCCACGGTGTACCAGGCGCGGGTGGGCGTGGCTGCCGGGGCGCGCCGCGTCATCATCTGCAACCAGGTGGTCTGCGACGCCGACTTGGATGCACTGGCGGCGCTGCTGGCGGCGCAGCCCGGACTCAAGCTCTGGTTTCTGGTGGATTCGCTGGCGCAACTGGACTTGATCGAAGACTGGACGCAGAAACGCCAGGCCACCGTGCCCTTTGACGTGCTGCTGGAGATGGGCATTCCCGGCCAGCGCACTGGCTGCCGCACTGCGGAGCAGGCCATGGCACTGGCCCGGGCGTTGGCCGCGTCCCCGGCGGTGCGCCTGGGCGGCATCGAATGCTACGAGGGCGGCGTGGCCCGCTGCGACAGCGCCCACGATGCCCAGGCGGTCACCTACCTGCTGCGCCGCGTCACCGAGGTGGTGCGGGCGGTGGACGCCGAAGGCCTGTGGCAAGGCGAGGAACTGCTGGTGTCCGCCGGAGGCTCAGCCGTGTTCGACCTGGTGCTGCCGCTGCTGCGCACCCAGGGCTTGTCGCGTCCTTTTACCGGCGTGCTGCGTTCGGGCTGCTACATCACCCACGACCACGGCAATTACGCCCGGTATTTGAAGCAAGTGGAGCAGCGCGAAGGGCTGGACAGCTCCTTGCGCGCCGCCCTGTCGGTGTGGACGCTGGTGCAGTCTGTGCCCGAGCCCGGCCTGGCCCTGCTCACCTGTGGCCGCCGCGATATTTCTTATGACCTGGAAATGCCACTACCGCATAGCTATGCTGCACGAGGCGCTACTATAACGATAGCAACACCATCCAACTGGCACATCAGCGCTCTGAACGACCAGCACGCCTATTTGCGCTTTGACCCACAAGGTGTGGTGCCCCAGGTAGGTGATCGCGTGGTGCTGGGCATTTCCCACCCCTGCACCACCTTCGACAAATGGCGCTGGATGGCGGTGGTGGAAGACGATGGCCGCGTCACCGGGGCCATCCACACCGAGTTCTAGTTTTTATAGCACCACACGCTTATCGGGTGAGCGCTGGAGGCCTTTTTTCTTGATAGCCTGGGCCACGCGCCAGCCCAGCAGCACGGCGATGATGGCGGCGTACACGCCCACCTCGGCAAAGTTGTTCTTGCCCGCCCGCATCCAGAAAAAGTGCAGCAGCCCCAGCCCGGCGATGCCATACACCAGCTTGTGCAGGGTCTGCCAGCGCTTGGCCCCCAGGGCCTTGATAGCGCGGTTGAACGAGGTGGCGGCAAGCGGGGTGAGCAGCACAAAGGCCAGGAAACCCACCAGGATGAAAGGCCGCTTGGCGATGTCCTTGGCGATATCGGGCACGTCGAAGCCCATGTCGAACCAGCTGTAGCTCAGCAAGTGCAGCACCACGTAAAAGTACACGTACAGCCCCAACATGCGTCGAAAGCGCGCCAGGCCGGGCGTGTTGGTAATGGTGCGCAGGGGCGTGACGGCCAGCACGATGCAAATAAACCGCAGCGTCCAGGAGCCGGTGGCGCGGATCAGGTGCTCAGCGGGGTTGGCCCCCAGGCCATCGGTAAACGCACCATAGACCAACCACAGAAAAGGCAGCAGGCACAGCACAAACACACCCGGCTTGGCAGCGGGGTGGAGCAGCAGCTTGTTCATGGCTTTAGAAGTTCTTGGTCAGGTCCAGCCCGGCGTACAGCTGGCCCACCTGGGCTTCGTAGCCGTTGAACATCAGGGTTTTGCGCTTTTTGGCAAACAGGCCGTCTTCGCCAATACGGCGTTCGGTGGCCTGGCTCCAGCGCGGGTGGTCCACGTTGGGGTTGACGTTGGAATAGAAGCCGTACTCGTTGGCAGCGGCCTTGTTCCAGGCGGTGGCGGGCTGCTTGTCGGTGAAGCGGATCTTGACGATACTCTTGCCGCTCTTGAAGCCGTACTTCCACGGCAGCACCATGCGCACCGGCGCGCCGCTTTGGTTGGGCAGTACCTCGCCGTACATGCCAAAGGTGAGCAGGGCCAGCGGGTGCATGGCTTCGTCCATGCGCAGGCCTTCCACGTAGGGCCACGACAGCACCCGCGAGCCTACGAAGGGCATGGTCTTGGGGTCGGCCAGGGTGACGAATTCGACAAACTTGGCGCCGCTGGTGGGCTCGACCGCCTTGATGAGTGCGCTCAGCGAATAACCCACCCACGGAATCACCATGGACCAGCCCTCCACGCAGCGCAGGCGGTAGATGCGCTCTTCCATGGGTGCCAGCTTGAGCAGGTCTTCCAGCGTGTACTTGGCGGGCTTTTTGACCAGGCCCTCGATCTCCACCGTCCAGGGCGTGGTTTTCAGGGTGTGGGCGTTTTGCGCCGGGTCGGACTTATCGGTGCCGAACTCGTAGAAATTGTTGTAGGTGCTGGCATCCTTGTACGGCGTGAGCTTTTCCATCACCGAGGCCCCGGCCACTGCCGACTTGGCCCCTACCAGCGGGGCCAGCTTGCCTGAGCCCTGGGCCATGGCCTCACGCCCCGCCCAGGTGGCCAATGCCGCCCCGGCGACTCCGCTGGCCATCAGCTTGACCATGTCGCGCCGCCCGGTGTAGACGCGCTGCGGCGTGATCTCGCTGGGGACTGGGTGGAGAAAGCCGTTGGAGTGGGTCTTGATCAACATGGGGTGCATCCTGGTGATGGTCTTGGTGGTATGGCTATCAGTCGTGCGAGATGCAAAAGTCTTACAAGGTTCCGTAACTATGGAGTCCGCTCAAGAACATATTCACGCCCAAAAAGGCAAAACTGGTCACGCCCAAGCCCGCCAGCGCCCACCAGGCGGCCACGGTACCGCGCAGGCCCTTCATCAGCCGCATGTGCAGCCAGGCGGCGTAATTCAGCCAAACGATCAGCGCCCAGGTTTCCTTGGGGTCCCAGCTCCAGTAGCCGCCCCAGGCTTCGGCAGCCCACAACGCACCCAGCACGGTGGCGATGGTGAAAAAGGCAAAGCCCACGGCGATGGATTTGTACATCACGTCGTCCAGCACCTCCAGACTCGGCAGGCGCGCGGCAATGCGCTGGCGGCCCCACAGAATGCCGCCCATGATGGCCGCAGAAATCAGCAGGTACACCGCCCAGTAGCTGCCACCGGCCTCGGTGGTGGTTTTGCGGAACACCAGCGGCATGAAGCACAGCACGATGCCCAGCAGCCACAGCGGGGTGAGCTTGTGCCAGCGCGTCTCCAGCGCCTGCTGCTTGATGAGGTAGCCAAACGCCAGCATCGCCGCCATGGCAAAGGTGCCGTAGCCGATAAAGTTGGCGGGCACGTGCAGCTTCATCCACCAGCTTTTCAGCGCGGGCACCAAGGGCTGAATTTCATGCGCCTCGCGCACCACGGTGTACCAAAGCAAAAAGCCCACCGCCGCGCTGACCACCAGCATCACCATCGCGCCCATGGAGCGGGTGTGGTACTGGGCTTCAAAGTACAAATAAAAGGTAGCGGTAAGCCAGCAAAACAGCACAAACACTTCGTACAGATTGCTCACCGGGATGTGGCCCACGTCGGCCCCGATGAGGTAACTCTCGTACCAGCGCACCATGGTGCCCACCAGGGCCATGGTCACCGCCGCCCAGGTGATGCGGGTGGCGATGGATTCCATGCTGGCGCTGTTGCTGCCGGATGCCACCACGCCCAGCCAGTAAAAAATGGTGGCCATGAAGAACAGCACGCTCATCCACAAAATGGCAGACTGGCTGGACAAGAAATACTTCAACCAGAACACGGTTTCCGAGCGCGGCAGGCTGCCCTGGCCGTCCACCTGGTAAGACCAAATGGCCAGCAGCGACAGCGCCGCCACCCCCAGCATCAGCACCCGCAAAGGCCGCCAGAACCAGCCGATCCAGATGGCGGCGGGCATGGCCCCCAGCAAGATGCCTTTTTCGTACACATCCATGAAGTCCATGTAGCGGCTGAACGCAAACAGGCCTCCGGCCACCACCAGGGCGGCAAACAGCCAGTCGAAGACGCTGCGGCGGCCAAAGTAGGCCTCGTTGAGCTGGATGGTGGCCGGGGTTGCGGCGGTGGTGGTAGAGGTATTCATATCAGTCTTTCGCCCCAATCAACTTGTCTTTGAGGTGGTCAAATTCGCGGTCGCCATCCATCGTCTTGCGGTTGGTGGACAAGGCCATGCTGGCCTCTGTACGGCCTTCGCCCTGGCTGAGCCAGACCCAGACGCGCCGCTCGCGCACATACAGCATGGCAAACACGCCCAGGATCAGGAACGCACAGCCAAGATACACCACCTTCTTGCCGGGCGCGCGGGCCACCTGGAATACGCTGGCCTGCACCTGGGTGAAGTTGGTCAGCCCAAAGGCCATGGGCGCGGGGTAGAACTGCACATCGCTCAGGGCCAGCACGGCCTGGGTCATGTAGCCCTGGGTCTTTTCCGAAGGCTCCAGGGGTGGCAGTCCGGCCTGGGTTTGGGTGGTTTGGAGCAGCTCGAACAGCACGCCGTTCAGGATGCGCACCAGCACGGCGCCGGCTTTTTCCCGCTCGGCCTCGGGCACATTGGCCTCGATGAAGTCGGCAATCGCCTGCAAGCCGCCCTTGGCGTTCTTGCCTCCGGGCTCAGTCCCGGCAAACAGGGCCAGAGCGCGGTTGGCAGACAGGCTGAGCTGCTGCGCCAGCTCGGGCCGCGCCGGGTCGACCGCCTTGGCGGCGTAGCGCTGCACCGCCTGGGCGCGCAGAGCCGGGTCGAGCAGCGCGGCGCGCAGGCGGGTAAAGCTGTCCATGCTGCCCTCGGTATCCACCGGGATGCGCAGGTAGCGGAAGGCATCCACCGGGTTCTCGCGCATGCCCAGCAGGTACACCGGTACGCCGTCGCCGGTATCCACCGGCAGCATGTAGTTGTGGAATTCGCGGGCCTGGCCTGCAGCGTCGCGCAGCTTGTAGGTGATGCTGGGGCCCACATTGCGCAGCACTTTTTGGGTTTGCGTCTTGTTGGCAGCACCCAGGCGCGAATCGATGGCATGGCGCAGATCGACACCGCGCACGTCGGCACCCGAGGATGCGGCATTGGCCCCAAAGTTTTCCACGTTGATGACACGCAGCGCGGTGTATTCCAGCGTGAGCTTGTCACCACCGGCCCCCTGGGTGAGCTGGGAAGTGCCGCCGATGGTGCCCTCAATCTCGAACGGCTTGGTGGCCGCGCCCATGGGCATGGCCCGCAGTGACACCTTGGAGCCGCCATCGTCAAAGCTGGACTGGTAAATCTCCACACCCTTGTAGTGGGCCGGGTGGTTGACCTCTACGCGCGCCGGAATCGCAGCCCCGGTTTCCTTGTCGCGGATGACGATGTCGCTGGCAAACAGCTTGGGCATGCCGGTAGAGTAGTACTCGACGATGAATTTCTTCAGCTCGATGGCAAACGGCAGGTCTTGCAGTACCACGCCATCGGCCCGGTTCAGAATGGCGGTGCTGCTTTGCCCGCCCTCGGCCACCAGGATGTTGCCCCGGAAGGTGGGGTTGTTGGCATCCAGGCGGTGCTGCACCGGCACATCGGCAATCAAGCCGCCACCGGTGTAGACCGATTTGCCGTTGAGCAGCATCTGCGCCTTGACCACCAGGTCGCCATCGAGCAAGCCGCCAATGCAAATCAGCACGATGGCGCTGTGCGCGGCAATATAGCCCAGCTTGTTGGCAGCACCCGCCTTGGCGGCCACCATCCAGCCATTGTCCCGTTGCTGCAACTTCACCTTCCAGCCGCCGCTGACCAGGGTCTGGCCGATGCGCCGGGCTGCCACTTCGGGCGTTTCGGCCAGGTTGGCCTGGGCGTGGTGGGCAAAAGCTTTCAGGCTCTGGGCGCGGATGCCTTCCTTAAAAATTTTGAAGTCGGCCCAGATCTTGGGCGTGCTGCGCGCAATGCACAGCGAGGTGCTAAGCACCAAGAACGCCAAAATCAGCATGAACCACCAGGCGCTGTACACCGTGGTCAGGCTGGCTGCCGCAAACACCTGGGCCCAGAACGGCCCGAACTGGTTGACGTAGTTGACCAGCGGCTCCTGCTGCTTGAGCACCGTGCCGATGACCGAAGCGATGCAGATCACGGTCAGCAGCGAGATGGAAAACCGCATCGACGAAAACAACTCCACCGCAGCGCGCAGCGCATGGGAGCGGGTTTTGACGCGAACGCCGTGGGTGCTGACAGACATGGAAGGAAGAACTCAAGGGCAAAAATAAAAAGGGCGGGCCGTCATCGAGGGCCCGCCCTATTAGGGGATGGATGGTGCGCTTGGTTCCCCAAGCGCCGGGCCTCAATGCAGGCCGGCGATGTAATCGGCCACGGCCTTGATTTCGCGGTCGTTCATCTTGGCGGCCACCATGCTCATTTGGGCGCTGTTCTTGCGGCCACCGTCGCGGAAGGTCGTCAGCTGCGCGGCCACGTAGTCGGCATGCTGGCCACCCAGGCGCGGGTACTGGGCTGGAATACCGGCACCGTTAGGGCTGTGGCAACCGGCGCAGGCGGCAATCTGGCGGTCGGCAATGCCACCGCGGTAAATGCGTTCGCCCAGAGCCACCAGCTCTTTGTCTTTGGCGAAACCGGCCTTCACCTTTTTAGAGGCAGCCCAGAAAGAAATGTTGCGCATGTCGTCATCGCTCAGACCGGCGGCAAAGCCCTTCATGATGGCGTTGTTGCGCTTGCCGGATTTGAATTCCTGCAATTGCTTGACCAGGTATTCGGGGTGCTGCTGCGACAACTTGGGGTTGGCGGCGATGGCCGAATTGCCGTCGGCACCGTGGCAGGCGGCGCACACCGCCGTAAAACTGGCCTCGCCCTTGACCAGATCGGGCTTGGTGGCCATGGGCGCGGCGGGCTTTTCTTCATTGGCCGAAGCCGACACAAAGGGGCTCGCCAGCGCGGCGGCGGTCAGCAGGGAGACAAGGAGCTTCATATTCGAGGGGGCCTGTTGATTTGTCTTTTCGGGGGCGAATTGGGGGCACTTCTAGGGCGAATTCAGGGCGCACAAGCCAATGATTCTACAATGCAGGCCCGGTTCTCTTTACGAGAACCCCTAGAACACGACAGCCGCAGCACCTGCACCCTGTCCTCCGAAGATTCCATGATTCCTACCTCTCCCCCGGCAGCCGACGGCGCGCCCTTGCTTCCCCGAACGTCCTTGCCGCCCGCCAAAAGCCCGGCGGTTATCGCTTCGGGCTGGATGCACACGGCCAAATTCCTGACCACCGCGCCGCAACTGCACCATTTGCCGCCGCTGACCGTGCCGGAAATCGCCTTTGTGGGCCGCTCCAACGCGGGCAAATCCACCTGCATCAACACCTTGACGCAGCAAAAGCAACTCGCCTACGCGTCCAAAAAGCCTGGCCGCACGCAGAACATCAACCTGTTCAGCCTGGGCAAACAGGGCGTGACCGACGCGGTGCTGGCCGACCTGCCTGGCTACGGCTACGCGGCCGTGCCCAAGGCCGACAAGATCCGCTGGCAGCGCGTGATGGCCAATTATTTGGTCACCCGCGAGAACCTGGTTGGCATCGTGATGATGTGCGACCCGCGCCACGGCCTGACCGAGCTGGACGAAATCCTGCTAGACATCGTGCGCCCCCGGGTGGCCGAAGGCCTGAAGTTTCTGATCCTGCTGACCAAGTCCGACAAGCTCAACCGCGAAGAAGCCACCAAGGCCCTGTCGATCGCGCGCCTGCAGGCCGGTGGCGGCGAGGTGAAGTTGTTCTCGGCGTTAAAGAAGCAGGGCATCGACGAAGCCAGCCAGTTGCTGTGGCAGTGGGCCCACCCCGAAGGCACGGATGCCCCCGCCCCCAAGCCCGCCGCGCCAGTGCTGGACGAGCCGGAAAATTTGGACGAAGATTGAGATTTTCTTGGTCTCTAACCTGTTGAATTACAACAATTTTCCTACAATTTTCAAATTTGTTAAAAATGTAGGAAAATAGGGCAATGGATGCGCCAAGCTACTACGAACTGGATGAAGATGCCGCCCGGCAATCCATCAACGCCAGCACCATTTACGCCGAGTACCGCCGCACGCTAGAGGCGGCGCGCCCCTACATGGGCGGCATGTATTGGAAGAAGGTGGGGGCCTACGAGTACCTCACCAAAACCGGCAAAGGCAGCAGCCAGACCTCCGTAGGCCCTAGAGGCGAGCGCACCGAAGCCATCTACGCCGATTTCCAGAGCCGCAAAGCGCCCCTGATGCAGCGCCTGGAGGCCCTGGAAGCATCACTGGTACAGGCCGAGCGCTACAACAAGGCGGCCAGGGCCGGGCGGGTGCCCAACACCGTGGTCGCGCTGCTGCGCGCCATAGAGCGCCATGGCCTGGGCGAGAACTTCACCGTGGTGGGCACCCACGCGCTGTTTGCCTACGAGGCGGCGGCGGGCGTTCGCATCGTGGAGAAAGCGCTGGCCACCGTAGATGTGGATTTGCTGTGGGATGCCCGCAAGCGGGTGCAGTTCGAAACCACGGTCAAGCGGCTGGACCGCTCGGTTCTGTCCATCCTGCAAGAGGCCGATAAATCCTTTGCCCGCATGGAGCTGCAAAAGGAAACGGCGGTGAACGACAAAGGCTTCCAGGTAGACTTTTTGCGCCGTATTCCCGAGGGCAAAGACCCGCATCCCTACCGGCTCACCGACGACCTCGACGACATGTGGCCGGTGCAGGCCCGGCGCGCCAACATCCTGACCGAAGCCCCGCGTTTTGCCTACCCGGTGATCTCGCAAAACGGAGAGATCGCCCTGATGCGCACCGTGTCGCCCCAGGTTTTCGTGCAATTCAAGGAGTGGATGTCCCGGGAGCCCACCCGCGACCCCTTGAAGCGCAGCCGCGACCGACTCCAGGCCCAGATCGTGCAGCAACTGCTCGACGAGCACCGGCTGATTGCCTAACCTAATGGTCTTTTAGGCCTCTAGCGCATATTTCACCTGCGCTAGCAGCTCCTAAAACCATAGTAACCCTCAATACACCTCAGGCGCGCCCGGTGGTCGGGTTTTGAAGCGCTTGTGGACCCAGAAGTACTGCGCGGGCATGGTGGCGATGTAGTCTTGCAGGCGGCGGTTCATCAGGGCGGTGTCGGCTTCCGCGTCATTGCTGGGGAAGTCTTCCCAGGCGGGCAGCACCTCGATCTCGTAGCCCCAGTCGGTCATGCGGGTCAGTACCGGCACCACCTTGGCGCGGCCCAGCCGGGCGAAGCGCGACAAGGACGGCACGGTGGCGGCGGGCACGCCGTAAAACAGCACAAAAAACGCATCCTTGGCCCCGAAGTCCATGTCGGGCAGCAGGTACAGCGGCTGACCCTGGCGCAGCGAGGCGACGATTTCCTTCACGCCCTGGCGGCGGTCAAACAGGCGGGCGTTGCCAAAGCGTTGGCGGCCTTCAGCAATCCACGCGTCCATCACCTGGTTGCTTTGGGGCGTGAAGATGGTGTTGAAGTCGCGCGGAATCTGCTGCGACAAGGCCGTAGCCCCCGCGTCCAGCCCCACAAAGTGCGGCACGAACAGCACGGTGGGTGCATTGCCGCTGAGTTGCGCCACGTCGCCCACGATCTTGAGCCGCTGCAAGGTGCGCTCGGGCGCGCCGTGCCACAGCCAGCCCCGGTCCAGCCAGGCCTGGGTGAAATACACAAAGATTTGCCGCACCAGCGCCCGCCGCTCCTGCGCAGACTGCTCTGGAAAGCATAGTGTGAGGTTGGTAGTGGCAATAGCCCGCCGACCGCCCAGCAGCGCGTACAACACCATCCCCAGGACCCAGCCCACGCCGCGCACCCAGGCCAGCGGCAGGCGCGCCAGCAGGCGCATGAACACAATCAATCCTTGGGACAGCATCAAAAATCCAAATCAAAAAGCGGGAAGGCAAACGGACATCAGGGGCGCGCTTCTGGGCGCGGCTGCTTGTAGCGCGCGTAGCTCCAGAGGTACATGCCGGGGCGTTGGCGGATCAGGTCTTCCATGGCGGCGTTCAGCGCCGCAGCGGCCACCGCATCACCCTGGTCCAGCGGCAAATGCAGGGGGTGCACATGGATGACATAGCCGCGCCCCCAGGGCAAACGGTCGCCCAAGGCTACCAGCATCGGCGCGCCACTTTGCCGGGCCAGGCGCAAGGCCAGGGTCATGGTGTAGGCCGGGCGGCCAAAAAACGGGGCCCACACGCCCTGCCCCTCGCCCGGCACCTGGTCGGGCAGCATGCCCACCACGCGGCCCTGCTTGAGCGACTTGAGGATCATGCGCACGCCGCCGGTGGTGGTGGGCGCAGCCTCCAGCCCCGGCGCGGAGCGGGCGGCCTTGAGCAGGTCGTCCAGCCAGGCGAACTTGGACGGTTTGTAGAGGATGGTCATTGCGCCGTACTTTTCGCTGAAGCGGGCGGCGTGGGCCTGGGGCACCACCTCGAAGCTGCCCACGTGCGGGGTCATGAAGACCACGCCCCTGCCCAGGGCCAGCGCGGCCTCCAGGTGCTCCACGCCCTGCCATTGGATTTTGGGCAGCTTTTGGGCGCGCGGGCGCAGCCACAGCCAGGGCAGCTCGGTGGCCAGCTTGCCTGCTTCGGCGATAGCGCGGCGGGCCTGGCGCGGGGCAATACCGGCCTGGGCCACGTTGGCGTTGAAGCGTTTGCGGTAGGTGGGTGATGCCAGATACGCCAGCCAACCCAGCAGCGCACCCAGCATGTGCAGCACCGCCAGCGGCAGGTGGGCGGACCATCGGAACAGCAGGGACATAATTTGTGACGGTAAAATGAAACGGTCGCTGAGTTAAATGAACTACTTGCAGGGCGACGTTAAACACATCTGCTAAAGCGTTCGCCAAAGCTCCCCAGGCTGGCAACGCGCCATCACCACCACAGGAGTTTACAAAATGGCGAACGACTTTCTCTTCACCTCCGAATCCGTCTCCGAAGGCCACCCCGACAAGGTGGCCGACCAGATCTCGGACGCGATTCTGGATGCCATCTTCAAGCAAGACCCCTTGAGCCGCGTTGCCGCCGAGACGCTGACCAATACCGGCCTGGTCGTGCTGGCCGGTGAAATCACCACCAACGCGCATGTGGACTACATCCAGGTAGCGCGCGACACCATCAAGCGCATCGGCTACGACAACACCGAATACGGCATCGACCACAAGGGCTGCGCGGTCATGGTCTGCTATGACAAGCAGAGCAACGACATCGCCCAGGGCGTGGACCACGCCAGTGACGACCACCTGAACACCGGCGCGGGCGACCAGGGCCTGATGTTTGGCTACGCCTGCAACGAGACACCCGAGCTGATGCCCGCGCCCATCTACTACGCGCACCGCCTGGTCGAGCGCCAGGCCCAGCTGCGCAAGGATGGCCGCCTGCCGTTCCTGCGCCCCGATGCCAAGAGCCAGGTGACCATGCGCTACGTGGACGGCAAGCCGCACAGCATCGACACCGTGGTCCTGTCCACCCAGCACCACCCCGACCAGTCGGAAACGCCCACCAAGATGAAGGCATCCTTCATCGAGGCCATCATCGAAGAAATCATCAAGCCGGTGCTGCCCAAAGAGTGGCTGCAAGACACCAAGTATTTGATCAACCCCACGGGCCGTTTCGTCATCGGTGGCCCGCAAGGCGACTGCGGCCTGACCGGCCGCAAGATCATTGTGGACACCTACGGCGGTGCCTGCCCGCACGGCGGCGGTGCGTTCAGCGGCAAAGACCCGACAAAGGTAGACCGCTCTGCCGCCTACGCCGCCCGCTACGTGGCCAAGAACATCGTGGCCGCCGGTCTGGCGCGCCAGTGCCAGATCCAGGTGGCCTACGCGATTGGCGTGGCGCACCCGATGAACGTGACCATCTACACCGAAGGCACGGGCGTGATCCCTGACGCGCAAATCGCCGAGCTGGTCAAGGCGCATTTCGACCTGCGCCCCAAGGGCATCATCCAGATGCTGGACCTGCTGCGCCCGATCTACGAAAAGACGGCGGCTTACGGGCACTTTGGACGCGAAGAGCCTGAGTTCACCTGGGAACGGACGGACAAAGCCCAACTGCTGCGGAACGCAGCAGGCCTGAAAGGCTAAGTCCTGCGCAGCAGGGCTATGGGCATTGCGTCGCAGGCATAAGGCGCAAATCCTGCGCGCAGCGGCTGGCCTGTAAGCACGCTTTACGGTTCGCGGGGATACTGGTGGGCTTACCACCCTGCTTCCTGTAATGAATCCAAACGCCGCCCAGTTGTGGCCCGCGCCACGCTGGGCCCTGGCAATTTTGTTGGCCCTGCTCGGCATGCTGGGGCCTTTTTCCATCGACACCTTTATCCCCGCGTTTGCGGGGATTGCGGCATCCACGAACGCCACCCCGGCGCAGATGCAGCAAACGCTGTCGGCCTACCTGTTTGGCTTTGCGTTCATGAACCTGTTCCACGGCGCGCTGTCGGACAGCTTTGGCCGCCGCCCGGTGGTGCTCACGGGCTTGGCAATCTTCACCCTGGCCAGCGCGGGCTGCGCGCTGTCGCAAAGCATTGGGCAACTGGTGTTTTTTCGCGCCCTGCAAGGCCTGTCGACCGGCGCGGGCATTGTGGTGTCGCGGGCGGTGGTGCGCGACATGTTCCCCCCCGCCGATGCGCAAAAGGTGATGAGCCAGATCACCATCTACTTCGGCGTGGCTCCGGCGATTGCGCCCATCATCGGCGGCTGGCTGTTTGTGCACCTGGGCTGGCACAGCATCTTCTGGTTTTTGACCGGCGTGGGCGTGCTGCTGTGGCTGGCCAACTTCCGGTTTCTGCCCGAAACCCTGCACCACGATCAGCGCCAGCCGCTGAACGCCCGCAACCTGCTGCACGGCTACCGGCAGCTCAGCGCGAACCCGCGCTTTGTGCTGCTGGCGCTGGCCAGCGGCGTGCCGTTCAACGGCATGTTCCTCTATGTGCTGTCCGCACCGGAATTTTTGGGTAGCTTGCTGGGGCTGGGGCCGACGCAGTTTTTCTGGTTTTTTGTGCTGACCATCGGCGGCATCATGGCCGGGGCCTGGGTGAGTGGCCGCATGGCGGGCAAGGTCCCGGCCAAGACGCAGATCCGCCACGGCTTTGTCATCATGGTGCTGGTGTCGGCGGTGAACGTGCTGGCCAATTTTTGGTTCACCGCGCACGTCAGTTGGGCGCTGTTTCCGGTGGCGCTGTTTGCGTTTGGCTGGGCCATGATGGTGCCCGCCGTGACCCTGCTGGTGCTGGACCTGGTGCCCGAGCGGCGCGGCATGGCCTCCAGCCTGCAAGCCTGTTTGGGCTCTACCGCCAACGGGTTGGTGGCCGGGGTGCTTGCTCCCCTGGTAATGCATTCGGCGATGGCGCTGGCGCTGGCCTCTGCGGCCCTGCTCAGCATCGGCTTGCTGGCCTGGATGGGGCTGCACCGGCGCTGGCCGGAGGTGGGGCGGGTGGTGTAGTTGCCATGCATAAAACGCACAACACCCCACCACGCACGCTACAGTATTAGGAGCTTCTCACGCTAAATCCATAAGCACGGGTAGCCAAAAGAACCTGCAACCAGATATCTTTCAGATATTCAAAAACCGCACAAACCCATCAAGCTGCCGCGCTGAACCCGGTGGGGTTGGCGCTCTGCCAGCGCCAGGCATCGGCGCACATGGCATCCAGCCCCCGCTCGGCGCGCCAGCCCAGCAACTCCAGGGCCGCAGTGGGTTCGGCGTAGCAGGCGGCAATGTCGCCGGGCCGACGCGGGGCGACCTGGTAGGGCACGGGTTTGCCGCTGGCTTTTTCAAACGCGCGCACCATGTCCAGCACGCTGTAGCCAATGCCGGTGCCCAGGTTCACGGTCAAAAAGTCGGGCACGGCCTGCAGTCGCTCCAGCGCCTTGAGGTGGCCCACGGCCAGATCGACCACATGGATGTAGTCGCGCACGCCGGTGCCGTCGGCGGTGGCGTAGTCGTCGCCCCACACGTTCAAGAATGCCCGCTGGCCCACGGCCACCTGGGCCACAAAGGGCAGCAGGTTGTTGGGAATGCCGCGCGGGTCTTCGCCGATCAGCCCGCTGGCGTGCGCACCCACCGGGTTGAAGTAACGCAGGATGCCGATGCGCCACGACGCGTCACTGCGGTGCAGGTCGCGCAGCAGGTCTTCCACCATCAGCTTGCTACGGCCATAGGGGTTGGTGGCCGAGAGCGGGTGGTCTTCGGTCAGCGGCAGGCGCTGCGGATCGCCATACACCGTGGCCGACGAGCTAAACACCAGCGTCTTCACGCCGCACGCGCCCATGGCCTCCAGCAGGCGCAGCGTGCCCACCACGTTGTTGTCGTAGTAGCGCAGCGGCTGGGCCACCGACTCGCCCACCGCCTTGAGGCCCGCGCAGTGGATCACCGCCGTGGCCCCGCTGGACCGCAGCGCCGCCGTCAAAGCCGCCACATCGCGGATGTCGCCCTCGATCAGCCGCGGCTTCTTGCCCGTGATGCGCTCCACCCGCGCCAGCGACTCGGGCTGGCTGTTGCAAAAGTTGTCAAACACCGTTACGTCCAGGCCTGCATTGAGCAGCTCAACGCAAGTGTGGGAGCCAATGTAGCCAGCGCCACCGGTCACGAAAATCATGGATAAGCCCTTGGTTGTGCGAGGCGGTAATGGTAGAGGGAAAGTGGGGAGAGTCTGTTCCAGTTTGAACAGGCCTTTGCGGATAGCGGCTTGACGGTACCCCTCCATGGTCGCTTGGGCACGCGCTGCGTATTGCAGGGCTTGGCTCTTCTGGAGGGATCTTGTTCACGCTGGCCGGAAAGCTGTCACCGCTACAAACAGCCGTTCACTGTGTTGGAAGTACCGCAATCTTGGACGTCTTGTCTAACTCTGCGTCATTTCCCATCCAAATCGGGCAGCAGTAAACTTCTGAGACATTCGCTCCATCGGGCGCGGATGCAGTAGCAAGTCCTTTGGACTTTTACAGTGGTGGATCAATTCAAGGAACTCGAATGGCAAGAAGTCTCGCGGTCATACAGCAACAAATTGTGAAGCTCCAAAAAGAGGCGGAAGCACTCAAATTAAAGGATGTGCCTGGTGTCATTGAGCGCATCAGGACCGCCATTGCGTTCTATGGTTTAACCCCAGCGGACCTGTTTGGACCCAAGGCAGCAAAGGCCTCCAAAGCCAAGCCCCCAACAGCCGCAGTGAAGGCGTCCAAAGTTCCCACCAAGAAAAAGGCGCGCACAACGCCCGTCATCAAGTTCCAGGATGGCGCGGGCAATAGCTGGAGCGGTCACGGTAAGCGACCTGGCTGGTACAAGGCCGCTATCGAGAGCGGCAAGACCGCGGATGACCTGAAAGTCGCGCCAGCCGCAGCGACCGTGGTCTAGCCACCAAGATGGACGCGTGTTGCCACTGCGTCCACCACCCAGAGACGGTTCCCACGGTCGGGATGCGCATCAAGTAAAGTGAGTGCTTTGCGGCAAGCCATTGTCCCTTTCTCGCTATGAACAGATTGCAAGCCGAATGGCATCGCCTATACCGCTTCGGCCAGTCAACGGACTACGACGAGAATTCTGAGGATCCCGGCTTGATCAGCCCCGACGGTGGTGTGCGGGCGATGGTTCTGGAACTTGCCCGGCCCGCCGACTGGAATGCGCTCTCGGCACTCTGGCAAGGGGTGCAGGCAGATATGGAGTTACCTGCACCGGCCATCGCCGTCTCCGGCATCGACGGGTATCAACTCTGGTTTTCACTCTCGGAACCCGTGCCCGCGGTAGAGGCAAATCGCTTTCTTGAGGCACTGCGCCTACGTTATTTGAGCCATATAGCCCCCAGACGCATTGGCATGTGGCCGTCCATGGATGCCTCGCCATCAGGGCATATCCAACATGCCAAGCTGGTGCCCGCCCAAAGAGACGAAGAAGCAAGCCGATGGTCCGCCTTCATCGCACCCGATCTGGCTGCTGTGTTCTCGGATGCCCCCACTGGCACGTGCTGGTGTTCACCCCGCCGGAGCACAGCGCGCAGGTGATCGACACCTTCAGCGCCTATGCCCTGAGCGAGTCGCCCGAGGAACCAGGCGCAGCAGAGCACCGCTTTGTGGTCGAGCGCATCGACCCGGCCAAGGGCAGCGCCGTGGGCTACGTCGCCAAGTACGTGTCCAAGAGCATCGACGGTGAAGGCGTAGGCATCGACAACGAAACCGGCGAGGCCGGGGCATCTTCCGCGTCCCGCATCGTGGCCTGGGCGCGGCTGTGGGGCAACCGCAGGCCCATCGTGGCCCGCAAATACACCGAGAAGATGCTGGGGTGCGGAGCGCCCGAGGAGGCCGCGTACCGGCCTAATTTCGCAGCACTGAGGGGCGCGTAATGGGCCGCAAACGACAGGGAAATTTCGACGATCCGCCGCGCTTTCACAAGAAGGGCAACATTTGGTACCACGTCAGCGGCACCCTGCCCCGTAAATGGACCAAGCTGTCCAAGGATCGGGCCGAAGCCTTGCGCCAATGGGCGCAGCGCGAAGGCGTGCAAGAAGACGATTCAACCCGATTTTTCTCGGTGGTGGCCCGGCGCTATGTGCGCGAGGTGTTCCCCACCAAGGGCGTGCAAACGCGCTGGGACAACGAAAAAGAACTGGCGAACTTGCTCAAGGTGTTCGCGCATATGCCCATCGACACCATCGCGCCAATGCATATCCGCGAGTACCTGGACATTCGGGGCCAGGTGGCGAAGGTGCGGGCGAACCGGGAAAAAGCCCTGTTCTCCCATATCTTCAACAAGGCCCGCGAGTGGGGCTACACAGCCACGCCCAACCCCTGCCAGGGTGTGAAGGGATTCCGGGAAACGGGCCGCTCTCGCTACGTCACAGATGCCGAATTCGACCAGGTGAAAGCGCATGCGCACGCCACCGTGATCGACGCAATGGACCTGGCCTTGCTCACCGGCCAGCGCCCGGCCGACGTGCTCAAACTCAAGCATGCGGATATCCGCGACGGGGCGCTGTGGATCGTGCAGAACAAGACTAGCGCCCGCCTGGGCATCGAGATAACCGGGGAGCTGGCGGCCACCATCGCCAGGATCAACGCCCGGCCCTACGAGGCCACCAGCGCCTACCTGATCCAGAATGCAAACGGCCAGCCCCTCACTAAGGATGCGCTGCGCTCACGCTTCGACAAGGCCCGCACGCTGGCCGGTGTGAGTTTTCAGTTTCGGGATATTCGGGCCAAGGCGGCAACCGATACGGGTGACCTAGCGCACTCGCAAAAGCTGCTGGCGCATAAAAATCGGGGGATGACCGAACACTACGTCAAGGCGAGGGTGGGCGACCGCGTGAAGCCTTTGCGTTAATTTTCTCCGGAAACAGAAAGGAATCGGCAGCTGATTTAGCTCCCAAAACATCCCTTTCCGCATGTATACGACCTCTATCATGAGCTCTTAATAAATCCAGAACCGCTTCGTCATCAGCTTCATTAGATTTTGCGGCTTCAAGCAAGGTTTCAAATGACACCTCAGGTGTACGTGCCGTGCGATTAGAAAGCCACTTTGCCCTCTCCATTCGCTGAACTAGAGCACTGTCGGCATCCCGCACTTCGCTATCTCGCTCCAAACGGCGAACGGTATTCAAAATCTCTTTCAGCATTGCATTTGGATCGACAGCAGCCCGCTTAGCAACCCCAGGTTGCACAAGAATTGAATCCAGCGCATGTTGAAGGCTTGGCCAATTTGCCTCAAATGAGCGCGTCAGCAAACCCGCCTCAAGTGGTACCTCAAGCCGCGCATTAATGGTCTTGAGAAGATTGAAAACATCTTCCTTATCAGCAGATTTTGTAGCCTGGAAGAGGGAAAGCGGGGCTTTTACTGCACTAGCGTCCACGCCATGCAGAAACGTCGCAACACGCCCTCTATCGTGAGCGGACAATGCCCCAGCCTCGAAGGCGAGCCATGGAGCCGCTAAGTTGTCTGGAGACAGACAAAAAATACCCATACCTTTGGATTCGCTCAAGGAGCCCTGGATCGAGGTTAACCAAGCCTCACCCTTTTCAATATCTACGGTTGAAAACCACGGCCTTATCGCCTGTATCACCATCGGTAGCCAATCACGCAGTGCTGCCGCAACTTGCTTGCTGTGTTCACCCGACCAGCTAATAAAGACTTGCATGAGCACCGCTTTTGTAGAAAAGCTATCCAAATTGTAGAAACGCCTTAGCCCCCGAATCGGGCGCTAAGGCGCATGAATAATGGTAGGGCGTGAGTGACTTGAACACTCGACCAAAGGATTATGAGTCCTCTGCTCTAACCAACTGAGCTAACGCCCCACACAACCCGGCATTCTACTGTGCGAAAGGCGGGCTACTTTTGGTGGCTCAGGGCGTTGCTGACGAGTTTGGAGGTGATGTCCACGATCTGGATCATGCGGTCGTAGGCCATGCGGGTGGGGCCGATCACGCCCAGGGTGCCGACGATCTGGCCGTCTACCTCGTAGGGGGCGCTGACGATGGAGAGTTCTTCGAACGGCACGACCTGGCTTTCGCCGCCGATGTAGATGCGCACGCCTTCGGCCTGGCTGGAGATGTCGAGCAGCCGCATGATCTGGGTTTTTTGCTCGAACAGGTCGAAGGCGCGGCGCAGGTGGCCCATGTCGCTGGAGAAGTCGCTCACGGCCAGCAGGTTGCGCTCGCCGGAGATGACGACCTCGTCCTGCTCGCGGGTCAGCGCTTCGGAGCCAGCGTTGACGGCGGCCTGCATCAGGGTGGCGATTTCGCCGCGCAGGGTTTCGACCTCGTTCTTGAGGCGTTCGCGCACTTGCTCGATGGACAGGCCGGCGTAGTGGCCGTTGAGGTAGTTGGCGGCTTCGACCAGCTGCGAAGAGGTGTAGTCCACCTCGGTGAAGATGACGCGGTTTTGCACGTCGCCTTCGGGCGAGACGATGATGACCAAAAAGCGCTTTTCCGACAGGCGCAAAAATTCAATATGGCGAAACACCGAGGTGCGCCGGGGTGCCATCACCACGCCCACAAACTGCGACAGGCTGGAGAGCAGGTTGGCGGCGTTGACGATGACTTTTTGCGGCTGCTCGGCAACCAGCTTCGGGTGCGACAGCGGGCCGGGCTGCGCGGTGAGCATGGTGTCCACAAACAGCCGGTAGCCGCGCGCGGTGGGGATGCGCCCGGCCGAGGTGTGCGGGCTGACGATCAGGCCCAGCTCTTCCAGGTCGGACATGACGTTGCGGATGGTGGCGGGCGACAGGTCCAGGCCCGAGGCCTTGGACAGCGTGCGCGAGCCAATGGGCTGGCCATCGGCGATATAGCGCTCGACCAGCGCTTTCATTAACAACTTGGCGCGGTCATCGAGCATGGCCATATTTTAGTGATGTAATTTGTGCATGAAATCACAATTCCGCCACGTGGCGCTGTTCGGCAAATACGCCGCACCCGGCACCTACGCAGCCAACGCCTCGTCCCGCCAGGTACTGGAAGAAATTGCGCAGTTTTTGACCCGCCAGGGCTGCGAAGTGGTGGTGGATGCGGAAACCGTGGCCAACACCGGTCTGACCGGCTACCCCGCGCTGGACATCGCGGCGATTGGCCAGCGCTGCGACCTGGGGTTGGTGGTGGGTGGCGACGGCACCATGCTGGGCATTGGCCGCCAACTGGCCCGCTACGGGGTGGCGCTGATGGGCATCAACCAGGGGCGGCTGGGGTTTATTACCGACATTCCGATCGAGTCCTATGCCGCCACCCTGCTGCCCATGCTGCAAGGCACCTTCGAGGAAGACCACCGCAGCCTGATGCACGCCCAGGTGATGCGCGCGGGCGTGTGCGTATTTGACGCACTGGCGCTGAACGACGTGGTGGTCAACCGGGGCTCCACCTCGGGCATGCTGGAGCTGCGCGTGGAAGTGGATGGCCGACTGGTCGCCAACCAGCGGGCCGACGGCCTGATCATTGCCACGCCCACCGGCTCCACGGCCTATGCGTTGTCGGCGGGCGGGCCGCTGATGCACCCGTCTATCCCCGGCTGGGTGATGGTGCCCATTGCCCCGCATACACTGACAAATAGGCCGATCGTGCTTGCCGATGCTGCGGAAGTAGCTATTGAATTAGTAGCAGGACGCGATGCCAGCGCCAACTTCGATATGCAGTCGCTGGCCTCGCTGCAGCATGGCGACCGCATCATCGTGCGCCGCTCCGAGCACCGGGCGCGCTTTCTGCACCCCCAGGGCTGGAGCTACTTCGACACCCTGCGGCGCAAACTCCACTGGAACGAAGGCACTTAAAGTTATGGCGTTGAAACGCATCACCCTGCGCGACTTTGTAATCGTGCGCGAGCTGGACCTGGAACTGGATGGCGGCTTCAGCGTGCTCACCGGCGAAACCGGCGCGGGCAAATCCATCCTGATCGACGCGTTGCAACTGGCCCTGGGCAGCCGCGCCGATGCGGGCACGGTGCGCGAAGGCGCGGCCCGGGCCGACATCAGTGCCGAATTCGACAGCCTGCCCGCCATCAGCGCCTGGCTGGAGCAGGCCGGGTTTGACCAGGCCGACAGCCTGCTGCTGCGCCGCACGGTGGACGCGCAGGGCAAAAGCCGCTCCTGGATCAACGGCAGCCCGGCCACTGCCACCCAGTTACGCGAGATCGGTGACCAGCTGCTCGACATCCACGGCCAGCACGCCTGGCAAAGCCTGACCCGCCCAGACACCGTGCGCCGCCTGCTCGATGCCTATGCAGGCACCAGCAGCAAATCGCTGGAGGCGCTGTGGACCCAATGGCGCAGCGCCCAGAAAGCCCTGGCCGATGCCCAGGCCGCACGCGACTCGCTGCAGCAAGAGCAGGAGCGGCTGGCCTGGCAGATCGGCGAGGTGGGCAAGCTCAACCCCGGTGCCGACGAGTGGACCGAACTGAACACCGAGCACACCCGCCTCTCCCACACCCAGGCCCTGCTGGATGCGGTGCAAACCGCCATTGACGCGCTGGAAGGCGAAGATTCGGGTGAGGAATCAGGTGCTTTAGCCGGTTTGTCGCGCGCCCATACCGTGCTACACAATCAAGAGCACATAGCGCCCGAGTATGCAGCGCTGGCGGAGGTTTTGGCATCTAGTTTGGCGCAGGCCGAAGATGCCGCGCATTCGCTGCACTCCACCCTGCGCAAAACCGAGCTGGACCCGCAACGCCTGGACGCGCTGGACGACCGCCTGTCGCAATGGGTATCGCTGGCGCGGCGCTACAAGCGCACACCTGCCGAGCTGCCCGCGCTGCTGGCCAGCTGGAAGGCCGAGCTGGCCCGGCTGGATGCCGCCGCCGACGCGCAGGGCCTGGAAGCCGCCGAGCGCAAGGTCCAGGCCGCCTACCGCGCCGAGGCCACCGTGCTGGGCAAAGCCCGCGCGCTGGCGGCCCCCAAGTTGGCCAAAGCCATTACCCTGGCCATGCAAGGCCTAGGGATGCAGGGCGGCCAGTTCCAGGTGGCGCTGCAAAAGACCGAGCCCAGCGCCAGCGGGCTGGAAGAGGTGCAGTTTCTGGTGGCTGGCCACGCGGGCAGCACGCCGCGCGCGGTGGGCAAGGTGGCATCCGGCGGTGAGCTGTCGCGCATCGCATTGGCCATTGCCGTGACCACCAGCGAGCTGGGCACGGCGCAAACCCTGATCTTTGACGAGGTGGATTCCGGCGTGGGCGGTGCCGTGGCCGAAACCGTGGGCCGCCTGATGAAGCAACTGGGCCGCGACCGCCAGGTGCTGGCCGTGACCCACCTGCCCCAGGTCGCGGCCTGCGCCGACCACCACCTGGTGGTGGCCAAGCAGCGCGACGGCAAAAGCACGGTCAGCAGCGTGGCCTTGGTGCTGGGCGAACAGCGCGTGGCCGAGGTTGCGCGCATGCTCGGGGGTGAAAAACTATCTGGCACCACGCTGGCCCACGCCAAAGAGATGCTAGGGATCGCACTATGAAACTTGAAATCGTTTTGATTACCGGCATGTCCGGCTCCGGCAAGTCGGTCGCACTGCACGCGCTGGAAGACGCGGGCTACTACTGCGTGGACAATCTGCCGCCCGAGCTGCTGCTGAACTTCGTGAAGCTGGAGCAAACCCAGGGCGCAAAGAAAGTGGCGATTGCCATGGACGTGCGCAGCGCCACCGCCCTGCCCCTGGTGCCGCAGCACCTGGAGACGTTGCGCAAGCAGGGGGTACACATCAAGTCGCTGTTTCTCGACTCGGCCACCGACACCCTGGTGCGCCGCTACTCCGAGACGCGGCGCAAGCACCCGTTGTCGCGCTCCGAGCGCACCGACCAACAACATGCACTGGTCGAGGCCATCGAACTGGAGCGCGAGCTGCTGGCCGACCTGCGCGAAAAAGCCCATGTGATGGACACCAGCTTCATCCGCGCCTCGCAGTTGCAGGGCTACATCAAGTCGCTGATCGCCGCGCCCGAGGCGCAGTTGACCCTGGTGTTCGAGTCTTTCGCCTTCAAGCGTGGCATTCCGGTGGATGCCGACTTTGTGTTTGACGTACGCATGCTGCCCAACCCGCACTACGAGGCCGACCTGCGCCCCCTGACCGGGCGCGACGACCCGGTGGCGGCGTTTTTGCGCCAGAGCCCTGACGTGGCGAAGATGTTCAACGACATCGAGAAGTTTTTGACCCACTGGCTGGAGCCCCTGGCCCGCGACCACCGCAGCTACGTCACCGTGGGCATAGGCTGCACCGGCGGACAGCACCGCTCGGTCTACCTGGTGGAGCAACTGGCCACCGCCTTCGGCAAGCGCTGGGTCACGCTGAAGCGGCACCGCGAACTGGACGCGCGGGGCGATCTGCCGCCTATTTCGGGTGGTGCCACGGTTTTTTAAGCACTTTAGGTTCCCAGCGCTTATTACACCAGCGCAAGCAGCTATCAATTAAATAGCAGACAGCAGTTTGCGTATCGGTGTCGGCAAACCCATGTCGGGCCAGCGCTGGGCCTCGACCCAGCCTCCGTCCCGGCCAGGCGGCCCCTCTTGCGGCCACTGGGTTTGCACCGGGTGCAGATACAAGTCCTTGTGCGTCAGCACATGCAAAAACACCGGCAGGTCGTCCAGCACCGCAACCCCTACCGATGCGGCCAGGGCCTCGCGGCTGTCGAACACCGGCAGGCAGTACAAGCCCGCCCACACGCCCGCATCGGGCCGCCGTTGTAGCCACACACGCCCGGCAGCGTCCTGCGCCCACAGCAGCCACCAGGATTCGGTACTGCGCTTGAGCTTGCGGGTTTTAATCGGGTATTTCTCGGGCGTGCCCTCGCGCTGGGCCGTGCACACCGGCTGTACCGGGCACAGCAGACAGGTAGGCTGGCGCGGCGCGCACACGGTAGCCCCCAGGTCCATCAGGCCCTGGGTGTAGCGCGGCATGGTGTCCAGCCCGGCTTGGGCGGGCAGCAGGGCGGTGGCCTGGTCCCACAGCGCACGCTCATTGGCGGCCACGGCCAGGTCGGCCCCAAAACCCAGCACCCGGGTCAGCACACGCTTGACGTTGGCATCCAGAATGGCGGCCCGCTCGCCGTAGCAAAACGAGGCGATGGCGGCGGCGGTGGAGCGGCCAATGCCCGGCAGCGTCTGCAGCAACTCGGCGGTGGGCGGAAAGCGCCCGCCGTGCAGCGCCACCACCTGCTGGGCACAGTGGTACAGATTGCGGGCGCGGCTGTAGTAGCCCAGGCCACTCCACAGCGCCAGCACGTCGTCCAGGCTGGCGGCGGCCAGGCTTTGCACATCGGGAAAGCGGGCCAGAAAGCGCGGAAAGTACGCCAGCACCGAGCTCACCTGGGTTTGCTGCAGCATGATCTCCGACAGCCACACGCGGTACGGGTCCTGGGTGTTTTGCCAGGGCAGGCTGTTGCGGCCGTGGGTCTTTTGCCAGGCGATGACCTGGGAGGCGAAGGCAGTGGCCACCGCCTGGGGGGCCGCATACGCCGCCGCTAAAACTGCCGTCATGCCAAGTTCATTCCAAAGGGGGCCGGGGTGCGGCGGTGGTCAAAAAATACGAGGTCAGCAGCTGCAAACGGCTTTCGAACTGGCCCAGCACGGCCTCCTGGCCTTCAATCTCGGCCACCTGGGTGTCCAGGCCCCCGGCTGCGGTCTGCATGCGGTCTATGCCTTCGAGGCGGCGGGTGAAGCTTTTGCGGCGCTCCTTGAGCTGGTCTTCCAGCTGGGCGGCGGCGGATTTGCTCCACAGCTCCATGTCGTCAAACGCCGACTGGTTGACCCCGCGCAGCCGCGAGCGCAGCGCCCGCACCAGGCGCTCGGCAAATTCGGGCTGGGCCAATTTGAGGGCGTTGCGCAGGCTGAGGTACTGCACATGGCTGGCTTCGATCTCGGACAGCTCGGCCTGGAAGCGCTGCGCATCGGGCGCGTCGGCCAGCAGCAGCGAGAAGCCGAACTCGGTGTTGAGCTGGGCAAAGGTGGCGACCAGCATGCTGTGGATTTCGGCTCCTACGGCATAGGACTTGGCCAGGTTGTCGCGCAGCCGGGCAAAGGTGGCGGCGTACACGCCTTTCACTCCGCGCTTCCAGCCGGGCTTTTGCAGCGCCTCGGCCAGCACGGCCATCTCGGCCTTCAGGGTGCGGCTGCCCAGCAGGGTGTAGACCTCGCCCAGCAGCTTGAGCTGGATGGCCCGCACCGCGTGGATCTTGGCGTTGCCCATGTCGAACTCGTGCTTTTCCTGCTCGATGCGCTGGCGCATGTTCTTCACCACGGTCAGGTTTTTGCCGCCCAAGCCTTGCAGTTCCATTTTTTGCTCGGCCAGGTCGCGGCGGCGCACATGCAGCACGCGGCTGGTCTCCACGCGCAAGTCGGTAACGCCGCGCGCCACGGCAGAACGCAAAATGTCCTGCCGCTGGCCCAGAATGCCCTGGCCCAGCGCCACTTCCAGCGCGGGCAGGCCGCTGGCCTGCAGCAGGGGCGCGTCGCCGGTGATCTTGGCCACCAGGCCTTTTTGCGCCGACACCGCCAGCACCCGCTGCGCAGGCACGCCCAGTAGCGCGGCCGAGGCGGCCCGCTGGCGGTCCACCTGCACCTGCACCTGCTCGGGCGTGCTCAACGCGTCCCACAGGGTATCCACCTTGTTGAGCACCACCACCCGGGTCTCCATGGCATCGGCTGCGGGGCGCAGGTGGTCGCGCCAGACGGACAGGTCGGACTTGGTGACCCCGGTGTCGGCCCCCAAAATGAAAACCACCGCATGGGCCTGGGGGATCAGGTTGACGGTCAGCTCGGGCTCGGCACCGATGGCGTTGAGCCCCGGCGTGTCCAGAATCACCAGGCCCTGCAGCAGTAGCGGGTGCGCCATATTGACCAGCGCATGCCGCCAGCGGGGCACCTCGACCCGGCCTTCGGCATCCAGCGGCGGGTTGTCGTCGGGTTCCTGGTCGTGCCAGAAGCCCAGGGCACGGGCTTCGTCCTGGCTGACGCTGCGCACCTCGGTGACCTTTTCCATGGTGTGGGCCAGTTGGGCCGCGTCGTTCACATCCAGGTCGATATGTGTCCATTGCTCCGGGGCCTGCCGCCATTCCGCCAGCGACTGGGGGTGCATGCGCGACTCGATGGGCAGCAGCCGCAGGCTGGGCGGCACCTCTGCGTCATAGCCCAGCTCGGTGGGGCACATGGTGGTGCGCCCGGCGCTGGCGGGCATGATGCGGCGGCCATACCCGGCAAAGAACACCGCGTTGATCATCTCCGACTTGCCGCGCGAGAACTCGGCCACAAAGGCCACCATCACCTTGTCGCTGCGCATCTGGTCTTCCAGCCGCCGCAGCCGTGCCTCCACCCCGGCATCCATCAGCGCGTGCTCTTTCATCCACGCAGACAGCAGCTTCAAACGCAGCGCCAGTTCACGCCGCCACGCGCCGTGCTGGCCTAGTTGTTCATTGAAGGAGGTCGCCACAGAGGAAATAGGTGTTCAGAGTAAATTGAATGTAGCACTCAACGCTTTTGGCAGACCGGGCAGAAATAGGTTGAACGCTGGCCCTGGCGCATCTGCTGGATGGGTGTGGCGCAGACCCGGCAGGGCAGGCCCTGGCGGTCGTAAACCATGGCTTCAAGCTGGAAGTAGCCGCTCTCGCCATGGGCGTTGGAGAAGTCCCGCAGGGTGCTGCCACCCTTTAACACCGCCCGGGCCAGCACGCTGCGCACGGCGGCATGCAGCAGGGCGGCGCGCGGCTTGCTGATGCTATTGGCCCGCACCGTGGGGCGGATACCGGCGATGAACAGCGCCTCGGACGCATAGATGTTGCCCACGCCCACCACCACCTCGCCCGCCAGCAGCACCTGCTTGATGGCGGTTTTGCGCATTTGTAGCCCCGCGTAAAAAGCCGGTAAAGAAAATCCGTCGTCCAGCGGCTCCATGCCCAGATGGCCCAGCAGCTTGGTGGCAACGGGTGCGTCCTGGCTATCGGCATACACCACCGCTCCAAACCGGCGCGGGTCGTGCAAGCGCAATATGCCCAGGTGGGTGACCACATCACAGTGGTCGTGCACGCCCGGCTCGGGCTGCTGGGGCGCGAAATGCAGGCTGCCCGACATGCCCAGGTGCAGCAGCAACATGCCGGCATCCAGGTCCAGCAGCAAATATTTGCCCCGGCGACGCACCTGCAGCACGGTGCGGCCCGCCAGCAAAGCCGGGTCATAGCCCAGCGGCCAGCGCAGCGGTTTGCCCATGCGCACGCTGCTAATGCGCGCACCCTGGATGCGGTCGGCAAAACTCAGGCGGGTGACTTCAACCTCGGGGAGCTCGGGCATGGTGGGCTTGAAAAGAAGGGAAATGGCGTTGCCGAGGGCTTCGCCCCTTGCCGCGCGTACGTTAATGGGCTTGGATTATTATGAGCCGATGAAGCGATACATCAGACTGGCTACCCACGGATTGGCAACTTTGGCTTTGGCCACGGGTGGCCTGCAGGCATTTGCGCAGACAGCCCCCGCGGCGGCTGCCGCCCCTAGCCCCACCGAGACCTCGCCCGCGCAGTCGGCCATGAACGGCGAGCTGTTCTACATCGTGTTACTGGGGGAACTGAACGCCGCAGGCGGCGAGCCCGGCATTGCCTACCAGTTGTATCTGGAAGGTGCCCGCAAGGCCACCGACCCCAGCCTGTACCGCCGCGCCGTAGAGATCGCCCTGCAATCGCGCTCAGGCGATGCCGCATTGCAAGCCGCCCGCGCCTGGAGCAAGGCCGAACCCGCATCGCGCGATGCCAACCGCTACGTGCTGCAAATCCTGCTGGCACTGAACCGAGTGGCCGACACTGCCGAGCCGCTCAAGACCGAACTGGCCATGGCCACCGAGGCCAACCGCACTGCAGCCATCACCGCCATACCGCCCACCTACGCGCAAATCTCCGACAAAAACCAAGCCGCCACCGTGGTCGAGCAGGTGCTGGGCAGCTACCTGAAAGACGAGATGGTAGGCCCCACGGCCTGGACCACCGTGGGCCGCATGCGGCTGGCGGCAGGCGACACCTCGGGCGCACTGGAAGCGGCCCGCAGCGCCCAGGCGCTTTCCATCACCGCGCCCGGCCCGGTGCAACTGGCGCTGGAAATGATGGGGCCCAAGGTCCCGCTGGCCGAACCTCTGGTGCTGCATTACCTGGACAGCCAGCCGCTGCCCGAATTGCGCATGGCCTATGTGCGCGCGCTGCTGGAGGCCCAGCGCTACGCCGAAGCCACCCAGCAGCTCACGCTGCTGACCCGCCAGAACCCTGATTTCCCCGATGCCTGGCTGGTGCAGGGCAGCCTGCTGGTGCAGGAAAACCAGCTCAGCGCCGCCGAAGCCTCGTTAAAGCGCTTCATCACCCTGGCCGAGCCCCTACCAGCCAGCGAAGTGCGTACCCGGGGTTTGTCGTCGGCCTACATGGCGCTGGCGCAAGTGGCTGAAAACCGCAAGGACTACCCCGCGGCTTCCGCCTGGCTGCAAAAAATCGACAACGCCGAAGAGCGGCTGGCCGTGCAAAGCCGTCGCGCCTCGCTGCTGGCCAAACAGGGCAAACTGGCCGAAGGCCGTGCCCTGCTGCAGTCACTGCCCGAGCGCACGGCGGCAGAGGCCCGCCTGAAGCTATCCGCCGAAGTGCAGTTACTGCGCGACAACAAGCAGTACCAGACCGCTTACGACCTGATGGCCAAAGCCGTCGCCCAGCAACCCGACGATGCCGACCTGCTGTACGACCTGGCCATGCTGGCCGAAAAACTCGACAAGATGGACGACATGGAGCGCCTGCTGCGCAAACTGATCGCCAGCAAACCCGACTACCACCACGCCTACAACGCCCTGGGCTATTCGCTGGCCGAACGCAATATGCGTCTGCCCGAAG
Source organism: uncultured Albidiferax sp. (assembly GCA_963513125.1). GTDB lineage: Bacteria > Pseudomonadota > Gammaproteobacteria > Burkholderiales > Burkholderiaceae_C > Rhodoferax_B. Next base: position 497,379 of record CAUPPH010000001.1, read on the forward strand.
CCCGCGAGCTGATCCGCAAGGCGCTGGAATTTGTGCCCAACGACCCGTTCATCGCCGACAGCCTGGGCTGGGTCGAGTTCCGCATGGGCAACAAAGATGAAGCCCTGCGCGTACTCGACGAGGCCTATAAGGCCAAACCCGATGCCGAAATCGCCGCCCACCTGGGCGAAGTGCTGTGGGCCCTGGGCCAGCGCGAGCGCGCCACCCGCATCTGGAAAGAAGGCCTGCGGATCAACGGCGACAACGAAACCCTGCTGGCCACCCTGAAGCGCCTGCAAGTCAAGCCGTGACCGCCCTGGCCCGCCGCTGGGCGCTGATGGCGTGCGCGTTGCTTCTGGCCGGGTGCGCACACCTGAACAGCGACCGCCAGAACACCGACCCGTCCGCCTTCTGGAGCGGTCGCCTGGCATTGCAGGTCGATGGCTCGGCAGCGCAATCCTTATCGGCCAGCTTTGAGCTCAAGGGCTCGGCTGAAACCGGCGAACTCACCCTCTTCAACCCACTGGGCGGCACCGTGGCACGCATGCTGTGGCAGCCCGGATCGGCGACCCTGTACGCCAACGGAGAAATTCGCTCTTTTGACTCGCTCGAAGCCCTGGTGGCACAGGCCACCGGCACGCCACTGCCGCTGGCTGCGCTGTTCGACTGGCTGCGCGGCAGCAATACGCCGGTGCCGGGCTGGCAAGCCGACCTGACCCGCCTGGAGGATGGCCGGATTACAGCCTTGCGCAGCCAACCAGCCCCCACCGCCACCTTGCGCGTCGTCCTCGATAAATAAACATGCAAGCCTTGTACGACGTGGCCGCCCCGGCCAAGCTGAATCTTTTCTTGCACATCACCGGCCGCCGTGCCGACGGCTACCACCTGCTGCAATCGGTCTTCATGCTGATCGACTGGTGCGACACCCTGCACTTTGAGCTGCGCACCGACGGCCAGCTCAGCCGCGAAGACCTCAGCACCCCACTGCCGCCCGACGACCTGGTGCTGCGCGCCGCCCGTGCACTGCAAGCCGCCACCGGCACCACCCAGGGTGCACACATCGGCGTGCTGAAAAATATTCCGGCGCAGGCGGGCATGGGTGGCGGCTCGTCCGATGCTGCATCCACCCTGCTGGCGCTGAACCGCTTATGGAAACTGAATCTGCCGTTACCGCAGCTACAGGCGATCGGCCTGCAACTGGGAGCGGATGTGCCGTTTTTCCTGGGCGGCAGCAACGCCTGGGTGGAAGGCATTGGCGAAAAAATCACCCCGATTTCACTGCCACCGGCCCGGTTTGCAGTGGTCAAGCCACCCGAGGGACTGGACACCAAACTGATTTTTTCATCAAACGATTTAAAACGCGATTCAGATAGTGCTATACTCGCAGGCTTTGCTGCACAGCCTTATTACTTCGGTACTAATGACTTGCAGCCAGTCGCGCAAAACCTCTGCCCTGCTGTAATTCAAGTCCTTGAGTGGCTTGGAGGCAAAGGTTTAAATGCTAGAATGACTGGCTCAGGTAGCGCGGTGTTTGCGCAAATGCTGAGCGATGTAGATTTGTCCGATGTACCTGGTGAACATAGGGCGTGGCAAATTCGCAAATGCAGCAATATGGACGCTCACCCTCTTAAGGGTTGGGCCTCCAGCGATGGTTAATCGGTTTGCAGCTTCATGCTGTGGACCCGTGTAGGGGAGTCGCCAAGTTGGTTAAGGCACTGGATTTTGATTCCAGCATGCGAAGGTTCGAGTCCTTCTTCCCCTGCCAAATATTCTGGATACGCTGATATTCAGGATATTCACACACAGTTATTTCATCGCCAGTTACTACATCGCCAGTTATTTCACAGCCGGAATGCTCATGCAGCCCCACCACACTGATTTCATGATTTTCACGGGCAATGCCAATCCTGGCATGGCCGCTGACATTGCCAAACACCTTGGCATCTCATTGGGCGCAGCCCGCGTGGGCCGCTTCTCCGATGGCGAAGTGACCGTCGAAATCAACCAGAACGTGCGTGCCCGCGACGTGTTTGTGGTGCAAAGCACCTGCGCGCCCACCAATGAAAACCTGATGGAACTGCTGATCATGGTGGATGCGCTCAAGCGCGCATCTGCCGAACGCATCAGCGCAGTGATCCCGTACTTTGGCTATGCCCGCCAAGACCGCCGCCCCCGCTCGGCCCGTGTGCCGATCACCGCTAAGGTGGTGGCCAACATGTTGCAAGCCGTGGGCGTGGACCGCGTGTTGACCATGGACCTGCATGCAGATCAGATCCAAGGTTTCTTTGACATCCCGGTGGACAATATTTACGCCTCGCCCGTCTTGTTGGGTGACCTGCGCCAAAAGAACTACGAAGACCTGATCGTGGTGTCGCCCGATGTGGGCGGCGTGGTGCGTGCCCGTGCGCTGGCCAAGCAACTCGGTTGCGACATGGCCATCATCGACAAGCGCCGTCCCAAGGCGAATGTCAGCGAAGTGATGCATGTGATCGGTGAAATCGATGGCCGCAACTGCGTGGTCATGGACGACATGATCGACACCGCAGGCACGCTGGTCAAAGCCGCCGAAGTCTTGAAAGAGCGCGGTGCGAAAAAAGTCTATGCGTATTGCACCCACCCCATCTTCTCCGGCCCGGCCATCGAACGCATTGCGAACGGTTCGGCCCTGGACGAAGTCGTGGTGACCAACACCATTCCGCTCAGCGCTGCGGCGCTGGCATGCCCCAAAATTCGCCAACTTACCGTGGCCCCCCTGATCGCAGAAACGATCCAGCGGATTGCCAATGGTGAGTCGGTCATGAGTTTGTTCTCGGACCAGGAAAACCTTTTCTAGGCCAGAGAACAAAAAGCAGGCCCGCGCGCTCGTTGCGCGCGGGCCTTTTTAAATCGGAGTGACACTGGTCGCGGTGCACTCTTACCGGAGTTGATTATGAAATTCGTCGCTTTTGAGCGCGCAAAGCAGGGCACGGGTGCGAGCCGCCGTCTCCGCATTACTGGCCGTACCCCCGGCATCGTTTACGGTGGTGAAACACCGGCAACCCAGATCGAAATTGACCACAACGCTCTGTGGCATGCTCTGAAAAAAGAAACCTTCCACTCCACCATTCTGGACATGGAACTGGCTGGCAAGGAAAGCAAAGTGCTGTTGCGCAATGTGCAAATGCACCCCTTCCGCCAACTGATTCTGCACGCTGACTTCCAGCGCGTCGAAGCCAACACCAAGCTGACCATGAAGGTGCCTCTGCACTACAGCGGCCAGGACGTGTGCCCCGCCGTCAAGACCGAAAACTGCATGGTTACCCCCGTGGCGACCGAACTGCAAATTTCCTGCCTGCCTGCAGACCTGCCCGAGTTCATCGCGGTGGACCTGAGCGGCCTGACCAAAGGCTCGTCTTTGCATGCCAAGGACCTGGTTTTGCCAAAGGGCGTATCGGTTGTCACCAAGGGCAAAGAAAACCCCGCACTGGTCTCCGTGATTGCGCTGGCCGAAGAAGTGGCTGTCGATCCAGCCGCCGCTGCACCCGCCAAGGGCAAAGCCGGTGCCAAGGCTCCTGCTGCCAAGCCTGCTGCCAAGAAGTAATTCTTTTCAGCCCGGTTCAGCCCTTAAAGGCCCACTTCGGTGGGCCTTTTTTGTTTTTGGATAATCCCCGTCATGATCAAACTGTTTGTTGGCCTGGGCAACCCCGGCCCCGAGTACGAAGCCACCCGCCACAACGCTGGGTTCTGGTGGATAGATGCCCTGGCGCGCGAGCTCAAAACCAGCCTGCAACCCGACAAGAGCTACTCCGGCCTGGTGGCGCGTGTGGTGGTGGATGGCGAGCCGCGCTGGCTGCTCAAGCCGCAAACCTTCATGAACCTGTCGGGCAAATCGGTGGGCGCGCTGGCCCGGTTCTTCAAGATCCAGCCCAGCGAGATCCTGGTGGTGCACGACGAGCTGGACATCGTCCCCGGCCAGGCCAAACTCAAGCTGGGCGGCAGCCACGCGGGGCACAACGGCCTGCGCGACATCCATGCGCAACTGGGCAGCGCCGACTACTGGCGGCTGCGCATCGGCATCGGCCACCCGGGTGCGCGTGACGAAGTACTGAGTTGGGTGCTGAAAAAGCCGTCTGCCGACCACCGCACCGCCATCGACGACAGCATGACCCGTGCGATTCTGGCCGTGCCTGCGCTGATGGCGGGCGATATGGACAAGGCCACCATGGCCATCCACACCACCAAGCCACCTAGGCCGAAACCGGTACGGCCACCCGAGCCGGATTAAACCGCCGGTTTGGCGATCTCCGCCTGCAGGCGCCGGTACTTGGCCCAGAGGGTTTCGTTGTCTTCCACATGCTCCGGGTTCACCGGAATGCACGACACCGGGCAGACCTGCACGCACTGCGGCTCATCGAAATGGCCCACGCACTCGGTGCACTTGTGCGGGTCGATCTCGTAGATCTGCACGCCCAGGTAGATCGCATCGTTCGGGCACTCGGGCTCGCACACATCGCAGTTGATGCACTCGTCGGTGATGATCAAAGCCATGGCGCGCTCCGGGAAGTCATTGCCGAATGGTAGGTCACACCGTGGCCAGGGCGCTGCGCATGGCGTCGATCACCGACTTGTAATCAGGGTTGCCGAAAATCGCGCTACCCGCCACAAAGGTGTCCGCCCCGGCCGAAGCCACACGGGCGATGTTGTCGGTCTTGATGCCGCCGTCCACTTCCAGGCGAATGTCTTTGCCAGAAGCCTCGATGCGGCGGCGCGCCTGCTCCACCTTGCGCAGGGCCGAGTCGATGAAGCCCTGGCCGCCAAAGCCGGGGTTGACGCTCATGATCAGGATCAGGTCGATGTCGTCGATCACCCAGTCCAGCACGTCCAGCGGCGTGGCGGGGTTGAACACCAACCCGGCCTTGCAGCCCTTGGATTGGATGGCCTGCACGCTGCGGTGCACGTGGCCGGTGCCTTCGGGGTGAAAGCTGATCAGCGACGCGCCTGCGTCGGCAAACGAGGCCGCCAGCGCATCCACCGGCTGCACCATCAGGTGCACGTCGATAGGCACCGGTGTGCCGTCGGGCTTTTTGGCATGCGGCTTCAAGGCACTGCAAATCATCGGGCCGAAGGTCAGATTCGGCACGTAGTGGTTGTCCATCACATCAAAGTGGATCCAGTCGGCACCGGCGGCAATGACGTTTTTCACTTCGTCGCCCAGGCGGGCGAAGTCGGCAGCAAGAATCGAGGGGGCAATGCGGTAATTTTTCATGGGCCGTATTTTCGCAGACCGTGTATGCAGGCACGGTACGATCCTGCCCATGCCCAAATACCAGTTCACCGTCGAAGTCTTGCCACAGTACCTGCCCGAGCAGTCTGATCCCGCGCAGGCCGTATTCAGCTTTGCCTACACGGTCACCATCCAGAACACCGGCGACACCACCGCCCAGCTGATTGCCCGCCACTGGACCATCAGCGATGCCAATGGCCACATCGAAGAAGTCAAAGGCTTGGGCGTGGTGGGCCACCAGCCCCTGCTGAAGCCGGGCGACTCGTTCCAGTACAGCAGCGGCTGCCGACTGCGCACCGGCACCGGGGCCATGCGTGGCAGCTACTTCTGCGTGGCCGAAGACGGCGAGCGCTTTGAAGCCCCCATCCCCACCTTTGTGCTGGATGCCACTGGCAACAGCCTGTCCCCGGCCAGCCACACGCTCCACTGAGATGGGCGAATTCGACCTGATCCGGCGCTACTTCACCCGCCCCACGCCGCGTGCCGTGCTGGGTGTGGGCGACGACTGCGCCCTGCTGCAGCCCCGGCCCGGCATGCAACTGGCCATCTCCAGCGACATGCTGGTCGAGGGCCGCCACTTTCTCAGCACCGTGTCTCCCGCCGCGCTGGGCCACAAGGCGCTGGCAGTCAATCTGAGCGACCTGGCCGCCTGTGGCGCGCAGCCGCTGGCCTTCACCCTGGCGCTGGCCCTGCCGCGCGCCGATACCGCCTGGCTGGAGCCATTTTCCCAAGGTCTGCTAGCCCTGGCCGATGCCCACGGCTGCGAACTGGTGGGCGGCGACACCACCCAGGGCCCGCTGAACATCTGCATCACCGTATTCGGCGAAGTGCCGCCCGGCCAGGCCTTGCTGCGCTCGGGCGCGCAGGTAGGCGATGACCTGTATGTGAGCGGCACGCTGGGCGATGCACGGCTGGCGCTGGAAGTGTTTCGCGGCACGCTATCGCTGCCCGAAGCCGCCTTTGCCCAGGCCCGCGCCCGGCTGGAGCGGCCCACACCCCGCGTGGCCCTGGGGCTGGCGCTGCGCGGCGTGGCCACGGCGGCGGCCGATGTGAGTGATGGGCTGCTGGGCGACCTGGGGCACATCCTGCGGGCCTCGGGGGTGGGCGCAGTGGTCGATACTTCGATTGCTATTCAATTAATAGCTACTACCGCCTATCCAGAAAGCGCAGGAAGCCGATTTCATACAGAATCGTATCTGGACTGTGTTTTGGCTGGCGGTGACGACTACGAGCTGGTGTTCACCGCCCCGCCTTCGGCCCGCCAGGCTGTAGCCGCCGCGGCAGCCCAGTCCAACACCCCGGTCACCTGCATCGGCCAGATCGAGGTCCGCCAGGCCGACGCGCCCATCCGCCTGGTCGATGGCCAGGGAGCCCCGGTCTTGCGCAGCTTTGCCGGGTTCGACCACTTTGCCTGAGCGCACTAGGCTTTGCCACCGAGCTTGCGTAAACTAGGCCACCATGAATGAAGCCGATGCCATCCGCCAAATCCTGACGCACGCACGCACCATCGCGGTGGTCGGCCTGTCGCCGGACCCTGGCCGCCCCAGCCACCAGGTGGCGCGCAGCCTGCAGGTACGGGGCTACCGCATCATCCCCATCAACCCGAACGCCAGCGAAATCCTGGGCGAAAAAGCCTACCCCACCCTCACCGAGGCGGCCCAGCACCACGTGATCGAGGTGGTGAACTGCTTTCGCCGCAGCAAAGACATTCCGCCCATCGTCGACGAAGCCCTGGCCATCAAGGCCAAGGCGGTGTGGATGCAACTGGGCATCTCCCACGCCGCCGCCGCCCACAAGGCCCAGATGGCCGGGTTGCGGGTGGTGCAAAACAAGTGCATCAAGACCGAACACACCGTACTGTCGGCCCGCGGCGTAATTTAGTAGCCATTTAGGCCTCTTGTGCTTATTCAACGGGCGTAAGCAGCTACTGAAACCATAGCTTGCAAATGCGGGTGTATCCGGGCGAAAGGTGGGTGCGGTAAGCTCCCCGGTTTGCCCACCCTCCGCACATCTCCCGCCGCCATGTCCTTCGCCCCCCTCCAAAACGACAGCTTTCTGCGCGCCTGCCTGCGCCAGTCCACCGACCACACGCCCGTGTGGTTGATGCGCCAGGCGGGCCGCTACCTGCCGGAATACCTGGCCACGCGGGCCAAGGCGGGCAGCTTCATGGGGCTGGCCACCAACACCGACTACGCCACCGAAGTCACGCTGCAGCCGCTGGAGCGTTTCCCGCTGGATGCCGCTATTTTGTTCAGCGACATCCTCACCGTGCCCGATGCCATGGGCCTGGGCTTGAGCTTTGCGCAGGGCGAGGGCCCGCGCTTTGCCCACCCGGTGCGCGACGAGGCCGCCGTGGCGAAGCTGGAAGTGCCCGACATGGACAAGCTGCGCTATGTGACGGATGCCGTCACCTCCATCCGCCGCGCGCTGAATGGCCGGGTGCCGCTGATCGGCTTTTCGGGCAGCCCCTGGACGCTGGCCTGCTACATGGTGGAAGGCAAGGGCTCCGACGACTACCGCCTGGTCAAAAGCATGCTGTACAGCCGGCCCGACCTGATGCACCGCATGCTGCAGGTCAACGCCGATGCGGTGGCCGCCTACCTCAATGCGCAGATCGTTGCCGGTGCCCAGGCGGTGATGATTTTTGACAGCTGGGGTGGGGTGCTGGCCGACGGCGCATTCCAGCAGTTCAGCCTGGCCTACACCCAGCAGGTGCTCAAACAGCTCAAGACCGAGCACAACGGCCAACGCATCCCGCGCCTGGTGTTCACCAAGGGCGGCGGCCTGTGGCTGGACGAGATGGCCGGGTTGGACTGCGAGGTGCTGGGCCTGGACTGGACGGTCAACCTGGCCAAGGCCCGCGCCCAGGTAGGCCACAGCAAAGCCCTGCAAGGCAATATCGACCCCAACGTACTGTTTGCCCCGCCCGCACAGATTGCCGCCGAGGTAGAGCGCGTGGTGAACAGCTTTGGCGTGCCGCACCAGGGCGCGGGCACCGGCCCCACGCATATCTTCAACCTGGGCCACGGCATCAACCAGCACACGCCGCCCGAGCACGTGGCCGCGCTGGTGGAGGCGGTGCACCGGGCTTCCCGCCAAATTCGGCGCTAAAAATAGTTTTGCGATGCACCACTTATGCACAAAATTTGTGGTGCAGTGCGGCATAGCGCCACAAGGGCTTGCACCCTCGCTATGAAACCCATAGCGCTTGTAAGTCCTTGATTCATATAGTCATCTGAAATTGCTTTTTTTAGAGGCAATCCGTCCAAAGCCTTGATTTACCGGGCTTCGCGGCCCGCCCCGCAGAGATATCAACAAAGTTATCCACAGATTCCTGGGATACCTCTTAAATCATTGGTAAATCAAGCACTTAGCCGCTTTCCCTCTAGTTCACGTGAAATAACACCCACAAATGCCGTACCGGCTCTCCGTCGCCGTCCAGACCCCCGCCCACAGCGCCATTGCCGGGCCACTCACCTATGGCCACAGCGCCGCCCTGCCGCCTGGCAGCCTGGTGCGGGTGCCGCTGGGCACGCGCGAGACGCTGGGCGTGGTGTGGGATGGCGTGCCGCCGGAATCCACTTTCGAGATCCGCCCCCTCAGCGCCGCGCTCGACGGCCTGCCGCCACTCAACGCCGCCTGGCGCGGCCTGGTGCAGTTCGCCGCCCTGTACTACCAGCGCGCGGTGGGCGAAGTAGCCCTGGCCGCCCTGCCCCCGCAACTGCGCGAACTGGGCGCGGCGCAGCTCACCCGGCGGCTCAAGAAGGCGGCCAAACCAGAAGCACCCGCCGATGACACTATCAATACCGTAGCACTCAGCGCAGAACAGACAAGCGCAATAGCCGAATTTGAGTCCCAACCTGGCCCGTTCCTGCTGTTCGGCTCCACCGGCAGCGGCAAAACCGAGGTGTACCTGCAACTGGTGCAGCGCCTGCTGGCACGCGACCCCACGGCCCAGGCGCTGGTGATGGTGCCCGAAATCAACCTCACGCCGCAGCTCGAAGCCCGCTTCCGCGAACGCTTCGAGCCCCGCTTTGGCGCGGCGGCGGTGGTGTCCATGCACAGCGGCATGACCGCCCCGCAGCGCCTGAAAAGCTGGCTGGCCGCCCACGGGGGCACGGCGCGCATCGTGCTGGGCACGCGCATGGCGGTGTTTGCGTCCATGCCCCGGCTCAAGCTCATCGTGGTCGACGAAGAGCACGACCCCAGCTACAAGCAGCAAGAAGGCGCGCGCTACTCGGCCCGTGACCTGGCGGTGTATCGCAGCCAGTTGGAAACACGCCTATCTACCGATGCCGAGCCCTGCCGCGTGCTGCTGGGCTCGGCCACCCCGTCGCTGGAGAGCTGGCACCACAGCCGCCCCGCTGCCGAGGGCGGCCGCTACGTGCGCCTGGCCATGCCCAGCCGCATCGGCGCGGGTGCGCTGCCCAAAGTGCGGCTGGTGGACATGGGCCTGCAGCAGAAAAAAACCGTGTTTTCGCCCCAGCTTCTGGCCGCCATTCAATTGCGCATTGAACGCGGCGAGCAAAGCATGGTCTTTTTGAACCGGCGCGGCTACGCCCCGGTGCTGGCTTGCGGTGCCTGCGAATGGAAGAGCGAATGCCCGCACTGCAGCGCCTACCGCGTGTTCCACAAGATCGACCGCAGCCTGCGCTGCCACCACTGCGGTTTTGCGGAGCCCGTGCCCCGCGCCTGCCCCAGTTGCGGCAACCCCGACATCGCCCCCGTGGGCCGCGGCACCGAGCGGCTGGAAGAACATTTGGCCGAACTGCTCGCCACCGTACGCCGCCCCGACGGCGGCCCGGTGGTGGTGGCCCGCATCGATGCCGACAGCACCAAGGCCAAAGGCGCGCTAGAAGCCCAACTGGCCGAGGTGCACACCGGCGCGGTCGACGTGCTGGTGGGCACGCAGATGATTGCCAAGGGCCACGACTTTCGCCACATCACCCTGGTGGCCGCCATCCAGCCCGACGGCGCGCTGTTCTCCAGCGACTTCCGGGCGCCCGAGCGCCTGTTTGCCCTGCTGATGCAGGCCGGGGGCCGCGCAGGCCGCGATGCCGCCCACAGCGCGGCCAGCGAAATGTGGGTGCAGACCGAACACCCCCAGCACCCGCTGTTTGCCGCCCTGCGCCAGCACGACTACCCGGCTTTTGCCGCCAGCCAGCTCGACGAGCGCCGCGCTGCGGGCATGCCGCCCTTCAGCTTCCAGGCCCTGGTGCGCGCCGAGGCCCGCACGCAAGAGGCCGCCCAGGCCTTTTTGACCCTGGCGAGCGCTGCCGCCTGCGATGTGCCGGATGTGGAGCGCGTCACCCTCTACCCCGCCGTGCCCATGGGCGTGCAGCGCGTGGCCAACATCGAACGCGCCCAGATGCTGGTGGAAAGCCCTTCGCGCCAGGCCCTGCAGCGCTTTCTGCTGGCCTGGCAAGCCGTGCTGCGCGCCACCCGCAGCCAGCCCGAGGCCAAGGGGCTGGTCCGCTGGGCGATGGATGTCGACCCACTGAACATTTAAGAAAAACAGGGCTCTGGCGCATATGGCACCTGCGCATGCCGCTACTTAATGTGTAGCAATCCAGCCCGGCAGGTAGCCTGCCTGCTGCGCCACAAACCCATCAAACGCCGCCAGCAAGGGGCCAAAGCGCTCACCATCCCCCTCCAGCTGCACCAGCGCCGCACAGGTCGCCTCCAGCGTCGACAACTGATCCGGCAAATGCGCCTTGCGGATACGGTACTGCGAGGGCGGCAGGCCGCGCAAGGCCAGGCGGGGCAGTTGCTGCAGCGGCGGGCTTTGGTAGAGCATCTTGCGGCTTTTGCGCCAGGTGCCGTCCAGCACCACCAGGCGCAGGCGCGACGGGTCTTGCAGCCATTCGGGCGGTAGCGGGGGCGGGGCTTGCAGGTCGGGGGCGGTGTCTAGCGGGGTCTCCGGGTAGAGCAGCAGCGTGTGCCGCCCATCCACCGGCCAGACCGGCACGGCAAACGCCTCGCCCACCACGGTGCGGCTGTGCGACAGGCTGAGGTGCAGCAGGCGGGCGCTGCCCTTGGCCTGGTGCACTTCCAGCGGGTGTTGCAGCACCAGCACCTCCACCGCGTGGGCCGTGGGGCGCACCCAGTGGCAGATGCAGGTGCAGTGCGGGCGCAGGCACAGCGGGCACACGGGGCGATGGGTGACGGAAACCATGGGGCATTGTAGGAACCTAGATCCGGCAGTTGACCGCTTGCTTTTGTCCGGCAAGCCGCTCTGGACTTAGGTTCGTGGTGTTTTATAGCCATCGCCCACTGGGTGAGCGTGCTACCCACCCGGTGGCACTGCGCTCGCCACGCCATATGTCGTTGCTCCGCCTAGCGGGCAGTAGCCCGCGTCGTTGTCGCGCCTAATCTGGCATGCCGATCACAGCACCCTCGGGCGGGTTCAACTACCGGATCTAGGTTGAAGCGACTTCACACGCATCAGGTACTATGGTTTTGATAGCCTCTTACGCAGGTAGATTCTGCGCTAGAGGCCATTTTTACTCCAAGAATCAAAATCCAGCGCCATGACAACGCTCCTCCTCCGCATCTCGCTGCCCCTGGCTTTTCTGCTGGCCAGTTGCACCACAACCACCACCAAGGTGGCCCAGGCAGTGAACGAGGCCCAGGCCGCCGCCAACGTGGCCACCACGGCGGCCATCGTGGCGCAGTCGGCCGCCAGCGCACCGCGTGCAGCCAGCGCCCCACCGTCGCCCCTGCCGCTGTTTGCCACCGTGCTGCAGGGCACGCAGCGCAGCATCGGGCTGTTTCCGGTGTACCAGCGCGACGAGCGTTTCTGGCTGGAGCTGGGGCCGGACGACTTTGGCAAGCCCTTCTTTTTGTCGCCCAAGATGGCCAACGGCATTGGCGAAGGCGGACTGTTTGGCGGGCGCATGCTCAGCCCCCGCCTGGTGGAATTTCGCCACGTGCACAACCTGGTGCAACTGGTGGCGCGCAACACCGACTTCGTGGCCCCGCCCGGCACGCCCGAGGCCCGGGCCGTGGCCGCCGCCTACGCCCCCAGCCTGCTGGGCAGCACCCCCGTGGCCAGCCAGCCACACCCCAACCGCCAGAGCGTGCTGGTGGATGCGGGCGCGCTGTTCATCAACGACATGGGCGGCGTGGCCCAGGCGCTGGCCCAGACCTACCGGCAAAACTATGGCGTGGACATGCGCAATTCGGCCATCCTGAAGGTGCGCGGCACGCCCGACCTGCTGGTGCTGGAGGTGATGAACCACTACGCCACCGCCAGCATTGCCCTGCCCGCGTCTGGCAGCAGCCTGCCCGGCACGCCGCAGAACCTGGTGGACCCGCGCAGCATGTTCATCCAGCTCCATTACTCGCTGGCCCGCCTGCCCGCTCAAGAAATGGCCCCGCGCCTGGCCGACCCGCGCATCGGCCATTTTGTGGAGGCGGTAGACAACTTTGGCGATGACCTGGCCCCCACGGCCCGGCAGCGCTTCATCGCCCGCTGGCGGTTGGAGAAGCAGGACCCGCTGGCGGAACTGTCCGAACCGGTCCAACCCATCACCTACTGGATCGACCGCAGCGTGCCGCTGAAATACCGCGAGGCCATCCGCGCGGGCATCCTGGCCTGGAACCCGGCGTTCGAGCGCATCGGTTTCAAAGACGCGATCCGGGTGCAGCAGCAGGCGGACGATGCCGACTTCGACACCCTGGACTTTGGCCGTGCCTCGGTGCGCTGGTCCACCAACAACCGCACCGGCTTTGCCGCCATCGGCCCGCGCCACGTGGACCCGCGCAGCGGCGAAATCCTGGATGCCGACATCCGCATCGAGAGCCAAAGCGTACGCACCACCCGCGCCTCCGCCGTGCGCCGCCTGGAATCCACGGTATCCGAGACTGCAGAGTCCAGCCAGGACTGCGACATCGGCGCAGAAGCCGGTGCACAACTGGCCTACGCACTCGACCTGCTGGCCACCCAGGGCGATATTGCCCCCGACAGCCCGGAAGCCGAGCAGTTCGTGCGCGACTACATCACCAGCCTGACGGTGCACGAGGTGGGCCACACCCTGGGCCTGCGGCACAACTTCCGCGCCTCGCGCCTGTTCACCCAGGCACAGCTGGCCGACCCGGCCTTCACCCGGGCGCAGGGCCTGGGTGGCTCGGTGATGGACTACCTGCCCGTGAATCTAGGCCTGCCGGGCCAGCCGCGCCCAATGGCCTTTCAGACCACCCTGGGCCCCTACGACTACTGGGCTATCGACTACGCCTACCGGCCCATCGCGCCCGCGGTGGAAGCCGCTACGCTGGCGCAGATTGCCGGGCGCAACGCCGAGCCCGCCCTGGCCTTTGGCACCGACGAAGACTTCTACCTCGGGGCCGACCCCGAAACCCTGCAGCGCGATCTGGGCGGCGACCCGGTGGCCTTTGCCCGGCAGCGCTTTGCCATTGCCCACAGCGTATTCCAACAACTGGAGACCCAGCAGCCCCCGCCCGGCCAGGACTGGAGCCGCGTGCGCCGCCTGCTGCGCGAGTCGTTGTTTGATGCGGGCTCGGCCACCAGCATCCTGCTGCGCCAACTGGGCGGCGTGCGCATGCTGCGCGACTTTGCCAACACCGGGCGCGACCCGGCCCAAGCCACGCCCGCCGCCGACCAGCGCGCCGCGCTCGACCTGCTGCTGCACGAGGTGCTGGCCGCCGATCGCTTTGCGGTTTCGCCCCAACTCCAGCGCCGTCTGGTGCCCGACTATCTGGCCCGCGCCGAAGCCCCCGCCAGCGCCGGCGACCTGCCGCTGGCCCGCGAGGTGTTTGGCCTGCGCCTGCAGGTGCTCAACCACCTGATGGGCGACGCGCTGGCCGGCAAGCTGCTGGACAACGACAGCCGCCTGGCCCCCAGCGCCGACGCGCTGCGCCTGCCAGAGCTGGTACAGCGCGTGCAAGCCGAGGTCTGGGCCGATCTGGCCGCCCCCGGCCCCGAGCAGCGCGAGTTGCAGCAGGCCTACACCGAGCGCCTGGCCGCCCTGGTGCTGCGCCCCACCGGGGCCACGCGCGCCGATGCGCGCAGCCTGGTGCGCGGCCAGGCCACGGCCCTGCTCGCGCGCATCACCACCGTCCAGCAGCGGCGCGGTAACAGCCCCGAAACACGCCAGCACCTGGCCGACACGGCCCTGACCCTGCGCAACGCCCTGGCGGCCAAGCTGGTACGCGCGGGCTGAAATATGTACAAAAATACGCACCAGCGCATATTGCACCTGCGTTAGTAGCTACCAAATAGATAGCAATTGCCGGTCTACACAATCCCACCTTCTCCCGGTGCCTGGCGGTGGAAGTGGCCGCGTCGGCCGCCGAATCCATGCGCAGCCAGGCCAAGCGCTGGTCGGAGCAGGTGAGCGTATTCAAACGGGGGAGCGAAGCCCCCACCACTTGCGCCCGGCGACTACTTCAACCGGAACACCCGCACACTCTCCGACACCGCCTCCGACTGCCCATGCAGTGCGGTGGCGGCGGCGGCAATCTGCTCCACCAGCGCGGCGTTTTGCTGGGTGATGCTGTCCATCTGGGTGATCGCGTCATTCACCTGCGCAATGCCCTGCTGCTGCTCGCGCGAGGCGGCGCTGATTTCATTCACCAGCAAGGTCACGCGGCTCACCGATGCCAGGGCATCACCCATGGTGACCTGGGCCGCATCGGCCAGGCGGCTGCCGCTGTCCACCGTGGCGGCAGACTCGGCAATCAGGGTCTTGACCTCGCGCGCCGCCGAGGCGGTGCGCTGCGACAGCGCCCGCACCTCTGAGGCCACCACCGCAAACCCCCGCCCCTGGTCACCCGCACGGGCCGCCTCCACGGCGGCGTTCAGGGCCAGGATGTTGGTCTGAAAAGCGATGCTGTCGATCACCTGGATGATCTCGCCGATGCGGTGCGAAGAGGTGCTGATCTGGCGCATGGTGCGGGTGACATCCTGCACCGCCTCGCCGCCACGGCGGGTCACGGCATCGGCCTGCGCGGCCAGTTGGGCCGCCTGGACAGCGGAATCGGTGTTCTGGCGCACCGTGGCGGTGAGTTGCTCCATGGAGGCTGCGGTCTGCTCCAGGTTACTGGCCTGGCTTTCAGTACGCTGCGACAGGTCGTTGTTGCCCGCCGCAATCTCCTGGGTGGACATGGACATGTTTTCCACCCCGCTGCGCGCATCGCGCACGATGGACAGCAGATTGACGTTGAGCTGGTTCAGCGCGGCCGACAGGCTGCCCAGCGCATCGGTGCCCTGGCTTTGCAGGCTCTGCGTGAGGTCCCCGGCGGCCATGCGGTTGGAAAATGCCACCAGGCCCAGCAGCGGGTCGATCGCCAGGGTCTTCAGCAGCCAGCCACCCACCAGCGCGCAGCCCAGCACCGTGGGCACGGCCACCAGGGCAATCGACCCGGACGAGGCCCCGCCGATAGCCACCCCGGCCACCACCCCCACCGCCGCCAAGGCTCCGGCGGCCAGGGTCATTTTGCCCGCCAGCCCCAAAGTGAGCGCCGTGGCCAACCGACCCACCAGAGTGTTGATCCGCAGGTGGCCGCCCTCCAGGCAGGTGATGCGCTGGCCTTGGGCTTTTTCGGCCCGCATACGGGCATACAACGCGGTGGCGGCATCGATGTCGGCGCGCAGGGGTTCGGTGCGCACCGACATGTAGCCGGTGGGCTGCGTGCCCTCCATGAGCGGCGTGACATTGGCCCGCACCCAGTAGTAGCTGCCGTCCTTACGGCGGTTTTTCACCATCGCCGACCAGGGCCGCCCGCTCTTGATGGTGGCCCACATGTCCCGAAAAGCCTCTTCGGGCATGTCCGGGTGGCGGATCAGATTGTGTGGCTGGCCCACCAGCTCGTCGCGGCTGAAGCCGCTGACCTCGATGAAATACGGGTTGCAGTACTGGATGTTGCCCTGCAGGTCGGTGGTGGACACCAAGGTCTGCCCACTGGGAAAGGGGTATTCCTGGTTCAGGATAGGCTGGTTGTTACGCATTCAGAGTCCTCCTCGGTTGCAAATTTATAAAGATGGTTCTCTTTCTCTGGTCGTGCCGCGGCACGACCGCCCCGGATCAGCCGGGCTAGCGCAGCCGCGGCAAGCCCATGCCCGCCGCGGTGGGCAGGGTGAAGACGGCCACCGAAGCCACCAGGTCCTGTGCCTGGGTCTTCATGCTGCTGGCGGCGGCGGCCATTTCTTCGACCAGGGCGGCGTTTTGCTGGGTCACCTGGTCGATCTGGACCACCGCTTCGCCAATTTGCGACACGCCTGCGCTTTGCTCACCGCTGGCAGCACTGATCTCGCCGACGATGCCCGTGACGCGGCGGATGGCGCTGACCACCTCGGCCATGGTGCTGCCCGCCTTGTCCACCAGCGCGGTGCCCTGGGCCACCCGGTCCACGCTGGCACCGATGAGGATTTTGATTTCTTTGGCTGCCTCGGCACTGCGCCCGGCCAGAGAGCGCACCTCGCTGGCCACCACCGCAAAGCCCCGGCCCTGCTCCCCGGCACGGGCGGCTTCCACGGCGGCGTTCAGGGCCAGGATGTTGGTCTGGAAGGCAATGCCGTCGATCACACTGATGATGTCGGCGATTTTTTTGGAGCTGTCGTTGATGCCCTGCATGGTGGTCACTACCTCGGCCACCACGTCACCGCCTTGCACCGCCACGGTACTGGCGCTCTGGGCGAGTTGGTTGGCGTGGGCAGCGCTGTCGGCGTTTTGCCGCACGGTGGCGCTGAGCTGCTCCATCGAGGCCGCGGTTTCTTCCAGCGCGCTGGCCTGCTGCTCCGTGCGGGCGCTGAGGTCGTGGTTGCCCTGGGCGATTTCGGCACTGGCCGTAGCCACGCTTTCGGAACCTATGCGGACCTGGGTGACCAATTGCACCAGGCTGTTTTGCATGCTCAGCAACTGCGCCATCAGGCTAGTGGTGTCGCCAGCACGCAGGCGGATCTGCACGCCCAGGTTGCCCGCGGCCACGCCTTGCGCCAGGGCGGTGGCGGTGCTGGGCTCGGCCCCCAGTTGGCGCACGATGGAGCGGGTGATGAGCGCGCCCGCCAGCGCGGCCAGTACCACGCTCAACAGGCTGAAGGCAATCAAGGCATTGCGCGCAAACTGGTACTCGGTCATGGCCAGCGCGTAATCGGCGGCGTTGTTCTCTTCCTGGAGCCGAATGTTGTCGTGGATGGCGGCTAGCCACTGCGCAGTGGCCGGACCGGCCTGCTGCAACAGCAAGGCGGTGGCTTCAGCAGGCTTGTCGGCCATGCCGAGCTGGAGCACCTGGCTGTTGAGCGCGTGGGCCACACCGGCTGCCTGGGCGATCTTGGCGCGGTTGACCTTGCCTTGGTCACTGGCCGAAAACTTTTGCAACGCCGCCCAGTTGGTGTCGTAGGCGTTACGGGCCTCGGTGATTTTCAGGCTCTCTCGCTCCTTGGCGGCCCGGTCGTCCAGCAGGGCCACGGTGCGGATGACGCGGGCCACAATGTGCACGTCTTCCGCCATGATGTTGTTGATGTGGATTTTGGCGTTGTTGTCCATCACCACATCCTCCAGGTCATGCGCTACCGCCCCCAGCGTACGCAGCGCCAAACCGGTGGAAAGCAAAGACAAGGACACCACCAACGCAAAAGCAAAGTTCAGACGGGTGCTCACCTTAAAGTCAGAAAGCTGCATGGTGAAATCCTTTGTAAAGCTGCCATAGCCGCCCAGCGGACCAGTCTTGCCTTCCGCCACGCACGCCACACGTAACCAATAGTTACTAGTTTTTACACCAGTATGGTTATGAATTGGAGTCTTATTTGCAACAATCGCCGCCCGCACGGCCCTGGTGAAACAAGCGGTCTCGGCGACCGAATCCATGCGCAGCCCGGTGACGAACCGTGCGGGAAGGCGTAGGATGCTTCCCGCGCAGCATTCCTTCGAAGATGAGAACGTGCTTTCGTTCTATCCGCCCGGCCATTGACAGGCGGCTGCGCACCTGCCGCGGCCACCACACCCAAAGGGGAACGCCATGGCCTTTTATTCCAGCCTGTTGTATTTGAAAGAGTTTCGCTGCGTGACGGAGACCGCCGGCGAAGCGGGCAACGACAGCCCGTACTTCATGGTCTTTGTGGGCAACCAGAGCCAGGAGATCTTTACCGATGTGGTGCGGGTGCGCATGCCCGCCTGGGACGGTGCCGCCTACAGCGGCAAGCTGTTCACGCCCAACCTGTGGGTGCACAACCATGTAGACACCCACTCGGTGGTACTGGTGGCGATGGTCGAGGAAGACGACGGCCCCGATGTCGGCGGCTCCAACCTCAGCATTCTGCAACTGCTGATGAAAACCAAGTTCAACAGCTACCACGACTGGAACCTGACCCTGGCCCAACGCGCCAGCCTGATGGCCAACCATTTCCGGACCTACATCACCGACATTCTGGGCAACGACGATTACATCCAGACCAAACACCTGCCCATCAGCGCCACCGTGGGCGATCTACCTTTGCTCAACTTCTATGGCGACGGCGGGCACTACCGGGTGCGCTTCACGATGGTGAATACCCAGGGATGAGTCTATTTTGCTGCAAAAATAATAGCTACTAGTGCTGATCAAATAAGCATCAGCAGCCTAAAAAGCATAGACCCAAAAAATAAATACCCCTTCCAGGGATACCGTGGAACTGGCTCCGCCAGGCCACTGGTACCGCCCCCTGCAAGGGGGTTGGCGGAAACATGCGTTATCGGCCCGCTGGGCCGATTCCGGGGAAGTGTGTAGCCTGGGGGTGTGCCTAAAATTTAGGCATGCCGCCGCCGCCCATGCCCTTCATGCCGCCCATGCGCTTGATCATCTTCATCATGCCGCCGCCCTTCATTTTCTTCATCATGTCCTGCATCTGGCTGAACTCGTTGAGCATGCGGTTCACCTCTTGCACCTGGACACCGGCACCGGCGGCGATGCGGCGCTTGCGGGTGGCTTTGATCAGGTCGGGCTTGCGGCGCTCCAGCGGGGTCATGCTGTAGATGATGCCTTCCTTGCGGCGGATGTCGCGCTCGGCCTTGTCCATGTCCATGGAGCCGGCCTTGGCGGCCATCTGGGCGGGCAGCTTGTCCATCAGGCTGGACAGGCCACCCATTTGCTTCATCTGCTGGATCTGGCTGAGAAAGTCGTTCAGGTCAAAGCTTTCGCCGCTTTTGACCTTGGCGGCCAGCTTCTGCGCCGCGGCCATGTCCACCCCGGCAGTGACCTGCTCGACCAGAGCCAGGATGTCGCCCATGCCCAGCACGCGCCCGGCATGGCGCTCGGCATCGAACACTTCCAGGCCGTCGATCTTTTCGCTGGTACCGGCAAACTTGATGGGCACGCCGGTGACGTGGCGCACCGACAGGGCGGCACCGCCGCGCGAATCGCCGTCGGTCTTGGTCAGGATGATGCCGGTGAGCGGCAAGGCATCGGAGAACGCCTTGGCGGTGTTGATTGCGTCCTGGCCCTGCATGGCATCGACCACGAACAGGGTTTCGACGGGCTTGAGGAAGGCGTGCAGGTCCTTGATTTCGCGCATCAGCACTTCGTCGATGGCCAGGCGACCGGCGGTATCGACCAGCAGCACGTCAAAGTAGTGCTTGCGGGCGTAGTCGATGGCGGCGGCGGCAATGTCCAGCGGTTTCTGGTCGGGCGTGCTGGGGAACCATTCGGCCCCGGCCTGCTTGGTGACCATCTTGAGCTGCTCGATGGCCGCCGGGCGGTACACGTCGCCCGACACGGTGAGCACTTTCTTCTTGCGCTTTTCGATCAGGTGCTTGGCCAGCTTGGCGGTGGTGGTGGTTTTACCTGCGCCCTGCAAACCGGCCATCAGGATCACGGCGGGCGGCTGGGTGGCCAAATTGATGTCGCTGATGCCCTCGCCCATGGTGCGGCTGAGCTCGCGGTTGACGATGCCCACCAGCGCCTGGCCGGGCGAGAGCGAACCCATCACCTCCTGGCCCAGGGCTTTTTCTTTGACCCGCGCAATGAAGTCGCGCACCACCGGCAGGGCCACGTCGGCCTCCAGCAGGGCCATGCGCACCTCGCGCAGCATATCGGCCACGTTGGACTCGGTGATGCGGGCCTGGCCCCGGATTTCTTTGACCAGGCGGGAGAGTTTGTCGGTAAGGGCAGAGGCCATAAAGAAGTGTCCGGGGAGGGTTGTGCAGACAAGAAAAGGGGAAAGACTGAAACGCTAAACTGCGTCCATGATTTTAACGACCGCGCCCATTGCCACCGTGCTGCTGTTCGCAGCCACGGCGCTGGCCTATGCCGTGCCCGCGGTGGGGGCTGGGGCCTTGAGCATGCGCGCCAGCCGGGCCGCGCTGTGGCTGGCCTGGCTGCTGCACGCCCTGGTGCTGGTGCTGGGCCTGTTCGGCACGCCGCCGCGCTTTGGCTTTGCGCCCGCGCTGTCGGTCACGGCCTGGCTGGTGCTGACGGTGTACGCGGTGGAAAGCCATCTGTTCCCACAGCTGCGGGCCCGTTGGGCGCTGGCCGGGCTGGGGGCGGTGGCGGTGCTGCTGGCCCTGCTGTTCCCCGGCACGCCCCTGCACGAGATGGCCTCGCCCTGGCTGCCGCTGCACTGGGCGCTGGGCATTGCCTCGTACGGCCTGTTTGCCGCCGCCGTGGTGCATGCCTGGCTGATGACACGGGCCGAACGCCAAATGCGCATGGCGGCCGACTCGCCCAGCGGCATTCCACTGCTGACGCTGGAGCGGCTCACGTTTCGGCTGGTGAGTGCGGGCTTTGTGCTGCTGTCGGCCACGCTGCTGGTCGGATGGCTGTTTGACAAGCAGCTTTACGGCACGCACGGCTGGATATGGAACCACAAAACCGTGTTTTCGGTGCTGTCCTGGCTGACCTTTGCGGTGCTGCTGCTGGGCCGCAACCGCTTTGGCTGGCGCGGTCGCAAAGCCGTGCGGGTGCTGTACGCAGGGGCCGGGCTGTTGCTGCTGGGCTATGTGGGTTCACGCTTTGTGCTGGAAGTGGTGCTGGGGCGGATCACATGAAGCTGCTGATCGTGTTGCTGGCGGTGCTGCTGGGCGTGTGGCTGTGGCGCTCGCGGCGGCCCGCCATCAAACCCGCCAAACCTTCCAAGACCACCCAGGCCTTGCAGGAAATGGTGCCCTGCCAAGTCTGCGGCGTGCTACTGCCACAAAACGAGGCCCTCACCACCGCGCACGGTGTGTACTGCGGCCCGGCGCACCGCGCACAGGCGGAGCAGGCCCCACGGTGACGCCTGCCAGCCCCGCCGCGCACCTGGTAGAGCCCGACCCGCTCGCCCTGGCGCGGATCTGGTACGGCTTCATGACGGCCCGGGTGACGATTGCCCTGGCGATTCTGGTTTGGCACGGTTCACTGCTGGCATTGGGCCAGACCGTATCGCCCTGGTTGCTGCTGTTTTGCAGCGGCTACCTGGCCAGCGCCCTGGCGTTGCGCCTGACCGGGCGGCCCAGCCACAGCGCCCCCCCTTCCAAGCGCTTCTGGATCGGCACGGTGGGCGTGGATGCCCTGGTGTTCTCCACTCTGCAGTGGATGCAGTCGGGCGGCAGCGTCAACTACAGCCCGCTGCTGGGCCTGCCGGTGCTGCTGGCTGCGGTGCTGGGCAGGCGGGCCATCGCCCTGGGCACGGCGGCCGGCATGACGCTGCTGCTGTTGCTGCTGGATGGATGGAAGCTCTATGCCCGCCAGGCAGGCGACGAGGCCGCCCTGTTCATGCAAAGCGGCCTGACCGGCATGGGCTATTTTGTGGCGGCTTTTCTGGTCAACCAGTTGGCGGCCCGGCTGGAGCGCGAGGAGCAGCTGGCGCTGCGCAGCCAACAGAACGCGCAATTGCAAACCCGGGTCAACGAGCTGGTGATTGAAACCCTGACCGATGGCGTCCTGGTGGTCGATGCCCGCGGCAGCACGCGTGCAGCCAACCCGGCGGCCCGCCTACTGCTCGGCACCGACAGCCGCCATGGCCATGCGCCGCTGCAACTGGACAGCCAGCCCGGCTGGCAGGCGCTGCTGGCGCTGGCGCAAAAAACCTTTGACGAAGAGACCCCGCAACTAGCCGACATCCGTATCCAGCACACGGGCCGCAGCCCGCGCAGGGTGCGGGTGCGTACCCGCATGACCGCGGCCATGGAGGGGCAGACTGACAGCCTGTGCGTGATGTTTCTGCACGATCTGCGCGAGATGGAAGCCCGGCTGCGCACCGAAAAAATGGCCGCCATGGGCCGTATGTCGGCCGCCGTGGCGCATGAAATCCGCAACCCGCTGGCCGCCATCACCCAGGCCAATGCCCTGCTGGAGGAAGAACTCAGCGACCCGGCCCAGCAGAGATTGACCACCATGGTGCGGCACAACGCCCAGCGCCTGTCCAAAATTGTCGACGAGGTACTGGAGATTGCCCGGGTGCCCGTGCGATCCAAGCACAACAGCGCGCCGCTGCAGATCAAGCTGGACGAGGCGGTGGACAGCATCTGCCGCGACTGGTTGCAGCAGGACCCGGCCCGGCGCAAGGTGCAGGTGGTGCTGGGCACGCTGGGTTTGCCAGTGGACTTTGACCCCGATCACCTGCACCGCGTGCTGGTCAACCTGCTGGACAACGCCCTGCGCTATGAGAGCGGCCAGGTCGGTGCCGTGCAGGTCGGCACCCAGCTGCTGCCCAGCCGCCAGTCCAGCCTGGTGGTGTGGAGCGACGGCCCGCCCATGGAGCACACGGTGGAGCAGCATTTGTTCGAGCCTTTTTTCAGCTCGGAAAGCCGATCCAGCGGTTTGGGTCTGTATATTTGCCGGGAACTGTGCGAGCGCCACCGCGCCAGCATCGGCTACCAGCGCGCCAGCCGCGAGCGCAGCGGCCTGGCGGTGCAGGGCAACGAGTTTTTTGTGCAGTTTCGCCCGCCCAAGCCCAGTGCTCTGGTGGCGCGCCCTTTTGACATCCAACCGGTCTGACCCATCCCTGTCACCTTCCCGTATGGCCCAGCCCCCTTCGACCTTAGCCGCTTCCGTCCTGGTGGTGGACGACGAGCCCGACCTGCGCACGCTGTACGAGCTGACCTTGCTGCGCGAGGGCTACCGCATCGACACCGCGGCCGACCTGCAGGAGGCCCGCGCACTGCTGGAGAGCAAGCGCTTCGACGTGGTGATCACCGACATGCGCCTGCCCGACGGCCTGGGCCTGTCCCTGCTGCACAGCCTGAAAGCCCAGCAGCGACCCGAACGCGTCATCGTCATGACCGCCTACGGCTCCGCCGAGAACGCGGTCGAAGCCCTGAAGGCCGGAGCCTTCGACTACCTGACCAAGCCGGTAGACCTGAAGCAGTTCCGCGCCGTGGTGGTCTCGGCCATCCAGGACACCAGCCAAGCCCCGCGGCCTTCAACCAGTAACGAAAAAGCTCTTTCACGCTTATCTGGTGGTCAGGGGGCGCTACAAAAATTGGTAGGCTCGTCGGAGGCCATGCAAGGGGTCAAGCAACGCATCGTGAAAGTGGCGCGCAGCATGGCCCCGGTGCTGGTACGCGGCGAGTCGGGCACCGGCAAAGAGCTGGTAGCCCAGGCCCTGCACGCCAACAGCCACCGCGCTGCCGGGCCGCTGGTGGCGGTGAACTGCAGCGCCATCCCCGAAAACCTGCTGGAGGCCGAGTTTTTTGGGGCCAAGAAGGGTTCGTACACCGGCGCGCTGCAAGACCGGCAGGGCTACTTCCAGGCGGCCCGCGACGGCACCCTGTTTTTGGACGAAATCGGCGACCTGCCGCTGGCCATGCAGTCCAAGCTGCTGCGCGCCATCCAGGAGCGCAGTGTGCGCTCGCTGGGCTCCACCCAGGAGGACGCAGTAGATGTGCGCATCGTCAGCGCCACGCACAAGGACCTGGCCGCCGATGTGAAGGCTGGGCGCTTCCGGCAGGATTTGTACTACCGGCTGAATGTGATCGAGATCGCCGTACCGCCGCTGCGCGAACGCCGGGGCGACCTGCCCGCGCTATGCGAGGCGCTGCTGGCCCGCATCGCCCTGGAGTCCGGCATGCCGGTGCCCTTGCTGTCTCCCGAATTGCTGGCGCAACTGGCCAGCCACCCGCTAAGCGGCAATGTGCGCGAGCTGGAAAACCTGCTGCACCGCGCCGTGGCCATGGGCGACGGCGACGCACTGCACGCCGACTTTGACGCCACCGAGCCCACGCCGCTGGCAGACAGCAACCCGCCCACCGCTATTTTTACGGCTGCCGTGCCGTCGGACGGGATCCCCAGCGACCTACAGGCTTTTTTAGACCAACAGGAACGCGACATCCTGGTCAAAGTGCTGCAGGAGACCGGCTTCAACCGCACCGCCACCGCCCAGCGCCTGGGCCTGAGCCTGCGCCAGATCCGCTACCGCATCGAGCGCCTGAACATCGCCACCCCGCAAGACAATGAACCCCAAGAACCCTGAGACAAAGCTTGCGCCGCAAGCCCCGCTGTGGCGCAACGGCTGGTACCGGTTTGCCCACCGACACCCTTCACCCAACTTCGGCCCCCGGCCCGTCGGTGCGCGCACCGACCTGGTGGTGGTGCATTCCATCAGCCTGCCACCGGGCGAGTACGGCGGCAACCATGTGCAGGCGCTGTTTGGCAACACCCTGGACTGGAGCGCCCACCCGTACTTTGAAAGCATCCGTGGCCTGCAGGTGTCGGCCCACTTCTACATCCGCCGCCAGGGCGAGCTGTGGCAGTTTGTGAGCGCCGACGACCGGGCCTGGCACGCAGGGGCCTCGCAGTACCGGGGCCGCAACAACTGCAACGACGACTCCATCGGCATCGAACTCGAAGGCCTGGAGGGCGAAAACTTTGAGCCCGCGCAGTACGAAACCCTGGCCAGCCTGCTGGCCGCACTGGTGCCCGCCTACCCCATCCACCATGTGGCGGGCCACGAGCACATCGCGCCGGGCCGCAAACACGATCCAGGGGCCGGATTTGACTGGCAGGCGGTGCAGCGCGGTACGGGCTGGGACGCACGCTGTTTTCCATCGGTAGTCCAAAAATAAAAATGTAACAGTGCAGGGCCCCTCGCACGGCACCTGCAGCACAAGAGCCAGGAAGTACGCCGTTTTGCGGGGCAAATGCCCCGCCAAGCCGCTTGTTTACTGGCTGTGCATACCGTTCGCCTGATGGGACAACGCTTACCGGGCGATTACGGGTAAACCCTTGACTCTTTACAGCTCTTTAGGTCGCGATACACTACCCCTAGTGGCTCGAAATAGCTCCAGACCCTATATGTAGCGTTCGCCTTGTATTGCGGAGATACCCTATTCCGCGGCGTAGACGGGGTATTTGCCGTCTTTTGCGCAGCCCCGCCGCCCGTTTTAGTCTTTTCGCGCCCACACACCCTCCTACCGTCAGACCCCAAGGAAACCATGCAAACTGCATTGAACACCCCCTCCGCCGTCACGCCGCTGCAATCTACCCTGCGCCCCCAAGACCCGGCCCCCCGGTCTGACCGCAGCGATGCCAGTGCCCCCGAGATGCTGGCGCACTACCAGATCATCCGCCGCAACGGCGCGGTGGTGCCTTTCGAGCCGGGCAAAATTGCCATCGCCATGATGAAGGCCTTTTTGGCCGTGCATGGCACGCAGGGAGCGGCCTCGGCCAGCGTGCGCGAAGTAGTAGATACGCTGACGCAAGGCGTTGTCCGCGCCCTGGTACGTTCGCGTCCCGGCGGCGGCACCTTCCACATCGAAGACGTGCAAGACAATGTGGAACTGGGCCTGATGCGTGGTGGCCACCATGAAATCGCCCGCGCCTACGTGCTGTACCGCGAACGCCATACACAAGAGCGCGCCAAGCAGGTCGCCGAGCAGACCCCTGCCGCCCCCGTGCTGCACGTGCTGGACGACGGCCAGCGCGTGGCCCTGGACACCGCCCGCCTGCAACAGCTGATCGCGCAGGCCTGCGCCGGTCTGGGCAGCGAAGTCACCGCTGCGCCCATCGTCGCCGAGACCATGCGCAACCTGTACGACGGTGTGCCCATGGAAGAGGTCTACAAGGCTGCCATTCTGGCCGCCCGGACCCTGATCGAAACCGATCCCGACTACACCTACGCCACCGCCCGCCTGCTGTTGCACACCATCGCCAAAGAGGTGCTGGGCGCCGACCTGACGCAGGCCGAGCTGGCCGCCAAGTACGTGGATTACTTCCCCCAGTACATCCAGAAAGGCGTGGATAACGAGCTGCTGGACGCCGCCCTGCTGACCTACGACCTGCCCCAACTGGCCGCCGCCCTGCAACCCCAGCGCGACCTGCAGTTTGACTACCTGGGCCTGCAAACCCTGTACGACCGCTACTTCCTGCACGTGCGCAAGACCCGTATCGAGTTGCCGCAGGCCTTCTTCATGCGCGTAGCCATGGGCTTGGCGCTGAATGAGCCCAATCGCGAAGCCCGCGCCATCGAGTTCTACGAAGTAATGTCGTCGTTCGACTTCATGTCCAGCACACCCACGCTGTTCAACAGCGGCACGCTGCGGCCCCAGCTCTCCAGCTGCTACCTGACCACCGTGCCCGACGACCTGGACGGCATCTACGAGTCCATCAAGGAAAATGCGCTGTTGTCGAAGTTTGCCGGTGGCCTGGGCAACGACTGGACCCGTGTGCGCGCCCTGGGCAGCCACATCAAGGGCACCAACGGCGAATCCCAAGGCGTGGTGCCGTTCCTGAAAGTCGTTAACGACACCGCCGTGGCAGTGAACCAGGGCGGCAAGCGCAAGGGCGCGGTCTGCACCTACCTGGAAACCTGGCATCTGGACATCGAAGAGTTCCTGGAGCTGCGCAAGAACACCGGCGACGACCGCCGCCGCACCCACGACATGAACACCGCCAACTGGGTGCCCGATCTGTTCATGCGCCGTGTCATGGAAGGCGGTAGCTGGACCCTGTTCTCGCCCAACAACGTGCCCGACCTGCACGACAAGTTCGGTGCCGAGTTCGAAGCCGCCTACGTGGCCTACGAAGCCCGTGCCCAGCGCGGTGAAATCAAGCCCTCGCGCACCCTGCCCGCCAGCGACCTGTGGCGCAAGATGCTGACCATGCTGTTCGAAACCGGCCACCCCTGGATCACGTTCAAGGATGCCTGCAACGTGCGCAGCCCCCAGCAGCACGTGGGCGTGGTGCACTCCAGCAATCTGTGCACCGAGATCACCCTGAACACCAGCGATTCTGAGACCGCCGTCTGCAACCTGGGCTCGGTCAATCTGCTGCAACACATCACCAATGGCGCGCTCGACCACGCCAAGCTGCAAAAGACCATCACCACGGCCATGCGCATGCTGGACAACGTGATCGACATCAACTACTACGCCGTCACCAAGGCCCGTACCTCCAACATGCTGCACCGCCCGGTCGGCATGGGCCTGATGGGCTTCCAGGACAGCCTGTACGCGCTGCGCATTCCATACGCCAGCGAGGCCGCCGTGGCCTTTGCCGACAGCTCGATGGAAGCCATCTGCTACTACGCCTACTGGGCCTCCAGCGAGCTGGCCAAAGAGCGTGGCCAATACTCCAGCTACAAGGGTTCGCTGTGGGACCAGGGCATCCTGCCGCTGGACACCCTGGACCTGCTGGCAAAAGCCCGTGGTGGCTATGTGGATGTGGACCGCTCCTCTACCCTGGACTGGGGCAGCCTGCGCCAGAAAATCCAGGCGGACGGCATGCGCAACTCCAACTGCGTCGCCATTGCGCCCACCGCCACCATCTCCAACATCATTGGCGTGGATGCGTCCATCGAACCCTGCTTCGGCAACCTGTCGGTCAAGTCCAATCTGTCGGGTGAATTCACCGTCATCAACAGCTACCTGGTGCACGACCTGAAACGCCTGGGCCTGTGGGACAACGTGATGCTGATGGACCTGAAGCACTTCGACGGTTCGCTGCAATCCATCGACCGCGTGCCGCATGAAATCAAGGCGCTGTACCGCACCGCGTTCGAAGTGGAAACCACCTGGCTGGTGGAAGCCGCTTCGCGCCGCCAGAAATGGATCGACCAGGCCCAGTCGCTGAACATCTACATGGCCGGTGCCTCGGGCAAGAAGCTCGACGACACCTACAAGCTGGCCTGGACGCGTGGCCTGAAAACCACCTACTACCTGCGTACCCGCAGTGCCACCCATGTCGAGAAATCGACCGTGGCCGCAGGCCGCATGAACGCCGTGTCGTCGGGCCAGGCACCCAGCCAAAAGATGAGCGCCATCGACACCGCCGCCATGGCCGCACGCCAGCAAATGAACGCCGACGCCCTCAGCGCCAGCCCCGCCACCGACATCAAGTTTTGTGCGATCGACGACCCTGGCTGCGAAGCCTGCCAGTAAGTCCGTTAACCGGTCTGCCGTTGCATCGTAAAAAGCCCATTTTTTACGATGCGATTGAGCAACAAAGCCCCTGAAAATAACGGCATTGGAAATGAATACTTTTCATTTTCCAGTGCTGCTCTCATAATCCTAGCATTGGAAAATCTATGTTGACCTGGGACGAAGAAGTCAAGCCCTCACCGCCATCTGTAGCGCCCCTCGGTTTACCCACAAGCCGTGCGGAATCCCACGCTGTTTTTCCGGCAGAAACACCTTCGGCAGCTCCATTTGTCGCCCCCACGGCCATGGCTACCGCAACAGCCCACGTCGCCGTGCAGGCCACTGCTGCGCGCCGCGTCAATGCCGCCGACAAGCGCATCATCAATGGCCAGACCGACGTCAACCAGTTGGTGCCGTTCAAATACAAATGGGCCTGGGAAAAGTACCTGGCTTCCTGCGCCAACCACTGGATGCCGCAAGAGGTCAACATGACCCGCGACATCGCCCTGTGGAAAGACCCCAACGGCCTGACCGAAGACGAGCGCCGCATCGTCAAGCGCAACCTCGGCTTCTTCGTCACAGCCGACTCGCTGGCCGCCAACAACATCGTGCTGGGCACCTACCGCCACATCACCGCACCCGAGTGCCGCCAGTTTCTGTTGCGCCAGGCGTTTGAAGAAGCCATCCACACCCACGCCTACCAGTACATCGTGGAATCGCTGGGTCTGGACGAGAGTGAGATCTTCAACGCCTACAACGAAGTCGCGTCCATCCGCAATAAAGACCAGTTCCTGATCCCCTTCATCGAAGCGATCATGGACCCCAACTTCCACACTGGCACCACCGAGACCGACCAGACGCTGCTCAAGTCGCTGATCGTGTTCGCCTGTCTGATGGAAGGCCTGTTCTTCTATGTCGGCTTCACACAGATCCTGGCGCTGGGCCGCCAGAACAAGATGACCGGTGCCGCCGAGCAGTACCAGTACATCCTGCGTGACGAGTCCATGCACTGCAACTTTGGCATCGACCTGATCAACCAACTCAAGCTGGAAAATCCCCATCTGTGGACGACCGAGTTCAAAGCCGAGATCAAAGACCTGTTCATGCGCGCCGTCGAACTGGAATACCAGTACGCCGAAGACACCATGCCGCGTGGCGTGCTGGGCATGAACGCATCCATGTTCAAGGGCTACCTGCGCTACATCGCCAACCGCCGCGCCACCCAGATCGGCCTGGAAGCCTGCTTTCCGCACGAAGAGAATCCGTTCCCGTGGATGAGCGAAATGATTGACCTCAAGAAAGAGCGCAATTTCTTTGAAACCCGCGTGATTGAGTACCAATCGGGCGGTGCGCTTTCCTGGGACTGAACGCCATCACGTCCATGTTTTTAAATACCGCGCAAACCCCGACCCGCACACAGGTGCGGGATCTTCTTTGCGCTCCCGAGTCCATGGTGCTGGGCAGCCGCCCAACACCATGCATCGCTCTATGCCCAACAATCGGTATAAAGTGCTCTTTGTAAACAGATCAAGGAGAAAATAATGGCAACTGCAAAAAAACCGGCCGCAAAAAAGGCCTCCCCCGCAAAGGCGGCAACCCCTACCAAGGCCGTCGCCGCAAAAAAAGTAGCACCCGCTAAAACCACTGCCAAACCGGTCGCCGTGAAGGCGGCACCAGTCAAAGCTGCGGTCGTCAAGGCTGCTCCGGCCAAGAAAGCCGCCGCTCCTGCTAAAAAGGCAGCACCCGCCAAGAAGGTCGCCGCTGTCAAGGCCGCGCCCGTGAAAGCGGCACCGGTCAAAGCCGTTGCCAAGGCCGCTCCTGCTGCCAAGAAAGCAGCTCCTGCGAAGAAGGCTGCGGTCGCCAAGGCTGTCGTTGCAAAGGCAGCACCAGTGAAAGCGGCTCCCGCCAAAAAAGCAGCAGCACCCAAAACAGTGGCCAAGGCCGCCGCACCAGCCAAAAAAACCGCTGCAGCCAAAAAGGCCGTGGTGGTTGCCAAGGCAGAGCCCGCCAAGAAAGCAGCAGCGCCTAAAGCCGCTGCCAAGAAGACCGCCGCCAAGGCACCTGCCGCCAAACCCGCCTCTGCACCAGCTGCAGCGTCGGCCCAAACGACCCTCAATCCGCAAGCCGCCTGGCCTTTCCCTACGGCCAACAAGCCCTGACCGGATACGTTTGATCCGCATCAGGCTCGGTATCGCAAGGTACCGGGCCTTTTTTATGGGTAAAAGGCCAGCAAGCGGTAGCCGACGATGCGCCCCTTGTTGGGGTTGTCGATGACCCGCACATCGACCGAGGTCGCCCATTCCCGCCCCGCAAACAGCACCCGTGATGCCGCGCCCAGTTCGGCCGGGGTCAGCACCCGCCGAAACACTGCCTGCTCGTCAATATCGGTCAGCACAAACTCGATCGCTGGCATCGCCACATCCAACGTGGCCTGGTTCTTGAGCACCAGGTTCAGGCGGTAAGCGTCCTCGTTTTGCAAGGCACTCAGTGTGGAGCTGTCGATGACGATGGCGTCGATCTGCCGCAATGCCTGTACCGTGCACCCCAGCCGGGCACAGATGGCCTGTAGCCAGGGCCGGGTCTCGGGCCAGGTCGTCGCCAGGCGGTCACGACCCTGGAAAATGCCTTGCAGGCCCAGCGCCACGACCAGCAGCACCGCCGCAGCCATCCACAGCCCCCGCCGTACCGGACGCGGTAGCGCGGCCTCGGAAGGTGGTTCACGGGTGAAGGAATAGCCGCCGTCCACCACCGGCTCGGGCGGCAGCTCCAGTGGGCTGTACGGCACCTCTTCGACCACAGGAGCGGGCAAGGGGACGGTGTCTTCCAGGGGTTCGGGAGGCTCGGTTTCGGCTTCCAGAACAGGCTCCGGCTCGGGAGCCACCTGCAGCACCGGTTCGGGCAGGTAGACGGGCTCAGGAGGCAGCTCTACCGCAGGCGGGACAGGCGGAAAAAGAGCAATAGGAGGTGGGGGCAGCACCTCGGGCAAGGAGCCCACCGGCTGGACCTCCGGGTGCTCGGCAAAGCTTTGCTGCAGATCACCAGACGCATCGAATATCTCTGCGCAATGGCCGCAGCGCACCCAGCCTTCGGAGATGCGGAGCTGGTCAGGAACGACCTTGAACAGGGTCCCGCATACCGGGCAACGCGTGATCAAGGCCATGGTCTGCGGGCTTCGTGCTCGGAACTACACCGGCAACGGCCTAGAGCCGAGCGGTCATCAGAACCCAGCCGTCTTGCGTGTCCGACACGTCCAGTGCGGCATAGGGGGCGTAGGCCTCTTTCAATTCGTCGGTCTGGCGCTCCAGAATGCCGGCCAGCACCAGGGCACCGCCAGGGGCCACATGGGCGCACAGCAGCGGGGCCAGCACCTTCAGCGGCGTGGCCAGAATATTCGCCAGCACGGTGCCGTAAAGGCCTTGTGCCTGGTCCGGCAAACCGGCCTTGAGCTGCACATGGTTTGCATGGGCGTTGAGCACGGTGGACTGCACCGCCGCGTCGTCAATGTCCACCGCATCGATATCGGTTGCACCGAACTTGGCCGCGCCAATCGCCAAAATGCCCGAGCCACAGCCGTAGTCCAACACCCGCGCCAACGCCCCCGCATCCTGCCGGGCAATCCAGCGCAGGCACATGCGGGTGGTGGGATGGGTACCGGTGCCAAACGCCAGACCGGGGTCGAGGCGGATCACCCGCGTTGCCTGAGCCGGTGGCTCGTGCCAGGTCGGCACAATCCAGAAATCCGGCGTGATGTCCACCGGCGTGAACTGCGACTGGGTCAAACGGACCCAATCTTGCTCAGGCACCGGAACGATACCCAGCAGGTCGCAACCCGCAAAAAAGTCCTGCACCGCCAAAACGCCTGCGGCATCGCGTGCCAGCGCCTCGGTGGCAAACAGTGCCTGGATGCGCGAACGCTGCCAGCCGTCCTTGGGCGGCGGCATGCCGGGCTCGCCAAACAAGGCTTGCTCGGCATCGGTCTGTGCATCTGCGTCTTCCACGCTCACGCTCAGGGCATCCAGGGCATCCAGCGCGTCGCTGACCATCTCTACCCGGTCTTGCGGGCACATCAAACTGATTTCAAACATTGTTCAAATATTTAGCGCTTGTGCTGCGACAGCCACTCTTCCAGGTAATGGATATTGGTACCGCCCGCCATGAACTTGGCATCCACCATCAGCTCGCGGTGCAGCGGGATGTTGGTGTTGATGCCTTCGATCACGGTTTCCAGCAAGGCCGTGCGCATGCGCGCCATAGCCTGTTCCCGCGTGTCACCGTGCACGATGATCTTGCCGACCATGGAGTCGTAGTTCGGCGGCACGTAGTAATTGGTGTAGACATGCGAATCCACGCGCACACCCGGACCACCCGGCGGGTGCCACATGGTGATGCGGCCGGGCGACGGTGTAAATTTATACGGGTCCTCGGCATTCACCCGGCATTCGATGGCGTGGCCATGGATGCTGATCTGGCGCTGGGCAAAAGGCAGTTTTTCGCCCGCCGCCACCATGATCTGGGTGCGCACGATGTCCACACCGGTGATCAACTCGGTCACGGGATGCTCCACCTGCACGCGGGTGTTCATTTCGATGAAATAAAACTCACCGTTTTCATACAGAAACTCGAACGTGCCAGCTCCCCGGTAGCCAATTTTCTTGCAAGCGGCCGCGCAGCGTTCGCCAATGCGTTCGATCAGCTTGCGGGGAATGCCGGGCGCAGGCGCTTCTTCCAGCACCTTTTGGTGGCGGCGCTGCATGGAGCAGTCGCGCTCGCCCAGGTACACCACGTTGCGGAACTTGTCGGCAAGGATCTGGATTTCGATGTGGCGGGGGTTCTGGAGGTATTTCTCCATGTACACCGCGCCGTTGCTGAATGCCGCCAGGGCCTCGGCCTTGGTCATTTGCACGGCATTGATCAGGGCCGCTTCGGTGTGCACCACACGCATGCCGCGGCCACCGCCACCGCCTGCGGCCTTGATGATGACCGGGTAGCCCACCGCCTTGGCGGTGCGCTTGATTACCACCGGATCGTCCGACAGCTCGCCTTCGGAGCCGGGCACGCAGGGCACGCCCGCTTTGATCATGGCCTGCTTGGCCGACACCTTGTCGCCCATCATGCGGATGTTCTCAGGCGTGGGCCCGATGAACTGGAAACCGCTTTTTTCCACACGCTCGGCGAAGTCAGCGTTTTCGCTGAGAAAGCCGTAGCCGGGGTGGATGGCCTCGGCATCAGTCACTTCGGCGGCCGAAATCAGCGCGGGCATATTCAGGTAGCTCAGGGCCGAAGCCGCAGGCCCAATGCACACGGCTTCGTCGGCCAGCTTGACGTACTTGGCCTCACGGTCTGCCTCGGAGTACACCATGACGGCCTTGACGCCCATTTCACGACAGGCCCGCTGGATGCGAAGGGCAATCTCCCCCCGGTTCGCGATCAGTATTTTTTTAAACATGCGCCACCAAACTCTGTGGGTTTACTCAATCACGTACAAAGGTTGGCCGTATTCGACGGCCTGGCCGTTTTCACACAGCATTTGCACCACGGTGCCGGCTTTGTCGGCCTCAATTTCGTTCAGGATCTTCATCGCTTCGATGATGCAGATGGTGTCGCCTTCCTTGACCTGGCTGCCCACTTCCACGAAGGACTTGGCTCCAGGGCTGGACGAACGGTAGAAAGTACCCACCATCGGCGACTTGACCACATGGCCTGCGGGGGCCGCAGGCGCGGCGGGCACAACATCCACCGCCTGGGGAGCCGCCGCCATGACCGGAGGCGCCACCATGGTGGGCTGGGCCGTTTGGTACACCATGGCACCGCCACCCTTGACGATGCGGACTTTGCCCTCGGCTTCGGTAATTTCCAGTTCTGACACGTTGGAATCAGACACCAAGTCGATCAACGTTTTGAGTTTGCGCAAATCCATAAAACCTCCAGCCACGATGCATGAAAAGGGGTGGAATCTACCCTAATTTCACACAACGATCGTTTATTTCTTTTATTTACATTTGACAGGCTGCCGCAAAAAGCAGCCCCCATGGGGACAAGTCTGCCACCGAATGCGCTATTTCAACCCGGTCCACGCCTGCAAATCAGCAGGGCTAACCCTGCCCATTTTACGGTGAAGCACCGTCCCCTCCGACCCCAGCACCACGGTAAACGGCAAGCCCCCCGCCAGATTGCCCAGTGACCGCCCCAGCTCGGTACCGCCCAGACCGGCCATGCCGATGGGATAACTGACCGGCGTTTTTTGCAAAAAGCTACGCACCGAACTAGGCTGGTCGACCGCCAAGCCCAGCACTTGCCAGCCGTTGACCGCATGTTCCTGGAAAAAGCGGCTGAGCATGGGCATCTCCTCCACACACGGCGGGCACCAGGTGGCCCAGAAGTTCAACAGCACCGGGCGGCCACGCAAAGTCTGCATGGGCACGGGTGCGCCCTGCGGAGTGTCAAAACTGAGCTTCCACAGCGCCTCTTCCACGCCCGACAGCATGGGAGCGGGCTGGTATTTCCACCACGCCACACCGGCACCCGCCAGGCCAGCGGCTGCCGCCACCCCGGCCATCAACCTACGGCGTGAAGCGGCCATCATGGCGTGTCCTCCACCAGCAGGCGGCGCACGGCGGCGGTGTCGCCCCGGGGGGCACGGCCTTTGGAGTCGGGTTTCAAGGCCCCGCGCAGGTCGTCCAGGTCGTAGACCATCAAATGCACGCCCACCGTCTCGCCCAACTCCGGGCTCAGGCAAGCAAAACTCAGCGCCTCGACCGGTTCGCCGCGAAACCCGGTGACGGTGGCCGGGGTGTAGGGCACGCGGTGGTCGATCAGCGCAATCTCGGCAGATTTGGAGTCGTCGCAAAACAGCTGGATCGCCAAGTCCGACAAGCGCGTTGCCGTTCCCTGCCACACCGCACCGCACAAATGCGGCCGAAACACAGCCATGCGCTCCATCCACACCAGGGCCAACTGGCGCAGAGCGCGCAGCTCGGCAGGCTGGGTGTCGCCACAAAACAGGTCGATATAGGCCCGCACCGCGTCCTCCACCACATCGTTCCCGGGCAAAGCTGCGCTGCCTGCGCCCAGTTGCGAGGCAGCGCGGCGCTTGGCCGGGCCGTATTCCAGGCCTTCTTCGACCACCATGCGGGCGGCGGTCTCGGCGATCTCTAAGGTCAATGCATCCATGGCGGTGATTCTGCCCTTTTTGCCGATCCAAGTTAGAAGCAGGGCCACCCCTAAAATCCCTGCATGCACATTCATATTTTGGGTATTTGCGGCACCTTCATGGGAGGTTTGGCCGCTTTGGCGCGGGAGGCTGGGCACCGGGTCACCGGTTGCGACGCGGGGGTCTACCCCCCCATGAGCGACCAGTTGCGCGCACTGGACATTGGGCTGATCGAGGGCTTCTCGGCCGACCAGCTGGCCCTGCAGCCCGACATGTTCGTGGTCGGCAACGTGGTGTCGCGCGCCCGCACGGCCGATGGCGCACCGAAATTCCCGCTGATGGAAGCCATTCTGGACGCGGGCCTGCCCTACACCAGCGGCCCGCAGTGGCTGGCCGAGCACGTGCTGCAAGGCCGCCACGTGCTGGCGGTGGCGGGCACCCACGGCAAAACCACCACCACGGCGATGCTGGCGTGGATTTTGGAACACGCCGGGCTGCAACCCGGCTTTCTGGTCGGTGGCGTCCCGCTGAATTTCGGGGTGTCGGCGCGTTTGGGCGCGGGCAAAACCTTTGTCATCGAGGCCGACGAGTACGACACCGCCTTCTTCGACAAGCGCAGCAAATTTGTGCACTACCGCCCGCGCACGGCGGTGTTGAACAACCTTGAATTCGACCACGCCGATATTTTTGACGACCTGCCCGCCATCGAGCGCCAGTTCCACCACCTGCTGCGCACCGTGCCCAGCACCGGCCGGGTGGTCACCAACGGGCTGGAGGAAAGCCTGGCCCGCGTGCTGCACCAGGGCTGCTGGAGCGAGGTGCGCAGCTTTGGCGCGGCGGTGAGCGACTTCACGGCCCAGGGCGAACCGCACCACTTCCAGGTGCTGCAACGCGGCAACCTGGTGGCCACG
This sequence comes from uncultured Albidiferax sp., assembly GCA_963513125.1. GTDB lineage: Bacteria > Pseudomonadota > Gammaproteobacteria > Burkholderiales > Burkholderiaceae_C > Rhodoferax_B. The sequence continues at coordinate 533,949 of CAUPPH010000001.1, forward strand.
GTGGAATGGGCGCTGGGCGGCGTGCACAACCAGCTCAATGCGCTGGCCGCCATTGCCGCCGCCGACCACGTGGGCGTGCCTGCCGACGTGGCGGCACGGGCGCTGGGCGCGTTCCAGAACGTGAAGCGGCGTATGGAGGTGATAGGCAATGTGCGCGGCATCACCGTGTACGACGACTTTGCCCACCACCCCACCGCCATCCGCACCACAGTGGACGGCCTGCGCCGCCGCATCGGGCCGGGCCAGCGCATCCTGGCGGTGTTCGAGCCGCGCAGCAACACCATGAAACTGGGCGCGATGAAAGCCCAGCTACCGTGGAGCCTGGAAGATGCCGACCTGGCGTTTTGCCACAGTGGTGGCCTGGACTGGGATGCCCGCAGCGCCCTGGAACCCATGGGCGACCGGGCCCAGGTGGCCGACACGGTGGATGCGCTGGTGGCGCAAGTGGTGGCAGCCGCCCAGCCGGGCGACCACATCCTGTGCATGAGCAACGGCGGCTTTGGCGGCATCCACGCCAAACTGTTAAGCTCACTACAAAATTAATAGCTACTCACGCTCATGAAATAAGCGCTAGATGCACTTTTCACCCACAATCTCCCAACACGCCCGAAACGACTATTCCGGGCTGGTGGTATCGCCCCCGGCCAGGGGCGCAGCGTAGCGAGACTCCGCCGGGGGCCGGGCGTTGGTAGACAGATCGGACAGCGACGACGGATCGAACACCGAGGGGCGCTGGTTGGCCGAGGACAGCCAGTTCATTTCGCCCGAGACGGTGGACAGCGCGCCGTCAAAATACAGACTGAGCAGGTCACGGCCCAGTTGCTCGGGGTTCAGACCGCTTTGCAGCAGCTGCTCCAGGCGGCAAGGGCCTATCTCCAGCGCACGCAACACCGTACGCTGGGAATCCTTGAGCCAGGCTTCAGGCACCTGGGGTGGACGCAGCAGCCGGACGGCATCGGTTTTGAACGCCACCGGCAGCAGATCGGCGGCGGAGTGCTGGGCAAACTGCCACATCACCTCGCGCAAACCCACCTTCTGGAACCGGGGCGGCAACGGCTCGGGGCTGGCCGCAGCCTTGGCCCATACCGCCTGCTCCAATTGCACCGGGCTGGCATCCGCCAGAAAGTCGATGCGGCGCTTGGGAATGTCCACCACCGCTAACAAAACCCCTTGGTGCGTCAGCTCGTAGACCCCAAGCGACATGCTGCCTACCCGCTGGTGCAGCAAAGCCCCCAGGAAATACTGCGCCCGCAAGGGCTGCAGCCAGGTCTCAAACTTTTTCAGCAGCATACGCACTGCCCGCTCGGACTCGGGCTCGAAGGTCGTCAGTGGCTCGATTTCGCGGGCCGATAAGGGCGTGGTAAAGGCGATAGGCCGGTCTACCTGGTCCAGCTGGAGCAGCAAATCCGACTCGGCGCTGCGGCTGTCGGGAACGGTCAGGGTGCCGTCGTCGTGCAGCCGGGCGGCCGCACCGTTGACGCACCAGGCATCGGCCTCGGAAAACTTGGCCACCCGCCAGGCGGGCAAACTGGTCGGCTCGTAGGGCAAGACGGCCACCAAAGCGGCCCGCTGCTGCGGAGACAGCCCCGCCAAACCCAGCCAAAAAACAGGTCGATCCAGTGCCATGCTGCTGCTCCGTTCACAAAATCAACGAATCAACGCCTTAAAAGACGCAGATTCGTTCCATGCAACTCAGCTTACCCGACGCGCCTGGACTGCGGCAGACAAAATTTCCAGGGTCTGCAAAGACTGGTCCCAGCCCAGGCAGGCATCGGTAATGCTCTGACCGTAGGCCAGGGATTTCTGGTCGGTCTTGCCAGGGGTGAACTTCTGCGCGCCCTCGACCAGGTGGCTTTCCACCATCAGGCCGAACACCTGGTGCGAGCCACCGGCTACCTGGCCAGCGATGTCGCGCGCCACTTCGATTTGCTTTTCGTGCTTTTTGCTGCTGTTGGCATGGCTGCAATCGACCATCAGGGTGGCCGGCATCTGGGCGGCACTGAGCTCGGCACAGGCGGCGGCCACGCTGGCAGCGTCGTAATTGGGGGCCTTGCCGCCGCGCAGAATCACGTGGCAGTCCTTGTTGCCGTTGGTCTGCACGATGGCGACCTGGCCGTTTTTATGCACCGACAAAAAGTGATGGCCGCGGGCTGCTGCCTGGATCGCATCGGTGGCGATGCGGATGTTGCCGTCGGTGCCGTTCTTGAAGCCGATGGGGGCCGACAGGCCGGAGGCCAGCTCGCGGTGTACCTGGCTCTCGGTGGTGCGCGCGCCAATCGCGCCCCAGGCGATCAGGTCGCCAATGTACTGGGGCGAGATCACGTCCAGGAACTCGCTACCGGCGGGCAGGCCCAGGCGGTTGATGTCGATCAGCAACTGGCGGGCGATGCGCAGGCCTTCGTCGATGCGGTAGGTTTCATCGAGGTAAGGGTCGTTGATCAGCCCCTTCCAGCCCACCGTGGTGCGGGGCTTTTCGAAGTAGACGCGCATCACAATCTCCAGCGTGTCGGCGTATTTCTCACGCTGCACCATCAGGCGGCGGGCGTATTCCATGGCTGCGGCCGGGTCGTGGATGGAGCAGGGGCCGATCACCACCAGCAGGCGGTCGTCGGTGCCCGCCATGATGTTGTGGATGTTTTTGCGGGTGGTGGTGATCAGCGTCTCGACCGGCGTGCCGCTGATGGGGAAGAAGCGGATGAGGTGTTCTGGAGGGGGTAGCACGGTGATGTCCTTGATGCGTTCGTCGTCGGTTTTGCTGGTTTTTTCGACGCTCGCATACCAGTTGTCGCTGGCGGGGTGGGTCTTGGCATTCATGGGTTGCTCCTGTGGGTTTTATAAAAGAGAGAAATCAAACAAAAAAGGGACGAAAAAAAACCGCCTGAGAGCTGAGGCTCCGGCGGTTTTCATGAAGGGCTTGCTTGTCTACAACTTAGCCTCTCATCCGCCGGGGACCGAGAACCAAAAGTAAAAGTAGGCAAACACGCTTTGATGCATAGCGGCTCAATGTACCACAGGCAAAAAACTTGAAAGTCAGGCCGTGCCGCCGACCGTCAGGCCGTCGATACGCAAAGTGGGCTGGCCCACGCCCACGGGCACGCTCTGGCCTTCTTTGCCGCAGGTGCCCACACCGGGGTCGAGCTTCATGTCGTTGCCGATCATGCTGACCTTTTTCAGGCACTCGGGGCCGCTACCGACGATGGTCGCACCCTTCACCGGATACTGGATCTTGCCGTTTTCCACCCAGTAGGCTTCGCTGGCCGAGAACACGAACTTGCCCGAGGTGATGTCCACCTGGCCGCCACCAAAGTTGCTGGCGTACAGGCCCTTTTTGATGCTGCCGATGATCTCCGCAGGGTCTTTGTCGCCACCCAGCATGTAGGTATTGGTCATGCGCGGCATGGGGATGTGGGCGTAGCTCTCGCGGCGGCCATTGCCGGTGGGTTTGACACCCATCAGGCGGGCATTCATCGCGTCCTGGATATAGCCTTTCAGGATGCCGTCTTCGATCAGCACGTTGCGCTGGCTGGCACAGCCTTCGTCGTCCACATTCAGCGAGCCGCGGCGGTCTTGGATAGTGCCGTCGTCCAGCACCGTCACGCCTTTGGCTGCGACGCGCTGGCCGATGCGGCCACTGAAGGCGCTGGAGCCCTTACGGTTGAAGTCGCCCTCCAGCCCGTGGCCGATGGCTTCGTGCAGCAGGATGCCGGGCCAACCGGAGCCCAGCACCACCGTCATCACGCCAGCCGGGGCCGGGCGGGATTCGAGGTTGGTCAGCGCGGCGTGCACGGCGGCATCCACGTATTCATTGAGCATGGCATCGTCGAAGTAGGCCAGTCCGAACCGGCCACCGCCGCCACCCGAACCCATTTCGCGGCGCACCACGCCCTTGACGGTAGCCTCGGCAATCACCGTGACGCTCAGGCGCACCAGGGGGCGCACGTCGGCGGCCAGGGTGCCGTCGGCACGGGCGACCATCACCACATCGTATTCAGCGGCCAGTCCGGCCATCACCTGGGCCACGCGCGGGTCTTTGGCGCGGGCCAGCTTTTCCACCCGCTCCAGCAGCTTCACTTTGGCGGTGCTGTCCAGCGTGGCGATGGGGTCTACGCCCATGTACAAGCTGCGGCTTTTTGCTACTTTTTGTGTAGCTACTTTCGCCCGCTTGTTCTGCGCTGCAGCCGAAATAGACCTTACAGTACGGGCCGCGTCCAGCAAGGCGGCTTCGGAGATGTCGTCGGAGTAGGCAAAAGCGGTTTTCTCGCCGCTTACCGCCCGCACGCCCACGCCCTGGTCGATGCTGAAAGAGCCGGTTTTGACGATGCCTTCCTCCAGGCTCCAGCCTTCGCTGCGGGTGTACTGAAAGTACAGGTCGGCATCGTCCACCTTGTGTGCGGTGATTTCAGCCAACGCGCGGCTGAGGTGGGCGGGGGTCAGGCCAAAGGGCTCCAGCAGGAGCGATTGGGCAATGGCAAGACGTTCTAGGGTGGGTTCGCGAGAGATCATCAAACCATTTTAGGCCCGTTGGCTATGACTGCACTAAGCGCCGGGCTTTGGCAATAGACATCAAAATCCCCAATCCCAGCCCCAGCGTCACCATGGCTGTGCCGCCGTAGCTGATGAAGGGCAAGGGCACGCCCACCACCGGCAAGATGCCGCTGACCATCCCCATGTTGACGAAGGCGTAGGTGAAGAAGATCAGGGTCACGCTGCCCGCCAGCAGGCGCGAGAACAGGGTCGGCGCGTCCATGGCGATCACCAGGCCGCGCATTATCAGAAACAAAAATCCGGATATCAGCAGCAGGTTCCCGACCAGGCCGAACTCTTCGGAAAAAGCCGCAAAAATAAAGTCGGTGGTGCGCTCGGGGATGAATTCCAGGTGGGTTTGCGTGCCCTGCATGAAGCCCTTGCCCAACACCCCGCCCGAGCCGATGGCGATCATGCCCTGGATGATGTGAAAGCCTTTGCCCAGCGGGTCGCGGCTGGGGTCCAACAAGGTACAGATGCGCTGCTGCTGGTAGCCGTGCAGCACCGCCCAACGCACGCCGTCGGCGCACAACGTGGGTTCGTTCCACACCAACAGACCGATGCCCGCCAGTCCCAGCAGCACCGGCGGCACGATGAGTTTCCAGCTCAAACCGGCAAAAAACAGCACCGACAGCCCGGTGGTCATCACCAAAATGGCCGTACCCAGGTCAGGCTGTTTGACGATCAGCGCCACGGGCACCGCCAGAAGCAGGCCGCCGACCAAAAAGTCCAATGGGCGCAACTGCCCTTCACGCCGCTGGAACCACCAGGACAGCATCAAGGGCATGGCGATTTTCAGAATCTCACTGGGCTGGATGGTGATGCCCAGATTGAGCCAGCGCCGGGCCCCCTTCTTGGTCACACCAAAAATGGCCACCGCAATCAGCAAGGCCACGCCTACGGTGTACATCGGAACGGCAAAGGCCATCAGCCGCTGTGGCGGGATTTGCGCCACAACAAACAGGATGGTCCCCGCCAGCAGCATGTTGCGGCCATGGTCGGCAAAGCGCGTGCCATGGTCGTAGCCCGAGGAATACATGGTGAGCAGGCCCGCACAGACCAGCATGAAGATGGCAAATGCCAGCGGACCATCAAAGCCGCGAAACAGCGGCCCAATACGCTGCCACAGCGGGGGTTTTTCAAAGACAACAGACATCCCGCGATTATCGCGGCTGCCAGCGGCTAGCCGGCTAAGACCCGGTTTTTGCCATTGCGCTTGGCCAGGTACATGGCCTGGTCGGCGCGTTTGATGCAGTCGCCGCCCAACTCATCGCTGCCCAACTGCGCCACACCGGCGCTGAAGGTGATCAGCACCTTCTGGTTGTCACGCAAAAAGAACTTTTTGGTCAACTCGCGCTGCAATCGGGTCAGGGCGCCCACACCCAGCTCCAGCAGGGTGTCGGGCAACACGATGACGAACTCCTCACCACCGTAGCGGGCCAGAGTGTCTTGGGGACGCATGGATTCGCGGGTGACGTTGGCCAGGTGGCTCAGGGCCTCGTCCCCAGCCTCATGGCCCAGGTCGTCGTTGAGTTTTTTGAAGTTGTCGATGTCCAGCAGCGCCAGGCACAAGGGCGTACCTTTGCGCCGGGCGTTGGCGATTTCGCGCTGGATGGCTTCGTCCAGTCCACGGCGGTTGAGGGCACCGGTCAGCGGGTCGTGCCGGGCCTGGGCGCTGACGCGGTCCAGCTCCAGGTGCAGCTTGCTGATTTCGGCCTCGGCCTGGTCGGTTTTTGCGCGCATTATCTGCAACTGGTCGCGCGAATTCTGCGTGTCCAGCGCCATGCTGCGGGTGGCGCTGAGTGCCGTTTGCAGCACCGGGCCGAGCTCTTCAATGGTATGTACCTGCTCAATCTGGCGCGCGCATTCTTCAATCTTGCCGTGGTAGACCCCGCTGGACTCCCCCATCAGCGACAGCCGGTCCACAAACGCGGCCAGCAACTGGCGCATTTGCGTCTGGGCTTCAAAGGCGCGAGCTTTGGCGTCGGACTGCTTGGCGATGACATCCACCAGCCGCCGCTGCACATCGTCCAGGCGGCGCAGGCTCAGGGGTGGGGTGGATGCCACCACCAGCGCATCGATCTGGCCGCGCAGCCATTGGTCGTCCAGGCACAGCTCACCAATATTGGTAAATACCAGGTGCAGCAACTGCAGCAAGGCGTTCTTGATCTCGAACTGGTCTTCGGCCGTGAACGACAGCCGGTGGGTGAAATTGGCCAGCATGGTCTTGGTGCGCGGCAAATCCGGCACCGGCTGGCGGATAAAGCCCAACAACTCGCGGGCCTGCTCCAGAAAACGCGGGTCGTCGTTGCCCAGTGCGGGCAAGGCGTTATCAATCAGCCGGGCGATTTGCTCCATGAACTCGGGGGTGAGCGCCGGGTTGGTCGGACCGCTGGCCGGGCTGACCAAAGCCCCGAAACTGCTGTCGCCAAAACCCGAGTTGCCGCTGGAGGTGGTGCTGAGCATGCCAAATCCAGCATACCCTACCAGGGCGTTTTGCACGCCGTCCCAGCTGCGCTGGGTGATGGCCGATTCGAGCAGCCCGCATTGCTTTTGCTGGCCGGGGTTTTTGGCAGGCAGGGCCGCCGCAATCAGGCGCAGGCGTTCAAACGGGAAGTGCGCAGGCACCATGGTGCCCGCAACCTCGTGGTACAGCGTCTGGTAGTTTTCAGGCGTAGGGGCCAGCTTTTTGACGCTCAGCATCCTGAAGGTTTCACGGGCGATTTCGGCAGGGGATCGTTCAGCCATGGAGCTTTATAGTTAATCTGTTGGGACTCACGCCCCCCAAAGACGGCTATCGTAATGACCCGGCCTGCTGCATCCAAGCGGTGTGTACATACGATTTTGATAGCATCTTCGCATGCTTAAGCAACATTTTGCTACCCATCTGCTGTATCTCCATGGCTTTCGCTCGTCTCCGCAGTCGGCAAAGGCCCGGCAGGTGGCCGCACGCGTGCAGACCCAGCACCCGGGTGTGACCTGGTGGTGCCCGCAGCTTCCGCCCTCGCCACGGGCAGCCATCGACCTGCTGCGCCAGGGTATTGCCGACTGGCCGTGGGCGACGATGGCGGTGGTCGGCTCCTCGCTGGGCGGCTTTTACGCCACCTGGGTGGCCGAGCACACGGGCTGCAAGGCCGTGCTGCTGAACCCCGCCGTAGACCCGGCACGGGACCTGGCCCGGCACATCGGCGAGCAAACCAGTTGGCAAAACCCCCAGGAGCACTTTTATTTCGAACCGGCCTTCATCGGCGAGCTGCAAGCCCTGACGCTGCACAACCAGCCCCCGCCCGAGCGTTACCGGGTACTGATCGCCCAGGGTGACGAAGTGCTGAACTGGCGCGAAATGGCGGCCCGCTACGCCAGCGCTCAGCCCGTCGTTCTAGAGGGCGGCGACCACGCCCTGAGCGACTTCGACGCGCACATCGACGGCGTGTTTCGCTTTCTCGATCTTCTGCCTGCAACCCAGCCCAGGTGAACCGGTCACGGCGCATGGGAGAATTCAGCCCATGTTTGCATTATTTGAAGAAGCCGGAAAATTCATGGCCGGACGCATCTTGTCCGAAGCGGAGTCGTCCGCGCAGGTCGAGCTCGACAGTGGCAAGCGGGTCAAGGTCAAGGCCGCCAACCTGCTGCTGAAGTTTGACAAGCCCACGCCCGCCATCCTGTTGCAGGGTGCCCAGCTGGTCGCAGCCGACATCGAGCTGGAGATGGCCTGGGAGTTCGCCCCCGAGGACGACTTTGGCTTTGCCGACCTGGCGCGCGACTATTTCAGCCTTAACGCCACGCTGGAGCAGCAAACCGCCATGCTGCTGCGCCTGTTTGACGCGCCGCACTATTTCCGCCGCGCGGGCAAGGGGCGGTTTCGCAAGGCCTCGGCCGAGATCCTGCAACTGGCGCTGGCCGCTATCGAGAAAAAGCAGCAGCTTGCACTACAAATTGCAGCCTGGGCGGAGGAGCTAAGCCAGGGCTCGTGCCCACCGGCTGTGCGTGAGCAGCTCTACAAAATACTGTTCAAACCCGATAAAAACGGCCCGGAATACAAGGCCGTGGTCGAGGCCTCGCGCGCCACCCACAAGGCTCCGCTGGTGCTGCTGCAGCACGCCGGGGCCATCGACTCGCCTTACCAGTTCCACTGGCGGCGGTTTTTGCTGGAGAACTTCCCCAAGGGCACGGGCTTTCCAGCCCTGGACGCGCCACAGATCGTGGACGACCTGCCGCTGTCCACCGCGCAAGCGTTCTCCATCGACGATTCGCAAACTACCGAGATCGACGACGCGCTGTCGGTGCAGGGCCTGGGCACGGGCACGGTGACGCTGGGCATCCACATTGCCGCACCCGGCCTGGCCATCACGCCGGGCAGCGCCATCGACCAGTTGGGCCGCGCCCGTCTGTCCACTGTTTACATGCCGGGCTACAAGCTGACCATGCTGCCCGACGCGGTGGTGCAAAACTACACCCTGCAAGAGGGCCGTGACTGCCCCGCCGTGTCGCTGTACGCCACGCTGGATGAGGCCACCCTGGAGATCACCGCCACCGAGACGAAGCTGGAGCGGGTGCACATCGCCGCCAATCTGCGCCACGACCAGCTCGATACGCTGGTCACGGCCGAGTGGCTGGAAAATCCGAACTTTGAGCATGAAATCGGCATACAGCGCATATCTATCCAGCGCGAGCAGCTATCATTTTTATACAAACTGGCCAAGCACCTGAAAGCCCAGCGCGAAGTGGTGCGTGGCAAGCCCGAGAACTTCAACCGCCCCGACTACAACTTCAAGCTGCTGGGCAAGACCGCCGACGAACCGGTGGGCGACGAGCAGGTGCAGATCACCACCCGCCAGCGCGGTGCCCCCCTGGACCTGATGGTGGCCGAGGCCATGATCCTGGCCAACAGCACCTGGGGTAACTGGATGGCCGAGAACGGCGTGCCCGGCATCTACCGCAGCCAGGCCAGCCTGCTGCCCGGCGTGAAGGTGCGCATGGGCACCAAGGCGCTGCCGCACGCAGGCATCGGGGTGAAAAGCTACGCCTGGAGCACCTCGCCCCTGCGCCGCTACACCGACCTGGTCAACCAGTGGCAGATCATCGCCTGCGCCCGGCACGGCAAAACCGCCGCCCTGGCCGCACCGTTCAAGCCCAAGGATGCCGACCTGTTCTCCATCATCTCGATGTTTGACGCGGCCTACGCCACCTACAACGGCTACCAGGGCGCGATGGAGCGTTTCTGGACGCTGAAGTACCTGCAGCAAAACGGCATCACCGAGATCGTCGGCAGCATCTTCAAAGACGGCATGGTCCGCGCGGATGATTTGCCGCTGGTGTTGCCCGTGCTGGGCGACGCGCCGCGCGGTGCCAAGGTACGGGTCAAGCTGGGCGACATCGACGAGATCACCCTGGACGTGCACGGCACCGTGGTCGAGCGGCTGGATACGCCAGTCGAGATGGCCTCTGACGCACCCGCCGAAGAAGCAGAAGACGACGAGGACGACACCACCGCCGGGCCGATTGCCATCGCCGTCGATATGGACGAGCCCGAAGCCGCCGCCGCATCCGCCGTCGAACCTGCACCGTGACCTGGCGCTTCCTTCGCAACTTCACCGCCCTGCAGCTTGCGTTGGGGGTGTCCATCACCCTGCACGCGGTGCTGCTGACGCTGCGCTTCATCGACCCCGAGTCCTTCAACCGGGTGTTCCAGGACACGCCGCTGGAGGTGATTTTGGTCAACGCCAAATCCACCACCCCGCCCGACCGCGCCACGGCCATCGCCCAGGCATCGCTGGCCGGGGGCGGCGAGGCGGATGCAGGCCGCGCTACCACCCCTCTGCCCCCCTCGGCCATCACTGACCTGGGTGAAACCATGGAGGCCACGCAGCGCAAGATGGACGCCATGCAGCAGCAGCAAACCATGCTGCTGGCGCAAGTCACCCAGCAGTTGGCAAGCCTGCCCCTGCCCGACCCCAAGAAGGCCAGCAACTCGCCCGAGGCTGCCGCGCAAGAGGAAAAACGCCGCCAGTTGCTGAACCTGCTGGCCGAGATCGAGCGGCGCATCAACCAGGAAAACGCCCGCCCCAAGCGCCGCTACGTCAGCCCGTCTACCCGCGAAGAGGTGTACGCGGTGTACTACGACAACCTGCGCCGCCGGGTGGAAGACCGGGGTACCGAAAACTTCCCCGAAGTGGCGGGCAAAAAGCTGTATGGCGCGCTGACCATGATCGTCACCGTCAACTTTGACGGCCAGGTGCTGGCCACCCAGATCGCCGAAAGCTCGGGCAACCGCACGCTGGACCGGCGCGCCGAGGCCATCGTGCGCAATGCCGGGCCGTTTGGCCTGTTCAGCGACGCGATGCGGGCTAAAGTGGACCAGTTGGTGGTGGTGTCGCGCTTTCGCTTCACCCGCGACCAGACGCTGGAAACCAAGGGCGGCGCCACGCCCTGACCCATTTTTTAGACAGAAAGTACGTGTATGGACCGCTATTGCGTGATGGGCAACCCGATAGAACACAGCCGGTCGCCGTGGATCCAGAACCGGTTTGCCGTATTGATGGGCCACAGCCTGCAGTACGACAAGCGCCTGGTGCCGCTGGACAGCTTTGCGCAGGCAGTCGCCGCCTTCCGTGCCGAGGGCGGGCTGGGCTGCAACGTCACCGTACCTTTCAAGTTTGAGGCCGCCGCACTGGCCGATCACCAGTCGCCACGCGCCCAATTGGCCGGGGCCAGCAACTTTCTGCATTTCCTCGATGGCGGCATCCATGCCGACAACACCGACGGCGCAGGCCTGGTCAACGACATCCAGAACAATGCCGGCGTGGCACTGGCCGGACGCGACGTGCTGCTGATCGGTGCCGGAGGGGCATCCGCCGGGGTGCTGGGGCCGCTGATCGCCGCCCAGGCCCGCCGCATCACCGTGGCCAACCGCACCCTGGGCAAAGCCGAAGCGCTGGTAACCCGCCACGCGGCGCTGGCGCAGGCCCACGGCGTGCAGGTGGACAGCGCCGAGCTGGCCGCCGTACAAACGCCGTATGACGTGGTGGTCAACGCCACGGCCAGTAGCTTGAGTGGCGCGGGCGTGCCGGTGTCGCCCAGCGTGCTCCAACGCGGTGCACTGGCGCTGGACATGATGTATGGCCCGGCGGCTGCGGGCTTTATGGACTGGGCCCGGGCGCACGGAGCTATCCCGCGCGACGGCCTCGGCATGCTGGTCGAGCAGGCGGCAGAGGGCTTTTTGCTGTGGCGCGGCGTGCGCCCCCCCTCGGCCCAGGTGCTGGCCGAGCTGCGCGCCACCCTGGGCTGACGCGATGCGCCCCCTGCTGCGCTGGCTGGTGCTGGTGGTTTTTGCCGCGCTGGCGCTGCAACTTTTTTTTGTAGGCCGCATCGCGCTGATGCTGGTCGTGGATCCGCAGTCCACCGCATTTGAGCGCTCGGAAGCCTGGCGGCTGCTGACCAGTCCAGACAAATCTTTGCGCTGGAAGCAGGAATGGGTGCCTTACAGCCAGATTTCCGACAACCTCAAACGCGCCGTCATCGCCTCGGAAGACAGCAGCTTCACCAACCACGACGGCGTGGACTGGGAGGCGCTGGAAAAAGCCTGGGACAAGAACGAAAAAGCCGAGGCGCGCGCCGCCAAACTGGCCGCCCCGGCCAAGGCCAAAGCGACCGCCACGGCCAAACCACCCAAACCGCCCAAGGTCATCGGCGGCTCCACTATCACCCAGCAACTGGCGAAAAACCTGCTGCTGTCGGGCGAACGCACGCTGCTGCGCAAGGGCCAGGAGTTCGTACTCACCATAGTGCTGGAGCACCTGCTGGACAAGCAGCGCATCCTGGAGATTTATCTGAACAACGTGGAATGGGGCGAAGGCGTGTTTGGTGCCGAGGCTGCGGCACAGCACTACTTCCGCAAACCCGCGTCCCGCCTCAGCGCGTATGAAGCCGCCCGGCTGGCCGTCATGCTACCCCGGCCTAAATATTTTGAAAAACTGCCCAATTCCGGCTACCTGGGCAGCCGCGCCTCCACCATCGTGGCCCGCATGTCCAGCGCCGAGCTGCCTTGATAGGCGGGATGGATAATGCAGGGCATTCCTGCTGAAACTGCCTGAGCCCCTCCATGTCTGACATCCTCGAACAAATCATCACCGTCAAGCGCACAGAAATCGCCGCAGCGATGCGCCGCACCTCCCTGGCAGACATGCGCACCGACGCAGAATCCCGCGTGCTGACCCGCGACTTCGTGGGAGCCATGCGCAGAAAAATCGCCGCCGGACAGGCCGCCGTCATCGCCGAGATCAAAAAGGCCAGCCCCTCCAAAGGCGTGCTGCGCGCCGATTTCATCCCTGCCGACATTGCCCAAAGCTACGCCGAATATGGCGCGGCCTGTTTGTCCGTGCTCACTGACAGACAGTTCTTCCAGGGCCAGGTGGACTACCTGAAGCAAGCACGCGCCTCCTGCCAGTTGCCGGTGCTGCGCAAAGACTTCATCGTCGATGCCTATCAGGTCTACGAATCCCGCGCCATGGGGGCCGACTGCATCCTGCTGATCGCTGCGGCCCTGGACGATGGCCACATGGCCGAACTGGAGGCCATCGCCCGCTCGCTGGACATGGCGGTGCTGGTGGAAGTGCACGATGCCGCTGAGCTACAGCGCAGCCTGAAACTGAAAACCCCGTTAATCGGCATCAACAACCGCAATTTGCGCACCTTCGAAGTCAGCCTGGAAACCACGCTGGCCCTGCAAAAAGACGTTCCCGCCGACCGCATGCTCGTCACAGAAAGCGGCATTCTGACCACGGCCGACGTACAGCGCATGCGCGACGCCAACATCCACGCCTTCCTGGTCGGCGAAGCCTTCATGCGCGCAGCCGACCCCGGCGTGGCGCTGGCCGGCCTGTTCGCCACCGCATAGCGTCCCGCCGTGCCTCTTTTCCAAGAGGATTGCCTGCAAAGCTGGCCGCCACCTGCAAGCAGCGTCGCACCCGACTGGCAGCCTTGCGTGGCGGACTTTCTGGCCTCGACACCAGGCCAACAGCTCAGCAATTTTCTGAACCAACGCTTGGCCCAGAAAGCCACGATTTACCCGCCACAGCCTTTGCGCGCCCTGGCCCTGACTCCGCTGAGCGCCGTCAAGGTGGTCATCCTGGGCCAGGACCCCTACCACGGCCCCGGCCAGGCCGAAGGTCTGGCATTTTCTGTCGCACCTGGCATCAAACCACCACCGTCGCTGCGCAACATCTTCAAAGAGCTCCAGCAAGAAGGCATGCCCCCCCGTACCCCGGGCGGGTCACTGGCCGCCTGGGCCAAGCAAGGCGTTTTGCTGCTCAACACCTGCCTGACGGTCGAGGATGGGCTCCCCGCTAGCCACGCCAAACGCGGCTGGGAAGCCCTGACGGATGCCGTGGTCAGGCAAGTCACACAAACCGCGCCGGTGTGCGCCTACCTGCTGTGGGGCGCCCACGCCCAGACCAAAGCCCCCCTGATCCAGCAAGTCGCCGCGGCCCATGGCAGACGCATTCTGTTGTTGCAATCCAACCACCCCTCCCCCCTCTCGGCATTGCGTCCGCCCACACCGTTCATAGGTTGCAGCCACTTTCAGCAAGCCAACGACTTCCTGCTGCAGTCAGATGCAACCACCATCGACTGGTCGCACACGGCATAAAGACAAAATTAAACAACCCGAAGCCATCGGTCACCACAACGCGGTATGATCGAAGGCTGTGAAACACAGAGTTGTTAGTCAGCCAAAAACTCTGTGCTATAATTTGAGGCTTCGCCGGAGAGGTGGCCGAGTGGTTAATGGCAGCAGACTGTAAATCTGCCCTCTTACGAGTACGCTGGTTCGAATCCAGCCCTCTCCACCAGCGAAAAGTCAGCAATGACGGCCAGTTTTTGAAAGTATTGACAAGCGGGTTTTGGGTTTGGCGTGAATGTTTCGCCTCAGGTGCAACAGCATCAGAACGCGGGAGTAGTTCAATGGTAGAACCCTAGCCTTCCAAGCTAATGACGCGGGTTCGATTCCCGTCTCCCGCTCCAAAGGCGTTTGTCAATAGTAGTTAGTTAAGGTTGTGTTGCTTCGGGGCTTCCGCAGCAATGTAACAAGTGCCCATTTGGCTCAGTGGCAGAGCACTCCCTTGGTAAGGGAGAGGTCCCGGGTCCGATTCCCGGAATGGGCACCAGTATTTAGAAAGCGCGCCGAATCCAGTAGGTGCCGATGGTTGGGTAAATTTGGTTTATTTTTTTCGGAGCTCCATGGAGAGTTGAAAAATGGGAAAAGAAAAGTTCACACGTACCAAGCCCCACGTCAATGTGGGCACGATCGGCCACGTTGACCATGGCAAAACCACGCTGACCGCCGCCATCACCACCGTGCTGGCAGCCAAGTTCGGCGGCCAGGCCAA
>CAUPPH010000002.1:0-534833 GCA_963513125.1 uncultured Albidiferax sp.
CGTGGGGTGCTGTTGACGGCACCGTCCTGGTCGTCCAGGAAGGTGTGGGCCACATTGCCCGACAGGGCCTGTAACTGCGCGGCGGTCAGCGTTTGCACGGCGCTGCCGTCGTTCCAGTCGATGCTGTAGTTCAGCGGGTCGGCGGTTCCGGCGGCATCGGTGGCGGTGATGGCCAGGGTGTAGCTGGCACCTTCGTTGGTAGCGGCATTGCCGCCCAACACCAGGTTGGGGTCTACGTTGGTGACGTTGAGCAGCTTGCTGCCCAGCACAAAGCTGCCGTCTTCGTCCGACGCGGTGACGGTCACGGTGCGCGGTGTGCCCACGCCTGCGCCGTCGGCAAAGGTGTGGGTGAGGTTGCCGCCGTTGGTTTGCACCGTGGCCCACTGGGCGGGGGTGAAGTTGTCGCTGGGCGTGCCGTCGCCCCAGCTGACGCTGTAGCCGGTTCGGGTGTCCTGGCCGGGGTCGGTGACCGCGCCCACGTTCAGGGTGTAGACGCTGCCCTCGGCCACGGTGTTGGCACCGGTGACCGGTGCGATGGGGGCGACGTTGAAGACGGTGAGGCTGCCGCCGGTGCCCACGTTCACAAACACGCCATCTTCATCGACCACATCGACCTTGATGGTGTAGCTGACGCTGCCGTCGGCATAGGTGTGGGTGAGCTGCCGGTTGGCGGGCAGGTTGGCGGCCAGCACGATCTGGTCTTGCCCATCGCCCCACTGCACGTTGTACTGGGCAATGGTGTCGGTGCCCAGGTCGGAGGGGTTGAGCGTCAGGGTGTAGACCCCACCCTCGTTGACCGAACCCGCGCCGCTCAGGCCCACGGTGGGTGCGACGTTGTTGACGTTGACCACAAAGCTGTCGCTGCCCGACTGCAGCACCGCGCCGTCGTTGTCGTGCACCGTCACATCCACGGTGTACGGGCCGCTGTTGTCGGCGTAGCTGTGGCTGATGTTGAAGCTGGTGTCCCCGGCAGCAATGCCGCCGGTGCTGGTTTGCCCGTCGCCCCACACGGCGGTGTAGGTGCGCCCGGCGGGGCCCTGGTCGGTGGGGTCGGTGAAGTTGATGGTCTTGGTGAAGGTGGTGCCTTCATTGACCGTGGTGTCGCTGCCCGCGTTGACGGTGATGACTTCGGCGGGCGCGCTGACGGTGACGGTGCGGCTGCCTGCGTTGGCGTAGGTGCCGTCCTCGTCGCGCAGGCCCACGGTGATGGTCTTGGCACCGGTGGTGGCGTAGGTGTGCGTCAGGATGCCGTTGACGGGCAGGGTGGCGGGGGTGTAGACATCGGTGCTGCCGTCGCCCCAGTCGATGGTGTACTGGTCTACCGTGTCCGTGCCGGGGTCGCTCACGCCGTGCAAGTCGAGCGAGTAGGCCACGTTTTGCTGCACCGTGGTGTTGCCGGTGGTGCCTATGGTGGGGGCTACGTTGGCAATGGCGACCTGGAAGCTGGTGCTCTCGGTGCTGTTGGCCTGGCCTTGCTGGTCGTTCACCGTCACGTTCACGGTGTAGGTGCCGTTGTCGGCATACACGTGCTGGATCTGCGGCGCGGCCGAGCTGGTGCTGAACACCGAGTTGAGGCTGCCGTCGCCCCAGTTCACGGTGATCTGGTGGCCCTCGGGATCGGGGTCGCCAATCGCCAGGGTGCGGGTGAAGAAGCTGCCCTCGCTGCCGGTGGCATCGGTCAACGTACCCAGTCGGGGGCCGTCGTTCACGTTGGACAGCAGGATGTTGGTAAACACCGGTTCGCTGGCAAAGGTGATGCCGTCGGAGCCAGTCCAGCGGAACTGGTCGGCCCCGAAGTAGTCGGCGCGGCCCTGGTAGGTCAGTGCCCCGGCCTGCAGGTCGGCCAGACTGATTTCCTGGTTGGTGGTGACGGCCACGCCGTTCAGCCGCAGCGTGCCCTCGGCCGACAGGTTGATGATCTTGATGGCCTGCAGCGACTGCCCATCGGGGTCCACAAAGCCGCCTTCGAACAAGGTGTTGCTCAGCACCAGCACGGCTTCTTCCTGGCCGCTGGCGCTGACGTTGGATACGTTGGGCGCCGTATTGCTGAAGCGCTGGGTGCGGATTTCGTACGTGTCGTTGCCGCCGTCGGGTGTGCCGTCGCCGTTGCCATCGCCCGAAGCGCGGTAGCTGGTGTAGGCCACCACGAAGCCACCGTCGGGCATGCTAGTGATGCTGGGCTGCGATTGGGTGCTGTAGATGTAGCCGTTGACCAGGGTTTCGCCGTCTACCGCCTGGCCCAAGGCGTTGTACTGCTGCACAAATACATCGTAGCCGCTGCCTACGGCATTGCTTTGGTCGGTCCAGCTTACCACCCAGCCACCGTTTTCCAGTGCGGTGACGGTGGGTTCGATCTGTTGGTTGGTGATGTGGGTGTTGACCCGGAACTCGGTGCCTACCTTGGCCCCGGCGGCATCAAAACGCTGGGCATAGATGCCGGTGCTGGAGAGGTCCTGGCTCTCCGATTCCCACACGGCAATAAAGCCGCCATCCTTCAGTCCGGCAATGGCGGGTGCGTCCTGGGTGCCGTTGATGTAGGAGTTGATCTGCAGTACGGCCCCAGTGGCTACACCCAGGGCGGTAAAGCGCTGGCCGTAGATGCCGCTTCCGTTGCCGTCCTTGCTGGCATCGGTCCATACCGCCATAAAGCCGCCACCGGCCAAAGCGGTAATGCTGGGTTCGTATTGGGCGACCGTGCCTTCGCCGGTAGGATTGGCACGGGTTTCCACGCCCTGGGCCACGCCGGTGGCATTAAAGCGCTGGAACATCACGTCGGCGTACTCGGTGTTGCCAGCGTTGGTGTAATAGTTGTCGTACCAGCCGACCACAAAGCCGCCGTCGGTGGTGGCGGTGATGGTGGGCTGGTACTGGCTCTGGTCGGTGGAGGTATTGATCTTGAACTCCGCGCCCTGCGCCACGCCGGCTGCGCTGTAGCGCTGGCCGTACACCCCGGCACCGCTGCCGTCCTGGTTGTCCGAGCGCCACACCACCACAAAGCCGCCGCCGTTCAGACCAGTTACCTGCGCTTCGTACTGGTTGCCCGTGGTGAAGGTGTTGGCGCGGAACTGTCCACCCACCGCGTTGTCGTCGAGGTCATAGCGCTGGCCGTAAACGCCGTAGCCGTTGCCGTCGGCACCGTTTTCGTCTTGCCACACCACCACATAGCCACCGTCGCTCAGGCGGGCAATGGACGGCTCTTGTTGCTGGCCAGCCACGGTGGTGTTTACCACTTTTTCCAGGCCAGAGCGGACCGCACCGTCGGTTTCGGGGGTGACGATGATTTCCACATTGCGCGGCGCACTGGCACCGCCGTCGCCGTCGGTGACGCGGATGGAGATGGTGCGGCTGGCGATGGGGTTGGAGACGGTGTTGGCGTAGGTGATGTTCTCGATCACGTGCTCCACCGCATCGGCTGTGGCGCTGGCGTTGAACTGCACCGTCAGCTTGCCGCCGTTGGCACCGTTGCTGACGATGGAACCAATGGCCGTGCCAGCGTAGCTGACCACATTGCCCGCCACGCCCACCTGGTGCGCGCCACTGCCCTGGTGGCGTATGCCCAGCTGGTCCTGGTTGTCCAGGCCTTGCAGGCCCAACTGGTCTTGTGCGCCGTAGTCAGTCAGGTAGTTGACCTCCAGAACGCCACCGGCAAAGTTGCTCGAATCGGCATCCGTCAGGCCGACCCCGGCATCAATGAGCTGCGGGGCGGCGTTGACCAGGTTTTCGGCAAAGGTGACGCTGGTCGATACCTCCACCAGCTCGGGGTTCGCCTGGCGCAGGATCTGGGCCGGGTTGCCGTAGAGCTGCTGGTAGACGTTGGTGGTGTTGGTGGTGTAGTTGTAATCGGAGAAGCTGACCACAAACGAACCATTGGCCAGGCCCAGCACCACGGGTGCGGCACCGTTGGCATTGTTGTCGATGGTGTCCACCCGCAACTCGCCGTCCAGCCGGGCACCGCTGGCATCGAACTGCTGGGCGATGGTGTGGCTGCCGGATTCCCAGGTGACCACAAAGCCACCGGTAGACAGGGATGCCACATGGGCCGTGGACTGTTCGCCCGTGGTGGAGTTGTTGACGCGGAACTCGCTGCCCACGGCGGTGCCGTTGCTGCTGTAGCGCTGGCCGTACACGCCGTAGCTGCTGCCGTCCTGGTTGACGGATGTCCACACCACCACAAAGCCGCCGTTGTTGAGCGCTGTGAGGGAGGGCTGGAACTGGGTGCTTTCGGTAAAGGTGTTGACCAGGAACGATGTGCCTGCTGCGGCCCCGGTGGCATCAAAACGCTGGCCGTAGATGCCTTGGCCGCTGCCATCTTTGCTGTCATCCGTCCATACGGCGACAAAGCCGCCACCGGCCAGGCCCACAAAGCTGGGCTCCGATTGGGTGACCGTGCCTTCGCCCGTGGGATTGGCCTGAACTTCACTGCCTTGGGCCACGCCCGCTGCATTAAAGCGTTGGAAGAAGATGTCTCGGTAGGTGGTGAAGGTCGGGTCGTAGTAGTCCGACTGCCAGCCCACGACGAAGCCGCCGTCTGCCGTGGCCGCCAAAGTGGGGTTGGACTGGCCCTGGAAGGTCTGCGTGTTGACCAGGAATTCATCGCCCAGCAAGCTGCCGTCGTTGGCAAAGCGTTGCGCATAGATGCCTGCGGCGCTGCCATCCTGGTCGGCCGAAGTCCAGGCCACCACATAGCCGCCGCCTGCCAGACCGATCACCGTGGGCTCTGTCTGATTGGTCGGGGTGTAGGTGTTGATCTGGAATTCGGTGCCGATGGGCACGCCGTTGGCCGCAAAGCGCTGGCCGTACACGCCGTAACCCCAGCCGTCCTGGGCCTCGGAGGTCCACACCGTGAGGTAGCTGCCGTCCGACAGCAGGGCCATGGCGGGCGAGGTTTGGGTGCCGGGCTCGAAGGTGTTGACCTGCTCGTTGCTGAACAGCGGCTGGGCTGCGTCGTACTCGGGGGTCACGTGGATGGAGACTGCACGGGCCACGCTGGAGCCGCCATCGCCGTCAGACACGCGGATGGAGATGCTGCGCTCCAGGCTGGCATCCGAGAAGGTGTTGGCGTAGGTGATGCTTTCCACCACCTGTTCCACCTTGTCGGCGGTGGCCTGGGCGTTGAACACCACGGTCAGCTTGCTGCCGTTGGCACCAAAGCTGGTGATGGTGCCGATCTCCACGCCGCCGTAGCGCACCGAGTTGCCCACAATGCCCACCTGGCCTGCATCGCTGCCCTGGTTGCGCAGGCCTAGCTGGTCTTGCACCGACAGGCCTTGCAGGCCGAGCTGGTTTTGCAGGTCGTAGCCGGTAAGGTAGTTCACCTCCAGGATGCCACCGGCAAAGTTGGCCGAATCCAGATCGGTCAGGCCCACCTCGGCATCGATCAACTGCGGTGTGGCGTTGACGCTGTTTTCCAGGAAGGTCACGCTGCTGCTCACGTCCACCAGCTGCGGATTGGCCTGCCGGGTCAGGGTGGCGGGGTTGCCAAACACCTGCTGGAAGATCTCGTACTGGTTGATGCCATAGTCGTAATCCGGCCAGGTGACCACGAACCCGCCATTGGCCAGGCCCACCACGGTGGGGTCGGCGACGTTGCCGTTGTTGTCTATGGTGTCCACCCGTACTTCACCGTCGATGCGCGCACCGCTGTCATCAAACTGCTGGGCCATGGTGGTGCTGCTGGAGTTCCAGGTCACCACAAAGCCGCCGTGCGACAGGCTTGCCACAGTGGGCTGCTGCTGATTGCCGCTGGTGCTGGTGTTGACGCGGAACTCGCTGCCCACCGTGGCCCCGGTGCTGCTGTAGCGCTGGCCGAATACGCCGTAGCTGCTGCCGTCCTGGTTGTCGGAGGTCCATACCACCACAAAGCCACCGTCGTTGAGCGCTGTGACAGACGGTTCGGACTGCAGCGCTGCGGTATAGGTGTTGACCTGGAACGATGCACCCGCCTTGGCGCCACTGGCATCAAAACGCTGGCCGAAGACACCGTAGCTGCTGCCGTCTTTGCTGTCATCCGTCCACAGGGCGACAAAGCCGCCACCGGCCAGGCCCACAAAGCTGGGCTCCTGTTGGGTGACTGTGCCTTCGCCCGTGGGGTTCGCCTGGGTTTCACTGCCCTGGGCCACGCCCGCTGCGTTGTAGCGCTGGAAGAAGATGTCCCGGTAGGTGGTGAAGGTGGGGTCGTAGTAGTCGCTCTGCCAGCCCACCACGAAGCCACCGTCGGCGGTGGCGGCCAAGCTGGGGTTGGATTGGCCCTGGTAGGTTTCCGTATTGACCCGGAACTCAGTGCCCAGCAGCAAGCCGTCGTTGGTAAAACGCTGTGCGTAGATGCCGGTGCTGCTGTCATCCTGGTTGGTCGAGGTCCAGGCCACTACATAGCCGCCGCCTTTCAGGCCGATGACGCTGGGCTCGGTCTGGTTGTAGGCGGTGGTGGTGTTGACTCGGAACTCGGCCCCCACGGCCACGCCATGGTTGTCGTAGCGCTGGGCATAAACACCGGCGTCCCAGCCGTCCTGGCCTGCAGACACCCAGGTGGTGATGTAGCCGCCATCCGATAGCGCTGCCGTGGCGGGCGCAGACTTGGTGCTGGCCAGGTAGGTGTTGACGGTCTCGTTGCCAAACAGCGCCTGGGCTCCGTCGGCATCGGGGTCCACGTTGATGGTCACGGTGCGCGGAATGCTGGTGCCACCATCGCCGTCGCTCACGCTGATGCTCACCGTGCGGCTGGCCACCGGGGCCGACGAGGTGTTGGCGTAGGTGAGGTTCTCGATCACCGCTTCCACCGCCTGGGCGGAGGCGCTGGCGTTGAACAGCACCACCAGATCGGTGCCGTTGGCACCGGTGGTTTCGATGCTGCCGATCACCACATTGCCGTAGCGCACTACGGTGCCCGCTACGCCTACCTGGCCCGCGCCATTGCCCTGGTTGCGGATACCGAACTGGTCTTGCGCAGGCAGGCTTTCCGAGAGCTGGGCGGCTTCTACCGTGCCATAGCCCGAGATCACGCTCACCCACAGGCGGCCACCGTCGAAGTTGGCCGAATCGGCATCGGTCAGGCTCACACCCGCGTCGATGATCTGCGGTGTGGCGTTGACCAGGTTTTCGTTGAAGGTCAACGTCTCCACCATGTCTACCAGCACCGGGGCGCTGGAGGTGGTGAGCGACCCCGCCGTGCCCAGAATCTGCTGGAACACGCCGTATGTACTATTGATATCTCGCTCCTGGTTGTAGCCCGCCCACACCACCACGGCGTTGTTGCCGGCCAGGCCCACGATATCGGGCAGGTACTGGGTGCTGCTGGTGGTGCTGTTGACCACCCGCACGCCGTCGACCTTGTTGCCGCTGGCATCGAACTGCTGGGCCATGATGTCCTGGCTGCTGCTGCTACCGCTGAGGGCGGTGCTGGGGTTGCCGTCCCAGGTGACGATGAAGCCGCCGGTTTCCAGTGCGGCCACCCGCACGTAGTCGCTTTGGTTGGCGGGCGAGTCGACGTTGTTGACGGTGATTTCACCGCCCACTGCCGCACCGGCTGCCGTGTACCGCTGCATGTAGACGGTGCTGGACGACTCCCACACCGCCACAAAGCCGCCGCCTGCCAGGCCCACCACGTCCGAGCCCCACTGGTTGCCTGCCACGGTGGTGTTGACGGCAATCTGGGCACCCAACTTGCTGCCGTCGTTGTTGAAAACTTGTGCGGCCACACCGTAGCCGTTGGCATCGCCGCTGGAGTCTGACCAGATGGCCACGTAGCCGCCGCTGGTCAGGGCCGACAACTGGGGTTGGTATTGGGTAGCACCGCCGCTGGTGTTGAGGGTGATTTCGGCCCCTACCGGGTTGCCGCTGGCATCAAAGCGCTGTGCCAGCACGTCGTAGGTGTAACTGGCCGCTGCGTTGGAGTAATCGCTGCGGTAGGCCACCACAAAGCTGCCGTCCGACAGGCCCAGCACGGCGGGTTCGTACTGGTTGCCGGTGGTGGTGGTGTTGGCGCGGAACTCGCTGCCCACAGCGCTGCCGTTGGCGGCATAGCGCTGGCCGTACACGCCATAGGTGCCGCTGCCGTCCTGGTTGTCGGCACGCCACACGATCACGTAGCCGCCATTGGCCAGGCCGGTCACCGCTGTATCGGTTTGGGTGCCTAGGGTTTGGCTATTCACCTGGAACTCGGGGCCGATGGCTGCGCCGTTGGCGGCGTAGCGCTGGGCAAATACGCCATAGCCGCTGCCGTCCTGGCCCTCTTGCGATGTCCAGGTGACTACGTAGCCGCCGTTGTTGCTGCCTTGCAGGCGGCCCACGGCAGGGGCGGTCTGCTGGCCTGCTTCAAAAGTGTTGACCTGTTGCTCGCCCAGCAGCGGCACGGCGGCGGTGGGTGCATTGACCGTGTCGATGTGGATGGCGACATCGCGGGCGGTACTGGAGGCACCGGCACCGTCGGTGACGACGACGCGGATGGACCGGTCGGCCAGTGGGCCGGCGGACGGGTTGGTGTAGACCAGGTTTTCAATCACGCGCTCAATGGCCTGGTCGGTGGCGGTGGCTTTGAAGGTGATGTCCAGATTGGCCCCGTTGATGCCGTTCAAGCTGGCGCTGATGGTGCCGATGGAGACGTTCTCGTACAGCACGTCGGTGCCCACTCGGCTGACCTGGTTGACACCGGTGCCCTGGTTGCGCACCGTGATCTGGTCGTCTGGGCGGCTGGTAGCGCTGAGGTAGGACACCACCAGATGGCCGTTGAGAAAGCCGGTGGCACCTGCGTAGTTGAGCTGCACCGAATCGTCCAGCCGCACGCCCGCCTGGGCCTGGGTCTCAGACATGGTCAGGTTGGTGACGATGTCGTCCAGAAGCACGGTGGGCGGGGTGAAGCTGTTCTGGATTACCACTTCGATATCGCTGGGGTCGCTGGCACCACCGTCGCCATCGGTGAGGCGCATGCCGATGCTGCGGCTGGTTGTGCCTGCCGGGGGGGCGGTGTTCTGGTAGGTGATGTTTTGCACCACTGTGCGCATGTCCACAGTGAGCGCGTTGGCGTTGAAGGTAATGGTGAGCGTGCCCCCGCCCGCACCGCCGCCGGTAAAGCTGCCGATGACCACGCCGCTGTAGGTTACGTTGCTGCCCGATACCCCGACCTGGCCGTTGCCGCTGCCTTGGTTGCGGATGCCCAGCACGTCGGTGGCGCTGCCGCCCGACAGTATGTTGACCACCAGCGTGCCGCCGTCCAGGTTGACGGAGTCGGTATCCACCACCGACACATCGGTGTCCAGCAACTGTGCATTACCCGCAAACAGGGCATCGGCGGCGTTGTTGGTCAGGACGCGCTGGGCGCGTACGTCGCTCAGCACCGGGTTGGCGCTGGTGCGCACCAGTTCAGCGGCGGAGCCAAAAATCTGCTGGGTAACCTCGTAGGTGGCGTTGCCGCCGTCAATGGTGGGTACGTAGTCACCATAGGCCACCACGAAGTTGCCGTTGCCCAGGTCGGCAATGGCGGGCTGGTATTCCTGGTTGCTGGGGGTGGCGGTGGCGCTGGGCAGCCTGCGTTGGCCGTCGATGGCCACGCCAGACGCGTCGTATTCGCGGATGTACACGTCGCTGTAGCTACCCGTGCCGGTGATGTCGTAGTTGTCGTTGTAGAAGCTCACCACAAAACCGCCGGTGGACAGGCCGGTGACGGCGGGTTGGTACTGGCCGCCTTCGGTGGTCTCATTCACCCGGAACTCGCCGCCCACTGCCGTGCCTGCCGCGTTGTAGCGCTGGCCGTAGACCCCGGCGCTGGAGCCGTCTTGAGTGTCCGAGCGCCACACGATGACAAAGCCGCCATCGGACAGGGTGGCCACATCGGGCTCGTACTGGTTACCCACTACGGTGCTGTTGACCAGGAAGGTGCCGGAGAGCGTGCCAGTGGCTGCGGTGTAACGCTGGGCGAAAACCCCGTACGAGGCTCCGCCGTCATTGGCGTTATCGTCGCGCCACACAATGACCAGGTCGCCGTTGCTCTGCGCAGCAACGCGCGGGTAATACTGCTGCCCCGCCTGGGCTGTGGCTACCCCTGGTGTGGTGCTCACGCGCACCTCACCCCCTAGCTTGGCCCCGCTGTTGTCAAAGCGTTGCAGGTAGATGTCAAAACCACTGCCCCCGGTGTTGCCGCTGGAGGCCCACACGGTGGTGAACCCGGCCACCACCGCGCCAGCACCGGCGTAGCCTGCTACGTCGCTGTACTGCTGGGTGCTACTGGTGAAGGTGTTGGCCACAAAGTTGCTGCCCACCGTGGCCCCGGTGCTGTTGTAGAGCTGGCCGATCACGCCCTGGCCGCTGCCGTCTACGCCACTGGCATCGTCCCAGGTGATGACGAAGCCGCCATTGCTCAGGGCCGCCACATGCGCGCCGTCCTGGGTGGAGGCGGTGGCGGTGTTGGCGCGGAACTCAGCCCCGATGGCCACGCCCTGGGCGCTGAAGTGCTGGCCGTACACGCCCCAGGTGTTGTTGATGTCCTGGTCGTACGACTGCCAGACGATGACGTAGCTGCCGTCGCTGAGCACGGCGATTTGCGGTTCGGTTTGGGTGTTGGTGGTGAAGGTGTTGACCTGCGACTCGCCAAACACCACCGGTGCGCCGTCCAGACTGGGGGTGACATTGATCGACACCGTGGTGGCGTTGCTGCTGCCGCCGTCGCCGTCGGACACGCGAATGCCCACGGTGCGGCTGGCGGCGGGGCTTTGCGAGGTGCTGGCGTAGGTGAGGTTCTGGATCAGCGCCTCTACCGCTTCTACCGTCGCCAGACTGGTCAGGGTGATTTGCAGCGCGGCGCCGTTGCTACCGCCGCCCAGGGTGCCGATGATGGCCCCACCAAAAGTGACGTTGGCCCCGCTGGTGCCGATTTGCCCGGCGGCGCTGCCAGTGTTGCGCACACCCAGCTGGTCCGTGGGCTCACCGTCTTGCACGTAGAACAGGTCCAGCTTGCCGCCTGCAAAGTTGGCCGAGTCCAGGTCGGTCAGGCTGACCGCTGCGTCGATGATTTGCGGCGTGGCGTTGACCAGGTTTTCGGTAAACGTGACTGTGCCGGTGAAATCGCCCAGCTCGGGGTTTAGCTGGCGCGCCAGCGTGGCGGCGGAGCCAAAGATCTGCTGGCTGATCTCGTAGGTGGCGTTGCCGCCGTCCAGCGTGGGTACGTAGTCGGCATAGGCCACTACGAAGTTGCCGCCGCCCAGGTCGGCAATGGCGGGCTGGTATTCCTGGTTGCTGGGGGTGGCGGTGGCACTGGGCAGCTTGCGCTGGCCGTCGATGGGCGTGCCGGATGCGTCGTATTCGCGGATGTACACGTCGCTGTAGCTACCCGTGCCGGTGATGTCGTAGTTGTCGTTGTAGAAGCTCACCACAAAACCGCCGGTGGACAGGCCGGTGACGCTGGGCTGGTACTGGCCGCCCACGGTGGTTTCGTTCACCCGGAACTCGCCGCCCACCGCCGTGCCCGCGGCGTTGTAGCGCTGGCCGTAGACCCCGGCGCTGGAGCCGTCCTGGCTGTCCGATCGCCACACGATGACAAAACCGCCATCGGACAGGGTGGCCACATCGGGCTCGTACTGGTTACCCACTACGGTGCTGTTGACCAGGAAGGTGCCCGACAGTGTGCCGGTGGCTGCGGTGTAGCGCTGGGCAAAGATGCCGTAAGAGGCCCCACCGTCATTGGCGTTATCGTCACGCCACACAATGACCAGGTCGCCGTTGCTCTGCGCAGCAACGCGCGGGTAATACTGCTGCCCCGCCTGGGCTGTGGCTACCCCTGGTGTGGTGCTCACGCGCACCTCACCCCCTAGCTTGGCACCGCTGTTGTCAAAGCGTTGCAGGTAGATGTCGTAACCGTTGCCGCCGGTGTTGCCGCTGGAAGCCCACACGGTGGTGAAGCCGCCCACCACCGCGCCCGCACCGGCGTAGCCCGCTACGTCGCTGTACTGCTGGGTGCTGGTGGTGTTGGTGTTGGCGACAAAGTTGGCCCCCACGGTGGCCCCGGTGCTGTTGTAGAGCTGGGCAATCACGCCCTGGCCGCTGCCGTCTACGCCGCTGGCATCGTCCCATGTGATGACGAAGCCGCCGTTGCTGAGGGCAGCCACGTGGGCACCGTCTTGTGCGGCGGCGGTGGCGGTGTTGGCGCGGAATTCGGCCCCTATGGCTACGCCTTGGGCCGTGAAGCGCTGGCCGTAGATGCCGTAGGTGTTGACCGTATCCTGCCCATAGGACTCCCAGACGATGACGTAGCTGCCGTCGGTGAGCACGGCAATCTGCGGTACGCCCTGGGTGCTGGCGGTGTAGGTATTGACCTGCGACTCGCCGTACACCACGGGTGCGCCGTCCAGACTGGGGGTGACGGTGATGTCTACCGTGGTGGCGTTGCTGCTGCCGCCGTCGCCGTCGGATACCCGCAAGCCGACGGTGCGGACGCTGGAGGGGCTGGAGGAGGTGCTGCCGTAGGTCAGGTTTTGCAGCAATGCCTCGACGGCAGCGAGGCTGGCACCGGCATTCAGGTTGATCTGCAGATTCGCCCCGTTGCTACCGCCGCTGATACTGCCGATGCTGGTGCCGCCATAGCTGATGTTGACCCCGCTGACCCCAATTTGCCCGGCAGCCGTGCCCACGTTGCGCACGCCCAACTGGTCGCCGGGTTCACCACCCTGCACATAAAACAGGTTGACCGCACCGCCTGCAAAGTTGGCTGAATCCAGGTCGCTCAGGCTGACAGCGGCATCGATGATTTGCGGCGTGGCGTTGACCAGGTTCTCGGCAAAGCTCACGCTGCCAACGAAGTCGCTGAGCACCGGGTTTTGCTGGCGTGCCAGCTCGGCCGCAGAGCCAAAGATCTGCTGGGTGATCTCGAAGGTGGCGTTGCCGCCATCCAGCGTGGGAACATGGTCGGTATAGGCCACCACATAGTTGCCGCTGCCCAGGTCGGCAATGGCGGGCTGGTATTCCTGGTTGCTGGGGGTAGCGGTGGCGGTGGGCAGCTTGCGCTGGCCGTCGATGGCAACACCGGACGCGTCATATTCGCGGATATACACATCGTTTTGGCTGCCTGTGCCAGTGATATCGGTGTTGTCGTTATAAAAGCTGACCACAAAGCCGCCGGTGGACAGGCCGGTGACGCTGGGCTGGTACTGGCCTCCGGTGGTGCTCTCATTGACCCGGAACTCGTCACCGACCTTGGTGCCCGCTGCGTTGTAGCGCTGGCCGTACACCCCGGCACTGGAGCCGTCCTGGCTGTCCGAGCGCCATACGATCACAAAGCCGCCGTCAGGCAGGGTGGCCACATCGGGTTCGTATTGCGAGCCGACTACGAAGCTGTTGACCAGAAAGCTGCCCGACAACGTACCCGTGGCTGCCGTGTAGCGTTGGGCATAAACACCTTGGCCGCTGCTGTCGTTATTGTTCTGGTCGCTCCACACAATCACCAAGTCGCCATTGCTCTGCGCGGCAACGCGGGGGTAGTACTGCGCGCTGGCCTGGGCCGTAGCAGCTCCAGGCGTGTTGCTGACGCGCAGCTCGGCACCCAGCTTGGCTCCGCTGTTGTCAAAGCGCTGCATGTAGATATCAACGCCATTGCCCCCGGTATTGCCGCTGGAGGCCCACACGGTGGTGAACCCGCCCACCACCGCACCGGCACCGGCGTAGCCCGCCACATCGCTGTACTGCTGGGTACTGCTGGTGGTGGTGTTGGCCACAAAGTTGGCACCCACAGTGGCCCCGGTGCTGTTGTAGAGCTGGGCAATCACGCCCTGGCCGCTGCCGTCTACGCCGCTAGCATCGTCCCATGTGATGACGAAGCCGCCGTTGCTGAGGGCAGCCACGTGGGCACCGTCCTGGTATGCATCGGTTTCCGTATTGGCGCGGAATTCGGCCCCGATGGCCACGCCTTGGGCACTGAAGCGCTGGCCGTACACGCCGTAGGTGTTGACCGAATCCTGCCCGTAAGACTCCCAGACGATGACGTAGCTGCCGTCGGTGAGCACGGCAATCTGCGGTACGCCCTGGGTGCTGGCGGTGTAGGTATTGACCTGCGACTCGCCGTACACCACCGGTGCGCCGTCCAGTTCGGGGGTGACAAGAATCTCTACCGTGCTGGATGCGCTGGACCCGCCGTCGCCGTCCGACACGCGGATGCCCAGAGTGCGGCTGGCGGCGGGGCTGGACGAGGTGCTGGCGTAGCTGAGGTTTTGCACCAGTTCTTCCACCGCATCCACGGTGGCGGCGGCGGTCAGGGTGATGACCAGGTTGCTGCCATTGCTGCCACCGCTGATGGTGCCGATGATGTTGCCCTCATAGCGCACCGTGCTGCCGGTCACACTGATCTGGTTGCTGCCGTTGCCCACGCTGCGCACACCCAATTGGTCGGTGGCGTCGCCGTTTTGCACGTAGAACAGGTCGATTCGGCCACCCTCGAAGTTGGCCGAATCGATGTCGGTCAGGCC
This sequence comes from uncultured Albidiferax sp., assembly GCA_963513125.1. GTDB lineage: Bacteria > Pseudomonadota > Gammaproteobacteria > Burkholderiales > Burkholderiaceae_C > Rhodoferax_B. The sequence goes on from CAUPPH010000002.1 coordinate 14,442, forward strand.
CACGGTGGCGCGGATGACTTGCGGGGTGGCGTTGACCAGGTTTTCGCCCAGTGTGACCGTGCCGCTGAAGTTGCCCAGCTGCGGGTCTTGCTGGCGGGGCAGGGTGGCGGCGCTGCCAAAGATTTGCTGGCCGATTTCGGTGGTGTTGTTGCCGCCATCTGCGGCGCGGCTGTAGTTGGTATACGACACCACATAGTTCCCGTTGCCCAGGCTGGCCACCACCGGTGTGCTCTCTGCGTCGTAGCCATAGCCCGATGCCAGCTTGGTCTGGTTGCCCAGGGGGCTGCCCGCGGCATCGTACTCGCGCACGTACACGTCCTGGTAGCTGCTGGTGTTGCCCACGTCGTAGTTGTCGTTGTAGAAGCTGACCACAAAGCCGCCGGTGGACAGGCCGGCCACGCTGGGCTGGTACTGGCCGCCACTGGTGGACTGGTTCACCAGGAATTCGCCCCCCGTCTTGGCACCGGCGGCGTTAAAGCGCTGGCCATATACACCCGCGCTGCTGCCATCCTGGTTGTCCGAGCGCCACACCACTACATAGCCACCGCCACTGAGCATGGCCACACTGGGTTCTGACTGTTGGCCTGAGGTGCTGGTGTTCACCAGGAAAGTGTCGGAATAGGTGCTGGTGCTGGCGGTGTAGGTGCGGCCATACACGCCGTAGCTGCTGCCGTCGTTGCCATTCTGGTCGGTCCAGACGATGACCAGGTTGCCGTTGGCGCTGGCGGCGATGTCGGGGAACTGCTGGGTGCCTGCCTGCACCGTGGCGGCACCGGGGGTTTTGCTAATCAGCGTCTCTCCACCTACCTTGGCGCCGGTGTTGTCCCAGCGTTGCAGGTAGACGTCGTACTGGTTGTTGGTATAGGACACCCAGGTAGTGGCAAAACCGCCGGTGTAGCCCGCCACCGCGTTTTGGTACTGGGTGCTGGCCGTGGTGGTGTTGACCAGGAAGTTGGCGCCTTGCGGGATGCCGCTGGTATTGAAGCGCTGCCCAAACACGCCTTGATTGGCACCGTCCAGGCCGTTGTCGTCGTCCCACAGAATCACAAAGCCGCCGTCTGACGTGGCTGCTACGTGGGGATTGTCTTGCCCGCCAGCCGTGGACGTGTTGACGCGGAATTCGCCACCCAGCGGCACGCCTGATGCGCTGAATCGCTGGTAGTACACCCCCCAGGTGTTGTTGGCATCCTGGTCATACGATGCCCACACGGTGACATAGCTGCCATCGGCCAGTACCGCGGTATCGGGACTACTCTGCTGGTTGGCGGTGAAGGTGTTGACCGTGGATTCAGGATAGAGGCTCATGGCGCGAAATCTCCGAGGGGTAAGACGGCGGCCTATGGCGCGCCAAAAGCAGGTGGTGGAACCAATTTAAAAAAGAAAAAACGGGGGCGTGACCAGCCAGGCTGGATGCCGGGGACTTACGAAGGCAGGGGAATGGGGTGCGTCGGACAGGGGTATCCGTGCGGAACTGGCGCAACATGTTGCGCAGGCAGGGACCAAGCCATGTGGCGGGAGCTGGAGCAGCCCCGGTCGATGATTTTCATTCAAAAATCTCCCCTGTTTCAAGGCGACATCCACAGCGTGAATTTTTGCGAACGCCTTATTTCAGGCTGTAAAGCAAACTTCACACCAATTACTTATGTCGTTGATTTACATAGAGAAAACGTGAATTTTTCACGATGCTTGTAATAAATACCGACACTTGTTACCTGGAATTGTTGCGTACGTGCAACGATGTGTAACGGCAGCCCGGCCCAAGCTCGGCAAAACGGCTGCTGCTACACTGAAAACCGTCAACAGGTGTCCAGCAGCTTGCGCGCTGCGGATTAAACGGGAAGTTGGTGAAGCGCCGTACTTGCTACTGCGCCATGCCCACGCTGCCCCCGCAACGGTAAACGAGTCAAAGCGAGGCCACACAAGCCACTGTGCAACGTAGTTGCATGGGAAGGCCGCCGCGCAGAAGATCGCCAGCGATCTCCACTCGTGAGCCCGAAGACCGGCCTGTTGAATTAGCGTGACTTTGCGGCGGGCGAAGTTCAGCAGGCTTCCACGCACCCCTGTTCCAGCACAGGCTCCTCTGCGTCCCGCCTACTGATCCCTCTCCCCACCCCCAGCCACACCTTTCCACAACCACGCGGCGGGCGTGCAGGGGTAAATTATTTGCTATTTAATTTGTAGCTACTATCGCTTATTAAATGGGCGCGGAGAGGCTATTTGATGCCTAAAACCTGCCATGCGTTGCTGGTGACTGCGCCTGCGTCCGGCCAGGGCAAAACCACGGTGACTGCCGCCCTGGCCGCCTGGCACCGCAGCCAGGGCCGCCGGGTGCGCGTGTTCAAAACCGGCCCCGATTTTCTGGACCCCACGATTCTGGAGCGCGCCAGCGGCCACCCCGTGTACCAGCTCGACCTGTGGATGGGCGGCGAGGCCCACTGCCGGGCGCTGCTGCATGCGGCGGCGCTGCAAGCCGATGTGATCTTGGTCGAGGGCGTGATGGGCTTGTTCGACGGCACACCCAGCAGTGCCGACCTGGCCCAGGCCCTGGGCCTGCCGGTGCTGGCCGTGATCGACGGTTCGGCCATGGCGCAGACCTTTGGGGCCGTGGCGCACGGCCTGTCCACCTTCCGCCCGGGCCTGCAGTTTGCCGGGGTGCTGGCCAACCGCGTCGGCAGCGCCAGCCATGCGCAGATGCTCAAAGACAGCCTGCCCGCAGGATTGCGCTGGTTTGGCGCCATGCCGCGCTCGGCCGAATTCGCGCTGCCCGAGCGGCACCTGGGCCTGGTGCAGGCTTCCGAGGTGGCGCAACTGGACGAGCGCATCGCTCTGGCAGCGCTTGCCATCGGGCCGTCGGTGGAGGGCATGGCCAGCCCGGTGCGGTTTGAGCCGAGCCCGGCGGAACCCATGCCGCCGTTGCTGGCCGGTGTGCGCATCGCCGTGGCACGCGATGCTGCTTTCTCATTTTTGTACGCCGCCAATCTGGATACGCTGCGTGCGCTGGGCGCCGAGCTGGTGTTTTTCTCGCCCTTGGCCGATGCCACCTTGCCCGACGCGCACAGCTTGTACCTGCCCGGTGGCTACCCCGAGCTGCACCTGGCCGCCCTGCACGCCAACCAGCCCCTGCGTGCCGCTATCCACGCCCACCACGCGGCAGGCAAGCCCACCGTGGCCGAGTGCGGCGGCATGCTGGCGCTGCTGGACAGCCTGGCGGGCCATGACGGCAACTCCGTACCCATGTGGGGCCTGCTGCCCGGCACCGGGGCACTGCAAAAGCGTTTCGTCAACCTCGGCATGCACGCCGCCGATCTGCCCGAGGGGCGGCTGCGCGGCCATAGCTTTCACCACGCGCGCATGGACACATCGCTGCCCGCTACCGTCCTCACCGAGCCGCAGCGCGAACGCAGCCACGCCGAGCCGGTGTTCCGCCGCGGGCGGCTGCATGCATCCTTCATGCACCTGTACTTCCCGTCCAACCCCCATGCCGTGGCCAAGCTGTTTGCGCCGGGCTGATTTACAAAGACCTCCTCCATGGAAATCGAATCCCCACCGCTGCTGCGCGACACCCCCAAGCCCCAGGGCGAGCGGCGCGGCCTGGTCATCGTGCACACCGGCACCGGCAAGGGCAAAAGCACAGCAGCCTTCGGCCTGGCTCTGCGCGCCCATGGCCGGGGCAAGGCGGTCAAGGTTTACCAGTTCATGAAAGTGCCCACCGCGCGCTTTGGCGAGCACCGTTTGTTTGAGCAGCTGGGCATTCCCATCGTCGGGCTGGGCGACGGTTTCAGCTGGAAGAGCCGCGACCTCGACCACTCCGCCGAGCTGGCCCAGGCCGGCTGGGCCCAGGCCGAAGCCACGGTGCGTGCGGGCGAACATTTCATGGTGGTGCTGGACGAAATCATGTACCCGCTGCGCTACGGCTGGATTGCGCTGGAGCCCGTGCTGGCCTGCCTGCGCGAACGCCCGCCCCATGTGCATGTGGTACTCACAGGCCGTGGCGCGCCCGCCGAAATGGTCGAGCTGGCCGACACCGTGACCGAGATGACATTGATCAAACACCACTTCAAAGCCGGTGTGCCCGCCCAACGTGGCATTGAAGACTAAGGAAAAAAATGCAAACCCGAAAAATCCCCGCCACCATCGTCACCGGCTTCCTGGGCAGCGGCAAAACCACGCTCTTGCGTAATCTGCTGACCAACGCCCAAGGCCGCCGCATTGCCGTCATCGTCAACGAGTTTGGCGAGCTGGGCATCGATGGCGAGCTGCTGCGCGGCTGCGGCATTGGCTGCGACGAAAACGGTGTCGAAAATGGCCAACTGTTCGAGCTGGCCAACGGCTGCCTGTGCTGCACCGTGCAGGAAGAATTTGCCCCGGTGATGGAGCAACTGGCCGCCCGCCGCGACCAGATCGATTACCTGGTGATCGAGACCTCGGGCCTGGCGTTACCCAAGCCGCTGGTGCAGGCCTTCCAGTGGCCCGCGCTGCGCAACGCCTTCACCGTGGACGCGGTGGTCACCGTGGTGGACGCGCCCGCCGTGGCCGCAGGCGACTTTGCCGACGACCCGGTGGCCGTGGATGCCCAGCGCCGCGCCGACGACAACCTGGACCACGATTCCCCTCTGCACGAGCTGTTTGAAGACCAGCTGGCCACGGCCGACCTGGTGATCGTGCACAAGGTAGACGGCATGGATGCCGCCGCACTCGAAGCCGTAGAAGCCACCATCCGCGCAGAAGCGCCCGCCGGTGTGAAGCTGGTGCGCGCATCGCACGGCAACGTGCCCATGGACGTGCTGCTGGGCCTGGAGCGTGCGGTAGAAGACGTGATCGATGCCCGCAAAACCCACCACGACGCAGAAGAAGACCACGACCACGATGCTTTTGAGTCGGTGTCGGTCACGCTGGAGGTGTCCGACCGCGCCAAGCTGCTGCCCGCGCTGACCGCCCTGGTGCAGCGCCACGAGATTTACCGCATCAAAGGCTTTGTGGCCGTGCCGGGGGCTGCGATGCGCCTGGTGGTGCAGGGCGTGGGGCAGCGGTTTGACAGCTATTTCGACCGCGCCTGGCGCAGTGATGAGCCGCGTGCGACGCGCCTGGTGGTGATTGGGGACCACCTGGATGCGGGTGTGTTGCAGGCTGAGTTGCTGGCGGCTTTGGGGTGATGCGGGCTGGCCTTTGCCGTTGGGGGTGGACGCAGGCCGACGGGGTACTCTGCTCCGCGACTGTCCCCCGCCCTGCGGGCTCCTCCTTTATGTCGCTGCGCAGAGCACCCCATCGACCAGCGCCAGTTGGTGTTGGGCTTGCTCCATTGCCGCACAAACCCAACGTTATTCGCAGTGGAGGGTGGTGTGGGTGGCGCAGCGGAATAAAGGAGGAGCAGTCGGCCCTAGGCCGCTGCGGGGGACATCCGCGTAGCTACCCACACCGCCCTCTACTGCGCGCCACAACCGTTTCTGCTGAGTGAACTAAAACATGCACTTACTCTCCACCCGCCCCGGCGGCCATGTTGAAGACGATGGCCTGGGCGTGGTGCGCGTGGCGCAAACGCCGGGCGACATCGTGGTGCTCACCGTGGCAGATACCACCCTGTCCTTGCTGGCCGAAGTCGCCAGTGGCCTGCCAGAGGACTTCCCCCGAATCCGCCTGGCCAACCTGATGTGGCTGCGCCAGCCCGCGTCGATCGACCTGTACATGGATGACGTGCTGCGCCACGCCAAGGCCATCGTCATCGAGCACCTGGGCAGCCCCAGCGACTGGGCCTACATCGTGGACCAGGTGTGCGCATCCGCCCAGGCGCGCGGCCAATGGCTGGTGATGGTGTCGGGCGAGTGTGTGGAAGACGCACAACTCCTGCTGCGCAGCACCGCCACAAAAGACGACTGCACCCACCTGTGGCGTTGCCTGCGCGAAGGCGGCCGCGACAACGCCCAGAACTTCTTCAACCTGATTGCCCACGCCGCATTCGGCCAGGGCGAGCGCCCCGCACCGGCAGCCGTGGTGCCCGCCGCCATCCGCTATACGCCCGCCATCGGCCAGACACCGTGGCGCGAGGGGGCCCCCGTGGCCTTGCTGGTGTTCTACAAAGCGCATTGGCAGGCGGGCAACACCGTGGCGTTCGATGCCATGCTGGCCGCGCTGGAAGGGCAGGGCCTCAACACCCTGGCCGTGGCGCTGGATTCGCTCAAGAACCCCGGCAGCATGGCGCTGCTGCATGCACTGGCCCAAGAGCACCAGGTGGACGTGGTGCTCAACGCCACCAGCTTTGCCGTGGGCGCGATGGATGGCAACGACGATGCCGCCCCACCCGTGCTGCTGGCAGGCGATGCCCCCGTGCTGCAGCTCATCACCGCCGGTTGCTCGCAAGACCAATGGCAGGCCGACCCGCACGGCCTCACCCCGCGCGACCTGGCCATGCAAATCGTGCTGCCCGAGGTGGACGGCCGCATCGGCACCCGGCCCATCAGCTTCAAGGGCCTGGCCTGGCGCTGCGAGCGCGCCGAGATCGACGTGGTGCGCTACCAGCCCGAACTGGAACGTATAGCCTTTGTGGCCGCTAGCGCAAGTAAATGGTGCGCATTGCGCTATAAAAATAATAGCGATAAGCGTGTGGCCCTGGTGCTGGCCAATTACCCCAACGACGATTCCCGTCTGGCCAACGGTGTGGGGCTGGACACCCCCGCGTCCACCGTCGTCATCCTGCAAGCCTTGCAAGCCGCGGGCTACGCCACCGGCGATGTGCCGCAGCATGCCGACGCGCTCATGGCCGACCTGGTGCGCGGCATCACCAACAAGCTGGATGCCAACGACGACCGCCCTGCAAGCCAAAGCCTATCGATGGCGGATTACCTGCAAGATTTCTCGGCCCTGCCTGCCGAGAGCCAGGCCGCCATCAACACCCTGTGGGGCCTGCCGCAGCACGACCCGTTGGTGCGCGCTGGTCGCTTCATGGTGTCGGGCCAGCGCTACGGCAATGTGTTTGTGGGCAACCAGCCCGCACGCGGGCGCGACTTGGACCTGGTCGCCACCTACCACGATGCCGATCTGGTGCCCACCCACAACTACCTGGCCTTTTACTTCTGGCTGCGCCGTGCCTACGCGGTGGATGCGGTGGTGCACGTGGGCAAGCACGGCAACCTGGAATGGCTGCCCGGCAAAAGCGTGGCGCTGGGGGCCGCCTGCTGGCCTGATGCCATCCTGGGCCCGCTGCCGCACCTGTACCCCTTCATCGTCAACGACCCCGGCGAGGGCGCGCAGGCCAAGCGCCGCACCCAGGCCGTCATCATCGACCACCTGATGCCCGCCATGACCCGGGCCGAAACCTATGGGCCGTTGCAGCAGCTCGAAGGCCGCATGGACGAATATTACGAAGCCTTGTCGCTCGACCCGCGCCGCGCCAAGCTGCTGCGCGCCAGCATTCTGGAGAAAGTGCTGGCAGACGGACTGCACGCCGAGCTGGGCTTCACCCCGCCCACCGACGACGTACAGCGCGAAGCTTTGCTGCGCCGTCTGGATGCCTACCTGTGCGAAATCAAGGAATCGCAAATCCGCGACGGCCTGCACATCTTCGGCCAGTCCCCCACCGGCCGCCAGCGGGTGGACACCCTGGTGGCGCTGGCCCGCTACCCCGGCGGAGCAGGTGCGGCACAAGGCAGCCTGACGGTCGCCTTGGCGCACGACCTGGGCCTGCAAGACTTCGATGCCCTGAGCCCCGACTGGGCCGCACCGTGGACCAGCCAGCGCCCGCAGGTCTTGCAAGCCTTGAGTGCCGACCCCTGGCGCCATGCAGGCCACACCCGCGAGCGGCTGGAGCTGCTGGCTGTGCGGTTGGTGCAAGACGCAACATCCGGCCCCCACCCCAACCCTCCCCAGGAAGGGGAGGGAGTGAAATCCGCATTACCCCCTCCCCCCCCGGGGGAGGGCTGGGGTGGGGGCTTGCCCCATACCGCCAAGGTACTGGAGCGCCTGCGCACCACACTAGCCCCGCGCCTAGATGCCTGTGGCCCCAACGAAATCGGCCAACTCCTGCGCGGCTTGGATGGCCGCTTTATCCCCCCCGGCCCCAGTGGCGCACCTTCACGCGGCAGGCCGGATGTGTTGCCCACCGGGCGCAACTTTTACTCGGTGGACACGCGCGCCATCCCCACCCAAACCGCCTACGCCATGGGCGCCAAGGGCGCAGACCGGGTGGTCGAGCGGCACTTGCAAGACCACGGCGCGTACCCCACGGCCATGGGCCTGTCGGTCTGGGGCACCAGCACCATGCGCACCGGCGGCGAAGATGTGGCCCAGGCCTTCTCGCTGCTGGGCGTGCGGCCCAAGTGGGCACCGGGCAGCAACCGCGTGGTCGACATCGAAGTCATGCCCATGACCGTGCTGGGCCGCCCGCGCGTGGACGTGACGCTGCGCGTCTCCGGCTTCTTCCGCGATGCATTCCCGAATGTGATCGACCTGTTCGACACCGCCGTGCGCGCCGTGGCCGCCATCAGCGCCGAGGACGAGCCGGACGATGTCAATCCCATCCGCGCACGCGTGCAGGCCGAGATGGCAAGTCAAAAGGATGAACGCGCAGCCACCTGGCGCGTCTTCGGCCCCCGGCCCGGCGGCTACGGCGCGGGCTTGCAGGCCAACATCGCCAGCGGCCAATGGACCGAGCGGTCCGAGCTGGCCGAGTCCTATCTGCGCGCCGGGGCCTTTGCCTACGGCCAGGACGCGCACGGCACGGCCGCGCCCGAGGCGTTCGCCCAGCGTATCGCCGGGCTGGATGCGGTGCTGCACAACCAGGACAACCGCGAGCACGACATTCTGGATTCTGGCGACTACTACCAGTTCATGGGCGGCATGGCTGCGGCGGTAGAGCACCTCAGCGGCACGCCCGCCGCGCTGTACCACGGCGACTTCAGCGTGCCCGGTGCGCCGCGCATCCGCACGCTGGGCGAAGAGGTGGCGCGGGTGGTGCGTTCGCGTGCGGTGAATCCCAAGTGGCTGGACGGCATCAAGCGCCATGGCTACAAGGGCGCGTTCGAGATCGCCGCCACCGTAGACTTTCTGTTTGCCTTCGATGCCACCACTGGCGTGGTGGGCGACCACCAGTACGCGCTGGTGGCCGATGCCTATGTCCACGACGATGCCACCCGCGACTTTCTGCAGCAGCACAACCCGGGGGCCCTGCGCAGCATCGGCGAGCGTCTGCTGGAAGCCATGGACCGTGGCCTGTGGGCCGAGCCGGGCGACCAGCGCGAACGCATAACAGACCACCTGCTGTCGCTGGAGCAGCAGCTTGAGCAATAACGGCTTTCCCCGTATGTCTCCCTCCCCCTCTGGGGGAGGGCCGGGGTGGGGGCTGGATGTCTTGCCTTACCCCCTCTCCCGCGCGCGGGAGAGGGCAGGGGTGAGGGTCTGTCACCCCACACACACCCAAAAATAGAACCACACCATGACCCCTGTGCACACCGCCACCCGCGTGGCATTTCCCTTCACCGCCCTGGTCGGCCAGCCGCTGCTGCAGCGCGCCCTGCTGCTGGTGGCCATCGACCCGCGCATCGGCGGCGTGCTGGTCAGCGGCCCGCGCGGCACGGCCAAATCCACGGCAGCGCGGGCATTGGCGGCCCTGTTGCCGGATGCACCGTTTGTCACCCTGCCGCTGGCGGCCAGCCTGGAGCAACTGGTGGGCACGCTGAATGTGGAAGACGCACTGCGCGCGGGCCAACTGCGCCTGGCACCCGGCCTGGTGGCGCGCGCCCACCACGGCGTGCTGTACGTAGACGAGGTCAACCTGCTGCCCGATGCGCTGGTAGACGCGCTGCTGGACGTGGCCGCCAGCGGTGTCAACACGGTAGAGCGCGATGGCATTTCGCAGCAGCACGCCGCCCGCTTTGCGCTGGTGGGCACGATGAACCCCGAAGAAGGCGAACTGCGGCCCCAACTGGTGGACCGCTTTGGCCTGTCTGTCGTGCTGGGCAACCCGTTGGACCCGCAGCAGCGGCTGGACATTTTGCGCACCCGCCTGGCTTTCGACGAAGACCCGCAGGCGCTGCTGGCCGCGCATGCTGCGCAGTTGAAGACCTTGGCCGCTACCGTGGCCGCAGCGCAGGCTGCCTTGCCTAATTTGGCCTGGCCGGATGCCGTGCTGCAACACGCTGCCGCGCTGGCCCTGGCCGCCGGTGTCGATGGCATGCGTGCCGATCTGGTGATGCTGCGCGCCGCCCGCGCCCTGGCCGCCCTGGAAGGTCGCGATGCCGTGACCCCGCAGGACGTGGATGCCGTGGCCGAACTGGCGCTGGCGCACCGCCGCACGGTGGAGCCATCGGCTAACGACAGCACAAGCCCACCGCCCCAAGCAACACGTGCATCCAACGCCATCTCTGAAGGCGATTGGGGCGCACTGCCACCACAACCCACACCCACCACCCGGGTGCTGTCCCCAGGAGCCTGGCCCGCAAAAAAAGCCTGAGCCACCGCATCCGCCAGTCGCCTACATCGGCTGGCAGTGTGCGGTGGCGCAACCCCACCATGCAGACACCACCTTCTCTCAAACCCGCAGTGCAATCGCTGGGCGACAGCCCCGCGATTGCCTGGCTGCGCACCCTGCTGGCCAAAGGCCCGCGCACCTTGCAGCGCGCGCACCTGCGCTACCGGCCCCAGGCCGAAGCCGCACCGCGTCTGCACCTCATCGTGCTGGACACCTCGGGCTCCATGCGCCAGGGTGGCCGTCTGGCTTTGGCCAAAGGCCATGCGGTCCGCCTGGTCGAGCTGGCGGCGCGGGCTGGCGACCACGTGGGTCTGCTGTGTTTTGGCGGCAGTGGTGTGGAACTGGTGCTGCCCCCCGGCCCGGCACGGGCTGCTGGTGCTGCACGGGTGTGTCAATGCGGCGGCGGTGGCGGCACACCGCTGCGGCAGGCTTTGGCGGTGGCGAACACCTTGCTGGCGCAGGCCCGTCGGCGCAGTAGCACTGGCCCCGCCTGGCTGTGGCTGCTCACCGATGGCCGCACGCTGGAGCAGCCCGCCGCGCCCACCGGCGTGGAGCATGCCGTGGTGGTGGATTTCGACGACCGCTCACCCGCGTCACGTGCCCAAGGCCGCTGTGCCGCCTGGGCCGCCCGCTGGGGCGCGGAGTACCGCTTGGCCTCCGTTTAACCATTTACCCCATCCATAGACCCTCCGCATGACCGAACCTGTTTTTTTACCCACGGTGACCGAGCTCATCATCTGCACCACCTGCCGCCCAGCCGGAGTCTCGCGCGATGTGCCCGCTGCGGGCGAGGCGCTGCTGGAAGCCGTGCAGGTCGCCACCTGGGACCTGGACGCTGCCCAGCAGGCCCGCATCCGCGTGCGCGGCCTGGCCTGCATGAGCGGCTGTGGTCGGGCCTGCACCGTGGCGCTGCAGGCACCAGGCAAGTACACCTATTACTTTGGCGATCTGGTCGCCGACGACACCACCGCCGCCGAAGTCCTGGCCTGCGCGCAGTTGCACGCGTACAGTGCAGACGGTAATCTGCCGCGCAAGGAGCGGCCCGAACGCCTGCGCAGCGGCATCCTGGCCCGCCTGCCGCCGTTGGGGCACGCATAGTTTTCTCACCCTGCATCCGTAGTCCCACGGCTGCATCTATTTTGTTTTTTAAAAGGAGTCCCTCATGCATCCATCCACCACCACCACCGAACTGTCCCGCACCTCCAGCGCGGTGCGCAGCCTGATGTTGCAACTGGCCGCCGGTGCCGCCCTCGGCATGGTCGTGCTGTACGGCGTGGCCTTCGCCGAGAGCCCATTGGCCCACAACGCCGCGCACGACGTGCGCCACATCACCGTCAAGCCTTGCCACTAGAACTTTGGCTCACCCCCAGGCTACAGCGCAAGCGCTTTTCGCCAACCCCCCCTCGTATTTGCTTGCAAAGCAAATACGACATGCAGGGGGCGCATCTGGTGGCCTGGCAAAGCCAGTTCCACGGATGCCTTGGGTGGCGTGCGTTCTGGTTGTGAGGGGGCCGATTGAAAACAGAACCCTGGAGAACCTATGATTTTTCAACGATTGATTTGGGCGGCGCTGGCCACCGCCGTGGTGGTGGGCAGTGTGCAAACCGGTGTGCAGCACCTGCAAGCCACCCCGCTGATCCTGGCCGCCGAGGTCTTTGAATCGCAAAAGGCCGAAGCCCCTAAACCCGTGGCTCCTGCCACCCATGTGCATGCCGAAGCGGCAGCCCATGGACACGACCACGCCGCCGCCCCCGAATGGGAGCCCGAGAACGGCCTGGAGCGCACCGGCTGGACCTGGGTGGCCAACACCTTGCACGCCTTCAGCATGGCGCTGCTGGTGTTCGCGGTGATGGGTGTCTGCCTGTGGCGCGGCGCAACCCTGCGCGCGCTGCCGCTGGCCCTGTGGACGGCGGCTGCCGGTTGGCTGGTGTTCCACTTCTGGCCGTCCCTGGGCCTACATGCCGAGATTCCGGGCATGGATGCCGCCCGTCTGGGCTCGCGCCAGGGCTGGTGGCTGCTGGCCGCCGTGAGCGCGGCGCTGGCCTGTGCGTCCATCGCAGGTTTGCGCAGCCACTTGCGCTGGGTGGCCGCCGCTGCCTGGCTGGCCTTGCCCTACGTGGTGGGCGCGCCGCACATCAGCACCGACCCCCTGGCCGGCTTCGGCCCCGAAGCCCAAACTGCCTTGCGCCAACTCGGCACCCAGTTCATCTGGGCCACCACCTGGATCTCGCTGTCGTTCTGGGCCAGCATGGGCCTGGTGGGCGGTCTGGCGTTCCAGCGCTGGGTGCAGCCGGGGTTGTTGGCGGTGTTGAAAGGTGCGGGCGTGGCCGATGCGGGGGCGGTAGGCGCGGCTCGGTAAGCGGGGTGCTTGGCATACCCAGTTTGGGTTGGAACATACCCAAATTGGGTTTCTAAGAAAAATCGGCCTCTTGCGCTTATTTAATCAGCGCGAGTAGCTATGAATAAAGTAGCAAATGCGTTGATGAAACAAATACCTCCAAGCCCGCCCAAGGAGTTCAGCATGCCCGAAGTACCTACCGATACCCAAGTCGAGCAGCCTGTTCGCCTTACCCGCCAGCAACAGGCGGACGCGGCGGCATCGGATTGGAATGTGGTGCACGCCGCCGTGGGCTCATTCGCCGATGGGCATTCCACTTTGTGACAGCGCCGTTCGATATGTTCAGCCCTGGATGGCGCGTGCCACGGCGGTAGTCGCGCCCACCAAGTCCTTCACCAAACGCTCGTCCACATCCAGCATGCCTTCGTACTCGCCCAGGTTGCGTGTGTTGTGGCATTTGTCCAGCACCCGCCAGACCTCCGGGCCCAGCGCCAGGGTATGGGGCAAAACCTGGAAAACGATGTAGCGGTTGCTGGCGCGGTAGCCTTTGCGCCGCAACGCCGCCAAGCACAAGGCGTGCGCCGCGTTGTAGGCCAGATCGAACCGGCTCTCCAGCGCCAGCGCGGTGTTGTGCGCGTCGTGTAGCCGCGCAATGCCGGTGCGCAGCAGGCCTGCAATCTCTTTGTCGTCAGGGGCCTCGGCTTTGAGTGGCTTGCCGGGGCCGCACAGATTTTCAAGTGCTGGGTGCATGGAGTTGCTCCTCGCTGCCTATGAGCCAAATCTTGGGTTGTTGCCACACGCGCGTGACGAAAGCGTTGTCGCTTTCCATGCGCTGGGCCAAGTCCGCAGGCGTGTACAGCGTGGGGTTGACCCTGCGGCCCAAGGCCGTGCTGGCAACTTCCAGTGCGCCAAACACCTCGCCATAACCCAAGCTGGCGCTGACGATCAGCACATCCACATCGCTGTGCGCCGTGTCTTGCTGCCGCGCGATGGAGCCGTAGATAAATGCCGCATCCACTTGCCCAGCCAGCGGCGCAAGCGCCGAGCGCAGCACGTCCGCCAGCCCCATGGTCTTGAGCACCAGCCCGCGCAACTCGGCAAACACTGGCGCATCGGCGTTGGCCTGGTAGTGCTTCTGGTTGCCCTGCTTGCGCACCGTGAGCAGGCCCGCCTCCGACAAACCCGCCAGCTCGCGCTGCACCGCGCCCGTCCCCGACTGCGCCAGCGCAATCACCTCGTTGGCGTAGAAGCTGCGGTCCGGCGTGCCAAACAGCACACCCAGCACCTGCTGGCGCACCTTGGGGAAGAGCGCGTCAGCGAGTGAAGAGGATGCCGTTGGAGTGGTTGAGATACCCATATTGGGTTTGATCATACCCAAATTGGGTATTTATGACAAATTGGCCTCTAGCGCTTATTTAATCGGCGGGAGCAGCTATGGATAAAGTAGCAAATGCGTTGGTGAAGCGAAATGGTGTGATCTGCGCACACGTTCGGCACCAGGAGTTCACCATGTCCGAAGTACCCGCTGCCACATCGGCCTCCAAGCTTTCCTGGAAAACACTGCTGTCACAGCTATGAAGTGCATTCACCTCCGGTGACATAAATTGACTTGACCGCCTACTAGCCTCTCCAAACCGGAAGTTCACTTCATTTAAACGTGCTGAAGAACGAATATGCGAAGTGCACAGAACAGTTATGCAGCAGCAAGCATTTCGGCCAAAATTGCTTGGCGTTTGAGTCGATCACCGGACACTTCTCCCAAGCTTTGGCAGATAAGGACGATCTTGTTGAATACATCCGTCGCCTGTTGTCCATGCTGTCCCATAACCGCGATGATCTTCTCTGCCGTCTGTTGAACCTTTTTTGCGTTGAGAGGCTGGACATCAGATGAACCAGAAACCAGCGCACGCACCAAGGGTAAAAAATGCCACTTTAATCGCTTCATATTTTGTGGCACCGTACTGTTCGATACCAATAAGTTGAACCGGTACATGGTTACACAAGCGGCGTAGAAGACCATTTCTCGAGTTGAGTCGTCGAAGATCACATTGGTCAGTTCTTCGTACATTTGCTTTGGATACCGCCCCGCCAAGTCGGGTCGATTACAAAACATTGCGGCTACGCACTTCGCTGCATTGTGGAGTGAAAAAATTCTAGTTGCCGGAATGTCTTGACCAACATACTGCCGGTCACGTCGTTCCAGATACAGGCGACTCTCGGAGCCATCATAGGTATTGAAATACTGCTCAGCACGTTTGATGATTGGTCGCAACGACAGAAACTGCGTATCCTCGACTTTAGATTGGCTGTTCGTTGCTCGCACAAGTTCTGAGAACACATCTTCAAGCTGGGTCTTCACGACTTTGATGTTCACCATCACATCGCCGAGCAAGGCACGGTTTTCGAAAAGAACGTTCGATGTCTGACAGCCATTGACGATTTGGTAGTTTGTTAAGTGCAGCGTGGTGCCCTGAAGCTTCACATCAGGGCTAACGATCGTGATTCCGTTGTTCAAAACTGGAAAGCGACTAGCCGCATCCGAAGCCAGTGTGGCTGCGATTGACTGGTTCACTGGGTTCTCGTGGCCTAAGAAGGAACGTACGTTCTCCTCAAAAACCTGCGTTCTTAGGTTTCCATCTTCGGTTAGAAGTAGGTTGTTCACGAAGTCGCTTGCGCGAACTACAGCTAAATAGGCTTCGTCAATTCCTACAATATTTGGCAATGCTGCTGTACTGAATGCCGGTAGGCTGGCATTGATGCCTGAGTAAGTACCCACCCATAAGCGAGTTAGTTCATCGCGATCAATGAACCGAACATCAGTTTCATGGAATAGACCAATCTCTTTAAGTTGTACCAAAAAATCGGCCAATGCCGTTTCAAGTGCTGCCGGTTTTTTGTATTGACCCGTGGTGACAAATCGTGCCATTAGAGATGGCTTGCCATTGCGTACTTTTGGTACTTCCATAAGGACTACATCAAACATCTGCCGGGCTTCTGACAGAACTTCATCACTTACTGCATACGGTGTCTGCGTAGCAAATCTAAGAATCCCCTCTTTGAATTTAAGGAAATCTCCCAGATCAAAATTTTCCGAGCGTTTAGCCTGAACGTAGATTACGTCTACGTCGTGATTTCTTCGTGGTGTTGCAAAGATCGCTTGTGCGTCTTCCGAAGAGGTCGTGACGGCCTCGTCGACAACAACCGCCACGCCATCTATCCCTTCATCACCTGGACCCGTCGATACATCGTCTAGGTCAAAAGTCCCAGTGAAGCGGTTGGAAATAACGCAATAGGTTGCAAACTTTTCAAACTGCACGGCCTCGTCGTCCATTTCAAGACCGAAGCTTTTTACAAAGCTTTCCAAGTGCGCTTTTACTATCCTATGCATTTTTTCTCCAATTGAATCTATTGAGTTTACTGGCGGGGTACTTGCCGGGCACGGCGGCAGTCGATACATAAATTTGCCAGCAAGCTCCTGTTGTCGAGCGACAGCTACCGCCACTTTACTAACTCTCTGATCTGTTAGGCCCAAACCCCCCGCCGCATCAAATACGTATCCATCACCCATCCATGCGCCGCTCGCGCCGCCTGCCGCTCCGCCAGAATCCGCGCGCTCACTTCGGCCAGCGGCCCCGCAATGCAAATCTGCTGCGGCATCCCCAGGAAGGCCCCCCACCAGATCGTGATTCCCTCCGGCGGCAGATGCTGAAAAGCACAATGCCCGTCCAGCATCACCGCCACCGTATCCGCATGCACGGGCCACCCAAAGTCGCGCAGTTGCCGACCGGTGGTGATGGTGACGGGGGCGTTGATGTCGTTCAGCGCGATGGCGTGGGCGGCGGTCAGGGCTTGCAGGGCGGTGATGCCGGGGACCACAGACACTTTCACCGGTAGCTGCACCGCCAGGCGCTCGGCGATGCGCAGGGTGCTGTCATACAGCGAGGGGTCGCCCCACACCAGCAGGGCCACCCGGCCACCGGCGGGTAAATGGCTGCGGATGGTGAGCAGCCAGACCTCGGCAATCGCGTCGTGCCAGCGGTGCACGGCGGCGGGGTAGTCGGGGTCGTCGGCATCGCGCACCGGCATGTCGAAGCCGACGACCTGGGTGGCGGGGTTGGTCACCAGTTCCTTGCAGAGTTGCAGGCGCAGCTCGGCCAGGTCGGCTTTGCCTGCGCCTTTGCGGGGCACCAGAATCAAATCGGCGGCGTTGAGTGCTTTCACGCCCTGGCGGGTCACGTGGTCGGGGTTGCCGGTGCCTATGCCGACCAGGCAGAGATCGATCATTCTGTGCCTGCCGGGAAGCGCGGCGCGGTGCCCAGCGGGCGGTAGCGGCGGTCGTAGTCGCCTGCGTAGAGGCGGCTGTGGGCAAAGTCTTCTGCGCCCAGGGTATGGCCGACCAGAATCAAGGCGGTGCGCTCCATGCCTTCGCCCACGGCGGCTTCGATTGTGGACAGCGTGGCGCGCACCACGCGCTCGTCGGGCCAACTGGCGCGCCAGACCACGGCCACGGGGCAGTCTGCGCCGTAGTGGGGACTCAGCTCGGCCACCACGCGCGGCAGCACGTGGATGGACAGGTGGATGGCCAGCACGGCCTGGGTGGCGGCAAAGTTAGCCAGCGATTCGGTGCTGGGCATGGCCGATGCGCGGCCGGATGTGCGAGTGAGCACCACCGACTGGCTCAGGCCCGGCAGCGTCAGCTCGGCCTCCAGCGTGGCCGCTGCTGCCGCAAACGCAGGCACGCCGGGCGTGACGGTGTACGGAATGCCCAGCGCCCGCAGGCCGCGCAGTTGCTCGCCCATCGCCGACCATACCGACAGGTCGCCCGAGTGCAGGCGGGCCACGTCGTGCCCGGCGGCGTGTGCGGTGCTGATCTCGGCCAAGATTTGCTCCAGCGACAGGGATGCGGTGTTGACGATGTGCGCACCGGGCGGGCAGTGGGCCAGCACGCCTTCGGGCACCAGGGAGCCCGCGTAGAGGCAGACGGGGCTGGCGGCAATGTAGTCGCGGCCACGCAGGGTCAAAAGATCGGGGGCGCCGGGGCCAGCGCCGATGAAGTGAACGGTCATTTTTGAGTCTTTTCAGTAGAGGCAATGGCGGCTGTCGCCAGACGGTCGGGGCTGACGCAGCGTGCGGATACCAAGGTGGCGCACGGGCCCGCCGCTGCCAGCGCCGCAGCTTCGGCCACGCTGTGCGCGCCGTAGCGGGCGGGCACATGGGCGCTGGGTGTCGCGGCTTGGCGGGCTAGCTGGGGCAGGGGGATGGGGATGATGGGCAATTGCAGTTCGGCGGCGAGTTGCAGCAGGGCGGGGTGGGTGGCTTTGTCTGCTGCTGTGGCCAGGGCGGTGAGGCATGCATACCGGCCCCCACCCCAGCCCTCCCCCGGGGGGGGAGGGGGTAATGCGGGGCCCAGGTTTGGCCCCCTCCCCCGCCGGGGGAGGGTTGGGGTGGGGGCTTGCAGTGCGGCATCCAATGCAGCGCGTAACGATGCGACGCTGCTCCCCGCGCGAAAGCCCAAACCCGCCACACTCACAACACCACGCTCCACTGCACCACCGGGCGGCTGGGCTGCCAGCCGCGCATACGGCCTAGAGGCGTGGCCTGCGCCAGCTCGATGCGCAGGAGCGTGCCGCCGTGTTGGGCATGCAGCTGCAGCAGGGCGAATTCGGTTTCCAGCGTCACCGCGTTCACCACCAGGCGGCAGCCTGTGGGGGCTACGGTTTGCAAACTGCCGAACAATGCCGTATCAAAACCGCCACCAACAAAGATCGCACTGGGCGTGGGCAGGCCCGCCAGCAGGTCTTGCGTAGCGCCGTGGTACATGTTCAGGCGGTGGTCTACTCCGAAGGATGCCGCGTTGGCGCGGATGTTCGCTACACGCTCGGCGTGCTGCTCTACCGCACTGGAGCTGCCGCCCGCCAGACACCATTCCACCGACACCGAACCCGAGCCCGCGCCCAGGTCCCACAGGTGTTCGCCGGGGCGTGGTGCCAGGGCGCTGAGGGTGAGGGCGCGGATGGGCGATTTGGTGATTTGGCCGTCGTGGGCAAAGCCACCGTCGGGCAGGCCGGGGGTGTGCGGTAGGCCCAAGGAACCGGATACCTGCACCGCTACAGCAACAGGACTTTGGATGTCCGCAAAGTCCAGCAAGCTGGCCGCGCTCTGGCGGATGCGTTCACGCGGGCCGCCCAGGGCTTCCAGCACCCATACGTTGGACGCACCACAGCCTTGCTGGGTCAGCCACTGCGCAAAGTCGCGCACCGCCGGGCCATCGCGCAGCAGGCACAGCAGTTGCGCGCCGCTGTGCAAGGCAGAGCGGGTGCGGGCAAAGGGTGCGGCGTGCAGACCAAAGCAATGCACGCTCTCCAAGCGCCATGCCAGGCGGGAGGCGGCCAGCGAGAAGGTCGACGGTGCCGGAAAAGCCTGCCATTCGCCGGGTACCAAATGGCTTGCCAGGCTGCCGCCCGCGCCAAACCAGAACGGGTCGCCCGAGGCCAGCACGGCCACCGCCCGGCCGCGCAGGGCCAGCACCGGGCTTATGTCAAAGGGCAGCGGCCACTCCAGGCCCCGGCTGCCTACACAGGCCAGCGCCAGGTGCCGCGCACCGCCAAAAACGTGCTGCGCGTTGGCCAGGGCCAAGCGGCTACCATCGCCCAGGCCATGCAGACCCTCTTCACCAATACCTATGATTGACAGCCAGGCTTCAGCCATTCCGCGCATCCTTGTTTTGGGGGGCACCACGGAAGCCAGCCGCTTGGCGCAGGCACTGGCGCAGGCGGGTGTGGACGGCCTGTTTTCGTACGCGGGCCGCACCAGCGCACCCATCGCCCAGCCGCTGCCCACCCGCGTGGGCGGCTTTGGCGGGGTGGCGGGTTTGCAGGCTTTTTTGCAGGCCGAGCGCATCACCCAGGTGGTGGATGCCACCCACCCGTTTGCCGCGCAGATGAGCAGCCACGCCGTGCTTGCCTGTGCGGCTGTAGGCGTGCCCCTGCTGGCGCTGGAGCGGCCTGCGTGGCAGGCCCAGAGCGGTGATGTGTGGCAGCACGTGCCAGATATCGCCGCTGCGGTGCAGGCCTTGCCCGCCGAGCCCGCCCGCGTGTTCCTGGCCATTGGCCGCCAGCACCTGGCACCGTTTTTGGCGTGTGCGCAGCATTGGTATTTGTTGCGCTTGGTGGACCCGGTACTGGACTTGCCCACCGAGCGCGGCCTGGTGCTGCTGGACCGGGGGCCATTCACCCTGGAGGGCGACCGCGCCCTGCTGCAGGCGCACGGCATTACCCATGTGGTGTCCAAAAACTCCGGTGGTGCGGGCGCGCAGGCCAAGCTGACGGCGGCGCGGGAGCGGAGGCTGCCCGTCATCCTGGTCGACCGGCCTTTCATTCCCGCCCGCACGGTGGTTCACAGCGTAAATGAGGCCCTGCGCCGTATCTGTGGTGTAAGCAGCTAGAGGATTCATCGCACGGAGCGCGGTGTGTAGACGAAGCGGCCCACGCGGCGCGTGGCCGAGTTGCCCACGATGACCACGGTGCGCATGTCGGCCATCTCGGGCGTGGCCTCTGCGAGGGTGACGGTCAGCAGCTTTTCTTCTGGCGTGCTCACGGCGCGGGCAAAGGTGATGAGCCGGTCGGGTCCGCAGGTGTCACGCAATATTTCCAGCACGTTGACAAAAGTGTGCGGGCGGCTGGCCGAGCGGGGGTTGTAGAAGGCCATGGCAAAGTCGGCCCCCGCGGCGGCGCGCACGCGTGCTTCGATCAGCGCGGCGGGCTTGAGGTTGTCGCTGAGGTTGATGGCGCAGAAGTCGTGGCCCAGCGGTGCACCGGCTTTGGCTGCAGCGGCCAGCATGGCGGTGATACCGGGGAGCACGCGGATATCTAGCGCCTGCCAGTCCGCGCGGCCTTCCAGTGCTTCAAACACGGCGGAGGCCATGGCAAACACCCCCGGGTCACCAGACGAGACGACGACGACTTGGCGGCCCTCAGCGGCCATTTGCAAGGCTGCGCGGGCACGGTCCATCTCCACCCGGTTGTCCGACGCATGCAGTGTGAGGCCGGGTCGCGGCGCGATGCGGGCGACGTAGGGGATGTAGCCCACGATGTCGGTGGCAGCCTCCAGCGCCTGGGTGACTTCAGGCGTGACCAGCGCAACATCGCCCGGGCCCAAGCCTGCGATGCATAAAGATCCGCTCATTCCAGCACCTCGGGGCGGCGGCCCTGGCCGTGGACCAGCACGATGGCGAAGTAGGGGCAGTCGGTGCCATCTACTTCAGACAACGGAACGACGCGTTCACCCGGCATGGTGCCGCGCTCCACCAGCCAGGCCTGGTCCAGCCGTCCGGCGGCGGCCAGCGCGCTGCGCACGCGGGGCAGGTTGCGGCCCGTCTTCATGATCACCAAGGCATCGGCAGATTGCATGTGGCGCAGCAGCTCGGCCTCGGGCAGGGTGCCCATCAGCACCACCAGTACATCGTCGCCCCAGGTAATGGGCGTGCCGGTGGCCGACCAGCAGCCCACCATGCCGGGAATGCCGGGGATCACTTCCACCGTAGCCCGGCCTTTGAGGCGCGTGTACAGGTGCATGAACGAGCCGTAAAAGAACGGGTCGCCTTCGCACAGCACCAGCACGTCCTCGGTCTGCGCCAGATTTGCCAGGCGGGTGGTCCAGTCGTCGTAAAACGCGGCCAGGCAGGCGATGTATTCGGGGCTGTCGAACGGCAGCTCGGTGGTTACCGGGTATTCCATCGCGTACTCGGTAACAAAGGGGGCCAGCATGCCGTCCACGATGCGCCGGGCCTGGCCGGGGCGGCCTTTTTTGCGGAAATAGGCCACATGGCGGGCGCTGCGGATGGCGCGGTCGGCGCGCACGCTCATCAGGTCCGGGTTGCCAGGGCCGAGGCCTGCACAGAGGATGCGGCCCATTAGATTTCCCTCCGGCAGGCGAGTGCGTTGACGGCTGCCACGGTGATGGCGCTGCCACCGAGTCGGCCTTGCACCACCATGGCGGGCACGGGCGGCGCAGCCATCAGCGCGGCCTTGGATTCGGCAGCGCCCACAAAGCCTACCGGGCAGCCGATGATGGCCGCCGGGCGCGGGCAGCCGGGGTCTTGCAGCATGTTCAGCAGGTGGAACAGCGCGGTGGGCGCGTTGCCGATGGCCACCACGGCACCGGCCAGGTGCGGTCGCCACAGCTCCAGCGCGGCAGCGCTGCGGGTGGTACCCATGTTCTGGGCCAGTTCGCGCACCTTGGCATCGTTCAGCGTGCAGATGACGGCGTTGTCGGCAGGCAGGCGGCTGCGGGTAATGCCTTCGCTGACCATGCGCACGTCGCACAGGATGGGGGCACCGGCCTCCAACGCGGTGCGGGTGGCTGCGGCCATGCCCTCGGAGAAGCGCACATGGGCTTCCAGCCCGACCATGCCGGTGGCGTGCACCATGCGGACCACGGCCAGCTCTTCGATCGGGTTGAAGCGGGCCAGGTCGGCCTCGGACCGGATGATGGCGAAGGACTGGCGGTATATCGCGGTTCCGTCAGTTTCAAATTCGTGGCGCATGGGATGTCGGGAACAAATAGGGAGCAATCGTTTCGGGGGCCAAGGCCAGCAGATCGGGGGCAGCGGCTGCTGTGCCGTGGCGTATCAGGTTGAAGCCCGCTGGTGTGGCCACCAGGGTCAGGGCAGCGCGCGGGTGGGCGCAGCCTTTGCTGCAGCCAGAGACGTGCAGCAACTGGTCTACAGGCACCCAGGGTGCCAGTGCGCGGGCCAGCGGACGGGTGGCTGCGGCGGCTTGCAGGCAGCCGGGCGCACCGGTGCATGCCACTACCCGTATGCGCGGGTCCAAGGGCTGGTTGACCAAGCCGTTGCCATCGGGCGCGTGTTGCAGGCCTTCGATCAGGAGCATGCGCCAGGGTGTCAGCCGCAGCGCGCCCAGAGTGGACAGGACGGCCAGGGTGTCGGCCTGCAGTTGGCCAAATTCGGCACCTACCAGCCAGCCGACGGTGGTAGGGCCTGGCTGGGGTGTGGGTGCGGAAGGTGAGAAGTCGATAGTCGCCTGAAAGCGTTCCGGCAGCGCATGCTTCGGTGCCAAAGAGGCCATCCGTTTGCCACCCTGCGCCACGAACCAGTGCGCCAGCGCCATCGCGGCGGGCACAAGGTCCTCGGCGCTGGCGCAGGCACCTGTGGCATAGCCCTCGGCGCGCACCGTGAAGCCGCCAGGGCTACGTTCGATACGGATGTCGGCCGGGTTGGCCCGCAGCACCGCCTGCGCGCCGCAGTCCACCGCAAAGCCGAACTTGCCAGGCAGCGCGGGCGCATCTGGCGCGGCCAGGGCCTGGGCCAGTGCGGCGGCGATGGCTTGCGTGCCGTCATCCGGTTGCCAGAAAGGGCTGACGAGGATGTTGCGCCGGGACTCGCTCTCGGCGCTGCTATCTACCAGGCCAAGGGCGTACAGCCCTTGCAGCAAGGCGGCGTGGTTGTCGGGTTCGACACCGCGCAGTTGCAGGTTGGCGCGGCTGGTCAGGTCCAACAGGCCGTTGCCGTACTGGTGGGCCAGCGCGGCGATACCTGCTGCCTGGGCCGACGTGAGGCGACCTGCATGCGGACGCACCCTGACCACCAGGCCGTCGCCCGACAGCATCGGGCGCAGGGCTCCAGGGCACCAGCCTTGGACCTGCGGCGGTGGTGCGGTGGCGAGGGGTGGCGTAGAGGCCGTGGCTAGGGCGGTTCGCATCCGGAGGTGGTTGGTTTCTGGGCGGTGGCGGAGGTGCAGATGTCGCGCCCGTCGGCGCAACCGCAGGGGGTGTGCGGGCCGGTGGAGAGGGCAAACTCCTCCACTGGGCGAGCCTTCAAGTATCGCATTAGTGCCATGCAGCGGGATGTGGGGCCAGGGGGCACCACTGCGCGCTGCAGTTCAAAAACAGTAATTTATGAAAAATAGGGCTCTTGCGCTTATTGAATGGGCGTAATACGCTATAAAAAATATAGCAATTGTGAAGCTGGCTGCACCCATCTTTACGACCACTTCACCACCGAAGGCCGGTGGCGGCATTGAATTCTTGGCACTTGGGCGGTATCTAAAGTGCATTCACCAATACTGTTGAGGTTTCCATGAACACCCAAGAGCGCGACCAACTGTCCACTTTTCTGCAGCAACTCGGCCAGGCACGGGCCCCCGTGAAGGACATGGAGGCGCAAACGCTGATCGATGCCGCAGTGGCGCGCCAGCCCGACGCGGCCTATTTGCTGGTGCAACGCTGCCTGCTGCAAGACAACGCCTTGCAATCCGCCCAGGCGCAGATCGCCAGCCTGCAAGCCGAATTGCAGCAGCCCAAACCGGCTACCAACTTCCTGGATGCCAACGGCTGGGGCCGGGCTCCGGTGGCACCGGCTGCGGCCTACGCTCCGGCACCTGCTTACCCGCAGACCGCACCCGTCGCCGCGCCAGCGCCCTCGCGCTTCCAGGCCCCCAGCTTCCTGACCAGCATGGCGACCACCGCCGCGGGCGTGGCGGCGGGGGCGTTTTTGTTCCAGGGAATCGAGAGCCTGATGGGCCACCATGGCAGCAGTACCGCGGCGGGCACGCCAGCTTCGGCCTTCGGCTTGAGTGAACCAGCGGCAGCTACACCCGAGGCGGCGCAGTCCATTGCCGATACCAACACCGATGTGTTCGGCAACGATGACGGGCTGGAAATTGGTGGCGACAGCTCCAGCGACTGGGCTTGAGCCTTATTTCAGGGGGATGGGTGTTGCGTGATCCACCGCCACGGCGGTGAGGGCGTTTTCCGGCGAGCCGTCGATCAGCTTGTCGGTATACGTCAGGTAGACCAGGGCGTTACGCTTTTTGTCCACCATGCGCACGATGCGCAGCTTTTTGAACAGGATGGATAGGCGCTCGTTGAACACTTCGTCGCTTTGCGGCAGCGGCTTGGTGAAGCTGATGGGGCCGACCTGGCGGCAGGCAATGGAGGCCTCGGCCTTGTCCTCGGCCAGGCCGAACGCGCCCTTGAGCCCGCCGGTTTTGGCCCGCGACACAAAGCAGGTGATGCCTTGCACCAGCGGGTCGTCATAGGCTTCGACCACGATTTTGTGGTCCGGCCCGATCCACTGGAAAGCCGTGTCCACCGCGCCGATTTGCTCGGCCTGGGCGGCGACGCAGGTGGCCGCCAGTGCTACGGTCATAGTCCACAACTTCATCGGATGCTCCAGTTCTAGCGCAAGGCTTCGGGTAGTTCGATCTTCACTTCCAGCACTTCCAGGTTGTCCTGGCGTTCCAGGTGGACCTTGATGTCTTCGGCGTTGATCGACACGTACTTGGAGATCACCGCCAGCAGCTCGCGCTGCAGGGCGGGCAGGTAGTCGGGGCGGCTGGCACCCCGGCCACTGCGCTCATGCGCCAGGATGATTTGCAGCCGCTCTTTGGCCACCGTGGCGGTTTTTTTCTTCTCGCCCAAGAAGAACGACAGGAAAGACATGGCTTATTTCCCTCCGAAAAGGCGCTTGAAAAATCCGGGCTTCACGGCTTCGACAAAACGCATGGGCTTGTCTTCGCCCAAAAACCGTGCCACCACGTCCTTGTAGGCTTCCGACACATCGGTTTCGGTCAGGTGGATGGCGGGCAGGCCCTGGTTGGAGGCCTGCAATACCGTTTCCGACTCGGGGATCACGCCCATCAGCGGGATGCGCAGGATGTCCTGGATGTCTTCCAGCGACAGCATCTGGCCGTCTTCTACGCGCACCGGGTTGTAGCGGGTGATGACCAGGTGCTCTTTGATGGGCTCTTTGCCTTCAATAGCGCGCTTGGTCTTGGAGCCCAGCATGCCCAGAATGCGGTCCGAGTCGCGCACCGAAGATACTTCGGGGTTGGTCACCACCAGGGCCTCGTCGGCAAAGTGCATGGCCATGAGTGCACCGGTCTCGATGCCCGCGGGCGAATCGCAGACGATGTACTCAAAGCCCATTTCGCCCAGGTCCTTGAGCACGCGCTCCACGCCGTCTTGCGTCAGTGCGTCCTTGTCGCGGGTTTGCGAGGCGGCCAGCACGAACAGGTTGTCGCACTGTTTGTCCTTGATGAGGGCCTGGTTCAGGTTGGCCTCGTTGTGGATCACGTTGATCAGGTCGTACACCACGCGGCGCTCGCAGCCCATGATCAGGTCGAGGTTGCGCAGGCCGACGTCAAAGTCGATCACGGCGGTCTTGAAGCCGCGCAGCGCGAGGCCGGAGGCGAAGCTGGCGCTGGTGGTGGTTTTGCCAACGCCACCTTTGCCGGATGTCACCACAATGATCTTGGTCATGGGTTGCGGGTCTTTCAGATTTCTGGGTTTGAATGGGGTAATGGATGCCGACGGCGGAGGGCGGCGAACCGGATTTTGTTTGCGGCGTGTGGCCATTAGAGGGCTTCCATGACCAGCTTTTCGCTGAGCAGCCGTACCTGGGCGGGTTTGCCCAGTACCTCGGCGGGTAGGGGGATTTCGGAGGTGCGGTAAATCCCGGCGATGGAGACCAGCTCGGCTTCCAGGCAGGTGCTGAAAATACGGGCATCTTCGTTGCCCTTGGCACCGGCAATGGCACGGCCACGCAGCGGGGCGTACACATGGATGCTGCCATCGGCTAGCACCTCGGCCCCGTTGCTGACCATGGCCAGCACCACCAGGTCGCTGCCGCGGGCGTACACCTGCTGGCCCGAGCGCAAGGGCTTGTCGATGACCAGCGCACCGCTGGGCACCACCACGGCGGGTTCGGGCGGCGGCGCAGCCACGGGTGGCGCAGCGGGGGGCAGGGGGGCGGCGTTGGTGATGTCGGGCGCATCCACCAGTCCGGCCTGCACAGCCGCCTGCCGCTGCTCTGCGCTGCCGCCGTGCACGGCAATCGGCTGCATGCGGTAGCTGCGCAACAGCTCGACCAGTAGCTTGAAATGGATGGAGTCGGTGCTATCGGCCACCGGCACCAGGTTGATGACCACCGGGTCTTGGTCGAAAAAATCGGGGGTGTCGCCAAAGCGGGCTTCCATCTCCCGGGCCAGGGCAGCTAAGTCGGCGGTTTTCAGCACCACCGCAATCAGGGGCAGCGTGGCACTTTTCAGGTCAAAGCAGGCCCGGGTGGGCCCGGCGGTTACAGACGACATGGATGGAGTAGGAGGGAGAAAGGGCGACAAAGGCGCGATTTTACCGCCGCCCGTGCCTCCGGCTCCCGTTGCGGGCAGGCCCTGCCGGTTGGCGGTCCGGCAGGGCTGCGGTTTGCGCTTAAAAATGGTAGTCGGCGCGGACCATGGGCGTTTTGGCCGTGGTACCGGTAATGGTGCCGGGGTTGCCAAACTTGTTGCGCCAGTACTGGTAGCCCACACCGATGCGCAAAGTCTTGGGGCTGGCACCCAGAGCGGGGCTCAGGTCGTAGAACACCGTGCCATCGATATTGGTTTCAGGTGATGTAGGGCCGCCGAATTCGTTATTGCCCTTGGATGCGATGTAGTTCATGAAGCCCTCGAACGACAAGCCCGTGCCACCGATGGGTATGCCCCAGGCCAGGTTCAGCATGGGGTGGGTCTTGTAGGTGTAGCGGCTGGTGATGGACTTGGGCATATTGCTTTCCTTCAGCAGCAGCAGGCTGACATCCAGAAAGCCCGGCACGTCCATCTTCAGCGTGGGGCCGATGACCAGCATGCGCTTTTTGGAGGCGTAGTTGGCATCGTTCTTGGTGTTCCAGTCAAACCCGGCGGTCAGGCCCAGGCCGCGCACCGGGCCAAAGGCAAAGTTTTTGCCGCTGACCTTGCCCAGGTCCAGCGTATGGCGGTAGACCAGATAGGCCTCCTGGGCGCTGCTGTCGTCTCCATCGGACTGCAGCAGGTCCAGGTTCAGGAAGTTGGTGCCGTACTTGTAGCCGCTGACGTGGGTGATGTTGATGATGTTTTTGGACAGGTCTTTGCTGTTGAACGGCTCGCGAAAGCTGGTGCCGTAGCGGTAGCCGATGGAGGTGTCGCTCCAGTCGGCCGCTTGTGCGCCGGTGGCCAAAGCTGCTGCGGCTGCCAAAAGAACCGCGCCTGTACGTGTTTTTTTCATGGTGTATCCCTGGTGGTTAAGTGAACTGAATGCCCACTTCCACAGTGCAAACACCATGCCAACAAAATTTTACATATTTTTCAAAATTTATAGCTGCCCCCGCCCATTCCATCAGCGCAAGCGGCATAAAAAGCTTGTAACCACCCCGGTGTGCACCATCCCAACGCAACAGGGCAGGATGGCTCTCACCATCCTGCCCTGTTGCAGTGCAGCAAAACTGCTTTGCTAGGCTGCCGCCACCCGTTGTGCCAGGTGCGCCAGGGCTTCTTCCACCTGGTCCACCAAGATCAAACACAGATCGCCGGGCTGCAGGCGCGCCAGGGCGTGGTCGATGGCGATGAACTCGCCGTAGATCTCGTCCACCGTGCGGGTGCGCTGGGCGTTGGCCAGGCCTTCGCGCAGCAGCTTGACCACTTCGCCGTCGGCCCGGCCGCGCTGGCAGGCATCTTCGAACAGGATCACGTCGTCAAACGCGTCACCCAAAATCACCGTTTGCTCGCGGATGTCTTCGTCGCGCCGGTCGCCCGCGCCGCTGATCACCACCGAGCGGCGCTTGGCGGGCATGGCCTCGACGGCGGACACCAGGGCACGCATGGCATCGGGGTTGTGGCCGTAGTCGGCAATCACCGTGGCACCCTTGTAGTCCATTACGTTGAAACGGCCCGGTGCGTTGTCGGCATCGTTGGAAAAGCTCGACAGGCCGCGGCGGATGGTGTCCCAGTTCATGCCCACGCCCCAGGCGGCGGCCACGGATGCCATGGCGTTGTCCACCTGGAACGCGATAGTGCCCGCGCGCGTCAGCGGCACATCGCGCAGGGCGATCTGTTCGCGCCACGAACCCACGGCGGCCACGATGTGGTCACCATCCACGTACACCGTGCGCCGCCCCTGGGCGCGGTGCGTGGCCATCACCGGGTGGTGGCGGTCGGCGGTGAAGTAGATGACGTTGCCGGGGCAGGCCGAGGCCATGGCGGCGACGATGGGGTCGGCGGCATTCAGCACCGCGTAGCCGGTGGCCGGCACGTTTTGCACGATCACGCGCTTGAGCACCGCCAGGTCTTCCACCGTGGTGATGTAGTTCAGGCCCAGGTGGTCGCCTGCGCCGATGTTGGTGACCACGGCCACCTGGCAGCGGTCGAAGCCCAGGCCTTCGCGCAGCATGCCGCCACGGGCGGTTTCAAACACCGCGGCATCCACGTCGGGGTGCATCAGCACATTGCGGGCGCTTTTGGGGCCCGAGCAGTCGCCGCTGTCGATCTGGCGGCCATTCACGTACACGCCGTCGGTGTTGGTCATGCCCACGCGCAGGCCGCTGCTGGTGAACAGGTGGGCGATCAGGCGGGCGGTGGTGGTTTTGCCGTTAGTGCCGGTAACGGCCACTACGGGGATGCGGCCATCGTCGCCCGCCGCGTACAGGTTGCCAATCATGGCCTCGCCCACATTGCGGCCCTTGCCGAACGAGGGCGAGATGTGCATGCGCAGGCCGGGCGCGGCGTTCACTTCCACAATGCCGCCATGCTGGTCTTCCAGCGGCTTGAGCATGCTTTCGCAGACCACGTCCACGCCGCAGATGTGCAGGCCAATCATTTGCGCGGCAGCCACGGCCTGGGCGGCCACGGCGGGGTGCACGTCGTCGGTCACGTCGGTGGCGGTGCCGCCGGTGCTCAGGTTGGCGTTGTTGCGCAGGATGACGCGGCGGCCTTTATCGGGCACCGATTCCGGTACCAGGTCTTGCAGCGCCAGCCGGGCGATGGCGATGTCGTCAAAGCGGATCTTGGTGAGCGAGGTGGCATGGCCTTCGCCGCGTTTGGGGTCGGAGTTGACGATGTCCACCAGTTCGCGCACGGTGTGTACGCCGTCGCCCAGCACCTGGGGCGGGTCGCGGCGGGCCGCAGCCACCAGCTTGTTGCCCACCACCAGCAGGCGAAAGTCGCTGCCGGGCAAGAATTTTTCCACCATCACTTCGCCGATTTCGGCGGCGGCGGCGAAGGCGACTTCCAGGTGCGCGCGGTCCACGATGTTGACCGTCACGCCCTTGCCCTGGTTGCCGTCTTGCGGCTTCACCACCACGGGCAGGCCGATTTCCAGCGCCACTTGCCAGGCTTCTTCCAGCGTTTCTACCGGGCGGCCCAGCGGCACGGGCACACCGGCGGCGTGCAGCAGCTTTTTGGTCAGGTCCTTGTCCTGGGCAATGGCTTCGGACACGGCGCTGGTCAGATCGAACTCTGCCGCCTGGATGCGGCGCTGGCGCGAGCCCCAGCCAAACTGCACCATGCTGCCCTTGGTCAGGCGGCGGTAGGGAATGCCCCGGGCCACGGCAGCATCCACGATGGCCCCGGTGCTGGGGCCCATGCGTTCGTCTTCGTCGGTTTCGCGCAGCTGGGCGATGGCAGCATCCTTGTCGAATGCGGTGTGGTTGAGCGCGGCCTGTATCAAGGCCTGGGCCAGTTCCAGCGCCTGGCGGCCCACGGCTTCTTCGCTGTACTCCACCACCACCTGGTAGACCCCGGTTTGCTCGGTAGCCGAGGTGCGACTGAAGGTGACCGGGCAGCCTGCCTGGGCCTGCAGCGCCAGCGTGGCGGCTTCCAGCACATGGGCCAGCGACACCGAACCGTGTTCGCGGTTGGGGCGCAGCGGCCCGATGGCCGGGAACAGGGCGCGCACGGCGACCTCGAAGCCGGGGAGCTGGGCAATAGCTTGCTCGGATTCCGCGCAGGCCACCACGGCTTCCACGGCGGTGTGGCGGCTCCAGAGATTGGGGCCGCGCAGGGCCCGGATGCGTGAGACTTCCATCAGTCGGTCTTTCTATCTTCTTGTTCGGTACGGGGAGCGGCCGGGGGCTGGGTGGGCCGCACAGCAGGCGCAGGGCGGTCGGCAGGGAGCTCCAGCTCGAAGGTCTTGAGCCCGGCCACGATCAGGTCAGGTGAAATATCCATCGCCCAGGCGGCGGCAATCGAGGCCAGGATGGGCTCCAGCTGCGCCGGGGTGGTCCAGTTGGCGGTGAGCCGCTCCAGGTTCACCAACGGTACTTCGGCGCTGCCGGTGGCCAGCATGATGTGGCCTTTGTGGATCACGACTGCTCTGCCTTCTATAGCGCGGTGTGCAATGGTGGCGGGCAGCAGCGGGTCAATGCCATACAAAATGGCCGAGCCGTCGCACAGCTCGGCCATGGCGGCCACGCGCTCGTCCACGGCATTCAGCACGGCCACGCCCTCGGCCAGCACCACGTCCACCTGGGTGCGCAGCACTTTCACCAGTTGCTCCTCTTCGGTGATGTCGAAGTGCGCCAGGGCCTCAGAACCCCCCAGGTCGGTGACGATGCCGACGGTGCAGCGGTCGTAGGCCAGGCCGTCGCGCAGGATGCTGGCGGCACCGTTTTCGATCACGGCGGCTTCCATCGAGCGGTTGATCAGCAGGCGGTGGGCCGGTTCCCAGTGGGCGCAGTCCTTGGTTTCGATGCGCCGGGTGTCCAGGAACAGGCCGTCGCGGCAGGCCAGGCCCACGCGCTTGCCGCTCAGGTGCAGCAGCCAGGCCACCAGCCGGGCGATGGTGTGCGTGCCCTGGGTGCCGGCCACGCCCACGATGGGGATGCGGCCGGTCTCGTCTTCGTCAAACAGGTGGTCCACGATGGCGCGGCCCACCGGGCGGGGCGAGCCCTCGGCGGGTTTCAGGTGCATCAGCAGACCGGGGCCGGCGTTGACCTCGACAATCGCGCCACCCTGGGGGCCCAGGGGCTTGGAGATGTCTTCGCAGACCACGTCCACCCCGGCAATGTCCAGCCCGACGATGCGTGCGGCCAGCGAAACGATGTGGTCTACCTCGGGGTGCATCAGGTCGGTGCAGTCGATGGCGACGTTGCCGTTGCGCTGGATCAGCACCTGCTTGCCCGCGGCGGGCACCGCGTCGGGTGTGAGGCCCTGGCGCTGCAGGTCCAGCAGCACGGCCTCATCCTTGTAGGTTTCGATCAGGCCCAATGGCGCGTCTTCGTGGGTGCCACGGCGGGGGTCGGTGTTGATGTGCGCGTCCACCAGCTCGGCCACGGTGGACTGCCCGTTGCCGGTGACCCAGGCCACCGAGCCCCGGGCGGCGGCGACCACGCGGCCCCCCACCACCAGCAGGCGGTGCTCGTTGCCGCGCACAAAGCGCTCGACCAGCACCTCGCTGCCGTGCTGCTCGGCCACCAGGTAGGCGGCTTCCACATCGGCCTGTGTGCTCAGGTCCAGGGCGACACCCCGGCCATGGTTGCCGTCGGACGGCTTCACCACCACCGGCAAGCCCACGTCTTGCGCGGCCTCCCAGGCGGCTTGTGGGCTGTCGACCACCACGCCTTCGGGCACCGGCACGCCGCAGCTTTGCAGCAGGGTCTTGGTCAGGTCCTTGTCGTGGGCAATGCCCTCGGCAATCGCGCTGGTGAATTCGGTTTCGGCCGTCCAGATGCGGCGCTGGCGGGCACCGTGGCCCAGTTGCACCAGGTTGCCGTCGTTCAGGCGGATATGTGGAATGCTGCGGTCGGTGGCCGCACCCACGATGCAGGCGGTGCTGGGGCCAAGGTAGCAGTCGTCCACCTCGGCGCGCACGGCGGCCACGGCGGTGGCCACGTCAAACGGCTGGTCGTTGATGGCCGCCATCAGCAGCCGGTGGCCCTGGGCCAGGGCACAGCGGGCGACCTGCTCGTCGCGGGCCCGGAACACCATGCGGTATACGCCGCGCTGGCTGGTGCTGCGGGTCTGGCCAAAGCCGGTGGGCATGCCCGCCAGGTTCAGCAGCTCGATGACCACGTGCTCCAGCGTATGCCCGGCCCAGGTGCCTTCCACCAGCCGCTGCAAAAAGCCGCCGCGCTCGCCCACGCCACAGTGGTGCTCCACCAGGGCGGGCAGCAGGGCCACCAGGCGGTCGGTAAAGCCGGGGAGCAGGTTGGAGGGAAATTCTTCCAGCTCCCCCAGGTCGAGCCAGACTTCGAGGGCGGGCCGGTAGGTCCAGATGTTGGGGCCACGCAAATAATTGATGCGCAGCAGTTGGATGTCGTCCTTGGGGCTCATGTTTTTGGCGTAAGTAGTGTCCGGGCGGCCCGGCTGCTGGTGGCTAATGTGCGCAGGTGCATATGGTAATTAGAAATGGACTTGGCATCGGCGAGAATCTCAGTCCCCGACGAAGCACCGGCGCTGGGCCAGAAATTCGAGGGTCTTCAATTAAATGCAACACCATCATCCCGTTGAACTTAGCAGTGGCTTGCCATCGCAGCTCCTTCCCCACGAGAACGCCCTAGTCAGCCTGTCCGTTGACCTGGATGCCCAGCTGCGCTTTGCGCCTGGACTGCTGGCCCTGACCGACCAGCGTCTGCTCAGCCACCAGGATGGCATCTGGCAAACCTGGCCGCTGACGCCCGACTTGGTGCTGCGCCACTTCGACCACGCCGGTGTGGGTACGCTGGAGCTGCACAACGCCCACACCCGGTTGGCCCGCTGGCGCTACACCCTGGGGGCTGATGCCCAGGCGCTCAAGCTGGTCAAATCGTTCGAGCACCGCCTGAAGCCGGTGGAAGCCAACCTGGACGAACCCGGCCAGTGCCCCACCTGCCACGCCCCGTTGCCGCCCGACAGCGACGAATGCGCCGTCTGTACCCGCGAGCTCAACACCGTGCCCAGCACCTGGGTGCTGCTGCGGCTGTGGCGCTTTGCCAAGCCCTACCAGGGCCAGTTGCTCACCGGCTTCTTGCTGATGCTGGCCTCCACCGCCGCCACGCTGGTGCCGCCCTATTTGACGATTCCGCTCATGGACGAGGTGCTGATCCCGTTCCAAAGCGGTAAACAGATCGACATTGCGCAGGTGAAGTGGCTGCTGGCCGGGCTGCTGGGCTCGGCGCTGCTGGCCTGGAGCCTGGGCTGGGTGCGCACCTGGCTGCTGGCCCTGGTGTCCGAGCGCATTGCCGCCGACCTGCGCACTACGGCTTTCGAGCACCTGCTGGGCCTGTCGCTGGACTACTTTGGTGCCAAGCGCACCGGTGACCTGATCGCCCGTATTGGCTCCGAGACCGACCGCATCTCGGTGTTTTTGTCGCTGCACGCGTTGGACTTCGCCACCGACGTGCTGATGCTGCTGATGACCTCGGCGATCCTGTTCTCCATCAATCCCTGGCTGGCCCTGGTCACCCTGCTGCCGCTGCCCTTCATCGCCTGGATGATCCACGCGGTGCGCGACCGGCTGCGTACCGGCTTCGAGAAGATCGACCGGGTCTGGGGCGAGGTCACCAATGTGCTGGCCGACACCATTCCCGGCATCCGCGTGGTCAAGGCCTTCGCCCAGGAACGCCGTGAGGCCGACCGCTTCCATGCCGCCAACCAGGCCAATCTGGTGGTGAACGACCGGCTCAACAAAACCTGGAGCCTGTTCACCCCTACCGTGTCGCTGCTCACCGACATCGGCCTGCTGGTGGTCTGGGCGTTTGGTATCTGGCAGGTCAGCAAGGGCCAGATCACCGTGGGCGTGCTGATTGCATTCCTGGCCTACATCGGCCGGTTCTACACCCGGCTGGACTCGATGAGCCGCATCGTGTCGGTGACGCAAAAGGCTGCCGCCGGGGCCAAGCGGATTTTTGACATCCTGGACCACGTGTCCAACGTGCCCGAGCCCACCCAGCCCGTGCCGGTGAGCAAGGTGGAACGCGGGATGCGCGGCCAGATCGAGATGAAGCGCATCGGCTTTAGGTACGGCAACCGCGCCGTCATCCGTGAGCTGGATTTGGTCATCCGCCCCGGCGAAATGATTGGCCTGGTGGGCCACAGCGGCTCGGGCAAGAGCACGCTGGTCAATTTGATTTGCCGCTTCTACGACGTGACCGACGGCTCCATCCAGGTGGACGGCACCGACATCCGCCGCTACGCCGTGGCCGACTACCGGCGCAACATCGGCCTGGTGCTGCAAGAGCCGTTTTTGTTCTTTGGCACCATTGCCGAGAACATCGCCTACGGTAAGCCCGATGCCACCCGCCGCGAGATCGTGGCTGCCGCCCGCGCCGCCCATGCGCACGAATTCATCTTGCGCCTGGCGCAGGGCTACGACTCGCTGGTGGGCGAGCGCGGCCAGGGCCTGTCGGGCGGCGAGCGCCAACGCATCTCGATTGCCCGGGCGCTGCTGATCGACCCGCGCATTTTGATTTTGGACGAAGCCACGTCCTCGGTGGACACCGAAACCGAAAACGAAATCCAGAAGGCGCTGGACAACCTGGTGCAAGGCCGCACCACCATTGCCATCGCCCACCGCCTGTCCACCCTGCGCAAGGCCGACCGCCTGGTGGTGATGGACCGGGGCCGCGTGGTCGAAGTCGGCCCGCACGAAGAACTGATGGCCCGCGAAGGTGCCTACTGGCGGCTGTACCAGGCGCAACTGCGCCGTACCGAGAGCGAAGACGAGGGCCTGAGCCTGTCGCGCCCTGCCGAGCATTCCGCCCACCCTGCTGGAGCTTGATCATGAACAGCACCCCTGATTTCCAACTCGAGCGCGATGCCTTTGGCCGCCTGGTGCTGGTTTTAGCCACTGGTGAACGCCATGAGGGCGTGGTGCCGGTGCGTGCCTTTCCGCTGGCTGCACCCGACGAAGGCGTGTCCCTGGTGGGCACCGAGGGCCATGAACTGGTCTGGATCGACAGCCTGGCCGCCACGCCGCCCGCCGTGCACGGCCTGCTGGTGGACGAACTGGCCGCCCGCGAGTTTGTGCCGGAGATCCGCCGCGTCAAGGCCGTGTCCACCTTTTCCACGCCCAGCGTCTGGACGGTGGAAACCGACCGGGGCGACACCGACTTTGTGCTCAAAACCGAAGAAGACATCCGCCGCCTGGGCCGTAGCGGCCTGCTGATCGCCGCAGGCGTGGGCGTGCAGTTCAGCGTGCGCGATATGACCGCGCTGGACCGGGGATCGCGCAAGTTGCTGGAGCGCTTTTTGTAGGCGACCTGCCTGGACGTAAAGTTTTTTAAATATTTTTAGAAATAGCCCTAAATAACCCTGCATTTCTGCCGTTAACCACAGTACGAGGTCTGAAAAAAGTATCTACAGACTGCCCTACCTGGTGAACACAATGCAAATTCCTCCCGTCGAACGCACCGTGAACTGGCCGCCCGCTGCGGCTGGCACGCGTTCTGGCGCGGGAACGGCGGCGACCCAGGGACCAGATACCTCGCCGGTGACGGCGGCCATCCAGGAAGAAACCACCAAGGTGGAGGCGGCCAGCAAGCCGATCCCATCGGTCAAACTCATCATTTCCGCCACCCAGGAAGACATCGCCAAACTCGAAGCGGCGGAGCTGGCCCGTGCGGCAGTGCGTGCCGTGCCCAAGGGCGAGGGGGCGCAGGCCGCCCAGGCGGTGAAAGCGGTGGGTGGTGTGCAAGCCAGTGCGGCCGCTGCAACCACCCAGAAAGTCGTGGCTACCGATACCGGTGCCAAAGCCCAAAATGCAGACAATGGCCTGCAAAACGAGTCCCCCGAGAGCGCCGCCAAAGCGGCCAAGCTGCTGGAGGCAGGCAAAGAGCCCGGCCCGAACCAGCCGCTGAGCACCGAAAAAGACCCGTCCACCGACTGGACCACCACGCCCAAGGCGGTGGAAAAGAAGCCCGAGAATCCGCCGCCCGAGCCGATCTCCAAGAAGCTGCTGGACTTTTTGCAACAGCTGTGGCGGGCCGGTGGCAACGCCGTTGATGTGGCGCAAGTAGCCAACCAGACCCTCAACCCCGACAAGCTGGGCGAGGGGCCGCTGACCTACGAAGACCCGTCTGCCGTGAAGAAAACCACCGGGGTGTAGTTTCCCCTCTCCACAAAAAAAGCCGCTCCCAGAGCGGCTTTTTGGTTACATCGCGGTCTGCGCGACCTGGAAGCGTGTCCCGCTCCCTGCGGGCAGCGGCTCCAGCGTCCAGCGCTTGGTATGGAAGGCTGCCACACCCGGTCGATGTGCTATTGAAATAATAGCTCCTTGTGCTGATTCCACCTGCGCCAGAAGCCGTTGGTAGATCAAATTCTCGGCGGGGCCGTCCAGTGCGCTGGTGGCTTCGTCGGCAAATATCCAGCGCGGCTTTTTCAGCAGCACGCGGGCAATCGCCAGCCGCTGCTGTTCGCCGCCCGACAACTTCTGGCCCCAGGCGGCCTCCTGGTCCAGTTGGTCGGCCAGATGGGGCAGTAGCGCGTCCACCAGGGCCTGGCGCAAGTCGGTGTCGCTGTAGCCGCTGGCAGCAGTCGGGTAGGCGAGGGCGCTGCGCAGGCTGCCGTCGGGGAAGTAGGGGCGCTGGGGGATGAACATGGCATCGGCGGGCAGCGCAATCTGCCCGCTGCTGAACGGCCAGATATCGGCAAACGCCCGGAACAGCGTGGATTTGCCGCTGCCCGAGGGGCCGCTAAGCAAAATATGGTCGCCGGGGCGGGCCTGCAGGTTGACACCGTCCAGCAGCATGCTGCCGTCGGGCAGGCGCAGCGTCAGGTCGCGGACTTCCAGGGTGTTATTTGCTATTGAATTTATAGCTAATTGCGCCGATGGAATAAGCGCTAGAGCCTGAATTTGTTCTTCAAACGAGGTCAGCCGGTCGGTGGTGGCGCGCCAGGTGGCCAGGCTGCTGTAGTTGTCGACAAACCAGCTCAGCGAGTCTTGCACCCGGCCAAAGGCGGACGCAATCTGCATCAGCGTGCCGAGCTGGATGGCTCCGCTGAAAAACCGCGGTGCCGCCACGATGAAGGGGAACACCACCGCTGCCTGGCCAAAAAAGCTGTTGAACCAGATCAGGCGCTTTTGGGCTTTCAGCAGCTTCAGGTAGTTGGCCAGCACGGCCCCAAAGCGCGTGTCCAGGTGGACGCGCTCAACCTTTTCGCCGTGGTCCAGCGCGATCGACTCGCTGTATTCGCGCACCCGCACCATGTGGTGGCGAAAGTCGGCCTCGACGCGTTGCTGCTGGAAATTGAGCTTGATCTGCGGGCGGCCAATGTAGAAGGTGATGATGCTGCCCGCCAGGCAGTACAGCAGGGCCATCCAGACCATGAAGCCGGGCACAAAGTATTCGCTGCCGCCCAGGTGGAACGAGAACTCGCCCGACAGCTTCCACAAGATGCCGACAAAGCTGACCAGGGTGACCACCGAATTCAGTACGCCCATGCACAGGCCGATGGTCAGGCTGGTGAACTGGTTCAGGTCTTCCTGGATGCGTTGGTCGGGGTTGTCAGGGCCGGCCTCCGGGTTGTTCTTGGCAAAGCGGGCCAGTTCCATCTTGTAGAACGCCTGGTTCGAGAGCCAGCGCGCCAGGTAGTGCGTGGTCATCCAGGCACGCCAGCGCATTTCCAGCAACTGGGTCAGATAAAACTTGTACACCGCCAGGATGATGAGTGCGAAGGCGATGTAGGTAAAACGGCCCAGTTGCTGCCAGAACACGGCCGCATCCTTGTTTTGCAGTGCGTCGTAGAACACCTGGTTCCATGCGTTCAGCAATACCAGCAGGTAGACCCCCAGCAGGTTCAGCGCCACGATGGAGGCCAGCAGGGCGCGGGCTTTCCACTTTTCTTCGGACTGGAAATACGGGATCGATAGCTTCCAGACTTGGGCGGTCTGGGCTTTCAGGTTGGCAAGGCGCATGGGGTCTTTTCAAAAGAGAAGCAGGGCGGATGGACCTGCATGGACCTGCAGGGGGCGATTTAGTTCGCGGGATTGGACACGCCGCTGCTCACATGCCCGGCAGGCACGTGGCGGGCGGCGGAATTGACGTGGCCGGTCTGGTCGTCGAAGAAGAAGTCGGGTTCGAATTCGCGCAGGAATTCGCCCTTGGGCAGGCCACCGAGGAACATGGCCTCGTCCACTTCGATGTGCCAGTCCATCAGGGTGCGGATGGCGCGCTCGTGCGCCGGGGCGCTGCGGGCGGTGACCAGGGCGGTGCGGATGCGCATGTGCGGTGTACCGGCCTTTTGCAGGCGGTGCAGCGCGGCCAGCAGGGGCTTGAACGGGCCGTCGGGCAGGGGCACCGCGGCCTTGTCGATCTCATGGCGCTGGAAGGCATCCAGCCCCTCGCTCTGGTAGACGCGTTCGGCCTCGTCGCTGAACAGCACCGCATCCCCGTCAAAGGCAATGCGCACTTCATTTGGGAAGGCATTGCCCGCCTGGGTCGATTCGGTCAGCACCCGCGCCGCCGGGAAACCCAGCGCCAGCGCTTCGCGCACATCCTTTTCGTTGGCCGATAAAAACAGGTGCGCGCCCAAGGGCCGCAGGTAGCCAAACGGCGGGCGGCCCTGGGTGAACACGCCGCGCTCCAGGTGGATGTCATTCGCCTGACCAGATCGAAAGATGCGCATGCCGCTGACTGGGTCGTTGCGCGACAGCATCACCACCTCGACCCGCTGGGTGTCGGGGGTGTTGAAGGCCAGCAGCTTCTTGACCAATGAAAACGCCACGCCCGGTTGGGCGGGCACGTCCAGCCGGTCGAACTGCAGCTGCATGTAGGCCTTGTCGTCGCCCGCATCGAACAGGCGGTTTTCTTCTTCGAGGTTGAACAGGGCGCGCGAGGAAATCGCCACCACCAGTTTGTCGTCGAGAGAGATGGGCATGCTTACTTCGCGAATTGGTTGAGTTGGATGATGGGCATGAGCACGGCCAGCACGATCAGCATGACCACCAAGCCCATGGCCACGATCAGCAGCGGCTCCAGAATCGTCGCCAGGGCCATGGCGCGGCGCTGCACCTCGGTGCTGAGCTGCACGGCGGCGCGCTGCAGCATCACCGGCAACTGGCCGGTCTGCTCGCCCAGCCGGGCAAACATGGCCAGCAGACCGGGGAAGCGCTTCTTCTGTGCCAGGGCCGAGGCCAGCGGCGCGCCTTCGCGCACCAGCACCAGGGCATCCAGCGCATCGGCGCGCATGGCGGTGTTGTTCAGGGTTTCAGCCGCCGCCTGCAGGGCTTTCAAAATCGGCACGCCCGCCGAGGCCAGCATCGCCAGCGTGCCGGCAAACCGGGCCGCGTTGTAGCCCCGGGCCAGTGGGCCGAGCAGCGGCAGCTTCAAAAAGGCGGCATCTATTTTTTGGCGTAATAAGGTGTTGGCGTAGGCAGCACGCGCGCTAATAGCTAGCACAATAATAGCAATCAACATGGCCCAGCCGTAGTTGCGCACCACGTCGCTGATGGCCAGCATGGCCACCGTGAGAAAGGGTAGGGCGCGCTTGCTCCCGGCAAACACATTCGCCACCTGCGGCACCACATAGCCCACCAGAAACAGCACGATGGCAATCGCCACCAGGGTGACGATGGCCGGGTACAGGGCCGCGCCAATCAGCTTGGACTGCAGCGCCTGGCGCTCTTCCAGGTCGTCGGCCAGGCGTTCCAGCACCAGGCCCAGGCTGCCGCTTTGCTCGCCCGCGCCAATCACGGCCACATAAATGCCGGAGAACTCGCGCGGATGCTGGCCCAGCGCCTTGGCAAAGCTGGCACCCGCGTTCACCTCGGCGCGCAGCGAGGCCAGCAGGTTGCGCTGGCGCTCGTCCTCGGCCTCGTCGGTCAGCGCGGTGAGGGCCCGCTCCAGCGGCAGGCCGCTGGATACCAGCCCTGCGACTTGGCGGGTCCAGATCGCCAGCCCGGTGGAGTTGAAAACGCGGCTTTCAAACAAGTTGGTGCGCAGGCCTTTGCTACCTTGCGTACCGCTGGCGTTCACCGGCTCAACCGCCAGCGGCACCAGCGCCTGCGCGCGCAGCAAGCCACGCGCAGCCTTGGCCGTGTCGGCCTCCATCACGCCTTTGCGGGACTGGCCTTGGGCATCAATGGCTTCGAAAGAATAGGCGGGCATGGGGTTTAGCTTTGCAGAATGCGCTGGCGGATGCGGGCGACGGCTTGGGTGGCAGAGAGGGTGCGGCCTTGTGCAATCTGCTGTTCGCCCATGCTCAGAATTTGGGTCAGGGCATCCGGCCCCCACCCCAACCCTCCCCCGGTGGGGGAGGGGGCCATGCGGGCTCCTGGTTCACTCCCTCCCCACTCGGGGGAGGGTTGGGGTGGGGGCGCGGGCGACAAGGGGGTGTGGCGGGCCATATCAGTCCCGCGTCACCCGCAGCAACTCTTCACGCGAGGTGATGCCGGTCTGCACCAGGCGTTCGCCGTCTTCGCGCATCAGGGCCATGCCGGCGGTGCGGGCGGCGGTGCGGATGTCGGCCTCTGAGGCGCGGTTGTGGATTTGGGCCTGGATGGCATCGTTGGTGACCAGCAGCTCGAAGATGCCGGTGCGGCCCTGGTAGCCGGTGTGGTTGCAGGCTTCGCAGTTTTTGCCCGCGCACACGGGGCACAGCTTGCGCACCAGGCGCTGGGCCAGCACGCCGAGCAAGGTGGAGCTGAGCAAAAACGGCTCCACGCCCATGTCGATGAGCCGGTTCACCGCGCTGGCGGCAT
This sequence comes from uncultured Albidiferax sp., assembly GCA_963513125.1. Lineage (GTDB taxonomy): Bacteria > Pseudomonadota > Gammaproteobacteria > Burkholderiales > Burkholderiaceae_C > Rhodoferax_B. The sequence goes on from CAUPPH010000002.1 coordinate 55,661, forward strand.
CGTTGGTGTGCAGGGTGGCCAGTACCAGGTGGCCGGTGAGGGAGGCCTGGATGGCGATCTGGGCGGTTTCGAAATCGCGGATTTCGCCGATCATGATCACGTCCGGGTCTTGGCGCAGGATGGCGCGCAAGGCTTTGGCGAAGGTCAGGTCGATCTTGGCGTTGACCTGGGTCTGGCCCACGCCGGGCAGCTCGTATTCGATCGGGTCTTCCACCGTCATGATGTTGCTGCTGCTGGCATCCAGGCGGCTCAGGGCGGCGTACAGGGTGGTGGTTTTGCCGGAGCCGGTGGGGCCGGTCACCAGAATGATGCCGTGCGGCTGGTTGATCAGGTTTTGCAGCTGGCCCAGCACCTCGCCCTGCATACCCACGGCTTCCAACGTGAGCTTGGCACCGCTTTTGTCCAGCAAGCGCAGCACGGCGCGCTCGCCATGGGCGCTGGGCAGGGTACTGACGCGCACGTCCACCGCCCGGGTGCCGATGCGCAGGCTGATGCGGCCATCCTGCGGCAGGCGCTTTTCGGAAATGTCCAGGTCGGCCATGATCTTCAGGCGCGAAATCAGCGCGGCGTGCAGGGCGCGGTTGGGCTGCACCACCTCGCGCAGCGTGCCGTCCACCCGGAAGCGCACGCTGGAATGGCGTTCATACGGTTCGATGTGGATGTCGCTGGCCCCGTCGCGCGCGGCCTGGGTCAGCAGGGCGTTGAGCATGCGGATGATGGGCGCGTCGTCGCTCATCTCCAGCAGGTCTTCCACCGCGGGCAGCTCCTGCATCATGCGCGACAGGTCGGCATCGCTCTCGACCTCGCTGACCACCGACGCGGCGCTGGACTCGCCCTGGGCGTAGGCGGCGCTGATGCGCTGCAGCAGGGCATCCAGGGCCAGGGTTTCGATCTGGCGCACCGGGTATTTGCGCATCACCTCGCTCAACGCTGAGGACGCGCTGGCCGGGTGCAGCCACAGGGTGAAGTCGCCCAGGTTGTCCTCCAGCAGCATTTGCTGGGTGCGGGCGAAGGCGTAGGGCAGGGGGTGGCGCATGGTCAGGCGGGGATCAAGGGGTCGTGTCCGCGGGCAATGTGGTCAGCGGCTTGGGCACGCTGGCCTTGCGCTCGGTGGCCGCCAGTTCGGGCAGTTCATTGGCCGTGGGCACGGCGGACAGCATGGGGTGCGGGGTCGGTTTCATGCCTTGTTGCTGTACGCGCATCATGTCGTAGCGGTCCGAGGCCAAGGTGTCGCTGGTGTCCGCGTCGCGGACCACGATGGGGCGCAAAAAAACCATCAGATTGGTCTTCACACGGCTGCGGTTTTCGCTCTTGAAGAAGTTGCCCAGGTAGGGCACGTCGCCCAGCAGGGGCACTTTTTCCACGCCGCCGCCGTAGGTGTCTTGCAGCAGGCCGCCCAGCACCACGATGGAGCCGTCTTCGACCAGGACATTGGACTCGATGGAGCGCTTGTTGGTGGTGGGGCCGTTGCTGTTGCTCCGGGTAGACGGGTCCACGCTGGACACTTCCTGGTAAATGGCCATCTTCACCGTGCCGTTCTCATTAATCTGCGGGCGCACGCGCAAGGTCAGGCCCACGTCTTTGCGCTCGATGGTCTGGAACGGGTTGGCCGTGGTGGTGGAGCTGGTGCTGGTGTAGGTGCCGGTGACAAAGGGCACGTTCTGGCCGATGACGATCTTGGCCTCTTCGTTGTCCAGGGTCAGCAGATTGGGGGTGGACAAGACATTGCCCGTGCCGGTCTTGTCCATCAGCCGGGCCAATGCGCCCAGCACATAGGTGCCGCCCACCTTGCTGGCCACGCCCAGGTTCAGGCCGCTGCTGAGGGTGGTGACGGTGCCGGTGGCAATGCTGGCGGCCAGCGTGGCCAGGTTGCTGGTGCCGCTGCCGAAGTTGGTGCCCAGGCCCACATTGCCCAGCACGCCCTGCCACTGGATGCCGAACTCGGCCGATTTGTCGCTGTTGACTTCCACGATCAGGCTCTCTACCAGCACCTGGGCGCGGCGGCCATCGAGCTTGTCGATCACGGCGCGCAGCTGGCGGTACTGCGGCTCGGGCGCGGTGATGATCAGTGAATTGGTGCTGGGATCGGCCTGGATCTGGCCGCCAGTGGACGGCTGGTTGCTGGTGGTGCCGCTTAAAGCAGCGGTGCTGGCACTGCTGGTAGCGCTGCTGCCGGATGCCGAGCTGCTGGTCGGGCTCAGGCTGCTGAGGGGGTTGGCGCTGCTGCTGGAGCTGCCGCTGCTGCCGCCGGTACTGCTCCTTGCCTCGCCGCTCATGGCCGCACGCAGGGTGGTAGCCAGCTTGGTGGCATCGGCGTTCTTCAGGTAGACCACGTAGATATTGCCCGCGTCGCCGTTCACGCCGTTCATGGTGGGTTGGTCGAGCTTGGCGATCAGCGACTTGACCAGCGAGACCCGGGCCGGGTTGGCGGCACGCAGGATCACGGCGTTGCTGCGTGGCTCGGCCAGCATGGTGGTTTTGAACGAGCTGTCGCTCTGCCCCGGGGCTACGGCGCCCCCGCTGCTGCTGCCGGATTCGACCAGTTTGCTCAGCAGCGGCACCAGGTCGCCCGCCACCGCGTGGCGCAGCGGAATGATCTCCACATCGGTGGCGTTGGACACGTCCATCGCCGCGATGATGCGGCCAATGCGGCGCAGGTTGTCGGCGTAGTCGGTGATGACCAGCGAATTGTTGCCGGGGTTCAGGTTGATGGTGTTGTTGGGGCTGATCAGCGGGCGCAGCACCGGCACCAGGTTGGCGGCGGATTCATAGTTGAGCTTGAAGATCTGGGTGACGATCTGGCTGCCCACCACTGCGTTGTTGTCGCCTAGCGTGACCGGGCCGGGCTGCAGCTTGGCGTCGGCCTCGGGCACCACCTTGTCCAGTCCGGCAGACTGCACCACGGTAAAGCCCTGCAGGCGCAGCGCCGACAAAAACTGGTTGTAGGCCACGGCGGGCGAGACCGCGTTGTCGGTGCTCAGCGTCATGGTGCCCTTGACGCGCGGGTCCACCACCACATTGCGCCCGGTGATCACCGCCATGGTGCGGGCCACGGACTCGATCTCGGCGTTGGCGAAGTTCAGCGTCACCGGCTCGCCGCGTTTGGGGGTGGCGGCTTGCGGCTGGGCCTGCACATTCAAAGGAAATAGGGCTCCAGCGCTTACCAATAGAGCGCAAGCAGCTATTGTTTGCATAGCAAATGGGATGCGGGAGGGGGAGTGCATGGGCATGGAATCAACCTACTTTGATGGTGGCGCGCGCGCCATCGCGCCGCCCGATGATATTGAGAAGATTGGACAAGGCATCCACCCGCTCGGGGGCGGCGGTGGCCGTGCCTTCAAAGCGCAGCCGCGCGCCCACCCACTGGCCGCTGCCAATGAGCTGCAGGCTGCCGCCCAGGGTTTCGAGTTGTACGGTACTGGGGCTGCCGCCGGTCAGCGTCAGCCGGTAGCTGCCCATGGGTTTCAGGGTAGACAGGCGCGATGCCATGTCGATGGCTTCCAGCCGCGCCTGGCCGGCCAGCACCATGCGGCCCGCGTTCCAGTCCAGTACCAGGCCCTGGGTGCTCAGGGTCAGCGTGCCCTCGGGCTGCAGCGTGTTCCAGGGTGCGCCCAGGCCGGCCAGCAGGGGCGCGGGCCAGTGCGATTGACTGTCGGTCAGCGCCAGGTGTGCGCCGCCCCAGTGCGGTTGGGCGTGCACTTGCAGGGGCTGGGCCATGCAGCAGTCGGCCAGCAAAGAGGTGCGCAGCCCATCCATGGCCGGGCGGATCTGCCAGCGCAGGCGCTCGGGCAGGGCGGTGCGGTCCCGGCTGCCTTCGCCCCCGGACAGCACCAGCTGGGCCGAACCGTCCCACACCGTGCCGCGCGGGTCGGCCAGTTGCACCTGGCCCTGGCTGGCCTGGGCCACCGCAGCGGCCAGCCAGCGCGCCGGGGCGCACAGCAGCACGGCCAGGGCCAGGCCCAGCAGGCCACCGGCCCAGGCCCAGCGCCAGGGGGTGTTTGCAACGTGAGTCGTTATGCGGCGCATCAGCGGTTGCTGGGCAGGGTCAGCACCAGCGAGCCGTCCCAGGTGGTGACGGGCAGGCCGCTGGGCTGCGCCGGGGCGCGTACCAGCCGGGCCTCGGTGGGCAGGGCGCGGGCGTTGATGCGCACCTGGGCCAGCCAGCGGGCCAGCGCGTCGGCCGGGGTGTTTTTCAGGCTCACGGTGACGCGCTCGCCGGTCACGTTGATCTGGCCGCTGCCACCCAGCTCGGACTTCACGGCCAGCTCCACCGCCTTCAGGGCATCGTCAAAACTGAGTTTGGGCTGGGCTTGCAGTGCCTGGGCTTCGGCCTGCAGGCTGCGCATGCTTTGCAACTGCGCGTCCAGGCTGCGGTGCTGGGCATCGGCGGCCCGCAGCGTGTGCAGGGCCGGGCCTATGCCCAGCCACCATAGCAGGGCCAGGGCCACCAGGGCCAGTGCCGCCTGCACGCTGCGGCGTTCGCGCGGGGCCAGGCTGTCCCAATGCGGGCGGATGGATGCAGGCAGCTTCATGGGGCGGCTCCGGTAGCCGACAGTGCAGCGGGTTGCAGGATGGTCAGGTTGCCCTCGGCGCGCAGGCTGTAGCCCTGGGTGCGCAGGTTCTGGGCGATGCCGGGGTCGTTGCTGGTGGGCAGGCCTTTGATGCGGGCCTCGCCGGAGGCAAAGTCCAGCGCGGTGGCGGCTTGCTGGGGTGGCAGGGTGTTGCCCAGGGCGCTGAGCATGGCCTCCAGGTCGCGGGGCGAGGTGGCCCCGGCGGTCTGGCGCAGCAGCACCATTTCACGGGCCATTTGCACCGGTGCATCGACCACCACTTTCACGCCGGGGAAGGTTTGCGTGAGGGTGTGCGTCAGAGTGCTGCGCTTGGCTTGCAGGCTGCTGCTTTCCTTCCAGGCCCAGGCGTTCAGGCCGACGATCTGGGCCAGCAGCAGCAGGGCCAGACCCCAGCGGGCGGCGCGCCATTGCGGTGCCTGTAGCCACACGGTGGCCTGTGCAGCCAGGCCTTTCCAGGCGCGGCTGCGGGTGGAGTTGCTCAGGTCGAACTGCGCCAGGTCCCAGCGCCCGCGGGCCGAGGTCAGCCAGCGGTCGGCGCTTTGCTGCAAGGCCACCGGGCGCTGCGCCAGTTGTTCGGCCAGCGCGGCCACGGCGGGTTCGGCCACCAGCTCCACCGGCTCGGTGTGGGCGGCGTGTGAGGCCTGGGCCATGGCCAGGGTGGTGGCGCTCAACGGCAGCAGGCTGACCCCCTGGGGGCTGGTGCTGAGCAGTTGTGGCTGTTCGGGCGTGCCCAGCACCTGCAGGCGCAGGCCGTCGGGGGCGCATTCGGGCACGATGCGGGCCACCGGGCGCTTGGCGGCTTCCAGCACGGCCAGCGCGGCGCGCAGCCAGGTGCGGTTGCAGGCCGCCACCCACACCGGGCCGTCGGTGGGGGCTTCGGGCTGCAGCGCAAAGTGCAGCTCGGCGGGTTCTTCCAGCAGGCGGTCTTCCAGCAGGCCGTCGAGCACGGCGCGCAGCCGGGGCGAGTCGATGGCACCACCCAGGCTGCCTTGCTTCAGGCTGCCTTTAGGCAGGGTGACCTGGTGCCACGACAAGGCCTGCGCGGGCACCACGGCCACCAGCTCGGTGCTGCGCGGCAGCAGGGCGACGGGCGCGCGGTCGTGGCCGCCTGCGCTGCGGCCATCGGAGGTGAGCACGTAGTCGAACATGCCGGTGGCAGGTTCCAGGGGAAGGAGGACGATCAGGGTGCTCATGGGTGAGGCATTGTAGGTAGCTGCGTACGGGCTTAGAACGTGTTCTCAGGGCTGCGCCTGGCCAGCCGGATCGGCCACTGCCCGCTCGCGCCACAGCGTGCGCACATTGGTGCCGTCGCGCTGTACCAGGGAGCGTTCCAATACGGTGGTAGGGCCCAGGCGCAGGCGGCCCAGCACTTCGAAATAGCTGGTCGAGACGCTGTGTTCGCTGGCAGTGAAGACGATGCTGGGCTGGTTCAGGATGGCGTGGGCATCGGAGGTGCTGCTAAAGAATTTGCTGGCCCGGGCCGCCACCAGCTTTTGGGCATCGGCCATGCTCAGCTTGGGCACGCTGGCCACCAGCACCTCGGCGCTGGCCGTGTTCAGGTTGACGGGGGTGGCCACCGGCAGGATGGTGACGTAGGGCTGCAGCGCCGCCACGGTGGCGGGCGACAGGCCCAGCCAGCCGAGTTGTGCCGCACTGCGCGGCATCAGCGGTACGGTGGCCTCGGTGTTGCGGGCATTGCGGGTGTCTTTGGCCAGCTGCAACTGGGTGCTGAGCAGTGTGAGCTCCAGCGGCGGCAGGTTCAGCAGTTCGAACAGGCGGCCAAAGGCGGCCAGGGAGACTTCGGAGATCTTGCTTTCCTGCACCAGGTTGGCGAGGTTCAGGCGCGACTGCATGTCGGTGATCTGGCCCGACAAAAACGCGTCCAGCTGCTCGTCGCTGTCCATGCCACCGGTGTTGTTGCGGTCGGCAGCCAAAAAGGTGGACAGGCGGGACTCTTGCAGCGGCACGGCCCAGGGCTCGGCCAGGTGGTCGGCCCCGCCGGAGCGTCCGTCTTCGCGCAGGATCAGCCGGGCCCAGTCGAGCGCGCCGGTCAGCACCCAGCCGGACTGCACCCGTTGGCGCTCTGCCGCCTCCACCTCCACGCTGCGCCACTGCTGCCACAGCGAGGCTGCAGCCAGGGTGGCGACCAGGGTGACGGTCAGCATGGCCATCAGCAGGGCCGCGCCGCGTTGGGTGTGTTTGCTATTTAAATTATAGCTTGATGCGCTTATGGAATAAGCGCTGGAGGCCGATTTCTTATATAAAAAACTGGGCTTCATGACTTGCCGCCGCCCAGCGTGGGTTTGTTCCAGTCGTGGGTGATCACCCCGGCCAGGGCCTGGCCAGGTGGCAGCGTCAGCACCAGGCGCACGCCGTCGGGGATGCTGGTGTCGGTGGGCGTGCCCACCGTGGCGGCGGTGGGGGCCGCGCTGGACAGCGGGTTGCTCCAGGCACCATCGCGGTAGTAGAAGATGCGCCAGTCGGCCAGCGGGGTGAGGGTGACCTCGGCGCGCCGGGCCTCCTCGCCGGGGTTTTGCGCCCACAGGGCCGCGTTGCTCCAGGCCTGGGCCAGCTCGGTGCGGCTGTGCACCGGGGGCGACTGCCAGCGCAGCCATTGGTCGGTGCCGTCCACGCTGCGCCGCGTCCAGGCCACCACCAGCGCGCCGGTAGCCTGCGGGTCGCTGCTGCGCCGGGTGAGCCGCAGGCCGCGTCCGTCCCAGTCGAGGGCGGGGGTGTTGGGCTGCTCCAGCAGGGCATCCAGGTCGGCCGTCCACTGGCCCACGCCGGCCTGCAGGGTCAGCACTTCGTCGGCGCGCTGCTTGGTTTGACTTTGCGCCCGGGTCATGCCGTCCAGTCCGCGCCAGCTCAGCACCGCCAGCAGCGCCATCACCATCAGCGCCACCAGTAGCTCGATCAAAGTGAAGCCTTTTTGCCGCTGCATTAAAACCGCCCGACGATGGTAGACAAACGCAAGATGGGCGATGTGCCGTCAAACACCTGCGCATCGATGCGCCGAAAGCTGGGGTTGGGCGTGGGCAGCACGTTCAGGCGCACCTCGTAGACGTGGCCTGCCTGTTCGCACTGCTGGGTGCTGTCGCCCACGCTGGGCATCTGGGCCGACAGGCGCATGGCGATGAGCTGGTTTTCGGCGCACAAATGGGCCAGCAGCACATCGGTCTGGCGGGTGGCGTTGGTGGTCAGCGCCTGGGTGGCCTGCAGCCCGGCGATCAGCGCGATCGACACGATGGCCAGGGCCACCAGCACTTCGATCAGGGTAAAGCCGCGTGCCTTCATGGGGTAACCGGCTGCACCGTGAAGGGCCGTGCACCGTCGGTGGCGATGCGCAGGGCCTGGCTGGGCTGGCTGATGGACTGCAACACGATGGCCTGGCGGCCAATCACCGGCTCGGGGCCCAGCAGCACGGGGGCGGTTTCGCGTGCCACTGTGTCATGGCCCAGCCAGCGGTTGGGCAAGGTTTTTGCGGGCAGGCCGTCAAATACAAAGCCCTCGGGCGTGGGCCGCCAGCGCACCGGCACGCCGGTGGCCCGCGACTGGGCTCGGGCCGATTCAAACAAGGCGGCCAGCCGCGCCGCGTCGCGCTCCAGCAGGGTCTGGCTGTTGTCGCGCAGCGCAAAGGCTACGCCTGCACTGGCGATGGCGATGATGGCGACTACTACCAGCAGCTCCAGCAGCGTGAAGCCGCGAGCCCGAACATCCAGCCCCCACCCCGACCCTCCCCCGGAAGGGGAGGGAGGACGGCCTAGCCCCGCATGGCCCCCTCCCTCTTCGGGGGAGGGATGGGGTGGGGGCGGGCGGTCACCAACAGCGTGTGCTAGCGCTAGCCGGGGAATTCGCAAGCTATTGCCAGCTGCCGATGTCGGCATTCTTACCCTCGCCGCCGGGCTGGCCGTCGGCACCGAAGGACATCACGTCGATCTCGCCTTGCACGCCGGGGTTCAGGTACTGGTAGGGGCGGCTCCAGGGGTCGTTGGGCAGCTTCTCGACGTAGGGCTTCCAGTTGGGCGGCACCGGGTTGGTACTGGGCTTGGCCACCAGCGCCTGCAGGCCTTGCTCGGCGCTGGGGTAGCGCTGGTTGTCCAGCCGGTACAGCTTCAGGGCTTGCATGAGGTTGTTCACGTCGGTTTTGGCGGCGGTGCCACGCGCGTCGTCGGCACGCTCCAGCACATTGGGCACGATCAGCGCGGCCAGCACGCCGATGATCACCAGCACCACCATCAGTTCGATCAGGGTAAAGCCTTGGTGCAGAAAACGGCGCGTAAAAGTCCGGGTAGATGGTCTGTGGTGTGTCATGGGCAGCGATGATAATCAATCCATGTTACTGAACTCATCCGATTCCCTTACATCCCGCTGGGCACCCCGGCTGGTGACTTTTGTGGTCTGGGCTTTGGCGCTGGCCAGTGCGGCGTACTGGGGGCTGAAGTCCACCGCCGATGCCGCTGGTCCGCAGACCGCCGTGTCCACGCAGATGCTGGCACCCATCGACACCGCCGCCGTGGCCCGCGTGCTGGGTGCCGTGCCGCAGGACATGGCTTCCGAAACCATGGTCAATCCATCGACCCGGTTTGTGCTGTCGGGCGTGGTGGCCGGCGGGGGTCACCGCGGCGCGGCGCTCATCTCGGTGGATGGCCTGCCACCCAAGCCCTTCCGGGTGGGCAGCGTGGTGGACGGTAATCTGCTGTTGCAATCCGTGGCCCCGCGCCGGGCCGAGCTGGCTACGCGGCTGGACGGCCCGGCGGCGTTTGCGCTGGAACTGCCGGTTCGAAAGTAAGCCACTCGCCGTAGCCGGGGGCTGCGTGCGGCCACTGGTCGGCTCGGTCGATGGTGCGTGTGCCCCCGGCCAGCAAGCGGCAGGCCCGCACCACCCCCGCATGGGTAATCCACAGCGCGTGCTGGGTGCCCACCGCATCCCAGGCCGCCGCCACCCGCTGCATGAACATCTGCACCGATTCACCGCCGCCAGGCCGGTACCGGGAGAAATTGTTCGTCCAGGCTTCCAGCGCGGGCTGGCCGATGGCATCCCAGTGCTGGCCTTCCCAGCGGCCAAAGTCCATTTCGCGCAGGCGAGGGTCAAAAATAGGGATCAAATCGGGTCTTAGCGCATACAGTACCTGCGCTAGCAGCTCACATCTTTGTAGCGGCGAACTGTGGACAGCGATACCTGGCGGCAGTGCTGCCGCCAGTTTTTCCGCCGCGACCTGCGTGGCCGGGCCATCCGCCGCCACATCCAGCGCGCCGTAGCAAATGCCCGGCTCTACCAGCGGCTGGGCGTGCCGGGCCAGCCAGAGTGTCATAGCGCTATCGCCGCACCCAGGTAGAACGCAATCTCGCAAACCTGCTGCGTAGCCCCCAGGCAGTCACCGGTAAAGCCCTGCAGCCGCCGCTGGAACATCCGCCCCATCCAGGCCAGGGCCAGCAGGCTGGCCAATACGCCTGCTATTAAAAACGCAGCTGCTTGCGCCCATAAAACCAGCGCAAACGGCATCAAACACCATAAAAATGCCACCGCCAGCGCGCGGCGGCTGATCTGGTCGGCTAGCGGCTTGCTCTTGGAGGTGGCGGTGTCACCCACGTGCGGCAGCAGGCGCACCAGCACCAGCGGGCAAAAGCGCGACCACACGTGGCCGCCCACCAGCGCCGCCAGCAGGGCCGTGCCGCTGCTTGCGTCCAGCAGGGCCAGCAGCGCGATCTTGGCGGTCAGCGCCAGCACCAGCGCCATTGCGCCGTATGCGCCGACGCGCGAGTCTTTCATGATGTCCAGCGCCCGCTCGCGCGGAACGAAGCCGCCCAGGCCATCGGCTACGTCGGCCAGGCCGTCTTCGTGGAAGCCGCCAGTGAGCAGCACGGTGGCAATGGTGCACAGCACCGCCGTCACCAGGGCGCTGCCCACCCGCCCGTGCAGCAGCGTGCCGCTGAGGGCTGCCACGGTGCACGCCACCAGCGCCACCAGCCAGCCCACACCGGGAAAGTGCGCCGCGCTGGCCCGCAGCATGGCCGGGCTGTAGCCCACCCAGGCCGCCAGCCGCCCGGTCACCGGGATGCGGGTGAAGAACTGGACGGCCAGCAGGTAGTGGCGAATGCCGTCCATGGGTGGGGGGTTAGCTTTGCAGGAACAACCGGTACACCGGGTTCAGGGTTTCTTCGATGCAGGGGTAGTCCAGCGCGTCCAGGAACTTGGCAAAGGCCTTGTCGTCGGCCTTGGGCACCTGAATGCCAACCAGGATGCGGCCATAGTCCGCGCCCTGGTTGCGGTAATGGAACAGGCTGATGTTCCAGCCCGGGCGCAGCAGGGTCAGAAACTTCAGCAGCGCACCGGGCCGCTCGGGGAAGATGAAGCGCAGCAGGCGTTCGTCTTTGGCCAGCGTGGAGTGGCCGCCCACCATGTGGCGGATGTGCTCCTTGGCCAGCTCGTCGTGCGTCAGGTCCAGCGCCTGGAAGCCCTGCTTGCTGAAATTGGCGGCGATCTTGGCTGACTCGCCCTTGGCCTGGGTGGTCAGGCCGACAAACACATGGGCCTTGGCCGCGTCGTTGATGCGGTAGCTGAACTCGGTCACATTGCGCGGGCCGCCGGGCAGCTCGGCAATTACGCCGCAAAACTTTTTGAAGCTGCCGCGCTCTTCGGGCACGGTCACGGCGAACAGGGCCTCGCGCTCCTCGCCCACCTCGGCCCGCTCGGCCACAAAGCGCAGACGGTCGAAGTTCATGTTGGCACCGCACAAAATGGCCGCGTAGGTTTCGCCCTTGGTTTTGTGCTTGGCCACGTACTGTTTCACGGCCGCCACCGCCATCGCGCCCGAGGGCTCGACGATGCTGCGGGTGTCGACAAACACGTCCTTGATGGCGGCGCACACGGCATCGGTGTCTACGGTGATGTAGTCGTCCACCAGGCCGCGTGCCACGCGGAAGGTTTCTTCGCCCACCAGCTTCACGGCGGTGCCGTCGGCAAACAGGCCCACATCGGCCAGGGTGACGCGCTTCTTGGCTTTGACGGACTGCAGCATCGCGTCCGAGTCTTCGGTCTGCACGCCGATCACCTTGATCTCGGGCCGCACCGCCTTGATGTAGTTGGCCACGCCAGAGATCAGGCCGCCGCCGCCGATGGCCACAAACACCGCGTCCAGCTTCTGCGAGCCCAGGCTTTGCAACTGGCGCAGAATTTCCATGGCAATCGTGCCCTGGCCCGCGATCACGTCCGGGTCGTCAAAGGGGTGCACAAAGGTCAGCCCCTGCTTTTTTTGCAGCTGCAACGAGTGGTTGTAGGCATCGGTGTAGCTATCGCCAAACAGCACCACTTCGCCGCCCAGTGCCGCCACGGCATCCACCTTGAGCTGGGGTGTGGTGGTGGGCATCACGATGACCGCGCGGGCATCCAGCTTGCGGGCGCTCATGGCCACGCCCTGGGCGTGGTTACCGGCCGAGGCGCAAATCACGCCTTTCTTGAGCTGCGCGGGGGTCAGGTGCGCCATCTTGTTGTACGCGCCGCGCAGCTTGAAGCTGAAGACCGGCTGCGTGTCTTCGCGCTTGAGCAGCACGGTGTTGTTCAGTCGCAGGCTCAAGTTGCGGGCGGGTTCCAGCGCAGTTTCAATCGCCACATCGTAGACGCGGGCGGTCAGAATCTTCTTCAGATAGTCGGCGGGGGTGAGCGGCTTGGGGGCCTTTACAAGCTTGGCGGGTGCGGTTGTCATGGGTTCTCCTGGGCCTAGGATGATAAGGGGCGGCCCAAACTGTTCTGAAAAGGCATAAAAAAAGCCCCAAGTCTTGCGACTCGGGGCTTAAATCCACCTTTTCAGAGGGTGGAGGAGACAACCGGGGTAACAAAGTAACTTTGCTACGATGGGTTAATTGTAATCGTTTTCCCTTAGTGATGTTGCGATGCAGCACGTTCGGTGTGGCGAAAAGCGTGAACAAGTTGGCATCGCGGGCAGAATCGGCTCTTTACTTCCGTAATTTTGTTAAAGAAAGTCAGCAGCATGGAATGCACAGTCAGTTGGACCGGCGCAGCGGGCACCCGTTCGGGCATGGGTTTTATTGCCGAAACCGGCAGCGGCCACACCTTGGCCATGGACGGCGCGCCCGACGCGGTCAAGCCCGAGAACGGTGGCCAGAACCTGGCCCCGCGCCCGATGGAAACCCTGCTGGCAGGCACCGGCGGCTGCACGGCCTATGACGTGGTGCTGATTTTGAAGCGTGGCCGCCACGATGTGCGCGGCTGCTCGGTCAAGCTGGTGTCCGAGCGCGCCGAGGTCGATCCCAAGGTGTTTACCAAGATCAACATGCATTTCACCGTAACCGGCAAGGGCATTCCCGCCGTGGCGGTTGAGCGCGCCATCGCCATGAGCCACGACAAGTACTGCTCGGCCACCATCATGCTGGGCAAGACGGCCGAAATCACGACGAGCTTTGATCTGGTCGAAGCCGCTTAAACAGGACTTACGCAAGTTCCCCCTTTAAGCCCGAAGGGTGCTACAGGGGCGCTGCGTAAGTACTATTAAATTTTGTAGGCCACGGTGGTCATCACCTTGGCCGCCAGGGTCATCAGGGTTTTGACGGGCGCGGGCAGGTCCAGCGCACCGGCCAGCGACGCTTGTTGCGCGTGGCGTTCTTCGTCGTCCTTCATCTGCACCACGATGGCGCGCGAGGCGTGGTCGTCGGCGGGCAGGTGCTCCAGATGGCTTTGCAGGTGTGCGGCCACCTGGTTTTCGGTTTCCACCACAAAGCCCAGGCTCCAGCGGTCGCCACCCAGCTGACCGGCGGCCAGCCCCAGGCCAAAAGCTCCGGCGTACCACAGGGGATTCAACATGCTAGGGTGACTGCCTAGCTCGTCCAGACGCTGGCGCGTCCAGGCCAGGTGGTCGGTTTCTTCATCGGCGGCATGCAAAAAGTGGCTGCGCAGCGTGGGGCTGTGGGTGACCAGCGCCTGCGCGGTGTACAGCGCCTGGGCGCACACTTCGCCCACATGGTTGACCCGCATCAAGCCACCTGCATGGATTTTGTCGGCTGGGCTGAGTTCGGTGGTGCGCTCGGGCACCGTCGGGCAGCTGCGGCTGGCGTGCGGCTGGGTGAAAACCGTGCGCAGTGCGGTGTCTGCCGCGCGGCAGAGCTGGTCTAGCGTGGGAAGGCGGGGCAAAGGAATGTGTGGGCGGGATGAAGACATGTTGGCACTGTAAAGCAAGCCCGCCCGCTGATAGTCGCCCAAAAAAAAGTCCTCCGCGGGGGAGGACTTTTTCAGCAGCGGCCCTTCAGGCTGGTGTATCAGAAGCGGTGGCGGATGCCGAAGGCCACGTTGTTGGAATCCACACCTGCCGCACGCGTCACGCCACCCAGAAAACCGTTGCCGCCAGGTGCCAGCTGCGAGGTTTTCTTGTTGTTGAAGTGGGTGAGCACCGCGTTCAGGTCGGTGCGCTTGGACAGCGCATAGGTATAGGCCACACCATACGAGGCACGGTCGGCATTGGCTGCCGTTTTGTCGTTCATGGTGTTGTACGCCATGGTGACGGTGTTGGCACCCATGGTCATGCGGTAGCCAATGTGGAACACATTGGAGTCCTGTTTGAAGTTAGTGATGAAGGCGTTCTGTACCTGCAGAGCCAGTACGGGACCAAGGACAGGGCCTGCATTTTGAACTGCGCCAGGAGTTAGGGCCGCGGCAATTCCAGACAAGCCCGCAGGATTGTCATCCTTGATATTGGCCGCAACAGCACTCAGAACGCCGGGGCCGATGTCCACCGATGCGCCCAAAATCGCATTGGTGAGCGACTTCTGGCCGAGTTCGTTCTTTTGGGTGTTGTAGCCTGCACCAAAGCCATAACCATCGCCCTTGTACATCGCCATGGCGCCCAGCAATCGGCCTGCGGAGTTGTTACCAGCGACTTCGCCGAAGGCATACATGGCGGTGGCGGTGAGTCCCCCCGTTTTGATGGCGTACTGCACCGAGTTGCTGGTACGGATCGTGAAAGATACCGGTACAGCCACCAGTTGGCCTACGGCCAAGCTGGACTCGGTGTGCATCGAGTCAAACGCACCTACCGCCAAATAACCAGGGGTGTACTGGCGGCCCGCCGTGATGGCACCCACGGGGGTCACCAGGCCGACATAGAGCTGCCGGTCAAACACATTTTTTTCGCGGACATTCACGCCCAAGCTGGAACCGATCACGGCACCTGCACCCGCCACCAAACCCTGGTACAGGGCTTGGACCTGGGGGCTGGCCGATGTCAAACCCATCTGGTTGGCAAACGAAACCCGGTCTGGCAACTGCGAGCCCGATGCCGTGGTGTTGTAGGACGCGCCCGTATCCAGCTCTACCCGGCTCTCCAGTGTGAAGATGGCCTTGTATCCGCCGCCCAACTCTTCATTGCCTTTGAGGCCCCAGCGCGAGCCCTCCATGATGCCGCTGGCCAGTTGGGTCACGGAGCCCTGCTTCAGTCCAGTCACGTGGTTGATGCCTGCATCGGCAATGCCGTACAGCGTAACGCTGGTGGCGGCGGATCCCTGTGCCATGGCCGTCGTGGCGAGGCAGCCCAATGCGGCTACAGAAACCAAAGTCATCTTCTTCATACGTGCTCCAAAGTAATTCTCAAAATAGCGCAGTCGTGCTGCTTTTTTCATAGCGAACTTGATGCGTTCACCAAGCTGCGTGAGCCTGCATGTTGCCAAATTGCATGTGGATACTGGTCGCGCGTGCGACTTTTTTTACGGGTAGAAACCCTGTGTGCCCGCTCTTCTCCTCGGGCAGCAAGGCTTATTCCGCGTGTCTATTGTGTTTCCCGTTGGCAAAGTTACAACACCCGCAAGTGGAGTGTGTAACAGAATTGGTCGAAGTTACTGGTTGGTTACTTTGTTGCCGCACGGGCCGTGGTTAGTGCAAAAACGGGGTAAAAATCGTTGTTTTAATTCAACATATGCTGAATTGTGACAAGCTATTCACCTAATGTTTATAAACCGTCTGGTGTAATCGCGGCAGCTTCTGACCAAGAAGTACCGTCGAGGTGGCAGCAAGACTGCGAACCCGACACTTTTCAATCTTTGGAGATATTTGAATGAAAAAATCCCTGATCGCTTTGGCAGTTATCGCCGCTTCCGGCGCTGCCATGGCTCAATCTTCCGTGACCCTGTACGGTATTGTTGACCTGAACCTGGCCAGCGAAAAGACTGCCACCACGGCTGCTGGTGTTACCACTGGCGTTCGCCAAGCTTTGGTCAAAAGCGGCAACGTGAACACTTCGCGTTGGGGCCTGCGCGGTTCCGAAGATCTGGGTGGCGGTTTGACTGCCAACTTCAAGTTGGAACAAGGTTTCAATGCTGACGACGGCACTGCCAAAGCGGTTCCCGGTTTTGCAGCCACCACACCTGCTACACCTGCCGCATTTGCGCGTCAGGCATGGGTTGGTTTGGCTGGTGGTTTCGGTGAGACCCGTTTGGGCCTGACCACCACCGCGTTTGATGACGTGAGCGGTGCTTCCAATGCAGTGTGGGATTCGCTGCTGTCGCCCATGAACTCCGTGTTCAAGAGCACTGGCTTCACATCGCGTCCTGGTAACACCTTCTATTACGCTACGCCTAACTTCAGCGGCCTGACCGCTGCAGTCAGCTACAGCCTGGGTGAAAACAAATCGGCTACCGTCGGTGCTGGCTCTGTTGCAAGCGGCTTCGTTGCTTACGCTAATGGCCCCGTGGCTGCGCATCTGGGTTACCAGACCGAAAAAACCACCGGTGCTGTGATTGCCAAGAAGTTCCTGCGTTTGGGCGCTTCCTATGACCTGGGCGTTGCAAAACTGCTGGGTACCTACGGCAAGGCTGAAAACATGGGCAACGTGAACGACTCCGACGCAACCGACTACCAGTTGGGTGTGGACGTTCCTGTCGGCGCAGCTCTGACTCTGTCGGGCAGCTACGCTCAGTCCAAGAACAACGCCACTGCCGGCAGCGAAAAGCGCAAGGGCTGGGGCCTGGGCGCCAAGTACGCCTTGTCCAAGCGCAGCACCATTTACGCTGGCTTTGAGGCTGACAACGCCAAGACTTCTGCTGGCGTTACCACCAAGAAGCACGACATCGCTTTGGTTGGTATCAACCACAAGTTCTAATCGAACGACCGCCAGCCTGATCGGGTTGGCTTAAAAAGCAAATAACTAGAAAAGCCGTTGGGTGCAAACCCAACGGCTTTTTGACGTTATGGCGTTTGGACCTTACTCGGCGGATTCGGCGGACTCTGGTGCGGCGGATTTCTTGTTTTTGCGGTTGTCCTTCTTGGCCTGGCGCGCAGCATCGGCAGCCTGGCCCACTGCCAGCCATTGGGCGAATTCTTCTGGGGTTTCCAACGTCACGCGGCCCAGGGTGGCAGAGCGGAATTCGGTGAGCACGATCTCAGCGGCTTTTTGCAAATTGACCTTGCCACCGCCCAGCAGGCCACCACGTTTGCGGGCGATCTCGGTGAGCACGCCGATGTCGGTGAGGCCCAGGATGGGGTCGAGCTTGTAGCGTTCTTCCACCTGACCGGCGTAATGCTTTTGCAGAATCAGCAGCAGCTCCAGCGCTACTTCTTCCTCGTCAAACGCATTGCGGCCAATCGAGCCGCAGGCGGCCAGGTGGTAGCCGCTTTGCTCGACGATGATGCGCGGCCACAGCATGCCGGGCGTGTCGTAGGCATAGAAGTCGTCGGCCAGCACGATGCGCTGCTCCAGCTTGGTGATGCCGGCCTCGTCGCCGGTCTTGGCGGCCCGCTTGCCCTTCAACGTGTTGATCAGGGTGGACTTGCCCACGTTGGGCACGCCGCAAATCAGCACCCGCATGGGCTTGACCATGCCGCCGCGCAGCGGGGCCAGCAGGCGGCAGGCGGGGATGAGGCGCTGGGCGGGCGCGGTCTCACTCGCATCCAGGGCGATGGCGCGGGTGCCGGGCAGGGCGTTGTAGTGGGCCAGCCACAGGGCGGTGCGGGCCGGGTCGGCAATGTCCTGCTTGTTCAGGATTTTGAGCGTGGGCGTAGTGCCGATCAGCTCGGCCAGCATGGGGTTGGCGCTGGAGCCGGGCATGCGCGCGTCCAGCAGCTCGATCACCACGTCGGTCTCTTTGAGGCGCTCGGTGATGGCTTTTTTGGTCAGGTGCATGTGACCGGGGAACCATTGGATGGCCATGGGGAATCTTTCTATGTTTTGGTGCTGCCAAAGGAGACTAAATCCAGCGGCAGGGCCGTGGTGGATTTGATTTGCTCCATGGAGAAGGCGGAGGACACGCCGCTCAACGGCACGGCCTGGATGAGCTTTTTGTAGAACCGATCGTAACCGCCGATGTCGGTGGTTACTACTTTGAGCAGATAGTCCACGTCGCCGCTCATGCGGTGCAGCTCCTGGATCTCGGGCAGGGCGGACGCGGCGGCGGCAAACTGGGCCAGCCATTTCTCGTCGTGCTGGGCCGTGCGGATGCTGACGAACACGGTAATGGGCAGGCCCACTTTGTGCCGGTCCACCAGCGCCACGCGGCCTGTGAGGTACCCGGCGTCTTCCAGGCGTTTCAGGCGCTTCCAGCAAGGTGTGCTGGACAGACCGACCCGCTCGGCCAGCGCGGCCACTGACAGGCTGCCGTCCACCTGCAGCGCACCCAAAATGGCGTAATCCAGGCGGTCAAGTTCATTCATACTGCATTTTATGAATTTATAGATTATTTATTCTTTTAAAGAGCCATATTGTAATATTTTTAGAATTCATATTTCAGGCTGGATAGGTAGGATGTACCGGTATGAACTCCACCCTCTACCTCGACTGCAACGCCACCACCCCCGTACTGCCCGCCGCCCTGGCTGCTGCGCAACAGGCCATGGGGGCTGTGTTTGGCAATCCCAGCAGCACGCATGCCACCGGCGTGCAGGCCCGGCAACTGGTCGATGCCGTGCGTGCCCGTGCGGCGCGGGTACTGGGTGCTGGGCAGGGCGACGTGCTGTTCACCAGCGGCGCGACCGAAGGCATCCAGACGGCGGTGCTGTCGGCCTTGTGCGCTGTGCGGGATCGGCTGGCGCGCGGCGAGGCGGTGGGCAAACTGCTGCTGTACGGGGCCACCGAGCACAAGGCTGTGCCCGAAAGCCTGGCGCATTGGAGCCGGGTGCTGGGTTTGCACCTGGAGTTGCGCGCCTTACCGGTAGACCGCAGCGGGCGGCACGACCTGACCGCCTTGCGCACGCTGGCCCCGCAGGCGGCGCTGGTCTGCACCATGGCTGCGAATAATGAGACAGGTGTGGTGTCGGACCTGGCGGGTATCGAGGTCGTGTTAACCGAGGTGGCTCCGCAAACCTACTGGCTGGTGGACTGCGTGCAGGCGCTGGGCAAGCTGCCCTTGTACCTGGCGCAGACCCGCATCGACTACGCGCCGTTTTCCGGCCACAAGCTGTACGCGCCCAAGGGCATTGGCCTGCTGTATGTGCGGCCCGGTGCGCCATTCACCCCGCTGATGGCCGGGGGCGGGCAGGAGGACGGCCTGCGTTCCGGCACCGAAAACATGGTGGGTATCGCGGCGTTGGGCGCAGTGCTGCAGGCGCTGGAGGACGGTGGCAGTTTCAGCAGCCACCGCCAGATGCTACAGTTTCGAGAGCTGCTTGCGCTGAACCTGCGGGCGGTATGGCCCGAAATCGTCTTCAATGCGGCGTTGGACGACTGCCTGCCCACCACCCTCAGCTTCTCGGTGCCCGGCCTGCCCAGCAGCGCGGTGGTGGATGCCCTGGGTGCCGTGGGCGTGCAGGTCAGCGCGGGCAGTGCGTGTTCGGCCAAGAAGGCGGCCCCTAGCTATGTGCTGCAGGCCATGGGCGTGCCCGCATGGCAGGCTGCGTCGGCGGTGCGCCTGTCGTTTGGGGCCATGGCCGATGCGGACTTTATCGCCGCCGCCTGCGCCCGCATCGCCCGTTGCGGTGCGGAGTTGCAAGCCCGTGCTACCGCCGTTGAGGCGCTGCGTTGCGGCCCGCCGTTGGAGTTGGATCCGGCCATGCACCTGGTGCCCGCCCAACTGGCCGACTTTTTTCAGCAGCATCCCCGCGCCCTGCTGGTGGATGTGCGCGAACCCCAGGAGCATGCCGCCGACCCCCAGCCCCTGGGCTGTGGCCGTACGGCGTTGAATGTGCCGCTGGGGAGTCTGGACAGCTATCTGGCCGACTGGCTGGGTGCCACGTCCCAACCACTGGTGTTTGTGTGCCGCAGCGGCCAGCGCAGCCAGCGGGCGGTGCACACCCTGCGGCAACTGGGCTATGCATCCGTGTGGCAGTTGCTATCGAAAGAGTAGCTGTAAGCGCTTATTCCATAAGCGAAAAAGGCCTGAAAAGCATTAAATCCATCAATACCGGAAGAGCTGGCCATTGCCCATGCGCACGCGGTCGCCAACGCGCAGGTCGGCTTGTACCGGCACGCTGAAATAGCGGAAGCTGCCGTCGTCGCCCTGCACGCCCACGCGGTAGGACTCGTGCACCTGGCCGGGCTGCTGCTGGCCTTCGATGGCATTGCCTGCAATCGCACCGCCAACGCCGCCGAGTACGGTGGCTGCGGCTCTGCCTGAGCCACCCCCGATCTGGTGGCCGATGACTGCGCCGAGGATGCCGCCAATCAGCGCGCCGCCGCCGGTGGCTTGGGGCCGCTCCTGGGTGCGGATGAGCTCCATCTGCGCCACGCGGCCCGTGTCCACGCGCTGTGCCTGCTGCATGGGCTGCGGGGCCTGTTGGTAGGTGGGTTGCGGGTTGGCCGCTTGCGGGTACGGCGGTGCGACCACGCAGGCGCTGAGGCCGGTGGCGAGCAGGGTGGCGGTGAGGACGCTGGAGACAAAACGCATGGAAGTTCCTAGGCAAATGCTTGAACACCTATGACGCGCCAAGCAGTGCGTGGTTGACAGGGTCTTGCCGGTATAGGTTCCGCTGCCTGCGTAAACACTGTGTAACCGCGACAATCGCCAGCCGATCTATCCCATCCATCCCTTGCTCCCCCGTGAAATTCAAAGACTTCATCCGCACCATCCCCTATTTAGCCTGGGTGGTGATCTACACCGCGTTCTGCGCGGGCATTTTTGCCGCCATTCTGGGGGCGGTCACGCCCGAGCTGCGCGAGGAGCTGGACAACTACCAGCAGCTCGGCATCCTGATGATGGTCTGGTCCAGCGGCTCGGTGCTGGGGGCTTTGCAGGGCGGGCGCATGGCGCAGCGCTACCCGCCTCGGCCCTTGTTCCTGGGCTATACCGCTGTGGCGCTGGTATCGATTGTGCTGATCGTGCTGTCGCCTAACTTTGGCACGTTGCTGCTGGGGTTTTTTGTGGTGGCGCTGGTGGAGACGGCGCTGTTCACCCTGGCGCACGGCATTCTGGCCGATGTGAGCCCGCAGCCCGAGTTGCGCGCCCGGCTGTTGAGCATGGTGGACGTGGCTTTCAGCCTGGGCAATCTGCTGTCGCCCCTGCTGGTGATTGGCGTGCAGACGGTCAACACCAACTGGCGTGCGCCTTATGCGCTGTATTTGCTGCCGCTGCTGACGGTGCTGCTGCTGTTCTGGCCGCGCCGGTATTTTGCGCAGCTGGGCTCGCCGCACCATGCCGCAGAAGAGGCGGGCGGCGCACTCAGTTACGTGCAGTTGCTGCGCCGCCCGGTGATCGCCTGGACGGTGGCGGGTGGGGTGCTGGCTGGCTTTCTGGAATGGGGCCAGAACTTTTGGTATGTGAGCTACGGCATCAACGCCCAGCAGCTCAGCCCCAACGCCGCGCGGGTGGGTTTGCAGTTTTTTGTGGCGGGCATGGTGGCGGCGCGGCTGTGGCAGGCGTTTTTCCACAGCAGTTGGTCGATACGGCAAAAGCTGTGGCGGCTGAACCTGCTGGCGCTGGCGGGCATGGCGCTGAATGTGCTGCTGCCGGGCGTGGGCGGCTGGGGGCTACCGGCGGTGGGCAATTTGCTGTTTGGCCTGGGCGTGGGCGTGGTGTTTCCGGTGTTGCTGGCCACCATGATCGACGCGGCTCCGGGCCAGGCCTCACGGCTGTCGGCGCTGCTGATGCTGGGCTTCAGCCTGGGCTCGCAACTGGCCGGGGTGGTGGTGGGCAGCCTATCGGACTGGGTGGGCTTGCGCTGGGCCTATGGCTGCATGCTGCTGGTGGTGCTGGCGTTTACCGCGGTGGTGTACAAGATCGTGCACTTCGCCCCGCCCGCACCCCATTTACAAGAAAAATAGGCCGCCAGCGCTTATTCTATAAGCGCAAGAAGCTATATTTAATATAGCAATAATTTAGCCAGGGCAGGTGGCGGAAGCGTCTGCTTCCAGGGCCTTGACCGAGGCCGCCATGCTCTGCGCCGCACGCTGGGTCAGGCGCTGGGCACCCTGGGCCAGGGCGGCAATGCCAGAGCCCACGGGCTCGGATTGGCTCCACTGGCAGGCCAGGTTGCGCGCACCGTCGCTGCGGCGGATGGTCCAGCTGAAGCTGGCCTGCACCTGCTGGTCTAGCGCGGCATCCCACTGACGCAACTGCACGGCGATGCGGTACACCGGCTGCCCGGCCAGGCGACCCCCGGTGCTCACGTCGATGGCACCGAGTTGTTGGGTGATGCCGCTGGCCAGCGCGTCGTGCAGCTCGCTGTCGAAGGTGGCGGCCCAGCGGTGCGTGTCCAGCACATCAAACGGGTTGGCGGCGGTGCGCACCACCAGTTGCGGGCGCACCAGGCGCTCGGGCAGGGCAATGGGCGGCACCTCGATTTGCAGCGCGCTGGCCGGGGCCGGTGGCAGGGCGGTGGCCAGGCTGTAGTAGCGGGTGGCGGGTGGGGTGGCGCAGGCGGCCAGCAGCAAGGCCAGAGCCCCGGTGGCGTACTTCAACTTCATTTCTTCTCCTCGGATTTCTCGGACTTGCCGCGCAGCAGCGACTCGGGGTGCTGCTCCAGGGTGTCGGTCAGCACTTTGATGGAGGCGGCGGCGCGGTTGACTTCGCGCAGGGTCTGGCGCAGGTCTTGTTGCAGCGGCGCGTCTTCGGCCAGGGTGCGTTCGGCCGTGCCCAGGGTGCGGTTGGCGGCGCTCAGGGTGGTGCGCGCGTCCTGCATGGCGGCGGTGAGCGCGGGGGCCACGTCGTTGTTGAGCTTTTTCACCAACTGCTCGGCACCGGCCAGGGTGGTGTCCAGCGTGGCCAGGGTTTTGCGCAGGTCGTTGCTGAGCTGCTCGAATGGCACTTTGTTGATTTTGGTGACGATTTCGGACACCTGGGTTTGCAGCTCGTCCAGGCCGTTGGGCAGGGTGGGGATCTCGATGGGGTCGTCGGCCTTGCGGCTGGCCAGCTCTACCGCGGGGGCCTTGGGGAAGAAGTCCAGCGCCACGTACAACTGGCCGGTCAGCAGGCTGCCGGTGCGCAGCTGGGCGCGCAGGCCCCGGGCCACCATTTGCTGCAGGCGCTGCTGCTGCACCGCAGGCGTTTCAGACGGGCTGCCGGACGCGGAGCCCAGGCGTTCGGGGTAGATCTCCACCAGCACCGGCATGCGCAACTGGCGCTTGCTGCGGTCGAATTCCACACCAATCGACACCACCTTGCCCAGCACCACGCCGCGAAAGTCCACCGTGGCCCCGGGGCTCAGGCCGCGCAGCGACTGGTTGAAGTTGAGCAGCAGGGCTTGGGCCGGGCCGTCCGGGGCCTTCAAGGCGGTGGTTTCGTCCTCGGCCAGGGTGAAACTGGTGTTTTCGCTGGCCTGTGGGCCGGTCGCGTCATTCGGCGCTTGCAGGGCAATGCCGCCCAGCGCCACGGTGGCCAGCGACTGGGTGCGCAGCTTGAAGCCGCTGGCGTTCACCTCCACGTCCACGCCGCTGGCGTGCCAGAAGCGGGTGTTGGCTCCCACAAATTTTTCGTACGGGGTGTTGACGAAGACCCGCAGGGTCACGCCCTTGCCGTCTTCGTCCAGCGCAAAGGCTGCCACCTGGCCGACCTTGATGCGGCGAAAGTACAGCGGGCTGCCGATGTCCAGCGAACCGATGTTGCTGGCGCGCAGTACAAACTGCCGCCCGGAGGCGTCGCGGGTGACGATGGGGGCCACTTCCAGCCCGGTAAAGGTGCTGCGGGTTTCGTCGGACGCGCCCGCGTCGGCGCGGATGTAGGCCCCCGACAGCAGGGTGCCCAGCCCGCTGACCCCGGCGGCCTCCAGCCGGGGCCGGATGACCCAGAACCGGGTGTCGCTGGCGACAAAGCTCTTGGCCTCTTTTTGCAGCTGTACGGTGGCGATGATGCGGGAGCGGTCTTCGGCCAGGCTGATGGCGGTGACGGCGCCGATCTCCACGTCCTTGTACTTGACTTTGGTTTTGCCTGCCACCAGGCCCTCGGCGGTGTTGAAGCTGATGTCGATGACCGGCCCCCGGTCGCGCACGGTTTTGACCACCAGGGTGATGCCCACCAGCGCGGCCACGATGGGGACGATCCATACCAGCGAAGGCAGCCAGCGGCGCTCGCGGGTCACGGTGGGGGCGGGCAGATCGGCGGGCAGGGGTTCAGGTGGGCTCATGCGGAGGATGGTGCAAAGGAGTGTCGGTGGAAAACGGCGGGGGGGCGTCCCAGGTCAGGCGCGGGTCAAAGCTCAGCGAGGCCAGCATGGTCAGCACCACCACGGTGGCAAAGGCGGCAATGCCCAGCCCGGCGGTGACTTCGGCCAGCCCCTGGATGCGCACCAGTCCGGCCAGCAGCGCCACCACAAACACGTCCAGCATCGACCAGCGGCCAATCACCTCGACGATGCGGTACAGCCGCGCCCGGTCAGCCCGGTTGTGGGGGCTGTGGTGCTGGGCCATCCAGGCCAGGATGGTCAGCGCACCCAGCTTGAATAGCGGCACCAGAAAGCTGGCGACAAACACCACCGTGGCCAGGCCCCAGGCCCCGGTGACCCAGAAGTAAATCACCCCGCTCAGGATGGTGTCTTGCTTGGTGGTGAGCAAGTTGCTGGTGACCATCACCGGCAGCAGGTTGGCGGGCAGGTACATCAGGTAGGCGGCTGCCAGCAGCGCCCAGGTGCGGTTCAGGCTGTCGGGTTTGCGCCTGTGCAGCTTGCTGCCGCAGCGGGCGCAGGCTGCGCCCTCGGTGGCCCCCTGCCAGACCGCGCCGCAGGGGTGGCAGGCGATGAGGCCCAGCGATCGGGCGGTGCGTGGATCACTCATGGGTTGGGCGCACCAGGCACCTTATCAAAGGCCAGGTGCCAGAAGTTGCGCGGCGGGAAAGACAAAATGGCCGTGAGCAGCACCGTCAGCGCCACAAACGCGCCCAGTGCCGGGCCGGCAATCACCTCGGCCGAGCTGGTCAGCTTGACGATGGCCACCAGCACGCCCAGCAAAAACACCTCCACCATGCCCCAGGGTTGCAGCATTTGCAGCAGTTTCACCAGCGCGGCAAAACCCAGGGGCTGGCTCTGGCGGTTCTGGCGCAGCAGGCGCGGCTGGGGCAACAGCAAATACAGCAGCACCAGCAGCTGCAGCAGCGGAAACAGCAGGGTGGTGGCCAGCACCAGCGCCGCAACGATGCCCAGGCCTTCGTCGGTGAGGGCGGCCACCGCGCCCACCAGGGTGGTGTCACTGAGCTGGCCGCCAATCACGATGGTCACGATGGGGAACAGATTGGCCACCGCAAACATCAGCAGGCCCGCCAGCACCAGCGGCAGCATGCGCTGGTGGGCATCGCCCTGGTAGCGCTCCAGCTCGGTGCCACAGCGGCTGCAGCGCGCGGTTTCACCCGGCTGCAGTCGGGTCTTGGGATAGACCGCGTCGCAGCCTTCGCAAACGATGGCATGGGGGACGAGTTGCATGGGGGATGGCATGGGAGGAGCGTACTTTAGTCGGTTTATACCCGTGTGCTTCTGTGTCATCGCTTCTGGGTAAACTGATCTCATGTACATCCATTTACAGAAGCCGTTGGGTGACTCCATCCACCGGACACCGACCCTATGAGCCGTGAACTGCGCGATGCGTTTGGCTGCTTTGCCACCGGGGTGACGCTGGTCACCACCCATTGGGACGGGCAGGACTGGGGCATGACCTGCAGCTCGTTCAACGCCGTGTCGCTGGACCCGGCCCTGGTGCTGTGGAACATCCGCCATAGCAGCGCCAGCCACGAGGCCTTTGTGCGCGGCGGCGGCTACACGGTCAGCGTGCTGGGCATCGAGCACAAAGAGCTGGCCCAGGCTTTTGCCCGGGGCAGCCAGGCCGAGCGCTTTGCGGCGGGGCAGTTTCTGCGGCGGGGCAGCCAGCGCCTGCAACTGGTGGACGCGCTGGCCTGGTTCGACTGCACTTTGCAGCAGACCATGACCGCCGGGGACCACGACATCCTGATCGGCCAGATCGATGCCTGCGGCAGCCGCGCCGGTCGGGGCCTGGTGTTCGAGCGCGGGCAGTTCGCGGTGGACACGCTGGAGGTGGGGGTTGCGCCGACCTCGTCGTTTGAATGAACGACTGGATCGTGCCGGACTGGCCTGCGCCCGCCCGGGTGCGGGCCGTGTTCACCACCCGCGCGGGCGGTGTGTCTGCCGCGCCGTATGACGCACTGAACCTGGGCGACCACGTGGGCGATGCGCTGGCCGATGTGCAGGCCAACCGCGCCCGGCTGGCCGAGAAACTCGCCGCCCAGCCGGTGTTCCTGCAGCAGGTGCATGGCCGCGTGGTGGCGCACCTGGCCGGGCTGACCACCGAGCCACTGGTGGCCGATGCCAGCCTCACCACCCAGCCCGGCATCGCGTGCACCGCCATGGTGGCCGACTGCCTGCCGGTGCTGTTCACCGACACCCAGGGCACCGTGGTGGCCGCCGCGCACGCGGGCTGGCGCGGCCTGCTGGGGGTGGACGGGACGGGCGTGCTGGAGTCCACTTTTAAAGAAATAAGGGCTCTAGCCCATATTCCATTGGCGCAAGCAGCTACTGAAATAATAGCGTGGCTGGGTCCGTGCATCGGACCCACCGCCTTTGAGGTGGGGCCGGAAGTGCCCGCCGCCTTCATCGCCCGGCAGCCCGAGGCCGCTGAGTTTTTTGTACGCCATGGCCCCGACAAATGGCTGGCCGATCTGCCTGGCCTGGCGCGGCTGCGTTTGCAGGCGCTGGGCCTTTCCGGTATCTACGGCAACAACGGTAGCCCGGACTGGTGCACTGTCAGCAACCCGTCACGTTTCTTCTCGTACCGGCGCAACGGGGTCTGCGGGCGCATGGCTGCCTGCATCTGGCTGCAGGGCTAGGGCTTGTTCGGCTGCTTCCCGCCGCTTGATCGCCTTGCGCCGCGCGGGCGCCCCCATCAGGTACACCACCAGCGAAACCGGTCCCAGGCCGTACAGTAGAAACGTGAAGATGCCGCCCATGACAGTGCCGTTAGTATTGGTCGCCTCGGCGACAGCCATCATCAGGGCCACATACAGCCACCCAATAGGAACGATATACATACAAATTGTTTCAAATTCAGAGAGGTCTACGCAGTACCCGCAAGGTTTTATGCCCCGCCGTCAGTTACCGTCTACAACCTAAAAACGACCTGTGCCCTGCACAGGTCCAAAAAAATCCGCTTTGCGAGGAGCTTCCATGCATTCTGATCCAGACTGGGCCAAAACTGCCCAGCAATTCCAGCAGACCTTGGGCGACAGTTGGTCGCGGGCTTGGGCCGATGCCATCAAGCCGATACAAGGACTGGATTTGGGCGTACCGGCAGGCGGCATGGCCGCCGCGCCCCAGATCAATTTCTCCGCCACCAAGCTGCAAGCCCTGCAAAAGCAGTACCTGGAAGAGTCTGCCGCGCTGTGGAACCAGAGCATGGATGCCGATGCTATCGCCAAAGACAGGCGTTTCTCGGCCAAGGCGTGGGCCGAAAACCCCCTCACCGCGTACACCGCCGCCTCTTATCTGCTGACCAGCCGCACCCTGATGGGTCTGGCCGACGCGGTCGAGGCCGACGACAAAACCCGTGCCCGCATCCAGTTTGCGGTCGAGCAGTGGATGGCCGCGTCCGCGCCCAGCAACTACCTGGCGATGAACGCCGAGGCCCAAAAGAAGCTCATCGACACCCAGGGCGAAAGCCTGGCCAAGGGCCTGAAAAACCTGATGCACGATATGCAGCAAGGCCATATGTCCATGACCGACGAGAGCCTGTTCGAGGTGGGCCGCAATGTGGCCACCACCGAAGGCGCGGTGGTGTTCGAGAACGAGCTGTTCCAGCTGCTCGAATACAAACCGCTCACGGCCAAGGTCTACACCAAGCCGTTTTTGCTGGTGCCGCCCTGCATCAACAAGTACTACATCCTCGACCTGCAGCCTGAAAACTCGCTGATCCGCTACGCGGTGGAGCAGGGCCACCGCACCTTTGTGGTGAGCTGGCGCAACCCCGACAAGTCCATGGGCAACAAGACCTGGGACAACTACATCGAAGATGCTGCTATTAAAGCCATCGCTGTAACCCAAGACATCACGGGCGCAAAGACCATCAACGCCCTGGGTTTTTGTGTGGGCGGCACCATCCTCAGCACGGCTACTGCGGTGCTGGCGGCACGCGGCCAAAAGCCCATCGCCAGCCTGACCCTGCTGACCACCCTGCTGGACTTCAGCGACACCGGCATCATCGACATCTTTGTGGACGAGGCGATGGTGAAATACCGCGAACAGCAAATGGGCAAGGGCGGCATGCTGCCCGGCGGCGACCTGTCCAGCACCTTCAGCTTTTTGCGCCCGAATGATTTGGTGTGGAACTACGTGGTGGGCAACTACCTCAAGGGCGAAACCCCGCCACCGTTCGACCTGCTGTACTGGAACAGCGATTCCACCAACCTGCCTGGCCCGTTCTACACCTGGTATTTGCGCAACACCTACCTGGAAAACAAACTCATCCAGCCCGGCAAGGCCGTGGTGTGCGGCGAAAAAATCGATCTACGCAAGATCGATATGCCCGCCTACATCTACGGCTCGCGCGAAGATCACATCGTGCCGATTGGCGGGGCCTACGCCTCCACCCAGCACCTGCCGGGCAACAAGCGCTTTGTGATGGGCGCATCCGGCCACATTGCCGGGGTGATCAACCCTCCGGCTAAAAAGAAGCGCAGCCACTGGATCAGCGATGCCACCAGCTTCCCGGCCAAGGCCGAGGACTGGATCGCCACCTCCACCGAGCACGCCGGTAGCTGGTGGACCGACTGGTCCACCTGGCTCAAAGGGCACGCTGGCAAGCAAATTGCTGCGCCCACCGCCTACGGCAGCGCCGATTACGCGGTGATTGAAGCCGCGCCAGGCCGCTACGTAAAAGCCCGAGCACAGTAGAAATCCGTATACAAAAAGTGAACGACTTGGCCCTACACTGCAGCGCGAATTAACCATTTCGTACAAATGTGCCGGGTGGTGCCAGATCCCATCGACCGACCTTTTTCACCAACACCACTAACGAAACCCAGGAGCAAAAAATGGAAGATATCGTCATCGTCGCAGCGGCCCGTACCGCCGTAGGCAAATTCGGCGGCAGCCTCGCCAAGACCCCGGCCACCGAGCTGGGTGCCCACGTCCTCAAGGAAGTGCTGGCC
Source organism: uncultured Albidiferax sp. (assembly GCA_963513125.1). GTDB lineage: Bacteria > Pseudomonadota > Gammaproteobacteria > Burkholderiales > Burkholderiaceae_C > Rhodoferax_B. Next base: position 84,736 of record CAUPPH010000002.1, read on the forward strand.
CGCAGCGGCCTGGTCGCCGAGCAGATCGGTGAAGTCATCATGGGCCAGGTGCTGGCCGCAGGCGCGGGCCAGAACCCGGCCCGCCAGTCGGTGCTGAAAAGCGGCTTGCAGCAAGGCACGCCCGGCCTGACCATCAACGCTGTGTGCGGCTCCGGCCTGAAAGCCGTGATGCTGGCAGCCCAGGCCGTGGCCTATGGCGACAGCGAAATCGTCATTGCCGGTGGCCAGGAAAACATGAGCGCCAGCCCCCACGTGCTGCTGGGCAGCCGCGACGGCCAGCGCATGGGCGACTGGAAGATGACCGACACCATGATCGTGGACGGCCTGTGGGACGTGTACAACCAGTACCACATGGGCATCACCGCCGAAAACGTGGCCAAGAAATACGGCATCACCCGCGACATGCAAGACGCTCTGGCCCTGGCCAGCCAGCAAAAAGCCGCTGCCGCGCAGGAAGCCGGTCGTTTTGTGGCGGAAATCGCTCCGTTCAGCATTGCCCAGCGTAAGGGCGACCCGATCATCTTCTCGGCCGATGAGTTCATCAACAAGAAGACCACCGCCGAAGCCCTGGCTGGCCTGCGCCCCGCGTTCGACAAAGCCGGTGGCGTGACCGCTGGCAATGCCTCCGGCCTGAACGACGGTGCTGCCGCCGTGATGGTGATGACCGCCAAGAAAGCTGCCGCCCTGGGCCTGACCCCGCTGGGCCGCATCGCCAGCTTCGCCACCACCGGCCTGGACCCCGCCATCATGGGCATGGGCCCGGTGCCTGCGTCGCAAAAAGCCCTGGCCCGCGCGGGCTGGAAGGCCCAGGACCTGGACCTGCTGGAAATCAACGAAGCCTTCGCTGCCCAGGCCTGCGCCGTGAACAACGAAATGGGCTGGGACACCAGCAAGGTCAACGTCAACGGCGGTGCCATTGCCATCGGCCACCCCATCGGCGCGTCCGGCTGCCGCATCCTGGTCACGCTGCTGCACGAAATGCAGCGCCGTGATGCCAAGAAGGGCATTGCCTCGCTGTGCATCGGCGGCGGCATGGGCGTGGCTTTGACGATCGAACGCTGATTGATTGCGTATTTTTTAAAACAAACTGGAGATAAGACATGACTCAAAAAGTAGCGTACGTGACCGGCGGCATGGGTGGCATCGGGACCGCCATCTGCCAGCGTTTGCATGCCGACGGCTTCAAAGTGATCGCCGGTTGCGGCCCCACCCGCGACCACGCCAAGTGGATCGCCGAGCAGGCGGCACTGGGCTTTACCTTTTACGCCTCGGCGGGCAATGTGGGCGCATGGGATTCCACCGTGGAAGCTTTCGCCAAGACCAAGGCCGAGCACGGCACGATTGACATCCTGGTGAACAACGCTGGTATCACCAAGGACCGCATGTTCCTGAAGATGAGCCGCGAAGACTGGGATTCGGTGATCGAAACCAACCTGAACAGCATGTTCAACGTCACCAAGCAAGTGGTGGCCGACATGGTGGAAAAGGGCTGGGGCCGCATCATCAACATCTCGTCGGTCAACGGCGAAAAAGGCCAGGCTGGCCAGACCAACTACTCGGCTGCCAAGGCCGGTATGCACGGTTTCTCGATGGCCCTGGCGCAAGAGCTGGCCACCAAGGGCGTGACGGTCAACACCGTCAGCCCTGGCTACATCGGCACCGACATGGTCAACGCCATCCGTGAAGACGTGTTGGCCAAGATCGTTGCCACCGTGCCCGTCAAACGCCTGGGCAAGCCCAGCGAAATCGCCTCCATCATCGCCTGGCTGGCGTCCGAAGAAGGTGGCTACGCCACCGGTGCGGACTTCTCGGTCAACGGTGGTTTGCACATGGGCTAAGCGCTCAGGCGCAGCTCTCCAAAACCCGCTTCGGCGGGTTTTTTTGTTACGGGGCGGGCACCGGCACGGTGGTCACGCTTTCGCGCAGCACGCCGCCGCTTTGCGCGCTGCCTGCCACGCCCTCGGGTTTTTGCATGCGGACTTCGCAGTCTTTGCGGTCATCGCCCTGGAACACAGCGCAGCGGCGCAAGGCGTTTTGCTGGTATTCCGAGGGCGCGGCTGCCGTCAGGCCACCCCGGCGGGCCTCGGCCAGGGCGCGTTCGGCTTCGATCTTGCAGGTGGCTACGTTCTGGTTGGACTTGCCACTGTGGCACAGCGCCATGTCTTGCTTGAAGCGGGCCTGGGCACCGGCGGAAGCAGCGGGGTCGGCAGCCTGCACGGCGGCGGTGCACAGCAGTGCGGACATCAGTAGGGTGGTGCGGATGGACATGGTGGAATCCTGAGTGGGCAAATCACCAATATGCGCTTTAGCCAGCCCGCCGTCTGTGCGGCGGCGCACATATTTGTACTATGTTTTTGATAGCTACTACCGCCTATTCCATATGCGCTAGGGGCCTATTTCTTATAAATTTTGCACCAAAGCTCCCAGCGCGGCCATGGCGGCTTCCATGCGCGCATCCCAGGGGTGGCCGAAATTCAGGCGGATGCAGTGGCGTAGACCCTGTCGGGCCGAGAACATCGGCCCCGGCGCGATGCTGATGCCCTGGGCCAGCGCCTGCTGGTGCAAGGCCAGCGCGTCAAAGCCGGGCGCAAAAGCCACCCACACAAAGTAGCCGCCGCCGGGCTGCGAGACCTGCACGTCGGCGGGGAAGTAGCGGGCGATGGCCGCCACCAGACTGGCGTGCTGCGACTCCAGCATGTGGCGCAGGCGGCGCAGGTGCTTGTCGTAGCCACCGTGCTGCAGGTAGTCGGCCAGGGCGGCCTGGGCGGGCAGGCTGGCACCCAGGGTGGTCATCAGCTTGAGCTGCGCGATGCGCGGGCCAAAGCGCCCGGGCGCTACCCAGCCCACCCGGTAGCCGGGGGCCAGGGTTTTGCTGAAGGAACTGCAGTGCATCACCAGGCCGTGCCGGTCATAGGCCTTGGCGGGCAGCGGGGCCTGGCTGCCAAAGTACAGCTCGCCATACACATCGTCTTCGATCAGCGGGATCTGGCGGGCGGCCAGCAGGGCTACCAGCCGCTGCTTGGCCGCTGCCGACAGGCTGGCCCCGGTGGGGTTCTGGAAGCTGGTCATCAGCCAGCAGGCCTTGACCGGGTGGCATTGCAAGGCCTGCTCCAGCGCGTCCAGGTCCAGGCCGTGCTGCGGGTGCACGGGGATTTCCAGCGCCCGCATCTTCAGCCGCTCCAGCGTCTGCAGGCTGGCGTAAAAACCGGGCGACTCCACCGCCACCAGGTCGCCGGGCTGGGCCACGGCGGCCAGGCACAGGTTCAGCGCTTCGAGCGCGCCGCTGGTCACCACCAGGTCTTCGGGCGGCTGGGCCATGCCCATGGCCAGGTAGCGCAGCGCAATCTGCTGGCGCAGCCCGGCATGGCCCTGCGGCAGGTGCTGCACCGATTCCCAGGGCGAACTGCGCCGCATGCTGCGGCCCAGCGACTGTGCCAGACGCTGCAGCGGAAACAGCGCGGGCGAGGGAAAGGCCGAGCCCAGCGGCGCAATGTCGCGCTGCTGGGCCGCGTCCAGCACGGCAAACACCAGGCCGCTGATGTCCACTTTGGCCGCCACCTGCGCGGGTGGGGCCACGGTGCGGGGTAATGGAGCGGGCAGCGTGACGGCCCCGGTGACGAAGTAGCCCGAGCGTTCGCGCGCCCGCACCAGGCCCTTTTCCTCCAACCGGTAGTAGGCCTGGAAGGCGGTGGACGGGCTGATGCCGTGCTGCGCGGTGAGCGTGCGGATGCTTGGCATACGGCTGCCAGGCGCACGCAGGCCCGAGCGGATGTCGGCGGCCAGCAGGTCGGCCAGTTGTTCGTAGCGTTTCATCTGAGCTGTAGATTTTTACATTTTTGCCATCTGGTATGGTTTTTTAAATGCCTACTGCTGCTGTCTCTGGCCTCGGCACTGGAGCATGATTGCCCTCGTGAAAAACCTATTTACTGCTCTGTTTCTGCTGGCCGCCGCCGCCAGCCAGGCTGCCCCGCCACCGTTTGAAGACAGCATCGCCCAGCGCACCCAGGCCTGCACCGCCTGCCACGGCAAAGAGGGCCGCGCCGCCAGCGACGGCTACTACCCGCGCATCGCGGGCAAACCGGCAGGCTATCTGTACAACCAGTTGCTCAACTTCCGCGAGGGCCGCCGCCACTACGGGCTGATGGCGCAGATGGTCGATCCGCTCAGCGATGTGTATCTGATGGAGATCGCGCAGTACTTCGCCCAGCTGGACCTGCCGTACCCCGCGCCCCAGCCTGTCAACGTGACCACCGAGGTGCTGCGCAGGGGCCAGGCGCTGGTGCAGCAGGGCGATGCCACGCGCCAAATCCCCGCCTGCGTGCAATGCCACGGCACCGCGCTCACCGGCGTGGCCCCCCATATCCCCGGTTTGCTGGGCCTGCCGCGCGACTACCTGAATGCCCAGCTTGGTGCCTGGCGCACTGGCCAACGCCGGGCCCACGCGCCCGACTGCATGGGTATGGTGGCGCGCCAGCTCAGCCCCGACGAGGTGAACGCCGCCGCCAGCTGGCTGGCCGCCCAGCCGCTGCCCGCCAACACCCATCCGGCCACCAAGCTACCCGCCTTGCCGCCCGGTGCCCAGGCCATCGCCTGCGGGAGCGCGCCATGAAGAAAATCGTTCTCGGCCTGTGTGCCTTCGCGCTAGGCCTCGCCGCTCTGGTGTGGCACCTGAACACCCGCGACGAGCCGAAGTTGTCCGCCACTGCCATCCACGCCACCCCCGAGCTACTGGCGCGCGGGGCCTACCTGGCCCGGGCGGGTAACTGCGCGGCCTGCCACACCACCCGGGGTGGCACGCCGTATGCAGGTGGACGCGGCATCGACACGCCGTTTGGCACGGTCTACAGCAGCAACCTCACGCCCGATGTGCGCACCGGCATCGGCAGCTGGTCGGCGGCGGAGTTCTGGCGCGCGCTGCACAACGGCCGCTCCAAAGACGGGCGGCTGCTGTACCCGGCCTTTCCCTACCCCAGCTATACCAGCGTGACCCGCGCCGACTCCGACGCGCTCTACGCCTATCTGCACAGCCTGCCGGCCACCGCCCAGCCCACCACCCCGCATGCGCTGCGCTGGCCGTTTAACCAGCAGGCGGCGCTGGCGGTGTGGCGTGCGTTGTATTTCAGCCCCAGCAGCTTCCAGCCTGAACCCGCCCAGTCGGCCGAGTGGAACCGCGGTGCCTACCTGGTACGCGGCCTGGGCCACTGCGGTGCCTGCCACACCGCCCGCAACGCCCTGGGCGGTACGGATGAACGGCTGGACCTGGCAGGCGGGCTGATGCCGGTGCAAAACTGGTACGCACCCTCGCTCACCTCCGCACAGGAAGCCAGTGTGCACGACTGGCCGCTGCAGGATGCCGTGCGCCTGCTGCAAACTGGCGTGGCCCCGCAGGGCAGCGTGCGAGGCCCCATGGCCGAGGTGGTGCAGCAGAGCACCCAGCACCTGAGCCCGCAGGATTTGACCGCCATGGCCACCTACCTGAAAGCCCTGCCGCAAACCCCGACCCAGCCTGCGCGGGCTGTACCCACCACGCCGCGCCATGCCGAACGTGGCGCAAAGCTTTATGAGCAGCACTGCACCCAGTGCCACGGCGCGCAAGGCCAGGGCGTGGCCGGGGCCTATCCGCCGCTGGCAGGCAACCGCGCCGTCACCATGGCCAGCACCGCGAACCTGGTACATGCGGTGCGCTTTGGTGGCTTTGCGCCGTCTACCGCAGGCAACCCGCGCCCGTTTGGCATGCCGCCGTTTGTGCTGGTGCTGAACGATGCCGACATTGCCGCCGTGCTCACCCACATCCGCACTTCCTGGGGCAACCAGGCCGCAGGGGTGACCGAGCTGGAGGTCGCTAAACGCTGATCCGTCCTTCAAAAGAAGGATGCTTGTCAAGCCAAGAATGCTCACAATGGAAGTCTTCTCTTACCAGGAGACAAACATGGACACACTGTTGGTGCGGGGCAGCCAGGGCCCCGAAGTTGCCGCGATGCGCCAGGCTCTAGCCCGGGAGCTGGGCGACGATGCCCAGGCCTTCCCCGGACTGGACCAGGGCGACGACATGACGGTGGATTTGGAGGCCGCCGCCCGGCGCTGGCAATCGGGCGTGGGCCTGGTGGCCGACGGGGTGGTGGGGCCGTACTGTCTGCAATTGCTGGAGCTGCGCCCGACCCCGAAGTTCGAAGTGCCGCTGACGCTGGAGCTGGTGCGCCAGTTGTTCCCGGCCACCAAGCCTGCCAACATCGCCCGCTATCTGCCGTACGTGGCCGCCGCGCTGGACGCGCTGGGGCTGACCGACTGGCCCACGGTCTGTGCCGCTCTGGGCAGCATCCGCGCCGAAACCGAAGGCTTTTTGCCAATCTCGGAATTCCAGTCGCAGTTCAACACCGCGCCGGGCGGCATGCCGTTTGGCCTGTACGAGCCGGGCACCGGGCCGGGCAAGCGTGTGGGCAACACCCAAAAGGGCGACGGTGCGCGATTCAAAGGGCGGGGCTTTGTGCAGCTCACCGGGCGCGACAACTACGCCCGCTATGGCAAGGCGCTGGGCATCGACCTGGGCGTGGCGCAGCCCGGCAATGCCGATCTGGCCAACGCCCCCGAGATTGCCGCCCTGCTGCTGGCCCGCTTTCTGGCCGACAAGGCCGTGCCCTTGCGCGCCGCGCTGGCCGCAGGCAACCTAGCTGCCGCGCGCAAGCTGGTCAACGGCGGCAGCCACGGGCTGGACCGCTTCAAGGACGTGTTTGCGCGGGCTGCGGCGCTGGTGGGGGCGGCCAGCCCTGCCAAAACGGTGGGCGCAGGGGCTTCCAAATCAGCCAAGGCCGCCCCGGCCCCCCGGCTCGGGGCCGAGCGCCAGCTCAAGGTGCGCAAAGACCCCATCGATCTGAAAGACCGTGTTTACCAGCCGCAGCCGCTGGGCCTGCAGGCAGCTTATCCCAGCGATGCCGACATCAAAAAGTACCTGCCTGCCTATACCGCCGCCCAGCTGATCCTTGACCAGGGCAACGAAGGCGCTTGCACCGGCTATGGCTTGGCTTGCGTGGTTAACTACCTGCGCTGGTACAAGGCGGAAAACAAAACCAAAATCGATTCCGTGAGCCCGCGCATGCTCTACAGCTATGCCCGCCGTTACGACGAATATGCGGGCGAAGACTACAGCGGCTCCAGCTGCCGGGGTGCACTCAAGGGCTGGTTCAACCACGGCGTGTGCCTGGATGCGTACTGGCGCAAGGATGCCCGGCAACCCCGCTACGGCTTCGCCAAGAACGCCACTGATCAGACTTTGGGCGTGTATTACCGCATCGACCTGCAATCCATCACCGACCTGCAAGCCGCCATCCAGGCCGTGGGCGCCGTTTACGTGTCGGCCATGACCCACGACGGTTGGCACGACGTACCCACCATCAAGGCGCTCCCCAGCGGGCACAAGGACCTTCCACTGATCGCATTCGATGGTCGTCCGGCCGAAGGCGGTGGCCACGCGTTTGCTCTGGTGGGCTTCAACGCCCAGGGCTTCATCGTGCAGAACTCCTGGGGCACCCAGTTCGGCATGGGCGGCTTTGCGGTACTGGGCTATGCCGACTGGCTGGCCAACGGCATGGATGCCTGGGTGGTGGCGCTGGGCGTGCCCGGCGTGGTGGAAGGGCGCATCAGCGTCACCGCCTCCGACGGCGCACACGCACGGGCTGGGGCGGTCAACACCGGCCTGTGGTGGAGCGCCGACCAGGCCTACCAGCACAGCGTGGTGCTGGGCGACGATGGGCGCGTAGGCCGCTACCTGACCGAAGACGCGCTTAGCCGCACCCTGGCCTACCAGGTCTGCGAGCTGCCCAATGCCTGGTTTCGCGACCCGGCCCATGGCCCGCTAGACGGCAAGAAGCGCATCGTCATTTACGCCCACGGCGGCCTCAACAGCGAGGGCGATGCCATCAAGCGCGCCCGTGCCATGGGGCGGCATTTCGAGGCCAACGGCTGCTACCCGCTGTTTCTGGTCTGGAAGACCGGACTGCTGGAATCCATTGGCGGCATCCTGCGCAAGCAAAGCCGCCAGGAGCCGGGGCTGGCGGGTGGCTGGTTCGACGAGCTGGCCGAGAAGGTGACCGAGAAGACCGACCTCGCCATCGAGTCCACCATCGGCCGTGGCCTGGTGCGCCCGGTGTGGACCCAGATGAAGGACGTGGCCGCACTGGCGTTTGAAACCCGGCGCGGCGGCGAGCAGATCATCCGCGCCCTGCAGCAGCTGATGGACACCTGGGGCGACCAGCTGGAAATCCACCTGGCCGGCCATTCCGCGGGTTCCATCATCCTGGGCCACATGCTGAACGGCCTGGCCTACCGCAAGGTGCCGATCGAGAAGATCAACTCCATCCACCTGTACGCACCCGCCTGCAGCGTGGCCTTTGCCAACCAGTGTTATGCCAGCAACCAAAAAATCATGGAGCGGCTGTACATAGACACACTGTCCGACACGCGGGAGCGTGCCGACAGCGTGGCGGGTATCTACCGCAAGTCGCTGCTGTACCTGGTGTCGGGCGCGCTGGAGACTGACCTGCGCACGCCCATCGCGGGCATGGCCAAGGTTTATGGCAGCGGCGATGGCAGCTGGGACGGCAGCTCCTTCACCAACGAGAACCTCAACGTGTGGCGGCGCGCGGTGCAAGATGCCAAGCTCAAGAGCGCGGGGCGGTTGATAGAAATCACCGTCGACAAAGTCTGTACCGCCCTGGCCGACCCGCGCCGCGACGACCCCAGCAACGTGATGATCCCCGCCGACCACGGCAGTTTCGACAACAACATCGACATGATCACCCGCACGCTGGAGGTGGTGCGGGGCGGCAAGCTGCTCAAGCCGGTGGACGACTTGCGGGGCTTTTAGCGGCGCAGCGTGGGGCGGGGGGCCAAAGCTTGTACAGTTTTGGCACCTCTGCGTTATAGGCCTTTCATGTCCACACCCTTGCTCCAAGCCAATGGCCGCGCTTTTGCGCACATTGCCCAGTTCCACCCGGAGTTGACCGCGCTACGCCGCGACCTGCACGCCCACCCCGAGCTGGGCTATGAAGAGGTGTACACCGCAGAGCGTGTGACCCAGGCGCTCAGGCTCTGCGGGGTGGACGAGGTGCACACCGGCATTGGCAAGACCGGCGTGGTCGGTGTCATCCGAGGACGCTCCAACACCAGCGGCAAGATGATCGGCCTGCGCGCCGACATGGACGCGCTGCCCATGACCGAGCAAAACGACTTTGCCTGGAAGTCGGCCAAAGGCGGCCTGATGCACGGCTGCGGCCACGACGGCCATACCGCCATGCTGGTCGGCGCGGCCCGTTACCTGGCCGAGACCCGCAACTTCGATGGCACGGTGGCGCTGATCTTTCAGCCCGGTGAAGAAGGCTACGCCGGGGCCAAGGCCATGATCGACGATGGCCTGTTCGAGCGCTTCCCGGTGCAGGCCGTGTTTGGCATGCACAACTGGCCGCACATGCGGCCCGGCACCATTGGCCTCAATGCGGGCGCGATGATGGCCGCGTCCGACCGCGTCACCATCGAGATCACGGGCCGGGGCGGCCATGGCGCGCACCCCTACCAGAACGTGGACCCGGTGCTGGTCGCGGCCCACACCATCACCGCCCTGCAAAGCGTGGTGTCGCGCAACATCCGCGCCATCGACAGCGGGGTGGTCAGCATTTGCGCGGTGCAGGCGGGCGACCTGGGGGCCATGAGCGTAGTGCCCGGCAAGGCCACGCTGGTCGGCACGGTGCGCACCTTCAACCCTGCCGTGCAGGAGCTGATCGAGCGGCGCATCACCGAGCTGTGCAGCGCCGTGGCCCTGGGCTTTGGGGCCACTGCCTCGGTGAAATACGAGCGCCTGTACCCGCCCACCATCAACACCACGGCCGAAGCGCTGTTCATGATGCGGGTGGCCGAGGGCCTGGTGGGTGCGTCGCAACTGGTGCGCGATCTGGACCCGAGCATGGGCTCGGAAGACTTTTCCTTCATGCTGCAGGTCAAGCCCGGTGCCTACATGCGCATCGGCCAGGGCACCGAGAACGGCCCCGGCAGCTGCGCACTGCACAACAGCCGCTACGACTTCAACGACGCCATCCTGCCGCTGGGTGCCGCGATGCACGCCAGCCTGGCCGAGCAGTTCATGCTGCTATCGGATTGATAGCTTCATGCGCTTATGGAATAAGCGCTGGGTGCCGATTTGGTTTGTAATTTTGCGAATCAAAGCCTACTTGCTGTTGCACAGCGACGGGCACAGGTACAGCTCGTTGGGCACGCCTTCCACCAGCGTCAGCGTGTAGCCCCGGCACAGTGTGCCCAGCACGGCGGTCACGTGGTAGGTGCCCACGGGCAGAGCCAGTTCAACCAGCGGCCCCGCGTCATCGGCGGTAAACACCCGCTGGCCTTGCAGGTTGTCGATGTGCAGGCGCAGCGGCCCCTCGGGCTTGGCGGCCGGGGCGTACAGGTTACGCAGCCAGTACCACCACTCCAGCGGCGCGGTAAACAGCGTGCCGCGCTCAGCCGGGTCGGCAGCGGCGTGGATCACCAGGCTGGCATCGGGCCGGGGGGTGGAACGGGGCAAATGGGACATAGGCCTATCTTGCACGCAGCAAGCCTGTTTCCCTGTGTCGCCACCACAACGGCTTTATTGCATTTGTCATACAGGCAGCGGCACCGGTTTCAGCAACAAGGCCATGGCGCGGGCCAGCTCCTCGCGCTGCATCGGCTTGGTCAGCAGGCGCGAGACCCCGGCGGCGGCAGCCCGCTCGGCCAGCGAGGCACCGCCGTAGCCGCTGACCATCAGGATGGGCAGGGTGGGGGCAAATTGGCGGATGGCCTGGGTGAGCGCAATGCCGGTCAGGCCGGGCATGACTTCGTCGGTGACCACCGCGGCAAAGCGTTGTGGGTCGGCGCGCACGGCCTCCAGGGCGGCCACCGGGTCGGTAAAGCCCACGGGCTGGTAGCCCAGGCCGGTGAACATTTCTTCGGCCAGTGCCACCAGCGTGGGTTCGTCGTCCACCACCAACAGGGTTTGCCCCGCGCCATCCGAGGTGGGCAGGGCGGTAGCGCGGCGCTGGCTGGGCGCGTCGGTGCATTCCGGAAAGTACAGGGTGAAGCGGGCTCCCTGCCCGGGCTTGCTTTGCACGTCGATCGCGCCGCCAAACTCGGCCACCACGCCGTGCACCACGGCCAGGCCCAGGCCGGTGCCTGATTCGGCCCCCCGGGTGGTGAAGAAGGGCTCAAACAGCCGCTCCATCACCTCGGGTGTGATGCCGCTGCCCTGGTCGGACACGGTCAGTACCAGGTAGGGGCCGGCAGACAGCTGGGTGTGCGACAGCACCCTGCGCTGAGCCACCTGCTGGCGCACCAGCTGCACCTGCACCATGCCGCCTTGGGGCATGGCCTGCATGGCGTTGGTGCACAGGTTCATCACTGCTTCAAAGGCCTGCGTGGGGTCGCCGCGCATGAGCGCGCCGGGGGCTTCCAGGCCGCGCTCCAGCACTACGCCGGGGCGCAAGGTGGCCGACAACAAAGCCAGCACCTCGGCCACGATGGGCTCCAGCTCGAACACGGTAGAGGCGCAACCGCCGCCCCGGCCAAACGACAAAATGCGCTCCACCAGGGCCTTGCCGCGCAGGGCCGCGCCCAGCACTTTGTCCAGGTGCCGGGCCTGGGCGCTGCCGGGGGTGGCGGCATCCTGGGCCATTTCGCCAAAGCCGACGATGGCCGCCAGCACGTTGTTGAAGTCGTGCGCCACGCCGCCCGCCAACTCGCCCAGCGACTCCAGCTTGTTGGCCCGGCCGCTCTGCGTGGCGAGGGCGGCTTGCGCTGCGGCGCGGCGCTGGTTGGCGCGCTGCACCAGGGTGGCCGATGCGGCCAGCCCGCCCAGCAGCAGCAGCACGGCCACGGCCACCAGGCGGGCGGTGTCGGTCCATGCCTTTAGCACCACGGGCAGGTCGCGGGTGAAAACCACTTCCAGGCCGTAGCGCTCCAGGCTGCGCAGGGCGATCAGGCGCTCGCTGCCGTCGGGCAGGCGGCGCAGTTCGGTACCTTTTTGGTCAGCCAGGCGGCGGGCGATGCTGGCTTCGTCCAGCATGGGCTGGATGTCCAGCGTGCCGGCCAGCAGCACGCCATCGCGCCGAAATACCGCCATGCGGGCATCGGTGCCGGGCTGGGCCACGGTAAAGGCCCCGAGCAGCGCGTGGGAGCGCAGGGTGGCCAGAATCCAGCCGCCGTGCTGGCCGGTGGCATCGGCAAACGGCACGGCCAGAGTCACCAGTGGTGCCTGGGTGCGGGGGTCGGCAAACGGGCGGCTGACGGCCACGGCATCGGGCTCCAGTTGGTTCAGGCCGGGGTAGAAGCTGGACAGGTCGGCCATGGCGCTAGGACTGGAGGCCACCAGCAGCTGGCCCTGGCGGTCGGTCAGCGCCAGGGTGTCGACGATGGCCATCAGCTCGGTACGGGTTTGCAGGGCGCGCTCGGCACTGGTGCCGCGGGTGGCCAGGCTGCCCTCGGCCAGCTCAACCTGCATGGCGCGCAGCCCGGCGTTCATGCCGCGCAGCTCGCGGTGGATTTCATCGCTCAGCGCCAGCGACAGCAGGCTCAGCTCGCGCGACTGGCTGCGGATGGCCTCGCCGCGCAGGTGGCTGACCACGCCCACGGCGGCCAGCACCAGCCCCAGCCCCAAGGCGGTGGGCAGCGCCCAGCGCCAGAGCAGGCAGGTGCGCCCAGCGTGCCAAATACGTTGCATACTCATCCTGGTTCCTGTTTGTGAATCACCTACCATGACCACCCCTACCGCCCCGCACATTCTAGTAATCGACGACGACCCGATCATCCGCGAGCTGGTGGTCGAATACCTGGGCGACAACGACCTGCGCGTCAGCGCCGCTGCCTCGGGCCGCGAAATGTTCGAAGTCATCGACCGCGAAGCCATCGACCTGGTGCTGCTCGACCTGAAGCTGCCCGGCGAAGACGGCATGCAACTGGCCCGCACCCTGCGCGAACGCGCCAGCGTGCCCATCATCTTCTTGACCGGCCGCAACGAAGAGGCCGACCGGGTGATGGGCCTGGAGCTGGGGGCCGACGACTACGTCACCAAACCCTTCAGCCCGCGCGAGCTGCTGGCCCGGGTGCGCGCCGTGCTGCGCCGCTACCAGGTGCAGGCCACGCTGCCCGAGCGCGACAACAGCCGCCGCGCCTTCCGCTTCTCGGGCTGGGAGCTGAACTTGCGCACCCGCCGCCTGGTGTCACCCGCTGGCGTGTCGGTGGAGCTGTCGAACGGCGAATTCAGCCTGCTGGGTGCCATGTGCCGGGCTCCGCAGCGGGTGCTGTCGCGCGACCAGCTGCTGTCGATGTCGCGCCTGCACGAGGCCGAGGTGTATGACCGCACCATCGACGTGCAGATCCGCCGCTTGCGCCTCAAGGTGGAGGTCGATTCGGCCAACCCCACGCTGATCCTCACCGAACGCGGTGCGGGTTATTTGCTGGCCAGCGAGGTGGAAACGCTGTATTAGCCAGGCATCAACGGTAGGCGTCGGACGAGAACGTGCGGATCTTGCTGTACGCACGGGCCACGCCCGGCACGGTGCTGGCCACATAGCGGGCCTGGCCTTCCGCGATCGGCCCTTGCGTCCAACCGGACAGCAGTACCGTGCCGTTGTCGGCGCTCACCGTCACGTCTTTCACGGCGCGGCCCAATTGGCTGGTGAGGGCGGTTTGCACGGTCGCGGCCAGATCTTCGTCGGGTGTGGCAGCCAGGCTGTTGGCGCTGAGGAGGGGGCCGGTGGCCAGGGCCAGCAGGGTAGTGGCGGCGAGGCGCTGGAAGGTGTATGCCATAGGGGTTCCATTCAATGTGGATGCGATGCCCCGAGTGTGCGGACGGCCCACCATCCGCGTGTGACATCGGGCGGCGGCTGTATTGCATCTGTCATGCTGCATATTTGCTATATAAAGAATAGCGTATTGCGCCGATGGAATAAGCGTTGGAGGCCCAAAAGGCATTGAAATGATCTACGGGTTAACATGGGTGGACAACCCGGTTGTTATCCATAAGAAATCTGCGCGCCATGCAAACCTCTACCCGCACCGTCTCCATCGAACGTACCGAACGCCCCTGGGGCTGGTATGAAACCATGTTCGAAGCCCCTGGCCACAAGATCAAGCGCATCGGCGTGCACCCTGGCCAGCAGCTCAGCCTGCAACTGCACCACCAGCGCGCCGAGCACTGGGTGGTGGTGGTCGGCACCGCCATCGTCACCGTGGGCGACCAGGTGCGGGAGATGCTGCCCGGCCAGCATGTCGACATCGCTCTGGGCGCAGTGCACCGCCTGGCCAACCAGACCACCGGCCCGGTGGAAATCATGGAAGTGCAGTTTGGCGACTATTTGGGCGAAGACGACATCGTGCGCCTGCAAGACGACTACGGGCGTAACTGATCCCGCAGGTTCTTCAGCATGTCCTGGACCATCGCGTCCAGGTCGTACTCCGCTTTCCAACCCCAATCTTGCTGCGCCGCTGAGTCGTCAATGGAGCGGGGCCAGCTGTCGGCAATGGCCTGGCGAAAATCGGGCACGCAGTCCAGGCTGAACCCCGGCACGTAGCGCGCAATCGCCGCGGCGATCTGCACGGGCGTGAAGCTGATGCCACCCAGGTTGTACGAGCCGCGCTCGCGCACGTGGTCGCTCGGCGCTTCCATCAATTCCAGCGTGGCGCGGATGGCATCGGGCATGTACATCATCGGCAAGGCGGTGTCGCCCGCCAGGAAGCTGGTGTAGCGGCCCACTTTGAGGGCGGCGTGGAAGATTTCGATGGCGTAGTCGGTGGTGCCGCCGCCGGGCGCGGTTTTCCAGCTCACCAGGCCGGGGTAACGCAGGCTGCGCACGTCCACGCCGTGGTTGCGGTGGTACCAGCGGCACCAGCCTTCGCCCGCCAGCTTGGAGACGCCGTAGACGGTGCTGGGGTCCATCACCGTGTGCTGGGGCGTATGGTCGCGCGGGGTGCTGGGGCCGAAGGCGGCAATCGAGCTGGGCCAGAACACCTTGCCCAGCTTGTGGGTGCGGGCGAGCTCCAGCACGTTGAGCAGGCTTTTCATGTTCAGGTCCCAGGCCCATTTGGGGTGCTGCTCGCCGCGCGCCGACAGGGCCGCCGCCAGCAGGTAGATCTGGGTGACGTGGTGGCGCTCGACCACCTCGGTCAGCGCTTGTGTCTCGGTGACATCCAGCATCTCGTGGCGCAGGCCTTGCACGCGGCCTTTGGACACCATGTCGCTGGTGATGACGGCCTCAGTGCCATGGCGCTGCACCAGGGCGTGGGTCAGTTCGGTGCCGATCTGGCCGTTGGCACCGATGATGAGGATGCGGGTCATGCGATCAGCCCGAGTTCGCGCCCGGCCTGGGTGAAGGCGGCCACGGCGCGTTCCAGGTCGGCGCGCTGGTGGGCGGCGCTCATCTGCACGCGGATGCGCGCCTGGCCCTTGGGCACCACCGGGAAGAAAAAGCCCACCACGTACACCCCCAGCTTCAGCATGCGCGTCGCCAGCTTTTGCGCCACCACCGCGTCATACACCATGATGGGCACGATGGGGTGTTCGCCGGGTTTGATGTCGAACCCGGCCTGCACCAGGGCGCTGCGGAAGTAGGCGGTGTTGTCGGCCAACTGGTCGCGCAGGGCGGTAGAACCCTCCAGCAGGTCCAGCACCGCAATCGACGCGCCCACGATGCTGGGGGCTACGGTGTTGCTGAACAAATAGGGCCGCGAGCGCTGGCGCAGCAGCTCCACCACTTCGCGCCGCGCACTGGTAAAGCCGCCCGACGCACCGCCCAGCGCCTTGCCCAGCGTGCCGGTGATGATGTCCACCTTACCGAACACGCCCCGGTGCTCGTGCGTGCCGCGCCCGGTCGCCCCCATGAAGCCGCTGGCATGGCATTCGTCCACGCCCAGCAGCGCACCAAACTGGTCGCACAGGCGGCGCATCACATCCAGCTGGGCAATGGTGCCGTCCATGGAAAACACGCCGTCGGTAAACACCAGGGTGTGGCGCGCGCCATCGGCTTTAGCCTGCTGCAACTGGCGCTCCAGGTCGGCCATATCGTTGTGGGCGTAGCGCAAGCGTTTGGCCTTGCAAAGGCGGATGCCGTCGATGATGGAGGCGTGGTTCAGCGCGTCGCTGATGATGGCATCGTCCTCGCCCAGCAGCGGCTCGAACAGGCCGCCGTTGGCATCGAAGGCTGCGGCGTAGAGGATGGTGTCCTCGGTGCCCAAAAAATTCGACAGGCGGGCTTCCAGCGTTTTGTGGATGTCTTGCGTGCCGCAGATGAAGCGCACCGAGCTCAGGCCGTAGCCGTGGGTGTGCAAGGCCTCGGCCGCCGCCGCCACCACGGCAGGGTGGCTGGACAAGCCCAGGTAGTTGTTGGCGCACAGATTGAGCACTTCGCGCCGGGAACCGTCCGCCGCCACGGTCTGGATGCGCGGCCCTTGGGCGCTGGCGATCACCCGCTCGGCCTTGTACAGGCCGGCATCGCGGATGCTTTGCAGCTCTTGCTGGAGGTGGGTGTAGAACGGCTGGGTGGTGGTCATGGCAGGCACTATGATGTTGCAGTAAATCGAAATTGTTCTTTATATCGAACGATAAGTCAATATATTGGAAAACCCGCATGCGTAAATCTTCACTCCCACCCGCCGAGCCGCCCCGCGTGGGCGACACCCTGGCCGCGCTGCGCCAGGCCCAGGCCTTGTCGCTGGATGCCTTGTCGCGCAAGGCCGGGGTGTCTAAATCCATGCTGTCGCAGATCGAGCGGGCCCAGGCCAACCCCACGGTGGCGGTGGTCTGGCGGCTGGCGAATGCGCTGGGCGTGCCGCTGGGGGATTTGCTGGGGTCTGCGCCCGCGCCTGCCGAGCCCGCCATCACCGTGGTGCCCGCCCACGCCACGCCTTCGCTGCGCCACCCGGACGGTGCCTGCGAGCTGCGCATCCTGGGGCCTATCGACCTGGCGGGTCAGTTCGAGTGGTACGCGCTGGCGATCCAGCCCGGTGGTGCGCTGGAGTCGCAGCCGCACGAGGCCGGCACGCGCGAACACCTGACGCTGTTGACCGGCGCGCTGGATGTGGTGTCGGGCGATACGCACCAGCACCTGGCCCCCGGCGAGACCGCCCGCTACGCCGCCGACCGGCCCCACGCCATCCGCAACCCGGGCAGCACCGAGGCGACCGCCTGGCTGGTGGTGGTGCACGCCGGGTGAATGGTCGGACACGCAATTAAATTTGGTACACGCCCCACACTGCAATAAATTGAAACTGTAATTAATCCATAATTTCTTTACCTCCAAGGTTTGCTTTGGGGCATCCAAGGCTTCTTTGAGGGAACACATATGCAGGGGTTGCGGTATGGATCAGATCTTCTAGGCTGCCAGGGCTACCGGCGGGTATGCCGCGCCTGAAAGCGGCCCTGCCAAATCCCGGCACCGGCCTGTTCAGGCTGCGCCGCTTCATGGGCCATTTCATGGGCCGTTACCCCCGGACCGTGGGCACTCTCTGCGGTTACGCGGCGGGTTTGGTCATGGCGCTGGCCGTGCTGCTGGCCGCCGTGCAACTGCGGTTGCAGGCCATCGACAGTGGCCATGCACAGGTGATTGCCAGCATGCAGGAGCTGCAGGCCGATATCGGCCAGCTACTGGATGAACTCAATGCGCGCTTCGTTCCGGACTGCTCGCCGGACAACCTGAACCGGCTGCGCAGCCTGATGTTCACCCACCGCCACGCGCGGGACATCGGCCTGCTGAACCCGCAACGCCAGTTGTTCTGCACCACCAATATCGGCCTGCTGCCGACCCCCAGCGCTGCTGCCCAAGGCGGTATCGAGGGCTCGATCGGCCACTACTACCTCAATGCCCCCTTGCCGTTGTCGCAGGAGACGGCGCGCGTGGCCCTGGTCGAGCGCGGACACTTCCAGGTGGTGTTACAGACCCGCGACGGTCAGGATATTCGCAGGCGCTATGCCGATGCCGTCTGGGCCGGTCGCGCCAGCCAGCGCACCCGGGTGTTCCAAGGTGCCCGTGGCGTGTGGACCGACCGCCTGGTCACCCCAGCCACCCCCTATCTGCATTTGCACGCGGACCACATCGCCTTGCTGGTGACCACCACGCTGCCGGGGGTGAGCCCGATCTCCGTGCAGTCGGTGCTGCTGCCCCAAGACCTGGTCCGCAACCATGCCGAGGTGCTGGCCGGGGCGGCCCTGGTGTGTCTGCTGCTGGGGCTGCTGGTGCAAGGCGCGGTGACGCAGCGGTGCCGGCATTTCCAGTCCATGGCCTACCGCATCCGGTTTTTGTGCCAGCCAGCCAATGTGGTGTGCCACTACCAGCCCATCATCGACCTGGCCACGGGCCAACCGATAGGCTGCGAGGTGCTGGCCCGGCTGGATGATGCGGGCCAACTGGTCTACCCCGACCATTTCATTCCGGCCCTGATCGCCGACAACCGCACCTGGGCATTTGATGCGGCCGTGAGCACCCGGGCGCTGCAGGAGCTGGGCGCTGCCTTGCCTGCGCGCGGGCCTTTCAAGGTAGCGCTGAACTTCTTTCCGCAAAACCTGCGGCGCGATGCGATTGAGCCGCACCTGCGCGCCAGCCTGCAGGCTCTGGGCCGCACCGACCTGCAGGTGGAGCTGGAAGTCACCGAATACAACTTTTCGCCCGAGATCGTGCCCGAACTGCAGCGCCTCAAGGCCGACGGCTACGACATCTCCATCGACGACTTCGGCACTGGCTATTCCAATCTGGGCATGGTCAAGCGCGTCGCGCCCGACTTTTTGAAGATCGACAAGTCGTTTGTGTTCGAGATGGAAGATGCCAGCCTGCGCTCCAGCCTGATCCCGGAGATCATCGCCATCGCCCGGGCCGTGAACAGCCTGGTGGTCGCCGAAGGCATTGAAAACGCTGCCCAGGCCGCACAGTTGCGTGCCCTGGGCGTGCCGTTTGGCCAGGGCTACTACTTTGCCAAGCCCATGCCGCTGGAGGCCTTCTTGGCCTACCTGCGGGCCTGCGACGCGGGTGTCAAACCCCCAGTTCTTTGAACACCTCTTTGGCGGTGCGGAAGCTGTCGATGGCGGCGGGGGCACCGCAGTAGATGGCGGTTTGTAAAAACACCTCTTTGATCTCGTCCTTGCTCACGCCGTTGGTCAGCGCGCCGCGCAGGTGCAGTTTGAGTTCGTGCGGGCGGTTCAGGGCGGTCAGCATGGCCAGGTTCAGCAGGCTGCGGGTTTTGCGGTCCAGGCCGGGGCGGTTCCACACATCGCCCCAGGCGTACTGGGTTACCAGCTCCTGGATGTCCAGGCTGAAGGCATCGGCATTCTGGATGGCCGCGTCCACGTAGTCGGCCCCCAGCACCTCGCGGCGGGTTTGCAGGCCTTTGTCGAAAAGTTCTTGGTTCATGGCAACTCCCCTGGTGAAAAAAAGGGAGTGTATCGCCCGCCATGGATGCTAC
The DNA here is from genome assembly GCA_963513125.1 of uncultured Albidiferax sp. GTDB lineage: Bacteria > Pseudomonadota > Gammaproteobacteria > Burkholderiales > Burkholderiaceae_C > Rhodoferax_B. The sequence goes on from CAUPPH010000002.1 coordinate 104,200, forward strand.
AAATTAAGTAGCTTTTCGTGCTTATGGAATAAGCGCTGGGGCCTGATTTTGTATAAATCAGGTGTAGCGTTTGCTGCGCAGGTTGTTCTTGATCTCTTGCAGCTTGGGCTGCAGGGTCGAGCCGCCGATGCGCAGGGCCACGCAGGTGGCCAAGATGTCAATCACCATCAAATGCAGCAGGCGCGACACCATGGGGCTGTAGCGCTCGTAGCCTTCGGGGTGGTTGGCGGCCAGGTGCACATGCCCGGCAGCCGCCAGGGGCGAGCCGCTGGTGGTGATGACGATGGTGGTCGCGCCGTTCTTGCGGGCGATGTCGCAGGCATCCATCAGGTCACGGGTGCGGCCCGAGTTGGAGATGACCACCACACAGTCGCCCGGGCCCAGCATGGATGCACCCATCACCTGCATGTGGCCGTCGCTGTAGGCAATGGCGTGCACGCCCAGGCGGAAGAACTTGTGCTGCGCGTCCTGCGCCACGATGCCGGAGTTGCCCGCGCCGTAGAACTCGATGCGCTTGCCGGTTTTGTAGGTTTCGGCCAGGATTTCGGCGGCTTTTTCCAGTGCCGTGGTGCTGGCTTCGTTGCGGTACTTGAGGAAGGCGGCGACGGTGTTGTCGATCACCTTGACCATCACGTCGCTGGTTTTGTCGTCCAGGTCCACGCTGCGGTGGATGAAGGGCACGCCCTCGCTCACGCTGCCCGCCAGCTTGAGCTTGAAGTCGCTCAGGCCGTCGTAGCCCATGCTGCGGCAGAACCGCACTACGGTGGGTTTGCTGACGTGGGCGCGGTCAGAAAGTTCGCTGACCGGCAGGTTGGCAAAGGCGCGCGGGTCGGCCAGCACCAGCTTGCCCACCCGCTGCTCCGCCGGGGCCAGCGACGAGAGGGAAGCTTTGATGCGGTCCAGCATAAATTACGACTCTTCGCTCCAGCAATAACCGTCACGCGCAATCATGGCGCTGGAAGCGCTGGGCCCCCAGGTGCCAGCCACGTAGGGGCGCGGGCCCGCGGCATCGTTCTTCCAGTGTTCGATGATGGGCTCGACCCAGCGCCAGGCTTCCTCTTGCTCGTCGCTGCGCACAAACAGGTTCAGGCGGCCGTCCAGCACGTCGAGCAGCAGGCGCTCGTACGCACCCACGCGTTCGGTGCCGAAGCGTTTGTCGAAGTCCAGGTCCAGCTGCACCGGGGCCAGCGATTGGCTGGCGGCGCGGCTGCGGTTGCCCTGGGCTTGCGCCAGCAGGTGCAGCTCCAGCCCGTCCTTGGGTTGCAGGTTGATGACCAGGCGGTTGGCCGCGCCCACCGGGGCGTTGAAGATCGGGTGTGGTGTCTGGTGGAAGTTGACCACGATGTGCGCGTCGCGTCCGGCCAGGCGCTTGCCGGTACGGATGTAGAAGGGCACACCGGCCCAGCGCCAGTTGGCGATTTCGGTGCGTAGCGCGACAAAGGTTTCGGTCTGGCTGTCGGGGCTCACGCCCAGCTCTTCACGGTAGCCGGGCACGGCCACGCCGCTGGACTTGCCCGCGCTGTACTGGCCGCGGATCACGTGCTGCGACAGGGTTTCGGCCGTCCAGGGCTTGAGCGAACGCAGCACCTTGAGCTTTTCGTCGCGGATGGCATCGGCGTGCGCGTTGATGGGCGGCTCCATGCCGATGGCGCACAGCAGTTGCAGTGCGTGGTTTTGCACCATGTCGCGCAGGGCGCCGGTGTTTTCGTAGAAGGCACCGCGCTTTTCCACGCCCAGGTCTTCGGCGATGGTGATCTGGATGTTGGCGATGTGCTCGCGCTTCCACAGCGGCTCGAACAAGGCGTTGCCAAAGCGCAACGCAAACAGGTTCTGCACCGAGGGCTTGCCCAGATAGTGGTCGATACGGAAAACCTGCTTTTCCGTGAAGCAGCGGCGCACGGTTTCGTTGATGGCGCGGTTGGAAGCCAGGTCGTGGCCCAGCGGTTTTTCCAGCACGATGCGGGTGTGGTCGCTGTTCAGCCCGGCGGCGGCCAGTTGCTCGCACACGGTGGTGAACAGGCCGGGCGCGGTGGCCACGTACATCACCACGGAGTCGGCGTTGCGGCTGTCCAGAATGGATTTCAGCTCGGCGTAATCGTCGGGCTTGGACAGGTCCATGCGCTGGAATTCCAGCAGTGCGGCAAAGCGCGCAAATTCTTCGGCGTTGGGGCGCTTGGATTCTTCCACGCTGTTGAAGCGGGACTGGATTTGCTCGCGGTACTGTTCATGGCTGAGGTCGTCGCGACCTACACCAATGATGCGACCGCCTTCGGGCAGCGTGCCGTGGCGGAAAGATTGGAACAGGGCGGGCATCAACTTGCGCCAGGCGAGGTCGCCGGTGCCGCCAAACAAAACGAGATCAAAGCTCATGGTTTTCATCCAAAAGGGGCAAGACTTGCGCAAGTTTCGCTGTGCGCCCAAACGGCAACACAGAGGTCACTGCGTTAGTCCCGTGGGGTCACGACCTGTGCTGTGCACAGGTCCCAAGGGTGGCCGCCAATGTAACTTAGTTTCAGGTTTCTGAAAATATGGGCGCAGAAAATAGTTTTTTTCTGGGTTTTTCTCAGTGTTTTCCCGGTTGCAGCGCTTTCAAACTGCGGTCTAAGCTGGGTTTGTAATCTTGTTACTCAAATATTTTTCATGAACAAAATTGTATACAATATATCTTTGGCATTCTTAGCGGCTACCGCAGCGGCACCCGCCCTGGCGCAGGGCCAGATCAACGTGATTTGTTCGTCCCAGGCCGAGGGCTGCAACCTGGCCGGCACGGTGTATACGCGTATTACCGGAGTCAAGGTGAACATGTCGCTCAAGGGTTCGGGCGAAGCGCTGGCGCAGTTGATTGCCGAACGTGAAAACCCCAAGACCGACCTCTGGTTTGGTGGCACCGGCGACCCGCACCTGCAAGCCGCCGAGCAGGGCCTGAGCCTGGAATACAAATCGGCCATGTTGCCCCAGCTCTACCCCTGGGCGCAGCAGCAGGCCCAGCAGTCGGGCTACAAGACGGTGGGTATCTACTCCGGCCCCTTGGGCTTTGGCTACAACACCGAGCTGGTCGCCAAAAAGAAGCTGCCCATCCCCAAGGCCTGGGCCGATCTGCTCAAGCCCGAATACAAGGGCGACGTCCAGGTGGCCAACCCTGCGTCCAGCGGCACGGCCTACACCATGATCGCTACCCTGGTGCAGCTCATGGGCGAAGACAAGGCATTCGAATACCTCAAGGGCCTGCACAAGAACGTCAGCCAGTACACCCGCTCGGGCACCGGCCCCATCAAAGCCGTGGCGCGGGGCGAAACCGCCGTGTCCATCAGCTTTGTGCACGACGCGCCGGGCGAGCGCCTGCAAGGCTTTCCGGTGGAAACCATGACCCCCACCGAAGGCACCGGGGCCGAAATCGGCTCCATGAGCATCATCAAGGGCGCGCGCAACCTGGAGGCCGCCAAGAAGTTCTACGACTGGGCGCTGACCCCCGCTGCGCAAGAGCTGGCCGTGGCCGCCAAGCAGTTCCAGCTGCCCAGCAACAAGTCCACCAAGCTCGACGAGCGCATGCCCGACTTCAAGAAGATCAAGTTCATCCACTACGACTACGCCAAGTACGGTGCCAGCGCCGAGCGCCGCCGCCTGATTGCGCGCTGGGAAAAAGAAGTCAACTCATTACCTAGGTAGGTACGCGCCGTGGGCGTCCGCTCGCCCCCACCCCGGCCCTCCCCCGAAGGGGGAGGGAGAAACACGGGGCCCCTGCATGCCTCCCTCCCCTACCGGGGGAGGGCCGGGGTGGGGGCATGTCTTTCATTCGCCATTCCCGCGTAGCCGGGAACCCTGCGTTTTCAAGGTGATTTTTTGAATCCAAATTCCAATTTTGCGATCCGGGTGTGGGTCGTTATCGGGCTGCTGGCCTATGTGGGGCTGCCCTGGTATGCGCAGCAAGACAGCAGCTGGGTGTCGGTGTGGGGCCAGGTGTTTGCCGGGCCGGAGACTGGCAACAGGCTGGTGCAGGCGCTGGTGCATGGCCGCAAATGGTTGTTGGTCGGCGTGGCGGGTTTGCTGCTGGCGACCGTGGGGCTGGGCATGCCTGCGGGCAAACAGCAGGGCGGCTGGCTGGTACTGGGCGGGTCGCTGGGCGCGCTGGGGCTGGTACTCAGCGGCTTTGCCATCCGCTCCAAAGGCTGGGCGTTTGAGGCGTTGAACGGGCAGTTTGGCGAGCTGGCCACCCACCAGTTTGGCATCGGCATTGGCGGCAGCGTGGCGATTGTGGCCTTGCTGATGCTGGCGGCGTTTGGGCTGGCGCGCTGTGGCTATTTCAAGGGCGACCTGTTCGTGGCGGCCAGCGTGGTGGGCTGCGGCGCGCTGCTGCTGCTGTTCATCGCCTACCCGGTCACCAAGGCGCTGGCAGGGGCTTTTTTGAACGAGGACGGGCAGTGGTCACTGGCTGCCCTGGTGGAGCGCATCGGCAATGAGCGCATTTGGGGCCTGGGCTGCGTGGCCGGGGGGCTGCGCTGCGGCGTGGCTTGGAACACGCTGGCCCTGGCTTTGCTGACCGCCAGCGGCACCGTCATTTTGGGCACCATGATGGCCTTGATGGCCGAGCGCGGGCAGGCGCGTTTGCAAGGCCCGCTCAAGCTGCTGGCCATGCTGCCCATCATCACCCCGCCGTTTGTGGTGGGGCTGGGGCTGATTTTGCTGTTTGGCCGCGCGGGCGTGGTCAACCAGTTGCTGGAGTCGGCCTTTGGCATCGAGCCCACGCGCTGGTTTTACGGCATGTTCGGGGTGTGGATTGCGCAGATGTTTGCCTTTACGCCCATCGCCTTCATGATCATGCGCGGCGTGGTGCAGGGCGTGGCCCCCAGCCTGGAAGAGGCGGCACTCACCCTGCGCGCTGACCGCAGCCGCACCTTCTGGACCATCACTTTGCCTTTGCTCAAGCCTGGGCTGGCGAACGCGTTCCTGGTCGGCTTTATCGAGAGCATTGCCGACTTCGGCAACCCGGTGGTGGTGGGCGGGCAGTTTGCGGTGCTGTCCACCGAGATCTTTTTTGCCATCGTGGGCGCGCAGTACGACCAGGGCAAGGCGGCTTCGCTGGCGTGGATCCTGACGCTGTTTGCGCTGGCGGTGTTTGTGGCGCAGCGCGCCTTGCTGGGCAAGAGCAGCTTTACCACCGTCAGCGGCAAGGGCGACTCCGGTCTGCCCATGCCGCTGCCGGATGGTGTGCGCCGCACCATCTATGCGGTGGCGCTGCCCTGGATGGCGTTTACCGTCATCGTCTACCTGTTTGCGTTTGCGGGCGGTTTTGTGCAAACCTGGGGCCGCGACTACACGCTGACCCTGGGCCACTTCAAGACCGCGTTTGCGCTGGAGTGGGGCCAATTTGGCCTGCAGTGGGTGGGCACGGCCTGGAACTCGCTGTTCACCACCTTGCAGTTGGCGGGCGCGGCGGCCCCCATCACTGCGCTGCTGGGCTTGCTGATTGCGTACCTGCTGGCGCGCACCGAGTTCAAGGGGCAGGGCCTGTTTGAATTTTTGGCGCTGCTGGCGTTTGCCATTCCGGGCACGGTGCTGGGCGTGAGCTACATCCTGGCTTTCAACGTGCCGCCGCTGGAGCTGACCGGCACCGGGCTGGTGATCGTGCTGTGCTTCATGTTCCGCAACCTGCCGGTGGGCGTGCGGGCGGGCACGGCGGCCTTCAAGCAATTGGACAAGTCGCTGGACGAAGCCTCGCTGATGCTGCGCGCGTCCACCCTGCAAACCCTTATCCACGTGGTGCTGCCGCTGCTCAAACCGGCGCTGATCGCCGCGCTGGTCTACAGCTTTGTGCGGGCCATGACCACGGTGTCGGCGGTGGTGTTTCTGGTCACCGCCGAGAACGAGTTGGCCACCACCTACATCATTGGCCGGGTGGGCAACGGCGACTACGGCGTGGCGTTGGCCTATTGCACGGTGCTGATCGTGCTGATGTCGGCGGCGATGGGGCTGATCCAGCTGTTAGTAGGCGAACGCAGTCTGGGTCGCCGCAAAGTGGCCGTCCACTGAATTTATAAAAAATACGGCTCTAGCGCATATTTCACCTGCGCTAGCAGCTATTTATTCAATAGCAACCAGGTTTTCCGCATGCAGCACGGCATTGAATTCAAAAACGTCACCAAGCGCTACGGCAGCGACGCATCGGCCCCGCTGGCCGTCAAGGGCATCAGCTTCAGCGTTCCCAAGGGCACGCTGACGACCATCCTCGGCCCCTCGGGCTGCGGCAAGACCACCACCTTGCGCATGATCGCCGGGCTGGAGTCGCCCACCGGTGGCCAGATCTTCATGGACGGCCAGGACGTGACCACGCTGGGCCCGGCGCAGCGCAACGTCAGCATGATGTTCCAAAGTTACGCGCTGTTTCCGCACATGGACGTGCTGGCCAACGTGGGCTATGGCTTGCGGATGAGCGGCGTGAGCAAACCCGAAATTTTGCGCCGCGCCCAGGCCATGCTGACCAGCGTGGGCCTGGTGGGCTTTGACGAACGCCTGCCCAGCGAGCTCTCGGGCGGCCAGCAGCAGCGGGTGGCCCTGGCCCGCGCGCTGGTGCTGGAGCCCGCGGTGCTGCTGTTCGACGAACCCCTGAGCAACCTGGATGCCCGGCTGCGCCGCGAAATGCGCGAAGAAATCCGCGCCTTACAAAAACGCCTGCAGCTCACCGTGGCCTATGTGACGCACGACCAGAGCGAGGCGCTGGCCGTGAGCGATCAGATCATCGTCATGCACCAGGGCCTGATCGCCCAAGCCGGCACGCCGCAAGACATGTACGAGCGCCCGCAGACCGAATTTGTGGCCGGTTTTATGGGCGAGGCCATGCTGTTCCCCGGCGAGGCGGGGGCAGACGGCAGCGTGCAGCTCGGCCCCCTGCGCCTGGCACCGCGCCCTGGCGTGGCCCCCGGCCTGGTGAAGGTGGCCGTGCGCCCGGAGGCCTGGCTGATCACCCATGGTGGCCCCGGCCTGCTGGCCACGCTGCGCAAATCGTCTTACCTGGGCAGTTTTTTCGAATACACCTTTGACACCGAGCTGGGCAGCATCTTCGTGGTTTCACCCGACCTGGCCGATGTGCTGCCGCTGGGCACCCAGGTGGTGCTGCGCCTGGCCGACCACGGGGTGTCGGTGGTGGGGGTGGTGGGGCCGGCGTAACCCGAAAGCTCAGGCTGCCCGTCCCTGCAGCCGAAACTCCGAGGGCGTGCAGCCCTTGACTTCCAGGAAGCGCCGGTTGAAGTTGGCCAGGTTGTGAAAGCCTGCGTCAAAGCCGACGGTGGCAATCTTGTCGTCGGTCTGGGCCAGCAACTGGCAGGCGCGGGAGATGCGCACCCGGATCAAAAAGTCGGTGAAGGTATTGCCGGTGCCGCGCCGGAACACGCGCGAAAAATGGCTTTCGCTAAGGTGAAAGCGCCGCGCCACATCTGCCATGGCCAGCGGCTGGGCGCAGTGTTCGCTGAGGTAGTTGACGATGGTGTCGATCAAAGCCATCGCGTTGTCGTCGTCGTCGGTAGGGTGGCGCAGTGTGGCGGGGCTGGACAGCAGCCGGTAATCGCCACAGCGCACCAGTTCACCCAGCAGCTCTAAAAATGCGCCCAGCCGGTGGAGGTTCTGGTGGGCGGCCACCCGCTCGAAATAGCCCACCGCCCGGTCTTCTAGGCCAAAGAACTCAATCCCTTGCGCGGCCCGGTCCAGCAGCGGCAGCAGCTCGGCCAGTTCCGGGATCAGTCCGGCGGCCTGGGCCAACGGTGCCCGTTGGAACACGATGCAGTGGTCGCGCAGCGGCACGCCCTCGGGCGGCGCGTCGGTGCTGATCCAGTTGTGCGGCAGGTTGGGGCCGGTGAGCACCAGGTTGCCAGGGGCAAAGTGGCCGATGTAGTCGCCCACAAAGAACTTGCCCGAGGTGGCCACCACCAGGTGCAGCTCGTAGTCGGCGTGGTAGTGCCAGCGGATCAGCGGCGAGGGTGTGCCGTGGCTCACGCAGCGCACCAGCCGATTGACGTCCGACGGTGGGTTGTAGCCCAGGGTGGCTTCCCGGTGGAACGGGTCTTCGAGTTTGGGCGGTGGCTGGGCGGGCATGGTGGTGCAGCTTGGTTATTTGTAATAACCGGCTTTTTTCATCTCGCGGTCGGCAGCGATCTGGCTGGCGGCCAGGGCCTGGTCCACGCTGACCTTGCCTGCGAGGATGGCCGTCATTTGCTGCCCCACCGCGATGCCGATGGCCTGGTACTCGGGGATGGCGGCAAACTGCACGCCCACGTAGGGGCTCTTGGGCAGGGTGTTGTTGACCGCATCGGCGGTGTCGATGGCTTTTTTCTCCGCCTCGGCGAAGCTTGCGGCCTTTTGGAACTCGGGGTTGGCATAGGTGGATTTGCGGGTGCCGGTGGGCACGGCGGCCCAGCCTTTGTCTTTGGCGATGAGGTTGACGTATTCCTTGGAGGTGGCCCAGGTGATGAACTTCAGCGCTGCGTCCGGGTTCTTGCTGCTGGCCGGAATCGCCAGCGCCCAGGCCCACAGCCAGTTGGCTCCCTTGGCCGTGACGGCACTGGGTGCCTGGACAAAGGCCACCTTGTCGGCCACCTTGCTTTGCTTGGGGTCGCTGATGAAAGAGGCGGCAATGGTGGCATCGACCCACATGCCGCATTTGCCCTCGTTGTACAGCGCCAAAATCTCGTTGAAACTGTTGGCCGTCGAGCCGGGCGGGCCGTATTTGGCCATCAGATCGGCGTAGAAGCTGACCGCGTCGTGCCAGGGTTTGGTGTTGAGCTGGGGCTTCCAGTCCATGTCGAACCACTGGCCGCCGTAGCTGTTGACCATGGTGGTGATCAGGCCCATGTTGTCGCCCCAGCCCGGTTTGCCGCGCAGGCAGATGCCGTACACGCCGTTTTTCGGGTCGTGGATTTTGGCGGCGGCATCGCGCACCTGCTCCCAGGTGGGGCGCTCGGCAAAGCGGATGCCGGCCTTGTCGGTCAGGTCTTTGCGGTACATCAGCATCGAGCTTTCGCCGTAGAACGGGGCGGCAAACAGCTTGCCCCCCACCGACAGGCCGCTGCGCATGGCGGGCAGCATGTCGTCCACGTCGTAGGCCGCGTCGGGGGTGAGTTCTTTCAACCAGCCCTTTTTGCCCCAGATCGGGGTCTCGTACATGCCGATGGTCATCACGTCGAACTGGCCACCCTTGGTGGCGATGTCGGTGGTGACACGTGAGCGCAGCGTACTTTCCTCCAGCGTGACCCACTTGAGGTGGATGCCGGGGTGGGCCTTCTCAAAGTCAGCGCTGTGCTTTTGCATCTCGATCATGTGGCCGTTGTTGACGGTCGCCACCACCAGATCGGTGGCGTGGGCAGTGAAGCAGCTGAAGCCGGCAAGGGCTGCGGTGCAGGCCAATGCGAATGCGGGTTTCAGAACCATGGTGTTGTCTCCTGTAGATAGTCAGGCCGCAATGGTGCGACAGCCAGGGGGTTTTGCACTAACGCATGCCACGCGGCTACTGGTACTTTCATGCTTTTGGAGGGTGGGAATTTCCCTGTCTGCAAACCGCAGCAAAGTACCAGAATGGGCACGCTGGGTACGCACCTGGATGGGCGATATTTCCTACACTGGAAGGCGCAGCCTTGTAACCCGAAAGATGCTCGGGGCCTGCATAAAACCGCATTTCCCGCGTTTTTGTTTGTACCATCCAAGGCTCTACTGCCGCACCCGGCGCCGCCCGGGGGCACCCCGTTTATCAGTTTTTCAGCGAATGAACCCCGCGTCCCATGGGTTCTGAATTAGGCGACAACACACCATGACCCAACTCGACTCCCTCAAACAGTTCACCACCGTGGTGGCCGATACCGGCGACTTCAAGCAGTTGGGCGTGTTCCTGCCCACCGATGCCACCACCAACCCTTCGCTGATCCTCAAGGCGGTGCAAAAGCCCGACTACGCGCCGCTGCTGGCCGAGGCCGTCGCCAAGTACAAGGGCCGCCCGCTGGACGAGGTGTGCGACCGCCTGATCGTGCGTTTTGGCTGCGAAATTCTGTCCATCGTGCCGGGCCGCGTGTCCACCGAAGTCGATGCGCGCCTGAGCTTTGACACCGCCGCCACCGTGGCTCGCGGCAAGCGCCTGATCGAGATGTACGCCAGCGAAGGCATCGCCAAGGAGCGCATCCTGATCAAGGTGGCCTCTACCTGGGAAGGCATCCAGGCCGCGGCCGAGCTGGAGCGCGCAGGCATCCGCACCAACCTCACGCTGCTGTTCAGCTTTGCCCAGGCCGTGGCCTGCGGCCAGGCCAAGGTGCAACTGATCTCGCCGTTTGTCGGCCGCATCTACGACTGGTACAAAAAGACCGCCGGTGCCGCCTGGGTCGAGGCCGACATGGCTGAAGCCAAAGACCCCGGCGTGGTGTCGGTTACGCAGATCTACAACTACTACAAGCGCTTCGGCATCAAGACGGAAGTCATGGGCGCGAGCTTTCGCAATGTGGGCCAGATCACCGCGCTGGCGGGCTGCGACCTGCTGACCATCAGCCCCGACCTGCTGGCCCTGATGGCCGCCAGCAACGCCCCGCTGACCCAGGCGCTGGATGCCAAAGCCGCCCAGGCCATGGACCTGGAAGAAGTCACGCTGGACGAAGCCGGTTTCCGCTTCGCCCTGAACCAGGACGCCATGGCCACCGAGAAGCTGGCCGAAGGCATTCGCGGCTTCGTCACCGATGCCATCAAATTGGACAAACTGCTGTTAGCTGCCTAAGAAAGAAAAGACATGGACGCACTCCACCGCCCCCGTTGTGACACCGTGCCCGCCTGGGCGCAACTGCAAGCCCAGTACGCTGCCAACGGTGCGGCGCTGGATTTGCGCACGGCTTTTGCCGCCGACCCTGGCCGTTTTGCCGCCTTCAGCCAGGACGCGCCCCATGTGTTCGCCGACTTGTCGAAAAACCGACTCGACGCGGCCACCCAAAGCCTGCTGTTCGACCTGGCCCGCCAGACCGGCGTGGAAGTGCTGCGCGACGCGATGTTTGCCGGTGCCAAGATCAACACCACCGAAGACCGGGCGGTGATGCACTTTTTGTTAAGAAAAAGTGCTCCAACGCAGTCAGAACCTGCGCTAGCAGCTATCAAAAATGATTTGACCGAGGTGCACGCCACGCTCAACGCGATGCTGGCGTTTGCCGAGGCCACGCGGGCCGACACGGCCATCACCGACGTGGTCAACATCGGCATTGGTGGCTCTGATTTGGGCCCACTGATGGCCACGCTGGCACTCGATGCGTTTGCCACGCCCACCAAGCGCATGCATTTCGTGTCGAATGTGGACGGCCATGAGCTGGCCGCGCTGCTGCCGCGCCTCAAGGCCGACAGCACGCTGTTTTTGATCGCCTCCAAGACCTTCACCACTACCGAGACCATGACCAACGCCCGCTCGGCCAAGGCCTGGTTCGAGGCGCAGGGCGGCACCCACACCGCGCGCCACTTTGCGGCACTCACCACCAATGTGGCGGCGGCCAATGCGTTTGGCATCAGCACCACCTTTGGGTTCTGGGACTGGGTGGGCGGGCGCTATTCGGTGTGGTCGGCGATTGGGCTGCCGGTGGCGATTGCCATTGGTGCGGCGCATTTCCGCGACTTTCTGGCCGGTGCCGAGGCCATGGACGAACATTTCCGCACCGCCCCGTTGGAGCAGAACCTGCCCATGCGCCTGGGCCTGCTGGACGTGTGGTACCGCAACTTCCACGGCTTCACCAGCCGCAGCATCGCCCCGTACCACAGCGCTTTGCGCCGCCTGCCCGCCTACCTGCAGCAGCTGGACATGGAAAGTAACGGCAAGCAGGTGGACATGCAGGGCCAGAAACTGCCGTTTGGCACCTCGTGCGTGCTCTGGGGCGAGCCCGGCACCAATGGCCAGCACGCCTACTTCCAGATGCTGCACCAGGGCACGGACGTGGTGCCGGTGGAATTCATCGCCGTCAAAAAAGCCCGCCACAGCCTGCCCGGCCACCACAACACGTTGTTGTCCAACGTGGTCGCCCAGGCCCAGGCATTGATGGTCGGCAAAGTGGATGCAGGCGGCCACCGCAACTTCCCCGGCAACCGCCCCAGCACCTTCCTGCTGCTGGACGACCTGACCCCCGCCAGCCTGGGCGCGCTGATTGCGCTGCAAGAGCACCGGGTGTTTGTGAGTGGCGCGCTGTGGGGCATCAACAGCTTTGACCAATGGGGCGTGGAGCTGGGCAAGGTGCTGGCCAAAGACATCGAGCCGCGCCTGCAGTCGGGCGATGTGTCCGGGCTGGACGGCTCCACAGCGGGCCTGCTGGCCAAGCTGCGCTGAAACCGCTGAGGGAGGGGCTTGCGCCTGCTAGCCCGCCAGGTTCAGGTGGTAGGCGTAGGCCTCGCCCCGGTAGGTGCTTTCGATGTATTCGACCAACTTGTTCTCGCTGCTGAAGGATTTGCGCTTGAGCAGCAGGCAGGGCGCGGGCGCGGGGTAGTGGAAGGCCTTGGACTCGGCATCGCTGCTCATCACCGCTTCAATGGTTTGCTCGGCAGTCGTGAGGTCCAGGCCGCAGCGCTCTTGCAGAAAGGTATAGACCGAGCCGCGGGTGTCCCAGTCGGCCATGGGGGGGGCCAGGGCCAGGTCGTACCAGGCGACTTCGCGGGCCAGAGGCTGGCCGTTGGCCAGGCGGATGCGTACCAGCTTGGCAAAGCTGTTCACTGAGGGCCGCCCAAAGATGGACGCAATCATGCGGTCCTGTACCACGTCGTGGGCCACCAACTGGGTGCTGGCGGCCATGCCACGTTCACGCATGTCTTCGGCAAAGCCTTTGAGTTTGCCCACCGGGTGCTGGATTTTTTGCAGGGCCTGCACCTGGGTGCCGCCGCGACCATGGGTGCTGAGCAGGCGCGCATGGCGCAGGTCGTTGTAGCAGCGTTTGATGGTGGTGCGGCTCACGCCCAGCGCTTCGGCCAGCACCCGTTCCGATGGCAGGTTGCTGCCTGTGGGAATGTCGCCGCCGTGAATCATGCTCTGGATTTGGCGTTTGAGCTGCTGGTAGTAGGGTTCCGAGGTGGTGGAGTCCAGGCGAAGTTTGGCCAGAATGCCGCTGGACGCAGCCCCTTTGAGAGGGGCTGAACTGGCGGTATGGCGTGCGGTGGTCGTCGGGTGGTTCACTCGGTAGATCCAAAAAATACCAGCGGCTTTGCTGGCCTGCCAATTTTGGTCCAGACGTAACAATCTGTGTATTTTGGGTTCGCGACATATTTGGGGTTTCGCCGACTAATCTGGCCCGCGCAGGCGAATTTGTCGCGTGCGCGACTCGGCTGGGTGCGTCGAAATCAGCGCTGCCGTGCCTGCGACGGTGCTCCGGGTAAGCCCAATTGGTGCCAGGCGCGGCGCAATTGGGTGTCGGAGCTAAAACCTGCCAGCTCCGCGGCATGGTTGACGTTGTGGCCCGATTGCAGCGCCGTCTGCGCCACCGCCAGGCGGATGCGGCGCAGGTACTGCAAGGGCGCAATCTGCGCGTATTCCATAAACAAGCGGGTCAGGTGGCGCGGTGAGGTGTGGGCCATGTCGGCCATGCGCGGCACCGTCCAGCCCGCACGCGGGTCCAGGCTGACGGCATCCTGCACCCGGTGCAGGGCAGGGTGCAGGTGGTTGCGGTAGGCCAGGAACGGCGACAGTTCGGGGTCGTGCGGGCCACGCCGCAGCGCCACCACCATGGTCTGGGCGACCTGTGCCGCGATCGGCTCGCCGCAGGTGTCTGCAATGCGTTGCAGCACCAGGTCAATGCCGGTGGTCACGCCTGCGCTGCTGTAAACCGGCGCGTCTTCCACAAACACCCGGTTGGCCACCACCTCGCACTGCGGCTCCACGGTGCGCAGCTCGTCCAGATGCTGGTGGTGGGTGGTGACACGGCGGCCCTTGAGCAGCCCGGCGTGCGCTGCCAGCAAGGTGCCCGCGCACACCGTCACCAGCTCCAGCTGGTGCGTGGCCAGCCGCAGGCCGCGCAGCCAGTGCAGCACGGCGCGGGCCGGGGCGTTGTCGACCGCGATCGTCTCGCCCGGCAGGCCGACCAGCACCACCCAGTGCGGCGTGGCCGGGTGGGCGGTCAGCGCGCTGGGCAGGGGCTGCAGCCCGGTGAGTTGCGCGCCGACGGAGGTGGCGGTGCTGCCATCTGGGCCCACAAACTGCAGGACAAAGCGTTCCGGCTGACCCTGTGCCAGCAGGCATTGGTTGGCGATACGCAAGGCTTCCGCCGGGCCTGCCCAGTCGAGGATCAGGCTGTTGGGCAGCAGGACGAAAAGGACCTGGATTACGGCTGGGTTTGCCATGCGTAGTCCATTTGCCGAGCCGTGCGGACCGCCAGATCGTGCCCCGCCAGCGTGGCGACCAGGTGCAGGCACATGTCGATGCCCGCGCTGATACCGGCCGAGGTGGTGATGTGGCCTTGTGCCACCCAACGCTTGCCGGTCTGCACCTGCAGAGCCGGGAACATGTGCTGCAGATCCTCCACATCTTCCCAGTGCGTGGTGACCGGGCCCTGGGTGAGTACGCCGCTGCGCGCCAGCAGGAATGCGCCGGTACACACGGAGGCCACCGTCGTGGCGGTGGCAGCCGTGGCGGCAATCCAGGCGATGGTTTGCGGGCAGGCCAGTGGCCCATCGACTACGCCGCCGGGGATGATCAGCACATCGGTAGCGGTGCCGTCGGCAAAGGTTCCGTCAGGATTTATGCTTAATCCGGCTCTAGCCCTTATTCTGTCGACGGAAGCAGCTATGCATTTGGTAGTAAATAGTGGTGGGTCGTGCGGATGGCTGCGGCCATGCACGCGGCTGGCGGTGGTGAAAACTTCATACGGCCCGGCAAAGTCCAGCGCTTCCACGTCGTCGAACACCAGGATGCTGACTTGGTGCGTCATGCGGCGGCTCCCGCCAGGGCTTGCGCTACCGTGCAGATGCGGGCGAAGCGTTCGGTGAGCACGGCGGCGGTGCGGGCCATGATGTCGGCGGCGGGCAGCACCGTGCCGTCCAGGTGTTGCATGTCCCAGGTCAGCGTGGCCTCCAGGCAGTAGTCCACCGTCCAGCCCAGGTCGGAGGCGTGGCGGGTGGTGGTTTCGCAGCATTGCTCGGTGCGGATGCCGCTGACGATCAGGCGGTGGATGCCCTGCGCCGTCAGCCACACGTCCAGCCCGGTGCCGACCAGGGCGCTGTGGCGGCTTTTGGTGAACGTGGCGGCAGGTTCGAATGCAGCCAGCCCCGCGATGGGCTGGATGTGGCCCGACTCGACCGCAAACGCGTTGTCGGCCGTCTTGGGCCCGTCCACATGGAAGATGCGCACGATAGGAATGCCCCGCGCCACGCAGCCGTCGATCAGCGCGTTTTGTTTTGCCAGGTAGCCCGGCAACGTGGCCGGGTTGAAGTAGGGGCGCTGCCGAAAGGATTCTTGGACATCGATCAAAATCAGACAGGTTTGCATGGTGTGGGGCCTTAAGAGGTGGTGGTTGCTAGCGCTCTATTCTTGAGCACAAGCGGTCAATCAGCCATCCACGATCGGCCCAATTCCGATCATTTTCAGCCATGAACTGGATGGAAAATGAAAAAACCCCGCAGAGTTCGCACTCTGCGGGGTTTAGAGGAAGTTGTGGTCCCCGTATCAAAACAGGGACGCCAACCTCGTCGCGCAACGGGTGGCTGGGTAGGCGCATCGTCGTAGACAGTGGCAGAGCCACGGCAAGACGGTGCAACACCCCCAGCCGCCCGTTTCGCGGCGACCCCCTATTACATGCCCATGTCGCCCATGCCGCCCATGCCACCACCCATGCCGCCTGGCATGCCGCCGCCAGCTTCGTCTTTTGGAGACTCAGCAATCATGGCTTCGGTCGTCAGCATCAAGGATGCGACAGAGGCTGCGTTTTGCAGAGCCGTACGGGTCACCTTGGTGGGGTCCAGAATACCCATTTCGATCATGTCGCCGTAGGTGCCGTTGGCTGCGTTGTAGCCGTAGTTGCCCGAACCGGCCAACACAGCTGCCACCACCACAGACGCTTCTTCGCCTGCGTTGTAGACGATTTCGCGCAGAGGGGCTTCGATGGCCTTCAACACCAGCTTGATGCCGGCGTCTTGGTCGGCGTTAGCGCCTTCGATCTTGCCAGCCGCTTGCTTGGCGCGCAGCAGAGCCACGCCGCCGCCAGCCACAATGCCTTCTTCCACGGCAGCGCGGGTCGCGTGCAGGGCGTCTTCCACGCGGGCCTTCTTTTCCTTCATTTCGATCTCGGTGGTAGCGCCCACCTTGATCACGGCCACGCCGCCAGCCAGCTTGGCCACGCGCTCTTGCAGCTTTTCGCGGTCGTAGTCGCTGGAAGCTTCTTCGATTTGCACGCGAACTTGCTTGACGCGGGCTTCGATGTCGGCAGCAGCACCAGCGCCATCAATGATGGTGGTGTTTTCTTTGCCCACTTCGATGCGCTTGGCTTGGCCCAGATCGGCCAGGGTGACCTTTTCCAGGGTCAGGCCGACTTCTTCAGCGATGACCTTGCCGCCGGTCAGGATGGCGATGTCTTCCAGCATGGCCTTGCGGCGGTCGCCGAAGCCAGGAGCCTTCACAGCCACAACCTTCAGGATGCCGCGGATGGTGTTGACCACCAGGGTCGCCAGGGCTTCGCCATCGACTTCTTCAGCGATGATCAGCAGAGGACGGCCGGACTTGGCAACTTGTTCCAGGGTCGGCAGCAGTTCGCGGATGTTGCTGATCTTCTTGTCGAACAACAGAACAAACGGGTTGTCCAGCAAAGCGGCTTGCTTTTCGGGGTTGTTGATGAAGTAGGGCGACAGGTAGCCACGGTCGAATTGCATGCCTTCGACGACATCCAGTTCGGATTCCAGCGATTTGCCGTCTTCCACGGTGATCACGCCTTCTTTACCAACCTTGTCCATTGCGTCAGCAATGATCTTGCCGATGGATTCATCAGAGTTGGCGGAGATCGAACCGACTTGGGCGATTTCCTTGGAGGTGGTGGTGGCCTTGGAAGCCTTCTTCAGCTCGGCGACCAAAGCAGTCACTGCCTTGTCGATGCCGCGCTTCAGATCCATCGGGTTCATGCCGGCGGCCACGTACTTCATGCCTTCGCGGATGATGGCCTGGGCCAGCACGGTCGCGGTGGTGGTGCCGTCACCAGCCAGGTCGGAGGTCTTGGAAGCGACTTCCTTGACCATCTGCGCACCCATGTTTTGCAGCTTGTCTTTGAGTTCGATTTCCTTGGCCACGGACACACCGTCCTTGGTCACGGTAGGCGCGCCGAACGAGCGCTCCAGAACCACGTTACGACCTTTAGGGCCCAGGGTCACCTTGACTGCGTTAGCCAAAATGTTCACGCCTTCAACCATGCGTGCGCGGGCTTCGCCGCCGAAAACTACGTCTTTTGCTGCCATGAGAATTTCTCCGGTATCAATAAATTAAAAAGGGGAGGGTGTAAGGCGAGAAATTACTTCTCTACGACTGCAAACAGGTCGTCTTCCTTCATCACCAGCAGTTCGTCGCCGCCAACCTTGACGGTTTGGCCGCTGTACTTGCCGAACAAGACACGGTCGCCGACCTTGACGGTCAGAGCGGAAATTTCACCTTTGTCGTTCTTTTTGCCGGGGCCGACAGCCAGGATTTCGCCTTGGTCTGGCTTTTCAGCAGCCGAGTCAGGGATCACGATGCCGGAAGCGGTCTTGGTTTCGCTGTCGATACGCTTGACGATCACGCGGTCGCCGAGAGGACGTAGGTTCATAGAGTCTCCTAAAAATGAAACGGTGAAAAAAGGGGCGTGGGGTGGGTGCTAGCACTCAACCCCTACGAGTGCTAATGATAAGGGCAAGTTGTGACGTTTCAAGGGCAGAAGCCAGAAATGCTGTGCGGGCGGGGGCTGCTGGTAACCTTTTGCGGCGTAATGTGAAACCCGAAATTTAAAGAAAATAGGCTGCTCGTGCATGCCCCATGAGCGTAGGCAGCTATCTATTTAATAGCTACTGACCCGCACCGTACAGCCAGGGCATATCCAGCAGGCGTTCGCCGCCCAGCTGCATGGCCCGGTTTCGACCCCAGCGCACCAGGCCTGTGGCGTGGAAGATGCGGCCATTGCGGATGGCGCGGGCCTGTACCCGTGCGTTGCGTTGCCAGCGCTGCCGGGCATAGTGGGCCAGCGCGGCAGGAATATCGCCACCAGGCTGCAGCACGCTGGCCAGTGTGGCGGCATCCTCTATCGCCATGCCCGCGCCCTGGGCCAGGTAGGGACGCATCGGGTGGGCTGCATCGCCCAGCAGCGCAACCCGGCCCTGCGCTTGCTGGTGGGCCCCGGCCATGGGCGGGCGGTCGCATAGTACCCATAAGCGCCAGGCCGGTATGGCTTGCAGTAGATCTTGCAACGGGGCGTACACGCTTGCCATGCTGGAACGCAGGTCAGCGGCGTTGGCGCTGTGGTCCCAGTGCTCCAGGCGGGTTTGCTGGGGCGGGAGCTGGCCGTGTACGAAGGCCACGACGTTGAGCACGTCGCCGCCGCACACGGGGTATTGCACCACATGCATCTCCGGGCCGAGCCAGGCCGTGACGTGCTGCGAGCGCAAACTCTGTGGTAAATCGGCTTGGCGCACCAGGGTGCGGTATGCCAGATGGCCGGTGGTACGGGGCAGGCCATCGTGCAGCAGCCATTCGCGTACAGGGCTCCACAGGCCATCGGCACCGACCAGGGCATCGCCTTGGACTTCTTCCGGTGTGCTGCAGCCGACCGATACGCCCAACGGACTTTGGCTGAAATGCTGCAAGCCGTGGTCGAGATGTAAATGGGTGCTTGTTTGCTGCACAGCGGTGTGCAACAGCGCCAGCAGATCGGCCCGGTGCAGCGTGGCGTACGGGGCGCCGTAGCGTTGCTGCATGGCACTCCCCAGTTCCAGCTTGCCCAGTTGCCGGCCGGTCAGGGCATCGCGCACCTGCAGATGCGGGGGAAAGGCAGCCATCGCCGCCAGTGCATGCTGCAAACCCCAGCCGTGCAGCAGTCGGGTAACGTTGGGGCCGATCTGGATACCCGCGCCTACTTCGCTCAGGGCGGGTGCGCGCTCAAATATGCGCACTGCCCACCCGGCCCGGGCGCACGCCACGGCGGCTGCCATCCCACCAATGCCTGCGCCCGCAATCAGTAACTGTTGAACCATGGGGTGATTTTGCCGTGCCCACGGGCGGCATCGCTGCGCAGATCAATGTCCGATTCCCTTGCAGGAGGCTCAGGGGTGTCACGCCTTGACCCCTGGCACTGCCTTGCTGCATTTGCGAAGTGGATTGAACGCGTGTGCTGGTGTCCTATGTCTGTCCCAAAAAAAGCCCATAATGCAGCAGCCAAATTTCTCTCACATCGCAATGCGCCAAAGCGCTTAAAAAATCCTGCCTAATGCGCTTTATATTCAAACCATATTCCATTGGACATACCGATATTCGATGCATTTTTTTAAAAATTTAGACACTGAACCGTGGTTAATTGACCGAGTCGTAGGGTTATCGCAGCATATGGGTGGCAGGTGTGATCAAAATATTTAACCATTACCTGCACAGGCGCACGCTCCAGCAGGTTTTTTTCGATCTGGGGCTGGTTATCTTGGCCGTTTTGGCTGTAGCCATCTGGAAGGGTGAAGATTTCACCTCGGCGGTGTCTTTGCTGGGGCACGCCAGCTTGCTATCGCTGGGCATGCTGGTGATCAACTCGGCTTTGGGTTTTTACCAGCGTATCCATAACCGTTCGCTGAACCAGTCGCGGGCGCGTGCGGTCTTGTCGCTGGTATTGGCATTGCCGCTGACGTACGGCGTGTTTTCTCTATTCCCTCAAAGTTCCACCAGTCGGGAAACCCTGGCGATGGCCGCGATGGCGGGTTTTGTGGTGGTTATCTTGCACCGGGTGTACGTGGTCCACTCGATGCCGCAGTCCATGATGCGCCACAGGGTGCTGGTGTTCGGCACCGGGCCCCGGGCGGCACTGGTTGGTAAAACACTCAAGAATGAAGACCCCCATGTGGATGTGGTGGGCTATTACGCCAGCCCGAATGAGTCAGAGTCAGAGGTGTCGGCCTGGGGCATTTTGTCCAAGCACAAGTCTTTGACCGATACCGCTCTGGAGCTGGAGGTGGACGAAATTGTGGTGGCTCTGGTGGAGCGCCGTGGGGGCAGCATGCCCTTGCGCGAGTTGCTCGACTGCAAGCTACACGGCGTGCGGGTGGTGGACGTGGCCACGCATTTTGAAAAAACCAAAGGCCAGATCCGCCTGGATTCGGTGAATGCCGGGTGGCTGATTTTTGGTGACGGATTCAGCCAGGGCGGAGTGCGGACGGCAGTGAAACGACTGTTCGATATTTTCAGTGCCGTAGTGCTAATTCTGCTCAGCCTGCCGATCATGTTGGTCACCATGCTGTTGGTGGTGCTGGAAAGTCCGGGGCCGGTCTTTTATCGCCAAGAGCGGGTGGGCTTCAATGGCCGACTTTTCAATGTGGTGAAATTTCGCAGCATGCGTGCAGATGCCGAGAAAGATGGGACTCCCCGCTGGGCTGCAGCCAAGGATGACCGTGTCACCAAAGTCGGCAAATTTATCCGCAAGGTCCGCATCGATGAATTACCGCAGTTGTTTTGCGTTCTCAACGGCGACATGAGCATGGTCGGGCCACGGCCTGAGCGGCCTTATTTTGTAGACCAGCTGACACGCCAGATTCCCTACTATGCGGTGCGCCAAAGCGTCAAGCCAGGGGTGACAGGCTGGGCGCAGGTTCGCTACCACTACGGTGCCACGCTGGAGGATTCGGCAGAAAAGCTGCAGTACGACCTGTATTACGTCAAAAACCATTCGCTTTTTTTGGACATCATCGTCTTGTTTGAAACCGTTGGCGTCGTGCTGATGGCCAAAGGCGCGCGCTGACGTGCGCCATGCGGGCGGTGCCGCACGCAGTGTGAATCCATGGACAAAGAAACTTTGACATTGACCTTTGCAGGTTATGCCCTGGCGGGCTTGGTGTATCTGGGCTTTGCGCTGCGTTTGTTGGCAATGGGAGCGGCGAGCGCGCCCAGGAACAAATCTGCCCTGTATCTGCTGTTTGCGGTGATTTTTTCTGCTTTGTGGGGTGGTTGCCAATTATTGGCAGTCTTCAGCCCCTTGTGGCTGCTATTGGGCAACCTTGCCGATGTGCTGCGCTACGGCTGCTGGTTTGGATTCATGCTGGCCTTGTGCCGTTCCAGCCAGGACGGCAGGCTGCCTGCCGGGATGGTCTGGTTACCCACGATGGCTGTCGTGTTGGTGGGTTTGAGTCTGGTCACGCAAGTACTGGCACCGTTTGGCTTTGCCGCCTTGGGGGATATGCGGGCGATGGCGTTGATGTGTGCCATGGCCTTGCCGGTGTTGGCCCTGGTTTTGTTAGAGCAGATATACCGCAATGTGACCGAGGATTCGCGCTGGAACGTCAAACCTCTGAGCCTCGGGCTGGTTGGTTTGTTCTTATTTGACTTGTATCTGTATTCGCAAGCGGTTTTGTTTAAATTTCTGGACAGGGATGTGCTGAGCGTGCGGGGTGCAGTGCATGCGCTGATGGTGCTCTTGCTGCTGCTGTCGACCACCCGGCGCCGTGACTGGATTTCCAGTATCCGGATATCCCAAAAGGCCGCGTTCCATTCTGCAAGCCTTTTGGTTGCCGGGGCTTATCTGATTTTCATATCCGCCGTGGGTTACTACGTGCGGTACTTCGGTGGCGAATGGGGGCGTGCTCTGCAGGTGGGGGTGGTGTTTTCTGCCTTGATTGCGTTGATGGTTCTGGCCTTGTCAGGGGCTTTCCGGGCCAAGCTCCGGGTTTTGGTCGGCAAACACTTCTTTCGTTACCGTTACGACTACCGGGAAGAGTGGCTGAAATTCACCCAGACGTTGTCCAGCAACAATGCCCCTCAGGACATGGGGCAGCAGGTGGTCCGTGCACTGGCCGACATGCTGGACAGTCCCGGAGGTGGTCTATGGATGAAAAGCTCCGGTGAGTCCGCATTCCGCCAAACGGCGCACTGGAATCTGGCTGCCACCACGGTGAAGGAGGATGCGGAGTCGTCGTTTTGCCAGTTTCTGGTGCGCAGCGGCTGGGTGATCAACCTGGAGGAATATCGCTCTTTTTCCAAACGCTATGGGAACCTCGAACTACCGGTGTGGTTGCAAGATGTGGTGCAGGCTTGGCTGATTGTGCCCTTGACAGCCGGTGGTGAGTTGATTGGCTTTGTTGTTCTGGCCCGTGCCCGCACCAATATCGAGGTTAATTGGGAGGTGAACGATCTGCTCAAAACCGCCGGCCGCCAAGCGGCGAGTTATCTGGCTCAAATGCGGGCGACCGAAGCTTTGCTGGAAGTCCGTAAGTTTGATGCGTTCAACCGCATGTCCGCCTTTGTCGTGCACGACCTTAAAAATATTGTGACGCAGTTGTCGCTGATGTTAAAAAATGCAAAACGCCTGCATGCCAATCCCGAGTTTCAGCAGGACATGCTGATTACCGTAGAGAACTCCTTAGACAGGATGCGCCAGCTGATGCTTCAATTGAGAGAAGGTGCCACCCCCCCCGGCACGGCAGTGGGTGTGGATTTGGGTGCTATCGTGCAGCGTATTTCCCTGGTCGCCTCCAAACGTGGTCGCCATCTGGAGGTCACACAGGCCGAAAAAATTGTGACGCGTGGCCACGAAGAACGCTTGGAGCGGATCATCGGGCACATTGTGCAAAATGCTTTTGATGCAACAGATTCCTCTGGACGCGTATGGATGACTCTGGACCGACACAATGGCCAGGCGCGCATAGAAATTGGCGACACCGGGCAGGGTATGAGCGAAGAATTTGTCCAGGAACGCCTATTCAAGCCGTTCCAAACCACCAAGCAAGCCGGTATGGGCATCGGTGCTTATGAAAGCTTTCAGTATGTACAGGAATTAGGAGGCAAGATTCTCGTGAATAGTGCGCTAAATAAAGGAACGCTGGTGACGCTTTTACTGCCTTTGTTTGAGGTCCATCAGGGGTCAGATCTCCAGGTGTTGGGTGCATCATGAGCTCAGATGCAGCACGCTCACTGTTGATCGTGGAAGATGATTTGGCCCTGCAAAAGCAAATCAAATGGTCCGTCGACAAGTTTGATTCCGTAACGGCCCATGACCGCGACAGTGCCATGGTGCAATTGCGCCGCCACAGCCCGGCAGTCGTCACCATGGACCTGGGCCTTCCGCCTGATGCGGACGGGGTTGCCGAAGGTTTTCGCTTGTTGGAGCAAATCCTGACGGTGGAGCCAGATACCAAGGTGATTGTGTTGACGGGCCAGAATGACCAGGCAAACGCGTTACGCGCAGTGGCATTGGGTGCCTATGATTTTTTTGCAAAGCCGTTCGAGCCCGACCTGCTCAATCTGACGATTGAACGCGCCTTCAGAATGTTCGAATTGCAAAAGGAAAACCGGCGGCTGCAGTCCATGTACCAGCCCGATGCCCTGACCGGTTTGATCACCCGCGATCCTGAGATGCTGCGCGTGTGCCGCACGATTGAAAAAGTCGCTAATACCACCGCCACAGTCATGCTGCTAGGCGAGAGCGGGACTGGTAAAGAAGTCTTGGCGCGGGGTCTGCACCAAGCCTCAACCCGCAAGAACGAGAAATTCGTAGCCATCAACTGTGCAGCCATTCCTGAAAACCTGTTGGAAAGCGAGCTCTTTGGTTACGAAAAGGGTGCATTTACCGGTGCAGCTAAAACCACCTTGGGAAAGATCGAATTGGCCAATGGTGGCACCCTGATGCTTGACGAAATTGGCGATCTGCCCTTTTCGTTGCAGGCCAAGTTACTGCGGTTTATCCAGGAACGCACTATCGAACGCGTAGGCGGGCGCCAAGAAATCCCGGTAGATGTGCGGATCGTGTGCGCTACCCACCAAGATTTGAAAGCACTCAGTAAAGAGAGTCGTTTTCGCGAAGATTTGTACTACCGGTTGGCTGAAATCGTGATCAATATCCCACCTTTGCGCGCTCGAAAAGGTGATGCGGCTTTATTGGCATTTGCATTTGTGCGGCGCTTTGCCCGAGAGCAAAATAGAGGTTCTTTGAATCTGAGTGAAGAAAGTGTGCGCCTGATTGAACAGCACAATTGGCCTGGAAATATTCGAGAGCTAGAAAATTGTATCAAGCGGGCAGTTATTATGTCTGACAGCAATCAAATTCTGCCCGAGGATGTAGGGCTGGAGTCGCCATCGTCTGAAATGTCGGATAAGTCGTTGGATTTAAGAGCGGTGCGCGATACTGCAGAAAAAAATGCAGTAATTGCCGCACTAGGACGTGTCAATGGAAATATTGTAAAAGCAGCCGAATTATTGGGCGTAAGTCGTCCTACGTTATACGATTTGATGCACCGCCTTGGGTTGAAATGAAATGTATTTTATTTTGAGATTGAAAAATGAATAAATCTAAATTTGTGCTTAAGCTTCTGCCGTTGTTGATCATGGCCGGATTTTTGTCGGCATGTGGAGATGAAAAGCCAGAGGTGTTAATTTCATCTGCAAAAATAAATATAGAAAAAAATGATCAAAAAACGGCTATCATCCAAATTAAAAATGCATTACAAAGCAACCCGAATCTTCCCGAAGCTAGGTTTTTGCTGGGCGTAGCACTTTTAAAAAATGATGATCCAGCAGCTGCTGAAATTGAGTTTGAAAAGTCTATCCGTTTAAAATATTCGGATGATTTGGTTGTGCCAAGATTGGTGCAATCATTGCTTATGCAGGGGAAATTTAAAAAAATAACAGATGATTTTTCGAAAACCGAACTGCAATCAGTCGCATCAAAAGCTGACTTGCAGATATCATTGAGCAAAGCCTACGCTGCTCAAGGAAAGATGGATTTTTCGCGAAGCGCATTGAGTTCTGCTCTTTCCTATGAGCCAGAAAATTCAGATGCATTAATAATGAAGTCACGCGATTTTGCCGCAAAAAATGATTTTGCGACTGCGATGTCACAAATTGATGCAGTTATTCTTAAAAATCCCGGTAATCCTGAAGCATTAAAAACCAAAGGTGATATTCTTCTTTTTGGAAGGAATAACCTGGATGGTGCATTGTTGGCGTATAAGAAGTCTATTGAAGTTAAAAATGATTACATACCAAGTTACGTTGGGGTTTTAACTATTTTATTTCAACAGGAAAAACTGGATGAAGCTCAAAAAGAACTGGATCTCTTGAAGAAAATTGCAGAGAGGAGTCCGCAAACAAAGTATTTTGAAGTGCAATTGGCGTACCAGAAAAAAGATTATTTGGCCGCAAGAGCTTTAGTTCAGCAACTGCTGAAAATGTCACCTAACAACCCGATCGCTTTGCAGTCGGCTGGTTTGATTGAGTTTCAGTTGCAATCATTTTTGCAGGCGGAAATTTACTTAAGTAAAGCTATTGCCACCAACTCTGCTCTAACGGTTGCCCGTAGACTTTTGGTGGTGACATATATGCGCATGGGTCAACCTGGAAAGGCTCTTGTTTCCTTGGGGCCCGGGTTGGCGCAAGAACCCGTTGATACCGCTTTATATTCAATAGCTGGTGAAGTGTTTTTGCAGAATGGGGATTTAAAGAAGGCTGGTGAATATTTCTCCAAAGCATCTAAATTGGATCCCAAAGACGCTAGAAAGCGAACGTCGTTGGCTTTGGTTAATATGATGAGTGGCGACACAACATCAGCTTTTAATGAGTTGGATGATATTGCGTCGTCGGATCAAGGTGTCACTGCAAATCTTGCGCTGGTTAGTGCGCATTTGCGACGAAAAGACTTTGACAAGGCACTAAAGGCTATCGATGGAATGGAGAAAAAGCAACCGGATAATCCATTTGTATTTAATTTGCGCGGGAAAGTTTTAATATCAAAAAATGATTATGTGAATGCGCGGAAAAATTTTGAAAAAGCCGTTGCAATTAATCCTATGTATTTTTCGGCTGTTGCGAGTCTTGCGGGTTTAGATATTTTTGAGAAAAAACCCGAGAATGCTAAAAGGAGATTAGAAGATCTACTTGCTAAGGATCCTAAAAATAACCAAGCGTTGCTTGGTTTGGCGGAGCTGCAGGAGCGAACCGGTGGAAGCAAAGATCAGATTGCTGACCTAATTAATAGGGCCGTTACTGCCAATCCATCGGAGATTGGGCCGCGAATTCTGTTGGTCGATTTTTATTTGCGTAATAAAGATAGCAAGGCTGCATTTACCGCTGCCCAAAATGCTGCGACGGTATTGCCTGACAGTATGGAAGTGTTGGATGCGCTAGGACGTGCGCAACTTGCCTCTGGTGACACCAACCAAGCCATATCTTCTTATACCAAATTAGTTGGTTTGCAACCACAGTCTGTCTCAGCCTTGATGCGACTGGCGGGCGCCAATCTGGCTGGAAAAAATACAGCGGCTGCAGAGCAAAATCTTACTAAGGCATTGGGATTGAAGCCAGATCTAGTCGCAGCACAGTCTAATTTGATCATGTTGAATATTTCTGCAGAGCGGTATCCTAAGGCCATTGACATTGCTCGGACCATACAGAAGCAGAGGCCTAATGAGGCTATAGGTTATGTGCTGGAAGGTGATGTGAATTTTGCGCAGAAAAAATGGGATGATGCTTTGGCAGCCTATCGTGCTGGATTAAAGCAATCAAGTTCATTCGAGACAGCCATAAAAATACATGCTGCTTTAAGCTCTTCTGATCGGAAGGTTGAGGCTGATAAATTTTCGGTTACCTGGATGAAGGATCATCCGAAAGATATACAGTTTTTTACCTACATGGGAGATGCTGCATTGGTAAAGAAAGATTTCATTAATGCTGAAAAATATTATGAATTGGTTACTCAAGCTCAGCCGGAAAATGCGATAGCGTTCAATAATCTGGCCTGGATTGCGGGCCAACTAAAAAAAGATGGAGCGATCACTTACTCAGAAAAGGCCAATAAATTGGCGCCTAATCAACCTGCGTTCATGGATACCTTGGCTATGCTTTTATCGGTAAAAGGTGATAATTCGAAGGCCATCGAATTGCAGAATAGGGTTATTGTTTTGCAACCTGACAATCCAATATTTAAATTGAATTTGGCGAAAATTTATATACGCTCTGGTGATAAAAAACAGGCCAAGCTGCTGCTGGATGATCTGGTTAAACTGGGCGATAAATTTTCGGCTCAAGCGGAAGTAGATGCCGTACTGAAGAGCTTGTAGTTCTATTGAAATTAAAATTAATCTATCGGAGATGAATGTGTCAATTAATTTTCCTATCCGATGGATTTTTTTGTTTGGATTATTTATTTCGTCATGTAATATTGCGTATGCTGAACTGGCGGATACGATTGCCAAAGTAAAACCCTCAATTCTCATTGTGGGCTATTACAAAAGCACCAACAGCCCACGGTTTACCTTGCGTGGTTCGGGTTTTGTGGCGGTCGGTGGTAATTTAGCGATCACCAATTCCCATGTTTTATTCGGTCCTTCAGAGGACAGCTCTGGTTACGATCTGGTCGTGCAAGTGCGCGGCCCCAAAGGCGAGTTGCAGATGCGGCAGGCTGTTGTGCTGGAGCAAGACCGCTTGCACGATTTGGCGCTCTTGCGGTTTGCGGGGGAGCCCGTGCCTTCATTGGCCTTGCGTGACTCCAACACCGTGCGTGAAGGGCAATCGGTGGCACTGATGGGTTTTCCGATTGGTGGCGCGCTGGGGTTTTCGCCGGTCACGCACCGAGCGATGGTGTCGTCCATCACTCCGATTGTGCTGCCTGCGGCTTCAGGGCAGTTGCTGACCGAGAAGTCAATTCGCAGTATCCGAGACGGCAGTTTCGATATTTTTCAACTTGATGGTACGGCCTATCCGGGAAATAGTGGCGGGCCGTTATTTGATGTCGAGTCGGGTGAGGTGGTGGGCATTGTGAACATGGTGTTTGTCAAAGGCACCAAAGAGTCGGCCATCAGCCTACCCTCTGGAATCTCTTACGCCATCCCCGCCAATTACATCCAGCAACTGGTGCAGCGACAAAAGGCCAATTAAGCCCTGTTTTGCTTTACTGCATGAACCCCATTCGGCCTTTATGCAGGCTGGCCTTGGGCAGGTCCTCCACCCGCACGGTATCGCGGCCATCCAGCCGCGCATTGCCAAAACCCGTCATCAGCGCCCGACGCATTTCGCGCGGAGCCAGTTCGGCCAGGGCATCTTGCAGATCGCTGTGTGGATCGGGTGCAAAGCGCTCTCCCCAACCATGTTCGGAACGGATGGATTGGTAGAGGTTGCGGGCAATCTGGCGCGCGGCCTCGGGAGACGGGGGCTCGATTTCAAACACGTTCATGCGGTTCAAAATCGGCTCGGGGATGCCACGTGGGTCGTTGGCCGTGGTGATCCAGATCACCTGGCTGGCATCGATGGCAACTTCGGCAAACTCGTCCATGAAGTTCTGCGCGGTGTCGTGCTCCAGCAGGCTGTAGAGCGCGCCCAGCGGGTCGTACTGGGCATCGGCGCTGGCTTTGTCGATTT
This sequence comes from uncultured Albidiferax sp., assembly GCA_963513125.1. Classification (GTDB taxonomy): domain Bacteria; phylum Pseudomonadota; class Gammaproteobacteria; order Burkholderiales; family Burkholderiaceae_C; genus Rhodoferax_B. The sequence continues at coordinate 132,713 of CAUPPH010000002.1, forward strand.
CGTCCACCACGATGACCGGGTTGGCGTATTCACCGTCAATCAGCGCTTCAAACACCTTGCCGGGCTTGGCACCTTTCCATTGGGACGATGAGCCCGACAGTAGCCAGCCTGCAGTCATGGAGCTCATGGGCACCAGGTTCATACCCGTGCCCAGCAGGTCGGCCAGCTTCTTGGCGAAATGGGTTTTGCCAATGCCGGGAAGGCCCAGCAGCAGGATGGGGGTGACTTCCAGGCCGTCGCGACTGTCTTGGCTCAGGGCGACGTGGCGTTTGACATCGTCCAGCACTTCAGTGAAGTTGGGCAGGGCCTGGTAGAGGGCCGACATTTCGGGGATTCCGGAGGGCTTGACCTGGAAGCGGTCTGGGCCGCGCTCCAGCATGCGCTCATAGGTGCTGCGCAGGTTTTCATGCTCCCGACTGGGCAGTTTGGCGAGCTTGCGCTCGACATCGTGGGGCTGGAACACACTGCGCACGCTGGCGACGGGCAGTTGGAACGAGGATGCATGAGGAACGAGGCTGCGGGATTCCATCGATTACTCCTGGTTACAGACACGGCTTCATTTCAGCATAAGCCGTGCCAGCGTACCAGAGCCCAAGATGCGCAATAGTGCTGCTTGTTCCGCCTATTTATGCATTGTGGACTTGCCACCACGCGCGCGACGCACGAAAGCGTGCGTTGCCGCTGGGGTATCAGGCGGGTGTGGAGCCCAGTACCTGGTGCAATTCGCCGGACTCGTACATTTCCATCATGATGTCTGAGCCGCCAACGAACTCGCCCTTCACGTAGAGCTGTGGAATCGTGGGCCACTGGCTGTATTCCTTGATGCCCTGGCGGATTTCGTCGTCTTCCAGCACATTCACGGTCTTGACGGTTTTGGTGTCCACGCCGCACGCCTTCAGCAGCTGGATGGCACGGCCGGAGAAGCCGCACTGGGGGAAGCTGGCGTTGCCCTTCATAAACAGCACCACTTCGTTGGATTTGACCAGTGCATCAATGCGTTGTTGTGTGTCGCTCATCGGGAGACTCCTTGAAAATCAAACCACTATTATTTCACTTAGCGCGCTGTGGCAGGAGGCGTGCGGTGGGGTGTCCTGGTTGGGGCCATGGATGCACCAACTCTTGTTTTGCTATGTTTTATATAGCTTATTACGCTTATTTAATGGGCGTAAGAGCCCTAAAACATGCTTAATTCCATTGCCCGCCGGTACAGCGGGCGATACCGGCCAGGTCGGGCCGGGATTGCACTTGCGCAAAACCCGCCTGCGCCAGCAGCACCGCTACCGCCGGGGCCTGGTCATAGCCGTGTTCCAGCAGCAACCAGCCTTGGGGCCGCAGATGCGCCGGGGCTTGGGCGATGATTTGGCGGATGTCGTCCAGCCCATCGGGGCCCGAGGTCAGCGCGCTGCGCGGCTCGAACGCCAGGGCAGGCAGATGCGGGTCCGCATCGGTGATGTAGGGCGGGTTGGAGACAACCAGGTCGAATGTGCCAGCCACCTCTGCCAGCCATGAACTCTGGACGAAGGACACAGGCAACAGCAGCCGGGCTGCATTGGCTTGGGCCACGGCGAGCGCATCGGCGCTGTTGTCAACGGCAGTGACCTGCGCGTCGGGCCGAGCCTTCTGGAGCGCCAGGGCGATGGCTCCGCTGCCGGTGCCCAGGTCGACCACCTGCGGGACGGTACGTCCGGCCAATAGTTCCAGCGCCCAGTCCACCAGGGTCTCGGTATCGGGCCGGGGGTCGAGCACGCGGGCATCGACCCGCAGGTCCAGGCCGTAGAACTCACGCTGGCCGGTGATATAGGCCACGGGCTCACCGGCGCGGCGTCGGGTGCAGGCAGTGCCAAAGGCGGCGGCTTGCACGGGCTTCAGGGCATCCTGGCCGTGGGCCAGCAACCAGGCGGCATCCAGCGGGCTCTTGCCCAGGGCGTGCAGCAGCAGCATGCGGGCATCGAGCTTGTCGATACCGTGCTTTTGCGCGCCCAGCAGAGCCACTTGCAGGGTGCTGACCTCATCGCTGTAGACCGATACCGGGCGGGCCGCAGCGCGTGCTGCTTTACCCAGGCCGGGGCGCTCGGGGCGCGGGGCCATGCGTTTGGCGCTTTTTTCCTTCGCGTCTTTCAGGGATTTACTGGACACTTTGGCGTAGCCGCCTTGTGGCTTGGGGCCTTTGTTGATGGAGCGTGCCATGGGTTCCTAGAAAAGTTATGCGATGGTTTCGAGTTCGGCCAGTTGCTCGGCCTCTTGGGCGGCGCGCAGGGCATCCAGCACTTCGGCCAGATCGCCTTCCATGATGAACAACAGCTTGTACAGCGTCAGGTTGATGCGGTGGTCGGTCCAGCGGCCCTGCGGGAAGTTGTAGGTGCGGATGCGGTCGCTGCGGTCGCCGCTACCGATCAGGCCCTTGCGTTCGGCGGCATCCTTGGCGGCGCGCTCGGAGCGGTCTTTTTCATGGATGCGGGCGGTCAGCACCTTCAGCGCCTGGGCCTTGTTGCTGTGCTGGCTGCGGCCATCTTGGCACTCGGCGACGATGCCGGTGGGGATGTGGGTGATGCGCACCGCCGAGTCGGTCTTGTTGATGTGCTGCCCACCGGCGCCGCTGGCGCGGTAGGTGTCGATGCGCAGATCGGCCGGGTTGATCTTGATGGCCACGGCTTCGTCGGGCTCGGCCAGCACCGCGACCGTGCAGGCGCTGGTGTGGATGCGGCCCTGGGTTTCGGTGGCGGGCACGCGCTGCACCCGGTGGCCACCGGACTCGAACTTGAGCTGGCCATACACGCCATCGCCTTCCAGGCGCAGCACCACCTCCTTGTAGCCACCCAGCTCGCTCTGCGACTCGCTCATGATTTCAGTCTTCCAGCCCTGGCGTTCGGCGTAGCGGGTGTACATGCGCAGCAGGTCGGCGGCAAACAGGGCGGACTCGTCGCCGCCAGTGCCAGCGCGGATTTCCATGAAGGCGTTGCGCGCGTCGTCTGGGTCCTTGGGCAACAGCATGCGCTGCAGTTCGGCCTCCAACTTTTGCAACTCGGCCTCGGCGGAGGCGATTTCTTCCTCGGCCATTTCGGCCATTTCCGGGTCACTTTGCATCGCCTGTGCGGCGGCCAGGTCGGACTCGCGCTGGGTGTGGCGGGTAAAACGCGCCGCCACCTGGCCAACCTCGGTGTGCTCGCGCGACAGCAGCAAAAACTGTTTCATGTCGCCCATGATGTCCTCGCGGGACAGCAAAAAGTCGAGTTCTGCAAGGCGAAAGACGTAGCGCTCAAGCTGTTGGCGTAAGAAAGGTTTCATGGGTGGCAATTCAGATCAATAACAGTCCCAAGGCGGGACGACGGCCCCTTGGGGCCTGGCGCAGGGGAAGAGCAGCGTCGCTAACGCTCTTTGCGCAAAAACAGCTTATGGATGGCCTGCACCGTGTGTTCACGGCTGTCGGCATCGCCTGCGCGCAGCTCGGCCATGGCACCGTGCAGCATTTTTTGCGTCAGGCCCTTGCTGAGCATGTCCAGCACGGCTTCGATATCGTCGCCCTTGGCCAGCAGGCGGCGGGCGCGGGCCAGCTCTGTGGCGCGCCATTCGTCGGCCTGGGCGTTGAGCAGCTGGATCAGCGGCACCACGCCGTGCACCGGGTCGCGCTGGTCCATCCAGTGCAAAAAGCTTTGCACGCCCGCGTCGATGATGACCTCGGCCTGCGCTACTGCCGCCTGGCGGTTGGCCTGACCGCTTTGCACCACGTGGGCCAAGTCGTCCACGGTGTACAGGTACACGTCTTCCAGCGCCTTGACTTCGGGCTCGATGTCGCGCGGCACGGCCAGATCGACCATGAAGATGGGGCGGTGTTTGCGCAGCTTCAGGGCGCGCTCTACCGCGCCCAGGCCGATGATGGGCAGGGTGCTGGCGGTGCAGCTCACCACCGCGTCGAATTCGTGCAGGCGGCTGGGCAGGTCGGCCAGGCGCATCACCTCGCCGCCGAAGCGGGTGGCAAGCTTTTCGCCGCGCTCCAGGGTGCGGTTGGCAATGGCGATGGATTTGGGGTTTTTGGCGGCAAAGTGGGTGGCGGCCAGCTCGATCATCTCGCCCGCGCCGACAAACAGCACACGCACCTTGGTCAGGTCTTCAAACAATTGGCCGGCCAGGCGCACGGCGGCGGCGGCCATGCTGATGGAATGCGCGCCGATTTCGGTAGACGTGCGCACTTCTTTGGCCACGGCAAACGAGCGCTGGAACAACTGGTTCAGCGTGCTGCCCAGAGCCCCGGCCTGCTCGGCGGCGCGGATCGCGTCCTTCATCTGGCCCAGAATTTGCGGCTCGCCCAGCACCATCGAGTCCAACCCGCTGGCCACCCGAAAGGCGTGGCGGGCCACTGGGCCGTCTTGCAGGGTGTAGGAATGGGAGCGCAGCAGGGCGGGCGAGACACCGCCGGTGTGGGCCAGCCAGTCCACCGTGTGCTCCAGCGCCTGCTGGTTGCCCGCGCAATAGACTTCGGTGCGGTTGCAGGTGGAGATGATGGCGGCTTCGGGGCCTTGCAGCGCGGCGCGCAGGCCGTGCAGCGTGGGGGCGATCTGGTCCAAGGCGAACGCAAACCGACCGCGCAAATCCAGAGGTGCGGTGGTGTGGTTAATGCCTAATGCCCAAACTGCCATTCCCGGATTATAAAATTTGTAAGGGGCCAAATCCCCGGCACGCCTTCAAAGCCTCAAAATTGCCACTATGGGACCTATAGATTCATTTTTTCACCTGCTGAATTTCGCTGCACCGGCGCTGGTGGTCGGCATGCTGACGGCGCTGGCGGCCAAGGTTTTTATGAAGAATAGGCCGCCCGTGCTTAGTTGGAGGGCGCATGCAGCTATCAATTTTGTAGTGTGTCTGCTGGTGCTGCTGGGCGGGCTGTGGTTCTTTGGCCACGACGGCAAGATGGCCACCTACGCGGTGCTGGTGCTGGCCTGTGCCACCAGCCAGTGGCGGCTAAGTCGCTAGCAAGGGGCCAAAGCGCGACAGGCCGCTGGGAGCCAGCGACACCTGGTTGCGGCCCGCGCGCTTGGCGTCATACAGGGCGTTGTCGGCGGCCTGCACCAGGGCGTCCAGGGTCATGGGTTCCCCTGCGGCCATGCCCGCCGCGCCCATGCTGATGGTGACGCGCACGGCATCCTTGGGGGCGTAGAGCTGGGCCGAAAAGGCCACGGCTTCGCGCATGCGCTCGGCCAGTTGGCGTGCGTGCTCCAGCGGGGTGTTGGGCAGCAGCACCACAAATTCTTCGCCACCCCAGCGGGCCAGCAGGTCGGTAGTGCGCAGGCACTGGGCGCAGCGGCGGGCCACTTCCACCAGTACTTTGTCGCCCGCGTCGTGGCCGTGGGTGTCGTTGACACGCTTGAAGTGGTCGATGTCCAGGATCAGCAAGGCCAGCGGCAGGCGGTGGCGCTGGGCCAGGTCGAGTTCGCGCTGGGCCGTGTGGACGAAGTGGCGGCGGTTGGCCAGGCCGGTCAGGCTGTCGGTGATGGACTGCACATGGGCCACATGCCGGGCGTGCTCCAGCGCCACGATCAGCGAAAAAATCACCCAACCGGTCAGCACCGTCATGGGCAGCGGCACCAGCAGCGAGATAAAAAACGCCTCGCCCATGGTGTCGTAGCCCAGCGCGCGGATGTAGCCGTAGGTCAGCGTCAGCGACAGCAGCGACACCACCGCGCTCATCCCCACCGTGGTGCGCCACACGCCCCAGCGCGCCACCGCCCTGGAGCAGCGCTGGCGCAAGGGGGTCAGTTCCGGATCAACGGGGCGGGGGGTAGAGCGGCTGGACATGCGCGGAGTTGCAAGCAAGAAGTGCGCTAGCCGCCGTGCGCTGTTCCATTCGCGGGGGCGAACAGGTCGATACGGTCGGTGATGATGGCATCGGTGCCCAACGCGGTCAGGCGTTGTACCGCGGCTGCATCGTTGACGGTGTAGCTGGCGCTGCGCAGCCCGGCGGCTTTCACCTGGGCCACGGTTTCAGCCGTCCACAGTGCGTGGTCGCAGACGATGGCGATGCAGCCCAGGCGCTGCGCGGCGGGCAGCCAGCCGTCCCACAGGGTGTCGAGCAGCAAGCCACGCGGCAGGCCGGGTTGGGCCGCCTGGGCACCTTCGAGCGAGGCCACGCTGAAGGATGTCAGCAGCGGCGGCACGGCCAGGCCCTGCCACAGGCGGGCGGCGGCATCGGCCACTTTTTCGCCGGTCAGGCGGTCGGTGTCGGGTGAGGGTTTGATCTCGATGTTCAAAAACAGGCTGTTGCGCTGGCAAAACGCGGCGATGTTGTCCAGCGTGGGAATCGGCTCGCCGGCCTGGCCGCGCGAATGCCAGCTGCCTGCGTCGAGCTGCGCCAGCGTGCTAAAGGGCTGCGTGCCCGCGATGCCATGGCCGGTGCTGGTGCGTTCCAGCGTGTCGTCGTGCAGCAGAAAGGGCACGCCGTCGGCACTGAGCTTTACGTCGCATTCGAACATGCGGTAGCCGTGCTGGGCACCCAGGCGGAAGGCGGCGAGGGTGTTTTCAGGGGCCAGTTTGCCTGCGCCCCGGTGGGCGATCCAGCGGGGGTAGGGCCAATCTTTCGCAGTGACGTGCATGGTTTTAAAGGGTCAAAGGCGCTTGCCGGTATCGCTATTAAACCAGTGCAAACGGTCGGCCCTTGGCGTGGCGTGGATGGTGCTGCCGATGGCGGGGGCGGGCGTGCTCTCGTCCGTGCGGATGATCAGCAGCTCGCTGCCCAGCCGGGCGTAGACCAGGCGCTCGGCACCCAGCATTTCGGTGGTTTCGACCTGCAGTGACCAACCTGTTTCGCTCAGGTGCAAATGCTCGGGGCGGATGCCCAGGATGGCGTTGGCCGGACCGCCGTGCGCGGTATTGGGGGCGTTTTTCAGCAGGTTCATGGGCGGGCTGCCGATGAAGCTGGCCACAAAGGTGCTGGCGGGCTGGGTGTAGACCTGTTCGGGTGTGCCGTATTGCTCGACCACGCCACCGTTCATCACCAGCATGCGCTGCGCCAGCGTCATGGCCTCGACCTGGTCGTGGGTGACGAACAGCGAGGTGATGCCGAGTTCGCGGTGCAGCTTCTGGATTTCGAGCCGGGTCTGGGCGCGCAGCTTGGCATCCAGGTTGCTCAGTGGCTCGTCGAACAAGAACACCTGCGGCTGGCGCACGATGGCGCGGCCCATGGCCACGCGCTGGCGCTGGCCACCGGAGAGTTCGCGCGGCTTGCGGGTCAGGTACTGGCCCAGCTCCAGAATCTTGGCGGCTTTGTCTACGCGGGTGCGGATGTCGGCCTCGGACACCTTGGCGATCTTCAGGCCGTAGGCCATGTTGTCGAACACCGTCATGTGGGGGTAGAGCGCGTAGTTCTGGAACACCATGGCGATGTCGCGCTCTGAAGGCTCCAGGTTGTTGACCACCCGCCCGCCGATGCTGATGGTGCCGTCGCTGATTTCTTCCAGCCCGGCCACCATGCGCAAGAGCGTGGATTTGCCGCAGCCCGAGGGGCCGACGATGACGATGAATTCGCCGTCGGATATCTCGGCGTTGACCCCGTGGATGACCTGGTTGGCGCTGGGCCCTTTGCCGTAGCGCTTGATGACGTTTTTGAGAGAGATGGCGGCCATAAAGATATTTGCTATTAAATTAGTAGCTGCTTGTGCTGGAGAAATAAGCGCTAGGGGCTTATTTCTTATAAATTACTTCTCGGTATCGACCAGGCCTTTGACGAACCATTTCTGCATGAGCATTACCACCAGCGCGGGCGGCAGCATGGCCAGGATGGCGGTGGCCATCACCAGGTTCCACTCGGTCTGGCCGTCGCCGCCAGAGATCATGCGTTTGATGCCGATAACCACCGGGTACATGTTTTCATTGGTGGTGACCAGCAGCGGCCAGAGGTACTGGTTCCAGCCGTAGATGAACTGGATGACGAACAGCGCCGCCATGCTGGTGCGCGACAGGGGCAGCAGGATGTCCCAGAAGAAGCGCATCGGCCCCGCGCCGTCCATGCGCGCGGCTTCCACCAGCTCGTCGGGCACGCTCATGAAAAACTGCCGGAACAAAAAGGTGGCGGTGGCCGAGGCGATCAGCGGGATGGTCAGCCCCGCGTAGCTGTCGAGCATGCCCAGATCGGCCACCACTTTGTAGGTGGGGCCGATACGCACCTCGACCGGAAGCATCAGCGTAACGAAGATGGCCCAGAAGAAGAACTGCTTGAACGGAAACCGAAAATACACCAGCGCAAACGCCGACAGCAGCGAAATGGCGATCTTGCCAATAGCGATGGTCAGTGCGGTGACCAGGCTGACCACCATCATCTGGCCCACCGGCGCGTTCGAACCACCGGCTGCGCTGCCGCCTTTGAGCACGGCGCTGTAGTTGTCGATCAGGTGCGAACCCGGCAGCATGGGGATGGGCATTTGCACCATCTCGGCCGCCGTGTGGGTAGAGGCCACAAAAGTGATGTAAACCGGAAAGGCGACGATCAGCACGCCCAGTATCAGCACCACATGGGCCAGGATGCTCGAGAAGCTACGGCGCTCAACCATACATATCCGCCATCAGTAATTCACTTTCTTCTCGACAAACTTGAACTGCACTACCGTTAGCGCCACCACGATCACCATCAGCACCACCGACTGCGCGGCCGAGCCGCCCAGGTCCATGGCCTTGAAGCCGTCGTAATACACCTTGTAGACCAGGATGGCGGTGTCCTTGCCGGGGCCACCCTTGGTGGTGGAGTCGATGATGGCGAAGGTGTCAAAAAACGCGTAGACGATGTTGATCACCAGCAAAAAGAAGCTGGTCGGCGTGAGTAGCGGGAACTGGATGGTCCAGAAGCGCCGCCAGGGCCGCGCACCGTCCATGGCGGCAGCTTCGATCAGCGATTTAGGGATGCTTTGCAGCCCCGCCAGAAAAAACAGGAAGTTGTAGGACAGCTGCTTCCACACGGCCGCGCCGACCACCAGCCCCATGGCGTGGTTGCTGTTGAGCAGGTGGTTCCAGTCCATGCCGAGCAGGCCCAGCCAGTAGGCCACGATGCCGATGCTGGGCGAGAACATGAACAGCCACAGCACACCCGCTACCGCCGGTGCCACCGCATACGGCCAGATCAGCAGGGTTTTGTAGATGCTGCTGCCCTTGATGACTTTGTCGGCAAACACCGCCAGCATCAGCGAAATGCCAATGCCCAGCACCGCCACCAGCAGGGAGAAGATGGCGGTGGTTTTAAAGGACTCCAGGTAGCTCGCATCAACCCACAGGTTGCGGAAGTTCTCCAGCCCGACCCAGTCCACTGAGGTGCCGAATGCGTCGGACTGCTGTAGCGACTGCAACATCGCCTGGCCCGCAGGCCAGAAGAAGAACACCGTGATGACGATGACCTGCGGCGTGATGAGCGCCCAGGGCAACCAACCCGACTGGAAGACGACGCGTTTTTCCATACTGATTGACGACAGTGGGCTTAGCTGCCCTTGTTGGCTTTTTCGAAGCGTTCAAGCTGTTCGTTGCCACGCTGCACGATGGTGTCCAGGGCTTCCTTGGCGGATTTTTTGCCGCCCCAGACCTGCTCCAGTTCTTCGTCCTCGATGGCCCGCACCTGCAGGTAGTTGCCCAGGCGGATGCCGCGTGAGTTGGTGGTGGTCTTGCGGATCATCTGGTTGGGGGCCACATCCGTACCGACGTTTTCCTTGTAGAAGCCCGACTTTTCGGTCAGGGCGAAGGCTGCTGTGGTGACGGGCAGGTAGCCGGTGCGCTTGTGGCTGGCCGACTGCACTTCGGGGCTGGAGATATAGCTGAAGAACTTGGCAATGCCTTTGTATTCGTCGGGCTTTTTACCGGCCATGACCCACAGGCTGGCACCGCCGATGACGGTGTTTTGCGGTGCGCCGGGCACGTCGGGGTAGTAGGGCAGAGGAGCCAGGCCAAAGGCGAACTTGGCGTTTTTCTTGACGTTGCCGTAGAAGCCGCTGGAGGTGGTCATCATGGCGCATTCGCCAGAGATGAAGCTGGCCTCGGGCACGTTGCCACGTCCCTTGTAGACGAACAGGCCCTGCTTGGCCATGTTGCCCAGGTTCTCGATGTGGCGCACGTGCAGGGGGGAGTTGATCTTCATGCGCGCGTCCATGCCACCCAGGCCGTTGGCCTTGGTGGCAAATTCGACGTTGTGCCAGGTGGAAAAGCTCTCCAGCTGGGTCCAGCCCTGCCAGGCGATCGACAGCGGGCACTTGTGGCCGCTGGCCTTTAGCTTGGCGGCGGCCAGGGCGACTTCAGGCCAGGTGCCGGGGGCCTTGTCCACCGGCAAACCGGCGGCCTTGAAGGCATCTTTGTTGTAATAGAACACCGTGGTCGAGCTGTTGAACGGGAAGCTCATCATTTGGCCATTGGCGGCGGTGTAGTAGCTGGCCACGGCGGGAATGTAGGCGCTGGGGTCGAACTTTTCGCCTGCGTCCTTCATCATCTGACCCACCGGCATGATGGCTTTCTTGCTGGCCATCATGGTGGCGGTGCCCACTTCGAACACCTGCAGGATGTGCGGCGCATTGCCCGCGCGGAAGGCGGCGATGGCGGCCGTCATGGACTCATCGTATTGGCCCTTGTAGGTGGGCACAATTTTGTAGTTTTTCTGGCTGGCGTTGAAATCTTTGGCCAGGTCGTTGACCCACTCGCCATTGACCGAGTTCATGGAGTGCCACCACTGGATTTCGGTCTGCGCCTGGGCCGTGGAGAGCGTGAGGGCGGTGGTGGCCAGGGCCAATGCCAAACGGGAAATGTGCATGCGGGTTCCTAGTGGAAGGGAAAAGGAGGGATGCTAGGGGTAAATGGTGACAGTGCTATGAAATTTTGTCCCAAAGCTGACATGTGCACTAGCGGGAAAACCCGTTTTGGTGCATGACCTGTGTGTATACAGCAAGGAGCTCTTTTTTCTTCTAGCGCCCATAAGGTGTAGCTAGACAGGCTGGTGTGTATCAAAATGCTTCGGTATGTGGGAGTAACTGCTGGCGTGGATCGGCTTGCTGCCTTTTGTTGGCCAACCGGGATGGAGGAGCACCACCATGAAATTACGCACCCAGATCATTGGTTTTGGCCTGGTCGGCACCTTGCTGGCGGGTTTGGCAGGCGGCATCGGCCTGTTTGCCTCGTCCCGGCTGGGCGGTGCCCTGGACGAGGCCATCCAGGCCAGTGTGGCGCTGCAGACCAGCCAGGCCGCCGACATGATGCACGACGCGGTGCGTGGCGATGCCCAGTTGGCGATTCTGGGGGCGATGGAGAAAAACCCGGCCCAGATCTCCGAGGCCGACAAGGGGCTGAAGGAGCATGCCGAAACTTTCAACAAGGCTTTGGCCGAGCTGCAGGCCTTGCCGCTCACGGAAGAGAGCAGTGGTGCGCTGACCAAGGTGCAGCCGCTGGTGAAAAAGTACCTCGCGTCCGCAGCGCTGGTGGTGGGTGCATCCAGCACCGACCTGCCTGCTGCCCAGGCCGCCGTACCGGCCTTGCAGGTCGCCTTTTCCGAGCTGGAAAAAGAGATGGAGGCTCTGTCTGACACCATCCAGGATAACGGGGCGAAACTGAATGCCCAGGCCAAAAAACATGTGGAGAGCACGCAACTGGCCATCGGTGCATCGCTGCTATTGGCCTGCGTGGTGATGATGGCCTGCGCCCTGTGGCTAGCCCGCAGCATGACGCAACCCATGGCCTACGCGATGGGGGTGGCCGACCGGCTGGCGCAGGGCAATCTGGCATCTGCCATCCAGCCTGCGGGTAATTTTGAGACGGTGCAGTTGCTGCAGTCCATGGCCCATATGCAAAACAGCTTTTCGGGCATCGTGCGCGATGTCAAGGCCAATGCCGACGAGGTGGCCCTGGCCAGCGCCCAGATTTCCCAGGGCAACCATGATTTGTCTAACCGCACCGAGCAGCAGGCCAGCGCCCTGGAGGAAACGGCTGCCACCATGGAGCAACTGGGCAGCAACGTGCGCAACAACGCCGACAACGCCCAGCAGGCCAACCAACTGGCGCTGGGCGCGACCACCGTGGCCGTCAAGGGCGGCGAAATGATGGGCCAGGTGGTGCAGACCATGACCGGCATCAACGACAGCGCCAAGAAGATTGCCGACATCATTGGCGTGATCGACGGCATTGCTTTTCAGACGAATATTCTGGCCCTCAACGCCGCGGTAGAGGCGGCGCGGGCCGGAGAGCAGGGCCGGGGCTTTGCGGTGGTGGCCAGCGAGGTGCGCAATTTGGCCCAGCGCAGCGCCGAGGCAGCCCGCGAGATCAAGGTGCTGATCTCCACCAGCGTGGAGCGGGTGGACCAGGGCACGCTGCAGGTAGGCCAGGCCGGGCAGACCATGGATGAGATCGTGGGTGCCATCCGGCGGGTGGCGGCCATCGTCACCGAAATCAGCGCCGCCAGCGCCGAGCAAAGCGCCGGTGTCAACGAGGTAGGGCAGGCGGTGTCGCAAATGGACCAGGCCACCCAGCAAAACGCAGCCCTGGTGGAAGAAAGTGCAGCCGCGGCGGCCAGCCTGACGCAGCAGGCGCAGCAGTTGGTGGATACGGTGGCGGCGTTCCGGCTGGCCTAGTTATTCAGGAATCAGGCAGGCTTCCACAACCTGCAAACCGTTGTCACGCGCGAAGTTGATGGCAAAGTCCCAGGCCATCACGTCGTACTCGCGCAGGTCGCTGTGCAAGATCACCACTTTGATGCCGTTAATGGTGGTGGGCACGCACCAGGGCGAATAGCTCAGGTGGCTGCCGGGCTGCGCGCCACCCGGACGAAACTGGCTCAAAACCCCTGCCAAGCGCTCGGCCCAGTCACTGGGACGGAAGGCGCGCCCGTTCTCGGTGACACCCTGGATAAAGACTTCTTTGGCGGAGGTGGAAACCATCGGTGGGGCTTTTCAGAGGGGGTTGGGTGCGGTGCAAAAACCGGGCGGGTAAGCTGGTTTGGGCGGCACTTTGTGCTGGAATGATAGCGCCAATGGCACGTAACGGGTGGATTTGCTGCGGTGCACAATAATTGTATCTTATATAAGACTTGGACCCGTTTGGGGGCCATTTGGACGTATTGTCACGGGCGCTAACGCATCGCTGTGATGCGCCATTGTCAAAAAACTAAGCAAACTCTGCGCCTAGAATTGCGTTTCAGCGCTGTCTGTGGCCCTGAATGTGAATTTGACATTACTCTGGAGAGACTGCATGACCGCTTATCAAGAGGCTTCCTCGCCCCACACCATGAATACCTATGGCCGCCTGCCGATTGCGCTGTCGCACGGCCAGGGCTGCCGAGTGTGGGACGTGAATGGCAAGTCCTATCTGGACGGTTTGGGCGGTATCGCGGTCAACACCCTGGGGCACAACCACCCCAAATTGGTGCCTGCCCTGCAAGACCAGATCGGCAAGATCATCCACAGCTGCAACTACTACCATATCCCCCACCAGGAGGCGCTGGCCGCCAAGCTGGTGGAGCTGTCGGGCCTGACCAATGTGTTCTTTTGTTCCACTGGGCTGGAGGCCAACGAGGCTGCACTGAAGCTGGCGCGCAAATTCGGCCACGACAAAGGCATTGAACGCCCCGAAATCGTGGTCTATGAAAAAGCCTTCCATGGCCGCAGCATCGCCACCCTCAGCGCCACCGGCAACGCCAAGATCCAAAAGGGCTTTGGCCCCATGGTCGAGGGCTTCATCCGCGTGCCCCTGAACGACATCGAGGCGCTCAAGGCCGCCACTGCCAACAACCCCAACGTCACCGCCGTGTTCTTCGAGACCATCCAGGGCGAAGGCGGCGTGAACCCCATGCGCGTGGAGTACCTGCAGCAGGTGCGCAAGCTCTGCGACGAGCGCGACTGGCTGCTGATGATCGACGAAGTGCAGTGCGGCATGGGCCGTACCGGCAAATGGTTTGCCCACCAATGGGCGGGCATCCAACCCGACGTGATGCCGCTGGCCAAGGGCCTGGGCTCGGGCGTGCCGGTGGGCGCGGTGGTGGCGGGCCCCAAGGCTGCGCACATCTTCCAGCCCGGCAACCATGGCACCACCTTTGGTGGCAACCCGCTGGCCATGCGTGCCGGGGTGGAAACCATCCGCATCATGGAAGAAGACGGCCTGCTGGAGAACGCCGCCAAGGTGGGTGCGCACCTGCAAGCTGGGCTGCGCAATGCATTGGAAGGCGTGGCGGGTTTCAAGGAAGTGCGCGGCCAGGGCCTGATGATTGGCGTGGAGCTCACCCGCCCCTGCGGCGTGCTGGCCCAGCGCGCGGTGGATGCCGGGCTGCTGATCAGCGTGACCGCCGACAGCGTGATCCGCCTGGTGCCGCCGTTGATCCTGACCACCACCGAGGCGGATGAGCTGGTGGCCATCCTGTGCCCGTTAATCAAGCAATTTTTGGCAGAACCGGTATGAACCATTCGTTGAAGAACCCGTTAAAGCACTACCTGCAATTCAGCGACCTCAGCGCCATTGATTACGCCTACATCTTCCAGCGCGCCGCGCTGATCAAGAAGAAGTTCAAGGCCTACGAAAAGCACCATCCCCTGGTGGACCGCACCATGGCCATGATCTTCGAGAAGGCCTCCACCCGCACCCGGGTGAGCTTCGAGGCGGGCATGTACCAGCTGGGGGGGAGCGTGGTGCACCTGACCACCGGCGACAGCCAGCTGGGCCGTGCCGAGCCCATCGAAGACAGCGCCAAGGTCATCAGCCGCATGGTCGATCTGGTGATGATCCGCACCTTCGAGCAGACCAAGATCGAGCGCTTTGCCGCCCATTCGCGCGTGCCTGTCATCAACGGCCTGACCAACGAATTCCACCCCTGCCAAATTCTGGCCGACATCTTCACCTACATCGAACACCGCGGCTCCATCGCGGGCAAGACGGTGGCCTGGGTGGGCGACGGCAACAACATGGCCAACACCTGGCTGCAGGCCAGCGAGGTGCTGGGTTTTACCGTGCACGTCAGCACGCCCAGCGGCTACGAGGTGGACCAGTCGGTGGCGGGCATCCGCTCGGCCGAGAGCTACAAGGTCTTCAAAGACCCGATGCAAGCCTGCGCCGGGGCCGACCTGGTCACCACCGATGTGTGGACCAGCATGGGCTTTGAAGCCGAAAACGAAGTCCGCAAAACCGCCTTCGCCGACTGGCGTGTGGATCTGGAGATGATGGCCATCGCCAAGCCCGACGCGCTCTTCATGCACTGCCTGCCCGCCCACCGGGGCGAAGAGGTGGATGCCGATGTGATCGACGGCCCGCAATCCGTGGTGTGGGACGAGGCGGAGAACCGCATGCACGTGCAAAAGGCACTCATGGAATACCTGATGCTGGGCAAGCTGGAGTAAACCCATGTCCACTGTCTGCCAAAGCTGCGGCATCTGCTGCGCCAGCTTCCGCGTGGACTTTGCGGTGGAAGAGTCACAGGAAGAGGGCGGCAGCGTGCCCGAGGGCCTGGTGGTCGAGGTCAACGCCCGCCTGCGCCGCATGCGCGGCACCGACCACAGCCCGCCGCGCTGCGCCGCCCTGACCGGCACGCTGGGCGAGCGCGTGGCCTGCGGCATCTACGAATGGCGGCCCTCGCCCTGCCGCGAATTCGAGGCGGGCAGTACCGCCTGCTTGCAAGCCCGCACCCGCCGGGGTTTGTCGAATGCTCTACTTTTTGAGTAAAAAATTGATAGCAGATACCGCCCATAGAATGGGCGGTATCTGCCAATTTAGTGCTGAAAATAATCGCATTATTTTCTTATTTAAAGCTGGTTGCGGTGGCCGTGCGTTTGGCGTTGGCCTTGGCGGGCTGTAGCAGTTCGCGCATGGCCAGCAGCGGCAGCTCGCGGCTGCGGCCCCGGCGCAGGGCCAGCGAGAACTGCGACTGGTAGCCAAACTCGGCGGGCAGCAGCACCTTCAAACGCCCCTGGTCCACCCACGACTGGGCGTAGTGCTCGGGCAGGTAGCCCACGTAGCCGCCCGACAGGATCAGGATCAGCTGGGCCTCCATGCTCTCCACCGTGGCCACGCTGCGCTTGAAGCCGTGGCGGCCCAGCTCGGTCTGGCTCCAGTAGCTGCGGCCCACCACGTTCAGCTCCGACACCACCGCGGGCAGGATGTGCTTTTGCGCAAAGCAGGGGTGCCGGTCGCTGCAGTACAGCCACTGCTGCTCGCGGTACAGCGGGTGGTAGACCAGGCCATTGGCCTTGGCGGGGAAGAAGCCCACGGCAATGTCCAGCTCGTTGTCCAGCACGCCTTTTTGCAGCTCGTAGGGGCTGCGGATCAGCAGGCTGAGGTGCATGCCGGGGAAACGGCTGGAAAACACCCCGATGGCCTGGGCCAGCGGCAGCGATGCATCGGTCACGGTGGTGTCTAGCACGCCCATCTTCAGCGTGCCGCCCAGCTCGCCCTTGAGCGACCGGGTGTACAGCTCAAAGCTGTCCAACTCGCCCAGCACGCGCAGGGTTTCCGACAACAGCAGCTCGCCCTTGGCCGTCAGCGCAAAGCCACCGCGCCCGCGCCGGCACAGCGAGAAGCCCACATCGGCCTCCAGCTGCGTCATGTAGGTGCTGATGGCCGAGGTGGTCAGGTTCAGCTCCTGCTGCGCCTTGGCAAACCCCTGGTGGCGGGCCACGGCGGCAAAGATGCGCAGCAGCTTGAGATCAGCACCTTGTGCCATGGGTAAACCCTGAATGTTAGTTATGGAAATGGGGAACTGATTATTTGTTTACTGCTATTTTTCCACAACCCGGAATGGCTAAAGTGCGGTCCATTGCAGCACGCAGCCGTGTTGCCCCACGGAAAGGTTCTACAGCGTGTCCAAAGTTCTGCACCAACCCCAAAGCGGCAACGAGATGCCGCGGTTTGCCGGTCGCTCCACCATGATGCGGCTGCCCGCCATGGACAGCGCCGAGGGCCTGGATGCCGCCTTCATCGGCGTGCCGCTGGACATCGGCACCTCGCTGCGCGCAGGCACCCGGTTTGGCCCGCGCCAGATTCGCGCCGAATCCGTGATGATCCGCCCCTACAACATGGCCACCGGCGCGGCCCCGTTTGACTCGCTCAGCGTGGCCGATATCGGCGACGTGGCCATCAACACCTACAACCTGCTGGAGTCGGTGCGCATCATCGAAGAAAGCTACACCCGGCTGATGGCCTACCCGGTGGTGCCCATGACCCTGGGCGGCGACCACACCATCACCCTGCCCATCCTGCGGGCCGTGGCGCGCAAGCACGGCCCGGTGGCGCTGGTACACATCGATGCCCACACCGACACCAACGAAGACATGTTTGGCGAAAAAATCGCCCACGGCACTACCTTCCGCCGCGCGGTGGAAGAGGGCCTGCTGGACTGCAAAAAAGTGGTGCAGATCGGCCAGCGCGCCCAGGGCTATGCGAGTGGCGACTTCCAGTGGGGCGTGGACCAGGGCTTTCGCCTGGTGCAGGCCGAGCAGTGCTGGTACCAGTCGCTGGCCCCGCTGATGGCCGAGGTGCGCGCCCAGATCGGCGACACCCCCGTGTACCTGACCTTCGACATCGACGGCATCGACCCCGCCTGGGCCCCCGGCACCGGCACCCCCGAAGTGGGCGGCCTCACCTCCATCCAGGCACTGGAAATCGTGCGCGGCTGCCGCGGGCTGAACATCGTGGGCTGCGACCTGGTCGAGGTGTCGCCGCCCTACGACATGAGCGGCAACACCTCGCAACTGGCCGCGAACTTGCTTTATGAAATGCTGTGTGTGCTGCCCGGCGTGGCATATCGGTAACGGACGGTTCCACCATGCAACTCGACATATTCAGATCCCTCTGGGGCTGGCAAGGCGACTGGGCCACATGCGCAGCCCAACTGCGCGAAGCCGGATGCGTGGGCGTGGAAGCCCGCGTGCCCTTGGATGCGCCCGGGCGGCTGGCCTTGCGCAACAGCCTGCAGGCCGAAGCCCTGGCCTACATCGCCACCGTGTTCACTGGTGCCGATGTGATCCCGCGCCAGCAAGACGGCCCCGAGGTGCATTTGCAGCACCTGGCGCGGGCTTTCGACGCGGTGGCCGAGCTGTCGCCCCGCTTCGTCAATCTGCTGGCCGGCAACGACCGCTGGCCGCTGGCCCAGCAGGTGGACTTTCTGGGCCGCGCCCAGGCCCTGGCCGATGCCGTGGGCATGGCCTGCACCTTCGAGACCCACCGCGCCAGCTCGCTTTACAGCCCTTGGGTCACGCTGGACATCGTGCGCCAGTTGCCGCAGTTGCGCTACACCGCCGACATCAGCCACTGGGTGGTCGTGTGCGAGCGCTTGCTGGACGACCCGATGGACGACCTCAGCAGCTTCATCGACCGCGTCCACCACGTGCAAGCCCGCGTGGGCTACGCCCAGGGTCCGCAAGTGCCCCACCCGGCGGCCCCCGAATACGCGCCGGAGCTGGCTTTCCACCAGCGCGTCTGGGAATCCATCTGGGCAGCGCAGCGCGCCCAAGGCACTGCCACCAGCACCCTGACCCCCGAGTTCGGTGCCGACGGCTACATGCACCAACTGCCCTACACCCAAAGCCCGGTGGCCGACCTGTGGCAGGTCAACCGCTGGATGGCGCAAGAAGAGCGGCGGCATTTTGAGCGCTGGTCTTTATCTACTTCCTTTTCTGCTGGAGCCTGAGCATGCAATCCGGAACCCGTAACTTCACGGCCTTGCCCGTCATCAATATCCGCGGCCTGACCAGCGACGAGCTGGCCCAGCGCCAGACGGTGGCCGATGCCTTGGGCAAGGCCGCCCGCGAGGTGGGCTTTTTCTACATCGTCGGCCATGGCATCGCACCGGAGCTGGTGGCGGGCCTGCGCGAGGCCAGCCGCACGCTGTTTGATCAGCAGATGGACTGGAAGATGCGCTACTACATCGGCGATGCCTGGGGCCACAAAGGCTATGTGCCCGAGGGCGAAGAGCGCTATTCCAAAGGCCGCCCCGACCACAAGGAGGCCTTCGACATCGGCTTCGATGCGCCCGACGACCACCCGCTGGTGCTGGCAGGCACACCCCTCATCGGCAACAACAAGTGGCCCGACCTGCCGGGCTTCAAAGAGGCCGTGGCCCACTACTACGCCGCCGTGTTTGCGCTGGGGCGGCAGTTGTTCCGCGGCTTTGCACTGTCGCTGGGCCAGCCCGAAGACGCATTTGAAGCGCTGGTGACCTGCCCGCCGTCCAAGCTGCGGCTGATCCACTACCCCGTGGACACCGAGGCGGTGGATGCCCCCGGCATCGGTGCGCACACCGACTACGAATGCTTCACCCTGCTGCTGGCCGACCAGCCCGGCCTGGAAGTGATGAACGACCAGGGCGTGTGGGTCGATGCACCACCGTATGCGGAAGAAGGCGAAGAGGCCTTCGTCATCAACATCGGCGACATGCTGGAGGTGATGACCGCCGGGGCTTTCCCCGCCACCTCGCACCGGGTGCGCAAGGTGCAGCACGAGCGCTATTCGTTCCCGCTGTTTTTTGCCTGCGACTACCACACCCGCATCCGGCCGCTGCCGCAGTTTGCCAGCGCCGAAACCATCGCCAGCTACCCCGAGCTGTCGATTGGCGAGCACATGTATGCCCAGGCCCAGCAAACCTACCAGTACCTGAAACGCAAGGTCGAGGCGGGCGAAATCGCGCTGCCCCAGGGTGCGCTGAAGCCCGGCAGCTTTGGCCACATGAAGACCACGGCAACTACCGTTTGAAGATTTTTTTTGTTTCCTGTCCATCCACCCCTAGGAGTTATTCCCATGCTGAAAACCACCCGCATTTCCATCCTCGGCGCCGCTCTGGCCGCTTTGCTGCCCGTGGCCGCCATGGCCCAAACCATGGCCCCCGGCCAGCTCAAGGTTGGCATGGAAATCACCTACCCCCCGTTTGAATCCTGGCAGGGCGACAAGGTGGTGGGCTTTGACCCCGATGTGTCGGAAATGCTGGGCCGCGTCATCAAGGCCAAGCCCGCGTTTGTGGACACCAAGTTCCCCAGCCTGATCCTGGGTCTGGGCAGCGGCCAGTTCGACGCCGTGATCTCGGGCATGTACATCACCCCCGAGCGCACCGCCCAGGCCGATGCCATCGCCTACGCCCGCACCGGTGCCTCCATCATGGTGGCCAAAGACGGTGGCATTGCACCCAAGACCGAGCAAGACCTGTGCGGCATGAAGGTCGGCCTGCAAGCCGGTACCAGCTGGGTCAACGCGTTGAAAAAGCTGTCGGCCGAGTACTGCCTGCCCAACGGCAAACCCGCCGTGGCCGTGAGCGAATTCCCCACCGCCCCCGAGGCATCGCAGGCCCTGCTGTCGAAAAACATCCAGGCCCAGCTGGAAATCGCCGGTGCAGCCAAGATGCTGGCCGAACGCAGCAAGGCCCGCATCGTCATCAGCTCGCCCACCTTGGTATACCCGCAAACCCTGGGCATCTACGTGAAGAAGGGCAACACCGCGCTGTACCAGGCGCTGGAGAAAGCACTGGCGGCGGGCCAGGCGAACGGCGAATACGCGGCATTGATTGCCAAGTACGAACTTGAGCCCGTGGCGAAATAAGGCACACCCCCAGGCTGCAGCGCTGCGCGTCTTTCGCCAACCCCCTTGCAGGGGGCAACACCAGCAGCCTGGCAAAGCCAGTTCTGCGGTGTTTCTGGAAGGTGTGCGCTCTGTCCGCCATTGAACAGTTTTTGCCTTCTGGAGCATCCGCATGGAATTAGATTGGTCGTATTTTTGGTCCTTGTTTTCCATGGGGATCTTCTGGCGGGCATGTGTGACGGTGGTGCAGCTGGGCGCGCTGTCCTGGGTGCTGGGCATGGTGCTGGGCTTTTTTCTGGCCTGCGCCCGCATCTCCACCACCCGCTGGATCAGTGCGCTGGCGGGGGTCTACATCTGGCTGTTTCGCAGTGTGCCGCTGCTGGTGCTGGTGGTGTTTGTGTTCAACCTGCCGCAGATCTTTCCGATGACCCGCAGCGTGATCGGCGAGCCGTTTTTTGCCGGGCTGGTGGCCATGGTACTGACCGAAGCCGCCTACATGGCTGAGATCCACCGAGGTGGCCTGCTGTCGGTGGCGCGCGGCCAGCGCGAGGCGGGCCGGGCACTGGCCTTTGGCCGCTTCGGGGCCATGCGGCTGATCGTGGTGCCGCAGGCGTTTCGCATTGCGCTGCCCACGCTGATCAACGAGTTCGTCACCATCATCAAGCTCACCTCGCTGGTGTCGGTGATCTCGCTGCCCGAGCTGCTGATGACCGGGCTGCGCCTGTATTCGCAAAACTTTCTGGTGATGGAAACCCTGCTGGGCGTGGCGGTCTACTACGTGATGCTGGTCACCATCTTCAGCACGCTGCTCGGCTGGGTCGAGAAAAAGCTGGACCTGCAAAAGCGCCACCCCACCACGCTGGACGATGCGGCTTGCGCCACGCTGCGCACCTCCCTGGGCGGCCCGGTGGCCCTGCACCCTGTAGCGGCGGCCCCCGGCCAGCCTGCGGCCCTGGAGCTGCGCAACATCCACAAAGCCTACGGTAGCCACCAGGTGCTCAAGGGCATCCATCTGCAGGTGGGTGCGGGCGAGGTGATTTCCATCATCGGCCCGTCGGGTTCGGGCAAAACCTCGCTGATCCGCACCATCAACGGCCTGGAGTTCATTGACCAGGGCGAGATCATCCTGTTTGGCGAAAGCTACATCCATGCGAACGAGTCGCTGGACAGCAGCCGGGTGCGCGGTGGTATCCGCCGCATCGGCATGGCCTTCCAGAACTTCAACCTGTTCCCCCACCTCAGCGTGCTCGACAACGTGCTGCTGGCCCCGCGTTACCACGCCCAGCCGGCAGATGCCGCTGTGCGCCAGACGCAAGCGTTGCAACTGCTCGACAAGGTCGGCCTGCTGGCGCACCAGCACAAATACCCGCACCAGCTCTCGGGCGGCCAGCAGCAGCGTGTGGCGATTGCCCGGGCCCTGGCCATGGAGCCGGATGTGATGCTGTTCGACGAGCCCACCTCGGCCCTGGACCCCGAGCTGGTGGGCGAGGTGCTGAAGGTCATCCAGGACCTGGCCCAAGAGGGCATGACCATGGTCATCGTGACCCACGAAATGGACTTCGCCCTGGCCATCTCCAACCGCGTGCTGTTCATGGAAAACGGCTTGATCCAGCTGGATGCAACACCCCAGCACATACAACAACCCGACGCACCCGATGCCACCACGCAACGTGTGCGCCGCTTCATGGGACTGCAAGCATGACCAGCGACGAAGCCACCCTGCGCCGCGACCTGGCCGCCGCCTACCGCCTGGCGGCGCTGTTCGGTTGGGACGATACGCTCTACACCCATTTCTCGGCCCGGCTGCCGTCCGACGGCGGGCCCGAGCGCTTTTTGATCAACCCGTTTGGCCGCCTGTTCGAAGAGGTGCGCGCCAGCGACCTGCTGGTAGTGGACATGCAGGGCCGCGTGGTGTCGGGCAGCGCCGACTACAACGTGGCGGGCTTCACCGTGCACAGCGCCGTGCACGGTGGCCGCGCCGATGCCCACTGCGTCATCCACACCCACACCCTGGCGGGCATGGCCGTGGCGGCCTGCGAGGGCGGGCTGTTGCAACTCAACCAGATCAGCACCGAGTTTTATGGACGGGTAGGGGTGCATGCCTACGAGGGCGTGGCCTTTGACCTGGGCGAACGCGTGCGCATCCAGCAGGCGCTGGGCTCCAACATCGCGCTGGTGCTGCGCCACCACGGCCTGCTGTCGGTGGGCAGCACGGTGGCCGATGCGTTTTGCATCATGTTCTACCTGAACCGCGCCTGCGAAATCCAGCTGGCCGCCAGCCAGTTGGCCGCTACCGCAGGCCCGGTGACCGAGATCCCACAGCACTTGAGCCAGCATGCCTGCGAGCAGCTGCAAAGCGTGGAGCACGAGCGCCAGATCCTGTGGCAGGCCTGGCTGCGCAAGCTGGACCGCATCGACCCGACTTACCGCGATTAACCGAGATTAACCGAGATTGATTTCCGCTTTATGCCGACTCTGCTGATCTGTAGTGAAACCGACGACCTGGGCGATCTGCACGCGCTCTTTCGCGAGGAAGCTGCGTACCGTATGCCCGGTCTGCAGGTGCGCCTGTGGCCCGACATGCCCGACCCCGCCGATGTGGAGGCGGTGGCGGGCTGGTACCCGCCCGCCGGGCTGATGCACAGCCTGCCCAAGCTGCGCTTGGCCTCGTCCATCGCGGCGGGCGTAGACCACGTGCTAGGCCCCGCCCAGCCGCGCCCCGGGGTGCCGGTGTGCCGCATCGTCGATCCCGGCCTGGCCGCGGGCATGGCCGAATACGTGCTGTGGGCCGTGCTGTACTACCACCGCGCGCTGGACCAGGCGCAGCAGCAGCAAGCCCGGCGCGAGTGGAAGATGCCGGTGCAAAAGGCCGCCCACCAGACCCATGTGGGCCTGATGGGCCTGGGCGCGCTGGGCAGCCACCTGGCCCCGATGCTGCGGGCCCAGGGCTTTGTGGTCAGCGGCTGGTCGCGCTCGGCGCACGCCATCGACGGTGTGGCCACCTATGCCGGGCCCGAGGCGCTTGAGGACTTTGTGCAGGCCCCCGATGTGCTGGTCTGCCTGCTGCCCTTGACCGATGCCACCCGGGGCCTGCTGAACCAGGCCCTGTTTGCCCTTATGCGCCCCGGCGCGGCGCTGGTGCACTGCGGCCGGGGCGAACACCTGGTGGTCGATGACCTGCTGCAGGCCCTGGACCAGGGCCACCTGCGCGGTGCCGTGCTGGACGTGTTTGCCACCGAGCCGCTGCCCGCATCCAGCCCGCTGTGGACCCACCCGCAGGTGGTGGTCACCCCGCACATGGCCTCCGGGGCCCGCCCCGAGGTCATCGTCGGCCAGATTCTGGACAACCTGCAGCGCGTGCGGGCCGGGCAACCCGCGCTGCACACGGTGGACCGGGGCGCGGGGTATTAATCGAATTGCTATGCTTTAAATAGCTGTAAGCGCTTATTTAATGGGCGGTAACTGCCATTTTGATGCTTGAAATTATCTAGTCTGGTGATTTTCTGACAGCCAGCCGAATTCGGCGGCTGTTGGAAATAACCGACACCACGCGAATTTCAGCGGTGCTACCTTCCCGGCACCATGCAAAACCTCTGGGATATTTCCCCACCTATCGCCCCCGGTTGCCCGGTTTTCCCCGGCGACACGCCCTACCAGCAGCACTGGTCGGCCACTATCACGCCCGACTGCCCGGTCAACGTCAGCGCCATCACCTTGTCGCCCCATGTGGGCGCACACGCCGATGCGCCGCTGCACTACGACCCGCAGGGCGCGGCCATCGGCGCGGTCGATCTGCTGCCCTACCTCGGCCCCTGCCGCGTCATCCACTGCATTGGCCGCGGGCCGCTGGTCCGCTGGGAGCACCTGGCCCATGCGCTTGCCGATCTGCCGCCGCGCGTGCTGGTGCGCACCTACCCGCGCATGCCGGTGGACCGCTGGGATGCCGACCTGGCCGCCTTCGCCCCCGACACCGTAGAGCGCCTGGCCGCCCTGGGCGTGACCCTCATCGGCATCGACACCGCCAGCATCGACCCGGCCAGCAGCAAGACGCTGGAAAGCCACCAGACCATCCGCCGCCTGAACCTGCGCGTGCTGGAAAACCTGGTGCTGGACGACGTGCCCGAGGGCGACTACGAGCTGATTGCCCTGCCGCTCAAGCTCATGACCGCCGATGCATCGCCTGTGCGCGCGGTACTCCGAAAACTTTGAAAGTAAAAAAATGACCACCCTGCACGACTGCCTGCGCCTCGATGCGCAAGACCCCTTGGCCCCGCTGCGCGAACACTTCAGCCTGCCGCCGGGCGTGATTTATCTGGACGGCAATTCCCTGGGCGCGCTGCCCCGCGCCACAGCGGCACGCGTGGCCGAGGTGGTCACCCAGGAATGGGGCACCGACCTCATCAAGGCCTGGAACAGCGCCGGTTGGTTCGACCTGCCGCAGCGCCTGGGCAACCAGATTGCCCGCCTCATCGGTGCCCGCCCCGGCGAGGTGGTGGCGACAGACAGCACCTCGGTCAACCTGTTCAAGGTGCTCACCGCCGCCATCCACATGGCCAGCGCCGACGCGCCGCAGCGCAAGCTGATCGTCAGCGAGCGCAGCAACTTCCCCACCGACCTGTATATCGCCGAATCCCTGTGCCGCCAGCACGGCTTTACCCTGCAACTGGTCGAACTCGAAGAGATCGCCGCCGCGCTCACCTCTGAGGTGGCGGTGCTGATGCTCACCCACGTGAACTACCGTACCGGTGCCATGCACGACATGCCCACCGTCACCGCCGCCGCCCATGGCGCAGGCGCGCTGATGCTGTGGGACCTGGCGCACAGCGCGGGCGCGGTGCCGGTGGACTTGGGCGGTGCGGGTGCCGACTTCGCCGTGGGCTGCGGCTACAAATACCTCAACGGCGGCCCCGGCGCCCCGGCCTTTGTGTGGGTCAACCCCGTGCATGCCGACCGCTTCTGGCAGCCGCTGGCTGGTTGGTGGGGCCACGCCACGCCGTTCACCTTCACGCCCGACTACCGCCCCGCGCCCGGCGTGCAGCGCTACCTGTGCGGCACCCAGCCCATGATCAGCCTGTCGGCCCTGGCGTGCGGGCTGGACGTGTTTGCGGCAGCAGCCACCCTGATCCCCAACCAGACAGCGATGGAAACCTTGCGCCAAAAGTCGCTGGCCTTGACCGATTTGTTCATCGCTCTGGTGGAGCAGCGCTGTGCCGGTTTCGGCCTGTCGCTGGCCACCCCGCGCGAACACGCCCGGCGCGGCTCGCAGGTGTCCTTGAGCAAGTCCGAAGGCGCGTACGCCATCGTCCAGGCGCTGATCGCCCGCGGCGTGATCGGCGACTTCCGGGCCGGGGATGGTGCGGCCCACCCGGACATCCTGCGCTTTGGCTTTACCCCGCTGTACCTGGGCTATGAAGATGTGTGGCACGCGGTGGAGCAACTGCGCGAAGTGCTGCAAACGGCAGAGTGGCAGCGCCCCGAGTTCAACCAACTGAGCGCAGTGACATGAGCTGCCCGATGAACTCCACCGAAAAAATCGTCCAGGAAGAAAAAGCCCAGCTCGACTTCAGCCAGTCCATGAGCTACGGCGACTACCTGCAGCTCGACAGCATCTTGTCGGCGCAAAAGCCTTTGTCGCCCGCGCACGACGAGCTGTTGTTCATCGTGCAGCACCAAACCAGCGAGCTCTGGATGAAGCTGATGCTGCACGAGCTGCACGCCGCCATCCGCTGCGTGGCGGCCGACGACCTGCACAGCGCCTTCAAGATGCTGGCCCGGGTGAGCAAAATCATGTCGCAACTGGTCCACGCCTGGGACGTGCTGGCGACGATGACCCCGCCTGAGTACAGCGCCATGCGCCCGTATCTGGCCAGCTCTAGCGGCTTCCAGAGCGCGCAGTACCGCTGCATCGAGTTCGCGCTGGGCAACAAGAACGCCGCCATGCTCCAACCCCACGCCCACCGCACCGACCTGCTGGCGCTGGTGCAAGCGGCTTTCGAGGCCCCGTCGCTGTACGACGAAGCCCTGCGCCTCATGGCTCGCCGGGGCCTGGCCGTGCCCGCCAGCCATTTGCAGCGCGACTGGACCCAGCCCTATGTGGCCAGCCCCGAGGTCGAAGCCGCCTGGCTGGTGGCCTACCGCGACCCGCGCCAGCACTGGGAGCTGTACCAGCTCGGCGAAAAGCTCACCGACCTGGAAGACAGCTTCCGCCTCTGGCGCTTTCGCCACGTCACCACCGTGGAGCGCGTCATCGGCTTCAAGCGCGGCACCGGTGGTACGGGCGGCGTAAGCTACCTGCGCAAGATGCTGGACGTGGTGCTGTTCCCGGAGATTTGGACTCTGAGAACCAATTTGTAGCTGGGGCGGTGGGGTAGGGCGGGTCGTTACAATTTGCGAACTTTTTAACCCCTCCGCGCACATTCTGCGTGCGCATATAGCTATGACTTTAGTAGCAATCTTGATCGCCACCCTGTGCGCCGGTATTGGCAGTGTGTGGGTGGCTGCCGTCCTCAGTTTTGGGGTGCTGGCGCGCTACACCCAGCACATGCTGAGCCTGGCAGCGGGCGCGTTGCTGGCCACGGCTTTCATGCATTTGCTGCCCGAGGCGTTCGAGAGCCAGTCCAGCGCGCAGGAGCTGTTTGGCACGCTGCTGGTAGGGCTGGTGTTCTTCTTTTTGCTGGACAAGGCCGAGCTGTGGCACCACGGGCATGAGCACCACCACGGGCCGCAGACCGATGCCCATGCGGGCCATGACCACGGACACCACCACCATGACCATGCCACCCCGCACCGCACTGGCGGCTGGGCGGTGCTCACCGGCGACAGCGTGCATGCCTTTGGCGACGGCATTCTGATTGCCTCGGCGTTTGTGGCCGACTGGAAACTGGGCTTTGTAGCGGCACTGGCGGTGCTGGTGCACGAGGTGCCGCACCACATGGGCGACCTGGTGGTGCTGCGCGGCAGCTCCAGCAACCGCCGTGTGGCCCTGCTCAAGGTGTCGCTGGCCGGGGCCGTGACCGCCCTGGGCGGCATGGTGGGCTACGGGCTGGTGGATTTGTTGCACGACTGGCTGCCGTACTTTTTGGTGGTGGCCAGCAGCAGCTTTATCTATGTGGCGCTGGCCGATTTGATTCCGCAGCTGCAAACCCGCCTGAGCGCTCGCGCCACCGCAGCGCAGATTGCCTGGCTGCTGGTGGGCATGGGGCTGGTGATGCTGGTGAGCCGCTTGGCCCACGGGCATTGAACCCGAGGCACCCGAGGCGTTTTATTTGAACTGAAAGAAGGCGATGTCGTCGGCCAGTCGCTGCGCCTGTTCGGCCAGGCTACCCGAGGCTGCGGCCGTTTCCTCTACCAGTGCCGCGTTTTGCTGGGTGCCCTGGTCGAGGTCTTGGATGGCAGCACCGACTTCGTCGATGCCCTGGGTTTGCTCCCGCGTGGCGGTGGCGATTTCGGCCATCAGGGCATCGATCTTGCCCGCGTTGGTCACAATTTCGTGGATGGTTTCGCCCGCTTGCGCCACCACGTGGGTGCCTGCCTCGACCTGATGGATGCTGGCACCGACCAGGCTCTTGATCTCTTTGGCCGCCGCCGCTGACCGTCCTGCCAGCGCCCGCACCTCGGATGCCACTACCGCAAAGCCCCGGCCCTGCTCACCGGCGCGGGCCGCCTCCACGGCAGCATTCAGCGCCAGGATGTTGGTCTGGAAGGCGATGCCATCAATAACGCCGATGATTTCTCCAATCTGGTGGGCCGAAGAGCGGATGTCCTCCATGGTGTGCACCACCTGGGCAATGACCTCGCCACCCCGGGTGGCAGCGGCAGCGTTTTCCCGCACGATGGCGCTGGCACCTTGTACGGTATTGGCGCTGTGCTTCACCGTGGCCGCAATCTGCTCCATGCTGGCCGCAGAGCGCTGCAGGCTGGCCGCATTGGCTTCGGTGCGCTGGGACAAGTCGTGCGAGGCCGAGGCAATTTCTTCGCTGGCGGTTTGCACACTGGCGGCACCGTCGCGCACATTGCGGGCGATGTTGCGCAAGCTGTTCTGCATGGCACCCATGGTCAGCATGAGCTGGGCGGCTTCGTCCGAACCCCAGGGCATGGGCGCGGTGGTGAGATTACCCTGGGTGATCTCCGTCAGGTGCCCGGCCACTTCGCGCAGTCCACCCATCATGACCTTGTAGAAGGACTGCATCAGGTACAAAGCCATCAGCACAAAGACCAGGCACAGCCCGGCGTTGGCGTAGATCTTCTGCTCGACTCTGGCGATACGGGCTTGCAGCTGCGTATCCAGGCGAGCGCGTAGCTGTTTGTCGATCATCCGTTGCCGCTCAACCGCGGTGTTGGCCAGTGCCAGGAAGCCCGCGCTGTCCCCGTTGACGGTTTCGCCCAGAACCTGTTTGTCCAGCGCGGCCAGAAAGGCCTCCCGGGCACTGTCTACGCTTCTCATGTCGAATTGGCGGGCGATCTCCGGAAAGCTTTCCACGCCTTGCTTGAAGGAGTTTTCAACATGCTCGTCTATGTAGCCCACCAGCGCCAAAGTGTTGTGCAATAGCCGGTCACGCCCGGCCGCGAGAGCTTCCTTTTCCAGCAGCGTGGTGTAGCCCAGCCCGCGCAACCGGGCCAGGTACTCCGAATACTGGGGTCCCAGCAGAACCCCCACATTCATCAGGTGGTAGGTGTCCAGCTCAGGGTCCAACGCCAGTTGCGAATCGTCCGCGATGTGGGCGATGAGACCAATGGCGGCATCGATGGCGGTGTTGTAGGTGGCGAAGACGGCATCGGTATCGGCAGAGGGCGGCGTTTGGGCCAATGCGCCGAGCGCCTTACGCAGGTTCTCAAAGCCTGCCGCTGTGGCCTGCGCGGGACCGAAGGCTTTTTGCTGGTCGGCTACCGCGTTGAAAGCGCTCTGGGTTTTGGCTTGGGTGTCTGGTAGGTCGGCAGCCTTGGCCATGGCTGCACGCCGTTGGTTCTGGATGGCCGTGATCAGCTCCGTGACAGGCTCGACGTACACCAGACCCGCGCGCTCGCTGCGTGCGACCCCCATCTGGTTATTGGCCTCACTCCACAGCAGCCACAGCATGAGTAACAGGGGCACCAGAAACATGGTGCTGATCCAGGCCGCTTTGGCCGGAAAGCTGACACTGCGGAACAAACGCACACCCGGTGCAAGCCAGCCGTGGTGGCTGAAAAACGAGCCGAAACCGCCACTATCTGCATTCCGATTACCCATAGCCGCGCAAACCTTCATCTTAGTAACTTACATAAAGTTACTTTATTAATCTGGATGTTAGCGCATGGATCTGGACAGAAATGTCCGGCTTTCTAGGTGGTTCGCCCAAGTGATGTGGATTTGATGTGGATCAAGTCCTACATTGGACAGATGTGTGTTTTAGACCACGATAGGAGCCGAGATGGTTCGCGCAGCAACTTGCTAGCAACAAGCGCAACCGGCGCGGTGTTTCAAGCGCTGGTAATTGGCTTCCACGCTCTGGCCATGGGCGCTGCTGGCGCGGCGGGGTTCTGAGGTGCTCAGGGTCAACACCCGCTGTGCGGCACTGCCACAGGCGGGGCAGGCGCAAGGGTCGTCGCGTTCGGCCAGTCGGCGGATGGCTTCAAAGCCGCCACAGGCGGGGCACACGTAGTCGTAGGTGGGCATAGGGGAATAGTCTCAGGGCATGCCGTTGCGGCCATGCAGCCGGTAGCCGGGGCGCAGGCTTAGGCGTTCGTAATAGGCCTGCACGGCGGGCAGCGTGGGCCGCTCCATGGGGGCGGCGAACCAACGGTGGGTGGACAGGCCCAGCACGATGTCGGCCAGGGTGAAGTCGGCACCGGTGGCGTAGGCCCCGGTTTTTTGCAGTTGCCCGTCCAGCATCGCCATGTGGCGGTTCCAGTTCTGCACGCCTGCGGCAATGGCTGCAGGGTCGGTGTGGGCGGGGCTGTGGCGCACCAGGGCCATGAAGGCGTAGCGCCAGGCGTTGTTCAGTTCGGTGGCCTGCCAGTCCATCCACTGCTCGACCAGGGCGCGGGGCTGGGGGGCGGCGGGCAGCAGGTCGGCGCGGGCGTGTTGGGCGGCCAGGTAGCGGCAAATCACGTTGGATTCCCACAGCACAAAGTCGCCGTCGCGGATGACCGGCACCATGGCGTTGGGGTTGAGCGCGCGGAACGCGTCCACCTCGGTGGACTGGAAGCCCGAGCCCCATTGCTGGTGCTCGAACGGGATATCCAGCTCGGCGCACAGCCACAGCACTTTGCGCACATTGATGGAGGTGGATTTACCGAGTATTTGCAGCATGGCGTTGATCTCAGGTCAGCGCGGCTGGTAGCCGATTACGCGCCACTGGCCGTCGGCTTCGCGTACCGTGGTCACAATTTCTTCTACGTTTCTTTTGCCCGCAAACTGGGTATCAAAAATGGCGGTGACGTATTCGCCGTCGGGCCGACCGGCCAGGCTGGTCTTGTAGGCCACGGTGGAGGCCGTGCGGCTCTCGAACGCGCCAAACGGTGCGCGCACGCCGGGGATGCTGTCCATCCACGCCCCAATCGGCACCATGTTGCGAAACAGCTGGCTGCTGGCCTCATAGGCGCCGCCCCAGTTGCCCCGGTCCAGCATGGACAGCCAACCGGCGGCAGCGAGCTGGCCTTCGGCCTGCTTGGCCAGTTCAGCGGCAGAGGCTGCCGATGCGGGAGCGGCGGGCGCAGCAGTCTGGGCGCTGGCCGTGGCAGAGAAGAGCAGGGCGGATGCAGCCAGGCACACGGTGATGGGTGCGAATTTAAACAAGGTCATAGGTGTTCCGCAAGCAGTAAGTCGGATGAGTGTAGGTGCTGCAGCCCATGAGAGTCGGACTGCATGGACCTTGCAACGCCCGGCTCCAGGGTGTGCGAGGACGGGCTTTACATTATTTTGCGGTTGCTTTCGGCTCGACTTGGCTGGGCGCTGGAATTCTCTGGCCCGCCGGTGAGCCGGTCAAACTCTGCGCAGGCCGCCGCAGGCTCGCATCAAAGGGGTGGATTTTGGGGCTGATGGTGGCTGCCTCGCGTTTGAGTAGCTCCACAACCGTGGGCATGCGGTCGGCGTTCAGGCGGTCGGCGATCGTACCTACGCTGAGAGCGGCCACCGCGCGGCCTTCACGGTCGCAGATGGGGACCGCCACGCCTGCCATGCCCTCCAGCAGGCCGGTGTTGCGGCCCGCGTAGCCCAACTGGCGTACGCGCTCTATCTCGGTACGCAGATACACCTCGTCGTACACGCCGTATTCCCGCACCCGGGACAGGTTGAATCGGATGACTTCTTCGCGCTCTGCTTCTGGCAAAAACGCCAGGATGGCCAGCGCACCCTGGCCCACACCCAATGCAATGCGTCCCCCCACATCGCCTGTGAACGAGCGGATGGGGAACGGCCCTTCGCTGCGGTCCAGGCACACCGCGTCAAAGCCGCTGCGGGCCAGCAGAAAAATACTGTCGCCCAGGCTGGCACACAGGCGCAGCAGTACCGGGCGGCACAGGGTGCGCAGATCACCAGGGTTGCCGGCCACAGCGGCCAGGGCAAAGAAGTCGATGCTCAGGCGGTACAGCTTGCTGCGTTCGTCTTGCTCGACCATGCCTTCTGCGACCAGCGATTGCAGCAAACGGTGCGTGGTGGCTTGCGTCAGGCCCACGGCGCGCGCCAATTGGGTGACACGCCCGCCCTCGGTCTGCACCGCCGTCAGCGCCCGGATGACGGCAAACACACGTGGTACGCCGCCTGTGGCGGTGCTGGGGGTTTCCATAGCTCTCTCCGGTGGAATATCTATCGAAAATTTTAATTCTATTATTTCACTCATCGGAATAAATTAAAGAAAAATTCTGATTAATGGAATACCCGTGGCAAGTTGGTTTGCTTATTGCAATAGAGTGAATTGATAACACCCAACAATCCGAAGTGGATGCTTGGCTGCACCACCCGGGTGCACCCCTCGCATCCTTGTGAACCGAGAAGAAAGGCCCGCGTATGTCATTCCTTCAGCTCAGCAACGTGACCAAGTTCTACGGCAGCACCTGCGCGGTGTCGGCCATGGATCTCACGGTGGAGAAGGGCGAGTTCGTATCCCTGCTCGGCCCTTCGGGTTGCGGCAAAACCACCACCTTGCAGATGGTGGCGGGCTTCGAGGCGGTGAGCAGCGGCAGCATTGCACTGGACGGGCGCGACATCACCCATGCCAAGGCCAATACCCGGGGCCTGGGCATCGTGTTCCAGACCTACGCACTGTTTCCGCATATGACGGTGGCCGATAACGTGAGCTTCGGCCTGGAGATGCGCAAGATGCCCAAGGCCGAGCGCAGCGAGCGTGTCAAGGAGGCGCTGGCCCTGGTGCATTTAGAAGCCCATGCCACCCGTTACCCGCGCGAGCTGTCGGGTGGCCAGCGCCAGCGTGTGGCCTTGGCCCGCGCCCTGGTGATCGAGCCACCGGTGCTGCTGCTGGACGAGCCCTTGTCCAACCTGGATGCCAAGCTGCGTGAAGAAATGCAGTTTGAGTTGCGCAAGATCCAGCGCAAGGTGGGCACCACCACGGTGATGGTCACGCACGACCAGAGCGAGGCCATGTCCATCAGCGACCGCGTGGTGGTGATGGAGGGCGGCCGCGCTACCCAGATCGACCACCCGCACCGCGTCTACGAGCATCCGGGTACCCGCTTCATCTCCACCTTTGTCGGCAAGGCCAATCTGCTGACGGGGCGCATGGTGGCCGGTGGTGCGCATGCCCGCGTCAACCTGGGGCCGATCACGGTGGACGTAGAGGATGTGGGATTGCGCCCCGGCGTAGCCGTGCTGCTCAGCGTGCGGCCCGAGAAGCTGCAACTGGTCGAAACCGGTCAAGGCCGGCTGGACGGTACGGTGCGCGAGCGTTTCTTTCTGGGCAGCCAGTGGCAATATGCGCTGGCCACGGCCTTGGGCGAGCTGATGGTGCTCAGCCCCAATGATGGCCGCCCGGCGCTGGACGAAGGCCATGCCGTGGGCATCGACTGGCCCATGCACTGCACCCGGCTGTTGCCTGCCGACGAGGCCGCACTGTCGGCTGGGGTGGCCGCATGAGCAAGGCCGCGCCCTGGTGGCTGTCTGGCCCCGCTTTGCTCCTGTTTGCCGTGCTGCTGCTGGTGCCGCTGGCGCTGACGGCGGTGCTGTCCTTCAATGCCTTTGACCCGGCCACCGGCATCCAGGCCGGTGAGTTCACGCTGGCGCACTACATCCACGTGTTCACCGACGACTATTACTACGGCATCTTCTGGCGCACCTTCTGGATATCGGGTCTGGTCACGCTGATCTGCGTGGCCGTGGGCGCGCCCGAGGCCTATATTTTGAGCCGCATGGGCAACCCCTGGCGCTCCATTTTGCTGCTGGTGGTGCTGGCGCCGCTGCTGGTTTCGGTGGTGGTGCGGGCCTTTGGTTGGAGCATGTTGTTGGGGCCCGAGGGCCTGGTTAACGGCTCGCTCAAGCTACTGGGCATTGGCCCGATCAAGATGCTGTACACCGAGATCGCGGTGGTGGTGGCCCTGGTGCATGTGATGCTGCCCTTTATGGTGATCCCGGTCTGGACCTCGCTGCAGAAGCTGGACCCGGGCGTGGAAAACGCCGCGCTGTCGCTGCAGGCTACGCCCTTTACCACCTTGCGCCGCATCGTGCTGCCGCAGGTCATGCCCGGCATTTTGTCGGGCAGCCTGATCGTCTTTGGCCTGTCGGCCAGCTCGTTCGCCATTCCCGGTTTACTGGGCGGGCGGCGGCTGAAGATGGTGGCCACCGTGGTCTACGACGAGTACCTGCACGAGCTTAACTGGCCGCTGGGCGCGGCTATTGCGCTCATCTTGCTGGTGGCGAATCTGGTGGTCATGCTGAGCTACAACCGGGTGGTTGAAGGCCGCTACAAAAAATCCCTGGGCTGACACCATGCGTAAAAACGGACCTCTCGCGCTGCTGTTCAACGCACTCGTGATCGCATTCATGCTGGCCCCTTTGCTGGTGGTCTGCGTGGTGGCGTTCACGCCCGAAAACACGCTCACCTTGCCGACCACCGTGTTCTCGCTGCGCTGGTTTCGCGCGGTGTTTGCCCACCCCGACTTCATGCAGTCGTTCTGGAACAGTCTCTGGCTGGCCCTGGCATCGGCCACGCTGGCCACGCTGATGGCCGTGCCTGCGGGCATGGCCATCACCCGTTTCAACTTTCCGGGGCGCGGCTTTCTGAACGGCCTGTTCCTGTCGCCGCTGATCATTCCGCACCTGGTGCTGGGCGTGGCCCTGCTGCGCCTGTTTGCTTTGGTAGGCGGTGGCGGCAGTTTTGGCTGGCTGGTGTTTGCCCATGCGCTGATCGTCACGCCCTATACCTTGCGCCTGGTGGTGGCCGCGCTGGTGGGTTTTGACCGCAGTGCCGAGCAGGCTGCTCTGTCGCTGGGTGCCAGCCAGGCCCAGGTGTTTGGCCGCATTACTCTGCCGATGATTCTGCCGGGTGTCACCGGGGGCTGGCTGCTGGCCTTCATCAACAGCTTTGATGAAGTCACCATGTCGATCTTTGTGACCTCGCCCAGCACGGTGACGCTGCCGGTGCGCATGTACATGTATGCCACCGAGTCGATCGACCCGCTGATGGCGGCGGTGTCGGCGTTGATGGTGGCGGTCACGGCCTGCGCCATGGTCGTGCTGGACCGGGTGTACGGCCTGGACCGTGTTTTGGTAGGGCGCTGAACATGGGTAAATGCCTGCCTTTGCTGCACCGCGTTGCGGAAACGGACCGCGACGCCGTGCCCTTTACGCTGGACGGACAGCCCGCCAGCGCCTTGGTCGGTGACACGGTATTGACCGCGGTGCTGACCCATTGCGGCCAGCTGCGCCGCAACGAATTCAGCGGTGAAGCGCGTGCTGGTTTTTGCATGATGGGCGCCTGCCAGGACTGCTGGGTGCAGACGGCAGAGGGTGAGCGGCTGCGTGCCTGTGCCACCTTCATCGCGCCGGGCATGGACCTGTGCACAGGGGAATTACCGGCATGACGAACCGCCTGTTGCAGCCCGTGGTGGTGGGCGCTGGCCCGGCCGGCGTGCGGGCCGCCCAAACCCTGGTGGCGCATGGCGTGCGCCCGGTGGTGCTGGACGAAGCCCCGCGCGCAGGCGGCCAGATCTACCGTCGGCCACCGGTGCATTTCCAGCGCACGGCGCAGACCCTGTACGGTTTTGAAGCCGCACGCGCACAGGCCGTGCATGGCGCATTTGACGGTTTGCAAAGCCAGATCGACTACCGGCCCGACAGCCTGGTGTGGAACGCCCAGGGCGGCCTGCTGGATGTGCTGCATGGCCCCACCCAGACCACCCACAGCCAGCAGTACGGTCAACTGATCGTGGCCACCGGCGCGACCGACCGCGTGCTGCCCATTCCGGGCTGGACCCTGCCCGGTGTCTACGCCCTGGGCGGTGCCCAGGTGGCGCTCAAGTTCCAGGGTTGTGCGATTGGCCAGCGCGTGGTTTTCATGGGCACCGGCCCCCTGTTGTACCTGGTGGCCTACCAGTATGCGAAGGCCGGTGTGCAGGTGGCTGCCGTGCTGGATACGGCCCGCTTCCACGACCAGCTGACCGCGCTACCCGCCCTGTTGACGCAGCCCGCGGTGCTGGCCAAGGGCTTGTATTTTGTGGCCTGGCTGCGCGCCCATGGCGTGGCCGTGCACAGCGGCGTGCGGCCCGTGCGGGTGCTCGGCCACAGCCGGGTGCGTGCCGTCGTGTGGCATGACGGCCAGCAGGAGCGCACGCTGGACTGCGATGCCATCGGCTTCGGTTATGCCCTGCGGTCGGAGACCCAACTGGCCGACCTGCTGGGCTGCCGCTTTGATTTTGCGCCCCAGCAGCGTGCCCACCTGCCCGAGCGCGATGCCGCAGGCCGCTCCAGCGTCGCAGGCGTGTACCTGGCGGGCGACGGCGCGGGCATCATGGGTGCGGACGCGGCCGAGTGGGCGGGCGAGCGGGCGGCGCTGGCCTTGCTGGCCGACCACGGCATGGCGGTGGATGCCGCCCGCGCCGGGCTGCTGGAACGCAAACTCCTGCGCTTGCAGACCTTTCGCGCTGGCCTGGAGCGGGCGTTTCCATTCCCGGTTGCCTGGGCCGCCCAGGCCCCCGACGACCTGGTGGTGTGCCGCTGCGAGCACATCACCGCGGGCGAACTGCGCCGCACGGTGCAAGCCACCGGTGCCGACGAGATGAACCGCCTCAAGGCCTTGTGCCGCGTGGGCATGGGCCGCTGCCAGGGCCGTAGCTGCGGTGTGGCCGCGGCCGAAATTTTGGCCTATGCCACGGGTAAGCCGGTGGAGCAGGTGGGCCGTTTGCGCGGCCAGGCACCGATCAAGCCCATTCCCATCCACTTGCTGCACGCGCCGGTGGCGCAGGACCCGGCATGACGGCGCAGCGCATCCAGGCCGATGTGGCCATCATGGGCGGCGGCATCGTGGGCTCTTCGGCGGCGCTGGCCTTGCGCCGCATGGGCTTGCAGGTGGCGTTGCTGGAGCGCGACCTGTGCGGCTCCCGCTCCAGCGGGGTCAACTACGGTGGCGTGCGCCGCCAGGGCCGACCAATCAGCCAGTTGCCGCTGGCCCAGCGCGCGCACCGCATCTGGGCCAATCTGCCGAACCTGATTGGCACCGACGGCGAGTACCAGCGCAGCGGCCACTTCAAGATTGCCCGCAGCGAGGCCGACCTGGCCGCGCTGGAGAACTACCGCACGCTGAGCCGCGACTTTGACCTGGGCATCGAGCTGCTGAGTGGCCCGCGCCTGCGCGCCCACTGCCCCTGGCTGGGCGGCAAGGCCGTGGGCGGCTCGCTGTGTGCCGAAGACGGCCAGGCCAATCCGCGCCTGGTGTCGCCCGCCTTTGCCCAGGCCGCCCGGCATGCTGGTGCGCAGATTTTTGAGCGCAGCCCGGTAGACGAGGTGCTGCACGACGGCCAGCATTTCAAGCTGCGCTCTGGCCACACCTTGGAAGTCACCGCCCCGGTGCTGCTCAACTGCGCCGGAGCCTGGGCGGGCAAGCTGGCGGCCCAGTTTGGCGAAGCCGTGCCCCTGCAATCTGGCCATCCGGCTATGGCGGTGACCGAGCCGCTGCCGTTCTTCATGGACTGGAGCCTGGGCGTGGAGGGCGGTGGCATTTACTGCCGCCAGGTGGCGCGCGGCAACCTGGTGCTGGGCGGCGGTGCCGGTGTGGCGCTGGATGCCGACCGCGCCCGGTCTGAGCGCGCAGCCATCGCCGCCTTGTCGGTGCAGGCGGTGGAGCTCCTGCCCGCGCTGCGCCATGCCCATTTCATCCGCACCTGGAGCGGCACCGAAGGCTATTTGCCCGACCGCCAGCCCGTGCTGGGCCTGAGCCAGACCACCCCCGGACTCATCCACGGCTTCGGCTTTGCCGGTGCCGGTTTCCAGATCGGCCCGGCGGTCGGCGAGGTGCTGGCCGAGCTGGCCCGCGATGGCCGCAGCAGTACCCCGATTGACGCTTTTGCCATTACCCGTTTTTGACCGTTTCTGATTGTTTTCCTCCTGCCCCCACCACCCATTGAAAGGATTTCACCATGTCCCATGCATTCCATTCACGCACTGTGCGCCGGGGGCTGATAGCCGCCGCGGCTGCCACCGCCCTGCTCGGCAGCGGCTTGGCCAGTGCCCAGACCAAGACGCTGTACATCGGCATGAACGGCGGCACCATGGAGAAGGCGTACACGCAGTACGTGTTTCCGGCGTTCGAGAAGCTGCACGGTGTCAAGGTGGTGGTGGTGCCGGGCACTTCGTCCGACATTCTGGCCAAGGCCCAGGCCAATAAAGACAAGCCACAGATGCACGTGATGTTTCTGGACGACGGCATCATGGTGCGCGCCATCGGCATGGGCCTGTGCCAAAAGCAGCGCCCCAGTCCTTCGCTGAGCGAGATCTACCCCGCCGCCCGCTTCAAGGACGACATGGCCAGCGGTGTCAGCCTGGGCATGACCGGCCTGGCCTACAACGCCAAAATGTTCAAGGAAAAGGGCTGGGCCGCGCCCACCTCGTGGATGGACCTGGCCGACCCGAAGTTCAAGGGCAAGGTGGTGTTCCAGTCGGCATCGTCCTCGTCGTTTGGCCTGCACGGCTTCTTGATGTTTAACCGCATCCAGGGCGGCAATGACAAAAACGTCGAGCCCGGCTTCAAGGCCTGGCCCACCACGATCGGCCCGAACGTGCTGGAGTACATCCCCAGCTCGGCCAAGCTGTCGGAAATGGTGCAAACCGGCGAGGCGGCGATCTTCCCGCTGACCCCCACCGCCGTGGCGGCCCTCAAGGTCAAGGGCATTCCGGTGGAATACGCCCAGCCCAAAGAAGGCTCGGTGGTGCTGATGGTTGGCCAGTGCGTGATCGCCAACAACAGCGAACCCGAGCTGGCGCAGAAACTGACCGAGTTCCTGCTGAGCCCGCTGGCCCAGGCCAATGTGCTGCAGTTCGGCGCGCAGATCCCCACCAACCCCAAGGCACCTGCCGTGGGCGAGGGTGCTACCCAGGTGGCCGACATCACCAAGTGGATGAAAACCGCCGTGACCCTGGACTGGGACAGCGTCAACGCGAACCGCCCGGCCTGGAACGCGCGCTGGAACAAGACGATTGAACGCTGATCGTTGTCGCCAGACGCAAAAAAGGCCACCTCGACAGGTGGCCTTTTTTTATATTGCCATTACTGGGCGGCGATGGCTGCGGTGCGGATGTCTTGCAGCGTGCTAGTCGGCGTGATGGCCTCGGGGTCTAGCAGGCAGTGCAGGATGGCCGGTTTGCCGCTGGCCCGGGCGCGTGCCAGGGCCGGGGCGAACTCCTCGGTGGTAGTTACCCGTTCGCCGTGGCCGCCAAAGGCCTGGGCGTAGGCGCAGAAGTCGGGGTTCTGGAGCACGGTGGCGCTGACGCGGCCGGGGTAGTGCCGCTCCTGGTGCATGCGGATGGTGCCCAGCATGGCGTTGTCCAGCAGCACCACCAGGATGGGCAGGCCGTATTGCACGGCGGTGGCGAATTCCTGTCCGTGCATCAAAAAGTCGCCGTCGCCCGCAAACACCACCACCTCGCGCTGCGGCCACAGGCGCTTGGCCCCCACGCCTGCGGGCAGGCCATAGCCCATGGAGCCACTGGTGGGCGCGAGCTGGCTGGCGTAGGTGGTAAACGGCCAGAAGCGGTGCACCCAGGTGGCAAAGTTGCCCGCGCCGTTGCAGAAGATGGTGTCGGGCGGTAGGTTGGTGCGCAGATGCTGCATCACTGCGCCCATTTGCAGCGGGCCGGGTATGTGGATGTGGGCCGGGTCGCTCCAGCGCAGGTAGTCGGCGTGGGTGGCCTCCGTCTCGGCCTGCCAGACGGGTGGCGTTGCCGGGCGCAGCGTACTGGCGGCTGCGGCAAACGCCTGCGGCGTGGCGTGGATCGACTGGGCCGCCCGGTACAGCTTGCCGAATTCATCCGCATCGGCGTACACATGCACCAGGCTTTGCTGCGGCGTGGGGATGCCCAGCAGCGTGTAGCCCTGCGACGGCACCTCCGACAAACGCCCGCCTACCAGCAGCACCAGGTCGGCATTGCGGATGCGCGCCAGCAAGCGCGGATTGGCCCCCAGCCCCAGGTCGCCGCCGTAGCAGGGGTGGGTGTGGTCAAACAGCATCTGGCGGCGGAACGAGCAGAACACCGGCAGCGCAAACGCCTCGGCAAAGGCGCGAAATTGCTGCACCGCCGCGTCGGACCAGCGGCTACCGCCCAGAATCACCACTGGGCGCTGCGCCGCCGCCAGCCGCTGCTGCAGCTCGGCCAGCGGCGCGGGGCCGGGGTGGGTTTCGGTGACGGCAAAAGGCAGGGCATCGGCCACGGTGGTTGCCTCGGTCAGCATGTCTTCCGGCAGGGCAATCACCACCGGGCCGGGGCGGCCCGAGGTGGCTACATGGAAGGCGCGCGACACCAGCTCGGGCAGGCGTTGGGGGTCGTCAATTTGCACCACCCACTTGGCCATGGTGCCGAACACTGCTGTGTAGTCCAGCTCTTGAAACGCCTCGCGTCCCAGTGCTTCTCGCGCCACCTGGCCCACGAACAGCAGCATCGGCGTGGCATCTTGGTGCGCAATGTGTACGCCCGCTGCTGCGTTGGTAGCGCCTGGGCCGCGGGTCACAAAGCACACGCCCGGCTGCCCGGTGAGCTTGCCCTGCGCCTCGGCCATCATGGCCGCGCCGCCTTCCTGGCGGCACACGGTGACGGCGATGGGGGCATCGTGCAGGGCATCCAGCACGGCCAAAAAGCTCTCGCCGGGCACGCAGAACAGGTGCTGCACGCCGTGCACCAAAAGCTGGTCCACCAGGATCTGGCCGCCGGTACGGGTGGAGGCTAGGGTCATGCTGTCAGCTTCCAATGTCAAAACTTACGCCCTGGGCCAGGGGCAACTGGGTTGAGTAGTTGATGGTGTTGGTGGCGCGGCGCATGTAGGCCTTCCAGCTATCCGAGCCGGATTCGCGGCCACCGCCGGTTTCTTTCTCGCCCCCAAACGCGCCGCCAATTTCTGCGCCGCTGGGGCCGATGTTGACGTTGGCAATGCCGCAGTCGGATCCGTTGCTGGCCATGAAGCGCTCGGCCTCGCGCATGTTCAGCGTGAAGATGGACGACGACAGGCCCGCCCCCACCGCGTTGTGCCAGTCGATCGCCTGGTCCAGCGACTGGTAGCGCAGCACGTACAGGATGGGCGCAAAGGTCTCGCGCAGCACCGGCCCGGCGTGTTCGGCCAGCTCCACCAAAGCGGGGCGCACGTAGAAGGCTTCCGGCCCGCTCTCTACCCGCGTGCCGCCGTGCACGGTGCCACCCAGAGCGCGGCTCTCGGTCAGTGCGGCCTGCATGCCGTCAAAGGCGGCGCGGTCGATCAGCGGCCCCACCAGCGTACCGGGCGTGCGCGGGTCGCCCACCTGCACCTTGGCGTAGACCTGGGCCAGGCGTGGCACCAGCGTGTCGTAAATGCTGTCGTGCACAAACAGGCGGCGCAGCGTGGTGCAGCGCTGCCCGGCTGTGCCTATGGCCGCAAAGGCGATGCCGCGCAGCGTGAGGTCCAGGTCGGCAGACGGCGCGACGATGGCCGCGTTGTTGCCGCCCAGCTCCAGAATCGCCCGCGCAAACCGCCCCGCCACGCGCGGGGCCACGGCTTTGCCCATGGCGGTGGAGCCGGTGGCCGACAGCACCTTGACATGCGCGTCGTCCACTAGCACCTCGCCGATGTCGCGCTGGCCCACCAGCAGCTCCAGCAGGCCCTCGGGCGCATCGCCAAAACGGGCCAGTGCGCGCTGGGCGATCGCCATGGTGGCCAGGGCGGTGAGCGGGGTTTTCTCGGACGGTTTCCACACCACCGCATTGCCGCACACCAGGGCCAGAGCCGCGTTCCAGCACCACACCGCCACGGGGAAGTTGAACGCCGAAATCACCCCCACCACGCCCATGGGGTGCCAGGTTTCCATCATGCGGTGCTCGGCCCGCTCGGTGGCGATGGTCAGGCCGTAGAGCTGGCGCGACAGGCCCACGGCGAAGTCGCAAATGTCGATCATCTCCTGCACCTCGCCCGCGCCTTCGCTGGGCACCTTGC
Source organism: uncultured Albidiferax sp. (assembly GCA_963513125.1). GTDB lineage: Bacteria > Pseudomonadota > Gammaproteobacteria > Burkholderiales > Burkholderiaceae_C > Rhodoferax_B. The sequence goes on from CAUPPH010000002.1 coordinate 174,790, forward strand.
CCACCTCCAGTGTGACCAGCAGGCCCAGGTCGGCCTTGGCCGCGCGCAGCTCTTCGCCCAGCAGGCGCACCAGCTCGCCCCGGCGCGGCGCAGGCACGGTGCGCCAGGCCAAATAGGCCGCCTGGGCGCGGGCGATGGCGGCGCTAGCCTCAGTGGGCGAGGTCTGCGACAGGTGGGCGATGGTCTCGCCGGTGATGGGCGAGCGCACGGCCAGCGCGCCGCCGGTGTAGTGGGCGCGGGCTACGCCCAGGCTTTGCAGCAGTTGGTCAACTTGGGCAGGCAGGGAGGTGGTAGCGGGCATAGGGCAATCGGCAAAAGGATGAAAAGTGGTCCCAATATCCCCCAATCCGGGCTGCTTGTATAGCGACAAATGCGAAGGACTTGATGCGAAAATAGACTGATGTGGATTGCGGAATTAGGAGCTGCTACCGCTCAAGAAATAAGCGCATAGGCCTCAAAACCTTTAAATCCTGCTACCTATCTTCATTCCCAAAAAGCATTACCATGCTGCGCAAAAGCTTTCTGCCGTCCATCGCCGACCTACTGGCCTTCGAGGCTGCCGCCCGCCACACCAGCATCTCGCGTGCGGCGGAGGAATTGCACCTCACGCAAAGCGCGGTGTCGCGCCAGATCCGCCAGCTGGAGGCGCAGCTGGGCATGGCCGTGTTCCACCGCGTGCGCCAGCGCGTGGTGCTCACCGACGCAGGCCGGGTCTACGCCGCCGACGTGCGCGCCGTGCTGCAGCAGCTGGCATCGGCCACGCAAAAAACCATGGCCTGGTCGGACGGCGGCGGCTTGCTGAACCTGGCCGTGCTGCCCACCTTTGGCACCCGCTGGCTCATCCCCCGCCTGCCCGACTTTGCCGCGCTGCACCCGGAGGTCACCGTCAACATCGCCGCCCGCAGCGAACCCTTCGACTTCGCCCAGGAGCCGCTGGATGCCGCCATCCACTTCGGCGCGCCCCTGTGGGCCGGTGCGGTGTGCGAATACCTGATGCACGAGCAGGTGGTGCCCGTGTGCAGCCCCGCCTACCAGCAGCGGCTGGACATCACCCGGGTGCAGGACCTGGCGAGGGCCGTGCTGCTGCAGCAAACCACCCGCCCCACCCAGTGGGCCGACTGGTTCGAGCAGGTCGGCACCGACGGCCAGCACGCCCTGCGCGGCCCGCGCTACGAGCAGTTCGCCATGATTGCCCAGGCGGCAGTCTCGGGCCTGGGGGCTGCGCTGTTGCCCCGTTTTCTGGTCGAGCCCGAAATCGCGTCCGGCGCGCTGGTGCAGTTGTTTGCCCAGGCGCTGCAGAGCAGCGATGCCTACTACCTGGTCTACCCCGAGTCGCGGGCGCAGGCTCCGCTGGTGATGGCGTTTCGGGACTGGATTCGGCAGGCGGCAAAGCCTGCGGTGGCCTTGCCCTGAGCGGGTGGGGCCATGAGAATGGTTGCCCTTCATTCACGAGCAACACCATGGCCCCCAAAAACACCCTGTGCCTGTGGTTTGACGGCACCGCCGTCGAGGCCGCCCACTTCTACGCCGCCACCTTCCCCGACAGCGCCGTCGGTCAAATCTTCCGCGCGCCCACCGACTACCCCGCTGGTAAGCAGGGCGATGTGCTCACGGTGGCTTTCACCGTCGTCGGCATCCCCTGCATAGGACTCAACGGCGGCCCGCAGTTCAAGCACAGCGAAGCTTTTTCGTTCCAGATCGCCACCGACGACCAGGCCGAGACCGACCGCCTGTGGAACGCCATCGTCAACAACGGCGGCCAGCCCAGCGAATGCGGCTGGTGCAAGGACCGCTGGGGCCTGTCGTGGCAAATCACCCCGCGCGCCCTCATCGAAGGCATATCCGACCCCGATCCCGCCGTGGCCCAGCGGGTGTTTGCGGCGATGATGACTATGGGCAAGATTGATGTCGCGGGGATTGAGGCGGCGCGGCGGGGGGATGCTGGTTGAAGTCGGGTAGGGCGCACGATGGTCGGGCGACTGCCTACCGAACTCGTCGCCAGGCTACTTTCATACGGCAGCCAATGTTGGCAAAGCGCTTCGCTCCAGACGGTTTTGGATGGCGACTTCGAGAATCTCGTTGTCCAGGGCTTCGGCGCGAGCGTTCGCGACTGCTCGGGCGGCCACCAAGTCTTCGATCTGCCGGGAGAGCGCTTTATTGATCTCGTCGCATAGCTGATCGAAGCTCAGTGGCTCATCGATGGGATCTGGTTTGGCGACAAACTCGTAGCGGCCACCACCCATGAGTGCTTGAAAAAACCCTACGGCGACCTTCTCGTTGGCTTCGGCAAGCGACGTGGTTAGCGTGCTGTTTTGGATTTCCTGGAGGACCTCGCCCTGGTGCACGCGGCACTCTTTCAGCAGCTCGCCGTCTGCTGGCAGCACTTCAATGGCACCTTCGCGGGCTCCCGTCTTGTGGAATACAGTTCGCGCTTCCGTGAAGGGGGCTTCCAGTTTGAGGTCGCTCAGGCCGATGTTCTGCACTTCATGGGCACCATGCAGATAAACGACATTGGAGTCCTTTTTCAGCCCGAAGCTTAGTTTCTTGAGGTCAACGCCCACCTTGGCGGTGAAATGCGCGTCAATGATGCCCACGAACTCCCGGCTGGTGGGGCGGTCGAGCCCCAGCAAACCGCCAGCGTCGATATCGCTGCTGGTCTTTTTGAGCGAGGTGTATTTACTCTTGATGGAGAAGAAAGCGACTTGAAGTTGCCGCTCGATGGCGATAGCACTCACTTGGCGACCCTTAAGTTGCTCAATCTGCGCGTGCAGCGAGGCGTTCTCTGCTGCCAACTGAACGCGCTCTCTTTGCTTATTGCGCAGCGATTCGGCAAAAACTTGAACGATGTCTCCCGCGCCATGGACGATGTTGCCTGCACCCTCGATGACGTGACCGACCGCCGCTGTGACTGGCCTGAGCGCATCAATGGCCTCGTTGGCTGTCCCGGCTACGGCATGGATGCCTTCGGTCGCAGTACTGAAGAAGCGCCAAATCGCCAGGCCAATGAGCAGCACCAAGGCGGCACCGACAAGAATGAACCACCACTGAAATTCCATGTTTTCTTTTCCTTCCAAGGAGGAACCAGTTTACGGGCATAGTGGTGATAACAACGATCGCGCTCCTCTTGGAATACCGCCAATGGCGCATTTCGGAGGGACGCTGGTTCGCGTTTCTACTGCAATGGTGTTTCAAACGCTGCCGTAAAACTCTCAATATCCACCCCCGCCATCCCGATTCCCTTGGCAAACGCATCGTGGCTGCGCAGCCAGCTATCGGCATAGGCAAACGCCACCGACTGCCGCTGCCCCCGCGCCTCAAACACCAGCGTGCCCACCTCCACGGCAGACTCGCCCACGCAAACCGCCATTTCCCGCTTCACATCGCCCCCGTTTTCTTGCCCGGCCCGCGTACCCGCTGCGGCAGGCGCGACTCGTCCAGCAGCAGGCCGGTATGGTCTTTGGAGACATCCAGAAGTTCGTCAAACGGCGTGCCCTGACCCAGCGCAAACAGCACCATGGCGTAGGCACCGATGGACGTGCCGGGCGTGCCACGGATGAGACGGGTGTAGAGCGTCTTGGAGATGTTGGCCCGCTCTCCACACGGCAGCCCGACCCGGGAGGGACGAGGGCCGGTTTTGGTGGCCGCGTGGGGCATTTAAGGCAGCGTATGAGATGCCTTAGGAGCTATAGGGCATCGTTAAAGATGCCATAGGGTCACTTTTCCCTGAAGCTTTCTTGTCATCAATCCCTTAATCTTGTCACAATCTTGTCAAGTTGATTAGATTAGGGCCTAATCTTGTCATCATGACAAGATTCCCCACAGCATGACCACCCCAACCTTGTCGCCCCGCCACGATGCCTTACTGCGCCTGGTCCTTGCCGCTGGGCAACCGATGCAGCCAAGTGCCTTGGAGCTTGCCCTTCAGGCCTCCCGACCCACCATCAACCGGGCTTTGCGCGACCTGCTGGCCTTTGGCTATCTGGAGAAGCTGGGGGATGGCCGGTCCACCCGCTACGTGGCCACCGATGCGGCCCAGGCTGCATGGGGGATCTTGCCGTCAGCCCCATTTACCCCCACGCCCGCCGGGCCGGGTCCGCTGCAGTGGTCACCGGTTGCCCAGCCCCTGGTCGAAGCGCTTCACGCGCCTTTGGGAACGCGCACTCCGGTAGGCTATGACAGCAGTTTTGTGGGCAACTACCTCCCCAACCAGTCCAGCCTGTTGCCGCCGCAGTTGGCCAGCGACCTCTTCAACGCAGGCCGTAGCCGCGACCAGCAGCCTGCGGGAACCTATGCCCGCGAGGTTTTGGAGCAGCTGCTCATCGACCTGTCCTGGTCATCCTCGCGCCTGGAGGGCAACAACAAGAGCTTGCTCGACACCAAACAACTTTTTGAGCGCGGTGAGCAAGCAGGCCCTTTCGACGCCGACACCTTGATGCTGCTCAACCACAAGAACGCCATCGAATTCATGGTGGACGCGGTGCCGACGGAGGGCATCACCGTGCCCGTGATCGTCGACCTGCAGGCCAGGTTGATGAAGGACCTCTTAACGGACGCGCGGGACATTGGCAGCATCCGCAAGCGGGTGGTGAACATCCACGGCTCTGTCTACGCCCCGAGCAACATCCCCACGCTTCTGGAAGAAACGCTGAATTCCATCATCGACAAGGCCCGCCACATCCGCAACCCGGTGGAGGCCGCGTTCTTCCTGTGGGTCAACCTGGCCTACCTGCAGCCGTTTGCAGATGGCAACAAACGCACGAGCCGTTTGAGCGCCAACCTGCCGCTCATGCTGTACAACTGCGCCCCCCTGTCCTTCCTGGACGTGGAGCGCACCGACTATGCGACAGCCATGCTCGGCATCTATGAGCAGCGCAACGTCGCCGCAGCCGTGGAGTTGTTTGAATTTATCTACCGCCGCTCGATCCAGAAATACAGCGTGCTGCGGGCCTCTCTGGCCGTGCCCGACCCGCTGCGTATGCGGTACCGGCAGGCCCTGAATGAGCTCATGCAGTTCGTCGTCTTCTACGGTCGAACGCTGGCAGCCGCATTCGCGGAGGTGCCTGTAGCCGCCGCTGACCAGGCGGCCTTGCGCGCCATCGCAAACACTGAGCTGGACCACCTGGAGTCCTACAACTGCGCCCGCTACAACCTTGCCCGGGGCATGACGCAGCGGTGGATTGATGCCGGGCGGCCCCGGTAAGCTGCCAGGAAACTATCCTGCCCCCATGGACACCCCCTTTTTCGACTACATCGTCATCGGCGCAGGCACCGCGGGCTGCCTGCTGGCCAACCGGCTCAGCGCGGATAAAAACCGCAGCGTGTTGCTGCTGGAGGCGGGCGGGCCGGACAACTATGCGTGGATCCACATCCCCGTGGGTTACCTGTATTGCATCGACAACCCGCGCACCGACTGGCGCTACCGCACCGATCCCGCGCCGGGGCTGAATGGCCGGTCGCTGCTGTACCCGCGAGGCAAAACCTTGGGCGGCTGCTCCAGCATCAACGGCATGATTTACATGCGCGGCCAGGCCCGTGACTACGCGCAATGGGCCGAAGCCATCGGCGACGAGGCCTGGGGCTGGCAGCATTGCCTGGCCGACTTTCGCGCCCATGAAGACCATTACCGGCTGGATGCCACGCAGGCCGCCACCCAGGATGGCGATGCCCAGGCCTTTGCCGCACTGCACGGCCACGGCGGCGAGTGGCGGGTAGAGAAGCAGCGCCTGCGCTGGGACGTGCTGGATGCGTTTGCGCTGGCGGCGCAGCAAGAGGGTATTCCGGCGGTGGCCGACTTCAACGGGGGCGACAACCTGGGCGTGGGTTATTTCGAGGTGAACCAGCGCAGCGGCTGGCGCTGGAATGCGTCCAAGGCGTTTTTGCGGCCCATCCGCAAACAGCGCAGCAACCTGGCGGTGTGGACCGGTGCGCAGGTGTGCCGCTTGCTGTTTACTCCGGGGACCGACGGCTTGCCGGTGTGTTGCGGCGTGGAACTGGTGCAGCAGGGCGTGCGCCGCACGGTGCAGGCGCAGCGGGAGGTGCTGCTGAGCGCCGGGGCGGTGGGCTCACCGCAAATTCTGCAACTCTCAGGCGTGGGCGATGCGGCCTTGCTGCAGGCGCAGGGCCTGCCGGTGGTGGCCGATGTGCCGGGGGTGGGCGGCAACCTGCAAGACCATTTGCAGATCCGCTCGGTGTACAAGGTGCAGGGGGCGCGCACGCTCAATACCCTGGCCAGCACGCTGTGGGGCAAGGCGCAGATTGCGCTGGAGTACGCCTTGCACCGCAGCGGCCCGATGAGCATGGCACCGTCGCAGCTGGGCATCTTCGCGCGCAGCGATGCCACGCGCTCCCATGCCAACCTGCAGTACCACGTGCAACCGCTGAGTCTGGAGGCCTTTGGCCAGCCGCTGCACGGTTTTGCGGCCATCACGGCCAGCGTGTGCAACCTGAACCCCAGCAGCCGGGGCAGCGTGCGTATCCGGAGCCCGCGGTTTGAGGACGCGCCCTGCATCGCGCCCAACTACCTGGCCACCACCGAGGACCGGCAGATCGCCGCCGATTCGCTGCGCCTGACCCGCCGCATTGCCGCGCAGCCGGCCATGGCCCGTTACCAGCCCGAAGAGTTCAAGCCCGGCACGCAGTACCAGACCGACGAGCAACTCGCCCGCCTGGCGGGCGATATCGGCACCACCATCTTCCACCCGGTGGGCACCGCCAAGATGGGCCGGGCCAGTGACCCGTTGGCTGTGGTGGACAGCCATTTGCGGGTGCGCGGCGTGCGCGGCTTGCGTGTGGTGGATGCCAGCGTGATGCCCACCATCACCAGTGGCAACACCAACAGCCCGACGCTGATGGTGGCCGAGAAGGCCGCGCGCTGGATCCTGGCCGGGGTGTGATTCAGGCCGCAGGCTGTTGCTTACCCAGGGCAGTTGGTTGCTGCGCCCGGTGAAACGCCCCCACGGCAGTAATCACCCCCACCAGCAGCAACGTGATGCCGCAGGCTTCGGACAGGCTGGGCCAGCGCTGGCTGGCGATCAGCCCGAAGGTGGTGGCGAAGATGGTTTCGGTCACGATGAGTTGCCCGGCCAGGCCAATCGGCAAGCGCCGGGTGGCGATGGACCAGGCCCAGGACGCGCCAATCGAGCCCAGGATGGCCAGCGCCAGGGCCGACGTGAACAAGGGCGCTGCGGTAGCCCACGCCAGGCCAATGCGCGGCACGTGGAACAAGTCCAGCGACAGGCCCAGCGGGATGAAAGCCACCACCTCGAAGGTGCCGCCCAGCATCATCAGGCCGGTCCAGGTGAGTGCGCCCATGTGCGGGCGTTTGCGCAACGCCGCCTGGTTGCTAATGCCAAACAGCGTCCACAACGCCACGGCGGCGATGGAAAAACCGATCCCGAGCAACGTGTGGCCCATGGGCGTGTCGCTGGGGTGGGTGAGGCCTTCGGCGTTGACCAGCAGCAGCCCCACCAGGGCCAGCGCCAGCGGCGGCGCCAGGCTGCGCCAGGAGATGCGGTCGGGCCCGAAGTTGCCGATGATGGCCAGCACCACCGGCACCGTGGCCACAAAGGCCGGGGGGATGATCGGCCCGGCGTAGATCACGGCGGCGGCGATGGTCAAGAAATATCCCACGTAGCCAATCAGCCCCAGCCAGGCAGCCACCAGCCAGTCCATCGCCGTGAGCCCGCGCAGTTGGCTGGGGGCGGCCAGCAAGATGCCCAGCGCAAATACGCCCGAGATCAAGAACCGGCACACTGCCAGGTCGTAGATGGAATAGGGGCCGATCACGTAGGGCGCGATAAAGCCCAGCGACCACGCAAACGCGGCAAATATGGCGGCCGCTACGCCCAGCATCAGCTGTTTTCCCATCCCTGTCTCCCGGTTGTATGGGGCCAAGGCTAGGCGTTCAGCAAACGGCTACTTTCAATGCGGCACCACAAACTTGCCCGTATGCGACAAGTGGCTCACACCAGCCCCAGGTCGCGCGGCGTGACGCCTGCAAACACCTGTTCCAGTTGCTTGCTGTTCAGCCCAAACTGCCGCCCAAACAGCCCGGCCAGCACGGCACGGTACTCGTTGAGCACCGGGTAGTCGCGGTTTTGGAACAGGGTGGCTTGCTCCACGCGCACCTGCTTGCCCGCCACCTGTGCGCTGCGCAAGCCGCCGCCCAGCACCCAGTAGACCGAGCCGTGGCCGTGGTCGGTACCGCGGTTGCCGTTTTGCCGGAAGGTGCGGCCAAATTCGCTGGCCACCACCACGGTGGTGTTGCGCCAGGCGGTGGGGCCCATCTCTTGCGCGAAGCTGGCCAGGCCGCGACCCAGCTCTTCCAGGCGCGAAGCCAGGTAGCCGCTGGCACCGCCCTGGTTGACGTGTGTGTCCCAGCCGCCCACGTCCACAAAGCCCAGGTTGTAGCGCTCTTTCATCAGGCGGGCGATGCGCTGCGCTTCCAGCTCGAAGCCCTTGGCGTTGATGGCACCCCGGCTGGCGGCCAGCATCTCGCTGCTGAGTTCGCGGGCCACGTCGTCGCGCACCGCAAAGCCTTCGGCTACGCGGCCTGCCAAGGGGCTGCCCTGGTACATGGCGGCGATGATGGCGGTTTGGCGCGGGTCCACTGCCGGTTTGGCGATCGACTTGAGCGCGGTATTGGGCACCTGCACGTTGCCCTGCATCACCAGCGGCAGGCTATCGGTAAAGGCCATGGGCTCGGCCCCGTTGATGACCGCGGCCAGGCGGTTCATGAAGCCGGAGCGGTAGTTTTTGGTGCCGGTCAGCGGCTGGCCGAGTTCGATGCTGTCCTGCGTCTCGAAGTGGCTGCGAGAGACGTCGTCGGTGCCTGCAAACGGGATGAAGCTGGCCTCACCCTTTTTCCACAGCGGATACACCGTGTCGCGCAGTGCCGGATGCAGGCCCCAGTCGGCGTTCAGCGCCAGGGCGGTGTTCAGGTCGGCACCGGGGCGGGGCACGGCAATGTCGGGGCGCGCGGCGTAGTAAAAGTCGCTGGAGGTAGGCACCAGCAGGTTGGCCGCGTCGTAGGCCCCGCGCAAAAAGACAAACAGCAAACGGGACTGGGCAGCGGGTGCGGCAAACAGTTGCCCGGCATTCAGCAAGGACAGGGCAGGCAGCGACTGGAGCAGGTGGCGGCGTTGCATATTCTTCCTTTAGCGGTGCATCAGCTCGGGCGACGACAGCAAAAAGCTGTTCCACTCCTGCGCCGACGTAGCCTGGGCCAGGGCCTGCTGGGTATTCTGCCCCAGGGTCTGGCCCAGCGCGCGGTAGTACAAGGCGTTGGCCAGTTGCGGAAATGCGGGCTTTTCCAGCGGCTGCGGGCCGTCGGTCTTGAACAGCCCGGCGTTGCCCGAGCCGATGGCCTTGGCGATTTCAAATCGCGTGGCCATCTGGCCGGGGCTGGACCAAGCTGCCGTGTCCAGCGCGTAGCCGTCGGGGGTTTGGCGGCCATACAGCGGCTGGCCCATGCGGTTGAGCCAGTTCAGCATGGGGCCGACGTTGAGGATGGGCTTGTCGTCGTACGCCAGCCGCACGGCAGACACCACATAGTGCACCGGGTCCTTGAACTTCTGCCCCGCGCCCTGCGCATATTCGCTGGAGGACAGCAGGGTCTGCAGGGTCACGGCAATGTCGCCGTCGCTCTTTAGGAAGCTCTGCGCCATGCGTTCCACCAGCGCAGGCGGCGGGTCGTCGCTGAGCCAGTACTGCGCCAGTTTGCGGCTGATGAAGCGGGCGGTGGCGGGGTGGGTGGCCAGGCGGTCCAGGGCTTCGTCCAGCTCGGCCAGGCCGCGGCTGCGGAGGGGTTGGCCCAGCAGGGTCTTCGCGCCGTAGTCGTGCCGGTTCGGGTTGAATTCGAACAGGCCTTTGCGCACGTAGTCGGCTTGCAGCTCTTTGCGGACCTTGGGGTTGTCGGTGGCCAGGTTCACGCCCACGCCGGTGAGCACGCGGGCCATCTCTTGCACGTCTTGCTGGGTGTAGCCCGCGCCCACACCCAGGGTGTGCAGCTCCATCAGCTCGCGGGCGTAGTTTTCGTTGATGCGGTTGGCGGCGTTTTGCGCGTTGTCCAGGTAGCGCAGCATGGCCGGGTGGCGAGCTACCGCACCCAGCAGGTCACGGAATTGGCCCAGGGCGTGGGGGCGCAGGGCCGTGTCTTCATAGTCGCCCACCAAGGCGCGCAGGTCGCTCTTGTACTGGTGCACGTTGAAGTGGTTCAGCCAGAACCAGGTCATTTGCTCCTGCACCTGGTTGCTGGAGTACAGCGCGCGCAGCAGATGCCGGGTGGCGGCCTCGCGGCCCAGGCGGTTCAGCGCCTGCTGGTAGGCCTGCTGGGCGGCTTTTTTGTCGTCGTCATTGGCAAAGGTGGCATTGGACTCCAGTCGGAGTTTTTCCATGTCTTGCGCCAGCGCCACCACCGGGGTCTGGCTGATGGCCATGGCATCGATCTGCTGCTGCACCGCTGGTGGCAGGGTGGCCGGGCCGGGGCGCAGTTGCCGCGCCAGGTAGGGACTCAGGCCCAACTGCTCGGCCTGGTCCAGCGTGGCCACGGTGGCCCCCCAGGTCAGGCGGTTGCTGAGCTGGTACGCGGCCACCGGGCTGGGGCGCGGTGCAGGGAGGCTGGTGCAGGCGGCCAGCAGGGCACACAAGAGTAGAGCAGTCGGGGTACGGACCATGGTGCAGTTCCTTTTCTGTGCAACGCTTGCCGTGATGTCGGCGCTGACCGGCTTTACTTGCCGGGCTCTGGGGCGGGTGGTTCGTCAAAGCCCAGGCGGATCAACTCGCCGTTCTCGGGCGGGTCGGTGTAGGTCCAGTCGTCCAGCGCGTCGCGCATCACGCTGGGGGGCGGCGCGAACGGAGCCACCGGCACGCCCTTGAGCGCGCGGCCCATGTAGTCGATCCAGATGGGCAGGGATACGCTGCTGCCCGATTCGCGGCCCATGCTGCGCGGCTTGTCGTAGCCGGTCCACACCACCGCGACCAGGCCAGGCTGGAAACCGGCAAACCACGCATCCACCGAATCGTTGGTGGTACCGGTTTTGCCATACAGGTCGGGGCGCTTCAGCGTGCCCTGGGCTTTGGCGGCGGTGCCGCTGCTGGTCACGGTTTGCAGCATGCTGTTGGTGATGAACAGGTTGCGTTCGGGCACGGCGGGCTCCAGGTCGGCCAGCACCGGGGGCGGGGGGGCTTCAAACAGCACCTTGCCCTGCGCGTCGGTGATGCGCTCGACCACCACCGTGGGCAGTACGTGGCCGCCGTTGGCAAACACGCCGTAGGCCGAGGCCAGTTGCAGCGGCGTGGTGCTGCCCGCGCCCAGGGCCAGGGTCAGGTTGTGGGGCTGTTTGTCAATGTCAAAGCCAAACCGGGCGGCCCATTCGCGCGCGGGCTGCACGCCCAGCATCTGCACCAGCCGCACGCTGACCAGGTTGCGCGACTTGGCCAGGGCGGTGCGCAGCGGGATGGCCCCGAGGAACTGGCCGTCGTCGTTCTGCGGGTTCCAGCCTGGGCCGCCGTTCACACCGGGCAGGTCCAGCGGGCCGTCGTTGACTACGGTGGACGGCATCACGCCCTGGTCGATGGCGGCGGAGTACAAAAACGGCTTGAAGCTGGAGCCTGGCTGCCGCCAGCCCTGGGTGACGTGGTTGAACTGCTGGGTGGAAAAATCGAAGCCGCCCACCAGTGCCCGCACCCGGCCGGTGGAGGGGGTCAGCGCCACCAGGGCGCTTTGCACCTCGGGCCATTGCGAAATCGCCCAGCCGGTTTTGCCTCCCAGGTCTTGCACGCGGATGATGGCCCCGCGCTGGATGGCCAGCGGCGCGGTGGCCTTGGCCCCCAGAGCGGCCTGGGCCCAACGCAGGCCTTCGCCTTTGAGCTGCAAGGTCTCGCCGGTGGCCAGGCGGGCCACCACGGCCTGCGGGCTGGCCAGCAGCACGATGGCCACGCGCAGGTCTTCGTCGTCGCTGTAGTCCTTCAGGGCCAGGGCGGCGGCGGCATCTTCTTCGGCAGCATCGCTGGGCAATTCTTCGAATTCTTCCGGTCCCCGGTAGGGCAGCTTGCGGTCAAACGCCAGCACGCCTTTGCGCAGCGCGGCGTAGGCGGCCTGCTGGTCGGTGGAAATCAGCGAGGTGGTGACCTTGATGCCCTGCGAATAGGCCTGCTGGCCGTAGCGCTCAAACACCACCTGGCGGGCCATCTCGGCCACATATTCGGCATGCACCGGCACCTGCAGCGGCGAGCGGATCACCAGCTTTTGCGCGGTGGCGGTGGCGAACTGGGCCTCGGTAATCGCCCCCACGGTGCGCATGCGGCCCAGCACCAGTTGCTGGCGGCGGGTGGCGCGCTCCAGGTTGGTGATGGGGTTGGCGTAGGCCGGGTTCTGCGGCAGCCCGGCCAGCATGGCCATCTCGGCCACCGATAACTGGGCCAGCGGCTTGCCAAAGTACACCTGCGCGGCGGCCCCAAAGCCGTAGGCGCGGTGGCCCAGGTAGATCTGGTTCATGTAGAGCTCCAGAATCTGGTCCTTGGTGAGCGACTTTTCGATCTTCAGCGCCAGCATGGCCTCTTTGAGCTTGCGCTCGGCCGTCTTGCGGTTGCTCAAGAAGAAATTGCGCGCCACCTGCTGGGTGATGGTCGATGCCCCCTGGCGGCGGCCCCCGGTGAGGTTGGACACCACCGCCCGCACCACGCCAATGGGGTCGATGCCGCTGTGCTCGCGAAAGCGCGTGTCTTCGATGGCCAGCACCGCGTCCTGCATTTGCTGGGGAATCTGGTCAATGGGCAAAAACGCACGCCGCTCGGCGCCAAACTGGGCAATCTCCACCCCGTCGCTGGTGTACACCTGCATGGCCTGCTGCGGCTGGTAGCGGGTCACCTTGTCCAGATCCGGCAGGCTCGGGTAGTACCAGGCCGCCGCGATGGCAATCAGCACCCCGCCTACCAGGCCCAGGCCCAGGCCGACCCACAGGATCGCCATCAAAACGCTGCCGGATTGGCTGCGGGGGGAGGAGGGGAAGGAGGTGTGTGGGGTCATGGAACCTGTGGCGCGCAGCACCGCGTGGCGGCGTGGCGAGGGGATGGAGAAGGCAGACAAATTATGGACCAGATGCCAAAACGGCTTGCCCACCGAGCTTAAAGGTGGGCTGTGAAGCAGCGTGTGAAGTAGATTTGCTATTGAATGAATAGCTGCTTGCGCTTATGGAGTAAGCGCTAGAGGCCTAAAAGGCCATGATCACCCCATCCGGTACGATCATGGCTTACGCCAAACCATCCGACAAAGGACGAAATGCCAGTAGTCAACATACGCCTTGCACGCCGAGACATTCCCACCACGGCCATGGAAAAGGCGGCGCTCATTGAGGGCGTCACTGAGTTGATGCACCGGGTGCTTGCCAAGCGCAAGGAGAGTGTGGTGGTCATCATTGACGAGGTGGAGCCCGAGAACTGGGGTGAGGGCGGAGAGTCGGTAGTCACAATTCGGCAACGGCGGCAAACCAAAAGCCCATGAAATTGCGATGAAATGTGTAGCTTCTTGTGCCTATGGAATAAGCGAAAACACTCGCACTACAGGCCGGAACGCCCCCGCCTGTGAGGCAGTTGCCGTGCCGTTCCTCCATGGTGTTACTTCTTCACTGCGCGCTTCATTTCGAACACATGGGTGCTGGTGTGCTGGTCGCCCACTTTTACGGTGACCCATTTTTCCCCTTCCGAGGAAGTCAGAAATTTTTCCAGTACCAAAATGATGCTGGTCGATCCGTCTGGATGTGAAAACTGAACCTTGTCTTTGACGATATTTTGGGCGGGTTGATCGGGCTCCACCCGTACGGCAACCGATAAATTCAGCAAACCGACTGCACCGCGAACCACCAACATCAGTGATAAGCGCTCAATGCCCAGAGGGTTGTCAGGGCCAATAGGCGCAATGTCGTGTGGAACGTTGACGCTGACGACTCCATCCGGGAACAAGCCCAGCACGAAGACCTTGCCGTTGGCTTCTTGCCTGAATTCATCCGCCACCAGCATGTTCACCCGGATGGGTGAAAGGCCCGTTACAGGCACTTTGGACGATGTGGCTCTTTTGCGGGGCGCTATTGCCTTGGTTACTGCGGTCATGTCTGCAATGTCTCGCGCATTTGACGGTGGTATGAGCGGATGTTCGGTGGCGAATGCGCGCTGGATAGGTCGTTGACTGAATCAACTTTGGCTTGGGTTTTGTTTTTGCCGCGGTATGCCTTGGGCGTGGATCGGGCCTTTGTAAAGCCGGACACCACAAACTCGACAAACATCCCGTGTTCATGGGATGCCAGTGGACGGCCGATCGCCGGTTCGCCACGGCTAATCGCCTCCAGCATGGGCACAGCTTGGGCCTTGCCCAAAGCCAACGCCAAGCGCAGCAACCGGTCCATGGCCTGGCTCTGCAAGACTTCACCAGACTCGTATTTATTGAACGCATTGAAGCCGCCGCCAAACAGCTGTGCGGCTTCACGCTGGTTCAAACCCAGGGCTTCACGCACCTGCGCAATCTCGTTGCTGCCCAGCAAGCCGTCGCGCTGGCGAACACGGTCGCGTTCCACCTGGTAGGCAGTGCGTTGGATTTCCAGGTTATGTGCTGATTGCGTGTCGGTGTGCCACTGGAAGTAGCAATCCGCACATTCGTACCGCTGCAAGCCCTCTGTATCCAGCGTGAGATTACGAAATTCAACGGTATCGGAATAGGTTTGTTCCGCAACATGCTGCTGCCCGCAGCGTGGGCAGGCGTTCTGTACGCCTGTTTGCCATGGTTGGCGCTTTCTCATGATATGGACCCTGATGGATGAAAACTAACCACACCTGCCAGATTGCCAAGACTATCCACCACGATGGCAATCTTCACTGAAAACTCCATTGCACCCTTGGTGCCCGGGGCACAACGGCAACCACCAGCTTCGTCCCAACTGACCAAGTACATGTCTGCATCGACTGTGGATGTTCCAGGGAGCTGGTTGACGGCGCATTTCGGGACGATCTTTTTAAAGTCACCCACAGTACCCGACTGAACACCCCTGATGGCCAGTAAAAACGTTTCCATCGTTGCGTCGTCCCAACCCAACTCTTCTTTCCACTCCTCGGCACGGCGGTTCAAGAAACCCCAGTCGCCGCTACTTACGAGTGCTTGGAATTGTTGTAGATGGTACTGCGGCATCCTGGTTCTTGTCACCATTATGGTGATTATTTTGGGATTAATGGCATTTGCGGATGGCAACCGGGCTTTCGCCTGGTTAGGCAAGGATGGAAGTCGCCTTGTCCCTATGGGCCACATTATTGACTGGCGAAACTGGCAACCGCCTCACAACACCGGCCTCAACGCCTCGGCCACTTCCCGCAGGACGGGCAGCAGCTTGGCCACCATCTGCTCGCCGGGGTATAGCTGGCGCTGCACGGTGACGCTCAGGGCGTACTGGCAGCGGCCTTTGCGGTCTTTCAGGGCCACGGCCAGGCCGCTGAGGCCGAAGTCCAGGTACTGGTCGGCGTGCCAGTAGTCCACCGCGCGGGCGGCCACCACGCTGTCGCGGAAAGCGGCGGGGTCGATCAGGGTGGAGCCGGTGAAGCCCGCGAAATCGTGTGTGGCGATCCAGGCATCCAGGGCCGTGTCGTCCAGGGTGGACAGCAGGATGAAGCCTTGCGCCACCACGTGGGCGGGCAGCCTCGCGCCGGGCGGATGGCCGATGGAGATGATGCGCGGGGTGTTGCTGCGCGCCAGGTAGACGATCTCGTGGCCGTCCAGCGAGCCCACGTTGAAGGTCTCGCCGCACTGGATGGAGGCCCGCTGGATGTAGGGCTGCACCAGCCTTGGAATGCGGGCACCGTCCAGAAAGGCCTGGCCCAGGCGCAGCACCCGTGGCAGCAGCCAATAGTGCTTGCCGTCGGTGGCCGCGTAGCCAAAGTGCACCAGGCTGAGCAGGTAGCGGCGGGCGGCGGTGCGCGTCAGCCCGGCGTGCACACCTGCTTCGGTGGCCGTCATGCGGGGGTGGTCGTCCGAAAAAGCCTCGATCACCCGCAGGCCCTTGCCCAAGCCTTCAATGAGCAGTTTGCGGTCGATGCTGGGGGGCGCTGTCATGGGCAGTAGATGGGGTGGGCTGTGTTGGTTGGGCTACGGGGGGCGATGAAAGTGTTGGTAAAGATGGTGTTTACATGGCCACCAAAGCCTAGGATTTACCCGCAGTTTGATCGCATAGTGTACGTCTGCGGTCGATCATCGACCGTTTTTTGCGGGGCAGTATGGTGCTTACCTGCAGCCATCGTTACATTTTCCTTGCGGCCTACCCCTGGCCGTGAGGCCGCACGCCGATGTCTTGCAAGACCCGGTGGTGCGGTTTTTTCACTCCCCCGGTTTTGCCTTGCATCCCCTTTGTGCAAGCGACCCATTTACACAATACAGGAGACATGCATGGCGAATACCCACGAGGACGCGGCGCACAGCAGGGAACAGTCCAAGAAGGCCACGGCCAGCGGCTGGATCGGCTCGGCGCTGGAGTACTACGACTTTTTCATCTACGCCACCGCGGCGGCGTTGATTTTTCCGCAGATTTTCTTCCCCAAGGGCGACCCCAAGACGGCCATCATCGCGTCGCTGGCCACCTACGGCGTGGGCTATGTGGCGCGGCCCATCGGGGCGTTTTTTCTGGGCCACTGGGGCGACACCCAGGGCCGCAAGAAGGTGCTGATCATCTGCATGTTCCTGATGGGTTTTTCGACCGTGGCCGTGGGCCTGTTGCCCACCTATGACCAGATCGGCCTGTGGGCACCGGCGCTGCTGGTGCTGATGCGCCTGATCCAGGGCTTCGCGGTGGCCGGGGAAATCTCCGGGGCCAGTTCGATGATTCTGGAGCACGCACCCTTTGGGCGGCGCGGCTTTTTTGCCAGCTTTACGCTGCAGGGCGTGCAGGCCGGGCAGATTCTGGCGGCTGCCGTGTTCCTGCCCCTGGCGCACTACATGCCTACCGAGCAGTTCAATAGCTGGGGCTGGCGTATCCCGTTTCTGCTGAGCTTTTTGGTGATCGTGGCGGGCTACATCATCCGCCGTGAAGTGGACGAAACCCCGGCTTTCACCGAAGAAGCCATTGAAGGCCATGTGCCCAAGGCCCCGTTCATCCAGGCCGTCACTGAAAGCTGGCGCGACATGCTGCGGGTGATGTGCTGCTCGCTGATGAACGTGATTCCGGTGGTCACCACCATCTTTGGCGCGGCCTATGCGGTGCAGCCGGGCTATGGCATCGGATTCGAGAAAGACATCTACCTGTGGATTCCCGTGCTGGGCAACATCGTGGCGGTGATCGTGATTCCGTTTGTGGGCAATCTGTCGGACAAGATCGGCCGCAAGCCGCCCATCATCGTGGGCGCATTGGCCTCGGGCTTGCTGGCCTATGTGTACCTGTATGCCATCAGCATCCACAGCGTGCCGCTGGCGATTTGCATGTCCATCCTGATGTGGGGCATCGTGTACCAAGGCTACAACGCCGTGTTCCCCAGCTTCTACCCCGAGATGTTCCCCACCCGCACCCGGGTCTCGGGCATGGCCATTTCGCAGAATCTGGGCACCTTGGTTACCGCCTTGCTGCCCGCGCTGTTTGCCTACGTAGCACCTCCCGGTGCCCTGGACATTCCGTTCACCGTGGGTGCCATCACCCTGGCCGTCACCGTGATTGCCGCCATCGCCGCCTTCACCGCCCGCGAAACCTACCGCGTCCACATGGTGGACCTGGGCAACCCCCACGCCGTGCCGGTGCCTAAAAAGGCCTACGACGCGGCGCGGGAGACGCTGATGGCGGGGCAGTAGGCCCGCTTTGGAATCGGGGTGGTTTATAAGCCAAATCGGCCTCTACCGCCCATTCCATCAGCGTAAGCAGCTACTGAAAACGTAGCAATGCACTCAGGGCTCGATGGTCATGCCGATCAGCGGGCTGCCGTCGCCTACCGTGCCCAGGGTGCTGCTGCTGCCGGTGGCCAGGTCCACCAGGACCAGCCGCGTCTTGGGGGCCTGGGCGGTGCGCACGGCGGCCAGGGCGGTGTTGCTGAGGTCGGAGATGTCGAAGCTGGCATCCAGCAGTGGCCCCAGGCCCAGGGAGCCAACAGTGGTGAGCCGCCCGGTGTCGGGCGACACCGGCGGTGTGGTGCCCTCGCGCGAACCCTGCAAGGCCAACACGCCCAACGCGCGGTCGATGGCGTACAGCGTGGTGATCTTCTCGTTATCTTTGTTGTAGGTATAGGCCACGGCCGACACGCTGGGGGTCTTGCCCGCATTCGCGTCGCCTTGGGTATACGCCAGCGGGGTGTCGGGCTGTACCCCGGCCAGGGCGGCGTTGCCGTCGACCACCGCGCCGGTGTCGGGGTGGATGCGCAGGTTCATGCCGGCTTCATTCACGATGCGCATGCGGTCCACGGCGGGGTTGAAGTCAAAGCCGAACTGGCCCTTGGGCAGCGCCAGCGCCAGCGGGGCCGCAGGCACCGCAGTGAGTACGCCGGTGTCGGTGTTGACGGTATAGACCCGGCCCGACTGGGCCAGCGTGAACAGCACGCCGCGCGACACCCGAAAGTCGATGCCCACCAGGGCATCGCCCGCCGCCAGCCCGGTCACCGGTACGCGCGCCAGGATGCGACCCGGCTGCCCGGCGTTGAACTTCAGCAGCTCCATGCCCGAAGTGATGGCAAATAGGGTTTCCTTGCGCAGGCTGCCCTGCGGCTCGGGCGGGGTGGCGCAGGCGGCCAGCAGGGTGGTGAGTGCCAGCGCGGTGGCCGATGCGCTGAATGGGGTGCGGAGTGGGTGCATAGGATTCGTCCGGGTTGAAACCTAAAACTCTACCTGCTTACAAATAGTCGCTATTTCGGCGGGCAAAATGCCCCCATGACGAACAAGAAAACCCTGCTGCTGGTCGATGGCTCCAGCTACCTGTACCGTGCGTTTTTTGCCGGTGGCGAAACCATGAGCACCACCTTGCCCGATGGCACGGTGCAAAAAACCGGTGCCATCCGCATCATCATCAACATGATGAACAGCCTGCGCAAAGAGGTGCGGGCCGACTACGCCGTGTGCGTGTTCGATGCCAAGGGCCCCACCTTCCGCGACGACTGGTATCCCGCCTACAAGGCCACCCGCAGCCCCATGCCGGATGATTTGCGCACGCAGATCGAGCCGGTGCACGAGGTGATCCGCCTGATGGGCTGGCCGGTGGTGGCTGTGCCGGGGGTGGAGGCCGATGACGTGATCGGCACGCTGGCCCGGGTGGCGGGCGACCAGGGCATCGAGGTGGTGGTGTCCAGCGGCGACAAGGACCTGAGCCAGCTGGTGAACGAACACGTCACCATCATCGACACCATGAACGGCAAGCGCCGCGACGTGGCCGGGGTGACCGAGGAATTCGGCGTGCCGCCCAGTTTGATGATTGATTACCAAACCCTGGTGGGCGACACCGTGGACAACGTGCCCGGCGTGCCCAAGGTCGGCCCCAAGACCGCCGCCAAGTGGCTGATGGAATACGGCAGCCTGGACGCGCTGATGGCCCGCGCCACCGAGATCAAGGGCGTGGCTGGCGAAAACCTGCGCAACGCAGTGGACTGGCTGCCCCAGGGCCGCCGCCTGGTCACCATCAAAACCGACTGCGCACTGGCGGGCTATATCGACGGCCTGCCTGCTATGGATTCCATAGCTTTCACCGCCCAGGATACGGGCGCTTTAAAGGCTTTTTACGAAAAGTTTGGCTTCAAGGGCCTGGCCCGCAACCTGGACGGTGCGGCCACCGCAGAACCCGCTCCCAAAGCGGAGAAGGCGGAGAAAGCCGTCAAGCCCTCCGAGCCCGGCCTGTTCGACGAACCCGCCACTGAGGTCGCCGCCCCCACCCGCACCCCCGGCTTTGAAACCATCCTCACCTGGGAAGCCTTCGACACCTGGCTGGCCAAACTGCAAGCCGCCGAGCTGGTGGCGCTGGACACCGAGACCAACTCCATCGACGAGATGCTGGCCGAGATCGTCGGCATCAGCGTCTGCGTCACCCCCGGCGAGGCCGCCTACATCCCGGTGGCGCACAACTACCCCGACGCACCCACCCAGCTGCCGCGCGACGAGGTACTGGCCAAGCTCAAACCCTGGCTGGAAGATGCCACCAAACCCAAACTGGGCCAGCACATCAAGTACGACCGCCATGTGTTCGCCAACCACGGCATCGAAGTGCAGGGCTATGCCCACGACACCATGCTGCAAAGCTATGTGCTCGAAGTGCACAAACCCCACGGCCTGAGCAGCCTGGCCGAGCGCCACCTGGGCCGCAGCGGCATCAGCTTTGAAGACCTGTGCGGCAAGGGCGTGCACCAGCTCACCATCAACCAGGTGGACGTGGAAAAAACCTCGGAGTACGCCTGCGAAGACGCGGACATGACCCTGGAAGTGCACCGCGTGCTCTGGCCGCAACTGCAGGCGGTCAAAGAGTTGGCCTTCATCTACCAGCTAGAGATCGACAGCAGCGAGGCTCTGTACCGCATCGAGCGCAACGGCGTGCTCATCGACGCAGCCACGCTGGCCAGCCAAAGCCACGCCCTGGGCCAGCGCATCGTGCAGCTGGAAAACGAGGCCTATGAGATTGCGGGCCAGCCCTTCAACCTCAGCAGCCCCAAGCAGCTGGGCGAAATTTTCTTCGACAAACTGGGCATGCCGGTGGTCAAGAAAACCGCCACTGGCGCGCGCAGCACCGACGAAGAAGTGCTGGAAAAGCTGGCCGAAGACTACCCCCTGCCCGCCAAGCTGCTGGAGCACCGCAGCCTGTCCAAGCTCAAAGGCACTTACACCGATAAGCTGGCCCTGCTGATCCTGCCGCGCAGTGGCCGGGTGCACACCCACTACGCCCAGGCCGTGGCCGTGACCGGGCGGCTCAGCAGCAACGACCCCAATCTGCAAAACATCCCCGTGCGCACCCCCGAGGGCCGCCGCGTGCGCGAAGCCTTTGTGGCCGCGCCGGGCAATGTGATTGCCAGCGCCGACTACTCGCAGATCGAGCTGCGCATCATGGCCCACATCAGCGGTGACGTGGCCCTTTTGCGGGCCTTTACCGATGGGCTGGACGTGCACCGGGCTACGGCGGCCGAGGTGTTTGGTGTCACGGTGGAGCAGGTCACCAGCGAGCAGCGCCGTTACGCCAAGGTGATTAACTTCGGCCTGATCTACGGCATGAGCGCCTACGGCCTGGCCAAGAACCTGGGCATCGACAACACCGCCGCCAAAAACTACATCGCCCGCTACTTCGACCGCTACCCCGGTGTCAAAACCTACATGGAAGACACCCGCGCCCTGGCCAAACAGCAGGGCTATGTGGAAACCGTGTTTGGCCGCCGCCTGCAACTGGCCAACATCCAGACCGCCAAGGGCGCGCTGCTGGCCGGCCTGGAGCGCGCCGCCATCAACGCCCCCATGCAGGGCACGGCGGCCGACCTCATCAAGCTCAGCATGGTGGCGGTGCAAAAAGCGCTGGATGCAGAAAAACGCGGCACCCAAATGATCATGCAGGTGCACGATGAACTGGTGTTCGAGGTGCCTGAGGCCGAGGTGGACTGGGTGCGCAGCGAGATCCCGCGCCTGATGGCCGGTGTGGCCGACCTCAAGGTGCCGCTATTGGCCGAAGTGGGCGTGGGGCCCAACTGGGAAAAAGCCCACTAAGGCGCATCGATTGCTATGCAATCCATAGCTGCTATCGCCCATTAAATAAGCGCTGGCGGCCTAAAAAGCTTAAACCCGCAGCGGTGGGCGAGGGTGCCTACATCTTGCTCACTTCAAACTGCTGCCGCCCGGCGTTCTTGGCCCGGTACAGCGCGTTGTCGGCCGCATCGACCAAGGTGTCGGCCTTGCGTTCGGCATCGGGCACGGTGTGGGCGATGCCTATGCTCAGGGTCACATGGTCGGCGGTGGGCGAACTGGCGTGCGGAATGCGCTCCTCGGCCAGTGCGTCCATGCAGTGCTGGGCGACCAGGCGGGCGTGGTTCTGGTCGGTGCCGGGCAGCAGCAGCACAAATTCTTCTCCGCCATAGCGGGCCACCAACTCGCCCGCGCGGCGCACGCAGGTGGCCAGCAACTGGGCCACGCGGCGCAGGCAGGCATCGCCCGCCAGGTGGCCGTAGTGGTCGTTGTAGAGCTTGAAGTGGTCGATGTCGATCATCAGCAGGACCAGCGGCTCCTGCTGGCGGGCCCCGCGTAGCCATTCGGTGGCAAGTACCGCGTCAAAATGCCGCCGGTTGCCAATGCCGGTCAGCCCGTCGGTGGCCGACAGCAGGGCCAGGCGCTGGTTGGCCTGCTCCAGCGCCTGGCGTTGCAGCACCATTTCGGTAATGTCCAGCCGCACCGCCACGATGTAGCCCGACGGCGTGCGCGACTCGTAGGCATGCATCCACACCCCGATGGGGTAAGAGCGCACCTCGGGCGTGGCACGCTGGCCCCGTTCGGCCAGGTGGTGGGCCAGCCATTCGTCTTCGCGGCCCATGGCCTCCTGCGGAAAGCCCTGGCGCAGGCCGATGCGCACCAGGGCCTCGTGCGTCAGGCCCCGGCCTTCGTCGAGGGTGAACCAGGGTCGCATCTCGCCCATCTTGCGGTTGAAGTACACCAGCCGGTCTTGTGCGTCGTACAGCTCCACGCCGATGGGCATGGCCTCCAGTGCCTCGGAGAGCTGGGACTGGGCTGCGTAGGCCTGTTGCCGCGCCTGCTCCAGCGCGCGTTCCCGGCGCACGTTGTCGGTGATGTCGGCTCGCAGCACCACGGTGCTGCCGTCGGGCAGACGGCGCTGGTCGATACGCAGCCAGCGGTCGTTTGGCAGCTCTTGCACCTGGGTGGGCACCGGGTTGCGAAAGGCCTCCAGGCGCTGCTTTATCCAGGCTTCCTGGCCCCCGGATTCAGGCAACTCCCCCAGGGCCACGGTGTGGCGCAGCACCGCTTCAAAGGACACGCCCGGCTGCATGAAAGATGCCGAGTGCGGGTACAGGGTGCGGGTCCGTGCGCTCACCAGCACCAGGCGCTCCTGGGCATCAAAGATGGCAAAGGTGCTGTGGTCGGGCAGGATGTCCAGCGCGGACTCCAGCGCTTGCGCGGTGGCCAGGCCCGCGGTCGGTGCAGCCGCCGCTGGGGCTGCCACGGGTAAGAGGGGAGATGGGGGTACGGGTGGTGCGGCGCTGCGCACGGCACCCACCAGCGCCACCCAGCCCGCCGCCAGCGCCAGTTGCAGGCACACCCATGCAACGCCTAGCGGCAGCCAGGCCAGCGCCACCTGCGCCACAAGCAAAGCCGCTGCGGCGACCAGCGTGGGCCACGCGCTATGGCGCAAAAGCGGGAGACGGAGCATGGCGTGGGCCTAAATGATGTAAACGCAAGTAACAAAGCATAGCAGCCACCACCGGGCTGTTTGGGACAATCGGCGCGCGCCAACCGAAAGCCTTGCGCGCATGGTTGCAGATTCTTAACCATTGCGGCGGTTGGTGCAGGATGCCCTTGCGTGGGGTGCTACGGATTTGCGCGTAAAGGCGGGCGGGTGGGTTGTTTGCATCCAGCGTAGCGTTCATAATTGCATACAGTCAATTGATACAAATTTTGTGTTGCGGCGCGTGCGACGGCCCACACTCCGAGTCCCGTACGCGAAACACTTGCAGCCCACCGAGACTTTGCCATGCCCCCATCTCCGCACCGCTCTGCGGCCACCGCTGCGCAACGCAACGCGGTGGTCGGGTTGGCGATCGCGATCGTCGTGGCGACCGGGGCCTCTGCGCCCTACGCGACCGAGGCGCTGCCGGTGGTGGCCCCTTTCATGCCGATTTTTGTGGCCACCGTCACCCTGACCGAGGCTTTGACCGCCTACTTGCTGATGGTGCAGTTTGTGGCGGTGCGCCGCTTGTACCTGGTACCGCTGGCCGGGGCGTATGCCTATGTAGCGCTGTTGGCACCCATCCAGTTGATGGTGTTTCCGGGGGTGTTTGCGCCCACGGGACTGCTGGGCGGCAATGCCCAGTCGCCGGTGTGGCTGTGGGTGTTCTGGCACGGTGGTTTTCCGTTGTTCATTGGCGTGTCTTTGCTGCTGCGGCAGTCGCGCGTGCATGGCGTGCTGAGCCACCGCGTGTCGTTGGCGCAGGGCTGGCTGCTGTTTGGGTTGGCCCCACTGCTGGCGGCGGCCATGGCCTGGCTGGCCCTGCACGATCAGGCCTTGCCCGCGCTGATCGACGGCAATAATTTCAAGACGCTGAGTACCAGCCTGGCGGGCTGGACGGTGTGGGTACTCAACCTGGCCGTGGTGCTGCTGGTGCTGCTGCTGCCCAAGAAGCGCCAGGAACTGGTGGGCCTGTTTCTGTTTGCCGCCATGCTGGCATCGCTGGCCGATGTGTCGCTGACCTTGCTGGCATCGAACCGCTACAGCGTGGGCTGGTATGTGTCGCGGCTGCTGAGCGTGGTCTCGTCGGTCAGCCTGCTGGCCGGGCTGGTGTACCAGATCACCCAGCTCTACCAAGAGCTGGCCACCACCCATGCGTCTTTGCTGCGCAGTTCCGCGCGCGACCACCTCACTGGCGTGTACAACCGCAACAGCTTTGACATCGCCGCCCAGACCGAGTGGCAGCGCGCCCAGCGCAGTGGCCAGCCAATGTCGCTGGTGCTGGTGGACATTGACTATTTCAAACGCTACAACGACTATTTTGGCCACGTACAGGGCGATGTCTGCTTGCGCTCGGTGGCCCAGGCTCTGGCCCGCAGCGTGCACCGACCCACCGACATGGTGGCCCGCTATGGTGGCGAGGAGTTCGTCATCCTGCTGCCCGGCACCCGCACCGAAGATGCCCTGCGCATCGCCGACCACGCCCGCCGTGCCGTGGCTGCGCTGCGCATACCGGCCCACGCGCCGGGCCTGAACGTGTCTTTCAGCGCGGGCTGCGCTACCTGGGATGCCAACGCGGGCTTTGCAGACCTGGAGGCTTTGCTGGTGGCCGCCGACCGGGCCTTGTACAAAGCCAAAGCCCAGGGCCGCAACCAGGTCTGGGCGCAAGACGATCTGGTGTTACGCCCCGCCAGCGTGTACGAGGAGCCCCAGGCTGTCTACTCGTAAATAGGGCTGAAAAGTGCCTCTAACGATTTTTCCATATGCGTTATATGCTATAAATTAAATAGCATTTATATCGCTAAAAATAGCGCCGGGTCCACCATCGCCCGGTTCAGGCTGATCGACCAGTGCAGGTGCGGCCCGGTCACGCGGCCCGTGGCCCCCACAGCCCCCAGGCGCTGGCCGGTGCGCAGCACATCGCCCGGTTGCACATCGGTACGGCTCAGGTGGCAAAACATGCCCAGCAGGCCGCCGCCGTGGTCCAGCCACACCGTATTGCCGTTGAAGAAATAGTCGCCGGTGTCGATCACCCGGCCCGGCAGCGGGGCCACCACGGGTGTGCCGGTGGCGGCGGCAATGTCCATGCCGCTGTGCGGGTTGCGCGCCTGCCCATTGAACACCCGGCGCAGCCCAAACGAGCTGGAGCGCCGCCCCGGCACCGGCACCTGCATGCGCAGACTGGGCAGCAGCGGCTCGCTGAAGGTGGCCACCACGGACTGCAGATGGGTGCGCTCGCCGTTATAGCGGGCCTCGTCCTCGGTTGAGAGATCCACCGTGCCCGGTGCCACCTTCAGCCGCTGTTCACGGTACTGCTTGGGGCCTACGGTGTAGGCCACGTGGCGGGTGCCGTCTGCAGTTTGCACGTCGATCTGGGCCGGGCCCAGTGTGGCCGCCAGCGGAATGCCGACGATGGCCGTCCACTCGATCACATCGCCCAGCACCAGCACCGGCACATCCCCCGCAAA
Source organism: uncultured Albidiferax sp. (assembly GCA_963513125.1). Classification (GTDB taxonomy): domain Bacteria; phylum Pseudomonadota; class Gammaproteobacteria; order Burkholderiales; family Burkholderiaceae_C; genus Rhodoferax_B. The sequence goes on from CAUPPH010000002.1 coordinate 200,615, forward strand.
CGCCACAGGCCGCGCTGCCGCAGGCCCCAGCGACAGCCGCGCCACGCCGCCGGGCACCCGCAGGTCTTGCGGCCAAACGCTGGGGGCGGCAGGGGTGGCGGCGTGCAGGTGGCGGGCCAAAAGGCCCAGGGAAGCGAGCAGGGTGGTGCGGCGGGTCAGGAGTGGCATGGGACGGAATGGAAAAAAGCAGGCTCCAGTATCGCTACTTCAACACCCCAAACAGGTTGTTGACATCGTCCGTCCACAGTCGCAGGCCGGGGATGGGCGGGATGGCGCTGGTAGCGGCGTGGATTTGCGGGGTCTGCAGGCGCGCGGCGCTGCGGCCCACCAGCACCCAGTCGGTACGGCGAAGGTCGCTGTCTTCGGCCTCGTCGTGCACAAAGGCCACCTGCAGGCCCTGGGTGTGGGCGATTTTTTCCACCACCGGGGCCATGTTGAGGAAGCGGTTGGTGACGTGGAAGGCGATGATGCCGTCGGGCCGCATGTGGCGCAGGTACACCTGCATGGCCTCGGCGGTGATCAGGTGGATGGGCACCGAGTCGCCCGAAAACGCGTCCACCGCCAGCACGTCGAACTGTTGCGGCGTTTCACGCTCCAGCGCCAGCCGGGCATCGCCCAGAATCCGGTCGATCCGGGCCGGGCTGTCTTTCAAGAAGCTGAATTCGGTGTCGGCAAAGTCAAACACCTGGGGGTTGATTTCATACACCCGGTACACGTCCCCCGCGCGGCCATAGCTGGCCAGGGTGCCCGCGCCCAGGCCGATCAGGCCCACGCGCCGGGGCGTGGCCGGGGCCGACACCGGGATCGACAACAGGGCCCGGCCCACGCCCGAGGTGGGGCCGTAGTAGGCGGTGGGTTCGCGGCGGCGGTCGGCTCCCAGGTACTGCTCGCCATGCTTGACCGAGCCGTGGTAGAGCTGGCGGCGGTTGTGCTGCGGCTGTTCGGGGTCGGTGCTGTCCAGGCTGCTCAGGGTGCCGTAGAAGTTGCGCGCCATGCGGCGGGTGCCGTCCTGCTCGTTGCGCACCTGTTGCCACAGAAAGTAGCTGCACACCAGGGCTAGCGCCACGCAGACCAGCGCGCGGGCCCGCTGGCGGCGAAACACCACCGCGCCCAGCACGGCCACCAGCACCAGGCCGATGCCCATCTCGTAGTAGGCCGGCAGCACATGCGGTGCCACCAGCCCCACGGCAATGCCGCCCAGCGCGCCGCCCAGCGACAGCATCAGGTAAAAACGCGTCAGGTAGGCGTAGCCGGGCCGCAGCGCGGCCATTTCGCCGTGCAAAAACATGCACAGCACAAACAGGCCCACCACATACATCGGCACGCCCGTAGCCATGTCGTAGCCCATACCGGCCTGCAGGCCGTAGGCGCACAGCGCCAGGGCCACGGCGGTGGCGGGCAGCAGCAGGCTGCGGTGGTACCAGCGGTCGTTTTCAAAGGTCAGCACAAAGCTCAGCAGGTACACCGACAGGGGCAGCACCCACAGAAAGGGAATGGCGGCCACGTTTTGCGTGATGTGGTTGGTCACCGCCAGCAGCAGCCAGGTGGCCAGCGCAGGCAATGCCAGCCACACCGCGTAACGCGACCAGCCGGGGGCCGCCTCCGCGGGTGCCGTGGGCGATCTGCGGGCCGGTGCCGGTTTGGCCAGCCCCGCCGCGTACAGGCTGGCCGTGGTGCACAGCAGCACAAAAGCCGCGTAGCCCCAGGACCAGCCCAGCGCCTGCTGGCGCAGGGCGGAATACGGTTCGATCAGCACCGGGTAGGCCAGCAGCGAGGCCAGCGATGCCAGGTTGGACAACGCAAAGTAGCGGTACACCTGCGCGCCCCAGGGCGTTCGCGCCAGCCACGACTGCACCAGCGGCCCGGTGGTCGAGAGCAAAAAATACGGCAGGCCAATGGTGCCCAGCAGCAGCCCCAGAATCCGCAGCGACGGGTCTTCCGAGCCGGTGGGCTTCCAGTGGGCCGCCGTGATGATGGGTAAAAACGCCAGGCTGGCCAGCAACAGTACGCTGTGCACGATGGCCTGCAGCCGCGCGGGCCGCCGGGTCAGCCAGTCGGAATAGGTGTAGCCCGCCAGCAGCACCACCTGGAAGAACACCATGCAGATCGACCACACCGCCGCCGAGCCACCAAACCACGGCAGGATCTGCTTGGCGATCAGTGGCTGCACCAGAAACAGCAAGAAGGCGCTGCTGAAAATGGTGGCGGCGAACAGGCTCTTCAGGAGGGCTGGCGGCATGGGGCGCTTCCGGGAGTGGGGTGCCCGGGCACATCGCAACAATCACGCCAATCGTGGGTTTACAACAGCAGCCCCGCCGCCTCCTTGGCGCGCATCTTGGCGTTGATGTATTCGCCGTGGGTGACGTACAGCAGCCCGGCCACCTGGTTGATGACGCTGTTTTCTACCGCGCCGAGCTGGCCGTCTGCGTAGGCCACTTGCCACATGTCCTCCACGACCCGGATCTTTTGGGCATGCGTGCACTGGTCGTTGAGCTGGCTGGTGAAGCGGTGGTAGTCGTAGGCGTGGGCGGCCGATTGCTCGGCCTGGCGCATCAGCTGGCTGAGGGCTGCGCCGTCGAGCTGCAGGCGCTGTTGCAAGGTGAGCACCACGGCCTGGCGCTCCACCGCGGTCTTGGTGGGGTCGGCGCGCATCACCTCGACCAGCAGCACGGCGGTGGCCAGGTTGACGGCGCTCAGGCGCTCGGCGGGCGAAGGCTCGCTGGCATGGGCGAGCAGGCCGTCAAAAATCTCTTTCAGGGCACGCAGCATGGCAGAACAAAAGCAACACGGGAGCAGATGGACCCCGCGCCCGCGCCGTTGGTTCCCGGTGTCTGTGTGAATTTTTATAAAGAATAGCCCGCTTGCGCTGATCGAATCAGCGCGAGTAGCTATTAAAAATGTAGCGATTGAGTCGCTCAGAATGACGATCCTGGCTGGCCCAGAAATACTTCTTCCTCGGCACTGGAGCTGCGCCCCAGCACGGCGTTGCGGTGCGGATAGCGGCCAAAGCGCTCCACGATGGCCTGGTGGTGCAGGGCGAAGCGCAGGTTATTTTCAACCCCCAGCTGGGTGAACAGGGCCATCGACTGGATGTGGATGGCCCGGGACTCGCTGTGCATATAGGGCATGTAGGCAAAAGCCCGCTGGTTTACCGGCAGGCTGCGGTCCTGCCCGCTGGCCACCAGCTCCTGGGCCAGTGCCAGGGCCAGCGGGTCCTGGGCAAAAGCCTGCGGCGTGTCGCGGTAGATGTTGCGCGAGAACTGGTCCAGCACCAATATTTCCGCCAGCCGCCCTGCGGGTGTGGCGCGCCAGGCAAACAATTCGCAGCGGGCGGCGGCCTCCAGCGTGGCGGCAAAGCGCTGGCGGATGCGCCCATCCAGCGCAGCGTCTTTGGCAAAGTGCTGCTGGGGCGTGAGTTCGGTGAACCAGAAGTCGAGGATGTCTTGGGCGTGCATGGGGCGATTGTGGGGGAACGCGATTGCCCGTTGCGCGGCACCGGCCTACTTTTGCGCCATCCATTCCTGGAGGCTGATGGAGCCGATGCGTGCGCCGTCGCTGGCGGTGAGCGACTGGTCGTTGACCGCCACGCCGAAGTACAGGGCCTGGGCATCGGCCACCACGGTGCGCGGGTCGCCCATGGCGGCCAGGTAGCGCTGCACCAGGGCCGCCATGCCTGCGCGCTCGGGCCCGGCGACTTCGACCATGCCGTTGAGTGGCGCGGCCAGCGCGCAGTCGGCTACCGCGGCGGCTACGTCGGCCGAGGCCACGGGCTGCAGATGCGCGGATGGCAGGCGCACGGTGTTGCCTTCGGTGCCCGACTGCGCGATGGCACCCAGAAATTCCAGGAACTGCGTGGCCCGCACGATGGTGTACGGGATCTTCGCTTCTTTGATCAGCGCCTCCTGCGCCAGCTTGGCGCGGAAGTAGCCGCTGCCCTGCAGCCGTTCGGTGCCCACCACCGACAGTGCCACGTGGTGCTGCACGCCGGCTGCCGCCTCGGCGGCCAGCAGGTTGCGCCCCGAGGTGGTGAAAAAGTCCATCACCGGCTGGTCTTCGAACGACGGGGAATTGGCCACGTCCACCACCACCTGCGCGCCTGCCAGCGCCTGGGCCAGGCCCTCGCCGGTAAGGGTGTTCACGCCCGAGGCGGGCGAGGCGGCGATGGCCTCGTGGCCGCGCTGGCGCAGCAGCTGGACGACTTGGCTACCGATCAATCCGGTGCCACCGATGACGGCGATTTTCATAGGTATTCTTTCTGTTGGATGCTGAATGGGGCCATCGTAGGTGTGGAACAATCCGGCGTAAATGACGAATAGCCCTGAATTACTGCCAAAAGCTTTCCCCTCGCGACTGCCGCTGCGCCGCGTGCTGTTTGTGGCCTTTGACGCGGTGGGCCTGCTGGATCTGACCGGTGCGCAAACCGTGTTCTGGGCCGCCTCCAAGGCCATGGAGGCGCGCGGGCTGCCGGGCTACGTGCGCTTCACTGCCAGCCTGCACGGCGGCTTGGTGCGCAGTGCCGAGGGGCTGGAGCTGCACACCATGGCCCTGGCCGACCTGCCCGACTTGGCTGTGGACACCATCGTAGTGCCGGGCTCGCCGCACATCGCCTCGGTGCTCGACCAGTCGGCCCCGCTGGTGGCCTGGCTGCAGCAGGCCTCCGGCACCGCCCGGCGCACGGTGTCGGTGTGCAGCGGGGCGTTTTTGCTGGCGGCTGCGGGCTTGCTGGACGGCAAGCGCACCGCCACCCACTGGGCCATGTGCGACCTGTTGCAGCAGCGTTTTCCAGCCCTGCAGATCGACCGCGATGCCATCTTTGTGCAAGAGGGCGCGGTGTGGACATCGGCCGGGGTCACGGCGGGCATCGACCTGGCGCTGGCGCTGGTGAAGGCCGATTGCGGCCACGCCGTGGCCATGGAGGTGGCGCGCGAGCTGGTGGTGTTCTTGAAGCGGCCCGGCGGGCAGTCGCAGTTCAGCGTGCTGCTGGAATCGCAAACCCAGGGCGCTGACAGCTTCGATGCCCTGCACCTGTGGCTGGGCGAGAACCTGGCCCGCACCGACCTGACGGTGGAGTTCCTGGCCGAGCAGGCCCGCATGAGCCCGCGCAACTTCGCCCGCGTCTACAAGCAAAAAACCGGTCGCACCCCGGCCAAGGCGGTGGAAGTGCTGCGCCTGGAGGCCGCCCGCCGCCTGCTGGAAGAGTCAACGCACAACGTAGACCAGATCGCCAGCCGCTGCGGCTTTGGCGACGAAGAGCGCATGCGCGTCAGCTTCCAGCGCCACCTGGGCGTGGCCCCGCGGGATTACCGCAGGCGGTTTGCGGGGGATTAGCCAGGGGTCAGATACCGGCCTGCACCCGGTTCCTGCCCGCCTGCTTGGCCTGGTACAGCGCGGTGTCGGCGCGGTGCAGCAATTGCTCGAAAGTGGCCCCAGGCGGCGCGAGGGTGGCGATGCCGATACTCACGGTGCAGGTGGCAATGCCGGGGACATCGGGGGTGTGCACCTGCAGCAGGGCAACGGCGTGGCGCAACGATTCGGCCAGGCGGCTGGCCCCCACGCTGTCGGTTTCTGGCAGCAACACCACGAACTCCTCGCCGCCCAGCCGGGCGACGGTATCCAGGCCCACCCGGATGCGCTGGCGGCAAGTGTCGGCCACGGCGCAGATGACGCGGTCGCCCGCCAGGTGCCCCCAGGTGTCGTTCACGCTTTTGAAGTTGTCAATGTCCACCATCAGCACCGACAGCGGGTGTAGAAAGCGCTCGGCACGTTTGCATTCATTCGCCCCCAGCTCCAGCAGCGTGCGGCGATTGGCCAGGCCGGTGAGCGGGTCGTTGGCCGCCAGCAGCTCCAGCGCGGTGTTCAGCTCTTGCAGCAAGGTGTTTTGTGCCGCCAGCTGGCGATTCGCCCGGTCGATTTCTTCTTCTTTGCGCTTGCGGTCGTTGATGTTGAAGGTCACGCCGATGAAGCGTTGGCCCGGTGTGTTGCTGGCAGCGTCCATGATGCGACCGTAGTTGGCGTACCAGACCCAGTCGCCGTTGTGGGCCCGCAGCCGAAATTCGCAGCGGTATTCTGGTGTGCGGCCCGACATGTGCGCGTCTACCGCAGCCTGGATCATGGGCACATCGTCGGGGTGGATGAACTCGAATAGATGGTCTATGTGGTGCAACACCTCTTCGCTGCTGTAACCCAGCTCGGAAAAGGTTTTCAGGGCCTTGCGGGTGACTTCGCCGGTGCGCAGGTTGTTCTCCCACAGGTCGAGTCCTGCGGCTTCCAGCGCCAGCTCCAGGCGCTCTTTGTTGGAGTCGTCTTCGCGCATGCTCTTTCTCCCATAAGGTGCTTTGCACCGATGCCCGCAGACTGTTTCAGGACGGTAACTGGGTGTAATTATGGAGTCAATTTGCGCGGCTGCGGTCCGATCTGGGCAGGCAAATATGTTGTGTCAAATAAGCCTCTGGCGCAATTGGAATGTGCGCAATTAGCTATCGTAAATATAGCTCTGGCGAGGCGGTGTGCCTACGCTGCCACGGTAATTTTCTTGTCGCGCACGTACTCCTTGTACTGCGTGAGCGTGATGGCGGCCACACCGGCTGCGCCGTTGTCGGCGGTCCAGCTCAGGGTGGCGCTTTCAGTGGCCACTTCGATCTCGACCGGTCCCTTGGGGATCACGATGGGTGCGCCGTCACCGGGGGTGAAGGTGACGTGGTCGTTGATGGTGGCTTGTACGGTTTGGGTGGGTTGCATGGCGGGCTCCGGTGGGGGCCGCAAGAGGTTGCGGCAAGCTTCCATTACAAGCTCTGGTCCGGCTGCAGCGTGTCAGATAAACACCCGCAGGTGCATTCCACAGCGCCGCGTGCTAACAAAGTTATCAGTGCGTGACGAATTGGTAGGTCACGTCTTCGGCATCGATCATGTCCAGCACGTCGTTGAGCACATCGTCGTCGCCGGTGCTGGTCCAGGTGTCTTCGGGGTCGGTGGCAAACATGGGCTCGATCGCCATGTCCATGTACTGGCCGTTGGGCAGCTTCAGCACCTGGCCGTCTTCAGAGGTGGTGGCCAGCTCCCAGTCGTCGGGCACAGACATTTCGAGCTGGATGGTGATGTGGAGTTTTTTCATGGAAGTGGTCCGAAGAGTGGGAGATGCAGGAGGGTAACCGAAGCCCGTAGGTCGGTATCCAAATTCATAAAAAATAGGCCGCTAGCGCTTATGGAATGAGCGTAAGCAGCTATGAAAACAGGAGTAAGCTAGGTACATGTCTTCACGCGAGCCCGCCATGCCCCACTACTGGTTGATGAAATCCGAACCCAGCGAATGCTCCATTGACGATGCCCTGGCCGCGCCCGACCGCACGGTGCCGTGGGTGGGCGTGCGCAACTACCAGGCCCGCAACTTCATGCGCGACCAGATGCAGCCGGGCGATGGCGTGCTGTTCTACCACTCGAGTTGCGCCGAGCCCGGCATTGCCGGCCTGGCCCGCGTGGCCTCGGGCACCCGGCCCGACCCTACGCAGTTCGACCCGGCGTCACCCTACTTCGATGCCGCCAGCAAGCTGGCGACACCGCGCTGGCTGCTGCTGGACGTGCAGGCGCTGCGAAAGACCCGGCTGCTGGCCCTGCCCGAGCTGCGCGCCACCCCGGCCCTGGCCGAGCTGCAGGTGCTGCGCCGGGGCAACCGCCTGTCGATCACGCCGGTAGACCCGGCGCATTGGCAGGTGATCGAGGCGCTTTTGGCCTAGCCTTGCAGCGTGGGGTAGTCGGTATAGCCCTTGGCACCGGAGGTGTAGAAAGTGCTTTGGTCCGGCGTGTTCAGCGGGGCCTTGAGCTGGATGCGGGCGGGCAGGTCGGGGTTGGCCAGGAAGGACGTGCCAAAGGCCACGGCATCGAGTTGGCCTGCGGTGATGGCTTCTTCGGCCTCTTCGGCGGTGTAGCCCATGTTGCCGACCAGCACGCCCTTGTACTTCTCGCGGGCGATGGTGAGCACATCGCCCTTTTGCACGCCAAAGAAGTCGGCACGCATCACGTGCAGGTAGGCCAGTTGGTAGGCGTTGAGCTTGTCGGCCAAAAAGCCGATGAAGGCCAGCGGGTCGCTGTCTTGCATGCTGTTGTAGCTGTTCAGCGGCGACAGGCGCAGGCCCACCTTGTCTGCGCCGATGGCAGCAGTCACGGCAGTCAGCACTTCGAACAGGAAGCGCGCGCGGTTCTCCAGCGAGCCGCCATAGCCGTCGGTGCGCTGGTTGGGCGTGTCGCGCAGGAACTGGTCGATCAGGTAGCCATTGGCACCGTGCACTTCCACGCCGTCAAAACCGGCAGCGATGGCGTTCTTGGCACCCTGGGCAAACGCGGCCACGATGGCCGGAATTTCGTCGGCTGTGAGTGCGTGCGGCACGGCGTGGGGCACCTTGCCGGTGGGGGTGTGGATCTCGCCTTCCACCGCCGTGGCGCTGCTCGATACGGTGGGCACGCCGTCGTTGATGTCGGGGTGCGCAGCCCGGCCCGCGTGCCAGATCTGCATGAAGATGCGGCCACCCTTGGCGTGCACCGCGCTGGTCACATTCTTCCAGGCCGCAATTTGTGCGTCGTTGTAGATGCCGGGCTCGTTGATGAAGGCCGAGGTGCCGGGGGCCACCATGGTGCATTCGGTGATCAGCAGGCCGCCGGTGGCGCGCTGGCTGTAGTAGTCGGTCATCAGCGCATTGGGCATGTGGCCCGCGTCGGCGCGGGTGCGCGTGAGCGGGGCCAGCAGGATGCGGTTGGGCAGGGTGAGGGAGCCGACTTGCAGGGGGGTGAATAGCGTCATGGTGTCTAGGGGTTGGTAGGGATAAGGAGGCGAACGGTAACAGCGGGTGGATAAGGCTTCCCCGCACGGGTTAATGCGAAATTTTGCGAAATCGAGTAGGGCTTTCAGCGTGGGCTGTGCTGCTGCACCCAGCGCACGATGTCGGCGGCTCCCATGGCACCTGCCTGGCGGGCCACCTCGCGGCCCCCCACAAACAGCGCCAGCGTGGGGATGCTGCGGATCTGAAAGCGTGCGCCCAGGGTCGGGTGCGCCTCGGTGTCCACCTTGGCCACGCGGATGCGCGGCTCCAGCTGGGCGGCGGCCTGCACGTAAGCGGGTGCCATCTGCTTGCACGGCCCGCACCACGGTGCCCAAAAGTCCACCAGCAGCGGAATCTGGTTGCGCAGCAGATGCTTGTCGAACGCGGCTACATCCAGGTCGGCAGGTTTGCCGGTGAACAGGGGCTTTTTGCAGCTACCGCAGTCGGGCGCGCTGCCGAGCTGATCGGTGCGCACGCGGTTGGTGGTGTGGCAGTGGGGGCAGACGATGTGCTGGGTGTCGGTCATTTAGACCATGTCGTGGCGGGTGGGCTGGATTGCAAGGGTGGACTTTTAGGGCTTGGGCACGATGCGCCGCAAGGCCTTTATTTTTTGCCATACCAGCGCCTTGGGTAACTGCATGGCCATGGCCTGCATGCAGCGCTCCAGCCAGCCGGTGCGGGTTTGAAACCGGTCTATCGCCTTGCCCAAGTCGCGTGCAATGGATGCGCCATAGGCCAGCTCGGCCTTGACCAGTGCGGCCCGCAGTGTGGGCAAAGGCAGGCCCATCATGGCCAGGTCGATCACATCGCGGCTGAACACGCCGTCATCGGCCTGGCGGTCTGAATTGGCCAGCAATTTGGACGTAGCCAGGTCCAGACGCGTCAGGGTGCCGATGCCGCAGACTGTGTCGTCCACACCCGGCGGCTCCAGCGCAATGCGGGCCTCGCGCACGATCTCGAACTTGATGCCGTGCCCGTCCATCTGCACCTGGGTGCGAATGCCGTACTGGTCGGCCCGGATCTCGCGCAAGCCCACCAGCGGCATCGCCTGCGCGTGCGTGATGGCCGCCAAGCCGCTGGGGCCGGTGAGCAATTGCCGCAGCTCCCGGTAGCCTGCGGCATCGGATACCAGAAAGTCGATGTCCACCGACTCCCTGTATTCACCATAGCGCAAGGCAATGCAGGTGCCGCCGCCAAACAGGCATCCATGCTGGCGCAGCACGGCCCCGTCCAGGGCGCTGAGCACATGCGCAATGCGCTGGTGGTGCGGGCGCTCAAACTGCATCGTTGCCCCCGCTTGCATCCGCGCCAGGGCTGCGCGACAAAGCCAGCCGCAGGGCTTGCAGCAAAGCTTGTTCTTCTGCGGACATTGTGGGCAGGTCCAGGTGGCGGGCGTTGCGCTCGTAAATGTCTAGCGCCTCAAACGGGGTGAGCGTGTCGGTGCCGTGCACCTGCCATGCCAGCGCACGCAACTGCGGGTAGTCGGCCAGTGCTACACGGGCCGGAATCCAGTCTGCTCTGTCGGGCGGTTGTGCCGCGCTTGTGCGTTCGTCTGCCGCGCTGCGCGCCTGCAACACCATGCCCAGCGCCGCCAGCGCGTTGCACCATGCCCCCATGGTGACCGAGGGCTCGCCCTTCTCGATGCGGTGCAGGGTGACACGCGACACCCCTGCGGCCTCGGCCGTGACCGTGGCGTTCAGGCGCAAGGCTTTGCGTTGGCTGCGAATCTGCGCGCCCAAGGCCTGCAACTGGGCGGCACAGGGCAGGTTGGAATGAAGGGTTGTGGGCAGCATAATGTTTCTCATTATTTACAAAAATGGTGCTTTGTCAAGTATGAGAAACACAATGGGTGGGATGGGCGGCTTTGCGAAGGCCACGGCCCATGGCGGATTCGCCAGCGTAAAGTAGCCTTGTCCGTAACTTTTCAGCCGCACCCCATGAGCAATCCCCCTTTCTACCCCATCGGCACCCCCGGCCAAGCCTGGGGCGACACAGAGCGCGCCCAGTGGCGCGCACGCCAGGTGCGCCAGCGCAGCTATGCGGACGACGTGCTGCCCCGCATTGAGCAGCTGCGGGCACGCTTTGATGTGGCAACTTACGGCGAAGTGGCCTATGCGCAAGAACGTTTCCCCCTGTTCGCCATCCGCAGCCGGGGCTGGAACAGCGCCCTGCCCAGCGTGCTGGTGACCGGCGGCGTGCATGGCTACGAGACCAGTGGCGTGCTGGGCGCGCTGCGTTTTCTAGAGGCGCATGCCGAGGGTTATGCGGGTCGGGTGAACCTGCTGGTGGTGCCCTGCGTCAGCCCCTGGGCGTACGAGCGTATCCAGCGCTGGAACTTCGATGCCCTGGACCCCAACCGCTCGTTCCGCCCTGACAGCCCCGCGCAAGAGTCTGCCGCCTTGCTGCGCCTCATTGAACCCCTGCGCGGCCAGTTCACCGCCCACATCGACCTGCACGAAACCACCGACACCGACGAGTCCGAATACCGCCCCGCCGTAGCCGCCCGCGACGGCCAGCCTTTCGCGCCCGGCACCATCCCCGACGGCTTCTACTTGGTGGACGACAGCGCCAACCCCCAGCCCGCGTTCCAGCAGGCCATCATCCAGGCGGTTGAGCGCGTGACCCACATCGCCCCCGCCGACGCGCAGGGCGGCATCATCGGCTCGCCCCTGGTGGCGCACGGCGTGATCCACTACGCGATGCAGGCGCTGGGCCTGTGCGCGGGGATTACCGGTGCGCGCTACACCAGCACCACCGAGGTGTACCCCGACAGCCCACGCGCCACGCCAGAGCAGTGCATTGCGGCGCAGGTGGCGGCAGTGTGCGCGGGCGTGGAGTTTGTGGGCTAAATAGGCCGCTACCGCCCATTCCATAAGCGCAAGCAGCTACGGAAAACATAGCGATCTACCTAGGCCCGGTCCAGATCGCGGACCAAGCTCACCACCTTGGTGGTGATGATGTCGATGGCGGGCCCGTTGGCACCGTGCGGCAGGATCACATCGGCGCGGCGCTTGGTGGGCTCGATGAACTGCTTGTGCATGGGGCGCACGGTTTCCAGGTACTGGTTGATCACGCTTTCGGCACTGCGCCCGCGCTCGGCCATGTCGCGCTGCAGGCGGCGGATAAAGCGCACATCGGCGGCGGTATCCACAAAAATCTTCAGCGACATCATCTTGCGCAAATCGGCGTCAAACAGCGCAAACAGGCCTTCGATCACGATCACCGGCGCGGGCTGCACGGTGATGGTCTTGCTGGCACGGTTGTCCAGCGTGAAATCGTAGGTGGGCATCTCGATCGCCTCGCCACGGCGCAGCGCCTGTACATGTTGGACCATCAGCGGCCAATCAAACGCGTCGGGGTGGTCGTAGTTGGTTTTGCGCCGATCTTCGGGCGACATATGCGTCTGGTCGCAGTAGTAGTCGTCCTGGATCAGCACCGCCGTCATCTCCGGCCCGATCGATGCCAGCACCTGGCGCGTCACCGTTGACTTACCGCTGCCACTGCCGCCTGCCACGCCGATCACGAAAGGTTTGTGAGGGGCTTTGTTCATGGGGGTCTCCGTATCCAGCAGGCAAAGGCTGCGAGTTTACAAGCCAGGCACGGGGTTCAAGACTTAAGCCTCAGGCCTGCCATACCCCGAGCCCCGCCGAGCGCAGGTCGATGCCGATCTCGATCTCTTTGTCCACCGCGTCCTGGTAGGTCAGGGGGTTAAAGGCCTCGTACAGGTCTGGCAGCAGCCGCAAGCCGTAGCGCAGCACATACCGATTCGCCTGGATACCCGCCTTGTGTTTGTCAAAACGCACATCCGGGTCCAACCCCGTCATGCCCACATACACACACAGCTTGCCCTCCACATAGCCCGGATTGCCCTTGCGAAAGCGCGCTTCCAGCAGCACGTCTTTGGGGAGCTCGACCACGTAGACGTGGTGGTGTTTGCGGCGGGGCATGGGGGCGGATGCGAACGAATAGTGGATTAGCTCCCGTGGAATCGGCACCAGCAGCTATAAAAATAACAGCGACTCAGGCTGGCAATTCCGCCACTTGCGCCTGTAGCACAGGCAGATCGTTCTGGATGGTTTGCCACACGATGGCCAGGTCTACGGTGAAGTAGCCGTGCGCCAAGGCATTGCGCATTTCGTAGGCAAAGCCCCAGGGTACGGTGGCATGCTGGGCCGCAAAAGTGGGGTGGTTTTTGGCCACGTTGTGGCAGGCTTCGCCAATGATTTCCAGATTGCGGATGACGGCATCGCAGGTTTTGCGGTCTGCCATGAAAGTCGCCAAGTCCATGCCTGCGGTGTATTCCTGCACATTGCCAATCGCCTGCAGGATGTGCTGCAAGTAGTCTGCCACCCGCAGCGGATGCGCACGGCTCATACCGCCAGGGCCTCGCGCAGTACTTGCGCTCGGAAGCTGGCGGGCAGGCTGTTGGGCGTGAGCACGTCCACCTCCATGCCTAGCAACTGCTTCAACTCAAACCGGATGGCACCGATGTCCATCAGCGTGGTGTGCGCCGTAGGCTCCACCAGCAGGTCCAGGTCGCTCTCTGCGGTGTCGTCGCCGTGCAGCGCCGAGCCAAACACCCGTACATCGCTCACGCGGTGCCGCAGCGCAATCTCGCGGATTTGCGTGCGGTGCAGGGAGAGGGCTTCGGAGGGGCGCATGGGAGGGAGTTTAGCGGCGCTGAGGGTTTATGTGTTAAATAGGCTGCCACCGCCGATAGCATCAGCGCAAGCAGCTATAAAAATAGTAGCGACTAGAGCTAAAGTCCGACTTTGCGGGTGGGACTGGTATCGCGCTCCAGCACCACGTCTTCCGCCTCCACCAGTGGTGACCGGCGCATGAAATCCACCAGCGAGTCTTGGGCCTGCGTCAAGCGGTCAAACATGCTGCGCGACACCATCACCGCCACCGATTGACCTTGCACGGTGATGTTTTGCGGCTGGCTTTGGGCCGCTTCCAGCAACTCGGACCAGCGGGTTTTGGCATCTTGGATTGGCCAGGTTTGCATGGGAACTCCTTTGGATCTGACCGGAGGGCTTCAGAGTTTGGAGCAAGCGGAGAGTGGATTCCGGTGTAGAGGGGCGGAAAAGCGCGGGAGGTTCAGACGAAATTGGGCTCTTGCGCTCGTCGGATCAGCGCAAGCAGCTATGAAACTAGTAGCGTTCTCTCCCTACCGTACCGCCAGCATTTGCAGTCGCGTTCTGCACTTCGGGTAGTTGCTGCACCCCCAAAACGGCGCGCCGCCTTTGCTAGGCGTGCGCTCCAGCATCTTCACCCCGCAGCTGGCGCAGGTGGGTTTCCAGTATTCGCCCTCGTGGGCTACGGCCAGCAGGGCTTGCTGCTGCTCGGGCGTGCGCTTGGCGATCATGGCCAGCAGGGCGGGGCCGTCCATGGCGGCGACGCCATTGGCGGTGGCGAACTGCTGGGCATCTTCGGTGTAGGTGGACGTGGTGGCGTAAATGCCGCGCTGCAGCTTGTGCGATGCCATCACGCCGAAGAACTCGCGGATTTCCTTCACACCCACGGGCTTGCCTTGCCAGTGCTTGCACTGCACTACGGCGACCGGTTTGTCCGTGTCGGCCGTGTGCAGCCAGATGTCCACGCCACCGTCTGCCCCGTGCGACTGCGCGCGGGTGGTGTATCCGGCCTGGGCAAACAGGGCTTCACACACCGCTTCGAACCTGCGCCACTCGATGGCGGCGAACACCGCGGGGCTCCAGGCGCTGGCGGGTGTGGGGCTGGATGTGGGCGGTGCGGGTTCTGCGGTGGCTGCCAGCGTTGGTTCTATCAGCTTGAGCCGTCCCCGTGATTTGGCGGGCGATGGCGTGTGGGCCGCACCGTCCGTCGGGCCGACCGTCTTGTCTGCCACGCGTTTGAAGAAGGCATATGCACCGAGAAGCAACATGCCTATTACCAATAGTGGCCAGGCGAACGTGCGGAGCGTGCTAGCGAGGGTGTTGAGTACCGGAGAGCTTGCAAACAATGGCGAGACCAGCAGCATGGCCGCACCGAGGACGATGGCTTGCAGGCCCTTTTGCTTCAGGATTTGGATGCCCTGTTTTTGTCGTCGACTGTTGTGTTGTCTGGCCATAGCGTTCCGGGTTGATTTTTGCAAAGAGCCTCATGGCTAGCCAAAGGTTGTACGCACATCCCACAAGAACGCACGCAGGTCACGCTGCATAAACGGATTCGCGGCTGCGGTTGATGCTGGCCAGTACGAAAGGGTTGCGTATGGCCCCTGGCTCTACCAGATCCACGCTGCGCCCTAGCAGCTTCTCCAGGTCGGCCTTGGCACCAAAGAAGGCATCCAAACCTACCGGCATGTCCGCATCGAATTCCACCAAAAAGTCGGCATCGCTGCTACTGGCATCAAAGTCGTCTGCCCGCGCCGCCGAGCCAAACACGTCCAGCCGCTGGATGCGGTAGCGCTGGCAAATAGCCGAGATACCGGGGCGGTGTTGGGCGATGGCGGGGTGCATGGCTTGGAGTTTAGCGGCGCTGCCGGTCTATGTGTCAAATAGGCTGTTTGTGCTTGTGGAATGGGCGCAAGCAGCTACAGAAAGAGTAGCGAGGCTAAAAAGCGTCAATGCAAGACTTGACCCCGCGCTGCTTCTGCCGTGCCGCTACGTGCCCTTGCATGCCCCCGCCCTGGCAGCTCAACGAAGAAGGCCATAACAGCACTTTGTGTAACGGATTGTCTAGTAGCATGTTGGTCGAAGGAAGAAAGTAATTTGAGCCGGAGCTAGTCTCGAGCGCCGCGCCCAGAAACGTTCTGCCACACCAAAAACAATCATCAACGGACGGACAATGGATCAAGCCTCGAAGCGCCAAAGGGTAGAAAAAATCGACAAGGAGGTTCAGGAACTGCATCCATTGTTAGACGACATGCTACGAAAATTTCGCGGCGTTCAATATGTCGAATACACACACGGGCCTGATGAAAAGGGTGCGGATTTTGTGATCGAACGTCACGACGATTCCATCGGAGCGACGAGCTTCATTGGCGTGGTCGCCAAATGCGACAAGATCTTGCAGTCGTTCGCCGAGGTTGAGAGGCAAATTGACGAATGCGGGCACGCGCGACTCATCAAAGGCGGCATTCAATCGGTCCGCCTGCCCGAGGTGTGGGTGGTGACGACAAAAAACGTCAGCCAAAACGCGAAGGAAAAAATTAGCGAAAAGTATCCCTCGAAGAAGATTCACTTCTTCGACGCGGACTGGCTGGTCAAGCAAATCGACGAGCACGCGCCACACTTCTGGGAAGAAATTGATGGCGTGGTGGGGACCTATCTGGGCGGCTTGGACAAGCGCCTTGGTGTCATCAACTCGCAAACGGCCATCGCCATCATTCCTTCGGCCACCGCCGTTCAAATGGAAATGGATGTCGAAGAGGTGGAGGACGATCGATACAACCACAAGCGCCGCGCGACGAAAGCCAGATTGGTCAACCTTCAGGACGAGGCCCGCGGAAACAAAATTTCCATCATCGAGGCTCCGATGGGGGCAGGAAAATCGCACTTGACGCGCCGGCTCGCCATGCATTTCTCCGACATTCGCGTGTTCAAGGAAACGACCATCCTGCCCGCGTATGCCAACTTCAAGGCCTATGTCGATTCAAAACAGGATGCCACGGTTTTCATCGAAAGCCTGATTGGGATGGATTGCTCGGCGCATCTGGCCGCCCACCAAGGGAAGGCGATGATCATCCTCGATGGCGTTGACGAGGCCATGGCGGACCAGGAGCAGTGCAAGGTCAAGGTTGAAGAGCTCATCCAAGCCGTCAAAGCCCGAGACGAATGGTCGCTCGTGTTGACCAGCCGACCTTGGAAAACGATGGAGGAACTCGCGTCAAAACACAGCGGTATCAAACGCTATCAAATCCGCCCTCTAAGCCTCGGGAAGATTCTGGCCTACCTGCGGAAAGTCTTTGAAAAGCTCAACCTTCCCAATCGGCTGATCGACGACCTGGCGAAGTCGGGCCTGTTCAAGCAATTGCCGCACAACCCGATCGCCGCCTCGCTCCTCGCCAACATCATCAAGCAAGAGAAATACGAGCTGCCATCCAGCCTAACCGAGCTCTATTCCAAGACGGTGGAGCTGATGCTTGGCCGTTGGGATGAGCGGCGGCAAATCTCGTCGGAGAAGCAATACAAGTCAAACGAGCGGCTCGCGCGCTTGCTGGCGCGCCACATGATTGACCACCAGCTGGTTTACATGTCCCGAGAGGAGATTCGGCAGATGTTCCAGAGCTTTTTGGCCGACAGGCAGACAGGCGCGTCACTGGGGGAGACCTTCGACTACTTGATCAACCGATCCACGCTGTTCGGCGAGCTCGACGACAACACCGTTTTTTTCAAGCATCGTTCTTTCGCTGAATATCTGTATGCCAAAGACGCCTACGAGTCCCGCGATCTTGTCATTAACGAAAAAGCGTTCGATCCGTATTGGTCCAACACGTATTTTTTCTACGTAGGCACGCGATCCGAATGTCCCGATCTGATCGACGCCCTGGTCGCCACCGAGTCGAAAGATCTCTCCCATCGCATCTTCCGCCTACAAAACATGGGCAACTACATGCTCGCCGGATACGAGACGCCCTATGTCCATATTCAAAAGGCCATGGATGTTGTGATCATCGAGGCCGCTCGCCTGTATTTGGATCTCCGGGATGGTCGAGTGGCGCATGGGCTCAAAGGTATGACGGAGATGCAGCTGCTGTATGTTGTGACGGCGCTGGTTCGAAATTGCTACGGCTATGATTTTTTCAAAAAGGCCTTGCCGCTCACGATGCTGGTCATCGACGATCTGAATGTGGCAGATGAAGCGCGCCAATACGCGCTATTTTTCGCGGCCTGCTCGCTCGCCGATGTTGGCGACACCAGTGGATTCAAGTTCATGCTGGAACACAGCAACGTCACCAGCCTGCCCATCCAGATTTCTTTCGCCCTTAAATGCGAAATGAGCGAAACGGTCAAGACGTTCGCTAACAGCAAACCTGTGAAGGATTTCGAAAAGAAGCTCAAAAAAGTGATGACACCGTCCAATGGCGGCCGTCTTGACCAAGAATCGAGGATCCACTTGCTTTTCAACGAACCGCTGTCCGCTAAGAACGCAAAGGCCACTGCGATGCTCGCAAAAGACGAACCTAAGGCAAAAAAGAAGGCAACATAACAATGTCGCGCACCCAGCTCGGTATGAGATTTGAAGCGGTGCTTCTGGGGGATTGATGATCGCCGTATTCACCAAGCAAGCCCGGGGTTGAGTCTTGAAGAAGCCTGGAGCCTGGAGCCTGGCGTCTGGTCTTAACTGCGGTAAGGCGAGGCATCAAGCCGCCTTCTTCAAAGACATCTTCACCGTATACCCCAACTGCGCCGCCACATTCACCAGCGCATCCAGCGTGAATTTTTGCGTCCGACCCTTCACCAGGTCGTTCATGCGCGGCTGGGTGATGCCTGCGCGCTTGGCGGCTTCGGCTTGGGTCAGGTCGAGTTTGGCGATTACTTTGCGGATGTGCACGACCAGGTCGGTGCGCAGCAGCAGGTTTTGCGCTTCGGCCTCGGGGAAGCCCAGGTCGCGGAAGACGTTGTCGCTGCCGACAACGCGGTTCAGTTTGGTGGTCATTTCTTCTTTTCCTTCCTCTCGGCGACGAGTGCGGCGTATCGGGCTTGGGCCAGGTCCAGATCGGCGGGGGCGGTTTTCTGCGTTTTCTTGACGAAAGAGTGCAGTACGTAAACGGCTTCTGCAAACTTGGCTACGTAGACCACCCGGTACTGGTTGCCCGCGCGGACCCGGATTTCATAGGCTCCGGCTCCCACGGTAGGCATGGGTTTGAAATCGTTGGGCATCAAACCGCTCTGCACCGTGCGCAGCTCCTGGCCTATCAACATCCGCGCATCCTCTGGAAACTCACGCACCGCGTTCAGTGCGGTTCCCAGCCATTGGATGCGTTTCATTTTATATCAGTTCTGATAATTTTGAGAGGTGAGAAGCTGGGTCAACGGCTCACTTTCCCCAACTATCCTTCAACCCCACAGCCAAGTTAAACACCATCTTCCCCGCCTGGTGGTCCACCCGGTCCGCCACAAAGTACCCGTGCCGCTCAAACTGGAACTTGTCGTCGGCCTTGGCCGCCGCCAGGGACGGCTCCACGATGGCTTGCACTACTTTCAGGCTGTTGGGGTTCAGGCTTTCGATGAAGTCTTTGCCGCCTGCGTCGGGCTGGGCGTCGATGAACAGGCGGTCGTACATGCGGACCTCTGCTGGCAGGCCGTCGGCCACGCTGACCCAGGTGATTACGCCCTTGACCTTGACGCTGTCGGCTCCGGGGGTGCCGCTCTTGGTGTCGGGGATGAGTTCGGCGTGCACTTCGGTGACACGGCCTTCGGCATCCTTGACGGCACCGGTGCAGGTGATGACGTGGCCGTATTTGAGGCGGACCTTGTTGCCTGGGAAGAGGCGGAAAAAGCCCTTGGGCGGGGTTTCTTCATAGTCGCCGCGTTCGATCCACACCTCTTTGCCGATCTGGAAGTTGCGCTTGCCCAGCTCGGGCAGGTGGGGGTGGACGGGGGCGCTGCAGGTGTCGAGTACACCAGCGCCCATCAACGCGTCCCAGTTGGTAAGCACCAACTTGACGGGGTCGAGCACGGCCATGGCGCGGGGGGCGCTGTGGTCTAGGGTTTCGCGCAGGCAGCCTTCCAGGGTGCTGTAGTCGATCCAGCTGTCGCTCTTGGTGACGCCTATGCGTTCGGCAAACAGGTGGATGGCTTCGGGGGTGTAGCCGCGGCGGCGCAGGCCCACGATGGTGGGCATGCGGGGGTCGTCCCAGCCGCTGACCTTGTGGTCGTACACCAGTTGGGCGAGTTTGCGCTTGCTGGTGACCACGTAGGTGAGGTTGAGGCGGGCAAATTCGTACTGGCGGGGGGGCGGGCTGGCCAACAGGCCACCTTCGCATAAACGGGCCAGCAGCCAGTCGTAGAAGGGGCGCTGGTCTTCAAATTCCAGGGTGCAGATGCTGTGGGTGATTTGCTCCAGCGCGTCTTCGATGGGGTGGGCAAAGGTGTACATCGGGTAGATGCACCATTTGTCGCCCGTGCGGTGGTGTGTGGCGCGGCGGATGCGGTAGATGGCGGGGTCGCGCAGGTTGATGTTGGGGCTGGCCATGTCGATCTTGGCGCGCAGCACCATGGAGCCGTCTTCGTGCTGGCCGTCGCGCATCTCGCGGAAGCGGGCCAGGTTTTCGTCGGGGGTGCGGGCGCGGAAGGGGCTGTCGGTGCCGGGCTTGCCGAAGTCGCCGCGGTTGATGCGCATTTGCTCCACGGTTTGCTCGTCCACGTAGGCGTGGCCTGAGGTGACCAAATATTCGGCGGCGCGGTACATGAAGTCGAAGTAGCTGCTGGCCTCATACGCGGGGGCATCGGGCGCGCCGTTCCAGTCAAAGCCCAGCCATTTCACGGTGTCGATGATGGCCTTGACGTATTCCTCGTCTTCTTTTTCGGGGTTGGTGTCGTCAAAGCGCAGGTGGCACACGCCGCCGTAGTCGCGCGCCAGGCCGAAGTTCAGGCAGATGCTTTTGGCGTGGCCTACGTGCAGGTAGCCATTGGGTTCGGGCGGGAAGCGGGTGCGGATCTTGGCCGGGTCGGGCTGGCCGGTGGCCTGGTGCGCGGCATCGCCGGGGCTACCGGCCCATTGGCGGCTGGCGTAGGTGCCTGAGGCCAGATCAGATTCGATGATCTGGCGCAGGAAGTTGCTGGGTTTGGTAGGTTCGGCAGGGGCTTTGGAGGGGGGGAGTGCGCTCATACCTTGATTTTAGGTGGCGCAGGTGCCGGTTACGTTTGGCAACGCTTCTGTTTACAGGCTTGTCCACCGGATTGGTTGTGTGGCGTTAACAGAAGCAGGGGGCCATTCGCCTCCAAATTGAAATAAGGAGATCGGTATGCAGTTCCAACGTGCAATATTTGCTGCTGTTTTGGCCGCCAGCGCCCTGGGCGCAGCCAGCGTGGCGCAGGCGCGCAGCGATGTGTCGTGGTCGATTGGCATCGGCCTGCCGGGCGTGCAGGTCTATGGCGTTGCTCCCCAGCCGGTATATGTGCAGCCCGCCCCGGTGTACTACCAGCCGCCCCCGCAAGTGGTCTACCGGCCAGAGCCGGTGTACGTGCGGCCCGCGCCGGTGTACGTGCGGCCTGAGCCGGTGTACTACCAGCAACCCCAGCAGGTGGTGTACCAACGCCCGCCCGTCTATATGCAGCCGCAGGTGGTGTACGCGCCACCGCGTTGGGGGCATAAGCGCCACCACCGGGATTGGGACCGCCGAGGCGACCGCGATGGTGGCCGCCATGGCCATGGCGACGACTGGCGCCGGTAAAATTTAAGCGAAAAGTGCCTCTAGCGCTTATTCCATCAGCGCAAGAAGCTATTTAAATAATAGCGAAACGCGCCGATGGGCTAGCCATCTTTGCCCATTACCAGGTCGGGCAAAAACGTCACGATCTGCGGGAACACGGTGACGATGGCAATGCACAGCACCAGGCAGCCAAAAAACGGCAGGGCGGCGCGGGCCACGGTGTTGCTGTCTTTGCCGGTCATGTTTTGCAGCACAAACAGGTTAAAGCCCACCGGCGGCGTGACCTCGGCAATCTCCACCAGCAAGATGACGAAGATGCCAAACCAGATCAGGTCAAACCCGGCGGCCTGGATCATCGGCAGAACCACCGCGCTGGTGAGCACAATCATGCTGATGCCGTCTAGCGCGGTGCCCAGCACCAGGTACACCGCCACCAGCGCCGCAATCAGCGCGTAGGGCGACAACTGCATGGACATCACCCACTCGGCCAGCGCGCGGGGCACGCCGGTAAAGGCCATGGTTTTGGTCAAGAACGCGGCCCCGGCCAAGATGAACATGATCATGCAACTGGTGCGCGTGGCCCCCATCAGGCCCTCCCACAGGTTGCTCCAGGTCAGCGACCGGCCCGCTGCGGCAATCGCCAGCGACCCGGCCACGCCGTAGGCGGCGCACTCGGTGGCGGTGGCATAGCCGGCCACCAGCACCCACATGATGAAGATGATCAGGCCCGCGCAGGGGATGAGGTTGCGGCTTTTGCGCAGCTTGTCGGCCCAGCTGCTGGGCGGGTCTGCGGCGGGCACCTGGTCGGGGTGGCGGACGGACCACCAGGCGATGTAGCCCATGAACAGCGCCATCAGCAAAAACGACGGCAAAAACCCGGCTAAAAAGATGCGGATGATGGACGCGTCTGCCGCCACCGCGTACACCACCATGGTGATGGACGGCGGTATCAAAATGCCCAGCGTGCCGCCGGTGGCCAGCGCGCCCAGGGTCAGGTTTTCGTTGTAGCCGCGTTTACGCAGCTCGGGCAGGGCCACCTTGGCGATGGTGGCGCAGGTGGCCGCCGACGAGCCGCTGACCGAGCCAAATATGCCGCAGCCCAAGATGGTGGTGTGCGCCAGCCGCCCTGGGATGCGGTTCAGCCAGGGGCGCAGGCCCTCGAACATTTCTTCGCTGAGCTTGGTGCGAAACAAGATTTCGCCCATCCAGATAAACAGCGGCAGCGCGGCCAGCTCCCAGCTGGCGTTGCTTTCCCAAAACGCCGAAAACAGGTTTTTGCCCGGCGCGGTATTGGTAAAAAACGCCTGCCCGATCCAGCCGCAGATGGCCAGCGTCATGGCAATCCACACCCCGCCCGACAGCAGCACCAGCATCACCACGAGCAGCAGCCCGCCAATCATCAAAATGTCCATGGGGGCCTTAAATATCTGACGAGAAATCGCCGCGTGCGTGGCGCTCTTGCACCAGCCGCACAAAGGTGGGCACGCCGCCGCGCAGCACGATGATGAATTCGTCCACCACCGCCACCAGCAGCAAAATCGCGCCAAACGCGAAGCTCAGCTGCGGTATCCACATGGGCAGGGGCAGCAGGCCCTGGGCCAGGTCGTTGAACTCCCAGCTCTCGTAGGTAAACAGCACCGCCGACCAGGCCAGGTAGGCGGTGGCCACGCTGCCAATCGCCAGCGACACCAGCTCCAGTGCGCGCCGGGTGGCCGGGCCCACCTTGTCGAGCAGCAGCGTGACGCGCACAAAGTCGCCGTGCTTGAAGGCGTGGGCCATGGCAAAAAACGCGGCGGCGGCGCACAGCCACGACACCACGTCGTTGACTGCGCCGGTGCGCAGGCCCAGGGTGCGCATGATGCTTTGGCCCAGCATCAGCACGGCAATCAGGCCCACGCACACCGCGCCCACCGCGCCGGATGTGGCGTACAGCCGGTCCAGAAAACGGCGCATGGCTTACTTCTTGGCTGCGCTGTAGGTTTTGAGGATGGTCTCGCCGTCGGCCCCGGCCTTCTTTTGCCAGTCGGTCAGCATGATGCCGCCGAGCTGGCGCATATCGGCCATCAGCTTGGGGCTGGGCGGCATGATCTTCATGCCCTTGTCGGTCAGGGCCTTCTTGTACCACTCGGTTTTTTCCTGGCTGGTTTTCCAGCCGCGCAGCTCGGCCGCAGCGGCGGCCTGGGTGACGGCGGCCTGGGTGGCGGGGTCGAGCGCGTCAAACGACTTTTTGTTGACGAACACTGCGTTCTTGGGCAACCAGGCCTGGGTGTCGTAGAAGTATTTGGTGCTCTCGTAGGTCTTGCTGTCATAGCCGGTAGAGACCGAGCTGATGTAGCTCTCGACCACGCCCGTGGCCAGGGCCTGCGACAGCTCTGCGGCCTGGATGGTCACCGGCACCGCGCCCACCAGCTCGGCAATCTTGCCGGTGGCCGGGCTGTAGGCGCGCCACTTGATGCCGCGCAGATCGGCCACGGAGTTGATTTCTTTCTTGGTGAAAATGCCCTGCGGTGGCCATGGCACTGCGTACAGCAGCTTCATGCCCTGCTTGCCCAGGGCGGCATCCAGCACCGGCTTTTGCGCGTCGTACAGGCGCTTGGATTCGGTATACGAGCTGGCCAGGAAGGGCACGCCATCCAGGCCGTAGACCGGGTTTTCGTTCTCGAAGTTGGCCAGGATGATTTCGCCCGCCTGGGCCTGCCCGCCTTGCACCGCGCGCTTGATTTCGTTGGCCTTGAACAGCGAGCCGTTGGCGTGCACGGTGATCTTCAGCTTGCCTGCGGTGGCCTTGTCTACATCGTTGGCAAACTGGGTGATGTTCTCGGTGTGGAAGTTGCTAGCAGGGTAGCCCGAGGGCAGGTCCCATTTGGTTTGGGCGGATGCGCCTAAGCTGGTGAGGGCCACAGCGGCAAGCGCCAAAACGGTTTTTACGTGCATAAAGACTCCAAGAGAAAAACAGGATGAAACTACCCAGGACAACGCAAACTGCGTGCCATTCTGGTGGTCCAACCCGCATTCCACAACATCTATCGCACAACTTTGAGAAAGCCACACTTTGCTTACCACAGACACGAAACGCTGGCAGTTCTGGATCGACAGGGGTGGCACATTTACCGACGTGGTGGGCCAGCGGCCCGACGGCACGCTGGTCACCCACAAGCTGCTCAGCGACAACCCCGGGCAGTACACCGACGCGGCGGTGGCCGGTATCCGCCACCTGCTGGGCCTGGCACCGGGCGCGCCGGTCACGCCTGCACAGGTGGAGTGCGTGAAGATGGGCACCACGGTGGCCACCAATGCACTGCTGGAGCGCCAGGGCGAGCCCACATTGCTGGTAACGACCCGGGGCTTTCGCGACGCGCTGCGCATCGCCTACCAAAACCGCCCGCGCCTGTTCGACCGCCGCATCCTGCTGCCCGAGCTGCTGTACAGCGCCGTGGTCGAGGCCGAAGAGCGCATGGGCGCGCATGGCGAGGTGGTGCAGCCGCTGGATGAGGTGCTATTGAAAAAAGAGCTGCTGGCGCACTACCAACAAGGGCTGCGCAGCGTTGCCATCGTATTCATGCATGGCTACCGGTTCACCGCGCACGAGCAGGCGGCGCAGCGCATCGCCGCCGAGGTGGGCTTTACCCAGATCAGCACCTCGCACGGCACCAGCCCGATGATGAAGTTCGTCAGCCGGGGCGACACCACGGTGGTGGATGCCTATCTGTCGCCCATCCTGCGCCGCTATGTGCAGCAGGTGGCGCAGGAGATGCCGGGCGTGAAGCTGTTTTTCATGCAGTCGTCCGGCGGGTTGACGGACGCGGCGGTGTTCCAGGGCAAGGACGCGATCTTGAGCGGCCCGGCGGGTGGCATCGTCGGCATGGCGCGCACGGCGGCGCTGGCCGGGTTTGAGCGGGTGATTGGCTTTGACATGGGCGGCACCAGCACCGACGTGAGCCACTACGCCGGGGCCTTCGAGCGCGAGTTTGAAACCCAGGTGGCGGGCGTGCGCATGCGTGCGCCGATGATGGCCATCCACACCGTGGCCGCAGGCGGCGGCTCGCTGCTGAAGTTCGACGGCGAGCGTTTCCGCGTGGGCCCGCAAAGTGCCGGTGCCAACCCCGGCCCGGCCAGCTACCGGCGCGGCGGCGCGCTGGCCGTGACCGATGCCAACGTGCTGCTGGGCAAGGTGCAGCCGCGCTACTTCCCCCAGGTGTTTGGCCCGCAGGCCAATGAGCCGCTGAGCCTGGAAGCCGTGCAGGCCCCGTTTGCCGCGCTGGCCGCGCAGACGGGCCGCCTGCCCGAGGAGGTGGCCGAGGGCTTCATCGCCATTGCCGTGCAGCAAATGGCCAATGCCATCAAGAAGATATCGGTGGCCCGGGGCTACGACGTGACCCGCTACACCCTGCAATGCTTTGGCGGCGCGGGCGGCCAGCATGCCTGCCTGGTGGCTGATGCGCTGGGCATGGCCCAGGTGTTTGTGCATCCGCTGGCGGGCGTGCTCAGCGCTTACGGCATGGGCCTGGCCGACCAGAACGTGATCCGCGAGCAGGCGGTGGAGCTGCCGCTGGCCGATGCGCACCTGCCCGCCATTGCCGAGCGGCTGGAGGTGCTGGCTAGTGCCGCCCAGGCCGAGTTGCTGCGCCAGCAAGCGGGCACGGGCGACATCACCACCCAACGCCGGGTGCATGTGCGCTACGCGGGCAGCGACACCGCGCTGGTGGTGGCCTTTGGCAGCGTGGCAGACATCCAGGCCGGTTTTGAAGCCGCCTACCGCCAGCGCTTTGCGTTCTTGATGCAAGGTAAATCGCTGGTGGTCGAGGCCGTGTCGGTAGAGGCGGTGGTGGCCGGTGTGGCCCCGGTCGAGCCCGCGCAAGCCCTGCACGCCGCCCGCCCGGTGCCTGCGCGTGAGACCGTGCGCATGTACAGCGGCGGCCAGTGGTGGGATGCCGCCCTGGTGGTGCGCGAAGACCTGCGCCCCGGCGACCAGGTGCCCGGCCCGGCCATCATTGCCGAGAAAAACGCCACCACCGTGGTCGAGCCCGGCTGGACTGCGAACGTCACATCTTTGGACCATCTAGCGCTCATCCGGTCTACACCACGCGCTATCCAATACGCAGCAGGCACCACCGTGGACCCGGTGCTGCTGGAGGTGTTCAACAACCTGTTCATGAACATCGCCGAGCAGATGGGCCTGCAACTGCAAAACACCGCCTACTCGGTCAACATCAAGGAGCGGCTGGACTTCAGCTGCGCGCTGTTTGATGCGCAAGGCAACCTCATTGCCAATGCCCCGCACATGCCAGTGCACTTAGGCAGCATGGGCGAGAGCATCCAGACCGTGGTGCGTGAGAACGCAGGCACCATGCAGCCCGGCGACGTGTACGTGCTAAACGACCCCTACCACGGCGGCACCCACCTGCCGGACGTGACCGTTATCACCCCCGTCTATCTGGACGGCCAGGTGAGCTTTTACGTGGGCAGCCGGGGCCACCACGCCGACATTGGCGGCACCACGCCGGGCTCCATGCCGCCGTTTTCCACCCGCATCGAAGAAGAGGGCGTGCAGATCCATAACTTCAAGCTGGTGGACGCTGGCGTGCTGCGCGAAGCCGAGATGGTGGCGCTGCTGCAAAGTGGTGCCTACCCCAGCCGCAACCCGGCGCAAAACCTGGCCGATATGCGCGCCCAGATTGCCGCCAACGAAAAGGGCGTGCAAGAGTTGCACAAGGTGGTCGCCCAGTACGGCCTGCCGGTAGTGCAGGCCTACATGGGCCATGTGCAGGACAACGCCGAGGAATCGGTGCGCCGGGTGATTGCGCAATTGAAAGACGGTCAATTCACGCTGCCGCTGGACAACGGCGCGCAGATCCAGGTGGCCATCCGCGTGGATGCCGCCAACCGCAGCGCCGAGGTGGATTTCACCGGCACCAGCCCGCAGCAGAGCAACAACTTCAACGCCCCCACGGCGGTGTGCATGGCGGCGGTGTTGTATGTGTTTCGCACCCTGGTGGACGACGATATTCCGCTGAATGCGGGCTGCCTGAAGCCCATCCGCGTGATCATCCCGCCCGGCTCCATGCTCAACCCGAACCCGCCCGCGTCGGTGGTGGCGGGCAACGTGGAAACCTCCACCTGCATCACCAATGCGCTGCTGGGTGCCTTGGGCGTGCTGGCGGGCGGGCAGTGCACCATGAACAACTTCACCTTCGGCAATGCGCAGCACCAGTACTACGAAACCATCAGCGGCGGCTCGGGGGCTGGCGAGGGTTTCGATGGCACGTCGGTAGTGCAAACCCACATGACCAATTCACGCCTCACCGACCCCGAGGTGTTCGAGTTCCGGTTTCCGGTGCGGCTGGAGAGCTTTGCCATCGTGCCCGGCTCGGGCGGCGCGGGCCGCTGGCAGGGCGGCAACGGCGGCTTGCGCCGGGTGCGGTTCTTGGAGCCGATGACTGCCAGCATCCTGAGCAATGGCCGGGTCCATGGGGCCTTTGGCATGGCCGGGGGGCGGTCGGGCCAGGTGGGGCGCAACCGGGTGGTGCGTGCCGATGGCCGGGTGGAAGAGCTGGGCCATATCGGCCAGGCCGAGATGCAACCCGGCGATGTGTTTGAAATCCACACGCCGGGTGGCGGTGGCTTTGGCGCGTAAACGTCAGGGCCTGCGCTGCATCTCCCGCACCATGGCCGAGAACTGCTCGGCCGTTTCGTGCCGCACCAGCGATGGACCGATGACCGGCGGGAACCAGAAGCCCGGCAGCACCTCGGCGTGGTAGGTCAGCCGGGTGCCGCTGCCTTCGGGCTCCAGCTGCATGCGGCTTTCCATGCGCTGGATGTTGCCGCCCACGCCGTGGGCGCGGATTTCGTGCATGGGGGCCAGGTAGATCTCGCGGGTGGACTCAAACGCGGTGGAGAAAAAACCGTACCGGGCCACGCCTTTTTGGGTGACCTTGACCAGGGTGTCGCTGCGCTCGGTGACCACGCTGCTGGTGAGGTTGGGCACAAAGTCGGCCATGTGCTCGAAGTCGGTCAGCACGGCCCAGGCCCGGGCCGCGTCCACCGGCACGTGGACCACCATGTCTACCGTGAAGCTGCCATGGGCGCGCTCTACGCGCACGTCGCTGTCGGTAACCGCTGCGGGTGCATCGGCGGCCAGGGCCGGTGGCAGCGGGCACAAGGCCGCTGCCAGTGCCAGGGTGGCCAGGGGGCGCACACGGAAGGAAAACGGCATTCAAGCCTCCAAAGTGCTGCCCATGCTTATGCGATAAGCGCGAGCAGCTATCAATTCAGTAGTATTTGCATACCACTGTGCACCCGGGGTCACATCTTGGGAGTCATCTGCCCACGGATTTCGCCACCCTTGTTGGCAGCGGTGTGGATGTTGGCGTACCACTTGCCTGCCAGCAGGTCGGCGGCTTGTGCAGGGGTCAGGGTAGCCTGGCCTTCCAGCGGGCTGGCGGTGCCCGCAAAGGGCACAACCACACCGGCGTTCGAGCCCGCAGCAGCCGGGCCGTGGAAATGGCCTGCGGTGGCAGGGCCGGTCAGGCCGGAGAAGGTGATTTTCCAGGTCAGCACATTGGTGTCTTTGTTCAGCCAGGCTTCGGCCGTGCCGGTGCCGCTGGAGACCGTGGGCGGCACCTCTTGGGAGGCGCTCAATTGCCCGGTCAAAGTCACTTTGTTGGACGGCAGCATGGAGCTGCAACCCGCCAGACCAATGGCCAGGATGGCGGTGGCAAAAAGGGATTTGGTGAAAGTGCGGTGGGTGACCATCATGGGTGTCTCCAAGGGGGTTGGCTGGCTTGTTTTGCCCGGGGGTCCCAGGGCAAAAATCAGTCTAGCACCGCATCCACCGCTCTGTACGGGCAGGGTTTATTTGTAATACGCCTCGACCTTGCCCTTGACCTTCATCAACAGCGGCTGGCCTTTGCGGTCGCGGGTTTTGCCTGCGGGCACCTTGACCCAGCCTTCGCTGATGCAGTATTCCTCTACGTCCACGCGCTCCTTGTCGTTCAGGCGGATGCCGATGTCGTGCTCGAAGACGGCGGCCAGGTGGTGGGGGCTGCGCGGATCGGCAGACAGGTGGTCGGGCAGGGCAGGGCGGGTGGGGGCGGAGGTGGTGGTGTCGGTCATGTGTGGTTCAGAAAAAAGAGGAATCACCCCTATTTTCCCGGATTTGGCGGCGGCCCCAGCCGAGCGAGGCCGAACGCCGTAGACTCCTGCCTCCTTAGCCACGTATCCAAGTTGAAAACCATGTCCCTGTTTCTCCACCAAGCCTCTGTGTCTCTGTTCGTTCAAATCCTGGGCGGCCTGAGCGGCGTGCTGCAAAAAGCCGAAGCCCACGCGGCCGACAAGAAGATCGACCCCAGCGTTTTGCTGCAGTCGCGCCTGTTCCCCGATATGTTTGCGCTGACCCGCCAGGTGCAGATCGCTGCCGACTTCGCCAAGGGCTGTGCCGCCCGCCTGGCCGGTGTGGACGTGCCTGCCTATGAAGACAATGAAGCCAGCTTCGGCGACCTGCAAGCCCGCATCGCCAAGACCCTGGCCTTCATCCAAAGCCTGCCCGCCGCCGACATTGAAGCCGGTGCCGACCGCAGCATCGTGCTGCGCCCTGGCACGCCCAAAGAGCAGACCCTGGTGGGCAGCGCCTACCTGCTGCACTACACCTTGCCGCACTTCTTCTTCCACACCACCACCGCCTACGACATCCTGCGCCACAACGGCGTGGAAGTCGGCAAGAAGGATTTCGTCGGGGCCTGGTAACACCCCCAGGCTGCAGCGCTTCGCGTCTTGCGCCAACCCCCCTCGTATTGGCTTGAAAAGCCAATACGACACGCAGGGGGCGATTCCAGTGGCCTGGCAAAGCCAGTTCCACGGAATCTTTGGCGGGGTGCGTTCTGGCTGTGGCTGAGTTGTCGAATCAAATCGAATGCAACTACTGCTAGCCCCGATGGAGGGGCTTCTTGATTTTGTGCTGCGCGACATCCTGACCCGCGTCGGCGGCATCGACCGCTGCGTGTCGGAGTTCATCCGCGTCACCAATACCTTGCTGCCCGAGCGGGCCTTTATCCGCGTGGTGCCTGAGTTGCTCAACGGCAGCCGCACCCTGTCTGGCGTGCCGGTGCGGCCGCAGTTGCTGGGCTCGGACCCGGTGTGCCTGGCCGAAAACGCCGGGAGGCTGGCCAGCCTGGGCCCCATGGGCGTGGACCTGAACTTTGGCTGCCCGGCCAAGGTGGTAAACCGCCACGGCGGCGGCGCGGCCCTGCTGGACGAGCCCGAGCTGCTGGTGAAGATTGTGTCGGCGGTGCGGCGCGCCGTGCCGCTAGAGCAGACCGTGTCGGCCAAGATGCGGCTGGGTTTTAACGATGACAGCCGGGCGGTGGAATGCGCGCTGGCTATCGCTGAGGCGGGGGCCAGCGAGATCGTGGTGCACGCCCGGACCCGCGCTGATGGCTACCGCCCGCCCGCCTACTGGGCGCGGGTGAACGACATCCGCCAGGCCGTGGCTATCCCGGTGGTGGCGAATGGCGAAATCTGGACGGTGGACGATGCGCGCCGCTGCCGCGCCGCATCCGGCTGCGACACGCTGATGCTGGGGCGCGGCATGGTGACCGACCCTGGCCTGGCGCTGGCCATTCGGGCGGATTCCGACGCGATGCACCTGCCGTGGGCGGAGCTGCAACCCCTGGTTACCGCCTTCTGGCAGCTGGTGTGCAGTCAGCTGGAGCCGCGCTCGCGCGCCGGACGGCTCAAGCAGTGGCTGAACTTTTTGCGCCGCCAGTACCCCGAGGCGGAAGTGGCTTTTCTGGCCCTGCGGGCCGAGACCGACCAGGCCAAGGTCACGGCCTGGTTGGCCAAAAATAACCATTAAATCAGTCTTCCGCGCTTATTTTATAAGCGTTATATGCTATAAATAAAATAGCAATTAGCTGTAAACCATGAAGTTCTGCGCGGCACGCCGATGGGCTTGCTTTTGCGTGGCTTCCTGCAGCAGGGCGGCGAGCTGGGTGACCAGTACGGCTTGCAGCGCGGGTAGCTTGTGCATGTCCACGGCCTGGCCGTTGACGGGGCCTTTGGCCAGCACCTGGCTGTGGTCGCGCAGGCGCAGGATGGCGGTGCCCACGGCGCTGAAAGCAGGCAGGTGGCCATACAGAGCGTTGCCGCGCTGGGCGTACCAGTTGCCAAAGCGGGCAGGGTAGTTGGCCTCTGCCTGGGCGGGTTGGGCGGCAATGCTGGCCACCCAGGTCTGGTGGTCGTGCTCGGCCAGGAGCAGGGGAAAGTCGGCGGTATCCCATTGGTTGGCTCCCCAGGCGCGCCAGGCTTTGCCGTGGATGAAGTCGGCAGCCCAGGCGGCCACGGTGTCGGCGGGCATGGGGCGGGCGATGCCGTAGCCCTGGGCCAGGTCGCAGCCCAGTTGCAGCAGCATCAGGCCGTGCTCCACCGTTTCCACGCCTTCGGCGATCACCTTGCGGTTGAAGGCCTTGGCCAGGCCCACCACGGCTTCCACCAGGGTCAGGTCGTCGGGGTCTTCCAGCATGTCGCGCACAAAGGCCTGGTCGATCTTCAGGGTGTTGGCGGGCAGGCGCTTGAGGTAGGCCAGCGACGAGTAGCCGGTGCCGAAGTCGTCCAACGCAAACTGCACGCCGAGTTGCTGGCAGGCGGCCATCACGGTGCGCATGTGCTGCACGTCTTCCAGCGCGGCGGATTCCAGAATTTCCAGCTCCAGCTTGGTGGGCGATACCTGGGGGTAGGCGGCCAGGATGCTGCCCAGCCGGGCCACGAAGTCGGGCCGCTGGAAGTGCCGCGCGGCAATGTTGACGCTGACCACCCAGTGAAGGCCTTGCGCCGCCCATTGCTGCATGTGTTGCAGTGCTTGGTGCAGCACCCATTCGCCAATGTCGATGATCAGGTCGGTGTGCTCGACCAGTGGCAGGAAGTGGTAAGGGCCGACCACGCCCTGCTCAGGGTGCTGCCAGCGCAGCAGGGCTTCCATGCCGAACACGCTGCCGGTGCGCATGTTGAGCTTGGGCTGGTAGTACAGGCGCAGTTCGCCGTCCAGCAGGGCCTGGTGGATCCGGGTGCGCTGGTGGTGGTGGGTTTGCACCTCCTGGTCGCGCTGGGCGTCGAACAGGTGGCTGCGGTTGCGGCCGGTCTGCTTGGCCTGGACCATGGCCTGGTCGGCGTGGCGCAGCAGGGTGTCGAGGTTGGTGTGGTCATGCATGTCACCGCGCGGTGTCACGGCAATGCCGATGCTGGTGGTGAGATGCACCGTTTGCTCGTCCAGCGGGTAGGGGGCCGACAGCAGGGCCTGCACCTGGTCCACATGGCGCTGCACCTCGGCCAGGTCATGCTGGTCTTTGAGCAGCAGCACAAATTCATCTCCACCCAGGCGCGCCAGGCCGTGGTCGTCCCCGGCAAATTCGGCCAGCCGCTGGGCCACCTGCTGCAACAGGCGGTCGCCGCTGCTGCTGCCGTAGCGGATGTTGATGGGTTGGAAGTGGTCCAGGTCCAGCAGGCACACAGCCAGTAGCTTGTGGTGGTGGCGGGCCTGCAGGATGGCCAGGTTGAAGGGCTCCTCCATGGCGGCGCGGTTGTGCAGGCCGGTCAGCACGTCGTGGCCGATCTGCCACGAGATCTCCTGGATCAGTTGGCGTTTTTCGCTCACGTCGCGGAACACCAGCACGCAGCCCATGGCGGTGCCGTCGGCCTGGCGGATCGGGGCGGCGGTGGTTTCAATAGAAATACGCTGGCCCGATGGGTGCAGCAGCGTCTGGTGGGCGGCGTGTACCACGGTGGCGGTCTGGTACAGCGGGGTTTGTTTGGCCGGGCCTGCCGCCCAGCCGGGTTCTTCCAGCAGCTCGAACACTTCGCCCAGCGGGTGCCCCAGGGCCTGCTGGTGGGTCCAGCCGGTGAGTTGCTGTGCCACAGCGTTCAAGGTGAGGATGCATCCGGCCAGGTCGGTGGTGATGACGGCATCGCCAATCGACGACAAGGTGACTTCGGCGCGTTCTTTTTCGATCTGCAGGGCGGCCTGGGCCTGGGTCAGCGAGGCCACCAGGCTCTGCACCTCGCCCGCCATATTGTTGAAGGTGTGGGCCAGCGTGCGGGCTTCCAGCGGCCCGGTGACGGGCATGCGGACAGCCAGGTCGCCGTGCTGGAACTGCCGGGTGGCCACGGCCAGCCGTTGCAGCATGCGCCGGTTGGTGCGCAGCACCCAGAACAGCAGGCCCAGGATGGTCAACACGCTGCCGCCTGCGATCCAGAGCTGGGTCTGCACCCGGCTCCAGGCGCTGTTGAACGCAAACACGGGGCTGATCTGCACGGTCAGCGTGCCTGCGTGTCCTGCCGCATTCAGCTGGGCCGTGTGGGGGCCGATGTCCAGCCAGCTTGTGAACCAGGTGGGATATTGGGCCAGAGTGGGGGCCGGGTTGCGTGTCTCGGTGACCTGCCCGCCCGCGCGCCATTGCAGCAGGGTGACGTCGGGGTAAGACTGCAACTCGGTGTGCAACCAGGCGGCCATCGGCAAGCGCTGGGGGGACTCCAGGGCCAGTGCCAATGAGGGCAGCAGGTACTTGTGGACCAGCTGGACTTGCTGCGCAAAGTGGGCATCGGCCGCACGGGTTTCCACCCGCACCAGTAACCGGTAGCGCACGGTGGCCACTACCACGATCAACAGCAGCATGGGCAAAAACAGGCGTGTGGTGGTACTCAACGTCAGCCACGCAGGGGCTACATCTCGGGTCTTGGGCATGGAATCAGGAAGGCACTCAGATTGGGTTGACTTTGGTTTTATCACACTGCTTGTAACTTTGTGTAACTTGTCAAACATTCTTCTACTCACGCGCATGCATTTGGTGCATCCCGGAAAGCAGCCATGATGCCGCTATCTGTGCTAAACCCTGAAATCCGCGGCAGGCGATTATCCGCCATGCATGTAACGCTATGTAAAGCATAGTGTTGGAGGGGATTTTCAGCGCCCCAGACATAAAACGACACAAACCGATACCGCGCCGAGAGGACGCGCCGCACCCGCCCCGGCACCATGGGAACCCTGTTTAACCCTTGTTTTCCCTAGGAGCCACACCATGCGATTCGCCTTTAAAAGAACCCTTAAAAGAACCTTGCTCGGCCTTTTCGGTGCCAGCCTGCTGGTCGGCACCCTCAGCGCCTGCGCAGGCCGTGGCGACCACGCCTGGGGCGGCCCGGTGAACGAACAGCGCGCCGCCGAGTTCCGCGGCAAGATGGTCGAGAAAGTTGGCAAGAAGCTGGACCTGAACGACGCGCAAAAGCAGTTGCTGGGCACTTTGAGCGACACGCTGCAGGCCCAGCGCAAAGCCCTGGTGGGTAGCAGCGCCAACCCGCGTGCCGACATCCAGGCCCTGGTGGCAGGCCCCCAGTTTGACCGCGCCAAGGCCCAGGGCCTGGTGAATGAGAAAACCGCCGCTCTGCAAAGCCAGAGCCCCCAGGTGATCACCGCCGCCGCCAACTTCTTTGACGCGCTGAACCCGACCCAGCAGCAACAGGTGCGCGACTTCATGCAGCACCGGGGCGGTTGGCATCGCGGCTGACATGACAATAGTCCATGCCCAAAATCCTGCTGATCGACGACGACGCTGAACTCGGTGGGCCGCTGGGCGTGTACTTTGCGCGCTTTGGCCTGGCGCTGGACTGCGCGCTGACCCCCAGCGCTGGGCTGGCCAAGTTGCGCCAGGGTGGTTTTGACGCGGCGATTCTGGACGTGATGCTGCCCGAGATGGATGGCTTTGCGCTGTGCCGCGCCATCCGCAAAGAAAGCGACATCCCGGTCGTCATGCTCACCGCCCGCGGCGAGGTGATGGACCGGGTGGTCGGCCTGGAGCTGGGCGCCGACGACTACCTGCCCAAGCCCTTCGAGCCGCGCGAGCTGGTGGCCCGGCTGCAGACCGTGCTGCGCCGACAGCGGGTACCGGACGATGCGCACCGGCTGGTGTTTGACGGCCTGGTGCTGGACCTGGACAAACGCAGCGTGCTGCGCCAGGACACCGAGCTGGATTTGACCAGCACCGAATTCGAATTGCTCACCCTGCTGGCCCGCGAGCCGGGCAAGGTGTTCAGCCGCGACGATATCCTGAACCGCCTGCGCGGCCACGAGGTGGACCTGCAAACCCGCGCCGTAGACCTGCTGGTCAGCCGCCTGCGCAAGAAGCTGGAGCCGCTGGACTGCATCAAGACCTGGCGTAACGCCGGCTATTCTTTAGCGGTCGGCCGTGTTTAAACGCATTCGCCGCGCGCGCCACACCCTGCGCCACTCGCTGCGTTGGCGGCTGGTGATGCTGTTCATGGGGTTGGCGCTGGCCATGTCGGCGGTGTTTGTCGTTGGTATGCAAAAGGCCTTTACTGTGGGTTGGCGCGACGCGGCGCTGCCCTTGGTCACCGACTATGTGGATTATTTGGTGGCCGACCTGGGCAGCCCGCCCAGCATCGCCCGCGCCCAGGCGCTGGTGCAGCGCCTGCCGCTGTCGGTCCGCCTGGACGGCCCGCAAGTGCATTGGGATTCCCACCCCGATAAAAGCGCCCGCCCATGGCAGCGGCGCGAGGAAATGCGTGATGCGCCGCATTTGCTGTCGCGCACCACGGCCGATGGCACCCGGGTGGTGTTGGGCCTGGGCGATATCGACTGGCGGCAGCCGCGCAGCCGTGTTGCCTGGACCACCTTGGCCGTGCTGCTGCTGCTGACTGGCGTAGCCTATGCCGTGGTACGCCGCCTGCTGCGCCCGCTGGAAGATATCCGCCGGGGTACGCAGCGCTTTGGCGCGGGCGACTTTGGCCAGCCTATTCCCCAGAAAAGCCGCGACGAGCTGGGCGACCTGGCCCAGCACATCAACACCATGGCGCACGACATCCACGCCATGCTGGAAGCCAAGCGCGGCCTGCTGCTGGCCATCAGCCACGAGCTGCGTTCGCCGCTCACCCGCGCCCGTTTGAACACCGAGCTGCTACCCGAAACCGCCGAGCTGCAGCCCCTGCGCGACCCGCTGCTGCGCGACCTGCAACTGATGCGCGACCTGATCGGCGACTTGCTGGAAAGCGAGCGCCTGGCCAGCCCGCACGCCGCCCTGCACCTGGAGCCCACCGATCTGGCGGCTTTGGTGGCCGAGATGGCCACTGCCCCCGGCACCCAGCTACATATAGAGCCGAACCTGCCCGCCTGGCCACTGGACCGCGTGCGCATCCGCCTGCTGCTGCGCAACCTGCTGGACAACGCCCGCCAGCACGGCCAGGGCGAGGTTGACGTGCATTTGGCGCGGGTCGATGGCGGCCTGCAACTGCGCGTGCGCGACCACGGCCCGGGCGTGCCCGACGGCCAATGGACGCAACTGGCCGAGCCTTTCTACCGTGCCGACGCGGCCCGCCAGCGCGGCACCGGCGGGGTGGGCCTGGGGCTGTATCTTTGCCGCCTGGTGGCGCAGGCCCATGGCGGAAGGCTCACGCTGCGGCCCGCGCAGCCGGGGCTGGAGGCGGTGGTGGACTTGCCGCTGCCTGTGCGCTGACGGGCTATTGCCACAGCCACTGACCGGGCGGCGCAGAGTGGTTTTTGACCACCAGCCAGGCAGCTCTTGCGATTTCCCCTTTATCCTGTTGCTTATGGATACATCTTTCGTTGCCGTTCGTTACGCCCCTGGGGTTGTGGCTTTGTCGTACTTTATTGCCAGCTTTGCGTCCTACGTCGCGCTGGATTTGGCCAAGCGTGTGCGTACGTTGGACCGCGTGGTGGCCCTGGGTTGGTGGGCAGGGGGTTCTGTAGCCATGGGCACGGGCATCTGGTCCATGCATTTCGTTGGCATGCTGGCTGTGAGCTTGCCGTTTGAGGTGGGTTATGGGTATGTCGTCACCGCGCTGTCGTGGGTGGCGGCCGTAGCGGTGTCGGCGATTGCGCTGTATGTGGCCAGCCGCAACCGTTTGACGCTGCTCCGCCTGGCCGTCGGCGCACTGGCCATGGGAGCCGGTATCTGTGCCATGCACTACACCGGCATGGCCGCGCTGGACATGGCCCCTGGCATCCAATGGTCCACCGGGTGGGTGCTGGCCTCGGCCGGTATTGCGGTGGCGGCATCGGCCGTGGCCTTGCTGATCTTTTTTTGGCTGCGCCGCCTCAGCGGCAATGCGGCACGCTGGTGGCAACTGCTGGCCGCACTGGTGATGGGCGCAGCCATCAGCGGCATGCACTACACCGGCATGGCGGCAGCCGAGTTTGCGGTGGGCTCGGTGTGCCTGAGCGCCGACCAGCTGCGGGGCGACAGCCTGGGCCTGCTGGTGTCGGTGGCCACTATCGTGATGCTGAGCCTGACCATGTTCACCTCGATGATCGATGCCCGCATGCAAAGCAAAACCGCCGTGCTGGCGGCCTCCTTGCAGACGGCCAACACCGAGCTGCAAGCCCTGGCTTTTCGCGATGCCTTGACCGGTTTGCCCAACCGCCTGCTGTTTGACGACCGTGTGGGTGTCGCCGTGGAGCGTTGCGCCCGCGATGGGTCCAGCCTGGCGGTTTTGTTTGTCGATCTGGATGGCTTCAAGCCGGTCAACGATTCGTTCGGCCATGGCTTTGGCGACATGGTGTTGCGGGTGATGGCCCAGCGCCTGGCCAGCCAGGCCCGGGCCACCGATACCGTGGCCCGCGTGGGTGGCGACGAGTTTGTGTTGCTGCTGGAGGGCAACCCCGACACCACGGCCACTGCACAGATCGCCCAGCGCATCATCGATGCCCTGAGCCTACCGGTGACCGGCGGCGAGCATGAGGTGCGCCTGTCGTGCTCGCTGGGTATCGCCATGTTTCCGTCCGACGGCCCGCGCGACCAGCTCATGGGGCATGCCGACGCGGCCATGTATGCGGCCAAACGGGGCGGTGGCGGCACCTACGCGTTTTTTGAACCACACATGAATGCGGGGGTGCGGGAGCAGATAGAACTCCAGCGCGATTTGCGCCTGGCGATTGAGCGCAACGGCTTGTCGCTGCACTACCAACCTAAGGTCAGCTCCAGCCGCAGCGTCATCACCGGGGTCGAAGCCCTGGTGCGCTGGCAGCATCCGGAGCGGGGCATGCTGAGTCCGGCAGTCTTCATTCCGGTGGCCGAACGGTTTGGTCTGATCAACGCGCTGGGTGACTGGGTGATCCAAGAGGCTTGCCGACAGATGCGTGTGTGGCAGGACCGTGGCTTGCGTATCCGCGTGGCCATCAACCTGTCGGTGCACCAATTGCGCCAGCAGGATTTGGGGCTGCGTATCGAACGGGCCCTACAACACCACCAACTGGACCCGAGTTTGCTGATTTTCGAGATCACCGAGTCGGTGGCGATGGAAGATGCCGAAGGCACTTTGCAGGCCTTTGAGTCGCTGGGGCGGATCGGCGTAAAACTGTCCATCGACGACTTCGGCACGGGTTACTCCAGCCTGTCATACCTGCGGCGCCTGCAGGTCAGCCAGTTGAAGATCGACCAGTCTTTTGTGCAAGACCTGGAGCACAGCGCCGATGCCCGCGCCATCGTGGAAGCGGTTGTCAAGCTGGCCCACGCGCTGGGTTTGAGCGTGGTGGCCGAGGGCGTGGAAACCGTCGGCCAGCGCGAGGTGCTGACCGGCTTGGGTTGTGATGAGCTGCAAGGCTATTTGTTCGCCAAACCCATGGCCGCGGGGGTGATGGGCGAATGGGCTGGCAACGTGGGTGGGCCGACAGAGCTGGCGTTTACCGAGTCGGTGTTTTTGGACTCGTCGTATTCGTAAGTTGGTCCTGGCGTATCAGCCATCCAAACGAAAGTGGCCGCTGCGCAGCAGCGCTTCGCTGTCGGCACGGGCCACCCGCTGCACCGGCTGGGTGGCAGAAAACTGGTATATCTTGCCCGTGCTAGGTCCCCGCACCTGTACCGCCGAACGGGCCAGGTAGCGCAGGCCCAGGCTGCCCAGGCCGACGGGCGCGTTGGTGGGTGTCGCCGCCGCCGCCGGGGCCGGTGGCTTAGCGAACGAGGTGAACCGGTCCGGTATTGGTGCCGGGGTGGGGAGGCTCGGCGGGCGGTGGGTCGCCAGCGCCTCGCGTTTCTGTCCGCAGCAGCTCATCATGGTCTCCTTCGAGGTCGGGAAGTTCGAGAAGTGGTGGTGGGGCGGCAGGCCCCAGCCGTTCCAGCAGGCAGGCCGCGCCCGACAGACCCAGCCAGGCCAGCAGCCATTCCAGCGGGTTGCGGGCCACGGCCAGGGCCACGGGCGCGGCTACCCACAGGCTCAGGCAGTAAAAGCAGTCCAGCATCTGGCCCCAGATGCCGCTGCCCGCCGCCTGGCGCAGGCGCAGCACGGCATTCCACGGCCCGTCTTCCCGTGCCAGCAGGTGCGCCAACCGCCAGGTGGCCAGCGCGCCCAGTACGGCGGGAAACCAGGGCGCGTCCATGGGCTTTAGTCCACGGTGGGCAGGTCGTTGCAGATCTTCACCGGCCATTGCGATTCCGCGTAGTTGCTGCCGCAGGGGCGCACGGTGCGGTCATAGACCCGCAGGGTGAAGGTGTAGATGCAGCATTCACCCCGTGCCGTGGTGAAGCCCGCCGGTACGTTGAGCGACTTCACCGATTGGCTGCACTTCGGGTCCACCATGCGCAGGTCGAACAGCGCCAGTTGGCTGATCATTTCGGGCACGGTGGGGATGCCGCAGCGGGTGCCGGGGTCGCCCACGCGGGCCATGCCGTCAAAGCAGCCACCGGTGGGGCCGGGCAGCGGAATCTTGAACGCGCCGCCGCCTTGCTTGTGGACCCAGATCTCGTAGTGGTCAAAGTTGTCATTGGGCCGGGACAGGGGTTGCAGCTCGTCGATGTATT
Source organism: uncultured Albidiferax sp. (assembly GCA_963513125.1). Classification (GTDB taxonomy): domain Bacteria; phylum Pseudomonadota; class Gammaproteobacteria; order Burkholderiales; family Burkholderiaceae_C; genus Rhodoferax_B. The sequence goes on from CAUPPH010000002.1 coordinate 240,574, forward strand.
CGTCGTAGGCATAGCCTTCCAGCGGCACGCTCCAGGGTACGCTGCAGTCGGGCGGCAGCGCAAACTGGCTGATATTCAAGTCTGCGCACGGTGCCACCTTGCCCACCCGCACCAGGGCGCTGATGGGTTTGTTGTCCAGCCAGATACGCTGGGTGTCGCAATAGGTGTTGCCGTTGGTGTCTTCCACCAGCAGACGGATGGTGTACAGGCCGCTGAGCTGGCAATTGCCGGTGTTGCTGTTCCAGCTGCTGGGCGACAGCAGCGCCTGCGGGTCGTTCAACAGGCACCAGGGCGGGAATAGCACGGGCACCAGGCAGTCGGCCGTCCAGTAGGCGGTGAGCACCGAGGTGTCGGTGCGCATGTTGATGGCCCGGTATTGCGCCGCCGTGTTGAATTCCACCGACCAGAAGTTGCTCCAGCCCATGGTGGCGCAGTCGCTCTCATACCCGGCCTTGTAGTCCAGCGTGTAGCGCTTGATGCGCTGGTGGTCATCACAGCCGCCCACCATGGCCGAGCCCAGCACGTTCAGGCAGGTGCCAAACGATGCCTCGTAGGTGCCCGACGGGCGGCCGCACAGCGCGGGCACGAAGTCGATCAGCCGCGCTGCGGGGTCGGTCCAGGGGGCATCCAGCGCAGTGCTGCCGCCAATGCCAAGGATGCGCACGTCCTTCTTGAACACCGAGAAGGTTATTTGGCAGGGCACGGTGGACTGGGTGCTGCCAAACACTGTCATGCGTACAAAGTAGGTGCCTGCGTTCAGCAAGGTGGTGTCCAGATAGCCCAGCAGGCCGGTGACCACTGCCGTATTGCCTTGCGCGGTGTTAAGCGGCGGCACCGGTGGGTAGACAAAATTGCTGGCGTGCCAGACCGCACCGTTGAGCGACCATTCCAGCACGTAGTGGCTAAAGCCCATGCCCGCCGCCGTGCCGGTGATGGGCACCACCATGGCCGGGATCAATGCGTTGACTTCTTCGGCCACACAGCCGTCCGGCCCGGTCAGGGCGCATTGCAGCGGGCGGAAGCATTCGCGCAGGCAGCGCCAGTAGCTGCGCAGGCAGCGGGCCACGTCCACCAGGCTGCGGGCGCGGGCCAGGCAGCAGCCGAAGCGGATGGCGCACAGGCACCAGCAGCGGCAGAACCAGAACCAGGGCTGGGCGCTGTGCTGTTTGAACGCAGCGGCCCCCAGCAGGGCTTGGGCGGTGTCTACCGTCAGTAGCCGCTCGAACACGGTGGCGGCCTCTTCCTCGCCCTCCTGGCAATCGATCTGGCCGCCGTCAATCGCCTCGGGCAGGCCCACCGTGAAGTCCACCGTGGCCAGTTGGTCCGACAGATAGGGCCGGTAGGCCTTGGCCAGGGCGCCGATCAGCGTGTTCAGGTCTTTGCGCTCGGTGTCGCTGAGCTTGCCGGGTGTGACCGGCGTGCCCAGCACTTCGCGCACGCACAGCCAGTAGCGGTACAGGTAGTAGGCCGATAGCCGGAAGCTGCGCGGGCGGCGGCACAGCAACCAGCCAAAGATGATGCAGCAGCGGATGTGCAGCATGCACCAGCGCCAGTTGTCGGTGGGGCCGAGCAGCTCGCGGGCCTGGGCGGGCAGCAGGGCCAGGGTGGTTTTCTCGTCGGCAAAGCGGCTGAACAGGCGCTGCGCCATGGCGATTTCGGCCTCGCAATCGGGTTCTTGCTGGCCCGCCTCTTTGGCCAGTGCCTGCAGGTCGTTGGCGCGCTGCAGGTCTTCTTCCAGGATGGGCCGGTAGACCCCGACCAGGGCCTCCAGCACCTGCTGGAATTCGGGGTTGTCCGGGCTCGGATCGTTCGGGTCGGTATCGCGCAACGCAGCATGGTCAATGGGCATGGTGGTCTCCTGTATTGGGCCCTTTCTGGGCTGGTTTCAATATAGGAGCCGGGCCGAAAACCGTGTCCACCAATTTGGGGATAAACCGCTGGCTGGGGTGAGATGCTCTATTTTTTGTAGCTGATTGCGAACGTTCTATAAGCGCTAGAGGCCTATTCGGCTTTCATTTTGTGCAGAGGTACACCCGGAGTGTCCAACCGGGCGCACAGTACCTGGCCGTGGGTAGAGTCGGTCACATACAGGGTTTGCCGATCTGTGCCACCAAAGGCCAGGTTGGTGGTGGAGGCTCCAGTGGGACCGCGCAGCACCTGCACCGGCTCGGCCCGCGCGTTCAGTAGCCACACATAGCCCAGGCCCGGGTTGGCCACCAGCAGGCGGCCTTGTGCATCCATTGCCAGACCATCCGGCCCGCTGGGGCCGTAGGAGGTAAAGAACTGGCTGACCTTGGCCACGCTGCCGTCGGCCAGCAGGGGCACGCGCCAGACGCAGTTGCCACGCGTCACAGCCAGGTACAAGACCTTGCCGTCGGGCGACAGCGCCACGCCATTGGGGCTGGGCACATTGGCCAGCAGCAGGTCGAGCTGGCCGTCAGGCCGTAGGCGGTAGAGGCGGCCCGTGGGGTCGTGCAGGCCGGTCTGCCCCTGGTCGGTGAAGTACAGGTTGCCGTGGGCATCGAACACCAGGTCGTTCACGCCCTTGAAGCGTTCGCTGTTGCGCCGCTCCAGGTAGGGCGTGACGCTGCCAGAGACAATGTCCAGCCGCACCAGGCCATTCTTGTAGTCGGTGATGAGCAGAGTGTGGGCATCCAGGAACTTCATGCCGTTGGGTTCGCCGTCGTACTCGGCCACCAGGCTCCAGATGCCTGCCGGGTCGATGCGGAAGATGCGGCCCCAGGGGATGTCGCTCACATACAGGTTGCCTGCGCCGTCGAACACCGGCCCTTCGAGGAAGGAGTCGGTGGGCTGGCCGCCCCGGTTGGCATCGGCCCAGGCGCTGCGTTGTGCGCGGCGGTGCTGGGCGGGCATGGTGGTAAAGACTTCCAGGTCGCGGACCTGGGGGGCTTGCAGAAAAAACATGGATATTTCCTCAGTCGAGTTGGATGCCGCCTTTGCGAATGACATCGGCCCACTTCGCATTTTCCTTCTTCAAAAAGGCCGCGAACTCGCTGGGCGTGGAGCCCACCGGCTGCGTGCCCATGTCGGTGAAGCGCTGTTTGACCTCGTCCTCGGCCAGCACCTCGATCAGGGCTTTGTGCAAGGTGTTGGCGATGGCCGGGGGCACCCCGGCGGGTAGCAGCATGCCATGCCATTCATAGGCCTCGTAGCCGGGTAGCAGGGATTCGGCCACGGTGGGTACGTTCGGCAGGCGTTTGCTGCGTTCGCTGGCCGACACGGCCAGGGCCCGCAGCTTGCCGGACTGCACCAGCGGCGCTGCCGCCGCCACGGTGGCGAACATGAAGTCCACTTGGCCGCCGGTGACATCGACGATGGCCGGGCCGCCGCTCTTGTAGCCTACGTGCACCAGGTCCAGGTCCAGCTTCTGGCGCAGCAGTTCCGTGGCCAGCCGCTGTACCGTGCCGCTGCCGCCAGAGGCAAAGTTCAGTTTGCCGGGCTCCGCCTTGGCACGCGCCACCAGGTCTTTCATGTCCTTGATGGGCGATTCGGCCTTGACGATCAGCACGTTGGGTGCCAGTGCCACCAGGGCCAGCGGCTGCAGCGCGTCGGCCGCATACGGCATCTTGGGGAACAGATGCGGGTTGATGGAATAGGGCGTTGCGTCGTACAGCAAGGTGGTGCCATCGGGCTTGGCTTTGGCCACATAGCTCTCGCCAATGGTGCCACTGGCACCGGCGCGGTTGTCCACGATCACGCTGGTGCCCAGCTTGGTACCCATGCGCTGGGCGACCACGCGGGCCAGTGCATCGGCCGCGCCGCCGGGGGCGTAGGGCACGACGATGGTGATGGGTTTGTTGGCAAATTGGGCCTGTGCTGCGACGCTGGCCAGCAGTGCGCAGGCGGCGATCAGGCGTTGTACGAAGGGTTTCATGGTGTTTGTCTCTTTGAAGTTGTGGGGTGCGGCCTGCGCCTAGATCGTGAACACGTTCTTATGCAGGCAGGGACTGGCGGGCCAGCACGGCCAGCGCATTTTGGGCTGCGGCCAGCCCCATGTTGATGTAGGCATCGCTGGTCACGCCGCCGATGTGCGGGCTGAGCACCATGCCCGGTTCGCCTTGGAAGGGGTGGCCCGTCACCATGGGTTCGACGGCGAAGCTGTCCAGCCCGGCACTGGCCACCTGGCCCGAGCGTACGGCCTCCAGCAGCGCGGCTTCGTCGACCAGGCCGCCGCGTGCGGTGTTGACCATGATGACACCGCGCTTGCACTGCGCCAGTGTGGCGGCGTTAAGCAGGCTGTGGTTCTCGTCTACCAGCGGGCAGTGCAGCGAAATGGCATCGGCCTCGCGCCACAGCGTTGCCAGGTCCACGCGTTGCACGTAGTCGGGCAGGTTCTGGGCGAAGGGGTCGAAGCCGATCACCCGCATGCCCAGCGCGTCGGCCATACGGGCAAAACGCAGGCCGATCGCGCCCAGGCCCACCAGGCCGATGGTGCGGCCACTCAGCTCCACGCTTTTGTGGGTGGCCTTGTCCCAGTGGCCAGCGTGCATGCGCGCATTCAGTGCCACGACGGATTTGGCGCAGGCTAGCAACAGCGCCAAGGCCTGCTCGGCCACGGCGGCGGCATTGGCCCCGGCGGCGGCCACGACCTCAATGCCGCGTGCCTGGGCCGCCACTTTGTCGATGGTGTCGGTACCGCTGCCGTGCTTGGAGATAACTCTCAGTGCCGGTGCAGCGTCCATGGCGGCAGCACCCACTTTGCTGTAGCGCACGATGATTGCCACTGGGTTGTGCTGGCGGCACAGCGCCACGATGTCGGCTTCGGTCGGGGTCTTGCCCGCATACACCATGCGGTAGCCACTGAGCAGTGCCAGCGCCTGGGGTGCCAGATCGGCACCGGTGACGAGGATGTTGTTCACAGCGTTTCTCCTTCGCGCAGCACACCGGCCGTGCGCAGTGCGCTGGTCAGCCATTTGGCGGCGGTGTCGCCGGTCTTGATGGCGGCGATGCGGGCGGCTTCGTCGTGCACCTTCTTGGCGGCCAGCGGCAGCAGGGATGCGATCTTGTCGCGCTCGACCACCACCACGCCGTCGGCGTCGCCGATGATGAAGTCGCCCGCGTGCACCGTCACCCCGCCGACCGTCACCGGGTGGCCAATGCGGCCTCCGCAGTTCTTGGTTGGGCCGTTCGGGTTGGTGCCGACCGAGAACACCGGGTAGTTCATTGCGTCGATGTCCAGGCTGTCGCGGGCTGCGCCGTCCATCACCACCCCGGCAATGCCGAGCTGCTGGCAGGCGGTCATCATGATGGTGCCCATCAGGGCGGCGGTCTGGTCGCCCTTGCCGTCGATCACCAGCACGTCGCCGGGCTGGGCCAGGGCGATGGCGGCGTGGATCATCAGGTTGTCGCCGGGGCGCACTTCGACCGTGATGGCCGTGCCGGCCAGCTTCATGCGGGGATGCAAGGGCTTGATGCGGCCATGCAGCGCGCCGCGGCGACCAGCCACGTCGGCCAGGATGGCGGGCTGGAAGGCGGCGGCCTGGCGCACGATGTCTTGGGGCACGCGGGCAAAGTCGCGCAGGATGTCGGGTAGGGTGGAGTGCATGGTGTTCTTTCGAGGGGGAGGGATGGAACAGGCGTGCGGCTTCCCGCCCCGCGCCATAGGGCGGCGGGGCAGAACCGGTACGTGCAGGGGGAACGGTGGAGGCTTAGTCGGCGCGTGCGCCCGAGGCTTTGACGATGCCGCCCCAGCGCTGGATGTCGCTGCGGATCAGTGCGGCAAATGCCTCGGGGGTGCCACCCAGTACATCTGCGCCCTGGGCATCGAGCTTTTGCTTCACTTCGGGGCTGGCCAGTGCCTGGTTGAAGGCCGCGTTGAGCTTGGTGATGGCCTCCTTGGGCATGCCCGCCGGACCGGCCAGGCCGAACCAGGTGACGGCATCAAAACCCTTGTAGCCCGATTCGTCCAGCGACGGCACGTTGGGCAAGTCGGCGTTGCGCTTCAACGAGGTCACCGCCAGGGCGCGCATCTTGCCGTTGCGGATATGGCCGATCAGCGTAGGTATCGAAGACGCATACATCTGGATCTGGCCACCGATCAGGTCGGTCGCGCCCTGGGCTGCGCCTTTGTAGGGCACATGGGTGAGCTGGATGCCCGCGATTTTCTGGAACTGCTCGGTGGCCAGGTGGGCCACGGTGCCGTTGCCCGAGCTGGCGTAGTTCAGCGTGCCGGGTTTGGCTTTGGCAGCGGCTACCAGGTCGGCCAGGGTTTTGTACGGTGCATCGGCGGCCACGGCCAGCACCAGGCCGGCGCTGGCGACCAGTCCCACCGGGGTCAGGTCTTTTTCGGGGTTGTAGGGCAGCTTGGGGTAGAGCGTGGGGTTGATCGCCAGGTTGCTGGTCTGGCCCAGCACCAGGGTGTAGCCATCGGGTGCGGCCTTGGCGGCGGCATCCACCCCGAGGTTGCCGCCCGAGCCCGGCTTGTTGTCGATCACCAGCGTCCAGCCCTGGCTGGTGGCCACTTTGTTGGCCACCTCGCGGGCAATGATGTCGGTGCCGCCTCCGGCGGGGAAAGGCACGATCACGCGGATCGCCCGGCTGGGGTAGTTTTGTGCCTGGGCGGGCAGCGTGGCCAGCAGGGCAGCGGCGGCTGCTGCGAGTGCGCCCAAAAGGCCGTGGCGGGTGAAGGTCATGCAAGGTCTCCGTTGTGGTGTTGAGTGCCTTTATTTTCTGTGAGTGTTTCGCTCTGTACAATTGCGTTGCGTCTGTTGAAACAAGGACCATGCCATGCACCCCATCCCAAACCCTGAAACCAGCCCCGCGGACGAGGGCGGTGTCGTGGCCGTGACGCGCGCGCTGCGGCTGCTGGAAGCCTTTGGCACCCGCCACGCGCAACTCACTTTGGCCGAGTTGAGCCGCCACACCGGACTGCACAAAACCACGGTGCTGCGCATTGCCCGTACCCTGGCCCAGGACCAGTATCTGGTGCAAAAGGACGACGGCAGCTGGCGGCTGGGGCGGGCCGCTGCCTGGCTGGGCGCGTGTTACCAGGCTAGCTTCAACGTCCACGAGGTGGTGGAGCCAGTGCTGCGCACGCTGGCCCAGGCGACGGGCGAGAGTGCCTCGTTCTATGTGCGTGAGGGCGACATCCGCACCTGTCTGGTACGGGTGGAGGGGCCGCAGGCGATCCGCCACCATGTGCGGGTGGGGGCAGCCATGCCGCTGGACCGGGGTGCGCCCGGGCGGGTGATTCTGGCGTTCTCCGGCGAGCCCGGGGAGCCGTATGAATCCATCCGGCGCAGGGGCTACCACCTGTCGCAGGGGGAGCGCGAGCCCGAGGTGTCCAGCGTGTCGGCCCCTATCTTTGGCGTGCAGTGGCGCTTGCTGGGCTCGGTGTGCATTTCCGGCCCCACCTCACGGCTGCACCTGGCGCGGCTGGAAGAACTGGCCGCCACGGTGATGGATGCGGCCAACCAGCTGTCGTATGCGCTGGCGGGTGGGCAGCAGCCAGTGCGGGTTGCGCGCCCGACCACCTGGCATCCTTGATCTACAGTGAGCCGTCCCGTTTGAACCGGTCCGTCGCCGCCACCAGCGCGCTGGCAATACCCGGCTCAAACGCGGCGTGGCCCGCGTCTTCGACCACCTGGAACGACGCCTCCGGCCAGGCCTGGTGCAGCGCCCAGGCCGAGCAGGGCGGGCAGACCACGTCGTAGCGGCCCTGGATGATGGTGGCGGGCAGGTGGCGGATGCGGCCCACGTTGCGGATGAGCTGGTTGTCGGCCATAAACGCGCCGTGGCGCATGTAGTGCGCTTCCAGTCGGCCCACGCCCAGGGCCACCGCGTCGGAAGCAAACTGGTCGGCCACGTCAGGGTGCGGCAGCAGGTGCAGGCAACTGCCCTCGTAGCGGCTCCAGGTGCGGGCCGCGGCCAGGTTCTCCGCTGGATCGTCGCTGAACAGGCGCTGTACATAGGCTGCCAGCAGGTCGCCGCGCTCGGCCTCAGGGATGTGGGCCGCAAAGGCGGCATGCTCTTTGGGGAAGAAGTGCCGGATGCCGTTCACAAACCAGTCGATCTCGGCCGGGGTGCACAGAAAGATGCCGCGCAGCACAAAGCCGGTGCAGCACTCGGGGTGGGTTTGCCCATAGGCCAGCGCCAGGGTGGAACCCCACGAACCGCCAAACACCAGCCACTGCGCAATGCCCAGCATCTGGCGCAGTTGCTCGATGTCCTGCACCAGCAACTGGGTGGTGTTGTTGCGGAATTCGCCCAGCGGGGTCGATTGGCCTGCGCCGCGCTGGTCGAACAGCACGATGCGGTAGTGGGCGGGGTCAAAAAACTGCCGGTGCCTGGGCGACAGGCCCGCACCCGGTCCACCGTGCAAAAACAGCACCGGCACGCCGTCGGGGTTGCCGCATTCTTCCCAGTACAGGGTGTGGATGGCATCCACGGCCAGGGTGCCGGTACGGTAGGGCGCAATGGGCGGGTAGGGCTGGGGCATGGGTAACTCCTGTTTTGATAGCTGCTTACGCTTATGGAATAAGCGCTAGAGGCTGATTTTGCTTGAAATCTGGTAGGCAGCCCGGTGCAGGTGGGCGATGCAGTGGCGGATGGCGGGGGACACCACCGCGTCGCTGCGCACGATGGCCCCCACGGTGAGGGGCAGGCCGCCCTCACGCACGGGCACCACCGACAGAAACGGTGCGGCCATCGGGTGGGTGGCGATTTGCTGCGGCATCAGCCCGACGAAATCGCCGCTGCCCACCAGCGACAGCAGTGCCAGGGTGGAGTTGACCACCGCGCCCACGGGTGGTGCCTGCAGGCCGTGGTGTTCGAACAGCAGCTTGGCGTAGCCGGTGTCGTTGGACGCGCCGGTGTACACCCACTTGGCCGTAGCCAGTTGCGTGAGCGAGGTGGCCTGCGCCCGCGGGCTGCCCCGGCGCACCACCACCACCATGCTGGTTTGCAGCAGCGGCTCCACGATGAATTCACCCGACGACAGCCCCGTGGGGATGCCGCTGACCGCGATGTCCACATGCCCGGCGCGCAGGCGTTGCATCTGGGCCTGGTAGAGCTCTTCGCTCACGCGCAGTTGGATGTCGGGGAACTCGCGGCCAAAGGTGCGCAGGGTTTCGGGGATCAGCAGCATCACCGCCAGCGGCACCGCACCGATGTGCAGCGTGCCCACCATCTGGCCGCCAAGCTGGCTGATCTCGTCCACCGCCGTGCCCAGCTCCTTGCACACCGTGAGCGCCCGGGCGTACAACGCTTTGCCCTGGGCGGTGGGCACCACGCCCTTGGAGGTGCGCACCAGCAGGGTGGTGGACAGCTCTACCTCCAGCTCGCGGACCATCTTGGTCATGGCCGGTTGCGAGAGCTGCAGGCGCTTGGCGGCGCTGCGCAGACTGCCTTCGTCGATGGTGGCGATCAGGGCGCGCAGGGTGGCGAGCTTCATGGTTAACCCGTATGTTGCGATAACGGTAGGTTATCACGGGCTTGAAATCAACATCTCCCAAAAACGCAGTGCGCTTCGCACAATCCGCCCCGCTCTCGCTATTCCATTGCGTAACAAAAAACGGAGACACCTCTGATGTCGATTCTTTCCAAATCCCTGTTTGCCGCAGCCTTTGCTACCCTGGCGTCTACCAACGTTGCCGCCCAGGAAGTCACCCTCAAGGTGCACCACTTTCTGCCAGCGGGCTCGTATGCGCAGACCCTGTTCATCCAGCCCTGGTGCGAGCGCATCGCCAAGGAGTCGGCCAACCGCATGAAGTGCCAGATCTACCCGTCGATGCAGCTAGGCGGCACTCCGCCGCAGCTGATCGACCAGGTGCGCGACGGCGTGGTGGATGTGGTGTGGACGCTGACCGGCTACACCCCCGGCCGCTTTCCGCTGGTCGAGGTGTTCGAGCTGCCGTTCCTGATGCAAAACCCCGAAGCCACCAGCAAGGCGCTGTGGGACTACGTGGGCCAGTACGCCCCCAACGAGTTCAAGGGCCTGCACCCGCTGGCCTTCCATGTGCACGGCGATGGTGTGTTCCACATGGTCAACAAGCCCATCAAGACCCTGGCCGACCTGAAGGGCCTGAAACTGCGCGCCCCCACCCGCCAGACCAACAAGCTGCTGGCCGCCCTGGGCGCAACGCCCGTGGCCATGCCCGTGCCCCAGGTGGGCGAGGCGCTGGCCAAGAGCGTGATCGACGGCGCGCTGGTGCCCTACGAGGTGGTGCCCTCGGTGAAGATCCAGGAGCTGGTGAAGTTCCACAGCGAAACCGACCCCGCCGAGCCTGCCATCTACACCTCGACCTTCGTGTTTGCCATGAACCAGGCCAAGTACGCGGCCCTGCCCGCCGATCTGAAGAAGGTGCTGGATGCCAACAGCGGCCAGGCCCTGTCGGGCCAGATCGGCAAGGTGTTTTTGCAGGCCGATGCCGAGGGCAAGAAGACCACCGCCAAGAACACCACCAACGTGATCCCCAAGGCCGAGCTGGAGAAGTTCCAGGCTGCCGGCCAGACCGTCACCGATGCCTGGGTGAGCGACATCACCGCCAAAGGCAGCAACGGCAAGCAGTTGCTCGACGGTGCCCGCGCGCTGATCGCCAAACACGTCTCCGCCAAGTAAGAGCACACCCCCAGGCTGCAGCGCTTCGCGTCTTTCGCCAACCCCCCCTCGTATCTGCTTGAAAAGCAGATACGACATGCAGGGGGCAACACCAGCAGCCTGGCAAAGCCAGTTCTGCGGTGTTTCTGGGCGGTGTGCGCTGTACCTCCCTCGCCGTTTATTCGACCGCAACGCGTGGTCCTGTCCTTTTTGAGAAACCGTTAGCTATGCAAGAACCTATTCCGGGTGTGCCGCTGGAGCAGACCCCTTTCGGCCCCTTGGGCCACCGGCTGCTGGCCCTGTGCAAGGCTGCCAGCGTGCTGGGCAGCGCCGTGTTTGTGCTGCTGGTGCTCATGAGCATCGTCTCCATCGTCGGCCGCAAGCTGTGGTCGGCCCCGGTGCCGGGCGATGTGGAGCTGCTGCAGGTGTGCAGCGCCTTTGCCGCCTCCACCTTTTTTGCCTACTGCCACCTGAATGGTGGCGATGTGAAGGTGGACTTTTTCACCGCCCACATGCGGTCCGCCTGGGTGCACCGGCTGGATGCCGGGGGCTCCCTGCTGGTGGGACTGGTCGGCGCGCTGCTGGCCTGGCGCACCACCGTGGGCGCACTCGGCGTGCGCGAGGCGGCCGAGACCACCATGATCCTGGACCTGCCGCTGTGGTGGGGCCAGATCGCCATGGTGCCGGGCTTTGTACTGCTGGCGCTGGCCGGTTTTTACATGGTCGCCTGGCACCTGGACCAGAGCCGCAGCATGGAGGTGCAGCCATGAGCGGTATTGCGGTGGGTTGCTGGGTGTTCGTGCTGTTGATGGGCCTGCTGGTGCTGCGCGTGCCGATTGGCATCGCCATGTTCACCATGGGCGCGGCGGGCTATGTGTACCTGACTGGGGGCGATGCCACGCCGCTGCTCAGCATGCTGAAAAACACGGCCTACGCCCGCCTTTCCAACTACGACCTGGTGGTGATTCCGCTGTTTCTGCTGATGGGGCAGTTTGCCACCCACGGCGGTTTGAGTGCGGCGCTGTTCCGCTGCGTGTCGGCCTTCATGGGCCACTGGAAGGGCGGCGTGGCGATGGCGGCAGTGGGCGCGTGCGCCGGGTTCGGGGCGATTTGCGGATCGTCGCTGGCAACCGCCGCCACCATGGGCCAGGTGGCTTTGCCGGAGCTGAAGCGCTTTGGCTATGCGGGCAGTTTGTCGACCGGCGCGCTGGCGGCCGGCGGCACGCTGGGCATCATGATTCCACCGTCGGTGCCGCTGGTGATCTACGCCATCCTGACGCAGGAATCCATTGGCAAGCTGTTTATGGCGGCGGTGCTGCCCGGCATCATCGCCATGCTGGGCTACATGCTGGTCATCAAGATCATGGTAGCGGTGAAGCCCGAAATCGGCCCGGCCGGACCGGTGGTGCCCTGGGCCGGGCGGCTCAAGGCCCTGTGGCAGGTGCTGCCGGTGCTGGGCGTGTTTGCGGTGGTCATCGTGGGCATTTACGGCGGCTGGGCCAACCCCACCGAGGCAGCCGCCATTGGCGCGGCAGCCTGCGGCATTCTGGCCATCGCCACCGGTGGCATGCGCCTGCCGGGCGTGCTGGCCAGTGCGCTGGGTACGGCGCAGGCCACGGCCATGATCTTTCTGGTGCTGCTGGGGGCCGACATGCTCAACAGCACGCTGGCCCTGTCGCAAATGCCGGTAGAGCTGGCCGCCTGGGTGCAGGGCCAGCACCTCAGCCCCATGCTGGTGATGCTGGTCATCTTGCTGATTTACATCCTGCTGGGCTGCGTGATGGACAGCCTGGCCATGATTTTGCTGACCATTCCGATCTTCTACCCGGTGGTGATGGGCCTGGAGTTCTACGGCATGACACCCACCGACAAATCCATCTGGTTCGGCATCCTGGCGCTGATGGTGGTGGAGATCGGCCTGGTGCATCCGCCGGTGGGCATGAACGTCTACATCATCAACCGCCTGGCCAAAGACGTGCCCCTGAAAGAGACCTTCAAAGGCGTGATGCCCTTCCTGGCGTCGGACTTCATCCGCATTGCCTTGCTGCTGGCGTTCCCGTCGATGGCATTGGTGCTGGTGCGCACCTTTGGCGGTTGAGTATTTCCCACGCTGACTGGAGACAAAAACGCACCCAAAAAACCGGCCCCCTTCAATTCCCTTAACTTTCAAAGAGACAAGCATGCATAAAAAATTCAAACACCACGCACTGGCGGCCTCCATCGCCGCAATCTCGGCTACCGGCCTGATCACAGCCTGCGGCGGCGGCAGTGCCGTTGGCCCAGGGGTATATGACAGCCAGTTGGCTTTCGATACGGCCAAGTACACGACGATCACGGTCACGCTCGATGGCGTGAGCACGCCGGTGCGCTGGTACCGGGAGGTGTGCTACGTGGGCAAGCCCATGGCGCTGGCCCCGACACAACAAGCTGGCGCGGTGGACAACCAGGCCTGCGGCTACCAGAACATGAACATCTTCGTGCGCGAGGTGGATGCAGCCAAGCAAGACAGCGCCATTTTGCTCAACGTCAACAACGCCGGCTGGTTTGCCAGCTACCAGGGGGGCAAGGGAGGCTGGAATGGCACGGATGCCATCACCAGCAGCAACTACGCCGGAGCCGACATCGTCAATGGCGGCACCTATGTCAGCACCAGCGATACCGACAAGAGGGGGGCTGCGCTGGCCCGCGGTTTCGTCTATGTCAACATGGCCTCGCGCAGCCGTGGCGCGATGGCCCCCGCAGGCGTGTATGGTGATGGCATCTACCAGGGCAAGGCACCGGCCGCCATTGTGGATGCCAAGGCCGCTGTACGCTATTTGCGCCTGAATGACAGCCGCATGCCGGGCAGTTCCAGCCGCATTGTCGTCAATGGCACCAGCGGCGGTGGTGCGCAGAGTACGCAACTCGGCGCCACCGGCGACAGCGCGGACTATCTGCCCTACCTGAAAGCTGCTGGCGCGGCCGGTATTGACACGAATGGCCATAGTTCGATCAGCGACAAGGTCTATGCCGTCGTGGCTTACTGCCCCATCCAGGATATGGGCAGCGCCGACATGGCCTATGAATGGATGTTCAATGTGCTGGACACCCGTACGCTGGTCTCGGCGGACCAGAAAGCGGGCCTGATCGTCAACGCAAGTGGCGCTGAGCTGGTCCGGGCCTCGAACCCGGACCCCACAGGCAGTGCCACACTGAAGAATAAGTTCGTCACTTACCAAGCCAGCCTGGGCTTGAAAAATGACGACGGCACGGCGCTGACCACCAGCAATATGCTGGCCGCCCTGCAAAAAGAAATCACGAATGCAGCCAGCACCCACGTCAAGGCGGGCAAGACTTTCGTTGCCTACAACGCTTACGGCAGTGCCGCAGCCAATGGTGTGGCCGGTGGCAGCGGAACCCTGTACTACCAGAACGACTTCATCGATGTGGATGCGAGTGGTACGGTCAACAACTTCAACATGTCGAACTACCTGAAGTTCGTGGCCAAGCAGTCGCGGCTCAAGGCCGTGCCGTCTTTTGACCAGGTGGGGCAAACGCCTGCGCTTGCCGCCACCGCTACCGCCGACACCACGTATGCGGGTGCCACGGTCTATGGCAACTACAGCGGCGGCGAGTCCAATCTGTTCGGCACCGCGGCCCAGGTGTATTCCAACTTCACCGAGTACGCCTGGAACAACAACAACGGCGGCGACACGGTCAATGCCAAGCAAAGCAATGTGGGCCTGGCCAATACCGGCACCACCTGGGCTACCACCCCCCAGCAACCATTCTTGTTGAACCAGTACAAGATGATCAACGCCCTGGCTTACATCGGCAAAACCGATGGCATTACCACGCACTGGCGTATCCGCAACGGTGCCCGCGACCGCGACACCTCCTTCACCGTGGCCTACAACATCAGCCGCGCCCTGAAGGCAGACACCAAGGTCAAGGATGTCGATTTCGCCCTCCATTGGGACCAGGGGCACGCCGGCAACTACGACGTGCTGAATGCCTTTGCCTGGATCGACCAGAAGCTGGCCGCCGGTAACTGATCGCGGATTGAAGGCGAAGCTGTTTCGCCACCCCGGCGTTCGGCACTGTGCCGGGGCTGCAATTTTGAAATCGTCATTTTGGAGTGGCCACATGGCACGAATCATCGGCGGCGTAGCCGTTTCACACACCCCCACCATTGGCTTTGCCGTCGACCGCGACAAGCAGGCCGACCCGGTGTGGGCGCCCATCTTCGAGGCCATGGAGCCCGTCAAGCAATGGCTGGCGGAAGTCAAGCCGGATGTGGCCATCGTCACTTACAACGACCACATCACCTCGTTTTTTCTGGACCATTACTCGGCCTTTGCGCTGGGCGTGGGTGAGCGCTTCGAGGTGGCCGACGAGGGCGGCGGTGCACGCGACCTGCCGGGCATAGACGGCCACCCCGCGCTGGCCGCGCACATCGGCCAGTCGCTGATGGCCGAGGAGTTCGACATGTCCTTCTTCCAGGGCAAGCCGCTGGACCACGGCTGTTTTTCGCCGCTGTCGGTGCTGTGGGAGCACCAGCACGACTGGCCGGTGCGTATCGTGCCGTTGCAAATGGGGATTTTGCAGTTCCCGGTGCCCAGTGCCCGGCGCTTCTACAAGTTGGGCCAGGCCCTGCGCCGCGCCATCGAGAGCTACCCGCAGGATCTGCGCGTGGTTATCGTGGCCACCGGCGGCCTGTCGCACCAGGTGCACGGCGAGCGCGCAGGCTTCAACAACACGCCCTGGGACATGCAGTTCCTGGAGTTGTTCGAGAACGACCCCGAGCGCCTGGCCTCGCTCACCCACGCCGAGCTGGCCACCCTGGGCGGCATGGAAGGGGCGGAGGTGATGATGTGGCTGACCATGCGCGGGGCCTTGTCGTCCCAGGTGCGCAAGTTGCACCAGGCTTACTACCTGCCGTCCATGACCGGCATTGCGGCAGCGGTGTACGAAAACCTGGCCGGGCCAGTCATCGCGGGCGAGGTGGAGCGGCACTGCCAGGCCATGGCCGTGCAATTGGCCGGAGCCGAGCGTCTGCAGGGCTCCTACCCCTTCAACCTGCAGCGCAGCGTGAAGGCCTTCCGGTTGAACACTTTTCTGCACGGCCTGATCGTTCCCGCCCAGCGCCAGCGCTATCTGGCTGATGCTGCGACCTGCATGGCCGAGGCCAACCTGACGGCACAAGAGTGTGACCTGCTGCAACGGCGCGACTGGCGCGGGTTGGTCCATTACGGCGTGATTTTCTTTTTGCTGGAGAAGCTGGGCGCGGTGGTGGGCGTATCCAACCTGCACATCTACGCCGCCATGCGCGGCGAGACGCTGGAGGTGTTCCAGCAAACCCGCAATGCGCCGAACGCGCTGTACTCGGTGGCCGGTGGCAATGCCCAGCCCGCCGGTTGGGACGCGCCTGCCAAGCCTTGAATGCTCTGCTTTTGATAGCTTCTTACGCCGATGAAATGGGCGCTGGTGGCTGATTTGTCTCATAATCATTCAACTATGCAATTCCCCTTCATCTGGCCGCTGGCCGCCTGCCTGCTGGTGGCGTGCAGCACGCCCCAGCCATCCACGCCGACCATGCAATTCGACCCCAGCCGCTACCAGACCCAGCAACTCACGGTGGATGGCAAAGCCTTCACGGTGCGGGCGTACGAGAACCTCGCCACCGTGGCCCGCCCGGTGGACGCGGCGTACCAGGCTATCAACATCTACGTGCCCGAGGCCTACTTCCACGGCCAGGCGGTGGGGAATTTCACCGCGCAAACGGCGCCCATCTTTTTGCCCAACCAGATCGGCGGCTACATGCCCGCCAAGCCCGGCACGCCCACGGGCCGCACGGGCCCACCCGGTGACAGCCCGCGTGCCAGCACCATCGCCGTGGCCTTGTCCAAAGGCTTTGTGGTCGCCTCGCCCGGCGCGCGGGGCCGCACCGCCCCTACCGGCAAGGCACCGGCGGCCATCGTCGATCTGAAAGCCGCTGTGCGCTACCTGCGCTTTAACGATGCTCGCATGCCCGGCGATGCCGAAAAAATCATCTCCAACGGCACCAGCGCGGGCGGCGCACTGTCGGCCCTGCTGGGCACCAGCGGTAACAGCCCCGACTACGCCGCCGCCCTGGCCGCCCTGGGCGCGGCCGATGTGCGGGACGACATCTTCGCCGTCTCCGCCTACTGCCCCATCACCAACCTGGAGCACGCCGACAGCGCCTACGAATGGCAGTTCAACGGGGTGAATGATTACAAAAAGATCGAGGTCTCCATGCTCGACTTCAACGTGCAGCGCAAAGAGGTGGCGGGTAGCCTCAGCGCCCCGCAAATCAGCCTGTCCGCCGACCTGAAAGCGCAGTTCCCCGCCTACCTCAACCGCCTGGCGCTGCGCGGCCCGCAAGGCCAGCCGCTGGCGCTGGACAGCGCGGGGCAGGGCAGCTTCCAGGCGTACGTGCAATCGCTGGTGATCGCATCCGCACAAACCGCTCTCGACGCGGGCAAAGACTTGTCCGGCCTGGCCTGGCTCACGGTGCAAAACAAGGTGGTGCGCGAGCTGGACTGGGATGCCTACGTGCGCTATGCCGGACGCATGAAGCTGCCGCCTGCGTTTGACGCGCTGGACCTCAGCAGTGGCGAGAACCAGCTTTTCGGCACCGCCACGGTCGATAAGCAGCATTTCACCACCGCGTCTGCCCAGCGCAGCACCGCCTCAGGGGCCACCCAGGCTGATGCGCACACGGTCAAGCAGATGAACGCCATGGCCTACATCGGCGCGGCCAATACCGCACGTTACTGGCGCATCCGCCACGGCACCAAAGACCGCGACACCTCGCTGGCCATCCCCGTGATTCTGGCCACCACCTTGCAGAACCAGGGCTACGCGGTGGACTTCGCGCTGCCCTGGGATGTACCGCACAGCGGCGACTACGACCTGGCCGAGCTGTTCGCCTGGATGGCGCGGATCAGCACCGCGCCCTGATCAGGCGGCTTGGTGCCCCAGCGTAAACGCCTCCTCAAACACCGAGTACCCCGCCCAGTCGCTGTGCGCAAACGCCAAGCGCTGCGATTTTTGTAGCTTCTCTCGCCCACGGAATAAGCGCTGGAGGCCGATTTGGCTTGAAACTGCGGGTGTGGGAATGGCCATGGCATGCCCGTAGCGGGTGATGTCCATGCGGATGGCTTTGTGCGCGATGTCCGGGTGGGCGGTGGCCAGCTCGGCCAGAATCTCGTCGCGCCACGCGGTCCACGGTTTTTCCAGCAGCAAGCGTCGACCAAAGGGCGTATCGCCCAGCGCGCGGTAGTAGGTCAGCACCGTGGCACCGGGCACGGGGCGCAGGCTTTGGTGCATGGCATCCACATAGCCCAGGCCCATACGTGTGCCATTGCCGTACAGCACGTTGTCCCAGCTGGGGGCGGGGCCGGGGCGGTCGTGCAGCGGCGTGGCGATGTGGATATTGGCCACCAGCCAGGGCGCATAGGTGGTGCGGGCGGCGGCCTGGGTCAGAAAGTTCGGCGGGCTTTGCACCACCCGCGCCGCCACGAACACCGGCAGGGCCACGATGGCGCGGCGGGCCTGCCAACGCTCCAGCGTCTGGCTGGCGGTGTTGAACGCATCCACCTCCACGCCGTGGCGGGTCTCGGCGATGCGAACGATCACCTGTCCGGTGTGCAGCCGGTCACCCAGCTTTGCGGCCAGGCGCTGCGTCAGCCAGCCATTTCCCTCGGGCCAGGTCAGCACGCTGTCGCGTTCACCGTTGTCCGCGCCGGGTGCGTGGAAGCCGTGGCGGCTGGCAAAGTAGTGGATGCCCGCCCAGGCCGACACGGTGGCCGTGCCCGCGCCAAAGTCGTCGCGGCAGCAGTAGTCCAGGTACCAGCGCAGGTACGCATCACGCAGGCCGTGCTTGTCAAGATATGCTGCGAAAGTGATAGCTGCTAGCGCTTGTTGTACCTGCGCTAGTGGCCGATTTGGCATGGGAATTGTCCAGCGGGCCTGCTGCCGCAGTTGCTCAACCAGGGCCGCAAACTTCTGGTACTGCGCCAGCGTGGCCGCGCCCACGCCCTGCACCGGCAGCAGGCCGTCTTGCCATGCGCCGTGCAGGAACAGCCGCTCTTGCGGGCTGTGGCACAGGTGGCGCTCATCAAAGACCCAGCGCCCCGCCACGCGCTGGCGCACACCCAGCTCTTCCAGCAGATTCTGCACATCCGGTGCATCGTCGCTGGGTACCGGCAGGTAGTGTGCGCCCAGCGGGCAGGCGATGCCGCTCACCGCGCCGCCTCGGCTGTTGCCGCCCGCGTGGTCTTCCAGCTCCAGCAGGGCGAAGTCCTCTACGCCCTTGAGCCGCAGCGCCCGTGCCGCCGCTAAGCCCGCCACGCCGCCTCCTGCAATCAGCACGTCGGTGCGGCGGGTCACGCTGGTGATGCGGGGAGTAGGCCAGGTGCGTGCCTCCTGCAGCAGGTGGCCGCGTTCGACCGCAATACCCGTGAAGCCGCCGGTGGTCTCATGGGTAGGCGCGCAGCCCAGCAAGGGCAGGGCGGTGGAGGCGAGGAAGTGGCGGCGGTACATTTACACCAACAAAACCATCCCCGCCGAGTGCACAGCCCCTTTATCAAAACTCAGGGTGTGCGCGCAGCCTTCGGCTGTTGCGATCTGTGCAATCAGCATGTCGGTCAACCCGGCCTTTCCATGGGGCGCGGAGCCCATGCTTTGGGTGGCGGCCTGCACCACGGCGCGGCGCTCTACGTGGAACTGCGCAGCACCCAGGAGGTCGTCTACAGCGGTGACCAGCTCTGCCTCGGTGGCTGCGTACAGCCGTTTGAGCACCCAGCACAGCTCCACCAGCACCACCAGGCTGATGAAGCCCGGCTGCGACGCGCTGAGTTCACGCTCGATCAGCCGGGTTGCGATGGCGGCTTGCTTTGCGTCGTCTTGCGCCAAATAGCGCACCAGTACATTGGTATCGAGCCCGACCATGGCGCTTACTTTTTGCCGTGGCGAGCAGCAGCCTCGGCGGCGATGGCATCGTCCATGGCGGCCAGACTGACGGCTTTGGTGACCCGTCCGGCAAACCGGCCTTTGAGCGTCTCTACCCCGTTGCGCAGGGGTACTACCTTGAAGCCGTCGTCCTGGCGCACAAAATCCAGTTTGGCCCCTGCGTGCAGCCCCAAGGCTGTTCTCAGGGCCAATGGAATGGTGATCTGGCCTTTGCTGGTGAGGGTGGCGGTAGGCATGGTGGATTCCTTACGGTGGGTAAGATAGTATAAAGGTCTTGATCCGGGCGGCTTCGGAACTATCGCGCCCCGCCGCACTCCCATCCCGCCATGACCCGCCGCCACCTTTTTCAAACCGCCCTGGCTTTGATCGCCGCCCACCCACTGGCCCAGGCCGCTGCCGCTGCAGACCAGCCGCCTGCGCGCGGCAAGATGCCGGTGGTGTTCATTGGCCACGGCTCGCCGATGAATGCGTTGCGCGACACGCCGTTTACCCGGCACCTGGCCCAGTTGGGGCGCGAGCTGCCCCGGCCCCGGGCGATTCTGGTGGTGTCGGCGCACTGGGCGGCCGAGCAGCCGATGCTCAGCGCCACCGCGCAGCCCGCAACCATTTACGATTTTGGTGGCTTCCCCCAAGCCCTGTACCAGGTGCGCTACCCCAGCCCCGGCCAGCCCGCGCTGGCCCGGCAGCTTGCCCGCAGCCTGCCGAATGCGGCGGTGGACACCCAGCGCGGCCTGGACCACGGTGCCTGGACGGTACTGCACCACCTGTACCCCCAGGCCGACATTCCCGTGCTACAGCTCGCCATGCCGGCCCGCATCCGCATGGACGAGCATGTGGCCCTGGCCGCCCAATTGCGGGCGCTGCGGTCCGAGGGCGTGCTGATCTTGGCCAGCGGCAACATCGTGCACAACCTGCGCCTGACCAACGAGTCCCCCGATGCCAAGGTCTACGACTGGGCGCAAGCGTTCGACGGCATGGTCGCCGAGGCCTTGCTGCAGCGCCACATGCCCACCCTGCTGGCGCAGGACAAGGCCCAACACCCCCTGTGGCGCATGGCCCATCCCAGCATCGAGCACTACGTGCCCCTGCTCTACGCCCTGGGTGCCAGCACCGAGACCGACAAGATCAGTTTCCCGTTCCAGGGCTTTGAAGAGGCTACGCTGTCGATGCGCTCGGTGCGGTTTGGATAGGCTTGGCACCGTGGTGGAAAAGCTGGTCCAGACTACGCGACCACCGCTCAAGGCTTGCTGGCTTGGTAGTCGGCAATCGCCTTAGCCAGGTCTGCGTACTCTTCGCAGCCGGTGCCGCAAATTTGTTCCAGTGCCGCCAGTTGTTTCAGGGCTTCGGCGGGTTGCTTGTCCATCAGATAGGCTTCGCCCAGATACTCGCGCGCGCCCCGGTGTTGGGGGTTGATGTCGAGCGCGATCTTGTAGTGGAAGAAGGCCCGCGACAGTTGGGGTGGGCTGCTTTTGCGCGCGGTATAGCCCAGCAGGTTGTGGATGTCGGCGTTGCGGGGTTCGTCTTCCAACGCGGCGGTGAGTTCGGTTTGCGCGCGGCTCCAGTCCTTGGCCTGGATGGCTTCTTGCGCGTTGTGCAGACGCTCGTTCACGGTGAGGGTGGCCGGGGTGGTGTCTCTGGCTTGCGCTGTGCTGCTGGCCAGCAGGCAGGCGGTAAGCAAGGCGTAAATCGAGGGGCGCATAGGGTTCTCCGGTGGGATGCAAAGCGTCCGGGGCATTTTCCATCCAAGCTGCGCAGTGCACCAGCTTCAGGGGCTGCCTAGAATAAAACCAGTTGTAAAGGCCCGGCTGTGGTCTCTACACCGCCGTTTTTCTTCTTTCCTTTGTGCTGGAACCACCCATGTTGAACCTTGTCCGTACCGTCCAGACCGTGGACGCGCACACTGGCGGCGAGCCGCTGCGCATACTCACCTCCGGCCTGCCCGCCGTGCCCGGCGCCGGCATTCTGGAAAAGCGCGCCTGGCTCAAAACCCACCGCGATGACTTGCGCCAGTTTCTGATGAACGAGCCGCGCGGCCACGCCGACATGTACGGTGCCTACCTGCTGCCGCCCACCACGCCGGGGGCCGACTTTGGCGTGATCTTCATCCACAACGAGGGCTACAGCGACATGTGCGGCCACGGCATCATCGCCCTGGGCAAGGTGCTGGTGGAGCTGGGCTATGTGCAGCGCACCAGCCCGCTGACGCGCATCGGCTTTGATGCACCGGCGGGCTTCATCGAGGCCTTTGTGGAGTGGGACGGCCAGCGCGCGGGCAAGGTCACTTTCAAAAACGTACCGGCCTTTATCTACCTGCGCGATCTGGAGGTAGATACGCCCAGCTTCGGCCGAGTGCGCGGCGACATCGTGTTTGGCGGGGCGTTTTACTACTACCTGAATGCCGAGCAGGCGGGTTTGACGGTAAAGCCGGAACTGGTCCGTTCACTGATCCAGTTGGGCGCAGAAACCAAGGCGGCCGTCATCGCCCAGGTGAAGATCCAGCACCCGCTGGAGCCGGGGCTGGACCAGCTCTACGGCAGCATCATCGACAGCGCGCCTAACTGCGACGGGGTGGACCAGTCCAACGTCTGCGTGTTTGCCGACCGCGAGGTCGACCGCTCACCCACCGGCACCGGCACCTCGGGCCGGGCGGCGCAACTGTTTCTGCGCGGGCAACTGCCCTTGGGGCAGACCTATGTGAACGGCAGCATCGTGGGCAGCCAGTTCGAGGTCAAGGTGACGCAGGCGGTGAAGGTCGGCGAGTTTGACGGCGCGCTCACCGAAGTCACCGGCAGCGCCCACATCATGGGCCACCACCAGTGGGTGCTGGAAGAGCTGGACCCGTTCCCCACCGGTTTCTTTTTACGGTAACGCCATGCAAATACTCAACGCCGAACAGACCGCACGGGCCTTGCCCTACGCCCAGCTAGTGCCCGCCGTGGCCCAGGCCGCTCAGGAGCTGGCGCAGCAGCAGATCAACGCCCCCGAGCGTCTGGTGGTGCCCATGGCCGAGGGCGGCGTGCTGCTGGCCATGCCCGCCGTGGCGCACGACCTCAGCGTGACCAAGCTGGTCACCGTGCACCCGCGCAATGGCGCCCAGGGCCTGCCGGTGATCCAGGGCGAGGTGGTGGTGATAGACACCGCCACCGGCCGCCGCCTGGCCCTGCTGGACGGCCCCACCGTCACCGCCCGCCGTACGGCTGCCGTCACGCTGCTGGGCATCCAGACACTGGCGGTGCACAAGCCCGCGACGGCCCTGCTGATCGGCACCGGTGCCCAGGCCGCCGCCCATGCGGATGCGCTGGTGGAGCACCTGGGGATCGCGCAGTTCTGGGTGGCGGCCCGCAGCCTGGCATCGGCACAGGCGTTTTGTGCGGCGTTGCAGACACGCCATCCGCAGGTGCGGGCCATCGCGGTGGATGATCTGGAACACGCTTTGCCCACCACCGACCTGGTGCTGGCCTTGACCACCTCGCGCACCCCGGTCATTCCCGCGCACATCGCGGCCCACACCCTGGCCATCGGCGTGGGGGCTTTCAAGCCGGACATGGCCGAATTTCCCCCGGCGCTGCTGCACAGCCGCCAGATCGTGGTGGACGACCTGGGCGGCGCGCAACACGAAGCGGGCGACCTGCTGCAGGCGGGCGTGGACTGGAGCCAGGTGCGCAGCCTGGCATCGGTGCTGGCCACGCCTTTGCCCCGGTCAGCGTTAGCCCCGGTGTTCAAAACCGTGGGCCAGGCAGCGTGGGATTTGGCGGCGGCGCGGGTGGCCGTAGGCTTTATCTAACGGGCTGCGACGCGCCCCCACTCCGCCTCATACGTCGTCACCAGCACCTGGTTCGACAGGCGGTTCACCTCGGTGGGTACGCGGGCCATGTCCAGCGGGAAGTCGAACAGCGCGGGCAGGCTGTGCGGGGTTAAAAAGCGCAGGCCATCGGGCAGGGTGGTGGGTATGCGGTACGGGCGGCGGCTGGCAATGGTGAAGCCCCATTCGCCAAAGCTGGGCACATGGGCGTGGTAGGGCGTGGCGGTCAGGCCCACGGATTCGATGGTGGTGGCCACGGTCCAGAAACTTTGCCGGGCCACCAGGGGCGAGGTGGTCTGGATGACGGCGTAGCCGCTGGCGGCCAGGCGCTGGTCCAGCAGGCTGTAGAACGAGTTGGTGTAGAGCTTGCCAATGGCGAAGTTGGTGGGGTCGGGGAAGTCCACCACGATCACGTCGAAGGTCTCGGTGGTGGTTTGCAGCCAGTTGAACGCGTCGGTGTTGACGGTGTGCACCTTGGGAGAGAGCAGCGCGCCGCTGTTGAGCTGCACCAGCGCGGGCTGCTGGCTGAACAGGGTGGTCATGGCCGGGTCCAGCTCGACCAGGGTGATGCTTTCCACGCCGGGGTATTTCAAAATCTCACGCACCGCCATGCCGTCGCCACCGCCCAGCACGGCCACTTTTTTGGGGGCTCCGTGGGCCGACATCACCGGGTGCACCAGGGCCTCGTGGTAGCGGTATTCGTCGCGCTGGGCAAACTGCAAATTGCCGTTCAAAAACAGCCGGTAGCCCGCCTTGCCCTCGCCCGGCCCATGGGTGAGCACGATGCGCTGGTAGGGCGAGGTGTTGGCCATGACTACCCGGTCCTGGTAGAGCTTGTCTTCGGCCCAGGTGGTGATCTGGTCGGCTCCCGCCATGCCCATGCCCAGTGCGGCCAGCGTAAAAAAGCAGGCCAGCACATGGGCCCTGAACTGGCGCAGTTCGTGCCGAAACAGCCACAGCGCCCACAGCGCCACGGCAGCGTTCATCAGGCCAAATAGCAGCCCGGTGCGGATCAGGCCCAGGTGCGGCACCAGCAGCAGGGGGAAGGCCAGCGACACCGCCAGCGCGCCCAGGTAGTCAAAGGTCAGCACCTGCGACACCAGGTCCTTCAGGGCCACGTTGCGCTGCAGGATGCGCATGACCAGCGGAATCTCCAGCCCCACCAGCGTGCCCACCAGCACCACCAGGCTGTACAGCAGCGGGCGAAAAGCCCCCGGCATGTAGGCATTTGCTACAAAAAGAAGAGCTGGTAGCGCCCCACCAATAAGCGCTACCAGCAGTTCTATGCGTAAAAAGTGGGCGGGGAGCTGGCGCTCGAAAAACCGCGACAGGTAGGAGCCAATGCCCATGGCAAACAGGTACGTGCCGATGATGGTGGAGAACTGCAGCACCGAGTCGCCCAGCAGATAGGATGCGAGCGCGCCCGCCGCCAGCTCGTACACCAGCCCGCAGGCCGACACCACAAACACGCTGGCCAGCAGCGCCATCTCGACCGGGCGCGGCCCGGCGCTCTCAGTCCGCATCAGTGGATGGCGGCCGCCACGATGATGCAGATGCCCAGCGACATGGCGGCCACCACCAGGGCCAGCGCCAGGTTCTGCTTTTCAATGATTTCTTCCCACAGCTTGTAGGGCGTGAGCTTGTCCATCAGCACAAAGCAGAGCCCAAAAATCGCCACGCCGATGAGCGCGTACACGATGGAGCCCATGACGACTCCGGCCTTCAACCATTCGATTTCCATGGGAATCTCCTTCAAAAGTTATTTATGCCCGCCACCGCTGGAGTACCCGCCGTACGAGCCCCCCGAGGTGCGGGTGCTGGAACTGCAGTTTTCAACATTCGGGTCGCAGTTGCGGCGGGTGCTGAGCACGATCACCAGCAGCACCACGATCACGATGATCCACATCACCGTCTTCGGCGCGATACCCGCAATGTCCATGCCCAGCGGGCTGGCATCGCTGCGTTTGAGCAGGTCTTTTTTACCCTCTAGCTTGAAGGCCGTGGCCACCAGGGCGCTGTCAATCTGGCTGCCCACCGACCAGGTCACTTCCTGGGCAGACTGCTCCATGGACAGCAGGCTTTTGCCGCTGGCGAAGTCGCGGTTGCTGGTTTTCTGCCCGCGCTGCACCTGCCAGTAGAACTCGCCCAGCACGTAGCTGGTCTCGGCGTTGTAGGTTTCCTTGAGCTGGTAGCGGCTGCCCAGGTAGGTGGCGCTTTGGCCGCTGCCGGACATCTCGGGCGCGCCGGTGGTGGGCTTCACCAGGCTCCAGCCCTCGGTGCTGTCCACCAAAAACAAAAAACCGCGCTTGGCGTTGAAGAGCAAATACTCCTCCCAGCCAAACTGCTCGTCATCGCCCGGCGCAGTGCCCATGCGGTGCTGGAAACCCACCACCTGCCAGTCCACGCCCTGCAGCTTGCCGGTTTGGCCCAGCGGGATCAGCGGCTGCACCGGGTCGTCTTGTGTGGCGTGGCGCAGTTCGGCACCGATGCCGCCGGTCAGGTCGATCAGGCTGTGGCAGGACCCGCAGGTGATGCTTTTGCTGTTGGCCAGCTTGACGAACACCGGTGCGCCGCAGCTGGGGCAGTCGAACTGGCGGCCTTTCTCGTCTTTGACGGAATCCGAACGCAGGCCGACCAGTTGCAAATCCTCCAACAGCACCGCCGTGCCGATGGACAGGCTGGGGGGCCGGGTGCCGTAGTCCACGCTGAGCACTTCGCCCGCCGCGCTACGCAGCTCCACCATGGCAAAGGGCTCACCCAACGCAGGCAGGTGCGGCAGCTCGCCCTGGGCGGAAATCAGCGACACGGTCTGGTTGGAGGCCACGCTGAAGGTTTTGCCGTTGATGGCGGTGGTGGCCCCCACGCGGAACTGCTCGGCCATCGGCATGGCGCGCTGGGCCTGCAGCGGCGTGGTGAAGACGTAGGTGCCGTTGTCTTCGCTCAAAAAGGCGCTGGTGCCGTCGGTGCGCACCGCGTGCCATGCCGTCCAGGTGCCCTCGGCGTACTTGTACTGCAGGCGGCCCACCAGGGTGAAGGCCTGCGCTTTCCAGCTGCCGCTGGCCTGCAGTTGCAGGGGGCTGTGGTCGTCGAACAGCTCGGCCATCTTGCCGATGCGCGCCAGGGTTTCGCCATTGCGCACCACGGTGCTTTGGCAGTAGGCGCAGACGGCATGGGTGGACTGCGCGCTGAGGAAGTCGACCGGTGCGCCGCAGCCAGGGCAGGGCGCGCGGTAGGCGCGTTGGGGGGACGGGGTCGCCACAGAGATCGAAAGGCGAAAGGTTTAGACCAGTTTTTTGAGGAGTTCTGCCTTCTTGGAGTCAAACTCTTCCTGCGTGAGGATGCCCTTGGTTTTGAGGTCGCCCAGCTTCTCCAGCGTGGCCATGACTTCGTCGGGCTTCATGCCCACCGGTGCAGCGTTGCCTTGCAAGCCCGCCTGCAGGTTCTGCGCCAGCACCTGGCCCAGGGCCACGCCGGCGCCCAGGCCCATGGCATCGCCCGCAATGCCACCGCCGCCGCCCGCACCTTCGGCGAACTTGGGGATAGCCTGCGCCGTCTGGTACTGCATGAACTTGCCCATGTCGTTGCCGACCATGCCCATGCCGATCTTCTGGTCCAGCACTTTTTGCAGGTCTTCGGGTAGCGAGACGTTTTGCACCGTCATGCCGTCCAGGTGCAGGCCGATCTTGGCGAATTCGGGCACCAGCTGGATGGTCAGTGCCTGGGCAAACGCGTGCTGGTTTGCGGCCAGGTCCAGGAACGGAATGCCGCTGCTGGCAATGGCGGTGCTGATGTTTTGCAGCACCAGCCCGCGCAGCTGGCCGTCCACATCGGCCACGCCGTATACGTCGCGGGTGCCGGAGATTTCGGTGTGGAACAGCGCCGGGTCGGCCACGCGGAAGCTGTAGTTGCCAAAGGCGCGCAGGCGCACCGCCCCAAAGTCTTTGTCGCGGATGGTGATGGGCTGGGGCGTGCCCCACTTCTGGTCGATCTGCTGGCGGGTGCTGAAGAAGTAAACGTCGCTTTTGAACGGCGATTCGAACAGCTTGTCCCAGTTTTTGAGGTAGGTGAGTACCGGCAGCGTCTGGGTGGTGAGCTTGTGCGTGCCGGGGCCAAACACGTCGGCCACCTGGCCTTCGTTCACAAATATCGCCACCTGCGAGGCCCGCACCGTGAGGGAGGCCCCGTTCTGGATCTCCATGTCGGCCATGGGGAAGCGCCAGGCCAAGGTGCCGTCGCCGTCCTCGGTCCACTGGATGATGTCTATGAACTGTTTGCGGATGAAGTCCATCAAGGCCATGGTGCGCTCCTGTCTAAGGCTGGACAAGCATGGTATCCGACTCGGCAAGGGCTAATCGCCACCACCGCCACAGCCACCGCCGTCGGAGCCGCCGCCATCCGAGCTGCTGTCGGCACCGCCGAAGTCACCGCTGCCGCCGTCGCCACCGCCGCTGCCAAAGTCGGCCCCACAGTACGCGCCCGTATCGCTTTGCGCGCCAATGTCTTTGCAGTCGGGGGTGTAGTGGTAGCCGCCTTCGATGCCGAATTTGGCATCCAGCGCAAACAGCAGCGGCAGGCGGCTGGGTTTGCGCGGGTCGATGCTTTCTTCCTTGCAGGTCCAAAACCAGGTGCGGCGCAGGCCGTTGTTGTGCTGCCGGTTCTTGCCCATCACTTCGGCCGGGGTGTGGTGCAGCATGCCGCCAAAGGCCGTCTGGCACCAGCGCGCATAGCCCTGGGTGTGCAGGATGTAGGCGTGCCAGGCGGTGTCCACCACCTTGGACGGCATGCCCACAAACTGCCGCCCGCTGCGCAAATACGCCATGAAGAACTGCCGCAGCCCGCGCAGCACCAGCTCGGCATCGCGCGCCTGCAGGCCGGGGTGGGCGGCCAGGATGTGGGTGGTCAAAAAGCGCGGCAGCGCGGCATCGCGGATGAACTGCCTGCGCAAGGCTAGTTCCCAGGACTTGAAGGCCGCCCGCAGCAGCAGGCCCATGCCCAGCACCAGCAGCCAGCCCCACTGGCGCTGCGCCAGGCCCCACACGGCCCACGGCAGCAGCACCCACAGCAGGCCCCGGCGGGCCCATACCAGGGTATTGATACGTTGGCGCAGGTTGAGTGGCGGCAGATGGGGCATAAACCCCACTGTAGCCAAAATCCGTATGCTATCTAAATAAGAGCTGCCTGCGCTGATTCCATATGCGCTAGGTTCCGATTTGACTTGTATTTATCTACTTGCCCAGAAACGCCAGCAGGTCGTGCGTCAGGCGCTCTTTGTGGGTGGCAAACAGGCCGTGCGGTGCGCCTTCGTATTCCAACAGGGTGGCGGTGCCGATCTCTTGCGCGGTGGGCCGGGCCGAGCTGGCGATGGGTACGGTGCGGTCGTCGGTGCCGTGGATGATCAGCGTGGGCACCTTGAAGGCGGGCAGGTCGGGGCGAAAGTCGGTGCTGCTGAAAGATGTCAAACATTCCAGCGTGGCGCGCAGGCTGGCCTGCATGGCGGTGTTGCGGGCCCAGGCCAGCAGCTCTTCGCTGACTGGCTGGCTCAGCATACCCACGCCAAAGAAGTCGTTGAAAAAGTCGGTGAAAAAGCCGGCCCGGTCTTCGCGCAAGGCCTCGGCGATGGCTGCAAACCCGGCTTGCGGCGCGCCCTCGGGGTTGTCGGCTGTTTGCAGGCGAAACGGCAGCACGGACGACACCAGGGCGGTTTGCACCACGCCCTTGCCGCCGTGGCGCGACATGTAGCGCGCCACCTCGCCGCCGCCCATCGAGAAGCCGATCAAGGTGGTGTTCGCCGCGCCGGTGTAGTTGACCACCGCCGCCAGGTCGTCGGCCAGGGTGTCGTAGTCGTAGCCGCCCCAGGGCTGGCCCGACCGGCCAAAGCCGCGCCGGTCGTAGGCGATGGCGCGGTAGCCGGCCTCGGCAATCGCCATGGCCTGGTCGTCCCAGCTGTCGGCCGACAGCGGCCAGCCGTGCAGCAGGATGACCGGGCGGCCCGTGCCCCAGTCCTTGACGTACAGCGGGGTGTTGTCCTGGGTGGTGATGGTGTGCATGCTTGTCTCCTGAAAATTAGATGCCAAATCAGCCTCTAGCGCTTATTCGATAAGCGCAAGCAGCTATCAAAAATGGTGTGTTATGCCGGCACGGTACTTAAACCGTTGCGGTCCCAGTGGCGGTGTTGGGTCATCGCCTGGATGAACTCGGGCGCAAAGCTGGCGGGTAGCGCACCTGCCGCCGCCAGCACCACGCCGGGCTGCGGCTGGGTCACGCCGGGGTCGGTGGGCATGGTGATGCCCAGGCTGGCCAGCAGCCCGGCCCCGGAGCCCGAGGCGGCGATGGGTTTGCAGTGCTTGTAGGCCTCCAGTACAAAGTGCACCGCGTCGCCATCGGCCATCAATGCGGCGGCGTGCATGCCCAGGCAGGGCAGGTAGACGGCATCGAAGACGACCGACGGCGTGGTCAGCAGCGTGCAGTCCACCGCCAGCAGGCCACCGTCAGCCATTTCCACCGTGCCCAGTGCGGCGGCTATGACCTTAAAGGTGGCACCGGCATCCTTCAGGGCTTTTTGCATGGCGGCCACGGCGGTGCCGTCCACGCCGGTACACACCAGGATGGCGACCTGGCGGGTAGCCACGCTGCCGGGGCCGGTGGGCAGCATGCTCAAAGCAGGCGAGGCCACCACGTCCACCGGGTGCGGCGCGTGGCGGAAACCGGGCCACTGGGTGGCGGCCTGCGCGTCAGGTGCGTTGATACCCAGCGGTGCGGCCACGCGGGTGGCCAGCTCGGCATCCACATGGGCCAGGTTGTCCACCATGCGCTGGCGGATGGCGGGCGTGCCCAGTTTGGACAGCTCGAACTGGAATGCGGCTACCAGGTGGTCTTGCTCGGCCGGGCTCTGGCTGATCCAGAACATGCGGGCCTGCGAGAAATGGTCGTCAAAGCTGGGGCTGCGCTGGCGCAGCTTGGGCGATTCCAGCAGCTCGGGCACGCTGGTGAAGCCCTTGCCGGGCCCTTGCTTGCCGTCGGCACGGAACTCCACGCCCACGGCCAGGGTGTTGGGTTCGTAGGCGACCCGCCCGGTATCCACGGTTTGGCGGTGCATGCCGTCGCGCTGGAAGTTGTGCATGGGGCACTTCGGCTGGTTGATCGGCAGCGCGTGAAAGTTGGCACCGCCCAGGCGCGAGAGCTGGGTGTCGGTGTAGGAAAACAGCCGCCCCTGCAGCAGCGGGTCGTTCGAGAAATCGATGCCCGGCACCAGGTGGCCGGGGTGGAAGGCGACCTGCTCGGTCTCGGCGAAGTAGTTGTCGGGGTTGCGGTTAAGCACCATGCGGCCAATGCGGCGCACCGGCACCAGCTCTTCGGGCAGCAGCTTGGTGGGGTCGAGCAGGTCGAAGCTGAAGCGGAACTCGTCCTCCTCGGGCACCACCTGCACGCCCAGCTCCCACTCGGGAAACTGCCCGGCCTCGATCGCTTCCCACAGGTCGCGGCGGTGGAAGTCGGCATCCTTGCCGGCCAGTTTTTGCGCTTCGTCCCAGGCCAGGGCATGCACGCCCAGGGTGGGTTTCCAGTGGAACTTCACAAAGCTGGCCACGCCCGCAGCATTCACCAGCTTGAAGGTGTGCACGCCAAAGCCTTCCATCATGCGCAGGCTGCGGGGAATGGCGCGGTCGGACATCACCCACATCAGCATGTGGGTGCTCTCGGGCATCAGTGTTACAAAGTCCCAGAAGGTGTCGTGGGCGCTGGCGGCCTGGGGAATCTCGTTGTGCGGCTCGGGCTTGACGGCGTGGACCAGGTCGGGGAACTTGATCGCGTCCTGGATAAAGAACACCGGGATGTTGTTGCCCACCAGATCGTAGTTGCCCTCGGCGGTGTAGAACTTCACCGCAAAGCCCCGCGCATCGCGCGCGGTATCGGCCGAGCCACGCGACCCGGCCACGGTGGAGAAGCGGGCGAACACCGGGGTTTGCACGCCGGGGGTGGATAAAAAGCCCGCCTTGGTTAGCTCGCCCATGTCTTCATACACCTCAAAGAAGCCGTGCGCGCCTGCGCCCCGGGCGTGTACCGCGCGCTCGGGGATGCGTTCGTGGTCGAAGTGGGTGATCTTCTCGCGCAGGATGACGTCTTCCAGCAGCGTGGGGCCACGGGCACCGGCCTTGAGCGAGTTGTGGTTGTCGGGGAAGGCCAGGCCCTGGTTGGTGGTCAGGGGGGCGGCGGGTGTCTTTGGGG
This sequence comes from uncultured Albidiferax sp., assembly GCA_963513125.1. Taxonomy (GTDB): domain Bacteria; phylum Pseudomonadota; class Gammaproteobacteria; order Burkholderiales; family Burkholderiaceae_C; genus Rhodoferax_B. The sequence goes on from CAUPPH010000002.1 coordinate 272,133, forward strand.
CCTTGGTGGCCACCTTGCCGGGCGGCGGAGCGCCTTCGGCGGTGAAGTCGGCCTTGTCTTTGGCGAGTTGCTTTTTGGCCGTGGGGTCAGATTTTTTGGGCATGCGAATCCTTGGTGTGTCAGGCAGGTGGGCTTACTTTTTCAGCTTCTGGTAGGCGCGGTGGGCCTCGGCACCCCTGTCGGTGTCCTGCTGGCCCTGGGTCACATCCCGGTAGGCCTGCTGCATCGTTTTGCTGGGGATGCCGTCCGTCATGCCGACCGATTGGTCCTGCTCATGTGGGAGCTTGGGCGTGGCGGAGCTGAGGATGTTGGGCCTGCGCCGGGCCGGGGTTGCGGTGTTGACCGAGCGCACGGCGGGAGTGGTTCGTTTGGGCATGGTGGCTGCCTCGCTGGGGGTTGGAGTGATACCACCTTAGGCCCCGCAGTGCAGTCCGTCCGTGCGGTAGGGCACATAGGGGTGGCAACAAAAGAAACAGGTCGTTAGAACGTGAACACGTTCTTAATTCTCTCGGCACAAACTGCTATGGATTCAGGCGCTACAGCGGATTCGCCAACGATTGCAGCACCAACGTGCGCCAGCGCACAGACTGCCCCGCTGCGGGCTTGTACCGTCAAGGCTGCTTCTACCCACCCATGGAGATTCCATGCCGCCCACGCCCGCTTTCAGCACCCCACCCACTTCGCAGCCGTTCATGCCCTATTTCGCAGTGCGCGGCGGTGCTGCGCCGGTGTCGCTGGGGGTGGACTTTCAGTTCATTGCCTTGCTTGACAGCTACCGGCCCAGCGGTGGGCTGGCGCGAACGCAGGAGGCGCTGGAGCTGTTCATGCGCCGCTGCGGGCCGGATCTGGCGACAGTGGCGCGCTGGGTGGCGCGGCGCGAGGTGCTGTGCCTGGACTGGCACGCACAGAGCTGGATGCCGATGTTCCAGTTCAATCTGGTGGACATGGCACCGCTGCCGCAACTGGCACCGGTGCTGGCCGAGCTGAACCCGGTGTATGCGCCATGGGCTTTGGCGGCCTGGTTTGCCCAGCCCAATGCCTGGCTGGACGGCGAGCGCCCGGCCGAAGTGCTGGCGGCCAACCCCGCAGGCGTGCTGAATGCGGCGCGGGCCGACCGCTTCATGGCCATGGGCTGAACAGGTCTGAGGCTGTAGGAGACCACCCACACGCAGAGCCGGTTGTGACCGATGGCGTGGGAGCCGCCTTGCCGCCAAGATGGGGTATTGACCATCCAGGAAACCCCATGCACACCGAACCCCAAGCCAAACCCGAACTCAGCCACATTTGCAGCCTGATCGAGTCCATTCCCGTGGCCATGCTGACCACCTTTGACAGCCATGGTGCACTGGTCAGCCAGCCCATGGTGCCGCTGGAGATGGACGGCCACGGCGCGCTGTGGTTCTTTACCGATCTGCGCTCGGAAAAAATAGAGCATCTGCAGGTGCTGAACTTGAGCTTCAGCGACAGCGAACAGGCCACCTACGTGTCGATTTCTGGCCACGGCGAGATGGTCGACGACCGCGCAGCGCTGGAGCGCTTGTGGACCCCGCTGGCCCGGCCCTGGTTTCCCGATGGCGTGGAGTCCACCCACCTGGGCCTGCTGAAAGTGGTGCCGCAAGAGGCTGAATACTGGGACGTGCCGCATGGCCGCATGGTGCGCATGGTGGCCATGGCGGCATCTGCCGTGGTGGGCCGCCCGGTGGCCCTGGGCGCGCACGAGACGCTGACGGATCTGTCCTGACCCGTCCCCATTACCATGCCCCCATGAATACCACTGTGATACGAACCGGCTCCCGATGGCGTATGGGGCTGGCGGCGGTGCTGCTGTGCGCCACAGGCGGCGTGGCCGTGGGCGAATGGCGGGGCTGGCCGTTTCTGGCGGCCCCGCTGCAAAATTTTCTGTCGGACACTTTGGACCGCAAGGTGCGGTTTGCCGACGAGGGCGCTGCGGCCACCGGCTTTGCGGTGCGCTTTATCGGCGGTATCCGGCTGGAAACCAAGTTGCTGCACATCGCCGCACCGGCCTGGAGCAACACCACCCACATGCTGCGGGCCGAAGACGTGGCGCTGGCGTTGCGCTACGGCGACCTGTGGCGCGCCTACCAGGGCGAGCCCATCCGCATCCACAGCCTGCAAGCCCGTACGCTGGACGGCCACATCGAGCGCATGGCCGATGGCCGGGCCTCCTGGCAGTTTGGCAAGACACCGCCTGTCGCTGCACCCGACACCCCCACCCGCTTGCCCGAGTTCGGCACCCTGCGGGTCGCCAACGGCCTGGTGCACTACGTGGACGCGCCGCTGTCGGCCAATCTGGATGCCACGCTGTCGCTGGTGCCGGGCAGCGTGCAGGCCGATGGGCAGACCACCAGTCTGGTCAAGATCGAAGCCCAAGGCCGCTACCGCAAGCAGCCGTTGAAGATCCAGCTGGCCTCGTCGGCGGTGCTGCCGTCCGAGGGTGGCAAGACATCGACGCTGCCGGTGGCCGTGACCCTCAACGCCACCGTGGGCCGCGCGCAGCTCGACTTCAAGGGCACCGCCCCCGATGCCCTGCAGCCGCAAAACTTCAGCGGTGATTTCAGCCTCAAGGGTCCGTCGCTGGCGGCGGTGGGCGACCCGCTGGGGGTCACCTTGCCTACCACGGCGGCTTTCAAAACCAACGGCACACTGGTCAAGACCGGTGGGCGCTGGCAGGTGGTGGTCAAGGATGCCACCGTGGGCGCCAGCCGTTTGAATGGGGCGTTTACATACGAGCCTTCGGGCCGGGTGCCCTTGCTGTCGGGCAAGCTGGGCGGCAGCCGCCTGCTGCTGGTCGACCTGGGGCCGGTGGTGGGTACCACCTCTGCCGAGATGGCCGATGCCGCAGCCCCCGTGGCCACCAACGCCCAGGCCAAGGGCCGGGTGCTGCCAGACCGCGCGTTTGACCTGCCCGCCTTGCGCGCCATGGATGCCAATGTGCTGATCAACATTGGCGAGGTCGACCTGAACACCAGTTACCTGGAGCCTTTGGAGCCTTTGTCTGTGCACCTGGAGCTGCAAGGCGGGGTGCTGCGCCTGCACCACCTGGTGGCCCGCACGGCCCAGGGCCAGTTGCGTGGCGAGGTGGCGCTGGATGGCCGGGCACAGACGGCGCTGTGGACGGCCGATCTGCGCTGGGATGCGGTGCGGCTGGAGCGTTGGCTCAAAATCACCCGCACCAACGGGGCACCGCCCTACGTTTCTGGCCAGCTGTATGGCGAGGCCAAGCTGGCAGGGCAGGGCCGGTCGACCGCGCAGATTCTGGCCAGCCTGCAGGGCACAGCCCGCACCACCTTGCGCAACGGCAGCGTGTCACACCTGGGCGTGGAGCTGGCCGGGCTGGACATCGCCCAGGGCCTGGGTATGCTGGTCAAGGGCGACGATGCCCTGCCGGTGCAGTGCGCCGTAGCCGATCTGGTGGCCAAAGACGGCAGCTTCCGCCCCAAGGTGATGGTGGTGGACACCGCCGACTCGGCCGTGTGGATCGACGGTTCGCTGTCGCTGGCCACCGAGGCGCTGGACCTGCGCGCCGTGGTGGTTCCCAAAGACTTCAGCCCGCTGAGCGTGCGCACGCCGATCAAGGTGCAGGGCACGTTCAGCAACCCCCAGGTGTCGCTGGAGAAAGGCCCGCTGGCCAAAAAAGCGGCGGCCTCGCTGCTGCTGGCTTTGGTGAACCCGCTGGCCGCGGTGATCCCGTGGATCGATCTGGGCGATGCCGATGCCGCCCAGCGCGGTGCGGCGGGTTGTGCGGCACTGACACAGCGCTCAGTAGGCAAGAAATAATAGGTGTTTTAGGCCTCTAGCGCTTATTGAGTGTGCGTAAGTAGCTATTAAATATGTAGCTAGATGAGCGGGCGCGGTTGGGGCTTGCCGTCGCCGTACAGGTCGGCCAGCCGGGCCAGGGCTTTGACATCGCGCATGTGCAGGGTGCCATCTTCGATGTGGTGCAGGCCGCGGCGCTCCAATTTGCGCAGGGTTTTGTTGGTGTGCACCAACGAAAGCCCCAGGCCGTCGGCGATGTGCTGCTGGGTCAGCGGAAACGGCACACCGGCCCTGCCACCGTCGGGCTGCAGCGCTGCAGCGCGCTTGAACAAGATGATCAGCAGCATGGCGATGCGCTCCTCGGCGCTGCGCCGCCCGACCGACAGCAGGGTGTCGTCCACCATCGACTCTTCGTGCGCGGTCAGCCAGGTGATGCTGAAGCCCATGGCGGGCGACTGGCGGTGCAGCTCCCACAAGGCATCGCGCCGAAACACGCAGAGCTGCGCATCGGTCAGCGTCTGCACGCCGTGGGCCGAGGCATCGCCCATTTTTTGCTGCACGCCAATGAAGTCGCCCGCCAGTAAAAACGTCAAGATTTGCCGCCGCCCGTCGCTCAGGGTCTTGTAGCGAAAGGCCCAGCCACTGCGCAGGGTGTACAGCGGGGCATCGGTTTGCCCTTCATGGATCAGGGTTTCGCCCGCGCGCAGATGGATCTCGCGGCGCTTGAGCGACTGCACCAGTGCCAGCTCGTCGCCGTTTTGCTCGATAAACAAAGGCAGCGGCCGCAGGGGGCACGCGCTGCACCGGACTTCATCCATGTTGTGTCCTTCTTGGGCTGTGGGGGCCTGTGGGGGTCAGGAGACCATGTCTTTTGACACTTTGTCCAGGCACTGGGGCCCATACAGTTAACCGTTACGTTTATCTCACGCTTTTATGCCCGCATCTTATCCATTGAACCCCTTGCCCGACGAGGCCTTCCGGGTCGCGCTCGAAGACTGGGAGCTGCTGTTTGCAGCGGTACTGACGCGCCTGCGCGAGTCCGTGGTGCGCGATGCCGCAGGCCACCCGGTGTGCCCCGTGGTGCTGGAGTGCGTCGACACATTGGCACATTTACGCCAGACGCACCCTTGCTATGTGCGCTAGCGCACGGTAAAGCGCGTGGCCAAGCCCTAGATTGGTGGCATGCAGCAACCGCTGCTGTCCATCCAATACGAGGAAATTTCCATGAGCCTTACCACCATCATTCTGATCGTTTTAATTTTGATGCTGATCGGCGTGCTGCCGACCTGGTCGCACAGCAGCAGCTGGGGGTACGGCCCGACCGGCGGCCTGGGGCTGGTGGTGGTGATCATCATCGTGCTGCTGCTGATGGGCAGGATCTAGCGTGAAAGCTGCTACCGCGCTGACCTGCGCGGGCGTGGCCTTGCTGGCAGCTTGCGGCGAGATGGCGCGGCTGTCGGTGGCAGACGGCACCGGCCCCCAGCCCGTGCTGCCCGCGCCGGTGGTCACGGTGCTGCCCACGGTCAATATCGCCCCCGCCCAGCCGTGGGCGCAGGGCATGCGGCCCACCGCTGCGCCGGGTACCCAGGTGGCTGCTCTGGCCACGGGCCTGGTGCACCCGCGCTGGCTGTACGTGCTGCCCAATGGCGACGTGCTGGTGGCCGAGACCAACGCCCCGGCCAAGCCCGAGGACAGCAAAGGTATCAAGGGCTGGGTGATGGGCCTGGTGATGGGCTGGGCAGGGGCGGGCGGTGCCAGTGCCGACCGCATCACTCTGCTGCGTTCCAGCAAGGGCGACGGCGTGGTGGATGTGCGCACCGTACTGCTCGATGGCCTGCATTCGCCCTTTGGCATGGCGCTGGTGGGTTCGGATTTGTACGTGGCCAATACCGATGCGGTCCTGCGCTTTCCCTACACCCCGGGCGATACGCATATCAGCACACCCGGCAAACAGGTAGTGGCCCTGCCCGCAGGCCCCATCAACCACCACTGGACCAAGAATCTGGTGGCCAGCCCGGACGGCCAGCAGCTGTTTGTGACCGTGGGGTCCAACAGCAACGTGGGCGAGCGTGGTATGCCCGCCGAGGCGGGACGGGCCGCCATCTGGCAGGTGGACCTGCGCACCGGGGCCCACCGCATCTATGCCAGCGGCCTGCGCAACCCCAACGGCATGGCCTTCGCCCCCGGTGGCGCGCTGTGGACGGTGGTGAACGAGCGTGACGAGATCGGCAGCGACCTGGTGCCCGACTACATGACATCGGTGCGCGAAGGCGCTTTTTATGGCTGGCCCTACAGCTACTACGGCCAGCACGTGGATGTGCGGGTGCAGCCGCCTCAGCCCGACCTGGTGGCCACAGCGCTGGCACCCGACTACGCCCTGGGGGCGCACACTGCGCCTTTGGGTCTGGCTTCGGCCGAGGGCACCAGCCTGCCAGCGGCCTTTGCCCACGGCATGTTTGTGGGCCAGCACGGCTCCTGGAACCGCAAGCCGCACAGTGGCTATAAAGTGGTTTTTGTTCCGTTTCTGGGAACGCAACCCGTGGGTATGCCAGTGGATGTGCTAACGGGCTTTTTGAGCGCCGAAGGCAAGGCGCATGGCCGCCCGGTAGGCGTGGCGCTGGACAAACAGGGCGCTCTGCTGGTGGCCGACGATGTGGGCAATGTGGTCTGGCGGGTGACGGCTAAATACTAAAAGGGGTGCGAAGTATGGGTTTTTTGCTGGCTGTGGTGGCCGCCTGCTGCCTGGTTTTGGCGGGCTGTAGCAGCCTGCCCACCATCACCCCCCAGATCGCCCAGCCGCGCGGTACACCGATACGCCTGGCGGGCTCGCACGGTGCGCTTTCGCCAGAGCAAAGCAAGGCGATTCTGGCGCGCTTGCAAAGCCAGGCTACCCCCACCAATATTTTTGACCGGCACCTGGCGCTGGAAGAAGCCATGGTGGGCAGCCCTCTGACGGCGGGCAACCAGGTCCGGCTGCTGCAAGACGGCCCGGCCACTTACCGGGCCATGTTTGCGGCCATTGCGGGGGCGCAAGACCACATCAACATGGAAACCTACATCCTGGAAGACGACGAGGTAGGCCAGCAGTTTGCCCAGGCATTGATAGCCAAGCAGCGCCAGGGCGTGCAGGTGAACCTGGTCCGCGACAGCGTGGGTACGCTGGGCACCCCGGCGGCGTTTTTCCAGCAACTGACCGACAGTGGCATTCAGGTGTTGGAGTTCAATCCCGTCAACCCATTGCTGGCGCGCAAGTCCTGGGCGCTGAACCAGCGCGACCACCGCAAGCTGCTGGTGGTGGACGGCCGCACCGCGTTTCTGGGTGGTATCAACATCAGTAGCGTGTACTCGGGCGGTTCGCGCAAGCCCAACATAGCGGTGCCCACCGAGGACAGCCTGGCCTGGCGCGACACCGACCTGCAGTTGCAGGGGCCGGTGGTGGCAGAGTTCCAGAAGCTGTTCATCGCCACCTGGGAGGCGCAAAAAGGCCCGCCGCTGGCTGCTAAAAATTACTTTCCACCGCCCGAGCGCGTGGGCCAGCAGGTGGTACGCGCCATTGGCAGCTCACCCGACGAGCCCTATAGCCAGATCTATGTCACGCTGCTGTCGGCCATTGGCAGCGCAGAAACCAGCATACGCCTGACCAACGCCTACTTTGCCCCCGATCCGCAGTTGCTGGCTGCATTAAAGGCGGCTGCCGCGCGCGGCGTGGATGTGAGCTTGATCCTGCCCAGCCAGACCGATTCGTGGCTGGTGTTCCACGCCGGGCGGCGCTACTACGAACAACTGCTGCAAGCGGGGGTCAAGATCTACCAGCGGCGCGGCGTCATCCTGCATTCCAAAACCGCGCTGATCGACGGTGTGTGGGCCACGGTGGGCTCGACCAACCTGGATTGGCGCAGCTTTTTGCATAACCAGGAGCTGAACGCGGTGGTGCTGGGGGCCGACTTCGGCAGCCAGGTGCAGGCCATGTTCGACAAGGACCTGGCCGAATCCGAACCGGTGCTGCTGGCCGACTGGCAGCGCCGCGCCATCGACTTGCGGCTCAAAGAATGGTTTGCGCGCGCATGGGAATACTGGTTATGAACAAATACCTTGTGGCAGGTTTGGTCGTGGCGGTGGTGATGGTGGCCATGGATGTGCTGTGGCTGGGTTTTATCGCCAAGTCGCTGTACCAGGACGGCATTGGCCACCTGATGGCCGAGCGGCCCCAGGCCTGGGCGGCGCTGGCGTTCTACGTGGTGTATGCCGTGGGGCTGGTGGTGTTTGTCGTCGCCCCCAAGGCCGGTGGGGAGGCTTGGTACGGTGCCGCTTTGATGGGCGCATTATTTGGCTTTGTGGCCTACGCGACCTATGATTTATCCAACCTGGCCACTTTGAGAGCCTGGCCGTTGTGGCTGTCGCTGGTGGACATGGCCTGGGGCAGTGTGGCCAGTGCAGTGGCCGCTACTGCAGGCAAGCTGGCGATGGACAGGTTGTAACGTATTTTGTTGCGCTGGCGCAAAGAGCGCCGGGCAGGGTGGGGGTACCGTGAAACATTGCTATTCACAAGGAGCTGACCATGGCCTACACAAGATTGATGGTGCAACTGGAGCCGGGGCATGCGAACACGGCGGTATTGAAGGCTGCTCGGGACCTGGCGGAGCGCTTCCACGCCCAGGTGGTGGGTATTGCCGTGTGCCGACCGATGCAGATGGTGTATGGCGAGGCCTATCTGTCGGGTGAACTGATCGCGCAGGAAAAGACGGAGATGCAGGCCGAGGTGGATGCCGCCGAGGCCGAGTTCCGCAGCGCACTGGCAGCGCGTGCAGCGGGCCTGGAGTGGCGTTCCATGGTGATGTTTGCGCCCATGGCCGACTTTGTGGTGCACGAGGCCCGCAGTGCGGATTTGCTCATCACCGCCCGTGGTATCAAGGACAGCCTGGACCCGTCGCGCGGGGTGGCGGTCAGCGATCTCATCATGCAATTGGGCCGGCCCATCTTTGTGGTGCCGCCAGTGCTGGAAGACGACTCGCTGGACCGGGTGGTGGTGGGCTGGACGGATTCGCGCGAAGCCCGCCGTGCCGTGGTCGATGCCTTGCCTTTGCTGCGAAAGGCCGCGCACGTGGTGGTGGCCGAGATGGCAGCCAACGCCGATTTCGCCAATGCCCACGAACGTCTGGACGATGTGGTGGACTGGCTGCGGCGGCATGGCGTAGTGGCCCAGCCGCTGGTGGTGCTGTCCACCGGCGACGACGCAGCCGGGCTGGATGCCATTGCCGAAGAGCAGGGCGCAGGGGTCATCGTGGCCGGTGCCTACGGCCACAGTCGCTTGCGCGAATGGGCCATGGGCGGTGTGACCCGCAAACTGCTGCAGCACGCCGACCGCTATCTGCTGATGTCACACTGAACTCACAAGGAGAGGAACCGGGCTTCGAACACCTCCACGGGAATCGGTTTGCTGAACAGAAAGCCTTGCAGTTCGTCGCATTGCAGCCCCTGCAGCAGGCGCGATTGCTCTTCGGTCTCCACCCCTTCGGCCACCACTTTGAGGTTCAGGGCATGGGCCAGGTCAATGATGGTGGACACCAGGGCCAGCCCCTGCTGCCCGGACGCCATCCCGACCACAAACGAACGGTCGATCTTGAGGGTGTCCACCGGTAGCCGCGACAGGTAGCTGAGCGACGAAAAGCCGGTGCCAAAGTCATCGATGGCAATGCTGACACCCATGGCCCGGATGGTTTGCAGGCTGTCGATGCTGAGATTGATGTCTTCCATCAGCAGGCTCTCGGTGATCTCCAGCTCCAGCCCGGCAGCGGCATGCCGGTCTTGCCCTATCGCTTGCCGGATCTCGGTGATGAAGCCCCGGTGGCGCAATTGCAGCGGCGACACGTTGACGGCGATGCGTACCGCCGGCAGGCCCGCTTTGCGCCAGCGCAGATGGTCGGCAATGGCTTTGCCCAAAGCCCAGCGCCCTACCTCGTAGATCAGCCCGGTTTCTTCCAGCAGCGGGATGAACTGCCCCGGCGGGACCAGGCCGGTGCGGGGGTCGTTCCAGCGGATCAGCGCTTCCACACCGGTGAGTTGGCCGGTTTGCAGTGCGATCTTGGGCTGGTAGTACAGCACGAACTCTTCATTCTCCAGGGCCTGGCGCAACTGGTTTTCCAGCGTCAGCTTGCCCAGCACCGACTCGGTCATTTTCTGGGTGTAGAACAGGTAGCGGTCACCCCGGGCTTTGGCTTTTTTCAGCGCGGCCTCGGCGTGCTTTAGCAGGATGTCGGCACTGGTTCCATCGTTCGGGAATACCGCAACCCCGACTTTGGCGGCGATGCGAAACAGCACACCATTCAGGTTGAAGGAGTGCTCCAGAAATTCGTTCTTTGCTTTTTCCAGTGCCCGTGCGATTTCTTCTGCCTGGGCGACCTCGGGCATCACCACGGCGAAGTGGTCGGCCCCGATATGCGCTACCAGGTTGGCATCGCCCACGTTGCGTGTCAGCCAGCCTGCAACCTGTTTTAAGAGTGCATCGCCCACCGCCTGGCCAAAGCTGTCATTGATGTTTTTAAACCCTTCCAGGTCGATCAAAAATACCGCCAGCATCTGTTTGTTGGTGCCCGCACTGCGCATGGTCTGCGTGACCCGCTCCAGAAACAGATGCCGGTTGGCCAGCCCGGTGAGTGCATCGAAGTAGGCCAGGTAGTTGAGCTGGTCTTGTTTGTCGATGTGGTCGATGGCGAATGCAATGTCGCCCGACAGTTCTTTCAGCAGGGCCATTTCTTCCGGGCCAAAAAAATCCAGCTCACGGGCGTAGAGCGTAAACACGCCGACGATTTCATCCTCGATCATCAGCGGCAGCAATACGGCCGAGCGCATCCCTTGCTGCTGGTGGAATTGGGGGAAAAAGGCCTTGGGGTCGTTTTGCAGATCGTTGGACACCACCGCCGATTTATCGCCCAGTACGGCGTTCACCAGGGACCTTTTCTGTGGCTCAAAAACCTCGGAGGCCATGCGCTCTTCGAGGATAGCCAGGAAACCGCTGTCGAGGCCGTGCGAGGCTACGGGCACGATCTTCATGCTGCCATGGTCTACCAGGCCCATCCAGCTGGCCACGAAGCCACCTTCTTCGACCGCGATCTGGCAGGCGTGCTTGAGCAGCAGCTTGCGGTCGCGCACCCGCACCTGCAGCGCGTTGATGCCGCTGAGCATGGCGTAGACCCGGTTCAGGTGGAGGATGCGGTCCTCGGATTTTTTGCGTTCGGTGATGTCGCGGGCCAGAGTGACAATCGTCCAGCGGTCACCGGCGTATTGCGCGTGGCGGCGTAGCTCCAGCCAGACCTTGCTGCCGTCATCCAAGTTTTGCAGCATTTCCAACGGCTTGGTGTCCACGCCGTTGGCGATGATGCTGTCGTAGGTGCGTTCCAGTTCTGCGCGTGAGGTGGCCAGTGTGTCCCATGGCATTTGTGCCAGCAGCGCCTCGCGGGTTTGCCTGCGCATGCTGCAGGCCGCGTCATTGACGTGCACAAAGCGCATGCTGCTCCGGTCAACCAGGTAGATGGCATCTGCAATCGCATCCATTGCCGCACTGAACCGTTGCAAGGCCATCTCATCGAGTTTCTTTGCGGTGGTGTCCATGTGCATCACCACCACGCCGCTGCGCACACCGTCTGCCAGCGGTGTTACCGTCAGTACAAACCAGCGCAGTTCAGTCGGTGAATGGCAAGGGTATTCCATGGAGAAGCTCGGTACCCGACCTTCCAAAACCGAACGGATGCCGGCTGCCACCATCGCCCCTTCCGATGCGGCATCTCCCACGGCTGCGTCGCATACTGCAAGGTAGTCCAGGCCCAGCCCGTGGTCTGCCTTGTGCAGTACGTTGGCGTTGGCAAACCGTTGCCACGCGTTGTTGACCGAGATAATGATCCCCTGGCCATCGAGCAGGGCAATGTGGGCGGGTAAAGCGTTGAGGATGGCGTTTTGCTTGCTGGCCTCGTGCAGGCGCAAATTGTCTTGGGCACGCCGTAGCAGGAGTGTCCGGCCAATCTGGTTGGTGACCGCATCCACCTGGCCACCGGTCAGCTCTTCGAGGCGCTGCTCAGCATCGTGCAATACCTCGATGAGTGCTTCGACCTCCTGGGACGTAGTGACCGCAGGGTGTGAATTATCGAGGGCCATACCGCTTAAGCGTCCAATCCCAAGTCCCGCAGCACGGTAGGGGTTTCGCTCAGGTTACCCACGATATGCAACTCCGGCTGAGGAGCTACTTTTACCAAAGTGGGTGTCATGGAGATGCCATCTGCCAGTCCGCGCTGGGGTTCATCCAGTACATCAATGATTTCTATTTTGTGCCGGTTGGGCAAATGGGTGCTGCACAGCGCCTTGAGATTGGAGATGGCCCGCATGGAGTTTTGTGCGCCACCGACCACATACAGCCGAAATTTGAAGAACCTGCGCCGCAGCATGCTGAACTCACTTGCGCGAAGTGGTGGCGGGTGCCTGTGCGGGCGGTCTTTGCGATGTCACCGCCCCCAAGGCTGCCAGCCACGATTTCAGTGGCAAATGGGCAATGCCTTTGGATAGCAATTGGGACCACAGCCCGGCAAACAGTGCGGGTTTCAGCACCCACCGCCAGGGGCGTGTCCAGGCTACCAGGGCACCCAGGGCCAGGGCGCCCAAGACTAAACCGAGCGGGTTGCGCCGTGCCAGGGGTTGCACCACGGCCAGCGTGGTTTCTGCCGCAAGCTGGCTGGCGACGCGCAGCGGGTGCTGCATCCACCAGCTACCGACGGCTTCGACCAGTACCGACACCATCGGAATCGCCTTTAGCTGGGTCAGCCATTCCGGTGCCGATGCAGGCGTGCCTGCAGCCGGGTTGTTTTTGGACCTGCCCTGCATGGCCTGGCGTAGCAAGGCGCGTGAGCTTTCCAAGCGCTCTGTGGCGGTGCTCTCCGCCAGAGCCAAAGCCGTGCTCACGGTGCGCTCACTTCGCGCAACATCCCTATATCGGCCTTGACCTGCTGGCGCAGATTGTCAAAGCCATCACTGGTTTCGCGGCGTGCAGCGATCAGGCACCAGATGGCCGCGGCGATAGGCAAGAGCGGAGCTGCCACCAAGGCCCACGGCGCATGCATTTCCGAAAATGGCACCACAGCCCACAGGATGAGTGCCACCCCTGCCAGCACCGTCGCCACCACTACGCTGCACAAGGCAACTGCGTACAGCAAGATACGCAGCTTCCAGGCGCTCGATACATGGCCGATTTCTTCGGCCACCAGATCGGCATAGGCCTCGACGTGGTCGACCAGCAACTGAGGCTGGGTCGCCACCAGGCGGAGCAGGGGGTGCATATGCAGGGGTCTTGTGGGTTTAGCTATCGTCGCGCGAGCGGCTGGCGATCTGCACCAGGGCGGTCAGCACGGCACCGGCTGCCGCCGCGATCAGGATGGATTTGACTGGCTCGTCCTTGATGTAGTTGACGGTGCGGGTCGACGCGCTGCGGGCCTGGGCACGCACTTTGTCGGAGCCACCGTGGACAGCATCCAGGCCTTGCTGCAGGTAGGCATTGGCACTTTCAGCAGCGCGGTTCAGCAGCGGTGCTGCTTGGCGGCGCAGGTCCTGCACGGTGTTGTTCAGGCTGTCCAGCGTGCTGTTGGCCGCGCGCTGTGTCGTCTTGATGGCATCGGTGGCGGTGTTGGCAGCCTGGTCGGCCAGGGTGTTGGTGGGTTCTGCGTTTTGGGTATTCAACATGGTGATTCCTTTGGGGCTATAAAAACGGATGGTCAATTTTTCTTGATCAGACCGAACAAGAAGCTGGCCACGGCCAGCACGGCGAAGACGATGAACAGAATTTTGGCGATACCCACGGCGCTGGCAGCGATGCCAGTAAAGCCAAACAGGGCCGCGATCAGCGCGATCACGAAGAAGACAACAGCGTAGTGCAACATGGCAGTTCCTTGGCTAGATGGGCGGCTTGAATGCCCGGGTTCTTGGGAGTCGCAGGCAGTGTTGCTGCGATGCCCAAGTGTCTGCCGCCCTGCTGTGGCGGGCGATAGGCTGCGTCGCCGTAGCCCTGTGGGGAGAATGCGGGAGCCCGTGTAGGACACCGCTGACAAGACGCGCCCGCTAGGGAGCGGTGGACTCCTTCAGCACCGCCGCAGGCAGCTTGGCGCGTATCAGCGTCCCTTGTCCGGGGGCGGAGGCCAGTGACAGAACGCCGCCTTCGGCCTCGACCCGAAAGCGCATGCCCACCAGCCCGTAGGCGGACTGTGGCTTGGCACTGGTGTTGAAACCCACCCCGTCGTCGCGTACTGACACTTCCACCTCTCCATGCTGGGTGCCCAGTTCGATCCACACCTGTTGCGCCTTGGCGTATTTGCTGATGTTGGTGATAGCCTCCTGCACCAGCCGGTAGACCATCAGTTCGGCGGCGGGACTAAGGTCGACCGGGGCCAGCGTACAGTGCACTTGTACATCGGTGCTGTCGGCAAACTCCCGCGCCAGAATCTCCAGGGTGGACACCAGCCCCAGATTGCTCAGCGCAGACGGACGCAGGTCTTCAATGATGCGCCGCCCCAGGGCAATGCCGCTGTTGAGGGTGCTCACCAGGTGTGCCAACAGGTCCAAAGCTTCGGGAGCGGTTGCCGTCAGGCGGGATTTGATGCGGGCGGCATCCAGTTTGGCGGAGGTCAGCAGCGAGCCCAGGTCGTCGTGCAGGTTGCGCGCCAGGCGGTGGCGCTCGTCTTCGCGGGCGGTTTGCAAATGCTGGGCCAGTTGGGTGAGCTGCGCCGTACGCTCCAGTACTTCGGCTTCCAGCCGGTCGCGTTCGGCTTGCAGCATGCGCTGCAGTTCGGTCTGTTGCTGGGTGAACAGAAAAATTTGCCGCAAGTACATAAACAGCGCCAGCAGTCCCATAACCGTCAAGCCCGCAACCCCAATGCGGCTGAGCAACAGGGATGCATAAATGCCCTGGCGGTTCTGGGTGATGTTGCGCGACTCATAAGCCAGCAGCTCGGCACTGACCTTGCGCACCGTTTCCATCTGCTCCTTGCCGATACCACTCATCATGATGTCTTTTGCGGCATCCGGCTTGCCTTCATCAATCAGCTGGATGGTCAGGGTCAGCTCCGACAGCTTGGCTTCGGTGGCGGTTTGCAGTTGCGACAGAATCTGGGCCGCCTCGGGCTTGGAACGGTAGTACGGCACCAGGTACGCCAGCGATGCGCCAATTTTCTGGATGGCCTCTTCATACGGTGTCCGGTATTCCTTGCGGCCTGTGACCAGGTAGCCCCGCTGGCTGGTTTCTGCATTCACCATGCCGTCGGCCAGGTCCTGGATGCTGTTGCGTGCCTGTGCCATCGCGGGCACCGCGTCCAGCCGACCCACAGATTGCAAATACGAGCCTTCGCTGATCAGCACGATCGATAGAGCGAAAGCACCGGCCAGCAAAAATACGATCCGATTGCGACGGATGACTTTGAGAAATCTCATCTTTTGGGCTCAGTCAAAAATGTGTGATCATGTAGGAGAAAGAAGTACCCTTACACACCATGATCCGAATTGCTATTGTTGATGACCATGCGATGGTTCGCGCTGGATTGCGCCAGTTTTTTGCCGACCAGATCGACTTCTGCGTGGTGGCCGAAGCCACCAATGGCCGCGAGGCGCTGGACATCGTGCGCAAAGGCGAGGTCGATGTGGTGGTAATGGACATCTCCATGCCCGACCACAGCGGCGTCGATGCGCTGGTGGCCATCAAGGCCCGCGCCCCCGACCTGCCGGTGCTCATCCTCAGTGGCTTTGCCGAAGAGCACTACGCCACCACCTTGCTGCGCCAGGGTGCCAGCGGCTACCTGAACAAAGACTGCGACCCCGAAGAAATCGTCAAAGCCATCCGCACCGTGTGCCGTGGCCGCAAGTACATCACCGCCGGTGTCGCCGAGCGGCTGGCCGATGGCCTGAGCAGTGGGGGCGACAAGCCTTTGCATGAGCAGTTGTCCGAGCGCGAATTGCAGGTGTTTTTGCGGCTGGCCAAGGGTGAAACGATCGGCCACATGGCCGTCAGCATGTCGTTGAGCGTCAAAACCGTCAGCACCTACCGCACGCGGGTAATGGAGAAAATGCTGCTCGAATCGAACAGCGACCTGACCTACTACGCACTGAAAAACGGGCTGATCCAGTAGGCGGTGGCCTACGCTAGGGGTCATGCGAGCACGGCTGCGTCCGTATCGCCGGTGCCGCCCTCGGCCAGTCGGCCACAGTAGGTGATCAGCGCATCAATCTCGTTGGATTTGTCAAACACCCGGTCCGCACCCAGCTCCAGGCATTTGCGCCGCATGTCGGCCGTGGCGTAGTTGCTCAGTACCACCAGGTTGCGCCGGGCATGGCCTGCCTGTGCCGAGCGCAGCACGCCCAGGCCGGAGCCCGCTTTCAGGAAGATATCCACAATCACCAGATCGGCATGGTTGTGCGGCGCAGTCAGCCACTGCACGGCCGTGCTTTCGTCTTCGGCGGTACCAATCACCTTCACGGGAACGAGTTCTTCCAATGTGGCGATCAGACTTTCGCGGATGACGGGGCTGTCTTCGACGATATACGTCTTGAGTTGGGACATAGACTCTGACACTACTTCCTGGGTTCGAGCACGGGGCAGTGCTAGCCCTGCGTTACCAAATTCTGCAGTTTGGATGCAATCCACACTGCAGGAAAACTACAAATACAAAAACACTGGACCAGTATGCCTTTGAAACCCGGCCCAGGCCATCGGGCACACGCGCTACGCCGTGTAAGACAATTCTTACAAACCCAAGGTATTGCCTTGCGGTTGTAGGACAAACACTACCCGGTTCGGCGGTGCCGTCTGCTTCACAGGGCGAACACTGCTGCGGATACTGCGGCCAATCTCCGGAGCTTCTCGCTCCGGGATTTCCCGAAATCTAAAGGAGACCGCTATGCACACCCGTTTCAAAACCTCTCTGGCCATTGCCACCCTGGTCATCGCCGGTCACGCGCTGGCACAGGCCACTTTTTACGAGCGTGAGGACTTTCAGGGCCGCTCGTTTACCAGCCAGAACCGGATAGACAACTTCCAGCGCTTTGGCTTCAACGACCGCGCCTCTTCGGTGGTGGTGCTGGGCCAACGGCAGGAAGTGTGCGAAGACGCGGAGTTTGGCGGTCGCTGCGTGGTGCTGCGCCCCGGGCGCTACCCGTCGCTGGCAGCCATGGGTCTGAATGACCGCGTGTCGTCGGTGCGGGTGGTGGGTGGCAACCGCCGTGTGGACGATGGCCGTTACGCGCCACCGCCCGAGCCAGTGTATGACAACCGCCGTCGCAACAACGAAAGGCTCTACCAGGCCGATGTGACCTCGGTGCGTGCCGTGGTGGGCCCGCCCCAGCAGCGCTGCTGGATGGAGAAATCAGAAGTGCAGCAACAAGGTGGTGCCAACATCGGTGGTGCCGTCGTGGGGGCACTGTTGGGCGGCGTGCTGGGCCACCAGGTCGGTGGCGGACGCGGCCAGGACATCGCCACCGCGGGTGGTGCGGTCGCCGGTGCCGCCATCGGCTCCCAAGTGGGGCGCAACCGGGGCCAGCCAGCCCAGGATGTACAGCGCTGTGCCAATGAGCCCGCCGCCCGTCCTGCTTACTGGGACGTGACCTACAACTTCCGGGGCCAGGAGCATCGTGTTCAGATGACCACCGAACCGGGCCGCACCGTCACCGTCAACCGCCAGGGCGAACCGCGAGCCTGATCGCGCGCACTCTTGCTCAACGGCCCTTCGGGGCCGTTTTTTTGGGCCGTACCGGCCTGTGTAGGACATCCGCTACGCACAGCTGCGGCGCTGTCTGCTGTTGTGCCTGTCCATCGGCACGCACACTGCAGTTTCACTTTCACCACCTATCCAAAGGATTTTCATGCGCACACTTTTCAGCTTCAAAGCCTCGCTCCTCGCTGCCTCCATGCTGGTGCTGTCGTCTGCCTACGCGGCCAACATCAGCAAGGACGATTTCGCTGTGGGCAAGACCCGTATCAGCGCTGACTACAAGACCGACAAGGTCGCTTGCGGTTCGTTGGCCGGTAACGCCAAGGATGTCTGTATGGAAGAGGCCAAGGCCAAGGAAAAAGTGGCCAGTGCTGAACTCAAGCACGCCTATTCCGGGAAGCCCGCTGACCACATCAAGGCCATGGAAGTGAAGGCCGAGACCGCCTACGCCGTGGCCAAGGAAAAGTGCGACGACAAGGCCGGTAACGATAAGTCGGTGTGCGTGAAGGAAGCCAAGGCTGTCGAAGTCAAGGCCCTGGCCGATGCCCGCACCACTGAAAAAGTGGGTGAGGTCAAGAAAGAAGCCGCCGAAGACAAGCGCGATGCCGACTACAAGGTCGCCGCCCAGAAATGCGATGCGTTGGCAGGCAATGCAAAAGATAGCTGCATTGCCGCCGCCAAGGCCCAGTTTGGCAAGTCCTGAGTTCTGAAGTTTGGGTAAAAAAAGCCGGTGCAAACCGGCTTTTTTTATGATTTTTAGGCCTCTACCGCCCGCATGGAAAGCGCTGGAAGCTATGAAAAATATAGTGAATTAGGCAGAGACCGTAAGCACCATACGCCAGACACAGCGGAGTCTCGGCACTGCGTGCGGCCCTATGCCTAGTCGCGCAATTGCCGCTACCTCTGCTGCCCCAGGTGTGGCAAGATAGCTGCATGAGCCAAACATTTGGGATGGAAACGCCGCGCAGCACCGACCCGACCGCCCATCGGCCACCGGCGCGCTATCTGGTGGTGATCGACTCGGGCGGGTCGATGGTGGCGCGGCTGTTTTTGCCGTCGCGCGAACTTGCCGCCGAGTTCGATGCCATGGTGGAAGAGGTCACGGTGATGACCCAGGGCCTGGTGCCCGAGACCGGTGCCACCGGCCCCGAATGGGACCTGGCTTTGCAGGGTCACAACGCCGCCGAACGGGCCGCAGCCCTGGTCTACACGCTGCCGATCTGACGCTCTATAAGCCTTCTTCAGTAGACCAGCCGTTCGGGCTTGATCTCTTGCAGGATGGTGGTGGCAATTTCTTCGATCGACTTGGTGGTGCTGGACAGCCAGCGGATGCCGCTACGGCGCATCATGGACTCGGCCTCGCTGACCTCCATGCGGCAATTTTCCAGCGAAGCGTATTTTGAGTTCGGGCGGCGCTCGTTGCGGATCTCGCTCAGGCGCTCGGGCTGGATCGACAGGCCGAAGATCTTCTTGCGGTGCTCAAGCAGCGCGGGCGGCAACTGGCGGCGCTCAAAGTCTTCGGGAATCAGCGGGTAGTTGGCCGCCTTCAGGCCGTACTGCATGGCCAGGTACAGCGCGGTGGGGGTTTTGCCGCTGCGGCTTACGCCCACCAGGATCACATCCGCCTTGCCCAGGTCGCGGTGGGTCTGGCCGTCGTCATGCTCCAGGCTGAAGTTGATGGCCTCGATACGGTCGTGGTAGGCCTGGCTTTTGCTCACATCGCTGAAGCGGCCAATGCGGTGGTTGGACTTGATGCCCAGTTCGGCTTCCAGCGGGTTCACAAAGGTGCCAAACATGTCCAGCAACATGCCCTTGCAGTTTTCGGTGATCACCCGCAGCACGTCCATGTTCACCAGCGTGGTGAAGACGATGGGCCGCCGCCCCTCCAGCTCGGCCGTGTGGTTGATCTGCCGCACCGCCTGGTGGGCCTTGTCTACCGTGTCAGTAAACGGCAGCCGCACATGGCGCGGGGCCATGGCGAACTGCGCCAGGATGGCGTTGCCAAAAGTTTCGGCGGTGATGCCGGTGCCATCAGAAATAAAAAATACGGTGCGGTCGGTCATGAAGCTATTGTGGCTCACCCCCAGGCTACAGCGCTACGCGTCTTTCTCCAACCCCCTTGCAGGGGGCAACACCAGCAGCCTGGCAAAGCCAGTTCTGCGGTGTTTCTGGAAGGGATCTCTGTACTTTGGCTTGTAGTCTTTTGGGCTGTTGGCGCTTACGGTTAGGGCGGTAGCAGCTATTTAATATGTAGCAATATGATCAACTAGCGCCTAGTGCCGCCGCATCCGCCAAAAAACCACGCTCGGCATCCAGCGTGGCGGTGTGGTCAAACAGCTCGGTGAACAGCTTGGGCGGAATGGTGATGGAGCCCACGCCCAGGTGCAGCAGCGCCAGGTAGGCCGCGCGCGAGCGGATGCTGGCTACCAGCAGGCGGGTGGAGGTGCCTGCCAGCAGGCTTTGCATCTGGCCGATCAGGGCCAGGCCGTCCACGCCGGAATCTTCCAGGCGGCCCAGGTAGGGCGCGGCGTAGGCGGCACCCAGTTGGCCGGCAAAGTGGGCTTGCTCGGGCGCGTACACGGCGGTGTAGGTGACGGGGATGCCCCCGGCGCTCAGCTCGGCTCCGGCGCGCAGGCCTTCGCGGGTGGCGGGAATCTTCACCACCAACTGGCCGGGGTTGAACTGGCGCACCAGTTGCCGGGCATCGGCCAGGATGCCGTCGGTATCGGCGGCGTGCACCTGGGCCTGCACCTGCTTGGCACCCAGCTTGATGGCGTTGGTCAGCAGTTCGGGCAGCCCGTCGCGGGTTACGCCCGCGCGGCGCAGCAGCGTGGGGTTGGTGGTGATGCCGTGCACGGCAGGATGCGGCAGGCAGGTTTGCAGATCGGCCAGATCGGCGCTGTCGAGGTAGAGGTGGAAAGCGGTCATGGGGTTATCGGTGTTTACTTGGCCGCATCCAGCGCCACCTGTAGCTCGGCGCGGGTGGGCGGGTTGGCACCTTCGCGGGTGCAGTTGATGGCGGCGGCCTGGGCGGCAAAGCGCAGTACGGCCAGCCATTGGGCATCGGGCAGGCTGTCGAGCTGGGCCACCTGCTCCACGCCCTGCTCCAGCAGGCCGACGGTCAGGCCCGCGTCGAAGGTGTCGCCTGCGCCGATGGTGTCGGCCACGGTGATCTTGGGGGCCACAATTTCCAGTGCAGCTTTGCCGCGGCGGAACAGCGTGGCACCGTCGCCACCCCGGGTGATGACCACGGCGCGCGGGCCGGTGTCGCCTTGCATGAAGCTGGCGGCCACCTCGGCCAGGCTGAGGCCGGGGGCCAGGGCGGCGGCATCTTCGTCGCTGAACTTCATCAGGTTGCTGTAGGCCGACCAGCGGTAGATGTTGGCGCGGAAGGCGGGCAGGTCCTTGATCAGGCTCAGGCGCACGTTCGGGTCAAACAAAACAATGCGCTGGCCCTGCTGGGCTTTGACCAGGTCGATGATGCGGCTGGCTGCTGGCTCATGCAGCAGCGAGATCGAGCCGAATTGCAGAAAACGGCAGCTCTCGGGCAGCACCGGCAGGGTCGTGGGGTTCCACTGCGTGTCGGCCGTGCCGTTCATGTAGAAGGCGTAGCGGTTGGTAGTGGGCGTGCGCTCCACAAAGGCCAGGGTGCTGGGGGCATCGCTGCGCAAGACCCAGCGGGTGTCCACGCCATTGCTTTCAATGTGCTTGAGCAGGCGCTCGCCAAACATGTCGGTGGAGAGCTGGCACACCATGCCGATGGGCTGGCCCAGGCGGGCGGTGGCGATGGCGCTGTTGGTGGGCGCGCCGCCTTCGTGGCCGGCAAAGTTCAGGCCGCCGGTAGCGGCAAAGTCGATCAGGGATTCGCCAACGATGGCAATGCGGATGTCGGGCATGGTGTGTCTCTGTAGTGTTGTTGTGTGACGGGTGTGTAGGAAAAACGGCCAACCATCTTACTGTGGGCCATGGGTGGCGTGGTACAACGGCGTTACCTGAAAAATGGGTGTGTTTTAGGCCGCTTGCGCTCTATCTATAAGCGCTATTAGCTATTAAATATATAGCAAATGACCTGGCATGGCCCAGAATAAAAGCAGGTACGCAAATGCCGAAAAACAATACGCTGCTTCAGGCAGCCAAGTCCTGGTCCGCAAAGTAGCTGCCCAGCACCTCCAGCGCATGCCGCACCTTGGCCGGTTGCTCGCCGCGCCGGGGGGTGACGGCATACACCGGCAGGTCGTCCATGCGCCAGTCGGGCAGCACGGGGACCAGGCGGCCGTCGGCCAGGGCCTGGAAGTCTTCTTGCCGTACCGCCATGCAGATGCCCCAGCCCGCCATGCACAGTGCGTGCAGGGCCGACACCTGGGTGGCTTGCACCCGGCCTTCGAGCTGCACCGTTTGCCGCGCGCCGCCCGGCCCTTGCAATTCCAGTGTGTCAAACGTGGTGTGGGCCGAGCCGCTGCCCAGCCAGGCATGCTGCAGCAGGTCTTGCGGCTGCGCGGGCCAGCCGTGCTCGGCCAGGTAGCCGGGTGCGGCGCAGAGCTTGCGCGGCATGCTGCCCAGCTTGCGCGCCACCAGGCTGGAATTGGCCAGGCTGCCCACGCGCAACGCTATGTCTACCCGCGCCTCGATCAGGTCGATCACTGCGTCGTCCAGCAGCAGGCGCAAGGTCAGTTTGGGATAGCTGCGCAGCGGCTGCAGGGCCGCCGCCAGCAGGCTGGCAAAACCGATGGGCGCGGCCAGGCGCAGCTCGCCTTCGGGCTCGTCGCGCAGCAGGCTCAGTGCCTGCTCGGCCGCGCGCGCCGCCGCCACCATGGCCGCGCAGCCCACGTGGTAGCGGGCCCCGGCCTCGGTGAGCGTGAGCTTGCGGGTGGAGCGGTGCAGCAGCGCCAGGCCCAGCGATTTCTCCAGCTGGCGCAGGTGCTGGCTCACCGCCGACGGGGTCATGCCCAGCCGCCGCGCCGCCGCCGTGAGCGAACCTGCAGTCACCACCTCGGCAAAGATGGCCATGCGTTTGAGCTGGTCTGTATGGTTATTCATTAGCAAGGCTTCAAAGTATTGGCGAATTTAACCATCTAGTCACAGGTTCGTGAAGCGAAGACACTATATTCTTCTTTCAAACACCAGGAATTCAAAATGAAGATTGCTCTGATTGGCGGCACCGGCTTCGTAGGCAGCGCTGTACTCACCGAACTGCTCAGCCGCGGCCACCAGGTCACCGCGCTGGCCCGCAACCCGGCCAAATTCACCGCCCAGCCTGGCCTGACCGTGGTGGCTGCCGACGTGCTGGATGCCGCGCAGGTAGCCCAGGCCGTGGCCGGTACCGATGCCGTCATCAGCGCCTACAACCCCGGCTGGACTGAGCCGCAGATCCACGACCTGTTCCTGCAAGGCAGCCAGGCGATTCTGGACGGCGTGAAGCAAGCAGGCGGCAAGCGCGTGCTGGTGGTGGGCGGCGCGGGCAGCCTGTTTGTGGCCCCCGGCGTGCAACTGGTGGACACCCCACCGTTCCCCGCCGAATACAAGCAGGGCGCGCTGGCCGCCCGCGAGCTGCTCAACCGCATGCAGGCCGAGACCACGCTGGACTGGACCTTCCTGTCGCCCCCCATCGCCCTGGCCCCCGGCGCGCGCACTGGCCAGTACCGCGTAGGTGCCGACGAACTGCTGCCCGGCGTGGGTGAGGCCCCCGCAGGCATCAGCGTGGCTGACCTGGCCGTGGCCATGGTGGACGAGGTGGAGGTGCCCCGGCACGTGCAAAAGCGGTTTACGGTCGCGAATTAAGCGCCGCCCGTCATACCGGCGTAACACCGGGTTGCTCCAATCGCTTTTTGTATTTGTTAGGCGACCATGGGGCTAACCAAAACCGACAAAGCGCGCGCCGAGCTGCAACCCGGTCAGCGCAGCCTGGGCCAGCGTGAACGGGCCTTGCTGCTGCTGGCCGATGGGCATAAGACAGCGCATGAAGTGGGGGCCTACCTGGGGCACGAGGGCGAACGGCTGGTGCTGCAGTTGCTGCGCGACGGCTACCTCGCGCACCCTGTGCTGGCTGCCGTGCCCGTAGCCGCCGACCCGTTTGACGGCAAGCGCTCCCTGGCCACCACCCGCATGTTTTTGTTCGACATTTGCGAGCGCATGTTTGCCCGGCGTGCGCCCACTTTGGCCGAATCTTTCCGCGAAAGCCTGCGCAACGCCCGCGACCGCAGTGCGATGCTGGATGTCGGCCATACCATACTGGCTGAGGTGGAAAGTGCCGCCGGACCCGAGCGCGCCAACACCATCCGCGAACGCATCGCCTTGCTGCTGCCCGAGGCTGTGGTGGCGTAGCACTAAACCACCCAGCGGATCTCGGTAAACCCCAGGTGGTGCATGAACTCCCGCAACACCAGCAAGGTGGCTGCGAAGGCCGGGGTATCCGGGATGCCCGCACTGGCCGCCGGGCGGCCTTGCGACAGGGCGGCCAGCAGGTCAAACAGGCGCTCTACCGCGTCGATGGACAAAGTGGTGCCCGTCACCCCGGCAAGCTGCGTCATTTCGGGTGCCCAGGCATCGGTGGTCCATAGCGCTGGGTGGCACGCCACCAAGGCGCGTGCGCGGGTAACTTCGTCTTCCACCCACTGGATGGCGTATTCCAGCTCGCCGGGCGTGGGCGGGTGGTGGCGGAAAAACCGGGCCGCTGTGTTGTACGAGCCGATGGCCAGCTCCAGTCTGCCGTTGGCCTGCGCACCCGTGCCTACCGTGACCTCGGTGTGGTCGGCCCCGATGTGCAGCCGGGTGATGGGGCTGTGGTCAGGGATGCGGTGCATTTCACGCCCCCCGAAGTACCGGCGGTAGCCAGGCCAGAAAGTCCGCCTGCATCGCCGTGCTGATGCCGTGGTCGATGGGATAGCGGCGGCTCTGATAAGCCACGCCCAGGCGGGCCAGCAGCAGGTCGGAGCGCTCGGCCCAGGCCACCGGCAGCTTGCTGTCGAACTCGCCATGGCCCACAAAGGCCTGCACTTTGGTGAGCTGCGCGGCTGGGGCCAGGTGCGACTCCAGCTCGGGCAGGATGCGGCCCGACAAGATGCCGAAGCCCGCCACGCTGGCAGGTGCCGTGAGCCCCGCGCTGGCACTCATGATGCCGCCCTGGCTGAAGCCCGCCACCACCGTATGCTGCGGCGCAATGCCGTGGGCCTGTTGCAACTGGCCGATGAAGCTAACCAGCGCCAGGCGGCTGCTGTCGGCCTCGGCCACGTCGATGCGCGGCCCGGTGGGGCCAAACGCCACCCGGAACCAGGCAAACTGCCCCGGCCCCAGGGTTAGCGGGCCGCGTGGCAGTACCACCAACGTGCCGGGTTGCTGCGTGGAAATGGCGGCGGCCATATCCACCAGATTGCTCTCCGACCCGCCCACGCCGTGCAGCAGCAAGACCAGGGCCGTGGGGCGGGTGGGTTGGGGCTGGAGTACGCGGAAGCTGAGCGCGAAATCGGGGCTGGTGTGCAGGGTAGGCATGGCGATTTCCTTTTTCAATAGGCGCTGGCGGGCAGACCCCAGGCGTACGACTCCATGGAGAGTACGCCGTGGGTGATACCGCCGTCTACCACCGTGAGGGCTTCATCGGCATGGCGTGCCCCCATGGCGACCAGCAGGGGCAAATAATGCTCTTCGCTGGGGTGGGCACGCTCGGCGTGGGGGGCCAGGCGGCGGTAATCCACCAGTTGGTCCACGGCATTGCCGGTCACGGCCTGGCGGATCCAGTGGGTGAACTCCACGGCGTAGTCGGCGGCGGCAGTGTGGGCGTGCCGAAACTCGTACAGGTTGTGCGTCATGCTGCCCGATGCCAGCACCAGCACGCCTTGCGCCCGCAGCGGTGCCAGGGCCTGGCCCAGGCGCAGGGCTCCGGCGGTGTCCAGGTCGTGCGGCATGGATACCTGGAACACCGGAATGTTGGCCGCGGGCAGCAAATGGCGCAGGGGCACCCAGGCCCCATGGTCCAGGCCGCGGTGTGCGTCCAGCGCCACCGGCCAGCCCGCATCGTTCAGCACGCGCTGCACCTCGGCGGCGATGGCCGGGGCACCGGGTGCGGGGTAGCGCAGACTGTACAGCGCCTGCGGGAAGCCGCCAAAGTCGTACACCGTCTCTGGCGCGGCGCTGGCCATCACCTGCACGCCCCGGGTCTGCCAGTGCGGCGACACCACCAGCACGGCGGTGATGCCGTGCAGCGTCTGGCCCAGGGTGGTTAGCAAGGGGCCGAGTGTGCCGGGCTCGATGGCAAACGTGGGGGCACCGTGGGATACGAACAGGACGGGAGCGTGGGTGGAAGTAGTCATAGCCGCTACTGTATAAGCCTCAATCACAGAGATAAACGGCCTAAAATAAGATTCATTGTTCCACTGGTAAACATAATGAACCGTTTTCTGGAGATGCAAACCTTCAGCGCCGTGGTGGACGCGGGCAGCTTCGTCAAGGCCGCCGAGGCGCTGGGTCTGTCCAAGGCCGCGGTGTCGCGCTACGTGGGCGAGCTGGAGGCGCGGCTGGGTATCCGCCTGCTGCAACGCACCACGCGCCGCCTGTCGCTCACCGAAGAAGGTCAGGTGTTCTACGCCCGCAGCAAGGAGCTGCTGGCCGGGGTGGCGGAGGCCGAGATGGAGGCCACCTCGCGCAGCGCCGCCGCCAGCGGCCTGCTGCGCATCAACGCGCCGGTGACCTTCGGCAACCTGCACCTGGCCCCGCTGTGGGGCGTGTTCCGTAGCCAGCACCCGCAGGTGGCGCTGGACATCACCTTGTCGGACCGGGTGGTGGACCTGGTAGAGGAGGGCTATGACGTGGCCATCCGCATCGCCAGCCTGCCCAGCTCGACCCTGGTCAGCAAGCGCCTGGCCAGCACCCGCATCGTGCTGTGCGCGTCGCCCGCCTACCTGGCCGCGCACGGTACGCCCCAGCACCCGGCAGAGCTGGCCGAGCACGCCGTGATTGCCTATAGCTACTGGGCCAGCAAGGACGAATGGCACTTTGACGGGCCCGATGGTCCTGTCACTGCCAAGACCCGCCCCTGCATGCACACCAACAGCGGCGACACCTGCCGCGCCGCCGCGCTGGCGCACCAGGGCATCATCCTGCAGCCCACGTTTCTGGTGGGTGGCGACCTGGCTGCAGGCACGCTGGTGGAGCTGATGCCGCAGTACCGTTCGCTGGTGATGGGAATCTATGCCGTGTACCCCACGCGCAAGCACGTGTCGCCCAAGGTGCGGGCGTTGGTGGATTTTTTGGCGGGGGAGCTGGCGGCAGTCGCCTGGTGAGGGGTTACATGCGAAAACAGCTTCTACCGCTTATGGTTAGTGCGGTAGCTGCTATCAAAATAGGATGAAAGCGTTTATTGCGGCAGGATTTTGATGCGCGAAATGTGCACGTAGCCAACCTGGCCGTCTGCTGTGCGCACCTGCCACCAGTCGCCGTCCTGCTTGAAGGTGGCAAAGGTTTCGCCTGCGGTCAGGCGCGTCAGAATGGCGCTGCTGGCGGTGGGCTTGCTGCGTACATTGGTGTGGCCGTCGCTGTCCTTGATCACCGCGGCCAGGTTGAATTTGCTGCTAGTGGCGGGTGCTGCAGGTGGGGCCGCTGGGGTCGCCAAAGGGGTTGCAGTGGCGGGCACGACTACCGCAATGGACGCAGGCGCTGTGCTGGGTGAAGTAACAGGTGCTGTGGGCAGGGAAGGCCTAATCGCCAGAAACATGCCCGTGGCCGCGGTGATGACGGTTGCGGTGGCGGTCAGCAGGCCCGGCAGCGAGGACCAAAAATTCGGCTTCTTGTCGTCTTCCATGGCGCAACTCTCTGGGCTGGGATGGGATGGGTGGTTATAGATCGGCCACGATCTTATGCAGGTAGGCCAGCGCAATCCGGGGCGTGGCGTTCAGCAGTTTGGCGATGGCTTCCACGTCGTCGGGCACGGCAGGGTTGTCCCAGCCGTGCAGCGTGTGGCGCGCCAGCCGCACGGCCAGCACCACGTTGAGCACATTGGCCTGCTCGGCATGGCGGGCATCGCTGATGCGCACCAGCATGGCCGGCAGGCTCCACTGGCGCATGAGCTGCTGGGCCAGGTCGTCCAGCTCGATGTTCAGCACGGTCTTTTGGATGGCGGCGCTGCGCAGCGCCGGGTCGGCCTGCTGCGCGGCCTGGATCTGCAGGGCCAGCGCGGGCGCATGGCACCACAGCAGCAGCTCGGCAAAGTCGTGCAAAAACGCGGCGTGCAGGATCACGTCCACATCCATATCCGCACGGTGCACCGCAAAGCCCAGGGCAAACAGGCGCGCCCGCTCGGCCCGCTGCAACAGTTCGCGCACGGCGGCCAGCGCCTGCGGCTGGTCGGCCAGGCGGTCTTCCACCGTGGGCTGCGGGCCAAAGTGGCGGAAAAACGGGGCGATGCCGAGCATCACCAACGCCCCGGTGATGGTTTCGGTTTTGCTGGAATCCATCACATGCACATCGGGGCGGCGCAGACTGGCCACATGGGCCATGAGCTTGATGGCCATCAGCGGGTCGGTCTGGATCGCTTTGGCCAGCATGGCCGCGTCCACATCATCTTCTTTGGCCCGCAAGGCCTCCAGCGCCTGCGCTGTCTCCGTCAGCACCGGAATCTCGGCCGTAGTGCAGTAGCGCGTCCAGGCCGCGAGGTCGGGCAGGGCTTGGGTGAGTTGGGGGGCAGACATGTAAGGCAATGTACTGCACGCGCGGAAAACTACCAATGTTTAGGGCCAAATCGGCACTCAGCGCTTATGGAGTGGGCGTGAGCAGCTATCAAATTAGGAATTTGAGCCCCTCATACTGTTACCTAGCTGCCGCTTGAATTGCCCAGCACGATGGTTGCGCCCGGTTTGTCTGAACTTTGTATCACCCATATTGGGGATGTTGAAGAGGAAAAATGCCCCTAAAGTTGTATTCTCAAAGCATTTTTCGACTTTAAGCCGTGCATATCTTTATATTTTGGAGATATTTCATGCGAAAAATTCTGAAGTATTCAATATTTTTTAATATTGTGCTTATTTTTCTCATGGGGGCGCAAACGGCGATGTCTGTCGAATCTATTGTCGATAATGAGGTTTCAATAAATGCCGAGGTGATAAAAAAACCACCACTGCCACCCAGTCCGGAAATATACATTCCAAAAGACGAAGGGTCACAACGTTTGATTTATTCGGATTTAACAAAGAAAATTGAATCCGCAGAGCAGGCCATTGCGCAGCTTGAATATGTATCGTCGATGGTTGTTGAGCGGCAAGCTCAATTGGAACGGTCTGTTTATGACCCCAGTCAAAAAATACAAGAATTGATGGCAGCATTGAAGGTTGGCGGACGTTGGAAAATTAAATCAATTGTCAGTGATTTATATATTTCTTTCATCAATGATGGAATGAGTCGAAGAGATTTTTCTCTTCGCGATAGAGATGATTTTTTGATGCCTAATGCGGGTCGGCGGTATTTGCGCAAGCTGGAAGACGATATTTCAAACATCTCCATGGAGTACTCCAGAAAATTGGAAAATTCAGTTCCGGACATTTTGGGAGGCGTTCTCTCCTTGGATGAAGAACCCAAGACCAAAGAAAAGGCTATAAAAATTACAGAATCAGAATTAAAACAATTTTTGGAACTTATTTCTCAGGCTAATAGAAAAATTTATATATCAGAGGTAAAAAAGGTTATGGATAAAATCGCTGAAGAACTCAGCGGCGAAACTTCTAGACTGAAAGAGGAAGTAAGGCAGTTGTCCGTTGCCCGTGAGGAGGCCAGTAAATTGTTGGCCAAAGGGAGAGTGCAAATCAACGAATTGTCTATACAGATTGGTTTGCCATTGTTTTGCGCGACGGTGATAATTTTGTTCATTATTCCGTTTATCCAAAAGAATAGAGATGGTTTGGGCAATGCAGGAAGTATTTCGGGGTCTTTCAATTTTTCCATCTTGGTGGAAATATCTACCGTACTGTTGCTGACAATGAGTATCCTTATTTTGGGCCTGGCAGATAAATTGGAAAAGTCGGTGTTGGGCACATTGCTAGGAGGAATATCTGGCTATGTCCTGAATAAAACTGCCAGCCGCATACGCGGCAATTTCGACACTTAATGCCGTCTTGTGTCAATAGACACCTGACCCAGCCGCACGATCTGCCCGGCCCGCGCCTTGGCCAGGGCTTTGCTCAGAATCTTGTAGGTATCAAAGTCGAACGCGGTGTGGCCGGACTCCAGTAACTCGGCCACTTCTTCGTCGCTCTTGGCGGTGCCCAGGTAGCGCCAGTCGTGCAGCACGTGCAGGTCGCGGCCTTCGCGCAGGCCAATGGGGCCGGGGTGGGGCCAGCGCTGCACTTTGTGGCGGGTCAGGGCGGTGAGCAGGGCCAGGTTGTGCTGGGCCAGGGGCTGGGTGCCCACGCAGGCCCCGGCGCATTGGCGGATCTGGTGGGCGAAGCAGGGGCGGCCAGGGGCCAATTTTTCCAGGCCCAGCACGCCGCGGCACAGGCCCTGGGTGCTGGCCAGGGTTTCCAGCAGTTGCAGGGCTTCGCGGCGGGAGCGGAAGGGGCCGAACAGGTTGTCTTGCACGCCCAGCGCAATGTCGGGGCCGTTGACCAGGCGGGGCACCAGCGGCGTTAAAAGTGCGCTGGTGTCGTCGAGCTGCCAGGCGTGCAGGTCGCGCTGGCGGCGCAGTTGCACGTTCATGCTGGGCTGCTTGCTTTTGACCCACTGGGCTTCGAGCAGCAGCGCGCCGACTTCGCCTTCGGTTTCCAGCCAGTCGATGTCGGCCACCTGCTGGCTCAGGCGCATTTCCTTGGGCTTGCTCAGCGCCGCGCTGAAGTGGGCCAGCACGCGGCTGCGCAGGTTTTTGCTTTTGCCGATGTACAGCGGGCGGCGCTGCGCGTCGTAAAACACATACACACCGGGGGTCTCGGGCAGGCGGTCGATGTGCTCGGCATCCAGCTGGGGCGGCACGGCGGGGCGGGCCGACAGGGTGTTGACCGCTGCGTGCAGCGTCGTGGCATCGAAGCGGGTGTGCAGCACCTGCCAGAACTGGGCCAGCGCGTCGGCATCGGCCAGGGCGCGGTGGCGTGCCGGCATTTGCAGCTGGTGGGCGGCGATCAGGCTGTCGAGGTTATGGCGCGCCTGCGTGGGGAACAGGCGGCGCGAGAGCTGCACGGTGCACAGCACCGGGGCGTGCCAGGCGATGCCGCAGGCCTTGAATTCGGCCCGCAAAAAGCCGTAGTCGAAGCGCGCGTTGTGGGCCACAAACAGCTTGCCGCGCAGCCGGTCCAGGATGTCGGCGGCCACGGCCTCGAACGGGGGCTGGTCGGCCACCATGGCATCGTCGATGCCGGTGAGCTTCTGGATGAAGGCGGGGATGGGCCTGCCGGGGTGGATCAGCTGGCTCCAGCGGCGCACGTGGGGGCCGTCCACCTCGACGATGCCGACTTCGGTGATGCGGTCGCGCCCGGCGCTGCCGCCGGTGGTTTCAATGTCAACAAAAGCCAGGGGCGGAAAATCGGAATGCATGGGCCTAGCCTAGCACTGCCAGGCTAGGCCATGCCCCGTGGGGCTTTAGCGCATATTGCCGGTGTGCCCCAGCGAATAGCGGCCCGGCTGGGGCCAGACGGTCAGGCCGTGTGGCTCGGCCCCCACCTTGATGGATTGGACGGCACCGGTGGTGGTGTCGAATGCATAGACCTTGTCGTCGAACCGGCCCGACAGCCACAGGGTTTTGCCGTCGGCGCTGACGTTGCCCATGTCGGGGCTGCCGCCGCCGGGGATGGGCCAGGTGGCGACCACTTTGCGGGTGGCGAAGTCGAGCACCGAGACGCTGCCGGGGCCCTTGCGCTTGCCGTGCACCATGTTGCTGCCGCGGTTGGAGATGTACAGCCGGGTGCCGTCGCGGCTGGGGTACAGGCCGTGGGCACCGGTGCCGGTGGGGATCTGGCCGATCTTGGTGAAGCTGTCGCCATCGACCACGTGGATGCCGTCGGCCATCATGTCGGCCACATAGAACACCTTGCCGTCGGGCGAGATGCGGATGTCTTGCGGCATGCCCTTTTTGTCGAGCAGCAGGTAGCCCAGCACCTTGCGGTTGACCATGTCGATCTTGGCCAGCTTGCCGCCGAATTCGCAGGTAAACAGGGCGTAACGGCCATCGATGGAGAAGTCGGCGTGGTTGATGCCCTTGCACTCGGGCACCTCCAGGCTGGACTGCAGCGCCATGGTGTGGGCATCGCGAAAGTCCAGCCGGGCATGGGCTTCGGCCACCACGATGGCCTGCTTGCCGTCGGGGGTGAAGTACATGTTGTAGGGGTCGTCTACCGGCACGTCCGGGCCGCGTTTGCCGGTTTTGGGGTCGATGGGGGTGAGGCTGCCGGTGTTTTTGCCCTCGGCATTGTTAGCCACCCACAGGGTTTGCATATCCCAGGAGGGCACCACGTGCTGCGGGCTGTGGCCTACCGGGATGGTGTCCACCACTTTCATGGTGGCGGGGTCGATCACGGACACGTTGTTGGAGCGCAGGTTGGGCACGTAGATGCGCGGCAGGGCACCGGCCACCGTCGGGCTGAGGCGGCCCGCACCGGCTTCGCTGTACAGGTTGCTGGCGTTGACCACCGGCGGCATGCCGGGCGCGGTGGCGATGGGTGCAGCGAATGCGCTATGGCACAGGGCCAGGGTGGCGGCAATGGCTGCGGCAAGTCGGTTGAGTGGGAGCATGGGGTATGTGGGCCGGTTGGATGAATACGGTGATTGGATCGGTTAATTTAGCGTGTCGCCGTGGCAGTCTTAAGCGCCTGCACGGTTTGGCTGACGATGGCGTCGATGCCCAACTGGCCCAGCGCGGCCGTGGCGCGGCGCGGGTCGCCACCGTACACGCCGTCGGGCTGGCCTACCTTGGGGCCGCTGCGCATGGCATCCTGGCGCACCATCTGTGGGGCCACGGCCAGCAGCAGGGCGGTGTCGGCCAGCCCGGCGTGGGTGCCGATTTCGTCGTCGCGGATGCCGCGCTGGCGCAGGATCTGGGCGTAGCCGTCGGAGCTGGTGCGGTAGTAGACCTCGGGCAGGATGGCCCGGCCCCCAGTGCCGGCCCAGCTTTTGTTCAACTGCGCCACCACCTGCTGCACGTCTTTCAGGTAGCCGCCGTGGTCGCCCAAAAAGACGACGTTTTGAAACCCGTGCACCTTGAAGCTGTTGGCGGCGGATTCCAGGGTTTTCCGGAACACCTCGTCGGGCACGGTGATGCTGCCGGGAAAGCGCATGTGGGAGGTGGTAGGTGCCGTGCCGCCCTCGGGCACGTAGGCCATCACCGGTGCCACCAGGGCGTTGCCCAGGCCTTCGGCGATGCGCTGCGACAGCAGCTTGACCCGCGCGTTGTGCTTGCCCAGGGCGACATAGGGACCGCTTTGCTCGGTGCCACCGATGGGCACCAGGATGGTGGTCTTGCCCAGGTGCACCTGGTCGCGCAGCTCGGTCCAGGTCAGGTCTTCCAGAAACACGGTGTGGGGACTTTGGGCCCAGGCGGCATGGCCAATGCACAACAGGGCGATGCCCGCCAGGGTGGTCCGCGCGTGGAGAAAGGTGTAGTGCATAGATAGGGCTGTGGTAGACCGACTCGGCAGGGTAAGCCCAGTTCCCGCACCCGTGCCTTGTTTCTAGTCAAGCTGGGGTAAAGCTGAGTTCTGAGTAGGGGTAACTGAGGGGGTGAATCCGACTATATTGGATGCAGTCCATGCGCTAATCCCTTGAAAAGACCCCCATGAAATTTGAACAACTGATTGCCTCCGACACCCTGATTCCCTCGCTGCCCGTCACGGTGGCGCAGATCTTCGGTGAATTCCAGAAGCCCGAGCCCAATATCCGCCAGATCACGGCCCTGGTGTCGGCCGAAGTGGGGCTCACGGTGCGGGTGCTGCGCCTGCTCAACTCGGCCCGCTACGGCAGCGGTGGCCGCATCGGCACCATGGAGGCCGCGATTCCGCTGCTGGGTCTGAAGGCGACCAAGCAGCTGGTCAGCGCTGCGGCAGTGGGTGGGGCTTTTCGGACGGTGCCGGGAGTCAACATGCCCGAGTTCTGGCGCAACAGCCTGGACGTGGCCAAGATTTCCCAGTCGCTGGCCGCCACCATGCGCATGGACCAAGGGCTGGCCTTTACCGCCGGGTTGCTGCACGGCGTGGGTGATCTGGTGATGAAGATGGCCATGCCCGACCAGCCCAGCCTGCAGCCCGACTTCTCCAAGGACGGTAACCGTTACGCGCAGCAAAAGGCCGAGCTGGGTTACTCCTATGCCGATGTGGGCGCGGCATTTGCCGCCAAGTGGCGTTTTCCGCAGGAGATTGTGGATGCCATCCAGCACCACCCCGACCCGCAGGAAGACGCGGCCACCGACACCCTGGCCGGGATCGTGTACCTCGCCTCCTGGGGCGGGCGCGCCCACGAACTCGACCTGGACACCCCCAGCATGCTGGAGCAGTACCCGCGCCGCGTGGCCGCTGCCATTGGCTGCACCGAGGGCGAGGCGCAACTGTGTGCGGGCGATGCGATCGAGTGGACCCGGCCGGAAGAAGCCGGGGATTTTGCCTAGTCGGTGCCGAGGCGGGCAATTTTATGCATAAAAATGCCACTATGTGCTCGTTAATCATGGGCTTGTAGCTATATTTTTGATAGCAAATATAGACCAGGGTCCTGCAGCCTGTCGATTATTTCAAAAATATGATGATTGCCTGGGGTTACCATCGGTAACCTGGTACAGCAATGCCAAATGGTGGACATTTTCCGCATGTACAGGCGTTCAGGGTATTCCCTTGGTGGATTTTGGGGTGTTTATTTGTATTATTAATGGAGGTGTGCGGCCACAGCCCAAACACCTGAACCCGGGGTCTTGGCGGTGTGTATCCGCGAGGCCCTGGCAACATCCAAAGAGACGAAAGAACACACCATGCATTTTGCGAAACCTACCACCGTGCACGCCGCTGCCAGTCTGGCTCTGGCCTCCTTCGGCCTGATGACCGCTGCGGCGGTGTCGGCCAAGGAAGTGACCATCTGGGCCTGGGACCCGAACTTCAACATCGCCATCATGAAGGACGCCGCTGCCCGCTACACCGCCAAGCACCCGGATGCCACGTTCAAGATCGTCGACATGTCCAAGGCCGACCTGGAGCAAAAGCTGCAAACCACGCTGGCCTCGGGGGTGACTAAGTCGCTGCCCGACATCGTGCTGGTGGAAGACTACAACGCGCAAAAATACCTGCGCTCGTTTCCCGGCTCGTTTGAAGCCATGACGGGCAAGGTCAACTACGCCGGTTTTGCCAAGTACAAGGTGGACCTGATGACGGTGGACGGCAAGGTCTACGGCCTGCCTTTCGACTCGGGTGTGACCGGCATGTACTACCGCAAGGACCTGCTGGCCAAAGCCGGTTTTTCCGAGAAAGACATGGAGAACATCACCTGGGACCGCTACATCGAGATCGGCACCAAGGTGATGGCCACCACCGGCAAGAAAATGCTGGGCATTGACCCCAATGACAACGGCCTGATCCGCGTGATGATGCAGTCGGCCGGGCGCTGGTACTTCGACAAAGACGGCAAGCTCGACATCAAGGGCAACCCCGCGCTGAAGGCCGCCATGGAAGTGCAGGGCAAGCTGTTCAAGTCGGGCATCGTCAAGCCGGTGACCAACTGGGCCGAGTACGTGGGCGCGGTCAACAAGGGCGACGTGGCCAGTATCACTACCGGCGTGTGGATCACTGGTGCGGTCAAGTCCGAGAAGAGCCAGGCCGGCCTGTGGGCCGTGGCCCCCACGCCCAAGCTGAGCGTGCCGGGTGCCACGCATGCGTCCAACCTGGGCGGCTCCAGCTGGTACGTGCTGTCGGGCGGCAAAGAGAAGGCCATGGCGGTGGACTTTTTGAATGAGATCTTCGCCAAAGACACCGACTTCTACCAAAGCATCCTGACCTCGCGCGGCGCCGTGGGCACGTTGATGTCTTCCCGCGCAGGCAAGGCCTACAGCGAGTCGGACCTGTTCTTCGGTGGTGCCCAGGTGTGGCTGCGCTTCAGCGATTGGCTGGCCAAGGTGCCTAGCGTGAACTACGGCATGTACACCTACGAAGGCGATGCCGCCGTGTCGGCCCAGTTGCCCGCCCTGAACCAGGGCGTGCCGGTCGACCAGTTGCTGGACAAGATCCAGGCGCAACTCGCCGCGCAAGTGAAGTAAGCCACCGGTCATCCCCAGGGGCGGCAAGCGGGCCGCCCCGGTCGTTTTATCCCCAGGAGTTTTTTTATGCGGCAAGCAGGCAGGCCGGGGCATCGCCTATTCTTTGACATCAACGGGTGGGCTTTTGTGTCGGCGGCGCTGTTGCTGATTGCCACCTTCATGGTCTACCCGATTGGCAAATCGCTGTGGATGTCGTTCCACGCGGGCCAGGGCAGCATGGTGCGGTTTATCGGCCTGGGCAACGTGGAGCGGCTGGCCAGCGACCCGATGTTTCTGCGGGCGCTGACCAACACCTTCATCTTTCTCATCGTGCAGGTGCCCATCATGATCGTGCTGGCGCTGGTGATGGCGTCCGCTCTGAACATGCCCAACCTGCGCTTTCGCGGGCTGTTGCGCACCGCCATTTTTCTGCCCTGCGTGACCTCGCTGGTGGCGTACTCGGTGCTGTTCAAAAGCATGTTTTCGTACGACGGCCTGGTCAACGCCACGCTGCTGTGGCTGGGGCTGATCGACCAGCCCGTGCCCTGGCTGACCGACCCGTTCTGGGCCCGGGTGGTGGTGATCTCGGCCATCACCTGGCGCTGGACCGGCTACAACATGATCTTCTACCTGGCGGCCATGCAGAACGTGGACAAATCCATCTACGAGGCGGCCCGCATCGACGGCATATCGGCCACGCGGCGGTTTTTGTCCATCACCATTCCGGTGCTGAAACCGGTGATTCTGTTCACCACCGTCACCTCCACCATCGGCACGCTGCAGATGTTTGACGAGGCCATGAACATCACGGGCGGCGGCCCGGCCGACAGCACGCTGACGCTGTCGCTGTACATCTACAACCTGTCGTTCAAGTTTGTGCCCAACTTTGGCTACGCGGCCACGGTGTCGTATGTGATCGTGGTCTTGGTGGCGATATTGGCCTTCTTCCAGTTTTATGTGGCGCGGGAAAAGGAGTAATGCGTATGTCCTTTGAGAAAGTCCGCATGGCATGCATTTACCTGTTTTTATGGGTGATGGCGTTTTTGTCGATATTTCCGTTTCTGTGGATGCTGATCAGCGCCACCAACGAGAGTCACGACATCACCAAAGGCAAATTAACTTTTGGCTCGGCGATGTTTGAGAATTACCAGAAGTTTGCCGCCCTGTTCGATGTGGGGCAGATATTTTGGAATTCAGGAAAAATTGCCATCGTGGGATCGCTGCTCACGCTGCTGGTGTCGTCCCTGGCGGGCTATGGGTTCGAGATATTCAAGTCGCCCACCCGCGAACGGTTTTACCAGGGTATTTTGGTGTCGATGATGATTCCGTTTGCCACGCTGATGATTCCGCTGTTCATTCTGCTGGCCTCGTTCGACATGCTCGACACCCACATGGCGGTGATCTTGCCCACCATCGCCTCGGCCTACATGGTGTTTTACTTTCGGCAAAACACCAAGGCGTTTCCGTCCGAATTGCGCGACGCGGCGCGGGTGGATGGGCTGAAGGAATGGCAGATTTTCTTGTTTGTGTATGTGCCGGTGATGCGCTCCACCTACGCCGCCGCTTTCATCATCGTGTTCATGGCCACCTGGAACAGCTTTTTGTGGCCGCTGATCGTGTTGCAGTCGGTGGAGCTGAAAACCATCACCCTGGTGCTGTCGTCCCTGGGCTCGTCGTACACGCCCGATTTTGGCGTGATCATGGTCGCCACCATCATGGCCACCATCCCCACACTCGCCGTCTTTTTTGCCATGCAGCGCCAGTTCGTCGAAGGCATGCTGGGTTCAGTGAAGTAAGGTTTTATCAAAATGCGTTTAGTTCAAAAAATCAACGACGGCTGGATCTTCCACGCCGATTTCTCGCAGGATCTGATTGCGAACCCCCAACCCGGTGAAGCCGTGCGCCTGCCGCACAACGCGGTCGATCTGGAGATGAACTACTTTGACGAAAAGTCGTTCCAGAAGGAGTTTGCCTACCAGCTCCAACTGCCCTGGCAGCCCGCCTTCGAGCGGCAGGAAGTGGCTCTGGTGTTTGACGGGGCCATGGCCAACGCGGTGGTGTGGGTCAACGGCCAGCAGGTGGCCCAGCATGCCGACGGCTACACGCCCTTCGAGGCGCGGCTGACCGGGCTGCTCAAAGCGGGCGACAACCTCATCACCGTTAAGATCGACGGCAGCGAAAACCCCGACATTCCGCCCTTTGGCGGCCAGATCGACTACCTGACCTACGCCGGCATCTACCGCGACGTGTGGCTCAAGGTGACCGACGCGGTGTCGATCGCCCGCACCAAGGTGGAAACTGCGCACGAGCTCAGCGATGCCAAATCGGTCACGGTCATCGGCACCCTGGCCAACCCGCGTGGCGTGGCACTGGCAGGCACGGCGCGGGCCGAGCTGTGCGCGCTGGACGGCACGGTGCTGCAGCAGCAAACGGTGGCCTTCACCGGCGACACGGTGCGCGTGGTGTTTGAGAACCTGGCGGGCCTGGCGCTGTGGGAGCTGGACTCGCCCCAGCTCTACCGCGTGGCCCTGCACATTGATACGCCCGACGGCCGGGACACGCTGGATGCGCGTTTCGGCTTTCGCACCGCACGCTTTGCCAGCGATGGCTTCCGCCTGAACGACAAGCTGCTGAAAATCCGCGGCCTGAACCGCCACCAGTCCTACCCCTACGTGGGCTACGCCATGGGCCGCCGCGCACAAGAGCTGGATGCCGACATCCTGAAGAACGGGCTGCACTGCAACCTGGCGCGCACCTCGCACTACCCGCAGTCGCCGTATTTTCTGGACCGCTGCGACGAAATCGGCCTGCTGGTGTTTGAAGAAATCCCCGGCTGGCAGCACATTGGTGGTGCGGTCTGGCAAGACGAGTCGGTCGAGAACGTGCGCCGCATGGTGCAGCGCGACTGGAACCACCCCAGCATCATTTTGTGGGGCGTGCGCATCAACGAATCTGCGGACAACCACGACTTCTTTGCCCGCACCAACGCCATGGCCCGCGCCCTGGATACCACCCGCCAGACCGGCGGCGTGCGCTGCATCGAAAACAGCGAGCTGCTGGAAGACGTGTACACCATGAACGACTTCTTCCACATTGCCCCCACCGACTGGCTGCCGGGCCGTACCCCTGCGCCGCTGCGCCAGACCCGCGACGTGACCGGCCTGTCCACAGACGTGCCCTACCTGGTGACCGAGTTCAACGGCCACATGTACCCCACCAAGCGCATCGACCCCGAAGACCGCCAGGCCGAGCACGCCACCCGCCACCTGGAGGTGCTGAACGCCGCCTACGCCAACCCGCAAATCGCCGGGGCCATCGGCTGGTGCATGTTCGACTACAACACCCACAAAGACTTTGGCGCGGGCGACCGCATCTGCCACCACGGCGTGATGGACATCTTTCGCGCGCCCAAGTTCGCCGCTGCCGTCTACGCCAGCCAGTGTTCGCCCCAAGAAAAGGTGGTGCTGGAGCCGGTGACCTACTGGGCACGCGGCGAGAAAGACCGCTGCGAAGTGCTGCCCCTGCTGGTGCTGACCAACTGCGACTACCTTGAATTCCAATTCGGCGACTTCCCGGTGAAGCGCGCCGAGCCCGACCGCGCCAAGTACCCGCACCTGCCATACGCCCCCGTCACCATCGACAGCCGCCAGGTGGACATGGCCGAGGTGGGTGCCTGGGGCATGCAGTGGCTGGACTGCACCCTGACCGGCTTTGTGGACGGCCAGGCCGTGGCCAGCGTCACGCTCAGCGGCAACCCCTTGCCCACCACGCTGGAGGTGGTGGCCGACAGCAGCACGCTACTGGCGGGCGAGAAAGATGCCGTGCGCTTCACCGTGCGCGCCCTCGACCAGTGTGGCCGCGTGCTGCCATTTCTGGACGACGTGGTAGCGGTGGAAGTCACTGGCGGTGCGAAGCTGCTGGGGCCTGAGCTGGTGCTGTTCAAAGGCGGCGTGGCGGGCTTCTGGGTGGAGAGCACCGGGGCGCACGCTGATACCCAGGTGGTGGTGTCCACCCGGCGGCTGGGTCGCCAGGTTGTAACGCTCACAGCGGCGTAAGGAGCGGGAAATGGCAGACGTCAAACTCACCCACATCACCAAATCCTTTGGCAACACCGACGTGATCCGGGGCGTGGACCTGGAGATCAACAAGGGCGAATTCGTGGTCTTCGTCGGCCCGTCCGGCTGCGGCAAATCCACCCTGCTGCGCATGGTGGCGGGCCTGGAAGACATCACCAGCGGCGACCTGGAAATCGGCGGCCTGCGCGTCAACGACCTGGACCCGTCCAAGCGCGGCATCGCCATGGTGTTCCAGTCGTACGCCCTGTACCCGCACATGACGGTGCGCGACAACATGGGTTTTGCCCTGCGTTTTGCCGGTGTCCCCAAGACCGAAGTGGCCACCAAGGTAGACGCCGCCGCCCAGGTGCTGGGCCTGGGCCCGCTGATGGACCGCAAGCCCAAAGCCTTGTCGGGCGGCCAGCGCCAGCGCGTGGCGATTGGCCGCGCCATCGTGCGCGACCCCAAGGTGTTTTTGTTTGACGAGCCCCTGTCCAACCTGGATGCCGAGCTGCGCGTGCACATGCGCATCGAGATCGCCCGGCTGCACCGCGAGCTGGGCTCCACCATCATCTACGTCACCCACGACCAAGTTGAGGCCATGACCCTGGCCGACAAGATCGTGGTGCTGCGCGCAGGCCAGGTCGAGCAGGTGGGCGCGCCGCTGGAGGTGTATGACAACCCGGCCAACACCTTTGTGGCGGGCTTCATCGGCTCGCCGAAAATGAACTTTTTGGACGGCGTGGTGCGCGGTGCCGACGCTGGGCTGTGCCATATCGAGTTGCCCGGCTTCGGTGGCAAACTGGTGTCCATCCCGTTCACCGGCCCGGCACCCACCACCGGGGCCGAGGTCACGGTAGGCGTGCGGCCCGAGCATTTCCGCGAGGACGGCGATGGCCACTTGCAGCTCACCATCGACATGCTGGAGCACCTGGGCGGCGAAACCTTTGCCTACGCCCGCGCCGAGTCGGGGGGCCTGATGGTCATCAAAACCGAGCATGGCCGGGGCCTGCGCATGGGCCAGGCGTTTGATGCGAGGTTCCAAACCCGGCTGGCCCTGCTGTTCGACCGCCAAACCGGCGCGCGCATCTACTGACTCGCTCCCTCCCCTCCCGGGGGAGGGCTGGGGTGGGGGTTGGCCCCCGATTTATATAAAAATAGCCCCCAGCGCTTATTCCATAAGCACAAGCAGCTATCAAAAACA
Organism: uncultured Albidiferax sp.; assembly: GCA_963513125.1. Taxonomy (GTDB): domain Bacteria; phylum Pseudomonadota; class Gammaproteobacteria; order Burkholderiales; family Burkholderiaceae_C; genus Rhodoferax_B. Next base: position 313,065 of record CAUPPH010000002.1, read on the forward strand.
GAGTAAATCGCTGCCACCATGTCGCGCCCCGGCCAGAAGCCGTCGCGCCGGTGGGGGCGGGCGGGGCCGATTGGGGCAAGACTGGGACGTTCAGCACCCCATCCACCATGACCTCCGCTTACCTCTACCTTTTCATCGCCATCGTCGCCGAGGTGGTGGCCACCAGCTTCCTCAAAAGCTCCGACAGCTTCACCCGCCTGTGGCCCAGCGTCATCACCGTGGTGGGCTACGCCATCGCCTTCTTGTTCCTCTCACTGACCCTGCGCACCATCCCCACCGGCGTGGCCTACGCCATCTGGTCGGGCACCGGCATTGTGCTGATCTCGCTGGTGGGCTGGTGGTGGTTCGGCCAAAACCTGGATCTGCCCGCCATCGCGGGCATGGGGCTGATCATCGCCGGGGTGGTGGTGGTGAACGTGTTCTCCAAGACGGCAGGGCATTGACGAAAATTTTCAGTCAAATCGGCACCTGGCGCTTATGGAATGAGCGCAAGGTGCTATCAAAAAGTGAGCTTTAGATGCTGCCACCCGCCACCCCTTCGCGGCCCACCACGATCTCTTTGCCCCCTGCAGCGCCTGCCCGGTGCAGCAGCACCGGCACCGACTTGTACGCCGGGGTCAGGCTGTCTGGGTCCACGTGCTCCAGGGCAATCAGCGGCTGCGTCTCGGGATAGTACGAGGCGCAGCAGCCGTCGGGCAGGTCGTAGCACACCAGCATCAAGCCGCGCACCACGCGGTCGGTGTGGGCGTGGTCCATGGCGGTGGCCACGTCCACCACATCGCCTTCCTGCAGGCCGCGCCGGTCCAGCTCGGCCTGGTTGATGAACAGCACGTCGCGTCGGCCAAACACGCCGCGGTAGCGGTCGTCCAGGCCGTAGATGGTGGTGTTGTACTGGTCGTGCGAGCGCAGCGTGGTCAGCGTCAGCACGTCGGCCCCCACATTCGCCAGGTCTTCGTTCAGGCCGGGGAACACTGCGAAGTTGGCCTTGCCGCTGTCGGTCTTCCAGATGCGCTGCTGCGCGGTATTGGGCAGCTGGAAGCCGCCGGGTGCCAGGATGCGTTCGTTGTAGCCCGCAAAGTCCGGGAACACCGCTTCGATCTTGTCGCGGATCAGGGCGTAGTCGCCCACCAGGGCATCCCAGTCGGCCACCGAACGCGCGCCCAGCGTGGCCTTGGCGATACCGGCGACGATGGCAGGCTCGGAGCGCACCTGGTCGCTGGGCGGCTCCAGAAAGCCGCTGGAGGCATGCACCATCGACATCGAATCTTCCACCGTAACCGACTGCTTGCCGCTGGCCTGCATGTCCAGCTCGGTGCGGCCCAGGCAGGGCAGGATGTAGCTGGTCTGGGCCAGCAGCAGCTGGGTGCGGTTGAGCTTGGTGGTGATGTGCACGGCCAGGTCCAGATTGCGAAAGGCGGCAAAGCAGGCCAGCGGGTCGCTGGCCGCCACTGCCAGGTTGCCGCCCAGGCAAATCATGGCCTTGGAAGCCCCGCTGCGCATGGCGGCAATCGCCTCGACCACCGAGTGGCCATCGTGCCGCGGCGGCTCGAACTGGAACACATCGCGCAGGCTGTCCAGCAGTGCGGGCTTGGGCCGCTCGGTAATGCCCACGGTGCGGTCGCCCTGCACATTGGAGTGCCCGCGCAGCGGCGAAATCCCCGCGCCGGGGCGGCCGATATTGCCCTTGAGCAGCAGCAGATTCATGATCTGCTGCACATTGCGCGTGCCCGAGCGGTGCTGGGTGATGCCCATGCCGTAGCAGCAGATGGTGGCCTTGGCTGCGGCGTAGACCCGCGCCACATCCTCCAGTTGCGCGCGGCTCAGGCCGCAGATGGCTTCGATCGCCTCCCAGGCGGTGGCATCGATATCGGCCACAAATTCCGCATAGCCCGCTGTGTGCCCGGCAATGAACGCATGGTCGAGCACCGGGGCCTGGCTGGCGGCCTGGGCGGCACGGTCCAGCGCCACCAGCGCCTTGGCAATGCCTTTTAGCGCCGCCGCATCGCCGCCCACGCGGATCTGCAAATAGGTGGTGGCGATCTGCGTGGACGACAGCGTGGCCATCTCCACCGGTGCCTGCGGCGACTCGAAGCGCTCCAGCGCCCGCTCGCGCAGCGGGTTGAAGACGATGATGGTGGCGCCCCGGCGCGCCGCATCGCGCAGCGTGGCCATCATGCGCGGGTGGTTGGTGCCGGGGTTGTGCCCCATGGACAGGATCAGGTCGGCATGGTCGTAATCGTCCAGCGTCACCGTGGCCTTGCCCACGCCGATGGAGCGTGGCAGGCCTACCGACGTGGCCTCGTGGCACATGTTGGAGCAGTCGGGGAAATTGTTGGTGCCAAAGTTGCGCGCAAACAGCTGGTACAGAAAAGCCGCCTCGTTCGAGGCCCGCCCCGAAGTGTAGAACTCGGCCGCGTCCGGGCTGGGCAGGGCGTTCAGCCCCTGGGCAATTCCGTCAAAAGCCTCTTGCCAGCCCACCGGCTCGAAACGGTCGGTGGCGCGGTTGTAGCGCAGCGGATGGGTGATGCGGCCCTGGCTCTCCAGCCAGTGGTCGGTCTGCTGCCACAGCGCGGCCACGCTGTGCGCCTGGAAAAAGTCCGGCCCGATCCGCTTGGCCGTGGACTCCCAGGTCACCGCCTTCGCGCCGTTTTCGCAGAACTCGAACGACGAGGTGTGCTTGGGGTCCGGCCAGGCGCAGCCCGGGCAGTCAAAGCCGCCGGGTTGGTTGGCCTTGAGCAGGGTGCGCACGCCTTGCACCACGATCTGCTGGCGCTTGAGCGTTTGTGCCAGCGCCTTGGTCGCGCCCCAGCCACCGGCGGGCGCGTCATAGTTTCGGATTCCTTCGGGGCGCTTGCGCATGGGGGCTTTCTGGGAGAAGTGGGAAGAGAAGGGGGGATGTCGAGCGAGGTCTTGCCCAAGCACAGAATGGACCAGGAACGGGTACCTGCCTTGTCTTCTAACGTTGTTTCTTGGCTATTTTGACTGCGCGCGGTGCCGTCACCCCCAAAGCCGCCCGGGCCAGCGCATCGGCCTCGGCGTTGCGGTGCTGCGGGATCCACACCAGCGTGGCCTGCTCGAACGTGTTGAACAGCGCCCGCGCCTCGTCAAACAGCGCCGCCAGCCGGGCGATCGGCTTGGCAGTGCTGCTGCCCACCTGCTCCACCACGATGCTGTTGTCGCAGTGCAGCCGCAGGTCGTCCGCGCCCTGGAGTTTTAGCGCCCGCAGCGCCGCCATCAACGCCCGCACCTCCGCCTCGTTGTTGCAGCCGGTGCCTGGGGCGAGTTGCGACAACGTATGGCGCGTGCCGTCGGGTGCCGTCCACACAGCGCCCAGGCCCATGCGGCCGGGGTTGGGCAGGGCGCTGCCGTCGGTGTGGATGAGCCAGTGGGCAGCTAAGCCATCGTGATCGGGTTCCATCGGCATGGTGTGGATTGTTTGGCTGGTTATGTATTCACTTTGTTGCATGCTCTGTACGTTGGTAGGTTGCTTCTGGACAGTAAAATTCCGCCATGTGCCGCAACTTCCGTGCTTTCATCATTTTGGCTGTCTTTTTTTGGCAGTCTTTGGCGATGCTGGGCACGGCAAGCATCGCGCAGTTGGTGGACGCGTCGGATCACGCAGTGGTGCATCTGCAAGATAGCCACCACCATCACCATGCCGACCAGTCTTTGCACATGGAGGACGATGCTGCGGCTGTCCACCACCTGCACCCAGATCTTGGCAACCACACAGCCGGATTGTCATCTGCAAGCTTGCCTGCAATGGCGCGTGTTCGGTCTATCTCTCCTTTGCAAATCGCCCTGGTTGCTTGGTGCGCACCATGCCTTGAAGGCCCTTTGCGGCCACCCATGCGACGCGCATAGCGCAGCTCCCGGCTCCCTTGGGGGCTGCACATTCAACCCCGTTTTCAGTTTTGTTACGCCCCGCACAGGGCGTGGTGTGTGCGTTCTTGCACGGCTTATTTTTTAAACGATGAAAAAACCTTTCTTTGGCCAAATCTTGGCCCTACTACTGATGGCCGCGCCATTTTTGGCGCTGGCCCACGGTATTTCCGACGCCGACAGGCAAAGCATGCTCGATGGGGGCTATTTGCGTTACATCGCCTTGGGCGCCAGCCACATGTTGACCGGCTATGACCATCTGTTGTTTTTGTTTGGGGTGGTGTTTTTTCTGTCTGGCTTCAAGGATGTGGCTAAGTTCGTCACCGTATTCACGTTGGGTCATTGCATCACCTTGATTTTTGCTACCTATTTCAAGATCACCTGGAATTACTACCTGGTGGATGCGGTGATTGCCTTGAGCGTGATCTACAAGGGCTTTGACAACAACGGCGGCTTTCAGCGTGTGTTTGCAATGAAGTCGCCCAATCTGTTGGCAGCGGTTTTTGGATTTGGCTTGTTGCACGGCTTTGGCCTGTCGACGCGACTACAGCAGTTGCCTCTGGGTGACGACAAGAGCAGCATGTTGTTGCGCATCCTGAGCTTCAATGTAGGCGTGGAGATCGGTCAGATCGCGGCGCTGACCGTGATGGTGGGGTTGCTCGCGTTGTGGCGACACCGCCCTTCGTTTCAACGCTTTAGCTTTGCGGCGAACTTGGCACTGGTCTATGCCGGCGTGTATTTGCTATTCATGCAACTGCATGGTTACCAACACGATGCCCACCCCGACAGCTTCCGCTTTCCTGTTCAGGAGCACCAGCATGTCCATGAAGACATGGATATTGACAAGACCATTGATGCCAGCCGCAACGGTCTGTAGCCCGTTAGATGTGTACTTTTTAGTTTGTAACTCCCAGGAAATCACCATGAAAAAATTTGCTTTTATTGCCGCAGTCACCACAGCTTTGTTGGCTACACCGTCTGCATTTGCGTCCGAAGGCGGTAGCTGCCATTTCCACGGGCACGCTCCCGTCAAGGAGGCCGTCATCACCGGCTGTGCGAACGGCCAGAAAAATGCGCTGGTTGCCAGTGGCAAGTTGGACGCATCCTGGAAACCGGTAGCCCTGGACAAAGCGGAAACCATAGAGGGCAAGAAAATGAAGGAGTGGAAGTTCACCTACAAAAATCCTGCCGAAAAAGATGTGGCTAAGCAGACTCTGTACATCTTCTACACGCTGACGGGCAACTTTATTGCGGCCAACTTCACCGGCCAGTAAGCCTGCCATGTACCGAATGCATGCACCAGCCCTCAAGGGCGGCTTACTGGCACTTTTAGCGGCAGCGCTGTTTGGACTCAGCACGCCACTGGTGCAGCATTTCGGGCAAGGGCTTGGTGCCTTTAGCACCGCAGCCTTGCTGTATGGCGGAGCTGCAGTGGTGGCTCTTGCCATGCGCCATCCTCCGGAGCGCGAGGCCAGCCTACGGCGATCAGACTTTCCGCGCCTGTTGGCCATGGCCGGGTTTGGGGCGGTTGTGGGGCCTGTGGCTTTGGCCTGGGGTTTGCAGCGCACCAGCGGTACCAGCGCATCCCTGATGCTCACACTGGAAGCCTTATTTACGGCGGTTCTGGCCTGGCGGCTCTACGGTGAAACCATGGACAAGCGGGTAGCAGTTGCCATGCTGTTTTTACTTGCGGGCGGTGTCGCGCTGGTCTTGGAGCAAGGTGCGCTTGGAGGTGTCCAGTTGCTCGGGATGATGGCAGTTTTGGCTGCCACTGCAGCGTGGGGTGTCGACAACACATTGTCCCGAGGTGTGGCCGATCGGGACCCCGGTCAGGTGGTCTTGGTCAAATCTAGCCTAGGCGCTGCGGCCACTTCTTTGCTGTCCTTCATGCTGTCAGAACCGTTACCTGGATTGGCTGCTGCTGGCGCATTGTTGGCGATTGGAGCGACGGGTTACGGCTTGAGCCTGCGGCTGTATTTGTTGGCCCAAAGGGCATTTGGAGCGGGACGTACAGGTTCTGTATTTGCATTTGCGCCGTTTCTGGGAGCATTGGCGGCTTTTGGATTGGGCAGCCGCACCGGATCGGCCATGTTGGTGGTAGGCGGCGTGTTGATGTTGGTGGGCGTGGTGTTGCATCTGTTTGAAACGCACAGCCATACCCATGTGCACGCGGTGCTGGAACACGAACATGCCCATACCCACGACGATAAACACCACCTGCATAGCCACAGTGCCATACCGTCCGTGCCACATAGCCATTGGCACCGCCACGAAGCCATGCAGCACGCCCACGCCCATGTGCCGGATGCCCACCATTTGCATTCCCACTGAGCGCTGTCGGTGCTGTAGGTAAGCTGTGTATAGCCGTAGCATGTGCGTTGCGGAGCTTGGGGAACGGTGGTGTGTGCATGCACGCCAACTGGAGCTCACCCGCAGGCAAGCAACCAATTCCTAACCTCCGACGCACTCCCCCTTCCTCCCCAGCGCCCACTTCACCCCTTCAAACCACAGCAACCCCACCACCGCCAGCCCGCCGCAGGCCAGCAGCATCCCCACCGTCGGCTGCTCAAATGCAAACAGCCTGCCCACCGCCGGGATGCCCAACACGCAACCCAGCAGCAGCACGGTGGCGGCAGTGATCCAGCCGAAGTAGCGGTTGCGGGCCGCGCCTTTGCGCCAGGACGGGCGGGTCCAGCTGCGGTTGGCGTAGATCAGGCCCAGGTTGGCCAGTACCAGCACGGTGAACACCAGGGCACGGGCCATGTCGTCGGAGTGGGTGAGTGCCCGCGCCCCGGCGTACACGCCCAGCAGCAGCGCCAGCAGGCCGCCGCCTTGCCACAGGCCACGGGCCAGCACGCTGCGGTCGAACAGGTGGGCGTTGGCGGGGCGGGGTGGCACGGCCATGGCGTCGGCCTCCAGCGGCTCGGCTTCGAACACCACCGAGCAGGCCGGGTCGATGATGAGCTGCAGAAACAAAATGTGCACCGGCATCAGCAGCATGGGCCAGCCCAGCAGCACCGGCACCAGCGACAGGCCGACGATGGGCACGTGCACGCCCACCACAAACACGATGGCCTTGCGCAGGTTGGCGAACACGCGGCGGCCATAACGCACCGCCGTGACGATGGAGGCAAAGTCGTCGTTGAGCAGCACCAGGTCGGCCGCCTGGCGGGCCACTTCGGTGCCGCGCGCGCCCATGGCCACGCCGATGTGGGCGGCCTTGAGGGCGGGCGCGTCGTTCACGCCGTCGCCGGTCATGGCCACCACGTCGCCGCGGGCGCGGAAGGCCTGCACCAGGCGCAGCTTGTGTTCGGGCTGCACGCGGCAAAACACCTGGGTGGTGGCCAGGCGCTCCTGCAGGGCGGCATCGCCCAGCGTGGCCAGTTCCAGCCCGGTCATGGGCGGGGCATCGGTGGCCAGCCCGGCCTGGCGGGCGATGGCCAGGGCGGTGGCGGGGTGGTCGCCGGTCATCATCACCACGCGGATACCGGCGGCCTGGCAGGCGGCGATGGCTTCGGGCACGTCGGGGCGCACCGGGTCTTGCAGGCCCACCAGGCCTAGAAAGACGAAGTCGAAATCGTGCTGGTTGCCTGGCAGCGGCGGGGCGGCAAACCGGGCGCTGGCCACGCCCAGCACGCGCAGGCCGTCGGCGGCCATGGCGGCCACTTGGCTGGCAATGTGTTCGCGCTGATCGGCAGGCAGGTGGCACAGGTCCACGATGGCTTCGGGCGCGCCCTTGGCGGCGATCAGGTAGGCCTGCTGGTCGGGCGACTGCCAGACGCGTGACATGGCCAGCATGGCGGGTGACAGGGGGTAGTCTTCCACCAGCGCCCAGTCGGCGTGCAGGTGCTCGGTGCGGGCCAGCAGCTGTGCGCCCGCGCCCACGATGGCGGCCTCCATCGGGTCGTAGGCGCGGCGGTGGCTGGCCAGCACGGCGTATTCGAGCACGCCGTGCAGCGCCTCGGCCAAGGGGGCGGCACCATCTTGCAGACTGTCGTACAGCGCATCGCCCGACCACAGCCGCCGCACCGCCATGCGGTTGGCCGTCAAGGTGCCGGTTTTGTCGACGCACAGCACGGTGGTGGCACCCAGCAGCTCCACGGCGGGGATGCTGCGGGCCAGCACTTTTTGGCGCGACAAACGCCAGGCCCCCAGGCCCAGAAACAGCGTCAGGATGACCGGCAGCTCTTCCGGCAGGATGGCCATGGCCAACGTCAGCCCGGCCAGTAGCCCGCCCAGCCAGTCGCCACGCAGCAGCCCATAGGCCACGGCCAGGGCGGTGGCCAGTGCCAGCCCCACCAGGGCCACGGTTTTGACGACGCGCTGGGTCTCGCGCTGGATCGGTGTGATTTCTGCAGCAATGCCTTGCAACGACTGGCCGATGCGGCCTAGCGCGCTGCGCTCGCCCGTGGCTACCACGCGGCCCTGGCCGCTGCCCTGGGTGACCAGGGTGCCCGAGAAGGCCTGCACGGCTTCTGCACCACCCGCTTGCTTTTGCACCGGCACGGATTCGCCGGTGAGCAGGGATTCGTCCAGCGCCAGGTTGGCGGTGTGGGTGAGTTCCAGATCGGCGGGCACGCGGTCGCCCTCGGCCAGCAGCACGGTGTCGCCACACACCAGTTCGCGGGCGGCGATTTTCTGGGTCTGGCCGCCGCGCAGCACCAGGGCCAGGGGGCTGGAGAGGTCGCGCAGGGCTTCCAGCGAACGTTCGGTGCGGCGCTGCTGCACAAAGGTGATGCCCATCACCACAAACACAAAGCCCAGCAGCATCAGCGCTTCTTGCCGGTTGCCCAGCACCAGATAGAGCGCGCCGCAGGCCACCAGCAGCAAAAACATGGGTTCGGCCACCACGTCGCCCACCAGCCGCAGCAGGCTGCGCGGCTGGGACACGGGCAGGGCGTTGGGGCCGTCTTGCGCCAGGCGCTGCTGCGCCTCGGTTGGGCTCAGGCCACCGTCGGCATCCATGCCGGAGACGGCTTACTTCACCAGCAGGACGGGCTGTTCGGCGGCGGCCAGCACGCGCTGCGCGACCGAGCCGATCAGCAGGTCGGCAATGGCCCCGCGGCCTTTGGAGCCCATCACCACCAGGTCGAACTTGCCCTTTTTGGCGCATTCCAGAATCTCTTGGGCCACGTGGCCGGTGCGTTCCACCATGTCGTGCTGGATGCCTGCGGTGTCGAGCAGCTTGCGGGCGGGTTTGAGCTCTTTTTCGCTGATCTCGCGCAGGTAGTCGGCCACTACTTCGTTGCCCACAAAGGCCTTGGCGTGGCCCAGGCCGGTGTCGTCGTGCACGCTGAGCAGGGTGACGCTGTGCTTGCCCGGTTGCAACTGCGCCACCAGCTTGGCCGCGTACTTGACGGCATGCAGGGCAAACTTCGAACCGTCTACGGCAACAAGGATTTTCATCAGAGGCTCCTGAGAGTAATGTGCAAAAGCCGTTAGCTTGGGGCTTCTGCGGCGGGCGGTATTGATGCAGGTCAAACGGGGGCTTTGCCATGCCGTAAGGTACCGGGCTCGCGGCGCGGGGCCTGTGCGTTGGGCCACACAGGAGGTGAGCGGATAGGGCGCGGTAAGGCGCGGTGGGAGGCTATGAGAATTGCACAACACAGTGGCGTGGCACCGGGGTTTGGGCCACGCCGTGCGACCGGTGGCTAAAAGGTTTCCCAGCCGTCATTTCCGCTTGAGTCCGCCTGGGGGGCTGCTGCCGTCTTCGGTGATGGCTTGGGTGGGGCGGCCACCCGTTGGGGTGCCACAAGCTTCGCGGCAACCGGTTTGGGCTGCTGGGTCGCCACTGCCGGTTTTGTTTTACTCCGGGTGGGGGCGGGTACCTCGTGGGTGGCGGCACGGCCGCCGTTGTCGAGCTTGAACACCTCCACCACCTTCACCAAGTCATCGGACTGGCTGCGCAGGCTGCTGGCGGCCGCTGCCATTTGCTCCACCAGGGCCGCGTTTTGCTGGGTGACCTGGTCCATCTGCTGCACGGCATCCCCCACCTGGGCCACTCCGGCGGCCTGCTGGTTGCTGGCCACACTGATTTCACCCATCAGGTCCGTCACGCGCTGGATCGAGTTGACGACCTCGGTCATCGTGGTGCCCGCTTGGTCGACCAGGGCGGTCCCCTGGTCGACACGCTCGGCACTGGCGTTGATCAAGGTCTTGATTTCCTTGGCGGCCTCGGCAGAACGGCCCGCCAGCGAGCGCACCTCGGATGCCACCACGGCAAAGCCTCGGCCTTGTTCACCGGCACGGGCCGCTTCCACGGCTGCGTTCAGGGCCAGTATGTTGGTCTGAAAGGCGATGCCATCGATAACACCGAGAATGTCGGCAATCTTTTTGCTGGACTCGCTGATGTCCTTCATGGTCCTCACCACCTGCCCTACGACCTGCCCGCCCTGAATGGCCACCGTGGAGGCACTCATGGCCAGCTGGTTGGCCTGGCGGGCGCTGTCGGCGTTTTGCTTGACGGTCGAGGAGAGTTGCTCCATCGAAGCGGCAGTTTCCTCCAGCGCGCTGGCCTGGCTCTCCGTGCGGGACGAGAGGTCGTGGTTGCCTTGGGCAATCTCGGACGAGGCGTTTGCCACACCTTCGGAGCCGCTGCGTACGTTGGAGACCACGGTGACGAGGCTTTCCGTCATCTTTGTCATGGCCCGAAGCAGCTGGCCGATCTCGTCCTTGCTGTCGCTGTCGATTCTGCTGGTCAGGTCACCTGCGGCCACTTGTTCTACCAATGCGAGCGCCTGGTTCACGGGGGTGGTGATGGAGCGGGTGATGGTCCAGGCCAGCAATGCACCCACCGCCAGGGCACCCAAGAGCAGGGCAATGACCGCAAGGCGGGCCGACGCATACTGGCTCTGCGACAACTGGTAGGTGGCATCGGCACCTTTCGACTGGAACTGGATGTCTTCTTCTACCGTTGCAAGCAATTCATTGAAGGCTTTGGCCGATGCACCTCCGTAGGCTTCGCGCAGCGTGTCTGTCAAGCCCTGTGCCGCCCGGGACATCTTCAATAGTTCGGGCTGGGTGGCGTAGTAGCGTTGTTCGGCCGCCTGGATGGCGGCGTACATTTTCTGCTCTTCGCCCGGGGTGACGGTGGGGGCATAGGCTGCGAGGGCCTTGGCTGCTTTTTGCTTGTCGTCTGCAATGCGCTTCTCGGCCTTGGCAAAGTCTTCTTCCTTGTTGGCCATCAGATGCCGGGACTCACCGCGCCGCATATCGTTCAGCACGTTTCGGTACTCACCCAGTGTTTTCGTGCTGACCATCCAGTTCGTGGCAATGTCCGAGGTGGCATTGTTCACAACCGCCAGCTTGTTGATAGTGAAAATCCCCAAGACCAAGCTTAGCGCCAGCACCAATGAAAATCCTAGCGTGAGTCGGGCACCGATCTTTAAGTTGGCAAACATAGGGCAAACCTCCTTAGGTAAATTGCATCATATGAGCCTCATTCCACTAAAATTGATTGAAATTGTTACAAAACATAACGGCTAAATTTTCCCTTAAAGGGTTTAATCGGGCGTTGTGGCTGACGTAAATAGGACTTACCAAGGGCTCCACCGGCCGCCCTGGACCGATTACCCCGTGCACTACTGGTAGCTGTTCTGTACCAGACTTATGCCGGTAGGCCGCCCCCAACCCGCAGCGCCCACCCCGCTAGCGCGCACAGCACGATCACCGGGATCACCCCCACCTTGAAGCGTATCAAGGCCACGCCTGCGGCCAGCGCCAGCAGCAGGGCGGCCCAGTCGATATCGGACGGAAAAGTGCCGCTACCGCTCGTTGGATAAGCGATATGCGCTATAAAAAACAAAGCAAGGCTGGCAATCACGCCGACCACGGCGGCGGTGATGGCGGTGAGCGGGGCGGTGAAGTGCAGCTTGCCGTGGGTGCTCTCCACCAGTGGGCCACCGGCCAAAATGAAGATGAACGACGGCAAAAAGGTGAACCAGGTGACCACCGTGGCGGCCAGCGCGGCGCCTAAAAACAGCACCTCCGGCCCCAGCACCGCTTTGCTCCAGCCGCCCACAAAGCCCACAAACGCCACCACCATGATCAGCGGGCCGGGTGTGGTTTCGCCCAGTGCCAGGCCGTCGATCATTTGCGTGCCGGTGAGCCAGCCGAATTGTTCCACCGCGCCCTGGTACACATAGGGCAGCACGGCGTAGGCACCGCCAAAGGTCAGCAATGCCGCCTTGGTGAAAAACCAGGCCATCTGCGCCAGTGCCGAATCCCAGCCGCTCCACATCACCAAGGTGAGCATCGGCAGCAGCCACAGCGCCGCGCCCACGGCCAGCACGCTGAGCAGGCGGCTTTTGCGAAAGCGCGCGTGGGGCGGGGTGGGCGTGTCGTCGTCGATCAGCGCCGGGCCAAAGCCGGTCTTGGCCGCGCCATGCCCACCGCCACCGCTGAACTGGCCGGGTGCAAATTTTGACCCCCACCAGCCGATCAGTGCAGCACCCAGCACGATGGCCGGAAAGGGCACGGCAAAGATATACAGTGCTACAAAACTAGTAGCTGCTACCGCCCATAGAATGGGCGCTGTGGCCGGTTTTTTCAATGTTTTACTGCCGATGCGGTGCACCGCCTGTACCACCAGCGCCGCCACCGCAGGCTTGATGCCGTACAACAGCCCGGCCACCCAGGGCACCGCCCCAAAGGCCACGTAGACCCAGCTCAGGCCGATCAGGATGAACAGGGAAGGCAGCACAAACAGCGCGCCCGCCGCCACGCCGCCCCAGGTGCGGTGCAGCAGCCAGCCGATGTAGGTGGCCAGCTGCTGCGCCTCGGGGCCGGGCAGCAGCATGCAGTAGTTCAGGGCGTGCAAAAAGCGCTTTTCGCTGATCCAGCGTTTTTGCTCCACCAGCTCGCGGTGCATGATGGCAATCTGCCCGGCCGGGCCGCCAAAGCTGATGCAGCCCAGCTTGAACCAGAACTTCAGGGCTTCGGTGAAGCTGATGGGGGAGGGTGTCGGTTGCATGCTCAAGGTTTCCAGTGATGGCGTTCGTCGGTGGCGGCGATGCGGTCGCCGCACCAGGCGTACAGCGCGTCGTAGATGGGCAGCATCGCGGCCAGCATGGCGTGGTCGTCGCTGGCATGCAGGCGCGACATGCCCAGTGATACAGCCAGCAGCCCGGCGGATTGGGCGGCCAGGTCCAACTGGTCGGTATCGGCCCCGCGCACTATTGCTGCCAGCAGGTCGAGCGCGGGCAGGCGCAGATCGAAGGCGCGCAGCAAGGTGTCGAAGCTGCACAGCGGGCCGTCATGGGAGATTTCATGGCTAATGGGTGCGCCGGGGATGTCGTAGGCCACGGCCTGCAGGCGCTCGGCCTCCGCCAGCACCTGGGGCGTGGGCACGTAGGCAAACCGGGCCTGCGCATCGATGAAGCGCAGCACCAGCCAGGGGCAGGCGATGCGGTCGATCTTGGGGCGTTCGCGGGTGATCCAGCAGGAGGGCGTGGTGCTGTCTACGCCCAGGTCGGGCCGCTTGGCGATGGTGACTGCAGCGCTTTCGATCCCACCTTGCAGGTAGTGCGCGTTCCAGCCCGCAGCGCGCAGGGTGGCCGCTGCCGTCTGGCTGACCTCGTGGCCATGCACGCAGACCACCAGCACCTCGCGCGGGCTGTGGCGGGCGGCAAAAGCGGCCACGTCCTCGGGCGCGCAGTACCGGGCGGTGGGCAGCAGGCGGGGGCTCTCGGCGAATGCAGGCGGGCGGCGCACATCCAGCACCCAGGGGCTGTCGGCACGGCCCAGGCGGGCGTTGAATTGCGCGGGGGAAAGTGAAAAAGCAGCGGTGTCCATAGCTAACGCTCCACAAGGGATGGGTTGCCAGCGCTTGGACGGGACACCGTCTATCCAGACAAGGATTCGGGAGGCTGTGTTCCCGAGGGGCCGAATGGTATCACGCAGTGTGGCAGGGCACGTTTAGGCATGAAAACAGCCTCTAGCGCTTATTCCACCAGCGCAAGCAGCTATCAAAACCATACTACCCTAACCGTCTGTCAACCTGGCGGAAGGCTCTTGAACGCAAACGCCAGCACCAGCAGGCTGGCCGCCGCCATCCACGACCCGGCGATGCGCAGGGCGATCTGCACCCATGGGCGCTGCGGGCACAGCGCGGTGTAGTAGGCGACGTTGGCCACCAGCACGGTGGTGCTGATCCAGGTGCCCAGCAAGGTGAGGGCGGTGGCGAGGTTGGCAGGCGTTCCGTCCACGCCCGAATCCAGCGCCACGGCGATGGCCGCCACCGCCGCTACGCTTGCACGCAGTCCGATCTGCAGCCGGACGGACGCCGCTACCAGCAGGCCGCAGCCCAGCGCCACGGCCACCACGGCGGTTTGGCTGGACGGGGGCATGGCGATGCGCGTGGTCAGTAGCAGGGCGGCAGCGCAGCCGGTGGCATAGGCCAGTACCGGAGCTTTCAGCCGCAGAGGCGGGTGCTGGCCCAACCAGATCCCTAAGCCCAGCAACACCAGCACGTGCGGCAGGGTCAGCAGCGGATGCAGCAGCCCGGCGTAGAAGCTATTCATGCCCGCCACGGCACTGTGCGCGTGCGCCAGGCCGGGCAGGGCCAGCCCCAGCAACGCCCAGGCTGTAGCCCGCTTCACAAGATGCCGAATAAGAACGCGCAGCCGGTGGCCGCAATCACCCCCCCGGTAGCCCGCACCACCACCCGGCCCCAGTGCCAGCGCACCAGCAGCCCTACCGCAATACCCGCCAGGTGCAGCAGCCCGGTGGCCAGCACAAAGCCCACCGCGTAGGTGATGGCATTGGCCGCCTGCGGCAGCTCGGTGCCGTGGGCGTAACCGTGAAAGACGGCAAAAATCGCCACCAGCGCGCTGGCCACCCACAGCGGTGGCCGCGCCGCCGTCAGCACCATGCCGCCCAGCACAATGCCCGACACGGCAATGCCGGTCTCCACCCCCGGCAGCGGCACGCCCAGCACGCCCAGCGCACCGCCCAACGCCATTACCAGCGGAAACACCACCGGCAGCAGCCACAGGGCCGGTGCCCCCAAAAATGCCCCCCAGATGCCCACCGCCACCATGGCCGCGATGTGGTCCAGGCCGTTCACCGGGTGTACCAGGCCGCTGATGAAACCGCCCACCGCACCGGTTTCCGAATGTGCCTGGGCCAGGCAAGGGGCGGCCAGCGCCAGGGCCAGCAGCAGGGGTTTGGGTGGCTTGGACATGGAGATTCCTGTGGAGGTTGGATGGCTATACGCAGGCACGGTGCAGGTGGATGCAAGGATTCGACAGCGACGGAGATTCATCCCCCATTTGGGGGATGAATACGCCAGCAGTTTGTTACAGAAATAGGCGTGCTTCGCGCATTCACCTTACATTTTTTAACAGGAGGGCCGTGCATGCGCCTGCGAATGTGCTTAGGGGTGGGGCTACTGGCCCTGACTGCTTGCAGTGGTGCAGATGACCCCACCCAGGCGGTGGCCCTGCGCAGTGCCCAGGATGCCCGGGAAGCTGCCACCCCAGTGGATCTGCAGCGCCTGCCTGCCTTGCACCAGTGTCTTGGCACCCTCAGCCAGCAGCTGAAATCGGCCATGGGGCCTGGTGTGGTGAATTTCACCTGCCTGGTGGGGGCTTACCAGGGGCGGACGGCACAGGGCGATGTCTGTGCCTTGCAGGTCAATGTCGGCCTGCGACGGTTTACTTTTAGTTTTGGGGCGCGTACCGCAGCGATCGATTGGGAGACGGTGGGGCAGGGGGTGGACGGGCGGCCCGTCTACAACCTGGAGGCCTCGGACCTGGATGCCCAGCGTCCTGGCGTGCAGCTCACCCGCTTTACCGCCGTGCCCGAGGCCGTGACGGAAACCCTGGCCTTGCGGGCCGGGCTGCCTACCGCCGGGCCGCAGGGGTTGCCACAGATCAGCTACCTGCGGGTGCAGGACGGAAAAGTCGAGACCGTGGGCTGCCGGTTTGCAGCCTAGTAGTGAACCCAAGGAGACAAGGATGCGAATCAAAACAACCGGGGTGTTGGCTCTGGGCCTGCTGTGCGGCATGGGTTCGGCATTGGCAGCGGTGGCTTTCGATACCTACCAGACGCAGAGCGGCTTCGTGGCGGCCAGCAGCATTGTGGGCAGCACGCAAACCACCAACTTCGAGGCGGTTCCGCTCAACACCCTGTACGCCAGTGGCACAGGGCCGGGCGGTTTCACCCTCAGCGCATCGGCATCCGGCAGCACGCCCCAGGTGCGCAACAGCCTGTCGGACGGCACACCGCTGTGGACCACCTCGGGCACGCAATTTCTGGGTTTGAACAACAACGATGCGCAGTTTCTGGGCGGCGATGTACTCAATATCCATTTTCTGGCGCCGGTCTTCGGGTTTGGCCTGTACGTCATTACCGGGGCCGACACCCTGGCGGGGGATCTGGCCTTGTCCTCGGCCTATGGCACGGTGCTCAACAGCGGCGTGGCCGACCAGACCGATGGCAACGGCAGCTACGCCTACTACCTGGGCATGGTGGCCAGCGCCAGCTTCAGTGACGTGACGTTGACGTTTGGCGACGGCAGCTTCTTCTTTGCCTCCGCGGTCGACGACATCGCGCTGGTCAGCGGCGTGCCGGGCGGTGGCGGCAACAACACCGTGCCCGAGCCGTCCACCTTGGCCTTGCTGGGCTTGGCGGGTGTATTGATGGCCGCCCAGCGCCGTCGCCAACAGGAGCCCACAACATGAAATCCATCCCTTTTTCGGTGCTGGGCCTGGCGCTGGCCTCGGTGTTCCATGCTCCGGTGGCCCGGGCCGAGCTGTATCTTGGCGAAATCCTGTGCGGGGGCTGGAACTTTGCCCCCCGTGGCACGGCGGTAGCGGCTGGGCAGTTGCTGTCGATTGCGCAAAACACCGCCTTGTTCAGCCTGCTGGGCACCCAGTACGGGGGCGATGGCCGCACCACGTTTGCCTTGCCCGATTTGCGTGGCCGCAAGCTGGTGAATGCCGGGCAGGCACCGGGCTTGTCTACCTACGACCAGGGCGCGGCGGGAGGTGTTGAGGCACTGTCGCTGCAGGCCAACCACATGCCCGGGCACAGCCATTTGGTGGTGCCGCGTGGCAGCAGTGCCGATGCCAGCCAGATGCTGCCCGTGGGCAATGTGCCCGCCAATAAGTTGCGCACGCTGGTTTTTGCCGATGCGACGGCGGGGGCCGCCATGGCCAGCGCCTCGACGGACTCTATGGGACAGGGCCAGCCGGTGCCTACCTTGCAGCCGTACCTCACCGTCACCTGTGTCATTGCGACCCAGGGCGTGTTTCCACCCCGCCAATAAGAGGTTCGCCATGGCAAAACATACTCTTGCGGCCCTGGCCCTGCTGGGTGCCCTGGGCGGCGCTGCCCCCTGCCACGCCAACAGCGAGCCGTTTATCGGCCAGGTGATGTGCGGCGCATGGAACTTTGTGCCCCAAGGTTGGATGGAGCTGGCTGGGCAGACGCTGTCCATCGCCGAAAACGATGTGCTGTTCGTCCTTATCGGTACCACCTGGGGCGGGGACGGCCAGACCACCTTCATGCTGCCCGACCTGCGGGGCCGGGCTATCGTGGGGCAGGGCCAGGCGCCGGGCCGGGCCAACTACCGGCTGGGCGAGGTGGGCGGCACCGAGACCGTCAGCATTGGCGCAGCCCAGATGCCCAACCATAGCCACAGCTTCCAGCCGCGCGCCAGCAGCTTGGATGCCACTGCCAAAACCCCGGCGGGTAATGTGCCTGCCACCAAGGTCCGCACCACCTTGTATGCCCCCGGCCCCGGGGATCTCGCTATGCAGGGGGTGCAGAGCAGCCCTGCCGGTGGCGGCCAACCGGTCGAGCGCCTACAGCCCTATCTGCCGATGAAATGTGCCGTGGCCGTGTTCGGCATCTTCCCAGCCCAGAACTGAAACAGGAGCCGCCATGGTCCGTACTACTTCTTGTGTGCTCGGCGCGCTGTTGCTGGCCGGAGCTGCCCATGCCCAAAGCGACCCTTACCTGGGTGAAATCCGCTGTGGGCTGTGGAATTACGCCCCCCGCGGCTGGGCCCTGCTGCAGGGGCAGACGCTGCCCATCAACCAGAACCAGGCTCTGTTCAGCCTGCTGGGCACCAGCTACGGCGGCGATGGCCGAACCACCTTCCAGTTGCCCGACATGCGGGGCCGGGTGCTGCTGAGCGCTGGGCAGGGGACGGGTCTGCAAAACTACGAGGTGGGCCAAACCGGAGGCAGCGAAAGCAGCACCTTGAGCACCGCCCAGCTACCCGCCCATAGCCATGGCGTGGCCTTGCCGGGCAGCGCGCTGGAGGCCAGCACCCAAAGCCCGGCGGGCAAGAGCCCAGCCACGCTGTCCCGCACCACGCTGTACGCGCCGCCCGGCAACGCGGCGCTGCTGATGGCTCCGGCGGCGGTGTCGGCGGTGGGAGGCAATCAGCCCATCAGCAACCTCCAGCCCTACCTGCCGTTGACCTGCGTGATGGCGCTGCAAGGCATATATCCCAGCCGGGATTGAGTTCCGGTTTCTCGGTGATTTGCTACTTATTTAGTAGCTGCTTGTGCTGATCACGTCAGCACAAGAGTCGGATTTTTCATAAATTCCCAACACCACCGTAACCTGCCGGTAACTTTTTGGGCGGGGTGGGCGGATTTCACTACAATCGCGCCATTCGAGCCTCCATTCGACCCCCATCCAGTTTCCCAACCATGCCCCGTTGCTTCCCAAAACAACACCAACACCGTCGCACGGCAGGCATGGTCAGCGTCGCCCCCGGCCCAGGGCCGCGGCGCGCAGACCCGGTTTTAACCTTCGGAGCTTTCCTATGTCTGCACTCTTCAGCCCGACCGCCCTGGTCGTACCCTTTGAACTCTTGAGAATGGACGACGTCGAGTCGGTGGGTGGCAAAAACGCCAGCCTCGGCGAGATGATTTCACAGCTGCCCACGGGCGTACGCGTGCCCACCGGCTTTGCCACCACGGCCCACGCGTTCCGCGCCTTCCTGGCGCACGACGGCCTGGCCGACAAGATCAGCGCCCGGCTGGCCCGGCTGGACACCGAAGATGTGCGCGCCCTGGCCGTGGCCGGTGCCGAGATCCGCGGCATGGTCGAAGCCCAGCCTTTCCCGGCCGATCTGCAAGCCGCCATTACCGAGTCTTTCGCCGCCCTCAGCGCAGGCAACCCCGAGGCATCGTTCGCTGTGCGCTCGTCGGCCACCGCCGAAGATCTGCCCGACGCATCTTTTGCCGGCCAGCAGGAAACCTTCCTGAACGTGGTGGGCATCGACGCCGTGCTGCACAAGATGAAAGAGGTGTTTGCCAGCCTGTACAACGACCGCGCCATCAGCTACCGCGTGCACAAGGGCTTTGCCCACGACATCGTCGCCCTGAGCGCAGGTGTGCAGCGCATGGTGCGCTCCGACCTGGGCGCGGCGGGCGTGATGTTCACCATCGACACCGAATCCGGCTTCGACCAGGTGGTCTTCATCACCAGCAGCTACGGCCTGGGCGAGACGGTGGTGCAGGGCGCGGTGAACCCCGACGAGTTCTACGTGCACAAGCCCATGCTCAAGGCGGGTAAAAAAGCCGTCATCCGCCGCAATCTGGGCAGCAAGATGGTGCAGATGGAGTTCACCACCCCGGCCGAGAAAGCCGCCACCGGCCAACTCGTCAAAACCACCGACGTGCCCACCGAGCAGCGCAACCGCTATTCGCTGACCGATGCCGACGTGGAGCAACTCGCCCACTACGCGCTGGTGATCGAAGAGCACTATGGCCGCCCCATGGACATCGAATGGGGCAAAGACGGCACCGACGGCCTGCTCTACATCCTGCAGGCCCGCCCGGAAACCGTGAAGAGCCAGCAGCAAGGCAAGGCCGAGCTGCGCTACAAGCTCAAGGGCAAAAGCAATGTGCTGGCCGAAGGCCGCGCGATTGGCCAGAAGATCGGCACCGGCCCCGTGCGCTTTGTGCACAACATCAGCCAGATGGACGAAGTGCAGCCTGGCGACGTGCTGGTCACCGACATGACCGACCCCAACTGGGAGCCGGTGATGAAGCGCGCCAGCGCCATCGTGACCAACCGCGGTGGCCGCACCTGCCACGCTGCCATCATCGCCCGCGAACTCGGCATTCCCGCCGTGGTGGGCTGCGGCGACGCGACCGAAAAGCTCAAGACCGGCACCCTGGTCACCGTGAGCTGCTCGGAGGGCGACACCGGCTTTATCTACGACGGCCTGCTGGAAACCGAGGTCACCGAGGTCTCGCGCGGCACCATGCCCGAGATCAAGACCAAGATCATGATGAACGTGGGCAACCCCCAACTGGCCTTCGACTTCTGCCAGTTGCCTAACCAGGGCGTGGGCCTGGCCCGGCTGGAGTTCATCATCAACAACAACATCGGCGTGCACCCCAAGGCCATCCTGGACTACCCGAACATCGACAACGACCTGAAAAAGGCCGTCGAGTCGGTGGCCCGTGGCCATGCTTCGCCGCGTGCGTTCTATGTGGACAAGGTCACCGAAGGCGTGGCCACCATTGCCGCCGCGTTCTGGCCCAAGCCCGTCATCGTGCGCCTGTCGGACTTCAAGTCCAACGAGTACCGCAAGCTGATCGGCGGCAGCCGTTACGAGCCCGAAGAAGAAAACCCCATGCTGGGCTTCCGGGGCGCGGCGCGCTACATCAGCGCCGACTTTGGCGAAGCCTTTGCCATGGAGTGCGCGGCTTTGCGCCGTGTGCGCCTGGACATGGGCCTGACCAACGTGCAGGTGATGGTGCCGTTTGTGCGCACCCTGGGCCAGGCCGAAAAGGTCACCCAGTTGCTGGCCCAGCACGGCCTGCAGCGCGGCCAGGACGGCCTGAAGATCATCATGATGTGCGAAGTGCCCAGCAACGCCATCCTGGCCGATGAGTTCCTGCAGTTCTTCGACGGCTTCTCCATCGGCTCCAACGACCTGACACAGCTCACCCTGGGTCTGGACCGTGACTCCGGCCTGGAGTTGCTGGCTGCCGACTTCGACGAGCGCGACCCCGCTGTCAAAGCCATGCTGAGCCGTGCCATCGCCGCCTGCAAGGCGCAGGGCAAGTACGTCGGCATCTGCGGCCAGGGCCCCAGTGACCATCCGGACTTCGCCCAGTGGCTGGCCGACCAGGGCATCGAGTCGATTTCGCTGAACCCTGACAGCGTGGTGGCCACCTGGAAACAACTGGCGGGCTAGGGCTGTTGCGGATGCGCCCGTTAGCCCAACTGGGCTAGGATAGAAAACCCCGTGGGCCTAGGCTTTCGGGGTTTTCTTTTTTTACGACTCCGATCTACCGTGTTCGCCCCTCCCTCCGTCACCACGCCCACTTTCACCCGTCTGCGCATGGCTTTGTTGCTGCTGTGGGCGCTGTTGTCGTTTGGGGTGGTGTTTTTTGCGCGGGACCTGACCTGGGTGGTGGCGGGCTGGCCG
Source organism: uncultured Albidiferax sp. (assembly GCA_963513125.1). Taxonomy (GTDB): domain Bacteria; phylum Pseudomonadota; class Gammaproteobacteria; order Burkholderiales; family Burkholderiaceae_C; genus Rhodoferax_B. Next base: position 334,354 of record CAUPPH010000002.1, read on the forward strand.
CTGAACTACTGGTTTTGCGCCCAGGGTGTGGTGCTGTGCTATTTGCTGATCGTGGTGGTCTATGCCTGGCGGCGCCGCCACGATGGGGCCGATGCCGAGCCCGGCCAGGTGCTACCGTCGCTGCGCCGCCTGCACCGCAACTTCGGGCTGTACGTGGTCTGTCTGCTGGCGTTTCTGGGGCTGATGGCCTGGGCCGAAAGCCAGGGCATGTCGCGCTACTGGATCGGCGGCATCTTTTTGTTTGCCACCTTTGCGCTGTACGCCAGCATCGGCATCTATTGCCGCACCTCCGACCCGGCTGAGTACTACGTGGCCGGGCGGCGCATTCCGCCCATCTATAACGGCATGGCCACAGCGGCCGACTGGATGAGCGCGGCCTCTTTCGTGAGTCTGGCCGGGGGCTTGTACCTGAACGGGTTTTCCGGCTCCAACGGTCAGCCGGGCGGCCTGGCTTACATCATGGGCTGGACCGGTGGCTTTTGCCTGGTGGGCCTGCTGATTGCGCCGCGCCTGCGCCGCATGCAGCTCTACACCGTGCCCGACTTTTTTGGCGTGCGTTATGGCGGGCGCTGGCCGCGCTGGATTGCTGCCGGGGCGGCGGTGCTGTGCTCTTTCACCTATGTGGTGGCGCAGATCTATGCGGTGGGGCTGATCACCTCGCGCCTGACCGGGGTGCAGTTCGAGATCGGCATTCTGCTGGGGCTAGGCGGGGTGCTGGTGTGCTCGTTTCTGGGTGGCATGCGCGCGGTCACCTGGACCCAGGTGGCGCAGTACGTGATTCTGATTCTGGCGTTTTTGATTCCGGTGTCGTGGCTGGCGTACAAGCAGTTGGGTAATCCGCTGGCCCCGCTGGTGTACGGCCAGCAGTTGCCGAAAATCGCGGCGCTGGAAAAGCAGTTGGGCGAGTCGCCTTCGGAGCGCGAGGTGCAGGCCATTTACGCCCAGCGCGCCGCCCATTTTGGTCACATGCTGGAGGACGTGCCCCGTACCCTGGTGCTGGAGCGCGCCGCTGCGCATGCCCGATTGCGCCAGCTTAAGGCCGAACGGGCCGACCCGTCTCTGGTGCGCAAGGCCGGACGCGATCTGGCGGCCTTGCCCAAGGACGAGGCCACTGCGCGCGAACTCTGGAGTCGCGCGCGGCAAGACAACCTGGAGCGCGCCCAGCCGCTGGCGGGCATGTCGCTGCACACCCAGGTGTTCAGCGGCAACCCGGACGGCACGCCCGCCGAGCGCGAGAGCTACAACACCTCGCGGCTGAATTTTCTGGCGCTGATTTTTTGCCTGATGGCGGGCACCGCCGCGCTGCCGCACCTGCTGACACGTTTCTACACCACGCCCTCGGTGGCCGAGGCCCGCAGTTCGGTGGCGTGGTCGTTGTTTTTTATTGCGCTGTTGTACCTGGCTGCGCCCGCGCTGGCGGTGCTGGTCCAGTTCGAGGTGATGAGCCAGTTGGTGGGCCAAAGCTTCGACAAACTGCCCACCTGGATCGCGCAGTGGGCGCAGGTGGATCCGTCGCTGCTGCAGGTCACCGATGTGAATGGCGACCACATCCTGCAGTTTGCCGAGCTGCGGCTGGGCGCCGATCTGGTGATGTTGGCCACGCCCGAGCTGGGCGGCTTGCCCTATGTGGTATCGGGGCTGGTGGCAGCGGGCGGGCTGGCGGCGGCCTTGTCCACGGCTGACGGCCTGCTGCTGACCATGGGCAACGCGCTGGCCCACGACGTGTATTTTCGGGGCGTGCGGGACAAGGCATCGCTGTCGGACCCGATGGTGCGGGTGCTGCTGTCGAAATTTGCACTGCTGCTGCTGGCCCTGGCGGCGGCCTATGTGGCGGCGCAAAAGCCCGCCAACATTCTGGCGTTGGTGTCGGCCTCGTTCTCGCTGGCAGCGGCGGCTTTCTTCCCGGCCATGGTAGCGGGCCTGTTCTGGCAGCGCACCACGCGCCGCGCTGCCGTGGCGGGCATGCTCACCGGGCTGGGCGTGACGCTGTGGTACATGCTGGCCAATGTGCCCGCGGTGCGTGCCTGGCTGGGCTGGGGCGGATCGGGCCTGTGGTGGGGCATACAGCCGATATCCGCCGGGGTGTTTGGCCTGCCTGCGGGTGCGCTGGTGGTCTGGCTGGTCAGTCTTTTAGAGCCCTCACCAGAACCCGGGCTATAATCGCAGGCTTTGCCCTTGCCGCACCACTACAGACGCAGTGGGTGGCTTCACATCCTTAAGGAGAAATATGCGTCATTACGAAATCATTTTGATGATCCACCCGGATCAGAGCGAACAGGTTCCAGCCATGCTGGAGCGCTACAAAGGCATGATCGTTGCCGGTGGCGGCAAGATCCACCGCGTGGAAGACTGGGGCCGCCGTCAACTGGTGTACCTGATCAACAAGCTGGCCAAGGCCCACTACCTGTGCGTCAACATCGAAGCCGACCAAGCCATCATGGCTGAACTGGAACACGCGTTCAAGTTCAACGATGCCGTGCTGCGCCACCTGACCGTGGTGATGAAGAAGGCTGAAACCGGCCCTTCGTCGATGATGAAGACCGTCGAACGCGAAGAAGCGCGCAAGACCCAGCAAGCCGAGTACGCAGCCCACTAACGTGGTGCTTGCTGAACGGAGTTCCCACACGGAGTGAACCACGTTGTTTTGACGGCCTGTCTTGCAGAAGTTAAAAACCTGCGCTACACGCCCGCCGGACTGCCCGCCCTGGATATGGTGCTCGAACACGAGTCCAGTCTGGAACAAGCAGGCGTTGTGAGGCAAATCAAAGCAGCCGTAAAGGCCATCGCCTTTGGCGCAATCGCCGAGCGAATCCAGCAGCAGCCCTTGGGCAGCGTCTGGCAATTCACCGGTTTTTTAGCCTCTCCCCGACTGGGCAAGAACCCCGTACTTCATATTCAAGATTTTCAAACAGATTAAATCAGGAGTCCATCATGGCCGGACCAAAACGTTTCAATAACAAAGACAAGCGCCCCAAGCGCAACACCCAGTCCCTGCTGTTCAAGCGCAAGCGCTTTTGCCGCTTCACCGTGACCGGTGTGGAACAGATCGACTACAAAGACATCGACACGCTGCGCGATTTCATCGCTGAAAACGGCAAGATCATCCCCGCACGCCTGACCGGCACGCGCGCGATTTTCCAGCGCCAGCTCAACACCGCTATCAAGCGTGCGCGTTTCCTCGCCATGCTGCCGTACAGCGACCAGCACCGCATCTAAGGAAGTACGAACATGCAAATCATCCTGCTCGACAAGGTTTTGAACCTTGGCAACCTCGGCGACATCGTCAAGGTCAAAGACGGCTACGCCCGTAACTTCTTGATCCCCACCGGTCGTGCCCGCCGCGCTACCGAAAAGGCCAAGCAAGAATTCGAAGCCAAGCGCGTCGAACTTGAAAAAGCCGCTGCTGCCAAGCTGGGCGCGTCGCAAGTCATGGGCGAAAAGCTCGCTGGCTCGACCATCAAGCTGACGCAAAAAGCCGGTGTGGACGGCCGCCTGTTTGGCTCCGTGACCAACGCCGACATCGCAGAAGAGCTGAGCAAGCAAGGCTACAAAGTCTCCAAAGCTCAGATCCGTCTGCCCAACGGCATGATCAAGACCACCGGCGACAACACTGTTTCCGTGGCTTTGCACACCGATGTGGTTGTGGAAATCACCGTGGCTGTCTACGGCGAAACCGCTTAATTAGCGTTTCTCTGTAAGAGGCCGCCAGGGTGCAAACCTTGGCGGCCTTTTCCGTTGGGAAGCCGGGTTATACCGGGTTGTCCCAAGCTTATCCCCGGTTTACCCCCAGACTTGTGCCCCGACTGGAGCCTGCGCATCCGGTCCAACTTAGGAAGCCACCTCCATGTCTGCCGTTTTCCCTGCTCTGGACGATTCCTATGGCCAGGACCGCCAAATTGCGCAACTGCGCATCCCGCCGCACTCCATCGAGGCCGAATCCAGCGTGCTGGGCGGCCTGCTGCTGGACAACAATGCCTGGGACCGTGTGGGCGACCTGCTCAAGGACGATGACTTCTACCGCTACGAGCACCGGCTGATCTTTGCCGCCGTGCGCGAGCTGGTCAACGCCAGCAAACCGGCCGACGTGATCACCGTGTTCGAGCGGCTGCAAAGCATTGGCAAGTCGGAAGAAGTGGGTGGCCTGGCCTACCTGAACTCGCTGGCCCAGTACGTGCCCAGCGCCAGCAACATCCGCCGCTACGCCGAAATCGTGCGCGAGCGCGGCATTCTGCGCAAATTGGTCACCGCCAGCGACGAGATCGCCACCAACGCCTTCAACACCCAGGGCCGCCCGGTGGACAAGATCCTCGACGAGGCCGAGCAAAAGATCTTCAACATTGGCGAAGAGGGCGCGCGCAACAAACAGGGCTTCCAGGCCATGGAAACCCTGGTGGTCGATCTGCTGGACCGCGTCCAGGAAATGGCCGACAACCAGAACGACGTGACCGGCGTGCCCACCGGCTTTTACGATCTGGACCGCATGACCTCGGGCCTACAGCCCGGCGACATGATTGTGCTGGCCGCCCGCCCGTCCATGGGCAAGACCGCCTTCGCCATCAACATCGCCGAGCACGTGGCCCTCAAGGAAGGCCTGCCGGTGGCGGTGTTCTCCATGGAAATGGGTGCCTCGCAACTGGCCATCCGTATCGTCGGCTCGATTGGCCGCATCGACCAGGGCCATCTGCGTACTGGCAACCTCACCGACGACGAATGGCCGCGCCTGGCCGAGGCGGTGGAAAAGCTGCGCACTGTGTCGTTGCACATCGACGAAAGCCCCGGCCTCACCCCCAGCGAGCTGCGCGCCAATGCCCGCCGCCTGGCGCGCCAGTGCGGCAAGCTGGGCCTGATCGTGGTCGATTACCTGCAACTGATGAGCGGCTCCGGCAGCGGCGGTAGCGGCGACAACCGCGCCACCGAGCTGGGCGAAATCTCCCGGGGTTTGAAAATGCTGGCCCGCGAGCTGCAGTGCCCGGTGATTGCGCTGTCGCAGCTCAACCGCAGCGTGGAGCAGCGCCCCGACAAACGCCCCATGATGAGCGATTTGCGCGAATCCGGCGCCATCGAGCAGGATGCCGACATCATCATGTTCATCTACCGCGACGAGTACTACACCAAGGACGCGTGCAAAGAACCCGGCGTGGCCGAGATCATCATCGCCAAGCAGCGGAACGGCCCCACCGGCACGGTGAAACTGGCCTTCCTGCGCAACATCACCAAATTTGAAAGCCTGGCCAGCAACTACGGCGGCGGTGGGGACTATTGAAAATGAATCGCTCTGATATTGATAGCGCCTTGCGCAGATTGGATATGCGCCAGGGGCACTTTTTGCGTAAAACTCCGTTGTGGAAGCTTTCAGGCGCGGCGCTGGGCGTGGACTGCGCCGAAGTCTGGCTCAAGCTGGAGCACCTGCAGGTCGGTGGCAGCTTCAAGGCGCGCGGCATGCTCAACCGCCTGCTGGCCAACCCCATCCCCGCTTCGGGCGTGGTGATCGCCTCGGGCGGCAATGCGGGCATCGCCACCGCCGCAGCCGCCCAGGCCCTGGGCGTGCGCTGCGAGGTGTTTGTACCCACCACCTCGCCCGAAGCCAAGCGTGCCCGCTTGCGCGACCTGGGTGCCGAGGTGGTTGTCACCGGCGCGGCCTACGCACAGGCTTTCGAAGCCTGCATGGCACGCCAGCAGGCCACCGGCGCGCTGCTGACCCACGCCTATGACCAGCCCGAAGTGCTGGCCGGCGCGGGCACCCTGGCCGCCGAGATCGAGGCCCAGGGCGGTCTGCCCGACAGCGTGCTGGTCAGCGTGGGCGGTGGCGGTTTGATCGGCGGTATTGCCGCCTGGTTTGAGCAGCGCAGCCGCGTCGTCGCGCTGGAGCCCGAACGTGCCCCCACCCTGCACAGTGCCCGCCAGGCTGGAGAGCCGGTGGATGTGGCCGTGGGTGGCATCGCTGCCGACTCGCTAGGGGCCAAACGCATCGGCCAGCTCGGCTGGGAAGTCACCCAGCGCCATGTGCAAGATGCCTTGCTGCTGAGCGACGAGGCTATTGTGGCGGCCCAGCGCTGGCTGTGGAAAGAGCTGCGGCTGGCGGTGGAGCCCGGCGCGGCCCTGGGGCTGGCGGCATTGCAAACCGGCGCGTACCGGCCCCGTGCCGACGAGAAAGTTGCCTTGATTTTGTGCGGCGGCAACGTCGATCCTTCCACTTTGGCCTGAATTTAGAATAGCAAAATGCTAGACATCCTTACCCTCCGCAAAGACCCCGATGCCGTGGTCGCCCGCCTGCAAACGCGCAAAAACCCCCAGCAGTTTCTGAATGTGGACGCGTTCAAAGCCCTGGAATCGGAGCGCAAAACCATCCAGACCCGCACCGAAGACCTGCAAGCCCAGCGCAACAGCGCCAGCAAGCAAATCGGCCAGCGCAAAGCCAAAGGCGAAGGCGTAGACGACCTGATGGCCCAGGTGGCTTCCATCAAAGATGTACTGGAGGCTTCGGCAGTGCGCCTGGAGCAGATCCAGTCCGAGCTGCAAACCCTGCTGCTGGCCGTGCCCAACCTGCCGCACGCCAGCGTGCCCGTGGGCGAAGACGAGCATGCCAACGTGGTGGTGCGCACCTGGAACCCGACCGAGCGTGCGCCCGGCACTATGGAATTCGCAGCTAAAGACCACGTGGATCTGGGCGCGCCGCTGGGGCTGGACTTTGAAATGGGTGTCAAGCTCACCGGCTCGCGCTTCACCGTGATGCAAGGCCCCATCGCCAAGCTGCACCGCGCTCTCGCCCAGTTCATGCTGGACGTGCAAACCGAAGAGCACGGCTATACCGAATGCTATGTGCCCTACATCGTCAACGCCGACTCCATGCGCGGCACCGGCCAGCTGCCTAAGTTTGAAGGCGACCTGTTCGCCGCTAAAAAGGGTGGTCAGGATGGCGAGGAGATGCCCGACCACAGCGCGCTCTACCTCATCCCCACCAGCGAAGTGCCGCTGACCAACTTTGTGCGCGACACCATCGTGGCCGAGGCAGATCTGCCCCTTAAGCTCACCGCCCACACGCCATGCTTCCGCTCCGAAGCAGGCAGCGCCGGGCGCGACACCCGCGGCCTGATCCGCCAGCACCAGTTCGACAAGGTGGAGATGGTGCAAATCGTCCACCCCGACCGTAGTTACGAGACGCTGGAGCAGATGACCGGCCACGCCGAAGCCGTGCTGCAAAAGCTGGGCCTGCCGTACCGCGTGATGTCGCTGTGCACCGGCGACATGGGCTTTGGCGCGGCCAAGACCTACGACCTGGAAGTGTGGCTGCCCGGCCAGAACACCTACCGCGAAATCAGCTCCATCTCCAACTGCGAAGCCTTCCAGGCCCGCCGCCTGCAAGCCCGCTTCAAGAACGCCCAGGGCAAAAGCGAGTTTCTGCACACCCTGAACGGCTCCGGCCTGGCCGTAGGCCGCGCCCTGGTCGCCGTGCTGGAGAACTACCAAAACGCCGACGGCTCTATCACCGTACCCGAAGTGCTGCGCCCGTATTTGCGCGGTTTGGAGACGTTGGCGTAAAAGCAGCGTTTCGGCCTGCTAGAATAGCGGGCGTTGCTTAACCGCAATTGGAAGAGTGGCAGAGTGGCCGAATGTACCTGACTCGAAATCAGGCGTACCGCAAGGTACCGTGGGTTCGAATCCCACCTCTTCCTCCAAATTTAACGGTCTGATGCTATTGAAAATGTAGCTTCAGGCCGTTTTTCTTTGCAAAATCACTGGCTAGCGCTAAGGCAGTCTGAACGCATACAGTTTGTTGTTCGGTCCACCAAAGGCTCCACCGAGGTTGCTGTAGCCAGATCCCCAATACACCTCGCCTTTGGAGATGGCTGCGCCGGACAGGCACGATCCACCACTGGCAAACTTCCACAGTTCTGCGCCGGTTGCGGCATCCAGGGCGTACATGTAGCCATTCGCCCGGTCCAACGAGCAGCCGAAGACCACGCCGTTGGTCGTTGTTACCGGCCCCGAGGTACTGCCGCCACCCGATGGTCGGGTCTGCCAGAGCAATTGGCCTGTAACGGCATCGATGCCGCTCCACATGCCGCTGGTCGGGCCACCCACCTGCGGCCAGGGGACCAGGTCGCTGTTGGCGTTGGCGGTGTAAATGCGCTTGCCATCCACGGCTGAGCCCCATTGCAGGCCACCGCCGGTGCCACCGGGGCCGGCCTGGGTGACCCATTGGACGGCGCCTGTGTCCGGGGCCAGCACCCAATACTTACCGCTTTTTTGGCCCGCGCCGACAAATTCCCGGGGTCCGCCTTTGTCTCCGGGCGACTTCACGGTAAACAACGCGGGTGCCTGGCCAAAGTCATAGTCTGGGCCGGTGGGGCTCGGGCAGGCAGCCGGGTCGCCGAAACCGATGCAGGCCGCAATCCAGGTATCGGCGGGAAGTGCCTTGGTCACCCAACGTACGGCACCGGTTTTCAGATCCAGTGCAAGTACCGCGTCAAAGTAGTTGTCTGCGGCCAGACAGGCCTTCACGTCCGCAGTGACATCGCCTGCTGCAATGACACAGTTCCTGGCGGCATCCGGAATGGAGTAGTTGTTGCCGGTGGCGGTGTAGAGCTGCCCGCGCTTGACATCAATGGCCGGGGAGCTCCCCCACACGGCACCGCCTGTATAGCCCTCCGGCACGGTGTAGGTTTTCCAAAGGATGGCCCCTGTCTCGACATCCAGCGCCAACTGGCTACCCCGGAAGCTGCAACAGCCGTAGAAACCGGCCAAGGCTTCCTCCATCGATGCCACGCCAACGTGAACCCGCCCGTCATGCACGGTAGCCGATTGCGTCACGATCGCTGCGTAGTGGTTGTCGAGTACCGTTTTCCACAGCAGCGCGCCGGTGTTTTTGTTAAAGGCGAGCATCTTGCCGCCAGGCCCGCCGCCCGCGAGCATGCCGCCCTGCGTGCCAACGATGAGCTTGTTGCCGCTGATCACGGGTGTCGCCCGGGCTTTGTCCATCGCCGATCCCGACACACTGGGGATCTGGACCCGCCAGACTTGTTTGCCGGTGTACCGATCGACTGCATAAAGGTTGCCAGCCCAATCGGGAAAGTAGACGTGCTGCGCATCCACGGCCGGTGTCGCAGACACATCGCCGCCAGTGGTGAATACCCATTTGGGAGCCAGCGTACCCACCGACTGCACGCTGATGCCACCACTTTGGTTCTGGTAGCGGGTATTGCCCAAGTTTTGCCCGGCCGAGGGCCATCCGCTGTCGTTTGCGTCGGCATGGGCCGGAACGGCCGCATACAGCAGGCTTGCCAACGCCACCCCTTTCGCCACGATCTTCCAGCAACCCTGTCGCTCTTTGTCGAAGTCCATTGGAATCTCCTTTTCGCGGTTGGGCGCATTTTTAAAAAGGGCTACGCCGCAATGCCCCCAGACATTGGTAGATTGAGAATCCAAGTCAGGATACAAGAAAGACCGGATCTTGGCCCAAGGAAAAATTCGAGCACGGGTAAAACGCTATTTTTTTACCCCACTGACTCCGACAAAGCCGCTTCAAAACCGACCGCTCAGGGCGGTGACCATGCGGTCACAGTGCGGCTAGCACGCAGAGGATTTCGCAGGATGCATAAGCTATGCCCATCAACCGAGAATAAAAAACCTGTTTTAAATCAATTGGTTAGATGGATACATAAATAGTCCTCAGTGGTGTATGTAAAGAATGCTGACACTTTTGGCGACTGGATGGGGCAGGTCTCAGGTTTTACGGGACTGTTGGAGGGCCGTCCTTGGCACCGTCCGGGTTCCCCTGCGGGAGCTGGCCACGGCGATAGCCACGGCGGCAACCAGCAGCATGGCTGCGACGGCGAAAGTGGTCTGCAGCCCAGTGGCTACCGCCTCGGGCTGCGCCTTGGTGATGTCGCTCGTGCCTGCCGCAAAGGCAAACACGGCACCCATCACCGAGGTGCCGGTGACCAGCCCCAGGTTGCGCGACAGGCTGAGCAGGCCGGAGACCACGCCGCGTTGGTCGGCGGGCACGTCCACCATCACGGCAGTGTTGTTGGCGGCCTGGAACAGCTGGTAGCCCGGGGTCAGGATAGCGATGGCGGCGATGTAACCGACTACGCCGAACAGGATGGGCAACACTGCCAGTGCCATGGCGCCCGCCACCATGACCACCAGCCCGACCACCACCACCGAGGCTGCACCCCAGCGGTCCACCACCCGCCCCGCCAGCACCCCGCCCACGATGGAAATGGCCGGGCCGATGGCCATCACCAGACCTACCGTGGCTGCGCCCAGGCCCAGCGACTGCGACAGATAAAACGGTCCAACCACAAAGGTTGCCATGACCACGGTGGCCACCAGCACGTTGATGGCCAGGCTGGCACCCAGCGCCGGGTCGCGGAAAGCGGCCAGTTGGACCAGGGGCGATGCCACTTGGGTCTGGCTGAACACGAACAGGCCGGTGCCGACTGCCGCTGCCAGCAGCAGCGCCATATTCAGCGCGCCGAAGTGGCCGCGCCCCAGCGTCATCGCCAGCGCATAGGCCGCCAGACTCAGCGCCAGCAGCAGGGTGCCGATGGCATCGAAACGGGCTGGGCTGCGGCTTTGGCGATCGGCGGGCAGGTGGCGCTGTGCCAGCAGAAAAGCCAGGATGCCCAGCGGCAGATTCACCAGAAAAATGCTGCGCCAGCCGAAGCCGCCAACCAGCACGCCGCTCAACGTGGGGCCCAGCGCGGTGCCCACGGCCGACATGGTGCCCAGCAGGCCCATGGCGCTGCCGGTTTGGGCCTTGGGCACGGTCTCGGCCACAAAGGCGATGGTCAGCGCCATCATGGTCGCCGCGCCCAGGCCTTGCGCCACGCGGGCGGCCAGCAGCAGCCCCAGTGTGGGTGCGGCAGCGCACAGCACCGAGGTGGTGGTGAACAGCACGATGCCGCCCAGCAGGAGCCGCCGCCGCCCGAAGATGTCGCCCAGCCGCCCCACGCTCACGATCAGCGTGGTGATGGCCAGCAGGTACGCCAGCACCACCCACTGCACCTGCTGGAACGAAGCGTTGAAGGCCAAGGCCAGAGTGGGCAGGGCCACATTGGCGATGCTGGTGCCCAGCGAGGACAGCAGCATGGACAGCGACAGGCTGGCCAGTGCCCAGGGGATTTGGCGATTTTTAAACATGGATGCGTCTTTCTATACAGCTAGCCGCTAGCGTAGGTCTTTATCCGGCATGGCGGAAGGCGCAGCGTTTGCACTGTATTCGTGCGCCAAACGCTATGCCATGCCCAAATTGCGCTATGGTCTGCTTATGGCTACCCCTGACTTCAACCTGCTGGTCACGCTGGACGTGCTGCTGGCTGAAGGCAGCGTGGCCCGCGCTGCCCGCCGCCTGCGCCTGAGCCCCTCGGCCATGAGCCGGGCGCTGGCGCGGCTGCGTGAGACCACCGGCGACCCGCTGCTGGTGCGGGCCGGTCGCGGTCTGGTGCCCACGCCGCGTGCGGTCGAACTGCGCGAACAGGTGCGCCAACTGGTGCAGGACGCAGAAGCGGTGTTGCGCCCCACCGAGCAGCTACAGCCCGCGCAACTGGTGCGCACTTTCACGCTGCGCACCAGCGAGGGCTTTGTGGAATGCTTCGGCCCCGGCCTGATCGCCCGCGTGGGCACCGAGGCGCCTGGCGTGCGGCTGTGCTTTGTGCAAAAGCCCGACAAAGACAGCGCGCCGCTGCGCGAAGGTGCGGTCGATTTGGAGATCGGCGTGGTGGGCAGCACGGCAGCGCCGGAGCTGCGCACCCAGGCCTTGTTCCGCGACCGTTTCATCGGCGTGGTGCGTGCGGGCCACGCGCTGTGCCTGGGCGAAATCACCCCCGCCCGCTATGCCGCCGGGCAGCACATCAGCGTGTCGCGGCGCGGGCTGTTCAAGGGGGCGATCGACGAGGCTTTGGAGCCGCTGGGCTTGCAGCGCGACATCGCCACCATCGTCGGCGGTTTTTCGACCGCTTTGGCGCTGGCCCGGGCCAGTGAGCTGGTGGCCAGCGTGCCCGGGCGGCACACCGGGGTGCTGCGTGCGGGCATGCACAGCTTTGACCTGCCGGTGGCCACGCCCATTTTCACCGTGGCCATGCTCTGGCACCCCCGGCTGGATGCTGACCCGGCACAGCGCTGGTTGCGCACCTGCGTGCGCGAGGTGTGCGCAGCGTTGGACTGAAAAATGCTTGCCCTCCAGCACTGACAATACGCGTTTGTTTTCACGCCTGTTTTTGTAACCTTGTCGTCCTCCATAAGGAATGTGCCATGCCGCTTGTCGTTTTCAACCAGAAGGGTGGGGTGGGCAAGTCCACCATCACCTGCAATTTGGCCGCCATCAGTGCCAGCCAGGGGCTGCGCACGCTGGTGATCGACCTGGACCCGCAGGGCAATTCCAGCAGCTATCTGCTGGGTGCACAGGCCAAGGACGATCAGCCCACGGTGGCCGGGTTTTTTGAGCACTGCCTGAGCTACAGCCTGCGCACCGTGCTGCCCACCGACTTTATCGTCACCACGCCGCACGAAAACCTGCACCTGATGCCGTCCAGCCCGTTGCTGGGCGAGCTGGAGAGCAAGCTGGAGTCGCGCCACAAGCTGTACAAGCTGCGCGAGGCCTTGCAGCTGCTGGCGGCGGGCTACGACCGCATCTACATCGACACGCCGCCCGCGCTGAACTTCTACACCCGCTCGGCCCTCATCGGTGCGCGGGCCTGCCTGATTCCGTTCGACTGCGACGAGTTTGCCCGCAAGGCGCTCTACACCTTGCTGGACAACGTGGCCGAGATCCGCGCCGACCACAACCCCGGCCTGGTGGTGGACGGCATTGTGGTGAACCAGTTTCAGCCGCGCGCCAACCTGCCGCAGCGCATGGTGAATGAGCTGGTGGCCGAGGGCCTGCCGGTGCTGCAGCCGTATTTGCCGTCGTCGGTGAAGATCCGCGAATCGCACGAACAGTCTTTGCCCATGGTCTACCTGGACCCGCAGCACAAGCTGACGCAGGCCTTTGTGGCGCTGCATGCGGTAGTGCAAGGCCTGCGCAGCGCGTAAATTTGTTTGCTATTTATTTGATAGCTTTATGCGCAGGTTCTATATGCGCTAGAGGCCTATTTTTTATAAATGTGTGGTCGGGTGGTAACTGTCTGTGCTTGACGCGTGCAGGCTGCGCAAGGCATAGTCCATAGCAAAATAATTTCTATTTTGTTATAACTGATACCACTATTGCAATGTCAAAAAGCGAACCGAATCTGACCTCCACCTACCCCAGCCTGCGCGAGCAGGCTGTTTTTATTACCGGCGGGGGCAGCGGCATTGGCGCGGCCATGGTGTCGGCGTTTGTGCAGCAGGGCGCACGCGTGGCCTTTGTGGACGTGGCCGAGGCCGCCAGCCAGGCGCTGGCGCAGGAGCTGGTGGAGGCCGGTTACCCCGCGCCCTGGTGGCGCAAGTGCGATGTGCGCGACATTGCGGCGCTGCAGACCGCCATGGCCGACGCGGCCAGCGCCCTGGGCGACTTTGCGGTGCTGGTGAACAACGTGGCCAGCGACGACCGGCACACGCTGGAGTCGGTCACCCCCGAGTACTACGACCAGCGCATGGCCATCAACGAGCGGCCTGCGTTTTTTGCCATCCAGGCGGTGGTGCCAGGCATGCAGCGCCGGGGTGGCGGCTCCATCATCAACCTGGGCTCCACCGGCTGGCAGACCAAGGGCACGGGCTACCCGTGTTACGCGATTGCCAAGTCGTCGGTCAACGGGCTGACGCGCGGGCTGGCCAAGAGCCTGGGCGCGGACCGTATCCGCATCAACACCGTATCGCCCGGCTGGGTGATGACCGAGCGGCAGGTGGCGCTGTGGCTGAACACCGAGAGCGAGGCCGAACTGCAGCGCACCCAGTGCCTGCCCGACAAGCTGCGCGGCCACGACATCGCCCGCATGGTGCTGTTTTTGGCCTCGTACGATGGCGCGATGTGCACCGCGCAAGAGTTCAAGGTGGACGCGGGTTGGGCTTAAGAACGCGCTGTAGAGAGATGCTACATTTTTTGATGTAGTTTTTGATAGCTGCTACCGCCTATTCCATAAGCGCTAGGGGCCGATTTTATGCCTGAAAAACGGCCCTAAAACCCGTATTTACGCCTCGCTGGACTCCAGCGTGCATCCGTAGAGTGCCTGGCTGGTGGCCTTCAGGGCGGTGAGCATCACCTTGGCGGCGGGCGAGGGCAGGCGGTCGGTGCGGGTGATGATGCCGAATGCGTCCATGTGGCAGGGCATGTCCAGCGGCACGATGGCCGCCAGGCCGTGGGCGGCGTAGTAGTGGGCCACGTCGGCGGCAATCACCGCCAGCATGTCGCTTTGCTGCAGCATGCGGGTGATGAACAGCAGCGCCGACGACTCGATCACGTTGGTCGGCGGTGCCAGCCCCACTTCCTGGAACATCAGGTCGAACCGGTGCCGCAGCACGCTGCCCGCAGGCGGCACGATCCAGCCCGCCGCCACCACGTCGCGCAGTGCCAGTCCTTCTGCGCCTACCAGCGGATGGCCGGGGCGGGCGATGGCGCACACCGGCTCCTCGATCAGCGGCTCGTAGCGCAGGTTGGTTTTGTCCTGCTCGGCAAACAGGCGCGCCACCACCAGGTCGAGCTTGCCCTGCTGCAGCCGCTCGATCAGCACCGGGCTGTTTTCGATCTCCAGCCCGACGCGCAGCGTGGGCTGCTCCCGCTTGACCATGGCCACCGCGCTGGGCAGCAGCGTGAGGCCCGGCGAGGTGATGGCCCCCACGCTGACCTGGCCAAAGCGCCCGGCCTTCAGTGCGGTGAGTTCTTCGTGCGCCTGGTTCAGGCTGGCCAGCGCCACCCGGGCGTGGCGGATCATGGTCTCGCCGTACCAGGTGGGGCGCATGCCGCGCGGCAACCGGTCGAACAGCGGCACCTCCAACACGTCTTCCAGGTCCTTGAGCAGCTTGGATGCGGCGGGCTGGGTCATGTTGAGCACCTGCGCCGCCCGGTGGATGTTGCCCTCGTCGTCCAGCGCCACCAGCAGCAGCAGTTGCCGGGTCTTGAGCCGAGCACGGATGAACCAGGGGGTGCTTGAGGCCATGGGGTTTTCCAGAATGTGAATATTGATATGTATTTTGGCTAAAAAACCATTGGATTGATAGCAATTTTGTTCATAGACTCACTGGGTGTTTGTAATTAAGTATTCATCTAACAGGCCAACGTAGCCGCTACCGCGTTCTTATCCCGTCTATTCGGACGGTGGACAGGGCAAATAACCAAACCACCAGGAGACAACATGCGCATCCATCGCCGTACCCTCGCCATCGCATTGGCCGCCGCACCATTGGCGGCCCTGCTGCCGGGCACCGTGTTCGCACAGAAGAAGATCGTGCTCGGTTTTAGCCAGGTCGGGGCCGAGAGCGAGTGGCGCACCGCCAATACCGAGTCCATCAAGGCCTCGGCCAAAGAGGCCGGCATCGAGCTGAAGTTCTCGGATGCGCAGCAAAAGCAAGAGAACCAGATCAAGGCCATTCGCTCTTTCATTGCGCAAAAAGTGGATGTGATTGCGTTCTCGCCCGTGGTCGAGTCCGGCTGGGAAACCGTGCTGCGCGAAGCCAAGGCCGCCAAGATCCCGGTGGTGCTGACCGACCGTTCGGTCAACGTCAAGGACGACTCGCTGTACGTCTCGTTCATGGGCTCGGACTTCACCGAAGAAGGCCGCAAGGCAGGCCGCTGGCTGGTGGAAGCCATGAAGGGCAGCACCGGCGATGTGAACATCGTCGAGCTGCAAGGCACGGTGGGCTCGGCCCCGGCCATCGACCGCAAGAAGGGCTTTGAAGAAATCATCAAGGCCGACCCCAAGTTCAAGATCATCCGCTCGCAAACCGGCGACTTCACCCGCGCCAAGGGTAAGGAAGTCATGGAGGCTTTCCTCAAGGCCGAGGGCAAGAAGATCAATGTGCTGTACGCGCACAACGACGACATGGCCATCGGTGCCATCCAGGCCATCGAAGAAGCCGGCATGAAGCCCGCCAAGGACATCACCATCATCTCCATCGATGCCGTGAAGGGCGCGTTCGAGGCCATGATTGCCGGCAAGCTGAATGTGTCGGTGGAATGCAGCCCGCTGCTGGGCCCGCAACTGATGTCGGCCGTGAAGGATTTGAAGGCGGGCAAAACGCTGCAAAAACGCATCGTCACCGAAGAAGGCATCTTCCCAATGGAAGTGGCGGCCAAAGAATTCCCCAAGCGTAAATACTGATCCTTGCCCCCCATGGCGCGCTCGATACTGGGCGCGCCTTTTTAAAAACTCTGGAGACAATTCCAATGAAACGTACGTTACTCAAATCCGTGTTGGCCAGCCTGGCCTTGGCGGCCCTCGGTGTTGCGCCGGTGGCCAACGCCCAAGACAAGGGCACCATCGGCATTTCCATGCCGACCAAGTCCTCGGCCCGCTGGATTGCCGACGGCGACAACATGGTCAAAGTGTTGAAAGAGCGCGGCTACAAGACCGATTTGCAGTACGCCGACGACGACATCCCGAACCAGCTCGCCCAGATCGAGAACATGGTCACCAAGGGTGTGAAGGTGTTGGTGATTGCCTCCATCGACGGCACCACGCTGTCCAAAGTGTTGCAAAACGCGGCCGACAAGGGTGTCAAGGTCATCGCCTATGACCGTCTGATCAAGGGCTCGAAGAATGTGGACTACTACGCCACGTTCGACAACTTCCAGGTCGGCGTGCTGCAAGCGGGCACCATCGTGGACAAGCTGGGTCTGAAGCAGGGCAAGGGCCCGTTCAACATCGAACTGTTTGGCGGCTCGCCAGACGACAACAACGCCTTCTTCTTCTATGACGGCGCGATGAGCGTGTTCAAGCCGTACATCGACAGCGGCAAGCTGGTGGTGCGCAGCAAGCAAACCGGCATGGAAAAAGTCGGTACCCTGCGTTGGGACGGCGCTGTGGCCCAGGCCCGCATGGACAACCTGCTGTCGGCCTTCTACACCAAGGACAAGATCGACGCGGTGCTGTCGCCTTACGACGGTATTTCCATCGGCATCTTGTCCTCGCTCAAAGGCGTGGGTTACTGCAGCAAAACCCAGGCTTGCCCTGTGGTGAGCGGCCAGGATGCAGAAGTGCCATCGGTCAAATCGATTCTGCGCGGCGAGCAGTACTCGACCATCTTCAAGGACACGCGTGAGCTGGCCAAGGTCACCGCCAACATGGTGGACGCCGAGCTGTCCGGCAAGAAACCAGAACTCAACGACACCAAGACCTACAACAACGGCATCAAGGTGGTGCCTGCCTACCTGCTCAAACCGGTGGCTGTGGATGCATCCAACTGGAACCCGATCCTGATCGGCAGCGGCTACTACAAAGAATCGCAGATCAAGTAGGTGTTGAACACCCCCAGGCTACACACTGCGTGTTTCCGCCAACCCCCTTGCAGGGGGCAACACCAGCAGCCTGGCAAAGCCAGTTCTGCGGTGTTCCTGGCGGGCATGCGTTCTGCCTGATAGCTAAGGGGTTTTTTTGAGCTTGAAAAGGCCCTGCATTGCGAGGTGTAGGGCCTTTTTTTCGGTGTTTTATAAAAATAAAAGGGTGCTGATGG
Organism: uncultured Albidiferax sp.; assembly: GCA_963513125.1. GTDB lineage: Bacteria > Pseudomonadota > Gammaproteobacteria > Burkholderiales > Burkholderiaceae_C > Rhodoferax_B. Next base: position 351,943 of record CAUPPH010000002.1, read on the forward strand.
TGAACACGATCCTAGAGATGCACGACATCCGTAAGACATTCCCCGGAGTGGTTGCGCTGAACAAAGTGAACCTGCGCGTGAGTGCCGGCGAAATACATGCCCTGGTCGGCGAGAACGGCGCGGGCAAATCGACCTTGATGAAGGTGCTGTCGGGCGTGTACCCGCACGGGGAATACACCGGCGAAATCCGCTACCTGGGCCAAGAGCAGCGCTTCAAGGGCATCCACGACAGCGAGCAGCAGGGCATCATCATCATCCACCAGGAGCTGGCCCTGGTGCCGCTGCTGTCGATTGCCGAAAACATCTTTTTGGGCAACGAGACCGCGCACAACGGCGTGATCGACTGGATGGCCGCGCACAGCCAGACCCAGGCGCTGCTGAAGAAGGTGGGCCTGAAGGAATCGCCCAACACGCTGATCACCAACATCGGCGTGGGCAAGCAACAACTGGTGGAGATTGCCAAGGCGCTGTCTAAAAAAGTCAAACTGTTGATCCTGGATGAACCCACCGCCAGCCTGAACGAGACCGACAGCGACGCGCTGTTGATGCTGCTGCTGGAGCTCAAGGCCCAGGGTATCGCCTGCATTTTGATTTCGCACAAGCTCAACGAAATTGCCAAGGTGGCCGACTCCATCACCATCCTGCGCGATGGCACCACGGTGGAAACGCTGGACTGCCGCGCCGAATCCATCAGCGAAGACCGCGTGATCCGCGGCATGGTGGGCCGCGAGATGGCCGACCGTTACCCCAAGCGCACGCCGCAGATTGGCGAAACCGTGTTCGAGCTGCGCGACTGGCGCGCCTACCACCCGCAGCACGCCGACCGTGAGATGGTCAAAGGCATCAACCTCACCGTCAAGCGCGGCGAGATCGTCGGCATTGCCGGGCTGATGGGCGCAGGCCGCACCGAGCTGGCCATGAGCGTGTTTGGTAAATCCTGGGGCCAGCGCATCAGCGGCAAGGCGCTGCTGCACGGCAAGGAAATCGATGTCTCCACGGTGCAGAAAGCCGTGGCCCACGGTCTGGCTTATGTGACCGAAGACCGTAAGGGCAACGGCCTGGTGCTGAACGAAGACATCCAGTGGAACACCTCGCTGGCCAACCTGCCCGGCGTGTCCAAAAACGGCGTGATCGACGATGGCCGCGAGTACGCCGTGGCCCAGGGCTACCGCGAAAAGATGCGCACCCGCTGCTCGGGCGTAGACCAGAAAGTGGTCAACCTGTCGGGTGGCAACCAGCAAAAAGTGGTGCTCAGCAAATGGTTGTTCACCAACCCCGAACTGCTGATCCTGGACGAGCCCACGCGCGGCATCGACGTAGGAGCCAAGTTCGAGATCTACACCCTGATTGCGCAGCTGGCTGCCGAGGGCAAATGCGTGATCGTGATCTCATCCGAGATGCCTGAACTGCTGGGCCTGTCGGACCGCATCTACGTGATGAACGAAGGCCGTTTTGTGGCCGAGATGCCCACGGCCGAGGCCAGCCAGGAAAAAATCATGCGTGCCATCGTCAGCGCCAACTAGACCCCCACCAGAGCATTCAGACCATGGAAAACACAACAACAACCCCTGCGGCCACCGCTGCCCCCGCCGCGCCTTCGGGCCTGAGCTTCTTCAAAAACAACCTGCGCGAATACGGCATGCTGCTGTCGCTGGTGGCCATCATGGGCTTCTTCCAGTTCATGACCGACGGCACGCTGATGCAGCCGCTGAACCTGACCAACCTGGTACTGCAAAACAGCTACATCGTCATCATGGCGCTGGGCATGCTGCTGGTGATCGTGGCCGGGCACATCGACCTGTCGGTGGGCTCCATCGTCGGTTTTGTGGGCGCGGTGGCGGCGGTGCTGATGGTCACCTACGAGTGGCATTACGTGCCCACCACCATCGTCTGCCTGCTGGTGGGTGGCCTGATTGGTGCGGCGCAAGGCTACTTTGTGGCCTTCTTCCGCATTCCGTCGTTCATCGTCACGCTGGCGGGCATGCTGGTGTTTCGCGGGCTGGCGCTGGCCTTGCTGGCGGGGCAATCCATCGGCCCGTTTCCGGACGAGTTCCAGTTGCTGAGTTCGGGCTTTATCCCCGATTTTTTCAATAGCGAAACCCTGCGCACCACCTCGTTGCTGTTGGGGGCCGCCGTGGCATTTGCCCTGGTAGTGGCTGGCATGCGTACCCGCAGCAACCAGCAGCAGCACGGCATTGCGGGCGAGCCCGCAGCGTTCTTCTGGGGCAAGATGGCCATTTTTACCGCCATTCTGGTCACGTTCAGCTACCTGCTGGCCTCCTACAAGGGCCTGCCCAATGTGCTGATCGTCATGGCGCTGCTGATTGCGGTGTTTGACTTTGTCACCAGCCGCACCACCATTGGCCGCCGCGTCTACGCCTTGGGGGGCAACGAAAAGGCCGCCAAGCTGTCCGGCATCAAGACCGAGCGCCTGGCCTTCTACACCTTCATCAACATGGGCGTGCTGGCCGCGCTGGCCGGGCTGGTGTTTGCCGCGCGTCTCAACACCGCTACCCCCAAGGGCGGCCTGGGTTTTGAGCTGGACGTGATTGCTGCCTGTTTCATCGGCGGGGCCTCGGCGTCGGGCGGTGTGGGCAAGGTGATGGGCGCAGTGATTGGCGCGTTCATCATGGGCGTGATGAACAACGGCATGTCCATCATGGGCATCGGCATCGACTACCAGCAGATCATCAAGGGCCTGGTGCTGCTGGCCGCCGTGTTTGTCGACGTGTACAACAAGAACAAGGGATGACGGGCACTGGCGCACTGCCCGTGCTGGAGCTCACGGGTATCGACAAAGAGTTTGCCGGTAATCCTGTGCTCCGTAGCGTGCAACTGCGCCTGTACCCCGGCGAGATCCACGCCCTGATGGGGCAAAACGGCGCGGGCAAGTCCACGCTGATCAAGGTGCTCACCGGCGTGCTGGAGTCCAGCGGTGGGCAGATGCTGTTGGGCGGCCAGCCCATCCGGCCCGATTCGCCCCTGGCGGCCCAAAAGCTGGGCATCAGCACCGTCTACCAGGAGGTGAATCTCTGCCCCAATTTGTCGGTGGCCGAGAACGTGTTTGCCGGGCGCTTTCCGCGCCTGGGCTGGATGCAGGGCTACCGCATCGACTGGGCCACCGTGCACCGCCGCAGCCGGGAGCTGCTGGAGCGCATCGGGCTGGACATTGACGTGACGCAGCTGCTCTCCACCTACCCGGTGGCGGTGCAGCAACTGGTGGCCATCGCCCGGGCGCTGGGCGTGGAGTCCAAGGTGCTGATCCTGGACGAACCCACTTCCAGTCTGGACGAGGACGAAGTGCAAAAGCTGTTCGAGGTGCTGCGCCGGCTGCGGGGTGAGGGCCTGGCGATTGTGTTTGTGTCGCACTTTTTGAACCAGATTTATGCCATTTCCGACCGTATCACCGTGCTGCGCAATGGGGAATGGGTGGGCGAATGGATGGCCGATGCACTGCCGCCCCAAGCGCTGATCTCCGCCATGCTGGGCCGTGAATTTGCGGTGCAAAACGCCCATGCCGGGCAGCAGCGCGATGCCGCCCAGGATGTCGTGCTGCTGCAAGCCCAGGGCCTGGGCCAGGCCGGGCGCTTGCAGCCGGTAGACCTGAAGCTGCATGCGGGCGAGGTGCTGGGGCTGGCGGGCCTGCTGGGTGCGGGCCGTACCGAGCTGGCGCGCCTGCTGTTTGGCCTGGAAGCGGCCGACAAGGGCAGCCTGCAGATCGACGGCCAGACTGTGCAGCTCGGCAACCCCTCCGACGCGGTGCAGTACGGCATTGCCCTGTGCCCCGAAGAGCGCAAGACCGACGGCATCGTCGCCGAGCTGTCGGTGCGCGAAAACATTGCCCTGGCACTGCAGGCGCGGCTGGGCGTGCGCAAATTTTTGAGCATCGCCGAGCAAACCACGCTGGCCGAGCATTTCGTCAAAACCTTAGGCATCAAAACCGCCAGCATTGAAACGTCCATCGGCCTGCTATCGGGTGGCAACCAGCAAAAAGCGGTGATCGCCCGCTGGCTGGCCACCGACCCGCGCCTGTTGATTTTGGATGAGCCCACCCGTGGCATCGACGTGGCGGCCAAGCAGGAAATCATGGAAGAAATCCTGCGCCTGGCGCGCGGCGGCATGGCCGTGCTGTTCATCTCCAGCGAGATGAGCGAGGTGGTGCGCGTGTCCGACCGCATCGCGGTGCTGCGCGACCGCCGCAAAGTGGGGGAGCTGCCCGGTGGCAGTTCTGAAGACGAAGTTTATGCACTGATTGCCGCCGACCATGTTTAAGACCTTTTTGCGGCATCCGCGCGCGTGGCCCTTGCTGACCCTGCTATTACTTTTGATGGTGAACGTGGTGTTCAACCCTGGCTTTCTGCACATCGAGTGGCGCGACGGCCACCTGTACGGCAGCCTGATCGACATCCTGAACCGGGCCGCGCCGCTGGTGCTGGTGTCGCTGGGCATGACCCTGGTGATCGCCACGCGTGGCATCGACATTTCGGTAGGTGCGGTAGTGGCGATTTCGGCCGCACTGGCCGCCTGGATGATTGGCGGCGCGCTGGTGGTGCAGGACGGTGTGTCGGTGCACGCCAGCCGCTTCCCCATGCCGCTGGCGATTCTGGCCGCGCTGGGGGTGGCGGTGGTGTGTGGCCTGTGGAACGGTGTGCTGGTAGCCCGCATCGGCATGCAGCCCATCATTGCCACGCTGATTCTGATGGTGGCGGGCCGGGGCATTGCCCAGCTCATCACCGGCGGGCAGATCATCACCATCTACTACGCGCCGTTTTTCTTTTTGGGCAGCGGCTATCTGGCGGGCCTGCCGTTTTCGCTGTTCATCGTGGCCGTGGTGTACGGCGTGCTGCACCTGGCCATGACGCGCACCGCCCTGGGCCTGTTCATCCAGGCGGTGGGCATCAACCCGGTGGCGGCGCGCGGCGTGGGCATCCAGGCGCGCAAGCTCACCGTATGGGTGTATGCGTTTTGCGGCTTTTGCGCGGGCGTGGCGGGGCTGCTCATCAGCTCCAACGTGAAAAGTGCGGACGGCAACAACGCCGGGCAACTGCTGGAGTTGGATGCGATTTTGGCCGTCACCCTGGGCGGCACCGCGCTGACCGGCGGGCGCTTTAGTTTGTTTGGCAGCGTGATCGGTGCGCTGATCATCCAGACGCTGACCTACGCCATCTACTCGCTGGGCGTGCCGCCCGAGATCAACCTGGTGGTGAAGGCCGTGGTGGTGTTTGCGGTGATGCTGCTGCAGTCGGCCGAGTTCCGCGCCACCGTGGGCACCTGGGTGGTGCGTCCTGTGCAAGGCCAGCCATGAAGACACTGAATCCCCAGCACCTGCCCATCGTGGCCACCGTGTCGTTGTTTGCCGCCATGGCCACGCTCGGCTCGGTGTTTTACGACGGATTTTTCTCGCCGCAGGTGTTTTTGAACCTGCTGATCGACAACGCCTTTTTGGTGATCGTGGCGGTGGGCATGACCTTTGTGGTGCTGTCCGGCGGCATTGACCTGTCGGTGGGTTCGGTGATTGCGTTCACCACCATGGTGTCGGCCTCGCTGGTGGAAAAGCACGGCTGGAGCCCGGCGGCGGTGATTCCGCTGGTGCTGCTGATGGGCACGGCGTTTGGAGCCTTCATGGGCTTCTTGATCGAGCGCTTTCGCCTGCAGCCCTTTATTGTGACGCTGGCGGGCATGTTCCTGGCGCGTGGGCTGTGCTACCTGATCAGCATCGACTCGATCAGCATGACCAACGAGTTCTACTCCGAGGTCTCGCAAATGCGCATCCCGGTGTGGGGCGATGCCTCGCTGTCGATGGGTGCGGTGATTGCGCTCATCGTGCTGGCGGTGGCGGTGTTTGTGGCGCACTGCACACCGTTTGGCCGCACGGTGTACGCCGTGGGCGGCAGCGAAAACTCGGCCCTGCTGATGGGCTTGCCGGTGCGCGCCACCCTGATCGGCGTGTACACGCTGTCGGGCTTTTGCTCGGCGCTGGCGGGCGTGGTGTTTACCTTTTACATGCTCTCGGGCTACGGCCTGCATGCTGTGGGCATGGAGCTGGATGCGATTGCGGCGGTGGTCATCGGCGGCACGCTGCTTACTGGCGGCGCGGGCTACATGGTGGGCACCCTGTTTGGCGTGCTGATGCTCGGCATCATCCAGACCCTGATTTCTTTTGACGGCAGTTTGAGTTCCTGGTGGACGCGCATCGTCGTGGGTGCGCTGCTGTTCCTGTTCTGTCTGCTCCAGCGCGTGTTCGCCGCCCATAAATCCCCCCAACCCTGAAATTTCTTATGACTGACACCCCTAAAAAAATGCGCTCTGCCGAATGGTTTGGCAGTGCTGACAAAAACGGCTTCATGTACCGCAGCTGGATGAAGAACCAGGGCATTCCGGACCACGAGTTCGATGGCCGCCCCATCGTCGGCATCTGCAACACCTGGAGCGAGCTCACCCCGTGCAACGCCCACTTCCGCAAGATTGCCGAGCACGTGAAGCGCGGCATCTTCGAGGCCGGTGGCTTCCCGGTCGAGTTCCCGGTATTCAGCAACGGTGAATCCAACCTGCGCCCCACCGCCATGCTGACCCGCAACCTGGCCAGCATGGACGTGGAAGAGGCCATCCGCGGCAACCCCATCGACGCGGTGGTGCTGCTCACCGGCTGTGACAAGACCACACCTGCGCTGCTGATGGGCGCGGCCAGTTGCGACATCCCCGCCATCGTCGTCACCGGCGGCCCCATGTTGAATGGCAAGCTGGATGGCAAAAACATCGGCTCCGGCACGGCGGTGTGGCAGCTACACGAGTCGCTCAAGGCGGGCGAGATCAACGAGCACCAGTTCTTTGCCGCCGAGGCAGGTATGTCGCGCTCTGCGGGCACCTGCAACACCATGGGTACGGCCAGCACCATGGCCTGCATGGCCGAGGCGCTGGGCACTTCGTTGCCGCATAACGCCGCCATTCCGGCGGTGGACGCGCGCCGCTACGTGCTGGCACACATGTCAGGCATCCGGGCGGTGCAGATGGCCCGCGAAGGCCTCACCCTGTCCAAAATCTTGACCCGTGAAGCCTTCGAGAACGCCATCCGCGTCAACGCGGCCATCGGCGGCTCGACCAATGCTGTGATCCACCTGAAGGCCATCGCCGGGCGCATCGGCGTGCAGCTGGACCTGGAAGACTGGACCCGTATTGGCAAGGGCACGCCCACCATCGTCGATTTGCAACCCTCGGGCCGCTTCCTGATGGAAGAGTTTTACTACGCCGGTGGTCTGCCCGCCGTGGTGCGCCGCCTGGGTGAACACGGCCTGCTGCCGCACCCCGATGCGCTCACCGTCAACGGCAAATCCATGTGGGACAACGTACGCGAAGCGCCCCAGTACAACGACGAAGTGATTCGCCCGATTGACAACCCGTTGATCGCCGACGGCGGCATCTGCATCCTGCGCGGCAATCTGTCGCCCCGCGGCGCGGTGCTCAAGCCGTCTGCCGCCACGCCCGCGTTGCTCAAGCACCGGGGCCGCGCCGTGGTGTTCGAGAACCTGGAGCACTACAAGGAACGCATCGTTGACGAAGACCTGGACATCGACGCGAGCTGCGTGATGGTGCTGAAGAACTGCGGCCCCAAGGGCTACCCCGGCATGGCCGAGGTGGGCAATATGGGCCTGCCGCCCAAGCTGCTGCGCCAGGGCGTGAAGGACATGGTGCGTATCTCGGACGCCCGCATGAGCGGCACCGCCTACGGTACCGTGGTGCTGCACGTGGCCCCCGAAGCCGCCGCCGGTGGTCCGCTGGCCGCCGTGCGCGACGGTGACTTCATCGAGCTGGACTGCGAACAAGGCCGCCTGCACCTGGACATCAGCGATGCCGAGCTGGCCGAGCGCCTGGCCGCGCTATCGGGCAATGCACCCAAGCCCTTGTCGGGTGGCTACGCCCGCCTGTACGTAGACCACGTGCTGCAAGCCGACGACGGCTGCGACTTCGACTTCCTGGTCGGCTGCCGTGGCTCTACCGTGCCCCGCCATTCCCATTAATTACCTGTTGAACGCCATGCACAACGCATCCAACCCCCGCTACCGCGGCATCTTCCCGGTCGTCCCCACCACCTTCACGCCCTCGGGCGAGCTGGACCTGCCCAGCCAAAAACGCTGCGTCGATTTCATGATCGACGCGGGCTCTGACGGCCTGTGCATTCTGGCCAACTTCTCCGAGCAGTTTTTGTTGTCGGACGACGAGCGCGAAGTTTTGACCAAAACCATCCTGGAGCATGTGGCGGGCCGCGTGCCGGTCATCGTCACCACTACCCATTTCGGCACCACGGTCTGCGCCCAGCGCAGCCGCCGCGCGCAAGACATGGGCGCGGCCATGGTCATGGTGATGCCGCCCTACCACGGGGCGACCTTCCGGGTGGGCGAGGCGCAGATTTACGAGTTCTACGCCCGGCTGTCGGATGCCATCAACATCCCCATCATGGTCCAAGACGCGCCCGCGGCCGGTACGCCGTTGTCGGTGCCATTCCTGGCCCGCATGGCGCAAGAGATCGAGCACCTGGCGTATTTCAAGATCGAAACCGCCGGAGCCGCCGCCAAGCTGCGCGAGCTGATCCGCGTGGGCGGCGAAGCCATCGAAGGCCCCTGGGACGGCGAAGAAGCCATCACCCTGATGCCCGACCTGGATGCCGGTGCCACCGGTGCCATGACCGGCGGTGCCTACCCCGACGGCATCCGCCCCATCATCGAAGCCCACCGCGCGGGCGACCGCGACACCGCCTATGCGCTGTACCAAAAATGGCTGCCGCTGATCAACTACGAAAACCGCCAGGGCGGCATCCTCACCGCCAAGTCGCTGATGGCCGAGGGCGGTGTGATCGCCTGCGAAGCCCCGCGCCACCCCTGGCCCGCCATGCACCCCGATGTGCGCGCCGGTTTGATCGAAACCGCCCGCAGGCTCGACCCGCTGGTGCTGCGTTGGGGGCGTTGATGCTATTATTTATATAGCTATAAACGCTTATCTGATTGGCGGAAAAGGCATATTTGATGCATATTTTTAGGCAATTTACCTCCTGAACCCAGAGGTGGTAAATTGCCCACCCGTCCGCATCTGCCCTGAAACCATGCACTCCCGCGCCCTCGTTCTTTTTTCTGGTGGGCAAGACTCCACCACCTGCCTGGCCTTGGCTCTGTCCAAATACGCCCATGTGGAAACCGTCGCCTTCGACTACGGCCAGCGCCACCACGTCGAGCTGCAAGCGCGTTTGCACGTTCTCGCCAACCTCAAAGCCCAGTTTCCCCAGTGGGCTGACAAGATGGGCGAAGACCATCTGCTGGACTTGTCGGTGCTGGGCCAGGTCAGCGAAACCTCGCTCACCCGCGACATGGCCTTCAAGATGGAGGAGGGCGGCCTGCCCAACACCTTTGTGCCCGGCCGCAACCTGTTGTTCCTCACCCTGGCCGCCGCGCTGGCCTACCGGCGCGACCTGGAAGTGATCGTCACCGGCGTGTGCGAGACCGACTTCTCTGGCTACCCTGATTGCCGCGACGACACCATGAAAGCCATGCAACTGGCCCTGTCGCTGGGCATGGACAAGCGTTACCTGATCGAAACCCCGCTGATGTGGATTGATAAGGCCCAAACCTGGCAACTGGCCCGCCAGCTCGGCGGCCAGCCGCTGGTAGACCTGATCGTGGAAGACACCCACACCTGTTACCTGGGCGACCGCGTGCACCGCCATGCCTGGGGCTACGGCTGCGGTGAATGCCCTGCGTGTGTGCTGCGCGCGCGCGGTTTCGAGAAATTTGTAACAACCGTGTGACCCCGTCTGTGGCCTGCCATACACGGTCGTGTGACGGAAGTCACCGTTAACCATCTTCATTCCGCACCCTATTGGAAGAGGGGCTGCTTGCATTTGTTACATGGGCTAACATTTGCCAATTGCGCACAGTTTGTGTGCGCATGCTCAGTAGCCGGACATTTCCATGAAGCCCTTTCCCCTTGCCTGCCGTGCCACGCTCCTTGCCGTGGTGTGCGCTACCAGTTTCGCCAGCCACGCCGTTACCGACAGCAAAGCCTCTCGTTTTTACGAAGACGCGCTGGGCCGGTTTGAAAAGCGGGACATGCCAGGTGCCATCATTCAGCTGAAAAACGCACTGCAAATCGACAAAAACATGCTCCCCGTGCAGGTACTGCTGGGCAAAGCTTTGCTGGCCAACGGCGAAGCTGCCACAGCCGAGGTTGCCTTGCTGGAGGCCATCCGCCTGGGTGTGAACCGGGCCGAGGTGGTGGTGCCCCTGGCCCAGGCGTTCATTGCCCAAGGTAAGCAAAAACTGGTGCTCGACCAGCCACAGTTCAACCCGGCGGGCTTGCCGCAGGACACCCAGGTGCAATTACTGGTGTTGCGCGCATCGGCTGCATCCGACACCGGCGACATACGTGCGGCCATGCGAAATATCGAAGATGCCCGTTTAGCTGACCCTCGCTCGGTAGATGCCTGGTTGGCTGAAGTGCCGGTGCGTATCCGTGAGCGTAAGTTTCAGGAGGCCAACGATGCGGTAGGGCGGGCATTGGCTCTGGCACCCAACAGTGCTGAGGTTTTTTACCAAAAAGCGGCCATTTTGCATGTGCAGGGCGATTTAAAAGGCGCGATGGCGGCCTACACGCAAACCCTTCAGACCAATCCTAAACATGTGGAAGCCAGGATCGCCCGGGCCGGATTGTTTGTCGATTTGGGCAAGCCGGCCGATGCCGCCAAAGATGTTGCCGAGGTGCAACTACAGTCCCCCAGAGAGCCGCGTGCCGCCTACCTGAAGGCATTGCTGGCCGAAAAAGAGGGCAATGCCAAGGCCGCTGCATCGGCGCTGCAAGAAGTCACGGCCTTGATTGACCCGGTTCCATTGGAATTCATCCGTTACCGCCCGCAACTGATGATGCTGAACGGCTTGGCCCATTACGGCCTGAATGAACGCGAAAAGGCTCGGCCTTATCTGGAGGCATTCCAGCGCGCGCAGGGGGTCTCCACGGTCTCCAAGCTGCTGGCCCAGGTCTACTTTGCCGAGGGTAATATTGATCGTGCCATCGAAACGCTGGAGGGCTACGCCAAAGCCATGCCCGGCGACAGCCAGGCGCTCGTGCTGCTGGCTTCTGCCCATATGTCACAGGGTCGCAACGCCAAGGCGACCGCTCTGATGCAAGAGGCTTTGCTCTCCAAAGACACCCCCGAGGTACGCACCGCACTGGGTATGAGTTTGATGGGCAGCGGCCAGTCAGGCAATGCCATCGTGCAGCTCGAAAACGCGCTGAAGAACGATCCGACACAAAGGATGGCGGGTGCCGCATTGGCCGGTCTGTATTTGCGTTCCGGTCAAAATGCAAAGGCGACCACAATCGCCCAAGGCTTGGTGAAACAGCAACCCGGAAATGCGGGATTTCAAAATTTATTAGGGATGGCGCTGGCCCAAACCGGAAATATGCCTGGAGCCAAGGCAGCGTTTGAGGCTTCGGCCAAGATTGACCCGACACTGCTCCCTCCCCAGCTCAATATGGCCCGGTTGGAAATTGCCAGCAAGGCATTTGACGCAGCGGCGATCCGGCTTGCAGCGATGGCCAAGGCCGATGAAAAAAACGTTGAAGTACTGATGGAGTTGGCCAATCTGGCGGACCAACGGGGTCAGGCTGGCGAGGCGGTTCGGTGGCTGAGCAAGGCCGATGACTTCAGTGGCTTGCACGATACACGTCCTGGCCTGGCGATCGTGCAGTTGCATCTGCGCAAGGGACAGGTGGCACCGGCCATCGAGGCAGTCAAGAAGTTATCGATCAAGGCACCGGAAGATCTGGCGGTGTTGCTGACCTCGGCGCGCGCCATGCTGGCTAACAATGATCAGGCTGGTGCCCGTGGTGCATTGACCACTGCCACACGGGTTGCGGAATTCAACGCTTCAAGGCAGGTTGAAATTGCGCTGTTGCAACTGTCTGCTAATAATCTGGGCGGCGCAGCTTACAGCTTGGACAAAGCCCTTTCGACAAATCCCACCAGCTTGCCCGCCCAGGCACTGAAGGCCGAGGTCCTGTTACGTCAGGGCGAGATAGCCAAGGCCGATCAAGTCACTCGGCAAATACTGGCCCAGGCACCCAGGCGGGCTGTTGGCTATAGTTTGCAGGGCGACATTGCTCTGGCGCGCGGTCAAAGCGCTGCGGCCATTGATGCCTACCGTCGGGCGCACCAAACCGAACCTTCCAGCGATACTTTATTGCGCTTGTTCGGCGTACTGTCGGCGCAAGACGGCGGCAAGCCGGCGTTACAACTGGCAGAGCAGTGGACTAAAAGCCATCCACAAGATCTGTCGGTGAGCCGGTTGGTTGCAGATTTCCACGCCCGCAGCGGCAACTATGCTGCGGCCCGCAAGGCTTACGAAGTGCTACTGAAGATGGTGCCGAGCGATGCTGCAATGCTGAACAACCTGGCCAATGTACTGTTGCGATTGAAAGATCCTTCCGCCGTAGCCATTGCCGAGCAAGCCTTGGCCAAAGACCCCGCCAGCGCCAGCGCCATCGATACCCTGGGCTGGGCGCTATTCCAATTGGGTGGCAGTACCCAATCGGACCGTGCGCTCCAGTTGCTGCGGGATGCGCGTCTGCGCGAACCTGGCAACCCCACCATCCGCTACCACCTTGGGGCGCTGCTGGCCCAACTGGGACGCAAGACCGAAGCGCGCGAAGAAGTGGAGGCCGCTATAAAAGCAGGGCGTGGATTCGAGAGCTTGGCCGATGCTGAGAACTTGGCCAAGACGCTTCGGTAGGATGTCGGTATTGTTTACACCCAACCATTTTTTAATGCGTTGTTTATACTTAAGCCATTGATAAATATAGATAAATTTTAAGTGGTATGGTTTTAGCTTAAACCGTATCAGATTGTTAATTTGCAGCACATAACGAGGAATATCAGATGACAAATAAGTGCAACCTTAATGTGGCCAAGTGGCTTGTGGGCAGCGCATTGGTAATGGTCGGCTCGTCCGCCATGGCAGATTGGAGCTTTGTGTCCAGCACCACCGGTACGGCTTCTAGTAATTCCACTGGTATTACGGCAACCGCCACCGCTATGTCCACCACAGGAACGTCGGGTACCACGTTCGCTGCTGCTACGGCTACTACTTGGACTGGCGGCGTTGGGGTCAGATCAGCAGCCGAGACCGACACTACGCCGGAGCACTCTACGGACAACGTGATTAGCACAGATGCTGTGATGCTCAGTTTCAGTAAGAGCGTCGTCTTAACCGGCATCACCTCCGGCTGGACATGGAGGGATGGCGCGACGGCTGGCAGTACCGCTGCTGCTTCTGACTCCGACGTGAGCGTGCTGCGCTACATCGGCAACGCTACCACTGCGGCTGCCGTTACCACGGCTACCTTGGGAAAGACCGTTGCACAGCTGACGGCGGTGGGCGGTGGTTGGACCCTGGTTAGCCAGATTGCCAATTTGGTGACTGGTGTGAGCTCTTCTACCGGTGACACCACCTTGGGTTCTAGCTGGTGGTTGGTCAGCGCTTACAACTCGGGCTACACCAGTGTGGCCACGACGACGAACAATCTCGTGAACGGTACGCTGAGCAGCGGCAACGATTACTTCAAGCTGCTGGCTGTGGCCGGTTCCGCTACGCCGAGTACCAGTAAGGTGCCTGAACCTGGCTCCCTCGCGCTGGTCGGCGCTGGCTTGTTGGGCTTCCTGGCGACCCGCCGCAAGGCCAAGAAAGTTGAATTAGCCGCTTAAGTTTCCTACTCCAAGGCCGCTTGCGGCCCTCCCAAAAAGGCACCGAATTTCGGTGCCTTTTTGCGTTGGGCATCGCCATAGCCGGTTTCATCAAACTTGTGGATGCGGGATCGGGCTTCATCAACCATCATGAAGTCAATTCCACCCTGGAGCCGGTCGATGCAAATAGCAGAGCGCTTTGGAGCCAAGGTCTCCATCGGTTTGCCGGGGCGTGGCATGTTTTTGCTGGAGGCGGCGGAGCCCAGCGGCCTGGACGCTTTGGTGCGCAGTGTGGGGGGCCAAGTGGTGGCCCGGTTTGATGCATCCAAAGCATTGGTGGTCATGGGAGTGACTTCTTACATGGGTTTGCGGGGATCACGGGCGGTGCGTTTCATCGGCCCGGTCAACGTGGACCAGCAGCGCCTGGCGGCGGTCCTGGGGGCTTTGAGTGTCTCCATAGCGATGCCAGCGCCCAGGGTTTCGTAACTGCTGCTGTGTGACCAGCGGCCCACTTCAAGGAGACAGCTATGGCCGGTAGTGTTGGACAAGAATTACTCGACGTACCCCTTCCCGATATGGTGCTGAAACTTGCGCTGGGCATCGCCGAGGCACAAAAGGCGCTGGACGAAAACTCGGTCGAAACCGCCAAAGCCCTGGCCGAAACCGAGTTGCCGCTGGTGATGGGGGTTACGCAGACCATCGCCGCCAATGGCGACGTGACCTTTGTAAACTCTCCTCCGGTCAACGTGTCGCTGATCCAGATCGGGTTGATGCCCACGTTTTACCAGTTTGCCGAGGCCACCATCGAAGTCACGATGGACATCAAGACCACCACCTCGGTGGAAACCAGTCTCAAAATCGGTGTCAAAGCCAAGGCTGGGTTTGCCTGCTGGAGTGCATCGGTGTCGGTGGACGTGTCGCATAACCGCAAGTTTGGCAAAGAGGTGCGAGGCACCAGCCGCCTGCTGACCCGCATGGTGCCGGTGCCCCCACCGCCGCGTATTGCCCCGCAGCTCACCGTGGTAGACAACCGCCCACCTAAAGTACCCGCCTGACCATGGCCACCCTGGACAAGGTCAAAGCCTTTCGCACGCCCATCGTGGCGGCCGATGTGGCGGTGCAGGAAACGGCATCCACCTCGTTTGCCGACTTGGTGCGTCTGATGGCCGAGGGCATTGCCGATGCACAAATGGCGTTGGACCGCAGCGCGGCCGAGATGGTGACCGAACTGGCCGAAACCACGGTGCAGATCGTTCCCAACATCACCGAAACGGTGGCGGCCGACGGCACGGTCAGCTTCACCCAGGGTGCGCCGCAAACCGTGTCGCTGTTGGCGCTGGGGGTGAAGCCGACCTTCTACCAGTTCTCGCAGGCTACGGTGGAGGTCAGCATGGACCTGAAGCTGGTCGAACAGACCAACTCTGACGGCACCGTCAAGAAGGGGGGGCTGGGTTTGTTTGCGGAGACTTCCAACATCCGTTTTGAGCGCAAGCTCAACCGCGACGTGTCGGTGCATTCCAAAATCACCGCCACCCTGGTGCCCGTGCCCGCGCCGCTGCGTCTGGAGATTCCGCGCCGTACGGTCACCAGTTAACCCACCCCGTTGTACCGATAGCTGGAGCATTCCTGCCATGGCCCTTGCCACCAACTCTACCAACCTGCCGCGGGCTCCCTTGGGTGCCTTGCTGGGCAATGCCGGTGCCGCGCTGACCAGCGCCCAGACCGATCTGGGCCTGGGGGTGGGCCTGGCGAGTGGCATGGTGATGTCCGAGGCCACGCTGGAGATCAAGGCTGCCGTGTCCCGCAGCAGCACTGGCGAGCTGGAGATCGAGCCGTTGTCATCTGCCCGTCTGGTAGGTGCGCTCAATGCATCGGCCGTGTCCACCATCCGTGTCAACTTTGTGGCCACCGCCGCCACACCGGCCTCGGCCAGCAACCCCGGAGGCACCACCGTGCCCGTCAAGTCCAAGGACGAGATCATCAAAGGTTTTCGGCAACGCGACGATCTGCAGGCGCTGGAGCGGGTGATCGGCCCGCTGGAGGTGCGCGCCACCTTTGTGCCGGGCAGCAGCCGCTGGCTGGTCAACGCCGTCGATGCCGATGGCCGCATGGTGCGTGAGCAGTTGGTGGCGGACTAAAAGCCAATCCTGTGCGCAACCGAGGAATTCAAGATGGCGACCAAACCCCCCACGCTGGCGCAGTTGCAAACCGCGTTGAAGGCTGCGCAGGCCCAGACGGCGGACACCGAAGCTGCCGCCCGCAAAAGCCTGGCCGAAGCCGCAGATACCATGTCACGCCTGAAGCTGGCCGCGACCGCTGCCAGCGACCGTGAACTCAAGGCTACCGCTGAGGCTGACGCGTTGCGCGAGCAACTGGCCAGCATGCAGGCCCAGTTGCGGGCACCGGAAGAGGCCGACGACCAGGCCGCCCAGATCAGCCGGTTGAAAACCCAGGTCGAGGGCTTGCTGGCCGAGAACCAGCGCCTGGCCGAGCAGCGCGACGCGGCCCAGGCCGACAACCAAACCCTGTTTAAACGCCTGGACGGCAGCGTCGAGCGTGAAAAAGCCGCCATTGCCGCCGCTGTGCAAACCAAGGTGGCCGAGCAGGAAGCCGCCACCAAGGCCAGCGCCGAGAGCCTGCGCCTGGGTGCCGAGCGCATCAAGACCCTGTCGGCCCAACTGGGTGGCGCAGGCAAGCTGGAAGTGCTGGCCCCGGACCAGGTGGGGCATTTGATGGGTGGGTTCTTGCAGCAGCTGGAAACCGGCATGCCCACCCTGCGGCTGGCCGAGGGCGAGCTCAAACTCAAACTGGGCCTGGCCCGCACCGACCAGCAAGACGGCTTCGTCATCCTGCCGCCCAACGCCAGTGCCGAACTGCGCAGCAGCCTGCATGAAATCTCCCTGCGCTTCGACCGGGCTGGCAGCACGGTATTGAAAACCGATGGGGGGTGAGTTCAGCGTCTTTTCGCCTACTACCGCTTGTGTAGTGGGCGCAAGTAGCTATAAATTACGTAGCAAATCGGTTGTGACCTTTATCTGCTGTTGATCGTGTAGCTGCCCGTGCTGGTGCCATCTGCACGAGGGTGATTTTTTACTTGGTAATAATGTCGCGGTGCATCGGTGCCAGCTTGGCCAGCAACTGGTTTTGCGCGGTAAATGGAATGCCGTGCGCGTCCATGGCGGCCTGCAAAATTTCCACCACCAGGTTGAACTGGGCCTTGTCGATACCCAGTTGGGCGTGCGAGTTCTTCATGGTTTCGCCGTCGTATTTGCACGGCCCGCCGCTGACTTCACAGAACTGGTCGGTGATCTGCTCCTTCAGATAGGCGGGTTTGATGTCGTCGAACATTTTGCCGATGCGCGAGTGGGCCTTCATACGGTCCACAAAATCGCTGGCCAGGGCGGTGATGCCTGGCTTTTCGCCCAGGGATTGGTAGAGCGGGGTGGTGGACGGGGTCGGTTGTGCGTGTGCACCGCTGGCAAGCAGCAGCACCATAGCGGCGATCCATGGGTTGCAAAATTTCATGGTCCTGCTCCTCAGAATGCGATTTGGGCGGACACATAGCCACCGGTTTGCTTGCGGCCCGACACCAAAGCCGGGGCGATGCGGCCCAGGTCCACATAGGCCAGGGTCAGCGAGAAATGCTTGCTGGGGGCCCAGGCGATGAACAGGTCTTTCCAGCTGTCTTCGCGCAGCGCGCCCGAGTTGGCGCCGAACACGGCGTTGCCCACCGGCTCCAGGTTGTTGGGCTTGAAGCGCACTTCTGCGCCAATGGCGATGTCTTTGCGCAGCAGGTAGGCCACCGACAGCTCGGGCACCAGCCGCACCTTGTCTTTCCCCAGCGCCCCGCCAAAACCCAACAGGCCGTTCTGGTTGGCCTTGGTGGCGCGCAGCGTGCCGTTGACCAGCAGGCCCTGGCCCAGCAGCAGCTTGGTGGCGCTTACATACACATCGGTGCCGGTGGTTTGGGCCCCCAGGGCGGTGAGCACCGGCTCCATGCTGCCGGCGTGCACGCGCTTGTGCTGCAGGCCCACGGCGATTTGCGGCATCCAGGTATCGCTGTTGAGCACGGCATCACCCGCCATCCGCACTTTGGCACCCAAAATGTCCATCTTGATGTGTTGTCCGGGGGTGACACCAAAGGCAGCCAGCGCCGAAGTAGGCCCGGCGTTGAAGTCTTGCTGGGCCAGGGACAATTCGAAACGGTCGTGGATACCCAGCACCGCACCCGCTACGTTCAAAGCGTAGTCACGGGTGTGCACGCGGGTGAGGGCGGCGCTGACCCCTATTTCATGCTCGGTGGCATTGCTGCCCACCACGGCCCACGGGCTCAGCCCGCCACCGGCTGCGCCATCGATGCTGCTGACACCGCCGGTCAACAGCAGTTTGCCGGTATCGGCAAGGGTCCAGGGACTGCACAGGGCCAACGCCGAAGAGACCAGTGCAGTGGTTAGCAAACGCATAAAAACTCCTCGTGCAAGGGGAACAGAACCGATAGATTTATTTGTAACATGCGGGTGTAAAGCCACACATTTGGACACACCGAAAATACCTTAAAACAGGGGGCATTCGCTGTTTCTATTTCGATAATTTCAACCGGGAACCCTTCCATGCAACACCCTTGGCAAGCCCACTACCCCGCTGGAATGCCCACGGCCGTCGACACCACGGGCCTGCCCACAGTGGTGGCCCTGCTGGAACACAGTTTTGCCACCCACCGCGATGTCGATGCCTACGTCTTCATGGGCCACGTGCTGCGCTACGGCGATGTGGATGCCTTGTCCAAGGCGCTGGCTGCCTGGCTGCAACACCAGCCGCTGGCGCAGGGCGACTGTGTGGCCATCATGCTGCCCAATCTGCTGAGTTTTCCGGTGGCCATGGCGGCGGTGCTGCGGGCCGGGTTTGTGGCGGTCAATATCAACCCGCTGTACACACCGCGTGAGCTACAGCACCAGTTACAGGACTCCGGGGCCAAGGCCATCGTCATCCTGGACCGCTTTGTACCTACGCTGGATGCCATCGTGGCCAACACTGACGTGGCCACCGTGCTGGTGGCCGCAGGCACCGACCTGCTGGGCCTGCCTGCCGGGACCGTGTTGCCTGCACTGGCCGAGGGCGGCAGCAGCTTTGTCGATGCCTTGGTGCAGGGCCGCAGCCTTCCGTACCACCCGCCTGTGCTGCAACCCGGCGACCCGGCGGTGTTGCAGTACACCGGTGGCACCACCGGCTTGAGCAAGGGGGCCACGCTGCTGCACAGCACGCTGGCGGCCAACGTGCTGGCTTCCGAGGCCTGGATGGCGCCGGGCCTGCAGCGCAAAAGCCGCAGCACCCAGTTCACCATCGTTTGCGCGCTGCCGCTGTACCACGTGTTTGCCTTTGTGGCCTGCAGCCTGCTGGGCATGCGGGCCGGGGCGCGTAACATACTCATCCCCAATCCGCGCGACCAGACGGCCATGATCGCGCTCTTGAAGCCCTACAAGCTGCACATGTTCCCGGCGGTCAATACCTTGTTTGGCGCGCTGCTGCAGCACCCCGACTTTGCGCAACTCGACTTCAGCGAGCTGTGCATCAGCAACGGTGGCGGCAGCCCCGTGCAGGCTGCCGTGGCCCAGCGCTGGCTAGAGGTCACCGGCTGCCCCATCACCGAGGGCTACGGCCTGTCGGAAACCGCTGCCGCCGTGGTCTGCAACCGCACCGACCTGGAGGTCTTTACCGGCGACATCGGCCTGCCCATGCCCGGCGTGCACATCCGCATGCTGGACGACGCGGGCCAGGATGTCGCTCTGGGCCAGCCCGGCGAAATCGCCATCCACGGTCCGCAGGTGATGGCCGGCTATTGGCAGCGCCCGGAGGACACCGCAGCCGCCTTCACCGCCGACGGCTATTTTCTTAGCGGCGACATCGGCGTGATGGACGCGCAGGGCCGCATCCGCATCATCGATCGCAAAAAAGACATGCTGCTGGTCAGCGGCTTCAACGTCTACCCCAACGAGATCGAAACTGTGTTGGCCCGCCACCCCGGCGTGCTGGAATGTGCCGTGGTGGGCGTGCCCGATGCGGCCACCGGCGAAGCGGTCAAGCTGGTGGTGGTGAAGAAAGCCCCGGCTGTGACGGAAGCTGACCTGCTGGCCTTTTGCGCCGAGCAGCTCGCCGCCTACAAGCGCCCGCGCAGCGTGGAGTTCATCGACGCACTGCCCAAGTCGGCGCTGGGCAAAGTGCTGCGGCGCGAGCTGCGGACAGTCTAAAAAAGCCAGCCGGTTTTTGCTTCTAAATGCATAGCTGCTTGCGCCGATGGAATAAGCGCTGAGGCCGTATTTCCTTCTGAACCTGCTTTCACCAGCGAGCCCACCCGTACGCCCAGCAACCGCAGGCGTTTGTCCAGCGGCGCGCGCTTCAGGCACTGCCCGGCGGCGTGGCGGATGGCTTTGGCATCGGCCGTGGGTTGGATGAGCGTGTGGTCGCGGGTGGCGGCCTTGAAGTCGTCATAGCGCAGCTTGATACCGATGGTCTTGCCCACATAGCCCTTGCGCTGCAGGTCGGCGGCCACCTGCTCGCACAGCCGGGTGAACACCGCGCCCAGCTCGGCCCGGTCGTGCACCGCGTGCAGGTCGCGGTCAAAGGTGGTTTCGCGGCTCATGGACACGGGCTCGCTCTCGGTCACCACCGGCCGGTCGTCGCGCCCGTGGGCCGACGCATGCATCCATGCCCCCGTGGCCTTGCCAAAATGTGCCACCAGCCACTGCGGGTCGGCCGCGGCCAGGTCGCCAATGGTGTGCAGCCCCAGTGCCGTCAGCTTCTCACTGGCCTTGGGGCCGATGCCGTTGATCTTGCGGCAGGGCAGGGGCCAGATCAGGGTTTGCAGGTCGTCCGGCCCGACGATGGAAATCCCGTTAGGTTTGTTGAATTCGCTGGCCATCTTGGCGATCAGCTTGTTGGGTGCCACGCCTACCGAACAGGTCAGCCCCGTGGCATCCAGCACCGCCTTCTGGATCAGCCGCGCCAGCACCCGTCCGCCCTCGCGCTGGCCGCCGGGCACATTGGTGAAGTCCAGGTAAATCTCGTCCACCCCCCGGTCTTCCATCTGCGGAGCAATGTCCTGCGCAATGGCCTTGAACTGGCGCGAATAACGGCGAATCTCTTCAAAGTCGACGGGCAGAAAAATCGCCTGCGGACACAGCTTGGCCGCCTTCATCAGCCCCATCGCCGACCCCACCCCAAACTGCCGCGCCGCGTAGGTCGCCGTGGTGATCACCCCGCGCCCCACGTAGTCCTTGAGCTTGGGGAATTCGTCCACCGCAATCTCGGCCAGCGCCCGCCCCGCCAAAGCCTCGTCCTCCTTGCGCCGCCCCCCGCCAATCACCACCGGCAGGCCCTTGAGCTGCGGATAGCGCAGCAGCTCCACGGAAGCGTAGAACGCGTCCATGTCGAGGTGGGCGATGCGGCGGGGGCTGTGCATTTAAACAGTGTAAGGGGGTTTGGGGGCGTGTATTTGTATGTTAGAAAAATGGGGTGTTTGGGAAAGCGGAAGCACTACAGGCTGCGCCGTCTTATGTCGGCCCAAATAGGCGGTCTTGCGTATCGTGACAATCTGCATTAGCAATCGCGGCAGCTTTCCGTTTGCGTAATCAATTTTGAGGATATACGGTGAAAGTAGCCGTCGTAAGCTGCGCCCCAGTGGTTGAACGAGATGGCGGAAATGAATTCGCCGTTCAATCGCGAATCCAGGAGGGAAACACCATGCCGCTAGTCTCTTGCCCAGTGTGCAGTACGCAAATTTCATCGAAAGCAAAGGTTTGCCCGAGATGCGGAGATATGGAGCCGCCAGAGCCACGGGGGCGGTTGTCGTCTCCGCTTGCAGTCGTTGCCTCGTGCTCAGTCGCTGCATTTACATACTCGACCGTTGACGCTGCTCCTCCGTTAGCCCCTGGGTTATGGATACTCGTTGCGTGGTCGTATTCCTTGGCAATCGCGCTGCTTCTATGGGCAATAGGTCCACGCCGTAAAGTCAGCTACATTGGTAACCCGACGTTATCGATGCTTGCAGGAACATCAGGTACAGCTATTACCGCGTTGGCACTTGTATTCGGGTTTGTCCCTTCTAAGGACCAGCAACCCAAGGTAAATACAGAACACCAATTACAGGCGATCATTGAGTCACAGGAACGACTTCTGGTCGAGATGAAACAGTTGCTGACCCAAGATGCGTGTGCAGCCAATCCTTCTGCAATGCAACAAGGCTGCGCGCCTGTCCGAAGTGACTTACCCATCTCTAAGAAGTGATGCTAGGTGGATCATCCAACCTTGCATCGTTCAGTAAATCTGTACTAAACAGATCAGCTTCGACTTTTTCTAAAGTCAACGCCCTTCCCAATACCCCGCATGCCGCCGATGGTGCCCCACAGCCAGTATCCGAACCTCTCCTGGCACTACTGAAAAATAGACGGTGTAAGGATACTGCTTCAAGATACAGCGCCGCACCATATCGTCCCACAGCGGCCAACGTTCCGGCGCGTGGGCGATCAGGTCAAACGTAGCAAGTACCTCGGCGCGGAAGGCGTTGGCGGCTTTGGGGCTTCTGGCTTGGTACCAGGCGAAGGCTTCGGCCATCTCCCGCTGCACGGCGGGCGAAACCCGGACCAGCGGGTCCATTACAAGGTGTTGAACCAGTGGCGGAATGTTTCCACCGGTAGGGCCTGGGCACGGCCCGCCGTGATGTCGTCGTTGCGTCGCCGGGCCTCTGCCACCCAGGATGCTGTCACAGTATCGCTGCTTGAACCGTCACCTTCCAGGCTGTCCAACAGCGATAGCGCAACCAGCGACCGCTCGTCCGGCGAAAGGGCCAGCGCTTCGAGGAGGACATGGTCTACGAGGGCGTTCATGCAGGGCAGTCTAGCACCGCACTCCTTACCTCGCCAACCTGTTCGCCACCGTCACCGCCTCCAAATTCAACTTCCAACACCACCCCAACGCCGCTTCCCGGCGCACAATCTATGCCGTCCAGGCACGGAGGCACATCATGGCAAAGCAAAGGCGCGCACTGCCCCAGATGAGCGGCAAGCTCTTCTTGACGGATGGTGGAATTGAGACAACTCTGATTTTTCTGGAGGGGTTGGAGCTCCCTCTCTTTGCCGCTTTTCATCTGCTTCGTACGGAGCAAGGCGAAGCGGCATTGGCGAAATACTTTCAAACCTATGCTGTATTGGCGCAGAAGCACCGATCCGGCCTCGTGCTGGAAACTGCCACCTGGAGGGCCAGCGTGGATTGGGGTCACAAGCTCGGATACACCGCAAGCGAACTGGCGGAGGTCAATCGACGCAGCGTCGCCATGCTGGAAGCAATCCGAGCCGAATACGAAACTGCGGATGTTCCCATTGTCATCAGCGGCTGCATCGGCCCCCGTGGCGACGGCTACGTGCCGTCCGAACGGATGTCGGTGAAGCAAGCTGAGGGTTATCACAACCAACAGATTGAGACGTTCGCGGATACGTCCGTCGATCTGGTGACGGCCATCACCATGAACTACGTCGAAGAAGCTATCGGCTTGGTCCATGCCGCCAGGCAAGCCCAGTTGCCCGTTGTGATTTCGCTGACGGTGGAAACGGACGGACGGCTTCCTACCGGCCAGCCGCTTGGCGACGCGATTACCGAGATTGATGCCGCTACCACGGGCTACCCGTCGTACTTCATGATCAACTGCGCACACCCCAGCCACTTTAGCCGTGTGGTCGAGTGCGACGAAGCTTGGAGGGATCGCATCCATGGTCTTCGCGCAAATGCCTCCAAGATGAGCCACGCTGAACTGAACGAGGCACAGGAACTCGACGCTGGCGACCCCGAGGCACTCGGACGAGACTACGCGCTGTTGCGAAGCCGTCATTTGAAGTGCTTGAACGTCTTCGGCGGGTGCTGCGGTACGGACCATCGGCACGTCGATCAGATGGCATTGGCTTGTCTTCCCCTGTTTCGCGGTGCATCCTCGCGAACCTGACCAAAGTCAACGCCCTTCCCAATCCCGGACCAGGGGGCCATTACAAGGCGTTGAACCCGTGGCGGAATGCTTCCACCGGCAGGGCCTGGGCACGGCCCGCCGTGATGTCGTCGTTGCGTCGCCGGGCCTCTGCGGATGGTGCAGCAGCTCCCCGGAAGCGTCGGGCGCATCCATGTCGAGGTGAGAGACCCGGTGTTTGGCGTAACAAGATGGCAACCCCACTAGGCCATAATTTGCCCGCAGGGCCGGGCAGACTTCCAGCCCGCTGCCACACCACTCCGTAGGAGACCGCCATGCCAGAAGCCCCACAGGCCAAGGGACCTGCCTCGTACTTTCCATCGATTGAAAAGACGTATGGCCAACCGATCGCGCATTGGATGCAGGTGCTGGCCCAGGCTGGCGAAGCCAAGCACATGGAACTGGTGCACCTGCTGAAAACCACGCACAGCCTGGGCCACGGGCACGCCAATGCCTTGGTAGCCCACTTTCTGGCCCACCATCGAACCCAGCGATAACGCGTACCCCGACTGTTCCGGTCAAGTCATTTACCCCATGCAGACACAACACCGACACCCCATGCGCAGCATTTGCAACCTCTTCTACCTGGTCACCCTCTTACTTGTTTCGGGCTGCACCTCCCTGGCCGGTTCTGGCCCGCAGCGCACGGTTTCGCTACCGCTGCACTTTGCGTGGATGGATGGGCGGCAGGTGGAGTACGTGACCACCGACATCTCGGACCAGACCATGGCGCAGATGCTGGGGGTCAACTATGTGCCACGCCTGGCGGGTGCTGTGCCCGTGCAAGGCAGCCGCTCACTGGTGGAGCGGGTTTACAAATTTGCCGATGACACTCAGATCACCGTGTTCCAGTCGGCACCGTCACCCACCGGCCCGTCGAATGCCGACCTGGCCTACAGCCCGCTATGGCGCATGGTGCTGGTGCGTTGGAACCAAGGGCACCCGGCCCGCGAACTAAAGTCTGAAGAGCAGATTTTGCGTGCGGTAGATGCCAACGAACTGGCGTTGGAGCTCACCGGCATCGTCATCAACTGTCCGATCACCCGCTCGATCGACGGCATTCCCATCCGCGGAGCCCAGTAATAAATGGCCCGCCCATGCGCTGTAGATTGCTTCTTTTTTGATAGTTAAAAATAGGAGCTGCTCGCGCAGATTCCATTGGCGGAGAAGGCTATTTTTGTACCTAAAAAAGGCTGAAAATAGACGGCTCACACCTCAGCCCGCCAGCGTCCGCGCCAGCCGGTTGTGCCGCTCCACCAGTGGCCCCAGTTCCACCGTCACCAGTTGACCCTCGCGCACCACCACCCGGCCATTCACCACGGTGTAGGCCGCTTGCGCGCTGGCGCACAGGAGCAGGCTGCCGACGGGGTCGTGCACGGCACCGCCTGCGAAGGGCAGGGTGCGCTGGTCGAACAGGGCCAGGTCGGCGCACATCCCGGGGGCGAGGTGGCCGATGTCACTGCGGCCCAGCACTTCGGCACCGCCGCGGGTGGCGATCTCCAACGCATCGCGGGCGGTCATTTCTGCGGGGCCGTGGTCGCAGCCGAAGGGCTCCAGCGAGCGCCCCACGCGCGCCAGCAGTAGCGCCTGGCGGGCTTCGTTGAGCATGTGGGCAGCGTCGTTGCTGGCGCTGCCGTCTACGCCCAGGCCCACGGGCACACCGGCGTTCAACATCTTGCGGATGGGGGCGATGCCGCTGGCCAGGCGCATATTGCTGCAGGGGCAGTGGGCCACGCCGGTGCGGGTAGCCGCAAAAAGGCGGATGCCTTCGGCATCGAGCTTGACGCAGTGGGCGTGCCATACGTCGGGGCCGAGCCAGCCCAGGTCCTGGGCGTATTCGGCGGGGGTGCAGTTGAACTTTTCGCGGGTGTAGGCGATGTCGTGGTCGTTCTCGGCCAGGTGGGTGTGCAGGCGGGCCCCCAGGCTGCGGGCCAGGGCGGCCGACTCGCGCATCAGGTCGCGGCTGACGCTGAAGGGGGAGCAGGGGGCCAGGGCCACCTGGGTCATCGCGCCAAAGGAGGTGTCGTGGTAGCGGGTGATGAGGCGCTGGCTGTCTTGCAGGATGACATCTTCGCGCTCCACCACGCTGTCGGGCGGCAGGCCACCCTGGCTGGCACCTACGCTCATGCTGCCGCGGGTGGCAGTGAAGCGCATGCCGATGTCCAGCGCGGCGGCGATGCTGTCGTCGAGCTGCACGCCGTTGGGGTAGATGTAGAGGTGGTCGCTGCTGGTGGTGCAGCCCGACAGCAGCAGCTCGGCCATGGCGACCTGGGTAGAGACGTGGACCATCTCGGGCGTGAGCCCGGCCCACAGGGGGTACAGGCCACGCAGCCAGCCAAACAGCTCGGCGTTTTGCACCGGGGGGATGGCCTTTGTGAGGCTCTGGTACATGTGGTGGTGGGTGTTGACCAGGCCGGGGATGACCAGGTGGCCGGTGGCATCGATGACCTCGTCGGCACTGTGCAGCAGGGCAGGGGGCAGGTCGGCGGCACTGCCCAGCGAGTCAATTTTTCCGTCGCGGATGAATACCCAGCCCTGGCGCAGCTCGCGGCGGGTGGCATCCAGGGTGGCGATGCAGTCGGCGTTGTGGATCAGCAGGGTGGGCATGGTGGTTTCGGAGTGTGTTTTCCGAATATTACATGCCAAATCGGGCCCTAGCGCATATTAAACCTGCGCTGGCAGCTATGGAAATGGTAGTGTCAGGCCATGCGCCCGTTGGTGCCCTGCACAAAGCAGCCGGTGATACGCCACTGCTTGTTCTTTTGTTGCTGCAGGGTGTAGATGGTGAGCCAGGCCACGCCTTCGGCATCGGACATTTGCACTGGCTGCACCACCAGGTTGCCGTCGCGTTCGGGCCTCATGAAGGCGACCGAGGCCGGGCGGTAGACCACGGCGTACTGGCCGCGCACCATGGCCATGAAGTGCTCGGCCGAGGCCACCGATTTGCGCACGTTGGGGGCGGCGTACGAGAAGGCTTTGGCGGCATCGTCGGCCGCAAAGGCGGCCAGCTGGGCCTGGATGACGCTGCGCACATTTTTGACGTCTTGCGCCGCCAGCGGTGTGGCCAGGGCCGACACCGACAGCAGCACACCCGCCAGGGCGGTGGCTAGCCTGCGCCAGAACGTGGCACTGTGGGCATGGGGGAGCGTATGCATGGCGACCGTCCTTTCAGAATGGCCACGCAGTAGGTGGCTGCTCCATTCTCAACCTACACCGTTAAAAAGCCAGTGCTATCAATCCAATAACTACGGGCGCTGTGGTGGCTCTTCCAAGGCCGTGCCGGGCGGCGCGGCGCAGTCTTTGCGCGAGCCGAAGGCGTTGGCGTAGCACCAGGTGAATTCGGCCCCGATCAGAAAAATCTGCGCCGAGTAGTACACCCACACCAGCATCACCACCAGTGAGCCCGCCGCACCAAAGGCCGATGCCACGCCGCTGCGGCCTACGTACAGGCCGATCAGCGACTTGCCCACGGTAAACAGCAGGGCGGTGAAGAGCGAACCAATCCACACGTCTTTCCACTCCACCCGGGCGCGGGGCATCACCTTGTAGATCAGGGCGAACATGGTGGCGATCAGCACGAAGCCGCCCACGGCGTTGGCAATCGACGCCACCGCCAGCCAGCTGCCAAAGATGGGCTGTAGCCAGCGCTCGGTGATGGCCAGGGCGGCGCTGACCACCAGTGAGACCATCAGCATGAAGCCGATGGCCAGGATCATGCCAAACGACAGCAGGCGTGCGCGCAGCATGCCGATCCAGCCCGCCTGGGTGCTGTGGGCGGGCACGCGCCAGATGCGGTTCAGCGCGTCTTGCAGTTCGCCAAATACGGTGGCCGCGCCAATGAAAAGCAGGCCCACACCCAGCACGGTGGCGGCGATGCCTTCGCCCGGCTGGCGCACGCTGGCCAGTAGTTCCTGCACGGCACCGGCCCCCTGGTCGCCCATCAGGGAGCGCAGTTGCGCGGCGATTTCACCGCGGGCGGCTTCTTCGCCAAACACCAGCCCGGCCACCGAGATGGCGATCAGCAGCAGCGGGGCCACCGAGAAGGTGGTGTAGTAGGCCAGCGCGGCCCCCATGCTGAGGGCGTAGTCATCGACCCAGGAGTTGGCGACCTGTTTGACGAGCTTCCAGTAGGGGGCGAGGGTGTTCAAAAGCATGCCTGCATCATCGCCCTTGGGACGGGTGTGGTCTGGCAGATGGGATGCGTTATTGGTGTCGGATGCGGCCTACGCGGTGGGCGGGGCATAGGGCTCGATCGGGGTGGTTTCGGCCCAGCGGTCTTTCACCTCCAGGATCTCGGGCAGGTTGGCTTCGAACAGGGTGACCAGGGCGGGGTCGAAATGCTTGCCGCTTTGGGCGCGCAGCAGGTCCAGCGCAGCCTCGACCGTCCAGGCGTTCTTGTAGGGGCGTTCGCTGGTCAGTGCGTCAAACACATCGGCAATGGCGGCAATACGCCCGGAGATGGGGATGGCGGTGCCTGCCAGGCCACGGGGGTAGCCGCTGCCGTCCCACTTTTCGTGGTGGGTGATGGCGACTTCGCTGGCCACCTGCATCAGCCCTGGCGGGTGGGTGCCCAGGATGTCGGCCCCGATCTGGGCGTGGGTGCGCATGACGGCCCATTCCTCGGGGGTCAGCGGGCCTTTTTTCAGCAGCACTGAGTCGGGAATGCCGATTTTGCCGATGTCGTGCATGGGCGCGGCGTTGAACAGGTTCTCCACATCGACCGGGCTGAGCCCCGCCGCCTGCCCGAGGATGCGCGAGAAGTAGCTCATGCGGATCACGTGCATGCCGGTTTCGTTGTCTTTGAACTCTGCGGCCAGGCCCAGGCGGCGGATGATCTCCAGCCGGGTGGCGCGCAGTTCGTCGATCTGCACCAGCGACAGGTGGGTGCGCACCCGGGCTTTGACGATGGCCGGGCTGGCGGGCTTGGTGAGGTAGTCCACCCCGCCCACGGCAAAGCCCCGGGCCTCGTCGTTGGTGTCGCTCAGCGCGGTGACGAAGATCACCGGGATGTGCCGGGTCTGGGTATCTCGCTTCAGGGTTTCACAGACCTCGTAGCCGGTCATGCCGGGCATCATGATGTCCAGCAGCACCAGGTCGGGGTGCTCGCGGCGGGCCAGCTCCAGGGCCTTGGGGCCGTCTTTGGCGAACACCAGCCGGTAGTCATCCTGCAGCACGTGGCGCAGTATTTGCAGGTTGGTGGCTTCGTCGTCGACCACCAGAATTTTGGGGCGATTGTCTGCAGAGATGGTCATGGTGCGGGTTCCACGGCATGGGGGTCCAGTTCCAGGAGCAGGGCAACGAGTAGCTGCTGCGCGGTGTCGAATTCAAACGTCATCAGGGCGGATTCCAGTGCGGCCATGTGCGCACTCAGCCCGGCGCTGCGCAAGGCTTGGCCCAATTGCGCCAGCGTGGCTTCGTCCAGGGTGTGGTGCCGGGTGGTGGCCAGCAGGGTACGCACCAGGTGGTGGCTTTGGGCGGGCGTAGCGGGTGGTGCAGTTTGCGAGGCTGACGCAGAAAGCAGGGAGGCTGGCTCCGTGTCTGCGTCGTTCAGCTCCAGGTCTACCGCGGCCATGGCCGCCGACACGTCTTGCAGCGCCAGCCGGACCTGCTCGGGGGAGGCGGATGGAAGCATGTCCTCCAGCACGTGGGCACTGTGTGCCAGGGTTTGCAGGCACAGGTTGCCCGCTGCGCCGCGCAGCCGGTGGGCCAGGTAGCGGGCGGCATCCCGTTTCTGGTGTTGCAGCAGGGTCGCCAGTTGCGCCGGTATGGAGCGGTTTTCGTCCAGAAAGCGGCGGATGGCCTGGGCCAGCGTGGCACCGCTGCCCCAGAGGTCGGCACCCCGCTCCCAGTCGATGGCCGGGGGGCTTCGGTAGTCGTGCCGGATGGCTTGGGTGGTGGCACCTTCGGCATCGGGCAGCTGGATGCCCATGACGCGGGCGATCTCGGCAAACAGTTCCGGCAGGTCGATGGGCTTGGTGGCAAAGCCATTCATTCCCACAGCTTCTGTGGCGCGGCGGTCTTCTTCCATCACGCTGGCAGTTAGCGCCACGATGGGGGTGGGGCGCAGCTTGCGGGCCTGTTCCCGCTGGCGGATGCGCAGGGTGGCTTCCAGCCCGTCCATGCCGGGCATTTGCACGTCCATCAGTACTACGTCAAATGTGTGCTCCCCAAAGATCTGCACCGCTTCGCTTCCGCCCGCCGCCGTGGTCACCCGGTGCCCCATATGGCCCAGCGACAGGGACAGTAGCTCCAGGTTTTGCGGCACGTCATCCACCGCCAGAATGCGCAGGCCGGGTAGCTCGTACAGCAGCATTTCGTGCACGGCTTCTACCGGCTGGCCGGGTGCCAGGGGCAGGCGCACGTGGAAGGTGCTGCCCAGGCCCAGCGTGCTTTCAACCTGTAACTGCCCGTCCATCAGCTCTACCAGCTGCCTGGCGATGGTGGTGCCCAGGCCGGTGCCGCCAAAGCGGCGGCTCATGGACGCATCGGCCTGCGAGAACGGGTCGAAGATCTTGTCGATCCGGTCCTCGGCAATTCCGATGCCGGTGTCGGCCACGGCGATGTGCACCATCCCCAGATCGGGCTGCACCGTGACGTGCACCGAGCCAACCTGGGTGAATTTGATGGCATTGCCCAGCAGGTTGTTCAGCACCTGCAGTATCCGCATCGCATCGCCTTTAAAAAACTCGGGCATGGTAGGGGCGTAATGCACCTCCAGGTCCAGGCCCTTGTTTTCGGCGGTCAGCCGCTGGGCATCGGCGGCCTCGGTGACCAGGGCCTTGAGGGAGAAATCCTTTTGCTCCAGTTCCACCGCGCCTCTTTCCAGTTTGGCGGTGTCCAGGATGTCGTTCAACAGCCCCAGCAGCGAGCGGGCCGATTGCCGCACCGTGGTCATGTGGCGGCGCTGCAACTGGCCCAGATCGGTGCCCAGCAACAGCTCGGTAAAGCCGATGATGGCGTTCATCGGGGTGCGGATTTCATGGCTCATATTGGCCAGGAAGCTGGTTTTGGACTGCACTGCGATCTCGGCTAATCGGTGGGCCTCGCGCAGCTCGGCCTCCATGGCGTGGCGTTCGTGGATGTCCATGATGAACGCATCGATCCACAGCGCCTGGCCGTGTGCGTTGTAAGTGGCAGTGCCCCGGCCCCAGACCCAGCGATAGCTGCCGTCGCGGTAACGCAGGCGGTATTCGATGGAGTAGGTGGTGCGCTCGACAATGGCCTGGGACACGATGGGCAGCAGCATCGCCAGGTCATCGGGGTGGACCAGGGTGGCAAGCTTGAGGTCGCCGTGCACAAAGGCCATCGCCGGATAGCCGGTGAAGGCCTCTACAGCATCGCTGACGAACTGTACCGGCCAGTTGTCTTTTGCCATGATCCGTAAGGCGATGCCGGGCAGGCTGCGGATCAGCGAGGTGATTTGGGCCTGGCTGGCATCCAGGGCGTGCTCGACCGCCTTGCGCTTGGTGATGTCCATGATGATGCCGTCCACCCACAGCGGCTTGCCATACGCGTCGTAGGTGGCGGTGCCGCGTGCCCATACCCACACATAGTGCCCGTCGCGGTGCTGAAAGCGGTGCTCGATGTCGTAGGTGGTGTGCTCGGTCAAGGCCTTTTCCAGGCTGGACAAGACCCCCGGAAGGTCGTCCGGGTGGGTCAGCATCGGTAGCGAAACCTCTCCTGAGACAAAGGCAGATGCCGGCCAGCCGATGATGTCGGCCATGGCGTCGCTCATGTAGTGGATGCTCCACTTGCCGTCTGCCACCGCCCGCATCACCACGCCCGGAATGCTGTGCGTCATGGTCTGGATCTGCTGCTGACTGGCGCTGAGTGCCTGCTCTGCCAGCTTGCGCGCGGTGATGTCGGTCAGCAGGCCGTCGTACCAGCGTGCGGTGCCGCTGTCGTCGGGTATGACCCGACCCCGTGAAAGTACCCAGCGGATGCTGCCGTCGCGGTGCACCATGCGGTATTCGCTCTCGTAGCTGCTGCCGATCGCCCTGGGGCTTTGGACAATGGCCCATATCTGCTCCCGGTCATCCGGGTGGACATGGTCCAGCAAGTCCTGCTGCCGGGCCAGAAACTCCGAGGCCGTCCAGCCGGTCAGCTCCAGCACCCCGTCACTCACAAACAAAATCCGCCGCGCGCCAGAACTTTCACGGCGGAACGCCAGACCGGGGATGTGCAGCAGCAGGGAGCGGTATTGCGATTCGCTGGCATGCAGGGCCTGCTCGGCGGCTTTGCGTTCGGTGATGTTGGTCAGCAGGCCGTCTACCCAGCGGGGCGTGCCGTGGCTATCGGCGACCACGCTGGCGCGTGACATGACCCATCGGGTACTGCCATCGCGGTGGACCAGCCGGTATTCCGTTTCGTAGGTAGCGAGGGTGGTCTGGGCCTGGCGTATGGCTTGCTGGATGCGCGCGAGGTCCTCGGGATGGATCTGCTCCCAGAAGTCGTGCCCATCGGCCATGCACTCCTGTGCCGACCAGCCGGTGAGGGCCAAGGCACCGTCGCTCACAAACAGCAGCGCGCGCGTGTCCAGCCGCCGCCGGTAGGCCAGGCCAGGGATGTTGAGCAGCAGCGATGCGTACTGGGATTCGCTGACCACCATCTGCTGGTACAGCGTGCGGTAGCGCAGCAACAGGTTGCCGATGACGGCGACCACAATGCTTCCCAGCACCATGACCACAGTAATCTTCAGCGCGTCGGTGTGCACGCCGTCGTCGGACGGGCGGGGCACAAAGCCGGGCCCCACGCTGAATTGCGTTGCCGCCATGGCCAGGAAATGCATGGCCACGGCGGCCAGCGCCAGCACGCTGCCGCTGAGCACCATGGTATGGCCTGCGACATTTTTACCCTGGCCCAGCATGCCGGGCATTCCAAACCGTATCCATAGTGCCAGTGTCGACAGCAGGGTGGCTGCGGCCAGCGCCAGCAGCCACCCGCCCCGGTGGTAAAGCTTCAGGGGCTCCATTTCCATGGCGGCCATACCGCTGTGGACCATGGCCGCCATGCCGCAGCCCAGCAGTACGCCTGCCAGCAGAATATGCCGAGCGCCCACCTGGGCGCGGCCCAGCAGCAGCAAGGCCAGCCACGATGCCAGCAAGGCCTGGAATAGCGACAAGAACACGTAGCCCAGGTGGAAATGCACCGGGGCACCTAGCTCAAACCCCAGCAG
This sequence comes from uncultured Albidiferax sp., assembly GCA_963513125.1. Taxonomy (GTDB): domain Bacteria; phylum Pseudomonadota; class Gammaproteobacteria; order Burkholderiales; family Burkholderiaceae_C; genus Rhodoferax_B. Next base: position 384,847 of record CAUPPH010000002.1, read on the forward strand.
GCTGATGAAATGCATGCTCCAGATGCCACCGCCCAGCGCCATGGTGGCGGCCAGCAACGCCAGATGGCGCTGCCTGGGTTCGGTCGATGCGCGCGCTGTTCCAGCCATGTGCAACGCTATGCAGGCGGCGAAGAGGGCAATCCCCACCGCCAATGCAACCAGCCAAAAGCTATCGCTGCCATGCAAAAGAATGGCCGAGCTGGAGGGGGAGGCGAAAGCTAACGGCATGCAAATGGCATTTTTGTTTGCGAATAAAACTCTGAATTTGTACGGTATACGAAATATTTTGCGCCCAGAGTACGGCCTTGGCTAGCACAGCACCTGGAAATAAAACGATGGGTTTTTGTAAGAGCTGCGTGCATGCAAAAGTCTTCTTACTGCTTGAAACTCTTTGGTGGTGAACTTGCGGCATCTTTCATCTGGATTCTTTTTTGGCATCTTCCGCCCACGCAATAAGCGGATGGTGCTATCAAAAATATAGTAATGAAGTAGCTGCCGGTGGGGCTGTGCCGCGGGCACAGAGCGCGCTAAAGCCAGGGCGGATTTGTCGCAGCTTCCCAACACCGCAGCCTGTGCGGGTGGCCCGGCTGCACTCGCTTGCCCTGTAGGAGGATGCCGAGTGCCACGGCGCTGCCCCGTCCTACTGCAGGGCGCGCGGGTGTCTGCTGGGCAAGGCGAGGGGGCATTTCTACACTGACTCTACGCCCAAATTCACCCTGGAGCCACTGCTCCACCCCAGGACCCCGCCATGGTTAGATTGAAGTTTTCGATAGGACTGAACTATGACATCGCCGCCCCCGGCTGCGACTTCATCTTCAGCATCCACGCCGCTCAAACGCCGCACCAGACCGTGGTGAACGAACTGCTGCAGATCAGCCAGCCGGTGCAATCAAACATCTATACCGACCCGGTCACCCACACCCGCTATCTGCGCTTCCATGCTCCAGCGGGCCCGCTGGCGGTGCACTACGGCGCCATCGTGGACCTGGCGCATTTCACTGCCCCGCCCGAGAGCATCATGGAGGCTCCGGTGGGTAGCCTGCCGGGTGCCGTGCTGCCCTATCTGTACCCCAGCCGCTACTGCCCGTCCGACCGCCTGCACCGGCTGGCGGTCAAGGAATTTGGCCATCTGCCGCAGGGCTACAGCCGGGTGCAGGCGATCCACGACTGGGTGACCAGCCGGGTGAGCTTTCAGTCCAACACCTCCAACGGCAACACCACCGCCATCGACACCCTGATAGACCGGGTGGGTGTGTGCCGCGATTTTGCACATTTGATGATCGCGCTGTGCCGCGCTGTCAACATCCCGGCGCGCTTTGCCTCGGGCATCGACTTTGGTGCCGACCCGGCCTTGGGCCCCCCAGACTTCCACGCCTATGTGGAAGTGTTCCTGGGCGACCGTTGGTACATCTTTGATGCCTCGGGTGTCGCCATTCCCATGGGTTTTGTGCGCCTGGGCACGGGCCGCGATGCCGCCGATACCGCCTTTGCCACCATGTTTGGCGGCGTGACCGGCTCTGCGCCTACGGTGCAGATCGAGGCCATTCCCAATGCCGAGGGCGTGCTGGTGCAGCCCGTCCAGGTGCTCCACGGCCTGTCTACCGACGGGCAAACCCAGGCTTTTTGATTCACAGGGCCAGCGCAGTGCGCAGGTCTTTTCACTTTTTCACAGGAGACTTTATGACTAAAAACACATGGGCCTTGGCCTTGAGCGCCACCGCACTCGCATTGCTGGTGGGTTGCAGCAGCATGAAAACCCCCGCTACCGCTGAAGTAGCCGTGTCCAAAGCCGCGGTCGACAGCGCCGTGGGCGCAGGTGGACCGGAATTTGCCCCATTGGAGATGGATTCGGCCCGCACCAAGATGGCCGCCGCCAACAAGGCCATGGCCAACAAGGACTACAAGCTGGCCACCACCCTGGCCAACGAAGCCCAGGCCGATGCCAAGCTGGCCCAGGGCAAAGCCAACAACGCCAAAGCCCAGGCGGCGGCAGACGCGCTGCAAGACAACCTGCGGGTACTGCGTGAAGAGCTCGACCGCGCCAGCAAGACCAATTAATTCAGGACGCACAAATGAAAAATCTCTACACCCCCCTTGCACTCGCCGTTGCCGTCCTCTTGGGTGCCTGCAGCTCCCTGCCCACCAGCACCACGCTGCTGGACCAGACCCACAGCGACTACCGCATGGCCCAGGCCAGCCCCAACGTGAACCGCTACGCGCCCCTGGAACTCAAGCAGGCCGGTGAGGCCCTGGCCCGGGCCGATGCATCCGCCAACGACAAGGACAAGCCCGCCAAGGTAGATGAGCTGGCCTACCTGGCCAAGCAGAAAATTGCGCTGACCCAGGAAGTCGCCCAGCAGAAGTTTGCCGAAGCTGAAGTGCTGCGCACCGGTAAGGAGAGTGACCAGCTGCGCCTGCAGCAGCGCTCGAATGAAGCCGACATGGCCAAGGCCAAAGCCGTAGCGGCCCAACAGGATGCGATGGTCGCCCAAGGCGACGCTGCCGATGCCCAGCGCAAAGCCGCCGAAGCCCAACGCAGCAACGACGAGGCCCGCCGCGTCGCCACCGAAGCCCAGGCCCGCAACGCGCAGCTCGAAGCCCAGCTGGCCGACCTGGCCGCCAAAAAGACCGAGCGCGGCATGGTCATTACCCTGGGCGATGTGCTGTTTGGCACCGACCAGGCCCGCCTGACCCCGGACGGCCTGCGCACCGCCCAGAAGCTGGCCGACGTGCTGCAACAAAACCCGCAGCGCAAGGTGCTGGTCGAAGGCTTTACCGACAGCACCGGTGCCAGCGGCTACAACCAGGAACTGTCGGACCGCCGCGCCACTGCCGTGCGTACCGCCCTGGCCGGCATGGGCATCGCCAACGACCGCGTGGCCACCCGAGGCTACGGCGAAGCCCACCCCGTGGCCGCTAACGACACCGCCCAGAACCGCCAGATGAACCGTCGCGTCGAGATCGTCCTGTCGGACGACACCGGCAAAACCATCCAACGCTAGGAGAACCGCATGAAAAAGACACCCTTTGAATACTTCGCCGCCATTGCCCTGGTCAGCGCCCTGTCGCTGTCCATCGTGGCCTGCAGCAAGCAGGCCGAGCCGGTGGCCAGCGAACCCGCAGCCAGCACTACCGTAGGCACCGAGATCGATGACACCGTGGTCACCGCCACCGTGAAGTCGGCCTTGCTGGCCGATGCCGATGTAAAAAGCCTGGACGTGAAGGTCGAAACCCGCAAGGGCGAGGTCATGCTCAGCGGCTTTGTAGACAGCCAGGCCCAGATTGAGCGCGCCACTGCCGTGGCCCAGGCCGTGGCCGGTGTGAAAAGCATCGACAACAAGATGGCCCTGAAAGTGGCCGACACCACCGTAGGCACCAAGGTGGATGACAGCATCGTCACCGCCCGCGTCAAGGCTGCCCTGCTCAACGATGCCAGCGTCAAAAGTCTGGACATCGCGGTGGTGACCCGCCAGGGCGTGGTGCAGCTCAGCGGTTTTGTCGACAACCAGGGGCAGATCGACAAAGCCCTGGAAATCGTTCAGGCCACCCAGGACGTGAAAAGCGTGGGCAACGAGCTCAGTGTGAAGAAGTAGCCGACTTTGGGGGGCGTTGCGGCGACCCCCAAATTTTGCCGTCCCTGGATACTTCCTTGGACGGCTTTTTTATATGCTATTTAGGCTCTCTGTGCTTGTTATATAAGCACGAGAAGCTATCAAAAATATAGTATTCAGTTTTGCCGCAGGTAATGCACAAAGCTGTACCCCAGCCCGGCGCTGCTGGTGTGCGCCTCGCGGCTGGTTTCCACCCATTCCGGGCCGAAGCGGGGGGCGAATGCATCGCCGTCAAAGGCCGCGTCGATCTCGGTGACCACTGCCGACTGCGCCAACGGCAAGGCCTGGGCGTAGATCTCGGCCCCACCGATCACCCAGGCATCACCCTCCGCCGGGCACAGCGCCGCCGCCTCAGTGATCGACCCGGCACGCAACGCGCCCTCTGCCTGCCAATCGGCTTGCCGCGTTACCACGATGTTCACCCGCCCCGGCAGGGGCCGAAACCGCGCGGGCAGCGAATCCCAGGTCTTGCGCCCCATGACCACCGGACAGCCCAGCGTGGTGCGCTTGAAATGCGCCATGTCTTCCGGCAGGTGCCAGGGCAGCGTGCCGTGGGTGCCGATCACGCCGTTGGCGGCGCGGGCGAAGATGAGGTGCAGGCGCGTCATACGGAGGTCCAAAGTGCACTTACTTGTGCGATGGCCGGTAAGGGGTGCCAGCGTTCTTCGGTATGGTTTGGCATCGACAAGGCCGTGCTGGCGTGCCGCCAAACAGAGGGCAAGGCCACTCCAAATATCTGTTTTGCAGTAGCGGAATCTATTTCGCTTGCAAGGATGGCCGCACTGACTGATTCAAGGAAGTAAAAGACTTTTTGGAAGGCTTCCCACTCTGCCCTTTCGCTATCCGCCAATTCATAGGCCGACATGGGGACACCATTTTGGCGCAGGAGGTTTCTGGCTTTCATCAGGCTATCGCCATTCCATATGTCGCAATAGCGCTTTAGTTTGTCGGAGGCTGTTTCCAGTTTGGAGACTAAGCTATCGCTCAATTTTGTCGCTTCGGCAGCCTGGGTTTGCCGCTTGATGGCATTGCGGATTTCGTTGCACGCGGGGCCTAATGCCGCTAAGAGATTTCCATCAGACCTGCTTGCGTTGTAGGTCAGTGCGTTGATACCCGCCAGATCGCTGGGTAGGTGCAGTGAGCCGGTATTACGAGGAATAAGGTAGAAGCATCGGCTGGGTCCTAGTGCACCCATGAAGAGACCTAGTTCAAAAATGACGTTGTCTCGCACAGAGAGAAATTCTGTACCCCTTAATTTGACGGTGTCGTCAGGGGAGAAAACAAACGCTGCGAACTTAAAACTGGACAAATTTTTGACCAGTTCTGACAAAACGCTTTGGCTGGGTTGAAACAAGCCCTGGCTCCAAACGGTGGGTTCAGCGTCATATTCGAGGGCTTGTTGAATAGCGTAGGCGGTACCCAATCCCTCTGTCGAAGAGCCTATGAACAGCGCGGGCAGCAAGCTCGTCATTTGGAGACAGCTGCAGGAATGGCGGGATACGGGTCGTAATCCCGTACTTCAAAATCTTCAAACTGGTAGTCAAAAATGGAATCTGGTCGCCGTTTGATATGCAGTGTGGGGTAAGCGCGTGGTGTGCGGCTGAGCTGTAACTCGGTTTGCTCTACATGGTTGTTATAGATGTGGCAGTCGCCCCCGGTCCAGATGAAGTCGCCCACTTCCAGGTCGCACTGCTGGGCCACCATGTGGGTCAGCAGGGCGTAGCTGGCGATGTTGAAGGGCACGCCCAAAAAGATGTCGGCGCTGCGCTGGTAGAGCTGGCAGCTGAGCTTGCCGTCGGCGACATAAAACTGGAAGAAGGCATGGCAAGGCATTAGCGCCATCTTGTCCAGCTCGGCCACGTTCCAGGCGCTGACGATGATGCGGCGGCTGTCGGGGTTGGTCTTGAGGGTGTGGATCACCTGGGCGATCTGGTCGATGTGGCCGCCGTCGGGTGTGGGCCAACTGCGCCACTGCACGCCGTACACCGGGCCCAGGCTGCCGTCCTCTCGGGCCCATTCGTCCCAGATGCTCACGCCGCGCTCTTTCAGCCAATTGTTGTCGCTGCTGCCGGTGAGGAACCACAGCAGCTCCTGGATGATGCTGCGCAGGTGCACTTTCTTGGTAGTGACCAGCGGAAAGCCTTCGTTCAAGTCAAAGCGCATCTGGTGGCCAAAAACGCTGCGCGTGCCGGTGCCGGTGCGGTCGGTTTTGGCGGTGCCGGTGGTGTGCACCAGGCGCATGAAGTCTTCGTATTGGGAGCGGACGGGGCGATCGGTCATGTCGGGTTAGTCAATAAGATCCAAAAAGCAGGTCCAGCGCCGCCACGATGTCGGTCTGCCGGTCCAAAAGATTGCCCACGGACTTTTTCAGTCCGGATGCAGGAAAAGCCGCCAGCGCGGTAGTGTCCAGCACCACGGCCACACCGGCCACCACAAACTGCGGGTTCAGGTCGCGCATGGGCGGGCCAAACACGGCGGCGGCGCGCAGCGGCACCACGATGCGGGTGCTGACGCGGTCGATAAAGTTGTTTTGCACATCCAGCAAAAACGGGGTGCGGCCCCTCAGCGCCGCCTCGGGGTGCGGGTACACGTCAAACCGGGCCATGTTTAGAAAGTACGGTACTGCGCCAGGGGCAAGCCTTCGGCTTCTATTCGGGCGTTGTAGTGGTCAATAGCGTCTTTGTTCTCAGCGTTCCAGCGCTCCCAGTAGATGCGCTTGACCTCGGCGGCCAGCAGCACATCGACGGTTTGCGAGACGTTGATGCCCAGGCTGCGGGCCATTTCCAGCGTCTTGGTGTTCAGCGTGAGGTTGGTGGCTTTTTTGGGGGCTACGGCAAGATCCAACATGGTCGGCTCCTTAAATCATGCGCACAGTATATGCGCATCAGGGCTAAAACCCTGCAGCCGCTACCTGCACCACCCGGCCCGGGTTCATCAGGTTCTGCGGGTCCAGGGCTTCCTTGATGCTGCGCATCAGCGCCATGGCCACGGGGGATTTGTAGTGCTCCAGGTGGCCTACCTTCAGGCTGCCCACGCCGTGCTCGGCCGAGATGGAGCCGCCATGCGCCACCACGGCATCGAACACCAGGGTGTTGACGTGGTCTTCTTGCGTGCGCAGAAACTCAGCCGCATCACCCTCGGCGGGGGCTTGCACGTTGTAGTGCAGGTTGCCGTCGCCCAGGTGGCCAAAGTTGACCAGGCGCACGCCGGGGATCTGCTCGGTGAGCAGGGCATCGGTGTGCAGCACGAATTCGGGGATGCGGGACACAGGGATAGAAATGTCGTGCTTGATGTTCAGCCCCTCTTCGGCCTGGGCCATGGAGATGCTTTCGCGCACGTGCCACAGGGCGTGGGCCTGGGCGATGTTTTCGGCCACCACGGCATCGGTAACAAGGCCTTGTTCCATGGCCAGCTCCAGCAGGTACTCGAAGCGGTCGCGGGCGTGGGCAACGGATTCGCTGTCTGAGTTCTCCAGCAGCACGCACCAGGGCGTGTCTTGGTACAGCGGCACGCGCTGCTGCGGGTAGTGCTTGGCCACCAGGCTGAGCGCAAACTGGCCCATCACTTCAAAGCCGGTGAGCCCCGCGCCCAGGTGCTGGTGGGCCAGGCCGAGCAGGGTGACGGCGTGGTCCAGGCTGGGCACGGCCGCCCAGGCGGTGAGCGTGGCGGCGGGCCGGGGTACCAGCTTCATGGTGGCGGCGGTGATGATGCCTAGGGTGCCTTCGCTGCCGACAAACAGGTTGCGCAGGTCGTAGCCGGTGTTGTCTTTGCGCAGGCCGCTCAGGCCGCTCCAGATCTCGCCGTGGGCCGTGACCACTTCCAGGCCCAGGCAGAGCTCGCGGGTATTGCCGTAGCGCAGCACCTGGGTGCCGCCCGCGTTGGTGGCCAGGTTGCCACCAATGGTGCAACTGCCCTCGGCCCCCAGGCTCAGGGGGAACAGAAAACCGGCTTTGTCGGCCACGGCCTGCAGGTTTTGCAGAATGCAACCCGCCTCGACCGTCATGGTCAGGTTGGCTGCGTCTACATTGCGCACGGCCTGCATGCGCTGCAGGCTGAGCACGATTTGCGTGCCCGAATCGTCCGGCGTGCTACCCACCACCAGCCCGGTGTTGCCGCCCTGCGGCACGATGCTGACACCGGCTGCCGCGCAGGCTTTGACCACGGCTGCCACCTCGGCCGTGCTGCCGGGGCGCACCACGGCCAGGGACTTGCCGCGGCTGCGTTTGCGCCAGTCCAGCTCGTAGGCGCTGAGGTCGCCGTCGGTGAGCACATGGGTTGCGCCAACCGTCTGGCGCAGGTTGTCGATCAGGTCTTGCATGGCAAAAATCTCTCGGAAATCTCTCGGGTTAGGCAGGCAGGGCGGCGGCCTTGGCGTTTTTAAAGCGCAGCCGCACATGCATGGCGCAGGCGATGAACAAGGCCACGCACAGCAGGGCTTCGCCCAGGGCGTACCAGCGGCTGGGTGCGGCATCGCTGTAGGCACGCACCACGCCTTCGGTGAAGTACAGCCACACCATCAGGCTGACCCAGCGGTAGGTGTACATGCGGTTCTTCAGCAGGCCGATGAGCGGAAAGCACAGTGGCACGGCCTTTAGTGCCAGCAACACGCTGCCGGGGCGCAGCGGGGCCAGCACCAGCTCCCAGGCCAGGCTGAGCGCAATCAGGCCCAAAAGACTGCCGACGGCCAGGTTACGGGTCCAGGAGACAGAGTGTTCGGTAATGGGGTTCGAGAGGGGGGTCATAGCGATGGCATCATAGCGGCCATGCCTTTGTCCCTTGCCGCCCTGTCCCAACGCTTCGACGAGTTCCTGAAAGACCTGTCCCGCTTTCCCTGGAAAACCACCGCCCACACCCTGCGCGAGCGCTTTCGCGAGGACCAGCTAGGCCTGACGGCCAGCAGCCTGACCTTCACCACCTCGCTGGCGTTGGTGCCATTTTTTACCGTGGCGCTGGCCATCTTCACCGCCTTCCCGATGTTCGGCAAAGTGCAGGTGGTGCTGCAAAAGTGGCTGGTGCAAAGCCTGATTCCCGAGAGCATTGCCCGCCAGGTGCTGGGTTACCTGACCCAGTTTGCCAGCCAGGCCAGCAAGCTGGGGTCGGTGGGCCTGGCCATCGTGCTATTTACGGCGCTGGCGCTGATCCTGACCATTGACCGCACGCTCAACGCCATCTGGCGCGTGCGCCGCCCCCGGCCCCTGGGCCAGCGGGTGCTGATTTACTGGGCCGGTATCACCCTGGGGCCGTTGCTGCTGGGTGCCAGCCTGGCGTTGACGTCCTACGTCGTCTCCAGCTCGCTGGGTGTGGTGGGCGACCTGCCCGGCGGCGTGCGGCTGCTGTTTGGCCTGCTGCAGATCACCCTGCTGGCCGGTGGCATGGCCGCGCTCTACCACTATGTGCCCTACACCCGGGTGAAGTGGGCGCACGCCTGGGCTGGTGGCGTGTTTGTGGCCATCAGCATCGAGCTGGCCAAGCGGCTGCTGACGTTTTACCTGTCCGCCGTGCCCACCTACTCGGTGGTGTACGGGGCTTTTGCCACGCTGCCTATCATGCTGATCTGGATCTACCTGGCCTGGGTGATCGTGCTGCTGGGCGCGGTGATTGCGGCCTACATGCCCAGCCTGCTGGAGGGCGTGCCGCGCCGCTCCACGCCCCACGGTTGGTCGTTTTTGCTGGCCATCGAGGTGCTGCAGCACCTGCACGCCGTGCAGGCCCGGGGTGACAAAGGCCTGGGTGTGGCGCAACTGGCCCATACCATGCAGGTCGACACCTTGCAGCTGGAGCCGGTGCTGGCGGCCCTGGGCGGGCTGGACTGGGTGGGGCGGCTGGACGAAGCCGACCCGCTGGATACCACGGCCAAGCCCCGCGAGCCGCGCTTGCTGCTGCTGGTCAACCCCGACACCACGCTGTTGCTGCCGCTGGTAGACCAGTTGCTGCTGACCCCGGCCCCGTCGTTAGAAAATTTATGGAAAAACAGTGGCCGACGCAGTATGTATCTGCGCGATGTGCTATAAAAAAGCTAGCGTATAAGGCCCGCGCGGGATGCCGTTGCAGTGGCCAGGCTGGTGGGGACGGCTTCCACCCGGTTGCGGCCCAGGTCCTTGGCGCGGTAGAGCTGCTTGTCTACCGCGTCCAGAAAGTCCGCCATGCTGGAATCGACCCCGGGAATGGTGGTGCCCACACCCAGGCTGGCGGTCAGGTGACCGAGAGGCGAGCCCTGGTGCGGAATCTGTAGCTGGGCCAGCAGGTTGCGGCAGCGTTCGGCGATTTTCAGGGCCGCTTTTTCGTCGGTCTCTGACAGCACCAGTACAAACTCTTCGCCACCGTAGCGGCCCACAAAGTCGCGCGACCGGGTGGCGGCCGAGGCCAGGGACTGGGCCACCTGCTTCAAGGTGTCGTCGCCCTTCAAGTGGCCATAGTGGTCGTTGTAAGGCTTGAAGAAATCGATATCCAGCATGATCACCGACAGCGGCTGGTGGTTGCGCCGGGCGTTGCCCCATTCGATTTCCATGATCGAGTCAAACAGCCGCCGGTTGGCAATGCCGGTCAGGCCGTCCTTGAAGGACAGTTCTTCCAGCTCTTTTTGCAGGGTGATGAGTTTTTCTTCGGTCTTTTTGCGTTCGCTGATGTCGAACATGAAGCCCACCAGTGCCTCCACCTCGCCGTCCTTGCGCACCACGTGCACCACGTCGCGGATCCACACATAGCCGCCGTCTTGGGTCAGGGCGCGGTAGTCGGCCTCGTGGTCTAACCCGGCCTGGGACTGGCTGACGCAGAAGTTGAAGGTTTCCTCGCGGTCCTCGGGGTGCATGCGGTCGGCCCAATCTTGCGCGCCCACCCAGCTCTCGGGGCTCCAGCCCAGCAACTCTTCGATTTGCGGGCCGATGTAGGTGAACTTCAGGGTCTTCCAGTCGATCCGCCAGGGAATGGCCTTGGTGGATTCGAGCAGGGTCTTGTAGACGGAGGGGTCAATGTCCATGGAGCGGTGCGGTCAAAGGGTCGCAGCTTACAGCATCCGCATTAATTTGTAACAAGTTGTGCGAATCCCCGTAGAACCCTGAGGCGATTCATAAGAAATCAGCCTTCCGCGCTTATTCCCTCAGCGCAAGCAGCTATAAAAAAAGGAGCATTCAGGCCCCGGGCGCGGATGTGGGAGGGGCGGGCACCGCATGCAGGTCGGCCCGCCGAAACGGCTGGACATGGGCCGCCAGGCGCAGCGCCAACTGCGTCACCATGTCGTGCGACCGCGACGGCGCGGCATGCACCGGCATCACCACCAGCCAGCCCAGCAGCGCCAGCAGCACCCAGCGGCGCGGGCGCGGGTGGGGCGCGGCCAGCCTGCGCGACAGGTGCCAGACCGTCCAGCCGCTGGCGCTGGCCCCCAGCGCCAGACCGGCCACTACTTCAGATACCGAATGCACCTGGATGTGCACCCGGCTCCAGCCAATCAGCAGCGCCAGGGCATAGCCCGCAAACGTGGCCCAAAAATGGATGCCAGGCTGGCGGCTCGATTGCGCCGCCAGGGTGTAGGCCAGCACCGGGTAGATAGCGGCCGAGAACATCGCATGGCCCGAAAACCCGGTGAAATCAAGGGCTGCAATGCCCAGACCCCAGCCGATAAAAGCGATTTTGGAGAGCGCGGTGATGCCCACCGCCAGGCCCAGCGGCACCAGCCATGGCATCAGTGGGCGGATGGCGCGGGCGGTTGCCAGCATCCACAGCGTGAGCGCAACAGCCAGGGGCACGACGATGCCCATTTCGCCAAAACGGGTGATCCAGTAGGGGGCTTTGGCGATGAAGAAGTCCATGGACGGATTTTATTGCAGTGCAGCACGGCTTGGCAGGCCCGCGCAGGCGCATTTCCTGCCGTGCCATAGGCGTTTGTGGGCTATATTGCAAGCACATCTGTCACCCTTCCATCCATTGCGCACCGCGTTACCAGGAGAACCCCATGAAAGTCAGCGACATTCTGCGTGTGAAAGGCAATACGCTCTATACCGCCAGCCCCGACGAGCCGCTGGCGACCGCCCTGGCCATGATGGCGGAAAAAGACATGGGTTCCCTGGTCATCATGTCGCATGGCGACCTGGTCGGCATGTTGACCTTTCGCGAGGTGATCCAGCTGGTGGTGAAGAACGCCGGCACCATCGGTACCACCCTGGTTCGCACTGCCATGGACGACCACCCTCTGACCTGCACCCCCAACACCGAGCTGGACGATGTGCGCCGCATGATGCTGGAGCGCCACGCCCGCTACATGCCGGTGATGGACGGCAAGATGCTGATGGGCGTGATCAGCTTCTACGACGTAGCCAAGGCCGTGGTGGACAGCCAGAATTTCGAGAACAAGATGCTCAAGGCCTACATCCGCGACTGGCCTGCGGGCGAAGAAGAAGGCTCCTAGCTCTCGCACATCCCCAGGCTGGCGGGGAGGCTATGGGTGTTTTAGGTCGCTCGCGCTTATTGCATGGGCGAGAGTAGCTATTAAATATGTAGCATTTGGTTTTTTGGCATAAAAAAGCCCGGTGGGTTTCACCGGGCTTTTTGCTGTGTGCCGCTTAGAACGTGTTCAGAGCTGGTTGGCGTAGATCATGTCGCGCACGCGGGGGTAGATCTGCTGGTTCCACTTCTTGCCGCTGAATACGCCGTAGTGGCCTACGCCGGTCTGGATGTGGTGGGTGCGCTGGCTGGGGCGCACGCTGCTGGCCAGGTCCTGGGCGGCCATGGTCTGGCCGACGGAGCAGATGTCGTCGCGCTCGCCCTCCACCGTCATCAGCGCGGTGCGGCGGATGGCGGCGGGGTTCACGATGCGGTCTTTGTAGGTGAGCACGCCCCGGGGCAGGTCGTAGGTCTGGAACACCTTGGCCACGGTCTCCAGGTAGAACTCGGCGGGCAGGTCGTTCACGGCCAGGTACTCGTCGTAGAAGGTGCGGATGGTGTCGGCCTTCTCGATATCGCCTTCCAGCAGGTATTTGTACATGTCCTTGAACTGGGCTTTGTGGCGCGCCGGGTTCATGCTCAAAAAGGCGCTGAGCTGGATGAAGCCGGGGTACACCCGGCGCATGAAGCCCTTGTGCGGCAGCGGCACGTGGGTGATCAGGTTTTTCTCAAACCACTCGATGGGCTTGCTCACGGCCAGGGTGTTGACCCCGGTGGGGTTGATGCGGCAGTCCACCGGGCCGGCCATCAAGGTGAGGCTGCGCGGTTGGCAGGGGTTGTCGTCCTCGGCCATGATGGCGGTGGCGGCCAGCGCGGCCACGCAGGGCTGGCACACGGCCACCACATGCACGCCGGGGCCAATGGCTTCGATGAAGCGGATCATGTGCTCGGCATAGTCGTCCAGCGCAAAGCCGCCTTCGGTCAGCGCCACATCGCGGGCGTTGTGCCAGTCGGTGATATACACATCGTGGTCTTGCAGCAGGGTGCGCAGGGTTTCGCGCAGCAGCGTGGCAAAGTGGCCCGACAGCGGGGCCACCAGCAGCACCGGTGGCTGCTCGTCCATATCCACCGCGTCCCCGGTACGCTTGAAATGCAGCAGGCTGCCAAAGGGCAGGGCGAGGGTGACTTCTTCGGTCACCTCCACCTCGACATGGCCCACTTTGACCGATGTGATGCCGTAGCCGGGACGTGAATGGGTGAGTCGCAGGCGTGAAAACACGTCGCAGGCGGCGGCTATTTTGCGCACCGGGCTGTTTTCAGTGTCTTTGAACCAGAGCGACGCGCCAAGGCTTTGCGCCATCAGGCGCAGCGGCGACATCAAGTCGGACTGGAGTTGGTAGGCCTGGTAGAGCATGTGTGTTATTCCTGACTTGGTGCGGGGTGTGCACCAACTACAGGCAAGTTACGGGCCAATTACAGGGCGCGGCCTAGAGGTGGGCCTCCACTTCGCGCGACATACGTAGAACTACGGATTTGCAGTTACGCGGGCTCTGGCACAGCCCTTGCTGAAAGCACCGTCAACACAAGGAGCTACCCATGCGCAAAGCAGAGTTGACGATCAGCAGCAAAAACTACGGTGCCTGGGCCTTGCGCGGCTGGCTCGCCGCCAAGTTTGCCGGGCTTGAGTTCACCGAAAACGTGGTCTCGCCCGATGATCCGGCCATGAAGGCCGAGATGATGTTGCTGTCGTCCTCCATGCTGGTGCCGTCCTTGCAGCACAACAAGATCAAGGTTTGGGACACACTGGCCATTGGCGAATACCTGAATGAAATCAAACCCAAAGCCGGTTTGCTGCCCGCCGAGCAGGCGGCCCGCGCCCACTGCCGTGCCATCTGCGGCGAAATGCACTCGGGCTTCTCGTCGCTGCGCACCGCGTTGCCGATGAACATCAAGGCGCACTTTGCCGAGTTCAAAATCTGGTCACGCGCCCAGAGCGACATCGACCGCATCGTGGAGATCTGGAAAGAGTGCCTGGCCAACTACGGCGGCCCGTACCTGTTTGGCGAGCAAGTGGGTATGGCCGATGCCATGTACGCCCCGGTCGTCACCCGTTTCCTGACCTACAACGTGGCGCTGGACCCGGTGTGTGCCGCTTACTGCCAGCGCATCATGGCCTTGCCCGCCATGCAGGAGTGGGTGGCCGAGGCGATGAAAGAGCCGGAAGAAATCGACGAACTCGACGCAGAGTTCTGAGAATCATGGGCGGGGGATTTTGAGTCCCCTGCCTTTAATCGCCTTATTTCCAGGGTGTTGATTCGGGGATCTCGCAGACCGGCTCTACGTCAATCGACTTGAAATCGGCAGGCGACACAATTTCCAGGTACTCCATATCCGGCGAGTAATCGAACAGGTAGTGGCGGATGCCGGGGCGCTGGTGCACACAGTCACCGGCCTGCACCAGGGTCTCTTTGTCTTCGTACATGAAGCGGGCCCAGCCCTTGACCATGATCACAATCTGGAAGTCCGCCTCATGCCGGTGCCAGCCCGTGCCCTTTTCTGGAGCCATATTCGCCTTTACAAGGTGCGCAATCACCTTTCCGTGCGTGGCTTCGGCAATGCCCAAGTCGCGGTACAGGAAAAAGTCGCGCAAACCGCCTTGGACAAAATCGGTATCGCCGGGTTTGACGTGGGAAAAATTGGTCGTGGTTGCTTGCAGCATGGGCCTCTCCTAGGTGAAAGATACGTATAAACCCGCAAAGGGTGTGAGGGCATAAGCATGAACCGTTCCCAAATCTAGAGCTGCTGCTCCACGTCAGGGATAATCGGCGGCTATGAGCGGAAATACCTTCGGAACCCTATTCGCAGTCACCAATTTTGGTGAATCCCACGGCCCGGCCATTGGCTGCGTGATCGACGGCTGCCCTCCCGGCATGGCCTTGTGCGAGGCCGACATCCAGGCCGACCTGGACCGCCGACGTCCCGGCACCAGCCGCCACGTCACCCAGCGCAACGAGCCTGACGCGGTGGAAATCCTGAGCGGCGTGTACGAGGGTAAAACCACCGGCACCCCCATCGCCCTGCTGATCCGCAATGCAGACCAGCGCAGCAAGGATTACAGCGCCATCGCCCAAAGCTTTCGCCCCGGCCACGCCGACTACACCTACTGGCACAAGTTCGGCATCCGCGACCCGCGTGGCGGTGGCCGCTCGTCCGCCCGACTGACCGCACCCACCGTGGCGGCAGGTGCCGTGGCCAAAAAGTGGCTGGCGGAGAAATACGGCATGGTGTTTCGCGGCTGCATGACCCAGGTGGGCGACCTGGTGGTGCCGTTCGAGAGCTGGGACCACGTACCCAACAACCCGTTTTTTGCCCCCGTGGCCGACGTCTCCAAGCTGGAAGACTACATGGATGCCCTGCGCCACGCCCAGGATTCCTGCGGTGCGCGTATCCGCGTCACCGCCACCGGCATGCCCGTAGGGCTGGGCGAGCCGCTGTTTGACAAGCTCGACGCCGACATCGCCTTCGCCATGATGGGCCTGAACGCCGTCAAAGGCGTGGAGATCGGTGCCGGCTTCGCCAGCGTGGCCCAGCGCGGCAGCATGCACGGCGACTCGCTGTCGCCGCAAGGCTTCAAGTCGAACAACGCGGGCGGCGTGCTCGGCGGCATCAGCACCGGCCAAGACCTGG
The DNA here is from genome assembly GCA_963513125.1 of uncultured Albidiferax sp. Taxonomy (GTDB): domain Bacteria; phylum Pseudomonadota; class Gammaproteobacteria; order Burkholderiales; family Burkholderiaceae_C; genus Rhodoferax_B. Next base: position 400,521 of record CAUPPH010000002.1, read on the forward strand.
AAGTGTCCATTGCCATCAAGCCCACCAGCTCCATCACCACGCCCCGTGAGTCGATAGACACCGCAGGCAACTCCACCGAAGTCATCACCAAAGGCCGCCACGACCCCTGCGTAGGCATCCGCGCTACGCCTATCGTCGAGGCGCTGCTGGCTCTTGTGGTAATGGAGCACGCCCTGCGCCAGCGTGCGCAGAATGCCGATGTGGAGCAGGCGGTGGGGCCGATTGCGGCATCGGCGGGGTAACAAACAGATCTAGGTAGATTCGGTTTTTTGTTTCGGGTGGCACACACCGGTGAAATTGACTTCCTAGACCGAAATACGCTGTTGCGTGAGTTCGATCCTATGTAGGGGGGGGCATCCTACATTGTCTCAGCTCGACGGTTACCAAACGTAACGTTCGGGTGAGCCTGTGTCTGACATAATAAGGTTAGGGCCAGGGCCATGCTGGTTAAAAAACTAGATGGCGGTTATGAGATTTAAAGCTCAAAGCTCTATTATTAATAAATGCCTTAGGTGGCTTTAAAAGATGTTCATAAAAACTCTCGGTAAGGATGATGTCGTCCGTTTCCAATATAACTACGGTCGTACATGATTACTGAAGTTGCTGCACGCAGCCAAGGCGAGGCTGAAACAGGTGCTACACACAGCCAAGGCGGGACTGAAATAGGTCTTGTTGGTCACACCCCCTCTAGCGATCTTTTCTTGGGTATCGCTGCATATACGGTTTGGGGAACCTTGGGCTGGCATGATATTCGACAGCGTTACCGTCGTTCGGTACTTGGCCCCTTTTGGTTTACGCTAAGCACGCTCATCATGGTGGTGGTTTTGGGCTTGCTGTATTCTCAGTTATTGAACCAGGAAATAAGTACTTACTTGCCTTATCTGGCCGTGGGCCTCGTTGTTTGGCAGTACTTGGCTTCAGCGGTAAATGAAGGGTGTACCTCATTCATTGGTTCTGCTTATTTGATTAAGCAAATACGATTACCCCTTACTGTTCACGTGTGCCGAATCGCGTGGCGTAATTTTGTAATTCTTTTACACAGTTTGCCGGTAGTAATACTTACGCTTCTGGTGTTTGGGCGTTGGCCTACTGCAGAGATACTGTTGTTGCCATTTGCATTGCTTATTCTTTGGTTGCAGGGAGTCTGGCTAGGAGTTGCGCTAGGTATACTTTGTGCGCGCTTCAGAGATATTTCGCCCATCGTTAATAATCTCGTGCAGGTTGCTTTTTTCTTTACGCCTGTAATGTGGTCGCCCGACATATTGGTTGGCCGTGCCTGGGTGGCTGAATTTAATCCACTCTACCATTTAATTGAGATCGCACGCGGGCCAATTATTGGTCGTCCAGTATCTCTGGAGTCATGGGCTTGGGCTATTGGACTTCTTGTGGTTGGGTTTGTCTTTGCTCAGGTTTTGATGAAACGGTACCGTAATCGCGTGCCATATTGGTTGTAATAACGTGAGCACTTCAATTGTCGCCAGCGGATTGGGTGTCGAGTTTCCTATTTATGAAAACTCACACCGGTCTCTAAAAAAAGCCGTTTTAAATATTTCTACCGGTGGAAAAATTGGCCAGGATGTCGGGAAGCACTCGGTCGTTACCGCGCTGGATAACTTGAGTTTTCGATTTGAAGAAGGCGCGCGAGTAGGACTGTTGGGGCACAACGGTTCTGGAAAAACAACCTTGTTGCGAGTCCTTTCTGGAGTCTATGCACCAGTGCACGGTCAACTCAAGGTGACCGGATCGATTGCATCCTTGCTGGATGTATCCATGGGGCTTGATCCGGATGCCACTGGTTTTGAAAACATTTACCTGCGGGGTATTCTTGACGGCTTGAAACCGGCCAAGATACGTTCCAAGATTGACGAGATTGCAGATTTCAGTGAACTCGGCGATTACCTCAATTTGCCCGTGCGCACGTATTCCAGCGGCATGATGCTGAGGCTTGCATTTGCGATTTCGACCAGTATTGAAGCAGACATCATCATCATGGATGAGTGGCTCAGCGTTGGTGATGCTGCATTCAGTGCCAAAGCTGCTATTCGACTGGAAAGTCTTGTGGGTAAGGCGTCGATTCTTGTAGTTGCATCGCATGACCCCGCCCTCATCCAGCGAATCTGCAACCGCAAGATCACCATGGAGCATGGGCGGATTATTTCGGATGCGCCAGTAACCGCTGTAGTTAAAGCATGATCAGTGTGCACCATCCCGTGCTGCGCGTTGGAGCAATTGCGTTTTCCTATCAGCCGCTCAAATTGCTCAAAGGCTTGGTCAGTGCCAACATTGCATATCCTTACGCTGAAAAGCGAGAGCAACGTGAAGTTCGTACCAAACTAAAGGAGTTGAGACGTTTTTATAGCTTGGACAAAGCGCAGCGCCGAAGCATCGCTACCGATCGCTTGGTGAATGCTCTTTGTTTTGCCGGAACTTCGGTGCCTTATTACCGGGACCTTTTTGCCCGGCACGCATTCAGTCCAGACAAGGTTCGTTCTGATGTCCGGTATCTGAATGATCTTCCTTACTTAACCAAAGATATTATTCGTGAGCAGAGCGACCGCATGCTGTCGCGTGCGTTGGACCAAACTCGGCACCACATATGCAAGACTGGTGGTTCAACGGGGCTGTCGAGCGTAATTTATTACGATCAGGAAGGCGCTGATTATTCAGCTGCCGTCACTTTGTATGCGCGGGAGAGCATAGGCAAACGTAAATACAAAACAGAGTTGCATTTCGCTTGCCGCTTTCCAGATGCTGCTGTGCCCCAGTGGCCCACACGCGAAGACTTCAAGTGCTTTGCGATGAACCGCAGCAATATTTTCTTCAGTAGTGTCGATGACGATGGCCTGGAGGCGATATGGCAGACGCTTCTGCGCCGCCGACCTTACTTGGCGCACGCTCACCCCTCTACTATTTATGCTTTGGCGTGTTACGTCGAGCGTAAGTATGGCGGTGGAAAAGCCTTTGAAGTTTTTGAATCTAGCGGTGAATTGTTGGAGCCTTATCAGCGTGAGACCATTGGTCGTGCATTGGGTTGTCGTGTTGTCGACCGTTATGGACTAGCGGAATTGGGGGTGGTTGGCTACGAATTGTCTGGCAGAGGTCATGGCTTACAGGTGCTTGAGTCAGAGGCTTGGCCAGAATCTTTTGAGATAGACGGTGCGGAGAATGGTGAACATGAACTGGTATTTACCGGATTTCGCAACAAACTCATGCCACTCATTCGTTACCGTACAGGCGACTTGGCCAAAGTAGAGGATGGCCCTCAGGGATTTTGCCTCACCAATGTGGTCGGGCGCATACATGATCTGGTGCCCATTAACGGCATAGACCACCCTACGCACCACATACAGGACATGCTCGATCATCGTGTTGGTGGTATTCAAGAGTTCCAGATAGACCTCCGATCAACACCACCTGTGCTGAAAATCGTGGCAGAAGTGTTTGCCGATAAAGAAGAAATAGGTCGCAAGGTCGCAGGTTTTTGGGGGCAAGGTTTTGAGTTGCAGTTTGTGGACCACGATGCATTTGTGCGAGTTGGGCGGCACGCTAAGTTCAGGCATGTCGTTCATCCATGATTAACGTTATTTGCCCGGGTTCACGTACCCAAGCGGGAGAGGTCGTTGCTCTGGCATTCGTGCGTAGTTGCAGCACCCAACTGGTGGCGCGTTCATCCATCCGTCAGATGGACTGCCTGACCCAGGCTGAGATGCCCCGTTGCTGGGTTCTCATCGACCCTTTGAACGATTGGGCCGACAACATCATCGCCGCCTTGAGCGCATCTAATAGCAAAGTCATTGTTTTTGGTGCTTTGCCACCTAAGTTGGCACAGTATTTAAAAGTTGCAATATCGCCGGTAAGTGATGCACTGGTGAATGCTGCAAAATGCGCCCCAGCTATTTCCGGGCAGTTTTCGCAAAGTGCGGCAACTGTGCGATATGTATCTGCTTTGGGCACCAAGGCTTCTCCCATGCAGGAGCGGTCTTTTTTGCGTTACGACTTTACCGACGAGTGGAACAATCTGGGATATGGGCCAATCCACGTGGATGCCACATATTCGTCTATCTGGGGATTGGCGCAATCTGTCGTTGCCCCCCCTTTCAACGTGATTGCAGAAGTGCAAGCCAATCACGTGACTTTGAGTACCTATGCCGGGATTTGGGATACCCCCCAAGGCAGTTTGCTTTGGTTTAACCGCGCGGTAGGGCCGGTGGATTCTCAGGAGTGGGTCTTGGTCGAGCACTTCATTGCCAACTACCGATCTGCCGAGCTGCCTTGTTGGCCTGTGCTGCGCGAAATACCGTTCGGGTTTGATGCTGCAGTCACTATGCGCTTGGACTGTGATGAAGAAGTCGAGTCTGCTCGTCCGCTATGGGAAGCTTATCGTGCAATGGATGTGCCGTTTTCATTGGCACTTCATACCAAGGTGCTGGCTGATTCAATCCAACATGCATTGCCTAGAGACGTGCTGGTACATGGTGGTGCGTTGCTGTCACATACTGCGACACATGCGCCGGATTGGGGTGGTAGTTACGAGGCCGCATTTGTCGAAGGCACTACCTCTGCGGCATGCATCGCTGATGCCATCGCCTACCGAGTCAAGTATGCCGTGTCTCCATTTCACCAAACACCAGTCTATGCCCGCGCTGCATTGGCAGATGCCGGATATGCCGGCTGCATAGGTGGAATCATCCGAAATGACCCTGATTTTTTGACTGCGCGTTCTGGTCAAGTGCCCGCGGCGGGTGAGGGCTTTATTGGGCACAGCCAACAATGCATGTTGCATGGTGACTGCGTACTCGAGGATGCTGATCCACACGCTGTATTCAAACAGGCGTTTGACATCTCTAAAGCGGGCGGTGCCTTTTTTGGCTACTTGGACCACCCGTTTTCACCCAGGTACCAATACGGCTGGCAGACCGAAACGCAGCGCATTGAGTTTCACCAGGTCTTTGTCGGCTACATGAAGCAGACTAAAAACGTGTTGTTCTGTAACGAAACCGACGCAATGGACTTTTTGCACTATCGCTCCTCCATAAAGACATCCGTTGCCGGTGCTCAGTATGCAATCGCCCCTGGTCTTAAAGTGACTCCGTGGGCTGTTGCTGTGGAATATCGTGGCAATCTGCTTGAGGTCACAGCTGATGGTGTTTTGCTATGAAGTTAATGGTTGTTTTGGGTACCCGTCCAGAAGCCATTAAGCTTGCTCCTGTCATTGCGGAAGCGCAAAAGCATCCTTCGGCTATCGACTTAATCGTGTGCTCTTCTGGCCAGCATCGTCATATGCTGGACCAGGCGTTGGCCGTTTTTGGTATCACCCCGCAGATAGACCTGTCGGTAATGCAAGAAGGCCAAACCTTGGCTGGATTGACTGCCAAACTGATAGACCGCGTAACTGAAGCATTGCTCGAGTACCGCCCCGATGTTCTGATTGTTCAAGGAGACACCACCACTGCATTCGCATCTGCATTGGCCGCTTTCTACTTGCGTATACCAGTCGCACATGTGGAAGCCGGCTTGCGTACCGGTATTTGGGACAGTCCTTTCCCAGAGGAGTTCAACCGTGTTGCTATCAGCCGAATTGCAACCTGGCACTTCGCACCTACCAGTAGCGCCGCAGGCTGTTTGCGCGCTGAGGCCGTAGACCAGGCGAAGATTTTCGTAACCGGCAACACCGTGGTGGATGCCATTGGCATGATTCAGCGCCGGTGGGCTGAACCCACCTACGAACACAAGTTTCCTGTGTACTTTGAAAACAAACGCATGGTGCTCGTCACCACACATCGCCGGGAAAACTTTGGGCAAGGCTTGGCGCAAATTTGTGCCGCGATCAAAATACTCTGCATCGATCATCCGGAAGTCGGCTTTGTGTTCCCGGTGCATCTGAATCCCGAGGTGCGCAAAGTGGTGTTCACGGAGTTGAACGAATTGCCCAATTTACGCTTGATTGAACCCGTGGACTTTGAGGCAAACCTGCATCTGCAAAGCCAGTGCGCACTCATCATCACGGACTCTGGTGGCATACAAGAAGAGGCACCAAGCTTTGGCGTGCCGACCGTTGTGATGCGAGAACACACCGAGCGTAGTGATGGTGTTACGGCCGGTTTTGCAACCTTAACCGGTACAGATACCCGTCTGATTGTTTCCACTGCAGAGCGATATCTGGGCATCCCTGGCCTGCAAGCCGAATTACAGCAAAGAGGCAATCCCTACGGCGACGGGTTTGCCAGCCAACGCATCGTTGCGATACTGTCGGGTAACCGCGTAGAGGCCTTCAATGGTTGAGGTAGAAGCGCCGAACTCCAAAGACTGCGTGCTATTCGCTACAGCAGACTGGGACACCCCCTATTGGACCAATAAGCAGCATACGGCTCATCACCTCGCACTTGCGGGATATCGGGTCTTGTATATCGAGAGCATAGGCTTGCGCACTCCCACCATGAATGGGCGGGACCTTAAGCGTATTTGGCAAAGGCTAAATCGAGGGCTGCGGCCCGCAAAACTAGTAGAGCCAAATGTGTGGGTTATGTCGCCACTGGCTATACCCTTCAAGCAGCACTTGCCTATGGTTAGAGCCATTAACCAAGGCTGGCTTAGGGCGCGTATCAAACTGTTTATGCTAGGTCAGGGTTTTAAGTTACCCATGATCTGGACTTACCACCCTTTCATGCGGGAAACAATCTCCCAATTACCCCATGGCAAGGTCGTCTATCATTGTGTTGACGATCTGTCGGCTGTGCCCGGTATTGATCCGATAGGCTTCAACCAAGAAGAGCAGCGGTTACTGGCTGAATGCGCTGTGGTGTTTGTTACCAGTCTTGCGCTAAAAGACAAATGCGCACCGTTTAATGTCAATACGCATTATTTTTCTAACGTTGCAGATTTAGATCACTTTGGCGGTGCGCATCAGCCCGGTACGTTACCAACAGATATTGCAGCCATACCGTCGCCGCGTATCGGTTACGTAGGAGCACTGTCGGACTTTAAAGTGGACTTTGCATTGATGCAGGGCGTGGCTATAGCCCGGCCGGATTGGCATTGGGTGGTAATAGGTGCAGAGCGTGAAGGGCAGCAAAGTCCTTTGGTTGAAGCACTGCGTGCATTGCCGAACGTCCACTTTTTGGGGGACAAATCGTATGCTGTGTTGCCCGACTATCTGCGTGGTTTCGATGTCGGCACACTTCCTACGTTGATCAATGAATACACCCGGTCGATGTTCCCAATGAAGTATTTTGAGTATTTAGCAGCAGGTCTGCCGGTGGTCAGTACGCCGCTAGAATTTACGAAATCCAATCAGACTGGCATATTGGTGGCAGACACGGTCGAACTCTTCATCGTGCAAACAAGCGTTCAGTTGGCTCGTGGCCGCCTTACCCTCCTGGAATCCCGAGAGTACGTTGGCGGTAATACTTGGGCGGAGAGGCTGAAGAAGATGCTCGGGTTGCTATTTGTCCGTCCATGACAGCTCTCATGATTCAAAACAAGTCAGGCTGGTGCAAAAAAGGGTATACCACGAATGGTTAATGGTAAAAAACTAGGGGTCAACTTTTTCGGCCCCTCCGAAACAGCGGACGGTATCGGGCGTGCAGCGTCACTGAACCTGCAGTGCTTGAACGATACGGAATTTAGCGTCGAGAAATTTGTACTATCACGTCCCGTCGCTCTACAAAAGACCAGCCAGCTGGTCATCACTGACACGCTAGTTAAAAGTTTGCCTTACAAGATTAACTACTTTCACTTTAGCGCGCGCTGGGTTCCGCATTACTTCGCGCAGTTGTCTGCTGGTGCTCTGGATGGTTTTCATAATATCGGTTACTGGGAATGCGAAGTGCCCGATATTCCCGAGCAATGGGCTAAGCAGTTCCGGTTTTTTGACGAGGTGTGGACAGGTTCCGCCTTTTGTCAGCAAGCCATGTCCAGGTCATCCAACATCCCCATTCTGTTGATGCCCCATCCCATAGAGGAGTTTCCGGTCACAGATCGAATGAAAAACCGCCGGACTGGTGTTGATTACGAAGTGTTTTCCTTCCTCACCATTGCCAATGTCTATAGCGACGCTGAACGCAAGAACATACTATTCACCGTTCGCGCCTTTCTGAATGCCTTTGGCGACCGTCAGGATGTCAAGCTGGTCGTGAAGATTAGCAACCTGGAATATGACCCGCTGCTAGAAACCAAGCTCAAGTCGATTGGTGAAAAACACCCTAACGTTGAAGTTGTCGCCGGTTACGTTGAAAACGAAGTGATCCATGGTCTGTATGACCAAACGGATGCTTATGTCTCCTTGCATCGCGCAGAGGGCTTCGGTTTCACTATCTCGGACGCCATCAGTCGCGGGATCCCGGTGATCACTACTAGCTACTCTGGTAATGTGGATTTTTGCGATGGCGCAGACACCATGCTGGTTGACTACAAACTTCGAGAGATCGGCCATGAACGCCTTCGCTACAAAAAACAAGACATGTGGGCAGAGCCGGATATGGCATCTGCAACGCGATGTTTTGCCGCGATGTTTGAACGCTACGGAGAGCGATTGACGCTGGCGGACCATGCCAAGATTCGTGTGAATCAGGATTTTTCCCTGCGCAGCGTCAGCAAACTTATGCAAGCAAGACTCTCCCTGATCGACAGGCAGTTCAATTTTGACAACGATCTCGACGGACGCGTTCTGGACCATGAAGTCGGCATCTGCGAAACCTACGGCTTCTAACCATGAACATCTACCTGCTACGGCACGGCATCAGTGTCTCGAACGAAAAGCGCATTGTTTGCGGAGCTTCTGACTACCCACTTTCCACACGTGGCCTGGCACAGGCTGTAGCCATCTGTGCTGAACTCGACAAGCTCACCTTCTCGCGCATCTATTGCTCGCCGCTGAAACGTGCCCAGCAGACTATTGCCCACCTGGCGCAGCAGATTGCCGTTATATCGGTCCCTGCACTGGTCGAACTGGACACTGGCGACGTGAGCCACATAACGGTAGCCGAGTTGTATGCGCACTCTCCTCGCTATCAGTACCAAGGACTCAGCCCGAATCTCAAATACCCAGGCGGTGAATGTCTCAACGACATGATGACCCGCGTTACGGACTGGTTCGACCAGGAAAAAAAGAACTGGGCCGAGAACGAAGACATACTGATCGCTGGGCATGAAGGCACTGTGTGCGCCATCCTGCATCACATGCTTAAGCTCGATATCTGCAACTACCCCACGTTTGCAATTGGTAACTGTGACTATGTTCATATCCATGTGTCAGTTGACAAACAGATGCGCTATCGCTTCGTCAACTTCGACGATCCGACCTTGAAGGCCATGCCATGAAACGCATTCTGCTTACGACTTATCCCGGTGCCTACCTATACCATGGTGGTGGAGAACGGGAAATTTTCTTGTTGCGAGACGCCTTAAATAAGGTCGGCCTAATTGCAGATCTTTACGGCCCCGACTCACGCCCTGTTTCCGAATACGACACGGTAATCCATTTTTCCCTAGCGGGTGGCACCGAGCAGTTGCTGGACCAGTTAGCGGGAAACGATCGCCAGATGATTTTGTGGCCGAACTTATGGTTTGTGGAGGAACCGGCAAAAGAAACCGTGGTGAATCTGCAAAAACTCGTGAACCGATTTAGCGTGATTGTGTTTAAGTCCAACGCTGAATGCATGCACTTTCAGAAGTACTTCGTTATCGAAGGCAGAAAAATTATCTTCGTGTTACCGGGAGTGTCGAATGAGTTTGCGACCGCCAAGCGGACCACGCTCTTCACGGAGGTTTATGGTGTGAAGGACTATATTTTTTGGCCCGGCATCATCGAACCACAGAAAAATCAACTCAAAGCAATTCGGGCACTTGCCGACCTTGATATTCCACTGGTTATCGCAGGAAGCGTACGAGATCAAGCATATTTCAAGCTTTGCCGTGAAAGTGCTGGAACCAATACAATTTTTGTCCCGGAAATGCCTTTTGGTTCGGAGATCTATATTTCAGCACTAACAGGTTGCCGAGTATTTTTGGAGTTACCTCTAGACTTTCCTGGTGTTTCTGCTGTGGAGGCCTATCAAGTAAATTGCGAATTGATTCTTTCGAACTGTGACTGGTCAAAAGAATTTTTCAATGAGACGGCTACGCTCGTAGATCCGGCCTCAGAGATAGAGATACGCCAAGCTGTACTGCAGAATTTAGAAAAGATACCTGAAACGGTTTTTCGAAAAAAATCAGGAAATTTTCTTCTTCCACAGGCTTTCTCCAATCTTTACGACTGCTTAGTTCAAGAACCTCGCACCTAATAATGCCGACAATTTTTTATGATGTGACGGAAATTTCACGCCTGAATCGAAAAACGGGAATTCAGCGCGTCACTTGGGAATTATTCCAAGCATTGGAAGGCATGATGTCACCTGGGCCTTGGGAAATTGAGCCGGTAATCGGCAGCGCTGACTCAAAGAACTTCTATAAAGCCGATGTCGATACAAGGGCAGAAAACTTCTTAGCTAGTGTCGACAAGATCGCTATCTATCCGTCTTCTTCGGATGTATTTTTGGGGGTTGATCTTCATTACAAAATAGAACCAGAACTCGTAGCAGTGCTTGATAGCTATAGAAGTAATGGATGTTCGATATTTTTTGTCGTCTATGATATTCTTCCCGTAACACATCCAGAACTATTTTCCGTAAATGATAAGTGGTTTGGCAACGAAGATTTCCTGGCTCAATTTACTTGCTGGCTATCTGCCGCCGCGAACTTGTCCAGTGCATTGATCTCTATTTCCAGTACCACTCAGTCTTATGTTGAAAATTGGCTTGATAAGCAACCCATTTTCGAAAATAGACACCCACGCTTGGCTCACTTTCAGTTGGGTGCCACTCAATCACAATGTCTCGAAAATCCACCAACAAATCGGCTTATTGGTGTCTTTGAATCGACAACGACCTTTCTTATGGTCGGTACGCTCGAACCCAGAAAATGTCATGCGCTGGCTATCGATGCTTTTGATTTTCTCTGGAGTGAGGGTGGAAAGCAAAAACTTGTTGTGATTGGAAAACCTGGCTGGAAATCCGAAGAACTGATAATGCGGATTAATACCCATATCCATCTGGGAAGAAATCTTATTTACATGGATTCGGCTACTGACGAAGAGCTTGTCTATAGTTATACCAACGCGAATGCACTTTTATCAATTTCTGAAGCCGAGGGTTTTGGGTTGCCGAACGTAGAGGCTGCATCATATGGTTTGCCAATATTGGCACGGGACATTGATGTATTCAGGGAGGTCTGTGGTGAGGGTGCCTACTATCTGCCAAAGGATTTGAATTCAGGCATCCTAGCCCAGCACTTGCGAAATTGGATTAAGCTTGCTGCTACAGGTAATGCACCGTCCTCTTCCCATGTAAAAGTGGTTTCATGGCGAGCCAGTGCGCTTGAGTTAATCAATGCGATGAACGTAAAAATTTGAGTCGTGCCCATAGCATGCCTGCCTTAGATTATAAAAATGAATATTCTATTTAATACCTATCCGATGGCATTCCATACTCCGGGCGGAGGTGAGGTTCAATTAAAATCCTATCAAAAATATCTTCCAAAGCTTGGTGTGTCCGTCGAGTTATTTGATCTTTGGAATCCGCGATTCCATGAGTTCGATCTGGTGCATTTTTTTTCTTGTATTTCCGGTAGTCAGCATTTTTGTGCGTATGTAAAATCACTTGATATACCACTTCTCATATCGCCAAATTTATGGATTACTGAAAAAACTAAGCATCTTTATCCGATAGAGGAAATTCGTAATCAACTGCTTACGGCTGATCTAATCGTGACGAACTCAAATATGGAAGGAGACAAACTGGCGCAGATTTTTAATATTCCGAGAGAACTATTCGCTACCGTATACAACGGTGTAGACGAAGATTTTTATTCCTATGTTGCTCCCGATCTGTTTAGAAAGTATTTTGCAATAAATGGACCTTTTGTCTTGAATGTTGGAAATATTGAACCAAGAAAGAATCAGTTAAATTTGATTCGCGCTATGAAGCTGTTGCCTGAGTATACGCTGGTACTGATTGGATATAAGCGTGATATAGAATACGCAAATGCTTGTATTGAAGAGGGCGGTGCGCAGTTGCGTTACCTTGGCGCGTTACCACATGACTCTGAATTGCTGCGGTCTGCATATGCAGCTTGCAGCTTATTTGCGTTACCAAGCACCCTAGAAACCCCTGGACTAGCTGCGCTAGAGGCTGCAGCGGCGGGCGCTAAAGTTGTGGTGACTTCTGAAGGTAGTACGAGAGAGTATTTTGTAGATGCGGCTGAGTATGTTGCACATGAAGATTATGAAAATATCGCTAGAGGTATTAAAAATCTCTTAGAAAAAGATAAATCCTTAATTAATGATAATTGTCTGAATTCTTCATTTACATGGACTAATGTTTCGGCTACATTGGCTGGATTGTATAAAGCTGTTAAATTGGGGGAGATAGGCGGTAGATACATTTCAAAATTTCATGCTATCAAGCAAAATTTTAATGAGTATTATGCCTGGGGGCAGAATTTAGTCGAATTTGACTCGCCAGCGGGGCGCCTATACTTTATTTGGCGCTCGTTAAGCGGTGCAATAGTTAATATTTATATTGATGGACGACTAGCTTTTGAAAAATTGGAAGTTGGAACGGCGTGGATAGAGTTTCGCCTAGATCTATTGGCACATACCGAAAAAGAAATTATTCATGTAAAAATTGATGCAGGCCCTATTTCGGAAGAAATTAATAGTAATACGCGGTTTTTGGGTGTCGATATCAAAGACCTTACATCGGTGCATTGGACTGCGCTTGAATTAGATAATTTGATACGAGCAGACATTGCTTGGAATAAATCGAGTAATAGCTCCCTAGAGGAGGCGGGTCCGATTAAATTGGACGCGAAGAATAAAGCGCTTATCTCTAATTTTTACCCCATCGAGAATGATGGAAATAATTTTTTCGCGTGGGGTAAATATCATATTGAGTTTGAGTGGCCAAAGGGACGCCTATGCTTTTGGTGGCGTTCAGCGAATGGAGCTTCAGTTCAAATTTCCGTAAATGGAATTTCAATTCCAAATCCAATTATGGTTGAAAAAGAATGGTCGGAGTTCACGTTAACTCTAGCTGCTGAAAATTCAGATTCTGAAACCATTCATGTGCAGATGGATGTTACCCCCACAATACTTCCCGCTAACGGTGACTCTCGGGAATTAGGTTTCGCTCTTCGTGATGTTATTTTTTTTCGTGAAACCAGTTTAGATAAAATTCTGCTAGCGAGTTCTATGTGGAATAAGTCAGATCTAATTTTGAATACGGAAACACGATCAATTTATGAAAATGAGAATAATGAAAAAAATTTGACCGGATTTTATCCTATAGAAAAGAACGAAAACGGATTTTTTGTATGGAGTAAGTCTCATGTTGAATTTGATTGGCCAGCAGGCCATCTGTCCTTTTGGTGGCATTCAGCTAGTTTAGCTTCAGTCCGAATTCGCTTAAATGGAGTGTCAATTCCAAACCCCATCATGGTGGGGACAGAATGGTCTGAATTTACGTTAACTCTAGCTGCTGAATCTACAGAATCTGAAAAAGTTCATGTTGAGATCGATGTCACTCCTGAGATACCCACGACTAGTGGTGACTCTCGTAAATTGGGTCTCGCTATCCGCGATGTTGTTTTTTTTCGTGAAACCACTTTAGATAAAATTCTGCTGGCGAGTTCTATTTGGAACAAGTCAGCTCTAATCTCTGATATGGAAACTCGATCTATCCATGAAAATGATAATGATGAAAAAACTGCGACCGGATTTTATCCCATAGAAAAAAATGGAAATGATTTCTTTGTATGGAGTAAATCTCATGTTAAGTTTGATTGGCCAGCAGGTCATCTCTCCTTTTGGTGGCATTCAGCGAGTTTAGCCTCAGTCCGAATTCGCTTGAATGGAGTGTTAATTCCAAACCCCATCATTGTGGGGACAGAATGGTCTGAGTTCACGTTAACTCTAGCTGCTGAATCTACAGAAGCTGAAAAAGTTCATGTCGAGATTGATGTCACTTCTGAGATATTGACGGCTAGTGATGATTCTCGTAAATTGGGTCTCGCTATCCGCGATGTTGTTTTTTTGCGTGAAACCACTTTGGATAGGATTCTGCTGGCAAGTGCTGTTTGGAATAAGTCTGCTCCTCTCATGCAAAAGGGAGTTCAATCAATCTCCGAAAATAAGGACGATGACAAAAATTCGTCTGGTTTTTTTCCTATAGAAAGAAATGGAAATAACTTTTTCGCGTGGAGCAAATATCGTATTGAGTTCGACTGGCCGGTGGGCCATCTTTGTTTTTGGTGGCATTCAGTCGATGACGCTACAGTTCGCATTCAAGTGAATGGAAAGCAGCATCTTGATGTAATCAAGGTTGGAAAAGAATGGACCGAACTCACATTACCTCTTTTTGCTGATGATATTTACTCTAACAGCGTTCATCTTCAAATGGATGTGATTTATGTAATGCCGATAGTGCATGGTGACACCCGTCAGTTAGGTGTGGTGATACGTGACGCTGCATTTCGACCTAAGACTGAACTCGATAGAATTCTAATTGCAAGCTCAATCTGCAACGAATCCAATATTCAAATTTCAGAGACGGCTAGTCTAGAGCAGTCGGCCGTGATAGAGAAAAAATTATTTTTCGGGTTTTATCCGATAGAAAAAGATGAAAGTGATTTTTTTGCCTGGAGTAAATATCATGTCCAATTTGATTGGCCCGCAGGTGATTTATCTTTTTATTGGCGTTCCGCCAGCGGAGCTGCTATTTACATTTTTTTAGATGGCGAACTTGTCTTTGACGGTATAGAGGTTGGATCCGACTGGACTGAATTTATCTTAAATCTTCCCGTCAAAAAGGCACTGCCTGGAACTATTCACATCCAAATTAATGTTACTCCAGCTATACCAATTGTCAATGGTGATGCTCGTTACTTAGGGGTTGCCATAAAAGCCGTTAGGTTCGCACCGAGTTCGCTGCCTTTTGCTAGTTTGGCGTCCAATTTTAATTAGGAATGATTTAATGCGTATTATTATTGATCTCCAGGCATGCCAATTTTTGAGTCGTT
This sequence comes from uncultured Albidiferax sp., assembly GCA_963513125.1. Lineage (GTDB taxonomy): Bacteria > Pseudomonadota > Gammaproteobacteria > Burkholderiales > Burkholderiaceae_C > Rhodoferax_B. The sequence goes on from CAUPPH010000002.1 coordinate 415,632, forward strand.
TTCGTGGTATCGGTCGGTATTCAATGTTGCTCGCCCAAAGCATGGCGAGTCAATTAACTAAACGGGACCATGAAGTATGGTTGCTGCTTAATGATAAGTTTCCTGAAACTATAGAATCAATTACCTCGTGCTTTTATCCATGGATCCCTCATAATAAAATTGCAGTATTTTCTACTCCTCATTCAGTTGAAAGCGTCAACTCTGAAAATCATTGGCGCATAAGAGCTGCAGAACAAATTCGTGAGCATTTTATTGCGCAACTTGAACCGGACTTCGTTCATGTTGCGAGCTTGATGGAGGGGTGGCTCGATGAATCGGTGGTTTCCATTGGTCTCAGCGATATCAATCAGGCCACTGCTGTGACGCTTTACGATCTAATTCCGCTAGTTTTGAAAGATAGTTACTTAACTGATCCTGCATACAAAGAGTATTATTTTCGTAAAATTGAATCAATGAAAAGGGCGGATATTTTATTTGCCATTTCGGAAAACTCACGGCATGAAGTCGTTGAGTTGTTGAACTTTTCGCCCGAGAATGTTATTAACATTTCTACCGCTATAGATAGAAAATTCATACGGACCGTGTACACCCAAGAAGAGCGTGCAGAAATATTTGACCGTTATAAAATAACCAAAAATTTCGTTCTTTATGTGCCGGGTGGTTTTGATCCGCGCAAGAACTTTGATCGACTTCTTGAGGCCTTTTCCGCTCTTCCTGAGCCGCTAATAAATACGTATCAATTGGTTTTATCTAGCAAACTGCACGGTAGTGAAAGAGAATTTATTGAGACATTAGCAACAAAGTATGGACTTAATTCTGAGCAATTTGTTCTCACGGATTACGTATCCGACGACGATCTTATCGCGCTATATAATCTTTGCTCTCTAAAGGTATTTCCCTCACTTCACGAAGGATTTGGCCTTCCCGCACTCGAAGCCATGGCTTGTGGCGCACCAGTCATTGGATCTAATACAACCAGTATTCCGGAAGTAATCGGTCGTAAAGATGCCTTATTTGATCCCTACTCTGCTGAAAGCATAACTAATAAAATTTATGAAGCCTTGACCGATGAGCCATTCAATAGGGATTTAAGAGAGCACGGATTAGTTCAATCCAAAAAGTTCTCATGGGATGGTTCCGCTGCTGCAGCAGTAAGTGCATTAGAGTCTAAGTTTGGATGCCAGAAGCTGTCCGATTGCAGAGTTTTTTCCTCAGATGTAGCGAAAGTCACCAGTTTAATTTTAAGAAATATTTCTCAAGCGGTTGATGTTGATCAGCCTAGCTTAGAGGATATTAGGCAATTAAACAATTCTATTACACGTAACAACTTTCGTGTCGGACAGAGGCAGTTGCTAGTTGATGTTTCTGAGTTGGTGAGAAGTGATGCGAAGACTGGAATCCAGCGAGTGGTTCGCAGTATATTATTGCAACTGGTAAAATCGCCTCCTGCCGACTTTAAGGTGGTGCCCATCTATTCGAGTGAGGGTCTGATATTTCAATATGCGCACTCATTTATATCTGAATTTTTGAACGTCGATTTTGATACGGGTGCTGATCTTCCCATAGAGTTCTCCAGGGGCGATGTTTTTCTTGGATTGGATTTGTCTGCCCACCTATTCCCATCTTTAAATAGCGAGTTAAAGAAGATGCGAGAGTATGGGGTTTATATTAATTATGTTGTTTATGATTTGACTCCTTTGACTCATGCCCATTGGCATGTTCCAGGTATGAATCCGGCTTTTAAGCAATGGATGTCCTCACTTTCTTATTATGCTGATAATCTCATCTGTATATCTCAGTCGGTTGCTGAAGATGTGAAAATTTGGCTAATGGAGCATTTCCCAGACCAAGAAAAAAGAATCGTTCGCACTTATTTTCATCTAGGTGCCGATATCAGTAATAGTGTACCTAGCGTTGGTATGCCACATGATGCTGATTTCGTGTTGAACGCAATGCGGAGTCGTCCGAGTTTTCTGGCTGTTGGTAGTATAGAGCCGCGAAAAGGATACTCACAGCTTCTGGCAGCATTTGAGTTGCTGTGGAGTGAGAATCTGGATGTTAATTTGATTATTGTTGGGAAATCAGGTTGGCATGTAGACGAAATTACGCAACGTTTAATAAGTCATCCCGAGTTAAGTTGCCATCTATTCTGGCTAACTGGCGTCAGTGATGAGTATCTAGGGAAAATATACGGAGCTGCATCATGCCTCATTGCTGCCTCTGAGGCTGAAGGTTTCGGCCTGCCATTAATCGAAGCGGCGCAACATAAGCTGCCTGTAATTGCTCGAGATATATTGGTGTTCAGAGAGGTGGCTGGGAAATATGCATTTTATTTTGATGGTATGCAAGACACGGATCTATCCGCTGCTATTAAAGTGTGGTTGAAATTATTCCGAGAGAACCTGCATCCTGCATCGGATGATATGCCGTGGTTAACTTGGTCGCAAAGTGCTAAGCAACTGAAGGATAAAATTTTAGGACTTAATGTTTCGAATGTTTCACTATTAGGCGAATCTACGCAATTTTTAAAGAATAGATTTATTCGAGTTAATTCCGGGTTGGTGCAACCAGTACCCGCTTATGAATTGGGTACTGAGGTTGATTTCTCCACTAAAGGAACTGCTAGAATTTATACTCGTGATGGTTGGTCGCATTCTGAAGATTGGGGGTGCTGGACTGCTAGCAAGACAGCGACTTTAGATCTAAGGGTAATTGCATATAAGAGAATGCCTTTTTCATTACGATTATTGGTTAAGTCGTTTGTAAGTGGACGGTATCCAAGGCAAAAATTAGATATTTTTGTTAATAATACACTTGTTGATGAATTTTTCTTATATGCTGATAAAAATCATAATGATTTGCATGAGGTTTCCATAGAAATACCTATTGATATGATTAGTGATAGCGGGGAATTGAAACTGCAGTTCAGTACGCCGGATTCTGAATCTCCGCTAACACTTGGAATGAGTCCCGATAATCGACTACTCGGAGTTGGAATCGCCTCGATGCGACTTCTCCAAGAGTGAAAGACTTGATCATGGCAATAACTACTAATTTAGATCTATTATTTGGAGAGTTAAATTGAAGAAAACTGCATTGATTACCGGCATTTCCGGTCAAGACGGCGCCTATCTCGCCGAACTCCTCCTTGAAAAAGGATATACCGTGTACGGCACCTACCGGCGTACCAGTTCAGTAAACTTTTGGCGGATGGAGGAACTGGGTATCCAGAATCACCCTAATCTCCACTTGGTAGAGTTTGATTTGACTGACCCTGGCTGCATCATTAACTTGCTGCAAAAAGTTCAACCTGACGAGGTCTACAATTTGGCGGCGCAAAGCTTTGTGGGTGTCAGCTTTGACCAACCCGCAACCACGGCTCAGATCACCGCTGTGGGCGCGCTGAACCTCTTGGAGGGTATCCGCTTGGTGAATCCAAAGATCAAGTTTTACCAAGCCAGCACGTCTGAGATGTTCGGCAAGGTGCAGGCTATTCCACAAGTGGAGGAAACACCTTTTTGGCCTCGTAGTCCCTATGGTGTCGCCAAGCTATATGCGCACTGGATCACAGTCAACTACCGTGAAAGCTACGACATATTTGCCACCAGCGGTATTTTGTTTAATCACGAGAGTCCATTGCGTGGGCGGGAGTTTGTTACGCGCAAGATCACAGACGCTGTGGCAAAGATCAAGCTGGGTAAGTTGGATTGCCTTGAATTGGGCAACATTGACGCCAAGCGCGACTGGGGTTTTGCCAAAGACTATGTGGAAGGCATGTGGCGCATGCTTCAGGTGGATGTACCAGACACTTATGTGTTGGCAACCAACCGTACCGAGACCGTTCGCGACTTTGTTGAAATGGCCTTCAAGGGCGTAGGCATTGCCGTAGAGTTTCGCGGCTCAGCAGAGTCCGAAGTGGCAGTGGACATTGCAACGGGCAAAACGGTAATGCGCGTTAACCCAAAATTTTACCGTCCGGCGGAAGTGGAGTTGTTGATTGGTAATCCTGCCAAGGCTAAGGCCAAGTTAGGCTGGGAGCCTAAAACCACGTTGGAACAGTTGTGCCAGATGATGGTTACCGCTGATTTGCGCCGCAATGAACACGGGTTTTCGTTTTGAAAATTCTGCTGACTGGGGCTAGTGGTTTTACAGGGCGGCACTTTGCCAAGCTTGCGCAAGGTGCCGGGCATGAGATCGTGGCATGTCGGGTTGATTTGACTGATTTGTCGGCCTTGCAAAACGTTGTTTCGGATGTGCAACCAGATGCTGTCGTGCATTTGGCGGGCATCAGTTTCGTGGGTCATGCGGACGACACGGCGTTTTATGCCGTGAACGTGGTTGGTACTACCAATCTGCTCAACGCCTTGGCCAACCTCTCGCACAAGCCGCGTTGTGTGTTGTTGGCGAGTAGTGCCAATGTGTACGGTAATTGCGTCAATTCTCCTATTGTTGAAACCCAATCGCCCTCTCCGTTGAACCACTATGCGTGTAGCAAGTTAGCCATGGAACACATGGCGCTGACCTTCCGCGAGCGGCTCCCCATTGTGATCACCAGGCCGTTTAACTACACGGGTACTGGGCAACACATTAACTTTGTGATTCCTAAGCTGGTGGACCACTTCGCGCGGCGGGTGGATAGCGTCAGCTTGGGGAATTTGCAGGTAGAACGTGAGTTCAATGATGTGCAAATGGTCTGCAATGCCTACTTGGCACTGCTTCAATACGGGCAGCCTGGGGAGATTTACAACGTGTGTTCGGGCAAGCCCTATGCGTTGGTTGAGGTGGTTGAGGCGCTTGCCCGTATATCCGGGCATACGCTGAAGGTCGAGGTCAATCCTGCATTTGTTCGACAAAATGAATTACACCGTTTGTGCGGCAGCCCTGATAAGCTGTGGAAACTTATGGCGGCGCATGGTGTTGAGTTGCCTTTGCCCACCCTGGAAGATACGTTGCAAAGCATGTTGCTCGCGGCTAGTGCAGATCAGTCCTGATCATTAACATTTTGTCTCGGCCACCATGAAGGTTCTTCACGTCTATCGGACGTATTTTCCCGATCCTCCCGGCGGGTTGCAGGAGGCTATCAGGCAGATATGTTTGGCCACCGGCTCCTTTGGCGTGGAGTCAAAGGTGTTTACGCTCTCTCCGCAGCCATTGCCCAAGCGCTTGGTCCGGCCTGAGGCTGTGACTGTGCGTTCCCTTTCATGGGCTGCCCCCGCATCTTGTGATTTGGGAGGGGCAGACTCTGTAAGGGAGTTTTACCGCTTACAAAAGTGGGCCGATGTCGTGCATTTGCATTTCCCATGGCCGTTTGCGGATGTGCTGAACTTGTTCAAGGCTTCAGACAAGCCTGCGGTCATGACGTACCACTCAGACATTGTGCGGCAGCAAGTTCTGAACAGGCTGTACGGCCCGTTGATGCGACGCACTATGCGGGCCATGTCGGCTGTGATTGCAACATCTCCTGCCTACGCGAAATCCAGTCCTGTGTTGAAGCGCGATGTACCTTCAGGCCGCTTGCGTACCATTCCTTTGGGTATTGTGGATAAGCCTGAGGCCGCAGCCGGCTTTGCGGGGCAGTCTGCGGGTGGAGACTATGGGGTACACCAACCTTTTGTGCTGGCTTTGGGAGTGCTGCGTTATTACAAGGGCTTGCACACCTTGGTGCATGCAGCGCGCCAGATCAGTGGAAACATTGTGATTGCCGGCTCCGGGCCGGAAGACGCGAATCTTAAAGAGCTTGCAAAGCAACTTGGCGTGACCAACATCTTTTTTGCAGGCCAGGTGACGGACGCGCAAAAAACCGAGCTCTTGCACCAATGCACGGCGTTGGTTTTGCCTTCGCACCTGCGCTCCGAAGCTTTTGGCATGGTATTGGTGGAAGCCGCCATGTTTTCCAAGCCTATGGTGTGTTGTGAAGTCGGGTCGGGCACATCCTATGTCAATTTGGACGGTGTTACCGGGTGGGTCGTACCACCAGAAAGTCCGTCGGAGCTTGCTAATGCATGTAACCGGATTTTCGAAGATCCCGTGCTGGCCAAGGCCATGGGGATGGCAGCTAGAGCGCGTTATGAAGATCTTTTTTCTGGAGTGGCGCTAGGACGCGCCTACTCTGACCTGTACCGCGAAGTAAAACGGGCTCCGTTGTCACGGTAGCGGTTTCGTGCGGGTGGATTGCGTAGTTGAAGAAATGACGCAACCTGTGGGTGTACTGGCGGAAGCTTAGGGATTCGAACCCTAGAAACCTTTCGGTTTGCCGGTTTTCAAGACCGGTGCAATCGACCACTCTGCCAAGCTTCCAAGCCGACGATTCTAACCCGTCGTGATCGGCTTATTTTTAGGCTAAGTCGAGGACGCAGGCATCGCCAAGCGCGTCACGCCATACGCGCACCCGGCTTACCGAGGGGCGTACGTCGGCGAGTTGTGTCGCGATGTAGGTACACAGGTTTTCCAGCGTAGGAGCGCCCAGGTCGGGTACTTCGTCCAGCAAATGGTGGTCGAGTTGTTCGCGTACCGCCTCCAGGCGCTGGCGAAGAAAGCCCAGGTCGAGGACCATGCCGTTGGCCGGATCGCGCGGGCCGCTGACGCTCACCTCGGCGTGGTAGGTGTGGCCGTGGATGCGGCGGCTGCCTGCGGCTTCGATCTCGCGTTGCAGGGTGTGGGCCGCGTCAAAGTAAAAGCGTTGGCTGATGGTGTACTGCATGGATTAACCGATGGGTTAGCGGATCTGGGTGATCTTGTGGGTTTGCAGGCTCAGGCGCCAGGCGGGGTGCTGCATGCAGGTGTCTATGCACAGGGCGATGTTGGCCGCTTGCTCCGGGCCGTCCATGGGCTGCAGGAAGCGGTGGCTGAACTGTCCGGTACGGGCGAGGGTCGCCAGGTCCAGGCCGGGCTGGGGCCACACCACTTTGAGCTCTTGCCCTTGCTGCTGGATCCAGGGCGCTCCGGCCTTGGGGCTGATGCACAGCCAGTCGATGCCCTCGGGCGCGCGCACGGTGCCATTGCTTTCCACCGCGATGCGAAAGCCGCGCGCATGCAGGGCGGCGACCAGGGCGCTATCTACTTGTAGCAGGGGTTCGCCACCGGTGAGTACGGTGAGGCGGTTGTGGGTATCGCCTGCGGGCCATTGGGCTGCGATTTGGTCGGCCAGCGCATCGGCATCGGCAAATTTGCCGCCCAGAGTGCCATCGGTGCCCACAAAGTCGGTATCGCAAAAACGGCAGACGGCGGTGGCACGGTCGCTTTCGCGGCCGGTCCAGAGGTTGCAACCGGCAAAGCGGCAGAACACGGCGGGGCTGCCGGCTTGGCCGCCTTCGCCTTGCAGGGTGTAGAAAATTTCTTTGACGCTATAGGTCATGGGAGAACGCCGTTGTAAGCGGCGTGGAGCTGGCTAAGCCCTTGATTTTACTGGGCCAGCATTCCCTTGGTTTCGATAAAGGCCACCACCTCGGCCAAGCCAGTGAGCGTCTTCAGGTTGGTCATGACAAATGGTTTGAGACCCAGGGCATTGGTGCGCATACGGCGGGTGTCGGATTCCATCACATCCAGGTTCGCGCCGACGTGTGGGGCCAGGTCGGTTTTGTTGATGACGAACAGGTCGCTCTTGGTGATGCCAGGGCCACCTTTGCGGGGGATTTTTTCGCCCGCAGCCACGTCAATCACGTAGATGGTGAGGTCGCTGAGCTCGGGGCTGAAGGTGGCGGCCAGGTTGTCGCCGCCGCTCTCAATAAACACGATGTCGGCATTGGGGTGCTCGACCAGCATGCGGTCAATGGCTTCCAGGTTGATGGAGCAGTCTTCACGGATGGCGGTGTGCGGGCAGCCGCCCGTCTCCACACCCATGATGCGCTCGGCGGGCAGGGCACCGCTGACGGTCAGGATGCGCTGGTCTTCCTTGGTGTAGATGTCGTTGGTGATGGCCACCAGGTCGTATTTTTCGCGCATGGCTTTGCACAGCATTTCCAGCAGCGTGGTTTTGCCAGACCCCACCGGGCCGCCGATGCCGACGCGCAGGGGTGGGAGCTTTTTGGTGCGATGGGCGATGTGGTGCAGAGTGGACATGGTATTTTGCTATTAAAAAAAGAGCTTCTTGCGCTGATGGAATAAGCGCTAGGACCTGAAAAGTCTTGAATATTGCACTTCGTGCTGGCTGCTCAGAATGGCCAGCATGGGCGAAAACGCCTGGCGCTGGCTGTCGGGGAGCTGGGTGGCGCGGTCTACCGCGGCGGGAATGTCGGCGGCCAGGCGCGCCAGGATGCGCTGTCCGGCGCTTTGGCCCAGCGGCACCGATTTGATGGCCGACTGCGTCATGTTCTCGGCCCAGCCAAAGGCGTAGGCCAGCAGGCAGTCGCGCAGCGGGGCCTGGGTGGCGGAGGCGGCCAGGGCGTAGGCGATGGGGTAGGTGGGCTGCATCTGGGCACAGGCCGCTATCTGGGCGGGTGTGGCCGTGTCGTGGTTGCGCAGCCATTCCAGCAGGGAGCGGCCCATCTGCTCGGTCTGGGCGCGCAGTTCGCTGGTTTCGCGGGTCTGCAGCACCCAGGCGTTGAGCTCGGCCACATGGGCGAGGTCGGCGCGCCGCCAAGCGGGGATGGCTTTGGCGATGGCGGCTAGGTCGCCCCGGGTCAGCGCCAGATGCAGTTGGTCGATCAGCCAGTTGGATGCTGCACTTTCTGTAGCTACTCCCGCCCTATCTACCGCCGCTTCCAGTCCTTCTGAGTAAGAAAATCCGCCTACCGGTAAGGCGGGCGATGCCAGCCAGATCAGTTGCAGCAGGCTGGGCGTGGCCGATTCCTGCGGCGCTACAGTTCTGGCGGGCCTTCTCCGGAATGGCGCAACTTGAGGGCGAACGCGCAACATCAGTGGGAATGGCCGTGCCCGTGCCCGTGATCGTGGTCGTGCCCGCAGCCAGGGCCATGGACGTGGGGTGCGGCGGCAATCGGAATGGTGACTGGCTTGGGTGCTGCGTGGCTATGGTCGCCATGGCTGTGTCCGCCCGCCGCATAAGCCCCGCCTTCGGGCTCAAACGCCACCGTGGCTTCCACCACGGTCAAGTGCATGGCGCGCAGCATGTCGGCCAGCACGTGGTCGGGTTCGATCTTCAGGTGGTCGGGCTGCAGCTCGATCGGCACATGGCGGTTGCCCAGGTGGTAGGCGGCGCGGGTCAGGTCGAAAGGCGTGCCGTGTCCGTGGACGGTAATGACCAGCACCGGCTGGGGGGCCGCCACCACCTGGACCAGCGAGCCGTCCTCCACCACCAGCACGTCGCCGCCACGCACTAGTGTGCCGCGCGGCAAAAACACGCCGAGCTGGCGGCCCAGCGAGTCGGTGGCATCGAAGCGGCTTTTTTGCCGCACGTCCCAGTCCAGTTCGACGGTACTGCCACGTTTGAGCAAGGCAGGGGCGAGGCCTTTGCCTTGGGGGATGAGTTTGGAGGTTTGGAGCATTAGAAGAGAAAGTAACGTTGTGACATCGGCAAGCTTACCGCCGCCTCGCACGTCAGCAGCACCCCGTCGGCCCGCACGCTGTAGGTTTGCGCGTCGATCTCCATCTTCGGCAGATAGCTGTTGTGCACCATGTGCTGCTTGCGCACGGCGCGGATGTCTTTGACGGCGCTCAAAGTCTTGGCCAGGCCGAAGCGCTCCTTGATGCCGCCGGTCAGCCCGGCTTGCGACACAAAGGTCAGCGAGCCGCGCGCCAGTGCCGTGCCGTAGGCGCCGAACATCGGGCGGTAGTGCACCGGCTGGGGCGTGGGGATGCTGGCGTTGGGGTCGCCCATGGCGGCCATGGCGATGAAGCCGCCTTTCAAGATGAGTGCGGGCTTCACGCCAAAGAAGGCCGGTTTCCACACCACCAGGTCGGCCCATTTGCCCACCTCGATGCTGCCCACCTCGTGGCTGATGCCGTGGGCCAGCGCCGGGTTGATGGTGTACTTGGCCACGTAGCGTTTGGCGCGGAAGTTGTCGTTGCGTGAGGAATCCTCTGGCAAGGAGCCGCGCTGGGTCTTCATCTTGTGCGCCGTTTGCCAGGTGCGCAGAATCACCTCGCCCACGCGGCCCATGGCCTGGCTGTCGCTGCTCATCATGCTGATGGCACCCAGGTCGTGCAGCACGTCTTCGGCGGCAATGGTTTCCTTGCGGATGCGGCTCTCGGCAAAGGCCAGGTCTTCGGGGATGCTGGCATCCAGGTGGTGGCAGACCATCAGCATGTCCACGTGCTCGTCCAGCGTGTTCACGGTGTAGGGCATGGTGGGGTTGGTGCTGCTGGGCAAGAAGTTCGCCTCTCCCACCACCCGCAAGATATCGGGGGCGTGCCCGCCACCCGCGCCTTCGGTGTGGAAGGCGCACAGGCCGCGGCCCTTGGTCGCCGCAATCGTGTTTTCCACAAAGCCGCTCTCGTTGAGCGTGTCAGAGTGGATGGCCACCTGCACGTCTTCCAGTTCGGCCACGTCCAGGCAGTTGCTGATGGCGGCGGGGGTGGTGCCCCAGTCTTCGTGCAATTTGAGGCCGATCACGCCCGCACCGATCTGCTCGTGTAGCGCGGCGGGCAGGCTGGCGTTGCCCTTGCCCAGAAAGCCCAGGTTCATGGGGAAGGCATCGGCCGCCTGCAGCATGCGCTCGATGTTCCAGGGGCCAGGCGTGCAGGTGGTGGCAAAGGTGCCGGTGGCCGGGCCGGTGCCGCCGCCCAGCATGGTGGTCACGCCGCTGGCCAGGGCTTCCTCGATCTGCTGCGGGCAGATGAAGTGGATGTGGCTGTCGATGCCGCCCGCGGTGACGATGTTGCCCTCGCAGCTGATGATCTCGGTGCCGGGGCCGATGATGATGTCCACCCCCGGCTGCACGTCGGGGTTGCCCGCCTTGCCGATGGCGACGATGCGCCCGTCTTTGAGGCCAATGTCGGCCTTGACGATGCCCCAGTGGTCCAGGATCAGCGCGTTGGTCATCACGCAGTCCACCGCGCCCTCGGAGCGCATTTTCTGCGACTGCGCCATGCCGTCGCGGATGGTCTTGCCGCCGCCAAACTTGACTTCTTCACCGTAGGCACCTGCAGCCAGGGTGTAGTCTTTTTCGACTTCGATCAGCAGGTCGGTATCGGCCAGGCGCACCCGGTCGCCCACGGTGGGGCCAAAAATCTCGGCGTAAGCGCGTCGTCCAATCGTTGCCATCAGAGTTTTCCCTTGACGCTTGCGTCAATTCGTCCATTAACAAGTCCGCGAAATCCATACACCGTGCGGTCGCCCGCGTAATCCACCAGTTCCACCGTGCGCTGCTGGCCGGGCTCGAAGCGCACTGCGCTGCCCGAGGCAATGTTCAGCCGCATGCCCTGCGCCGCAGCCCGGTCAAATCCTAAAGCACCATTGGTTTCGGCAAAGTGGTAATGGCTGCCCACCTGGATGGGCCGGTCTGCCGTGTTGCTGACCACCAGGGTGACGCTGCGCCGCCCGGTGTTGAGCGGGTGCTCGCCCTCGTCTACCAGCAGTTCACCGGGGGTCATTTGCCGCCCCGGTCGCGCCACAGCGCCCAGGCCGACACGACTGCCAACGCCGCCAGCACGCAATAGCCAACGGCATCGGACGCGTGCCAGTGGCTGCCGCTCAGACCGGAAATTTCATGCCCAAATACGGTGCTAGCGCTTATGGATAGGGCGGTAGCAGCTATCAATTTAGTAGTTTTCATCATGGGCTCACAGAATGGGTTGGTGCACGGTGACCAGCTTGGTGCCGTCCGGAAAGGTGGCTTCCACCTGGATGTCGGGAATCATCTCGGCGATGCCGTCCATCACGTCGGCGCGGGTCAGGATGTTGCGGCCTGCGCTCATCAGCTGGGCCACGCTCTGGCCGTCGCGCGCGCCTTCCATCACTGCCGCGCTGATGAAGGCGATGGCTTCGGGGTAGTTCAGCTTCAGGCCCCGGGCTTTGCGCCGCTCGGCCAGCAGGGCGGCGGTGAAGATCAGCAGCTTGTCTTTCTCTCTCGGCGTAAGTTCCATGGAGGCTCGCTAAATGTGATGTTTGTCACGCATTATTAAGCAAGCGGTATGCCGTAGGCCTACGCCAAATGGCGCACAAGCTTGGTGCATGGCCGGGCACAAAAGCTGCGAAGATCGTGCAGTGACCGATTCCGACCTTACGCCCCTGTCTCCCCTGAACGACGCCCCCCAGCAGGTGGTGAAGATCCGGCGCGACTACAACAGCTGGGTGGCCAGCGAGACCCTGGAAGACTACGCCCTGCGCTTTGCCCCGCAGCGCTTTCGCAAGTGGTCCGAGTGGCGGGTGGCCAACACGGCGTTTGGCGCGGCATCGTTTCTGATTCTGGAGGCCGTGGGAGCCACCTTGCTGGTGCAGCACGGCTTTGTGAACGCTTTCTGGGCGATTGTGGCCACTGGGTTGATCATCTTTCTGGCCGGTCTGCCCATCAGCATCTACGCCGCCCGCTGCGGGGTGGACATGGATTTGCTCACCCGTGGCGCGGGCTTTGGCTACATCGGCTCCACGCTCACCTCGCTGATCTACGCGTCCTTCACCTTCATCTTCTTCGCGCTGGAGGCCGCGGTGATGGCCTACGCGCTCGATTTGTCGCTGGGCATACCGCCGCGCTGGGGCTATTTGATTTGCGCGCTGGTGGTGATTCCGCTGGTCACCCACGGCGTGTCCATGATCAGCCGCCTGCAGGTCTGGACCCAGCCGCTGTGGCTGGTGCTGCTGGTGGTGCCATTTGTCTACGTATGGATGCGCGAGCCTGGCGCGTTTGCCGGGGTGCTGCACTACGGCGGCGTGGCCGGGCATGTGGATAGCTTCAACCTGCTGTCGTTTGGCGCGGCGCTCACCGTGGGTATTGCGCTGATCACCCAGATGGGCGAGCAGGCCGACTACCTGCGCTTCATGCCGGCCTACACGCCCGCCACCCGCCGCCGCTGGTGGCTGGGCGTGCTGGTGGGCGGGCCGGGCTGGGTGCTGCTGGGGGTGCTGAAAATGCTGGGCGGCGCGCTGCTGGCCTACCTGGCCATCACCCACATGGTGCCGCCCGAGCGCGCGGTCGACCCCAACCAGATGTACCTGGCGGCCTATGAATACGTGTTCCCGCAATACGGCTGGGCGGTGGCGGCCACGGCCTTGTTTGTGGTGCTGTCGCAGCTCAAGATCAACGTGACCAATGCCTACGCCGGGTCGCTGGCTTGGTCCAACTTCTTCTCGCGCATCACGCACAGCCATCCGGGCCGGGTGGTGTGGGTGGTGTTCAACACCCTGATCGCCTTCATGCTGATGGAGATGAACGTGTTCGAGGCGCTGGGCGACGTGCTGGGGCTGTACTCTAACCTCGCCATCGCCTGGATCATGGCCGTGGTGGCCGACCTGGTCATCAACAAGCCGCTGGGCCTGTCGCCACCGGGTATCGAGTTCAAGCGCGCGTACCTGTATGACATCAACCCGGTGGGCGTGGGCGCGATGGGCCTGGCATCCACCGTGTCGATATTGGCCTACCTTGGCGCGTTTGGGCCAATGGCGCAGGCGTTTTCGGCGCTGATTGCGCTGGGCACGGCCATGGTGGCATCGCCCCTGCTAGCCTGGTGGACCCAGGGCCGCTACTACATCGCCCGTGGCCCGCAATCGGATTGGCAAGGCATCCAGCAACCGCTGGTCGACGACAGCGCCCAGCGCCTGCGCGTGCAGCGCTGCGTGATTTGCGAGCGCGAGTACGAAGCCCCCGACATGGCCCATTGCCCTGCCTACCAGGGCGCGATCTGCTCGCTGTGCTGCACGCTGGATGCGCGCTGCGGCGATTTGTGCAAACCCCAGGCCAGCCTCAAAGTGCAGTGGGCCGCGGCCCTGCGCTGGCTGCTGCCGCAGCGTGTCTGGCCCTACCTGGAAACGGGGTTGGCGCACTTCATCTTGTTGATGCTGGTGGTGGTGCCGATACTGGCCACCTTGTTTGGATTGCTATATTTTCAAGAGCTAAAAGCCCTTGTGCAATCGGCGGTAGAGGCCGATTTTGATCCCAGTTTGGCGCTGCGTTCGGGCTTCGTCAAAGCCTACATGGCCCTGGTCGTCATGGCCTGTATCGTGGCCTGGTGGTTTGTGTTGGCGCACAAAAGCCGCCAGGTGGCGCAAGAAGAATCGAACCGCCAAACCCATTTGCTGCAGCGCGAAATTGCCTCGCACGCGCAAACCGACAAAGCCCTGCAAGCCGCCACCTTGGTGGCAGAGCAGGCCCGCGTGATTGCAGAGCAAGCCAAGCTCGCGGCCGACCACGCCAACCTGGCCAAAAGCCGCTACATCAGCGCCATCAGCCACGAGCTGCGCACGCCGCTCAACAGCATATTGGGCTACGCGCAACTCATGGGCGAAGACACCGGCGTGCCCGCACACCGCCAGCAGGCCATCGGCGTGATCAAGCGCGGCGGCGAGCACCTGCTGTCGCTGATCGAAGGCACGCTGGACATCGCCCGCATCGAATCCGGTAAATTGACGCTGGCCACCAAACCCATGCCGTTTGCCGACCTGCTGCACGAGATGGCCGAGATGTTCGAGCCCCAGGCCCGCGCCAAGGGCTTGCAGTTCCACTTCGACCCGCAGGGCGTGCTGCCCGAGCAGGTGCGTGCGGACGAAAAGCGCCTGCGCCAGATCCTCATCAACCTGCTGGGCAACGCCATCAAGTTCACCGCCACGGGCAGGGTGCGCCTGCGCGCCCGCTACGCGCTGGAGATGGCCTTCATCGAGATCGAAGACACGGGGCCCGGCATGCACGCCGACGAGCTGGCCCAGGTGTTCGAACCGTTCGAGCGCGGAGCCTCCCAAACCACCAGCTCCGGCAGTGGCGGGGCCGGCTTGGGCCTGACCATCGCCAAAATGCTCACCGACCTGATGGGCGGCGAGATGACCGTGGTCAGCACGCCTGGTAGCGGCTCGGTGTTCCGCGTCAAGCTCTTCCTGCCCGAAATCCACGGTGCCGACCTCAAAACCGTGCAGCGCAACACCCCGCGCCTGCGCCGCGCCTACCTCGGACCGCGCCGCAAGCTGCTGGTGGTGGACAACGAAGAACCCGACCGCGAGCTGCTGGTGCAACTGCTGCAACCCCTGGGCTTCGAGGTGCGCACCGCCGCCAGCGGCCACGACGCGCTCGACCTGCTGGCTGCCGGTTACCAACCGGATGCGGTGCTGATGGACCTGGCCATGCCGGGCATCGATGGCTGGGAAACCATCAGGCGCATCAAGTCGGATGGTCTCAGTACGGCACACGTGGCCATCGTCTCGGCCAATGCATTCGACAAGGGACTGGAAAACGATGTCGGCATCCGCTCCGACGACTTCATCACCAAGCCCGTGCGCCACAGCGAGCTGCTCGACTGGCTGGAGCGCCGCCTGCAGCTCCAGTGGGTAGAAGCACCCACCGTGGTCGCGCTGCCGCCTGCTGCACCGGTGCTGCGCGTCTGGCCCGACGCGGCCCGGCTGCAGGCGCTGCGCCAGGTGGCCGAACTGGGCTTTTACCGGGGTATCCTCAACCAGTTGGCCGCGCTGGAACAGGCGCAGCCCGCATGCCGGGGCCTGGCGCAGGAAGTGCGCACCCTGGCCCAACAATTCCAGTTTGAAGCCATTGGCCGTTTGCTGGCCCAAGCCCCGTCGGCACCCGATACCAGCCATGCTCCCTGAACCCGAAGCCATCCTCGACCGCAGCAACTCCGACGTGGTGCTCATCGTCGACGACGTGCCCGACAACCTGGCCGTGCTGCACGACGCGCTGGACGAGTCCGGCTACACCGTGCTGGTAGCTACCCGCGGCGAAACCGCCTTGCAGCGCGCCGCCCAGGCCCTGCCCGACATCGTGCTGCTCGACGCGATGATGCCCGGCATGGACGGCTTCGAGGTGGCCCGCCGCCTCAAGGCCAACCCGGCCACCGCCCACATTCCCATCATCTTCATGACCGGCCTGACCGAGACCGAGCACCTGGTGGCCGCGCTGGAGGCCGGTGGGGTGGACTACGTCACCAAGCCCATCAAGCCCAAGGAGGTGATGGCCCGCATGAACGTGCACCTGCAAAGCGCCCGCCGCGCCCGCCAGCAGGTGCACCAGGCCGGCCAGGCCCGCAACGCGCTGGACGCCTTCGGCTACGCCAGCATCACCGTGCGCGCCAGCGACGGCAAACTGATGTGGCAAACCCCGCTGGCCCGCGACCTGCTGCGGGACTACTTTGGCACCAGCGCGCCCCAGACACCCACCCTGGTGGTGGATTGGCTGCAGCAGCATTTACCTGAACTTGGGAAGATGGCGCAGCAGCAGATCGAACCCCCGCGCCTGAGCGTGGAGCAGGGCGCACGCCGCTTGAGCTTTCGCCTGCACCAGCAAACGGGGGATGGAGAAGGCGAGGGGGATTGGCTGATCGTGATGCGCGAAGTGTCCGACGCGGCGGTGATCGAGGCCATGAGCCTGAGCTTCAAGCTCACCACCCGCGAGGCCGAGGTGCTGTACTGGGTGGTCAAAGGCAAAACCAACCGCGACATTGGCGAAATTTTGGGCTCCAGCCCCGCCACGGTAAAGAAGCACCTGGAGCGCGTCTACGTGAAGATGGGCGTAGAGACCCGCACCGCCGCCGCCGGGGTGGCCATGACCAAGATCCGGCAGCTGCACCCGCAGTTTGAAGGCTGAAAAAAGCTTGTGACGTTGCTCAGGGCTGGGTGGTCAGCCGGTCCACCATCGCCTTGATGGCCGCCATTTGCACGCCTGCTTTGGTGGCGTAGGCCGGGCCGGTGTAGCCCACCCAGTCCCAGCAGCCCTTGGGGTTGAACGGCAAGTTGGACGCATTCACCTGCGGGTACAGCACCAGCATCCGGTTGCTGTCGGCCCAGTTGTTGTAGCCGGTATCGCTGTAGAAATTGTCTCCCACCACTTTGGCCGACTGCTCGCAGCCGTGCAGCGCCACATGGACTTTGCATTGGCTGCCCGCCTGGGTGCAGGCTTTGGGCACGTAGAGGTAGGCATCGTCGGCCATGCCCGAGCTTGCAGGGGCAAATTCACGCTGGTTGAAAGCCACGACGCGGCTGCTCAGGGTTTTGGCGGCGGGCCGCAGCTTGCCGTAAATGTGTTGTAGCAAAGCCCCCGCCTGGTCATAGCCCTTGCCCTGCACCGCGCAGTG
The DNA here is from genome assembly GCA_963513125.1 of uncultured Albidiferax sp. Classification (GTDB taxonomy): domain Bacteria; phylum Pseudomonadota; class Gammaproteobacteria; order Burkholderiales; family Burkholderiaceae_C; genus Rhodoferax_B. The sequence goes on from CAUPPH010000002.1 coordinate 432,750, forward strand.
GCTGATATAGGGCGCGGTGTTGGCCGCGCAGGCATTGCCGAATTGCGGGGTGATGAGCGCGTGGCCCGAGGGCACGCTGTTGACGTAGCGGATGTTGGCATCTGGCACCTCGGCCAGCTTGAAAAATCCCACGGCGGCATCCACTGCCTGCTGGTAGACGACGGTGTCTTTGGTGCCGCTGAAAACGTAAATTTGCTGTTTCTGCAACCCGGACAGTGGGTCAATCTCGCCCGCGCTGGCCAGCACCTGGGCTGCACTCCACATCACCTGCGGGTTGGGTGGCATGAAGGGCACCATGCCCATGCAAATGGCGGCGGCGCTGTAGCCCAACACCCCGGCGCAGTAGTACGGCCCCCCGGCGACGATGCCCGCGCCTTTGATCGACGCAGAAAACGCCACCTGGAACTGCCCGGCCATGAAGGCCCCGGACGACAGGCCGGACACCGATGTCTGCCCCGGGTCGCCGTTGAGCGTTGGCAAGGGGGAGGCCGCCTGGGCGGGGCTGCCCAGGGCAGCACACAAGGACACGGCACAGAGCAGGGGATGGACGGGAGAAAAAGCCATAGAAACCTCCGTAGAAAGTTTGTAAAAACTGCTTACTTCTGGTTTCAGTTTATGCTGCACTGCAGCAATTTGTCTACCGCTGTTATGACTTCCCGTGGTTTTTTATGGCCCCGGTCTGAGAACGTGTTCCAGGTCTTAGAAACTGGTCCAGTCGTCGCTGCCGGTGCGGGCCGTGGCCGCCGTGGATTGCGGCATCTGGGTAACGGGGGCTGCCAGCGTCTTTTTGTCAAATGCGGGGCGCACCACATTCTTGGCGCGCTGGGGGCTGCGGCGCTCGGTGCGTGGCTGTTCGGTGGTGTTATGGGCCAGGGCTGCAGCAGTGCTGGCCGAAGCTGTGTTGAGCTTGAACACGGAAACCGACTGCAGCAAATCGGTGGCCTGGCGGCTCAGGCTGTTGGCGGCGGCGGCGCTTTCTTCGACCAAGGCGGCGTTTTGCTGGGTGACCTGGTCCATCTGGGTGATGGCTTCACCCACCTGGGCCACGCCTGCGCTCTGTTCGGTGCTGGCCGCGCTGACTTCGGCAATGATGTCCGACACGCGCTGGATCGATGCCACCACTTCGGCCATGGTGCTGCCCGCCGTGGCCACCAAGGTGGTGCCCTGGGCGACCTGGCCCACGCTGTTGTCGATGAGCACCTTGATTTCCTTGGCTGCCGACGCGCTGCGCTGCGCCAGGTTGCGCACCTCGCTGGCTACCACCGCAAAGCCCCGGCCTTGCTCACCTGCGCGGGCAGCTTCCACGGCGGCGTTGAGCGCCAGAATGTTGGTCTGGAAGGCGATGCTGTCGATCACGCTGATGATGTCGGCGATCTTCTTGCTGCTGTCGTTGATGCCCTTCACGGTGTCCACCACCTGGCTCACCACGTCGCCACCGCGACCTGCCACGGTGGCGGCGCTGGTGGCGAGTTGCTTGGCCTGGCGGGCGTTGTCGGCGTTTTGCTTCACGGTGCTGGACAGCTCTTCCATGGAGGCAGCGGTTTCTTCCAGTGCACTGGCTTGCTGCTCGGTGCGGCCGCTCAGGTCGTTGTTGCCCTGGGCGATTTCTGCGCTGGCGGTGACCACGCCGTCTGCGTTTTGGCGCACGTTTTGCACGATGCTGGCCAGCTGGGTTTGCATGTCTGACAGCGCCTGGAAGAGCTGCGCGGTTTCATTGCTGCCGTGGCTGTCGATGGTCTGCGTCAGGTCGCCTGCGGCCACTGCGCGGGCTACTTCGACGGCTTTGGCCAGCGGCCGGGTGGTGCTGCGGGTGATCCAGATGCCAACGATGGCGGCAAACAGCAGTGCGAAAGACACCAGCCCCAGCACGGTAGCCCGGGCCATGTCCAGCGTGTCTTGTACCTTGGTGCTGGCCGTTGCCATCAGCTGCTCTTGCAGGTCGCTGAATTCTGCCAAGGCGGCCTGGTAGGTAAGCTGCGCCGGGGCCAGCTCGGTGTAGAGCACGGTAATGGCGGCGGCTTTGTCGCCCGCCTTGATCAGCTCACGGACCTTGTTGCGCATGGCTGTGTAGGCCGTGCGCGTCTCGATGGCTTTGGCCAGCGATGCCTTGCCTTCGGGGGAGGTCACGCTGGACCTCAGCGTCTCAAAATTGGCCTCGATGGCTTTGGAATTGGCTTCCAGTTCGCCAAACAGCGTGGCTTTTTTAGCTGCATCGTCCAGCAGGATCAGGTCGCGCAAAGCCCGCACATTGGCCGAATTGGCCCCGGCAATGTCGGTCAGTAGGGCGACTTTGGCGTAGCGGTCTTTCACTACCAGATCAAATTCCGCGCCCAGGCGGTTGACATTCAGCGTGGACATGCCGCCCAGCAGGGCGATGAGCAAGCCCATCACGGCAAAGCCCAGGATCAAGCGGGTGGATATTTTGAGGTTGTTCATGGTGGGGTACGTGGTTATGGGGTACGGGATCAGGCCAGGGCTTCTTCTGGTTCTTCTTGGTGCGCGCCCACGGGGGTGTGGGCCAGCAGCTTTTCAATGTCCAGCAACACGAACATGCGTTCCTGGCCGGGCTCGCCCAGGCTGCCCAGGCCCAGGATGTGGCCTGCGTTGACAGCGCCGTCGAAGTGGGGTGTGGGGCGAATGTGTTCGGGTGCCAGTGTCACCACGTCGCTCACGGCGTCCACCACCACAGCCATCGGGTTCTTCTCCAGGTTCAGGATCACGGTGACGGTCAGGTTGTCGAAATTTGCAGGTTGGCCCTGCTTCACCCGCAAGTCCATCACTGGCACGATGACACCGCGCAAGAGCAGCACGCCCTTGAGGTAGTCCGGTGCATTGGCAATGCGCGTGGGTTGCTCATAGCCGCGAATTTCTTGCACTTTCAAAATATCGATGCCGTACTCCACGGTGCCCAGTCGGAATGACAGGTATTCGCTGGGCAGGCTGGCGCTGCTAACGGGGCGGGCTGAGGGGTCGATAGAGAGATGCATGGCAGCTGCTTGGCAAAAGGTGAAGGGTTTTGGCGGCACACCACACACTGCAGTGCACCGTCGTTAATTGAAAAAATCAGATTTGAATTTTTTCTTGTATCAATTTTATGCGATTAAATAAATAATGATAATTATTACAGATCGTTTTTATCATTATTTTCTGATGATGTGATTTATTTGGCGAAGACTGCTTGCTGCAATCGCATGCCCTAGCGTGCCAATGCGTACCGTCTGGACCTGCGCATGGCTGCACCGGTACAGGCATGCGACTTGCTGCGGTAAGGTATACCGGGCCGTACGGGGTTTTTACTTTGACTGATTCACCATGAATATCGACTTCGCCAGCCTTACCGAGTACCAGCGCTACAAGATGATGGCCAGCCTGATTGTGCCGCGACCAATTGCGCTGGTCACCACCCTGAGCGAGGGCGGGGTGGTCAATGCCGCACCGTTCAGCATGTTTGCCATGGTGGGCGAGGAGCCGCCCATCGTGATGATCAGCCTGAACCGCCTCAAAGACGGCCAGCTCAAGGACACCGCGGCCAACATTCTGCGCAGCAAGGAGTTTGTGGTCCACATGTGCGACGAAGATCTGGCCGAGCAGATGCACCGCTGCGGCGAGCGCCTGCCGCCCGACCAGAGCGAGCTGGACGCGGTAGGGCTGACCACCGCGCCGTCGTGCGCCATTGCCCCGCCACGCATTGCCGAGGCCCCGGTGGCGTTTGAATGCACGCTGTGGGAGCTGATGGAAACCGACAGTCGCCAGATCTTCATCGGCAAGGTGCTGTGGATGCACGCCCGCGACGAACTCATCGACACCGAGACCTGGCGCGTGCGCCTGCAGCACTACCACCCCGTAGGCCGCTTCGGTGCCAGCTTCTACGTCAAGACCCGCGAGCGCTACGCGCTGGAGGCGCAGGCCGGGAGCCGCTCCACGCCGATTGATGAAATGTGAGTGTTTTAGGTCTTCAGCGCTTATTTCATCGGCGCAAGCAGCTACGTTTTAAATAGCAATCAGGCTTCCACCAGGCTGCTATACGCCCGGCGCGTTTCCGGCGACACCGCGGCCACCAGCTGGGCGTAGGTGGTTTGGTGGCGGGCCAGCATGCGGGCCGAGGCCACGGCCTTGGATTTGCAGAACCAGTGGCAGGTGTGCTGCATCAAAAACAGCTCGGCCGACATGGTGAAAGCCTTGTCTTTGGCCGACGTGTCGGCCGGCATGTCGGCGGCGCGGGCGATGCCCTGGGCGTGGATGGCAAAGGCCTTGCGCAGGTCGAAAGTGGCGCTGGGGAACAGCGTGTCGGCATAGGGCAGGGCGATGGCGATCTTGCTGACGCGGGTCTGCTCGGCTCCGGCTTTGGCAAATTCGCTGGCAAAGCGCTTGAACTGCTCGGCCAACTGGGCTTCGCTGGTGTTCAGCAGGCCCCAGATCTGCTCTTGCCGGGCCGCGTCTTTTTCGCCCAGCGCCCGCAGGTAACCCTGGGTGACGGTCTCCATCAGTTTTTCGATCTGGTACTGGCTGAGGTGGCTACCCAGCGTGGCGATGCGCTGGCGCTGGTCCCGTGAGGTCAGCGCGTAGCTGCCGATGGCGATCAGGATCGCCAGGATAAGAAAGTCCATGGAGGGTTAGTTCAAGCCTGCATAAATGTTTTGCACATCGTCGTTCGCGTCGATGGCGGCCAGGAAGGCTTCGACTTCTTCCAGCTGTTCGGCGCTCAGGCTGGTGGCGGCAATGGGGTTCTTGGCCTTGTAGCCCAGCTTGGCCGACAGCACGGTGAAGCCGTGGGTGGGCAGGGCGCGGCTGACCAGGTCCAGGTCGGCGGGGTCGGTCAGGAAGGTGGTGCTGCCGTCTTCTTCGCCAGGCTCAAAGTCCTGCGCACCGGCTTCGATGGCGGCCAGCTCGGCATCCGCGTCTTTGGCCGCGGGTTCGGCTTCGATCATGCCGACGTGGTCAAAGTCCCAGGCCACCGAGCCAGACGTGCCCAGCTGCCCCTTGCGGAACAGCACACGCATTTCAGGCGCGGTGCGGTTGACGTTGTCGGTCAGGCACTCGACCATCAGCGGCACGCGGTGCGGGGCAAAGCCTTCGTAGATCACGTGCTCGAAGTTGACGGCTTCGCCGGTCAGGCCTGCGCCTTTCTTGATGGCCCGGTCCAGCGTGTCCTTGGGCATGGAGACCTTGCGGGCCTGCTCTACCAGCAACCGCAGCCGGGCGTTGGCCGCCGGGTCGGCACCGCTGCGCGCGGCGATCATGATGTCTTTGGACAATTTGCCAAATACGCGGCCTCTGGCGTTGGCTGCCAGTTCCTTACCTTTTGCTTTCCACTGCGCGCCCATGGTGGGTTTCCTTCTATATTGTCTTTGGCTCACCACCTGGGGTGGCGAATTGCGGGGCTTGGTTATAACACCGTGCAGAATGGCCAGCCCCACCGCAATCCCATCCCCCTTCCGGAGACCCTCTTGGCCACTGAAATCGAACGCAAGTTTCTCGTCACCGGCGATGCCTGGCGCCAAGGCCCTGGCACCCGGCTCAGCCAGGGCTACCTGAACCGCGACAAGCAGCGCACGGTGCGCGTGCGTATTGCGGGCGAGCAGGCTTTTCTGACCATCAAGGGCGCGAACCAGGGTGCCACGCGGGCGGAGTTTGAATACCCTATTCCGCTGGCCGATGCGGCGCAGTTGTTGGCGTTGTGCGATGGGCCCACCGTCGAGAAAATCCGCCGCGTCGTCCTGCACGGGGGATTCGCCTGGGAAGTGGACGAGTTTTTGGGCCAGAACGCCGGGCTGGTGGTGGCCGAGATCGAACTGGAGTCCGAAGACCAGGTGTTTGCCCGGCCCGCCTGGGTGGGCCTGGAGGTGACGGACGATGCGCGCTACTACAACTCCCGCCTGGCGACGCATCCGTACGGCGATTGGTAAGCCCCTTGAATTAGGCCCCCGCCATCGCCCCGCGCACGGGCACACCCCGGTCCAGCCGCGCCGAGTACAGCGTCAGGGCCAGCGCGCCCAGCGTCACCCCGGCAGCCAGCAGCGGCAGGGTGCGCAGCGACCAGCCCGCGGCAATCGCGCTGCCGCCCAGCCAGGCACCCAGCGCGTTGCCCAGGTTGAAGGCACCGATGTTCAGCGTGGAGGCCAGGCTGGGCGCATCCCCGGCCTGCGACACCACCCGCACCTGCAGTGGCGCGCCGGTGGCGAACGACACCACGCCCCACAGCACCAGGGTGGCCACGGCGGGCCAGACCCACTGGCTGGTCACCGAGAACGTGGCCAGCACCACGGCGATGGCGGCAAAGATGCACATCAGCGACGGCATCAGCCGCCAGTCGGCCAGCCGCCCGCCCAGCAGGTTGCCGATGGTCAGGCCCACACCGCACAGCAGCAGCACGTAGCTGACGTTGTGCGGCGCAATGCCGGTCACGTCGCGCAGGATGGGCGTGATGTAGGTAAACATGGTGAACATGCTGGCCGATGCCAACACGCTCATGCCCAGCGCCAGCCATACCTGCTTGTGGCGCAGCACGCGGAACTCGCCCAAGGCGCTGCCGCTCAGCGTTTGGTGCAACGCAGGCACCCAGCGCAGCACGGCGGCCATGGCCACCACGCCGATCACCGACACCGCCCAAAAGGTGGACCGCCAGCCGGTCTGCTGCCCCAGCAGCGTGCCCAGCGGCACGCCCAGCACATTGGCCAGCGTCAGGCCTGCAAACATCATCGACATGGCCTGGGCGCGCTTCTCGGGTGCGACCACCTGGGTGGCCACCACCGCACCGATGCCGAAAAAGGCCGCGTGGCAAAACGAGGTGAGCACCCGCGCCACCATCAGCCAGCCGTAGCTGGGGGCCAGCGCGCAGCCGATGTTGCCCACCACAAACAAGGCCATCAGCCAGGCCAGTGTGGTTTTGCGCGGCAGCTTGGCCGTGGCCACCGCCAGAAACGGGCCGCCCACCGCCACGCCCAGGGCGTAGGCCGACACCAGCATGCCCGCCGCGGGAATGGTCACGCCCAGGTCGGTGGCGACTTCGGGCAGCAGGCCCATGATGACGAATTCGGTGGTGCCAATGCCAAAAGCGGCAACGGCCAGGGCCAGCAGAGGGAGGTTCATGGGGGAAGAAAAGTACGGGAAAACCAGGATTCTAGGGGGATTGGCGGTTTTGTGCAGCGACCGAATTTTGTAAGGTTTTTAGGCCTCTAACGCAATAACCATATACGCTGTCAGCTATTTATTTGCTAGTAAGCGACGCAGGGCTGCTAGGATGCAGGCTATGACCCAACGCCCTCCCCAAGACCCCGCCGCGCCGCTGATCTTCATCATCAACGCTGCCTCGGGCCGCAGCCATGCCGATGCCAAGCGGGCGGTGATCGAGCAGGCCTTGCAGGCCGCCGGGCGCACCGGCGAGCTGCGTTTTACCCGTCCCGCCGATTTGCCCCGCGTGGCCTGCGAGGCCGCGGCCACCGCCCTGGCCACCCACTCGGCGGTGGTGGCGGTGGGCGGCGACGGCACTATCAACGCCGTGGCCCAGGCGGCCCACGCTGCGGGCTGTGCCATGGGCGTGGTGCCGCTGGGCACCTTCAACTACTTTGCCCGCACCCACGGCATCTCCACCGAGCCCGCGCAGGCCGCGCAGATGCTGATGCAGGCCGTGCCCACGCCGGTGCAGGTGGGCACGGTAAACGGCCACGTGTTTCTGGTCAACGCCAGCCTGGGCTTGTACCCGGTGCTGCTGGAAGACCGCGAAACCTACAAGGCCCGCTTTGGCCGCAGCCGCTGGGTGGCGCTGGGTGCCGCCTGTATGACCCTGCTGCGCTTTCACCGCCAATTGCGCCTGCAGATCGACCAGGGCGGCGTGGTGCGCAATGTGCGCACGCCCACTTTGTTTGTGGGCAACAACCGGCTGCAGTTGGAGCAGGTGGGCGTGAATCTGAGCGACCACCCGGCGCGGCCCCTGGACGACGGCCAGATCGCCGCCGTGATGCTCAAACCCATGGGCACCCTGGCCATGGTGGGCCTGATGGTGCGCGGGGCCATGGGCACGCTGGGCGAGGCCGACAGCGTGGACAGCTTCGCGTTTTCGCGCATGGTGGTGCAGCCGCGCCGCCGCAAGATCAAGGTGGCGTTTGACGGCGAGATCACCCGCATGCGCACCCCGTTGGAGTTCCGCGTGGCGGCGCAGCCGCTGTACCTGCTCAAACCTGCCGAGGGCAGCCGCGCATGACGGTGCTGCTGCAGATATCCGACCCGCATTTCGGCACCGAGCAGGCCCCGGTGGTAGAGGCCCTGGCGGCCCTGGCCCGGCAGCAGCGGCCCGACTTGCTGGTGCTGTCGGGCGACATCACCCAGCGCGCCCGGCCAGCCCAGTTCCGCGCGGCACGGGCCTTCATGGACCGGCTGGGCGGCCCGTTGCTGGCGATTCCTGGCAACCACGACCTGCCGCTGTTCAATCTGTGGGCGCGCTGGCAGCATCCGTACGCCCAACACTGCGCGGCCTTTGGGGCCGATCTGGAGCCGGTGTTCCGGTCTGCCAATCTGCTGGTCATTGGCGTGAACACCACCCGGGCCACCCGCCATGAAAACGGCGAGGTATCGGCTGCGCAGATCGACCGGGTGGCCACTTTGCTGGCCGGGGCCACGGCGGCGCAGTTGCGCATCGCAGTAGTGCACCAGCCGATCGCGGTGGATCGGGCCGAGGACGTGAAGAACCTGCTGCACGGCCACGCCGATGCACAGAGGGTGTGGGCGCGGGCCGGGGCCGACCTGGTGATGGGCGGGCACATCCACCTGCCGTTTGTGCGGGCGCTGTCGGGCCTGGCGCGGCCCTTGTGGGCGGTGCAGGCGGGCACGGCGGTGTCGAGCCGGGTGCGCGAGGGTGCGCCGAACTCGGTAAACCTGCTGCGATGGCAGGCCGCCACGGGGCGCTGTGAGGTGGAGCAATGGGATTTTGCTGCACCGTCCGGCGCGTTTGCCTGCGCGAAAGTGACATCGATCCAGGTGGACCGGGGGCTGCATGCGGCTTGATGTGCAGGCCTGGGCCCCGTGGGCGGTGGAGATCTATGCGGCTGCACTGTTGCTGCTATGGCTCGCTGCCACAGGCGGCTGGTGGCTGGTACGGCGCATCCACGTGCCGCGCGACCAAAGCAGTCTGTCGCCCGGGCTGTACCTGGGCGTACGGCTGGCGGCGGGCTTTGCGGTGATCGTCAGCGGGGCCTGGGTGTTTGCCGAGCTGGCCGAAAAGCTGGGCACCGACGGCAGCATGGGCCGGGCCGACCAGGCGCTGGCCGACAGCCTGCGCACCCAGTTGCCACTCGGGGTGTTGCAGGCATTCGCGCTGCTGACCCGACTGGCCGATACCCCCACCGTGACTGGCCTGTGCATCCTGGTGGCCGTGCTGTTGGTGTGGCGTGGCCGCCGCTGGCTGGCGCTGGGCTGGGTGCTGGCGGTGGCAGGCAACGGTGTGCTCAACACCACGCTGAAGCAGATTTTTGCGCGCGTGCGGCCGGTGCACGACGACGGGCTGGTGATGGCCCACGGCTTCAGCTTCCCCAGCGGCCACAGCTCGGGCTCGGTGGTGCTGTACGGCATGCTGGCCTATGTGCTGTGCCGCTTTGTGCCACCGCGCTGGCATTTGCCTCTGGTACTGGCCGCGGTGGCGCTGGCGTTCTCGGTGGGGGTGAGCCGGGTGTTCTTGCGCGTGCACTTTGCCAGTGATGTGCTGGCGGGCTTTGCGTCGGGTACGGCCTGGCTGGTGGTGTGCATCACCAGTATCGAGTTGACGCGGTGGATGCGCACGCGCCCCTGAGCAATCAGGGTGCTGACAATAAATGTTGCATCTCGACCGATATTTTGGCCCCCAGCTTTGTGTAGCCCTCGGTTGTGGGGTGGATCTCGTTGAGCCAGTCTCCGTCTTGGCCCTCTGTGTGGAGGCGGGCCCGAACCAGGGTTTCCCGGGTGGAGGTGATGACGTGGAAATTGTCGATCTGGGACACCAGCGAGATGATGCAGGCCCCCAGTTGTTCAAATAGATAGTCGGTGATGGATATCCAAAACTCCACGGGAATATCGTGTTGTTTGAATGCCGGATAAAGCCATGGACCCTTTACTTTGAATCCCAGAAATGTGGCTTTGGCATCTCTGGGCGTGGGGTAGTCGTAAATATGGGTAATGATGCGTGTAGTGGCATTTTTTTCGCTGCCGTTGCGAAGATTGGCGATATCTGTAAACCCCTTTTTTACTTTTTGCTTGAGATTTTCCAGGTCAATATGGTTGATGTAATCGAGCATATGTTTGCCAGCGCCCGCAGAGGGTTTGCAGATAATCTGGTTGGCATCGTCAATCAAATCATTTCCGCCGCCACTGATAAAGATGGCATCCCATGCTGTGTCGAAATTGGGTGCCGCGATGAGCTGCGCGAGCACAGGGTTTTTGCTGATGGAAGCCATCTTGCGAATGGTATCGCCGGGTTGCGCCAGGTTCACCAATAAAGTGGACTGGTCGAATTGCAAGGGCAGCAGTAGGTTGCCAGAGGGAATGGCACCAATCGAAAACCAGGAATCACCTTCGCAGAGTATTCTTTTTGTAAAATTGGGGTCATCGGGGCCGCTGGTCCCGGTACCTTTGTAGGCATCGGCACCAAATCCATTGAACTTAATAACTTTGGCATCAAAATCAAGGGCCATGATTTTCTCCAGGCATGCGGTGTTGAACGATTAGCTCTATTGCCAAGCAGTATTTTGTTTTTTTATGCTGGCCCGCACATCCTTCATATAGAGGATGTTTTTAAATACATCCCCTGCCGCGGATTGCCCGGCGCAGATCAGGCCGTGGCCAGCACCGTCTGGTTGCGGCCACGTGCCTTGGCCTGGTACAGGGCCTGGTCGGCCTGGTGCACCAGCAGCTCGGCGGTTTCGCCCACGGCGGGTACATGCACGGCCACGCCCAGGCTGGCGGTGACTGCGCCAAAGGGCGATTGCGCATGCGGCAGCGCCAGGGCGGTCAGGGCCAGGCGGGCGGTTTCGGCGATGTGCAGGGCGTCGGCGGCATCGTGCACCGTGGCCAGCAGCACAAATTCTTCGCCGCCGTAGCGGGCCACCAGGTCGCCGCCGCGGTGCAAGTGCGCGGCCAGCATGTGGGCCACGTGGCGCAGGCAGTCGTCGCCGGCCAGGTGGCCATAGTGGTCGTTGTAGGGTTTGAAGTAGTCCACGTCCAGCATCACCAGCGCCAGGGGGTGGCTGTTGCGCGCTGCCCGGCTCCATTCGCTGGCCAGCACTTCGTCGAATCGGCGGCGGTTGGCGATGCCGGTCAGGCCGTCGGTGGCACTCAGGGCGGCCAGCCGGGCGTTGGAGGCTTCCAGCGCCTGAGTGCGTTCGCGCACTTTGTCCTCCAGCTGGCGTTCGTGGGTTTTCAGCTCGGTGAGCAAAATGGCGAAGCCAATGCCCACGGAGCACAGCGTGAAGATGAACTCTTGCGCCCGCACGATTTCCAGGTGCACATCCACCGCGCCAAACGGCTGGTGGCCTTGGGTGAGGACCCAGGCGGTGGCCAGGGAAATCAGCGCCACGGCCAGCGCCGTCCAGCGCACGCCGAAGCGCACGGCCAGGTACAGCACCGGGGGCAGCAGCAGGTCGGGCGTGACCGACACGCCACCGACTTCGCCCCCCTTGGCGGTGAACACCAGCCCGGCCAGCGCCAGGCCCAGCAGCACGATGGTGCCGTCGAGCAGGGTGAAACGGGTGGGGGGTGAGCGCACCCGCCCGGAGAAGCTGAGCAGCAGCGGCGTGTAGATCAGCAGCCCCAGCGCATCGCCAAACCACCATACCCGCACCAGGGTCAGGTAGGGCGTGGTGATAGTGGCATCCAGCTGCAGCAGCACGGCCGAGGCCAGCAGTGCTGCCAGCAGAGCGGCCACGATGGGCCCGGCGGCAATGAACTTGCCGAAGTCCTCAAACCGCTGCAACCCCCGAGATACCTGCATGCGGCGCATCAGCCCGTAGGCCAGCAGCACCTCGGCCAGATTGACCAGGCTCAGTGCGACCGAGCCCGCTAGCGAAAAAGCCGACGTAGTGGCCAGCATGTCCGAGCTGGTGGTCAGCATCGCCATGGCCCAGCCGCGCTGGCCCTGGTAGCGCAGCAAGGCCGCCAGCAGCACGGCATTAGGCAGCCAGACCACGGCCTCGGTTTCCGGGGTGACGGCGCACAGCAGGGTGAGCTTGACGCTGGCGAAATGCAGCAGCGGCAGCAGCAGGTAAATCCACCACGGAGGGCGGTCGGGTCCTGTGGACGACGGGGGTGGGGGCATGGCGGCGTGCACCCACCTATCGTATAAGAATCTGGTTACATTTTTAAACTCTTTATTTGTTGGTCTTTTTGGCACCTAGCGCTTATTCAGCTTGCGCTAGCAGCTATATTTTTTGTAGTGTTGGTTCGTGGGGTTGCCAAATGCGCCGCAGCGCGGGCACCAGGGCCAGATAGACCGCGCCAAACAGCACAAAGCTCAGGGCCAGCACCTGGCTTTCAAACCGGGTGTGCAGCAGCACAAACAGGCCTACGCCCACCATGCGGCCAATGCCCAGCGGGATTTCGCGCACCACGATGTAGTCCAGCTTGTGCTGTTCGTAGTCGGGGGCGGACTCGATGGCCGCGTAGCTCCAGGCCATTTCGCAGGTGGTGATGGTGTTCATGCCGATGGCGCTGGCGATGCCGTAGACCACCAGCATGGCGGGCTCTTGTACCAGGGCCAGCGCGATGGAGGCGGCGCACACCAGCAGTGCGCCCAGGGTGTAGGTGCGCAGCCGGTGCCGGGCCTGGCTGCGTGCGGCCAGCACCACGCTGGACACCAGGCCCACCAGTGCCACCATGGCGCTGTAGGCACCAAAGGCAAACTCGTCCTGCAGGATGGCGTAGGCCATGATGGTGACCAGAAAGCTGGTGTAGGTGCCTTGTACCGTGGCCATGGCGGTACTCACCCAGAACATGCCGCGCCAGGTGCGCTGCTTGTTACGCCACGCGCCCAGCAGGTTGGAGGTGCGGCCCAGTGGCTGGCCAGTGACGCGGGTGGACCACCAGGCCGCTGCGGCAAAGGTCAGCAGCGACAGGCCGAACACCACGCTGTAGCCGGGCGGCCCCGCAATGTGCCGTATCAGCCAGCCCGCCAGCAGCGGCGCCACGATGGCCGCACCGCTGGTCATGTAGTTGGCGGCGTAGAGAAAGCGGTCGCGCTGCGCGTCTTGCGCGTTCTCCAGAAACTGCATGTGCTGGCCGATGACAAAGAAGCTCACCGCCAGGCCCAGCAGGCCACCGATCAGCCCCACGTGCTGGGCGCAGTCTTCCTGCAGCCACAAAATGACCGCGTAGGCCAGCATGAAGATCACCAGCCCCACCCGCGAGCTGGCCATGGGCGAGGTGCGCCGCGCGTGCAGGCTGCACAGCGGAAAGCTCAGCAAGATCGCCGCCGACTGGCTCAGGCTGAAATGTGCCTGGGTGATCAGCGAGCGATCGATGTTCCAGATATAGAGGTTGACGAAGATGTTGGACAGGCCGACGGCAAAGGCCTGCAGCAGCATCAGCACCAAAAAACGGCGGGCGTTGGGGGTCATGGGGGATTGTGAAGGGAGCTGCCCCCACCCCGACCCTCCCCCGGTGGGGGAGGGGGAAACACGGGCTCCGCTTTGCTCCCTCCCCCGCCGGGGGAGGGCTGGGGTGGGGGCGGGAGGTTACAGCCGCTTGCCGTCCTCGCCAAACAGCGAGATGCGCCGCACGTCGCACTGCACGCCCAGGGTGTGGCCGCGCTGGTGCGGTGTGTGGCTGTCGGCAATGCACGACATGGCCGTGCCGCCCAGGTCCAGCCACAGCACCACCATCGCGCCCATGGGCTCAGCCAGGGTGACGGTAGCCTTGCCCAGGGCGGGCTGGTCCAGCGGCACCAGGTCCACGTGCTCGGGGCGCACGCCCAGCACGGCTTTTTGGCCCATGTGCGGCGGCGTGGCGAAGGGGTAGGCAGATACGTCGACGCTCAGGCCCGGGCCACGCCACACCAGCTGGCCGTTGTCGGAGGCAATCACGCCCTCAAAGAAGTTCATGGTGGGCGAACCCAGAAAGCCCGCCACAAAGCGGTTGATGGGCCGGTCGTAGACCTCGGCGGGGGTGCCGATCTGCTGGATCTTGCCGTCCAGCATCACCGCGATGCGGCTGGCCAGGGTCATGGCCTCGGTCTGGTCGTGGGTCACGTAGACCATGGTCTTGCCGATGTCCACGTGCAGTTGCTTGAGTTCGCGGCGCAGCTCGTTGCGCAGCTTGGCATCCAGATTCGACAGCGGCTCGTCGAACAGATACACCCCGGCATCGCGCACCAGCGCGCGGCCAATCGCCACCCGCTGGCGTTGCCCGCCCGACAGTTGCGAGGGCTTGCGCTGCAGCAGCGGCCCCAGGTGCAGCATGGCAGCAGCGCGCTCCACACGGCGGGCGATCTCGTCCGCCGGGATGCCGGTGATGCGCGGGCCGAAGGACATGTTGCGCTCTACCGTCATGGTGGGGTAGAGGGCGTAGCTCTGGAACACCATGCCGATGGAGCGGTCCTTGGGGTCGGCCCAGGTGACATCGTTGCCGCCGATTTCGATCACGCCGTCGTGCACGTCGATCAGCCCGGCGATGGTGTGCAGCAGGGTGGACTTGCCGCAACCCGAGGGGCCCAGCAGCACCAGGAATTCGCCATCGACGACCTCCAGGTTCATGTTTTGCAAGATGTCCACATTGCCCAGGCGGATGTGGAGTTGTTGGATGGAAACGCTAGACATAATTTTTCTTTCAACCTTTCACTGCACCGGCGGCGATACCACGCACGAACCAGCGGCCGGAAATTAAGTAGATGAACAGCGGCACCGACGACGTAAGGATGGTGGCCGCCATGTTGACGTTGTACAGACGCTCGCCGGTAGTGGTGTTGATGATGTTGTTGAGCTGCACCGTCATGGGCAGGTTCTCACGTCCGGCAAACACCAGGCCCAGCAGGAAGTCGTTCCAGATGCCGGTGACCTGCATGATCACCGCCACGATGATGATGGGGGTGGACATGGGAATCATCAGCTGGAAGAAGATGCGCCAGAAGCCACCGCCGTCGATGCGCGCGGCCTTCACCAGCTCTTCGGGCAGGCTTGCGTAGTAGTTGCGGAACAGCAGGGTCATCACCGGCATGCCGAAGATGGTGTGCACCAGCACGATGGCGGGCAGGGTGCTGAACAGGCCCATCATCGACAGTCCACGCACCAGCGGGTACATGTGCACCTGGTAGGGAATGAACGCGCCCAGCAGCAGGATGGCAAAGAACACCCCGGCCCAGGGCCTGCGCCAGTAAGCCAGCGCGTAGCCGTTGAGCGCGCCCACAAAGATGGATAGCAGCGCGCTGGGGATGACGATCTTCAAAGAGTTCCAGAACCCCACCTGGATGCCGGTGCATTCCAGCCCGGTACAGGCGCTGGACCAGGCGATGCCCCAGGCCTCCAGCGTGGGCTTGCTGGGCAGGGCGAAGATCTGGCCCAGGCGGATCTCTTCCATGGGCTTGAGCGAGGTCACCACCATCACATACAGCGGCAGCAAAAAGAACACCGCGCTCATCAGCAAAAAGGCGTAGATGCCGACGCGGGCCGGGGTGAACCAGGATTGGGCGGGGCGCTGATTGCGCACCTTCACGGGGTTGGCAGTAGTCATGGTCAGTGGCCCTTGCTATTGTTTTTTTCCATGCGGTTCTTGGCATACAGCCAGGGCAGCAGCAGGGCCAGCACGGTGAGCAGCAGCACCACGGATGCCGCAGAGGCCAGGCCGATGTTGGCGCGGTTGAACAGGTAGTCCATGATGAACTTGGCGGGCACCTCGCTGGCAATGCCGGGACCGCCGCCGGTCATGGAAACCACCACGTCGAACACCTTGATCACGCCCAGCGACAGCAGCACGGTGGCGGTGGCGATGCTGGGCGCAATCATGGGCACCACGATGCTCATGTAGACGCGCCACACCGGGATACCGTCGATGCGTGCAGCCTTCCAGATTTCTTCGTCCACGCCGCGCAGGCCCGCCAGCAGCAAGGCCATTACCAGCCCGGCAGACTGCCATACGGCGGCCAGGGCGATGGCGTACATCACCTTGTCCTGGCTGATGATCCAGTCGAATTCAAAGTTCGGAAAGCCGAGCTGGCGCACCGCCTCCTGCAGGCCCAGGCCAGGGTTCAGCATCCACTGCCAGACCAGGCCGGTAGCCACAAAGCTCATGGCGTAGGGGTAGAGAAAGATGGTGCGAAAAATGCCTTCGCCGCGCACCTTCTGGTCGATGAACACCGCCAGAAAAAAGCCCAGCACCAGGCAGGCCACCACAAAGATCACGCCAAACAAGGCCATGTTGTGCAGCGACAGCCACCAACGGTCGGTGGTGAACAGTTTCTCGTACTGGGTCAGGCCGACGAAGTTGGTGTTGGGGAAGGTCTTGGAGCTGGTCATCGACACCGCGATGGACCACAGCACGGTGCCCAGGTAGCAGAGCAACACGGTCACTGCCATGGGCATCAGGGCGAAGTTGACCGCCCAGTTCTGGCGCTTGCCGCGCCGGGGCGAGGGGGGGGAGTGGGTGGCCATCTAAGGTGTCCTTTGTGCAAATCAGAATGCGATGCCGACGTGGGCTGCCACGTCGGCACGGGGGGGCACGGCGGGTCAGCGCCGGGCCTGTTCCAGCTTAGCCCTTGATGGCGCTTTGCAGGGCTTTGACCACATCGTCCACCGACTGGTTGGTGTTCCAGTACTTGGAGATGATGTCCTGCACGGCACCGCCTACATCGGGGGCCAGCAGCATGTCGGGCACGGCGATCTGGCGGGTTTTGTCCTTCATGATGGCCAGGCCGGTCTGGGCACACAAGTCCATTTGGGACCCATCGACATCGGTACGGATGGGGATGGAACCCTTTTTGTTGTTGAACGCCACCTGGGTGGTGGCCGAGGTCATCGAGGTGGCCAGCATCTGCTGGGCCTTGATGGCGTTGGCATCTTTGGTGCGGGGGAACACAAACACGTCACCAGCAATGATGTAGGGCGACTTGGGGCCAAAGCCAGGGAAGCAGCCAAAGTCTTTGCCTGCCACTTGCTTGGCGTTGTTGAACTCGCCCTTGGCCCAGTCGCCCATGATCTGCACGCCAGCCTTGCCGGTGATCAGCATCGAGGTGGCATCGTTCCAGTTGCGGCCAGGGGAGCCTGCGTCGGTGTAGCTTTTCAGGCGCTTGAAGTCGGTGAGCACCTTGCGGAAGGCAGGGGTGTTGATGACGGCCGGATCATGGTCCTTGAAAAACTTCATGTACAGGTCGGTACCGCCCACTTGCGCCATCCAGCTGTAGAAGGTGATGTATTCCTGCCAGCCCTGGCCACCCAGTGCCAGGGGCACCAGGCCGGCGGCCTTGAGCTTGTCCAGCGCGGCGAACAGCTCGTCGGCGGTCTTGGGTTCGCTGGTGATGCCGGCCTTGGCAAATGCGGGCTTGGAATACCAGAACCAGCTGGGCATGTGGATGTTGACCGGCGCGGCGTAGTAGTGGCCGTTGACCTTGATGCTGTTGACCACGGGTGCGGGCAGCATGGTGTCCCACTTTTCCTTGGCGGCCACGGCATCGATGTCGTTGAGCATGCCCTCTTTGATGATGTCCAGGTACTGCTGCGAGGTGTTGAACATGGCGGCGGTGGGTGGGTTGCCACCGACGATGCGGTTGATCGCGGCAGCACGGGCGGCTTCGCCACCGGCTACGGCCGTATCGACCCACTGGCCACCGGATTTGTTGAACGCAGCGGCCAGCTCTTGCACCGCCGCCGATTCACCCCCCGAGGTCCACCAGTGCATGACTTCCGCCTTGGTTTGCGCCTGTGCGCCCGTGGTGGCCAAAATGGCCAGCGATGCGATGGCCAGGGCCACGGTGGTACGAACTTGTGCTTGCATGTTGTCTCCAGTTTTTTTAGAAAAAGGGCTCACTGCCCAGGGGGTAAAAAGGGCAGAACCGACGCGTTGGCACCGGCCCTGCCAGGGAAAACAGGTTATCGCGCGGGGCGCTCTTTGCGCTGCTGCAAGAAGGCCTGCACCGCCAGCGAGCTGTGCTTGGGCGTGCGCACCTGGGTGGTGTAGTCCACATGGGTGATGCCAAAGCGCCGCTCGTAGCCGTAGGCCCATTCAAAGTTGTCCATCAGCGACCAGATGAAGTAGCCGCGCACATCCACGCCGGCCTTGATGGCGGTGTCCACGGCCATCAGGTGGCGCTCCAGGAAGCGGATGCGCTGGGGGTCGGCCACGCCGCCGTCGGCAGCCACGCTGTCGTCGCTGGCCATGCCGTTTTCGGTGATATAGACCGGGGGCATGTCGGGATAGCGGGCATTGAAGTCCACCAGCAGGTCGGTCAGGCCCTGGGGATACACCTCCCAGCCCATTTGCGTGCGCTCTAGCTGGTTGGATTGGGCGGAGTGGGGGGCTTCCTGGTAGCCGCCCTTGCCGTCCGACTCCACCTCGGTGCGGAAGTAGTAGTTGATGCCCAAAAAGTCCATCTTGGTGGAGATGATTTCCATGTCGCCCGCCAGCACCAGTGGCTCGCAGCCGGGCCACAGGCGGAACAGGTCTTGCGGGTAGGTGCCCAGCATCAGCGGGTCAAACACCCAGTGGTTTTGCTGCACATAGGCCAGGTAGGACGCGTCCTGGTCGGCGGCGCTGTCGGTGTGCGGACCAAACACGCCGGTGTTGCAGACGATGCCGCGCATCGCGGCGGGATCGTTGGCCTTGATTTTGGCCAGTGCCAGGCCGTGGCCCAGCAGCAGGTGGTGCAAGGCCTGCGTGGTCTGGCGCAGGTCGGTCACGCCCGGGGCGTGGCGGCCAATGCCGTAGCCCAGAAAGGCCGAGCACCAGGGTTCGTTCAGCGTGGCCCATGCCGTTACTTTGCCCGCCAGTTCGCGGCTCATCAGGTCGGCGTATTCGGCAAAGGCATAGGCGGTTTCGCGGTTGGCCCAGCCGCCCTTGTCTTGCCAGTGCTGGGGCAGGTCCCAGTGGTACAGGGTGACGTAAGTTTGTATGCCTTTGGCGTTGAGTGCGTCCAGCAGGTTCTTGTAGAAGCCGATGCCCTTGGGGTTGGGCACCCCTTTTTCGTCCATCACGCGGGGCCAGGCGATCGACAGGCGGTAGGCATCCACGCCCAGCCCGGCAATCATGTCCACGTCGGCCTGCCAACGGTGGTAGTGGTCGCAGGCCACGTCGCCGGTGTCGCCGTGCAGCACGCGGCCAGGTTCGTCGCAGTAGGTGTCCCAGATGGACTGCAGGCGGCCGTCCTCGTCGGCAGCGCCTTCGATCTGGTAGGAGGCCGTAGCCACGCCCATCAGAAATTCAGGCTGGGCAATGGCCGAGGTGGCGGGAATATTCAGGGCGGGTACAGCAGGCATGGTGCTCCAAAATTGCGGCAGGGTGGGTATACGGTGGGTAGGTGCCGCGATGTTAGGGACGGTAGATCGCTTAGTCTGTAGGGAAAGTTTGATACCCGTACTATGGGTATCCCTGAGTGCCTGTTCTGGCGCTAAGGCTTGCGGCACACTTGGTAACCATTTAGCGAAACCATGCACCACCAACCCCCCCATTCCACCGATCGCCCGGATGCCGAAGGCCCGTTGGGCGTATCCGGCAGGCCGGTGCAAAAACTGCCCTTGACCGACCGCCTGGGGGCCGACGGTCTGCCCGGCGTGCCCGGTTACCAAGAGCAAAAGCAGCGCAACGACCCCCGCTTCGGCCAGGGCGCGGTGTGGCGCTGGCTGAGCGAGGCCGACCTGCTGGACCAGCGCGGCGAGGCCCAGGCCGAGTCGGTGCTGGTGTCCAACAGCCACCGCGTATGGCAGTTGCTGCGTGAGATGCCGGTGGGCCTGGTGCTGTACGACGCCGACTTCAACGTGGTCTACCAGAACCGCGCCAGCGAGCTGATGACCGGCTTTGGTGCCGACGAAGCCGTGGGCCGCTCGCCCATCGGCCTGTGGATCCTGCCCGACCAGGTGGCCAATCTGCAAAACACCCTGCGCCGCATGCGCACCGAGCGCATCTCGCTGCACGGGCGTGGCGTGCAACTGCGCCGCGACGGCCACGTGGCCTGGGTGCAGTGGTACACCACACCGCTGTTCGAGGGCGACACCTTCATTGGCTACCTGGGCACCCACACCGACATCAGCGAAGAGCTGCGCGCCCATACCGCCGTGCGCGCCGCCAAGCAGCAGGTCGATCTGCTGGTGGACGCGGCGGTGGACATCGCCATGCTGCAGCTCTCGCCGCTGGGCCGGGCGCAAAGCTGGAACCGCAATGTGCAGGCCCTGTTTGGCCTGCCCGCCCTGGACGTGCTGGGGCAGGACATGGCCCAGGTGCTGGCCCTGCCGGAACAATGGCCCGCGCTGCTGGCCGGTGCCGCCGGTGGTGCGCGCATGGAGTTTGAAGGCTGGCTGCCGCGCCAGCCCGGTGGCCGCTTCTGGGGCAACCTGCTGCTGTACCCCAAAGCCGACGAAAACAACGCCGTGGTGGCCGTGGTGCTGGTGGCCCGCGACCTGAGCGACCGCCGCCTGGCCGAGCAAAAAATCCGCGACAGCGAAGCCCTGCTGTCGGCCATCGTCTCCACCACCAGCGACGCGATCCTGGGTCTGGACGCGCAGGCCTGCGTGGTCTTCAGCAACCCTGCCGCGCAGCGTATTTTTGGCCGCTGTGCCGCGCAATTGCTGGGCCTGCCGCTGGCCGACGTGATGCCCGATGTGGACCTGCCCCATCTGATCGGCGCGGTGCGCACCCTGTCGGCCCGGCACCCCGACGGGGCCACGCTGCACCTGGAGGCCTCGGCCAGCGAAACCCGGGTCAACGGCGAGGTGCTGTTCACCCTGACCGCCCGTGACGTGACCGAGCGGGTCGAATCCGAACAGGCCCTGCTGCACTACCGCCAGCAGCTCTCGGCCCTGTCGCGCCAACTCATGGAGGCCGAGCAGCAAACTAACCAGCGCCTGGCCCAGCTGCTGCACGACCAGCTCGGCCAGACGCTGACCACGCTGCGCATCTCGGTCGATGCCCTGCGCGCCCAGTTGCCGCCCCCCGCCACGCCCGCCATCGACAAAAGCTGGACGCGCGTCTCGGGCATGATCGACCGCGGCATGCGCGAGGTGCGCCAGGTGCTGGTCGAGCTGCGCCCGCCGCTGTTGCAAGAGCAGGGCCTGGGCGTGGCGCTGGACAACGAAATCCAGGCCGAGGCCGCCAACCACAGCGCCGTGGCCCTGCGCTTGCACATCCCCCCCGCCATGGCCGACCGCCGCTGGAACCCCGAGGTCGAATACGCCGTCTTCATGGTGGCCCGCGAAGCTATCGGCAACGCCCTGTGCCACGCCCGCTGCCAAAGCCTCACCGTGGGCATAGAACCCCTGGGCACGCTGGGCCTGCGCCTGCTGGTGCAAGACGACGGCATCGGCCTGGGCCCCATCGGCCAGGCCCTGAAACCCGGCCACCTGGGCCTGGTGGGCATGCGCGAACGCTCCCAGGCCATCGGTGCCCATCTGAGCGCCCGTACCGCCGACAACGAGCGCGGCACCGTCATCGAACTGAGCTATTCCCCATGACCGATTCTGTGTACCTGGTCGACGACCACGCCATCCTGCGCGAAGGCCTGCGGGCGCTGCTGGAGCCGTCTGGCTTCAACGTGGTGGGCGAGAGCGGCGACCTGCCCACCGCCTTGCACGACATCGTGCGCGCCCCGCCCGACTGCGTACTGCTGGATTTGTCGCTGGGCGAGCGCTCGGGCCACGAGCTGCTGGCCGAGCTGCAGCGCCGCAAAATCCCCAGCCGCGTGGTGGTGCTGAGCATGATGGCCCAGCCCCGCCAGGTGATGGATGCCGTGCGCATGGGGGCCATGGGCTATGTGCTCAAGGGCGCGTCGGGGGCCGAGGTGATCAACGCCCTGCGCCAGGCCTGCTGCGGCCAGCACTACTGGAGCGCCGCCATCGAGCGCGTAGCCCAGGAAGCCCTGCTGCCCGCCGACCCCGGTGCCGCCCCCGAGCCCCTGCACACCCTGTCGCAGCGCGAGCGCCAGGTACTCAACCTGGTGGTGCGCGGCCAGCCCAGCAGCAGCATCGCCCACACCCTGAGCCTGTCCGCCAAAACGGTGGAAACCTACCGCTCTAGGGTGATGGCCAAGCTGGGCGTGAGCGACATCACCGGGCTGGTGCGGCTGGCGGTGAAGGAGGGCTTGCTGGATGGGGAGTGAGGTGGAGGGTTTTTAGGGCATTTTTGAGAGCTAAATAGGCCGTCTCCGCCGGTCGAATCGATCTGAGGTGCTCTTATTTTTGATGAAATAAGTGTCGCGATGCGTATGGCTGTACCCGGAATGGTCAAGGCAGAATCCCTGGTTATTCTTTTTACCTTGGGCCCAAACCACGATGTCTTTGTCCAAGATTGAACCCCGCAAGCATGGCTTATTCCGACTGCATGGATGGTTGCTTGTGCTGTGGGCCTCGGCCATTGGGCTCTGTACCAGTGCTGCGCTTTTGCATCTTTTCCATGTGCATTCCATGGCAGTGCGTTATGCCGTCGGTGCCGGCGCGGTCTACTTTGTGGGGTTTGTGTGGGGTGGCTGGTGGTATGCGCGCTGGTGGAATGGGCGGCGCGCGCTTGGTGATAGGCTGCCTGCGCATGCCACGGCGGACGAGCAAGTTGCCTACGACCAGAGCGTGGACGCAATGCGAAAGAAGCTCGGCAAGTTTGACGGACTTGGGGATTTTTTCAGTGTGGGAGACGACCCGTTGAGCGCGCTGTTGTTCGTCATTGGACTCATAGGAGCAGCAGTGCTTTTGGCGTTCTTCCTGGGTTACTTACCTGTGTTGACTGCGGATTTGTTGGCGGGCTACCTGGCAGAAATTGTCCTTGAGTTTGTGATCGGTGGCTTGTTGGTGCGCCGTATTCTTCGGCCCCGACAGCTTGACCAGTATTGGCGGTTTATCGTGGGGAAAACCTGGATGCTCGGTATCTTGTTGGTGGTCGTTTTTGGAGCCTTCGGTGCTGCAATCCAGTATGTGAATCCGGCTGCCAAAACTTTGCTTCAGATTTTTGGGTGATCCATCATCAAAACCGTAAAACTTAACACTTCCGGCTCATGGCCAAGCATGGTTGTTGGTGAGAGCGTGTTGGTTTTTGAATTTTCTATTGCAACAGGTTGCCGGCCCATTTTTTATCGGCGGGAGTCACTATTTATTTTGCAGTGTGGAGCAGCTATTTTTTTAGATGCACTCAGCCATCCTGTTGCTTTGAAAAGACGGATAGCCAGCCAACTGAATACAGAGGCTATTGCACTGTGGTAGACGCATGCAAACCAAAATGCAACTGGATTGACTGTGCGCAGCACATGGACCTTGGAGTACTTCGCGATGGCGGGTAAGTCTCCTGACCATAAGCCGTAGACGGTGACAAAAATACCTCCTATCGCCAGTAGCGTGACAGGAAAAACAGTAAACCGAGGCAACCATTTTTCAACCGTGCGCATCTCGTCCGAGTTCTTTTTTAGATCAGCTTGCCAGCGGGTCAGACTTTGTTCCAGATCACGGCCCATAGCCTCAGCCCGCTGTGCTTGGGCTTCAGACGCTGCTTGATGCTGTGAATACCTGGTAATACTTGCGGCTTGACCTGCCGTCATGGTGGGTGGCGCTCGTTTCATGGCATTTCCTATGCAGGCGAGTGGGTCCGCAACCAATCTTTTAGTGCGTCATTCATGCGCGTTTGCCAGCCAGCTCCCGTGGCACGAAAGGCCGCAAGTACGTCGGGGCTGTAGCGTACCGTGACGGCTTGCTTTGCCTCAGCCTTGGTCGTGCCCACGGGGCGGCCTGCGCGGCGGGCCGTAATTTGTTCAGGCGTATGCACAGCCGCATATTCGCCGCGTTGCATTTGAGCGATAGATTCCAGCAAGCCTTTTTCGAAGGCAGCGATTTCAGGGTCAACCCCGTTCCAGAAGTCTGCTGTGGGTGGTTTGGTTTTAGGCATCCAATTGCTCCTTTAGTTGCATCAAAAATTCTGGACGAATATTGTCCAGTTTTGCTTTGATGTACACCATCAAAAGCACGATTTCACCGTTGTCCAGCAGGTTAAAGTAAATCACTCTGGCCCCGCCGCGCTTGCCTATTCCTTTGCGGCTCCAACGTACTTTTCGCAAACCACTTGCTGCCGGTATGACATCACCTGTCAGTGGATTTTGGCTAATCCAATCAATGAATTCGTTGCGCTCGTCTTCATTCCAAACGGTGCCGACTAAGCGTTGGAAATAAACGGTTTCTCGAACGGTGTACATGAATTAATTGTAACTCCATTTAATTTCACGTGGAACCGCCAAAAATACTTACACCAACGGATTCACCGTCTTCAACGCCTTGAACCGTCCAAAATCCCGGTCGGCGCTCCACAGCACCGACACCCCGTTTTCTATACAAATCGCGGCAATGCGCGCGTCGTGGAACTGGCCGCCTTGCAGTTTGGCTTTGCGGGCCAGCTCGGCCAGGATGCGCCAGTGCTGTGCACCGCTGTGCAACACCTGGACCTGGGGCGATTCCAGCCAGGCATCGACCTGTGCCAGTGCCTGCTCGTAGCTGCTGGCGGGGTTGAAGATCTTGGGATTGGTGGCGATGGACAAAAACTCGTGCAGGCAACTCACCGGAATACCCCACGGCTGGTTGCCCTCGGCCAGGGCTTGCAGGCAGGCATAGGCCGGGGTGTGGAAGGGCGATTCTGCCCGGTGCGCGTACACCAGGACGTTGGTGTCTACGGCAATCATGCCTGGGGTTTGGCGAGGCGTTGGAGCTCGTGCTCTTCTTCCATCTGGTGCCATTGCCGGGGGTCTGCCACGTGCATGGCTTGTCCACGCACCCGCGCGTCTCGCAGCTTGAATGCCGGTGGGGCCTTGGTTTGGGAGTCGGCCAGAACCCGGCGCAAGCCGTCTTCTACCAGGGCGCGCAGCGTGGTGTGGCGGGTGCTGGCGAGTGCTTTGGCAGAGCTGAAAAGCGCGTCCGACAGTTCAATAGTGGTTTTCATATGGGCACCCATATTTGTCCGTACGGGTATATTGTATTTCTCCTTGCCTCTTGGAGGTTGGCGTTGAATCTTCTGCAGACTATTTCGCCGTCAATCAGGTGCCAAATGGGCTTCTTGCGCTTATCAAATAAGCACAAGCAGCTATCTAAAAAATAGCACCCATCACCCCTTCAACGCCCGCCATTCCTCCTGCAACCACGCCGCGCAGGCGATGTTGTTGTCCATGATCGAGTAGCGCCCGCCGCCGCCGTAGTCGGCAAACGGGATGAACTCGCAGCTGATGCGCTGCGGGGTGTTTGCGGGCTGGGCGTGCATGGCGGCCAGCAGCTCGCGCACCGCCGTTTTCCAGGGCTCCAGTTTCTGCGCGTCCCAGGGGCTGTGGAACGTACCTGCGGGCGGCGCGATGAACGGGTACTGGATGGCGCGGCCGGGCTGGCCGGGTTGGCGGTCCATGGCTTGGTTGTGGGGGATGCCGGGAGCGACGCTGCGGGTGTGGGCGTGGGCGACCCAGCCCTCGGCCAGCCACTGGCGGTAGAAGGCGGGCAGGATGTCATGGCTACCTGCATCGGGCAGGCCGCTCAGGGCCAGTTCTTCGGGGTGGTCCATCTTGAACACCAGGTGCGAGTGGTCCAGCGTGATGCGCAGGGGTACGTGGCGGCGCGCCAGCAGCTCGGCGACGCGCTCCACGCGGGCAAACTGCTCGCTCCACATGTCCACATGCACTTCCAGGCTGGGCAGGCAGCCTAGTGGCGCGCCCACCTGCATGGCATCCAGAAAGAAGTCGGCCACTTCCTGGTCGGTGATGGCCGCGCCGTCGGCACGCCGGGCAAAGAGCTGCATGTTGAACACCGGGGCCCCGAGCTTGCCGCCGGTGGCCACGCACCAGCGCATGCGTTCTTCGTCGCGCCCGGCACAGAAGATGCCGCCGAACACGCCGATGGGCACGCCGTACTCCTGCACCAGGTCGAAGTAGGGTGCAAAGTCTTCGGCCGGGTTGTGGTTTTTCTCGATGTAGTCAAACGCACCGCTGTCGCGCACCCAGGCAAAGCGGGTGGCGGCATCGGGCGTGGGCAGGCCGTCGTGGTGGAGTACGCCGTCGAGGTTGATGCCGATGGGCAATTTAGGAGGCAGCATGGCTTAACAGGCTCTTGAGTTTGGTGGCGGGGTTGGCCAGCAGCTCGGCGCTGGCGTTGATGCGTCTTTCGACCAGGGTGCGGGCCAGCTTCAGCTCTTTGGCGACGCGGCTGGTTTCGCCCCAGCCGCAGGCACCGACCAGGCGGTTATCGGCATCCAGGTAAAAAATCACCATGCCGCCTGCATCGTCCAGCGTGCGGGTGGCGTTGCTGGCGGCCAGCGCGGGTTCGCCCATCACCTGCAACTGGTGGTCGTACTGGTCGGACCAGAACCAGGGCAGGGCGGTGTACGCGGCTTCGCCACCCAGCATGTTCTGCGCGGCAATGGCGGCCTGGGTTTCGGCGTTGTGCCAGGTTTCCTGTCGCACCAACTGGCCCGACAGCACGCTGGGAAATTCGGCCACATCGCCCGCCGCAAAAATGCCGGCGGCGCTGGTTTGCAACTGCGCGTTGACCTGCACGCCACGCCCCACGGCCAGCCCGGCTGCCTGGGGCAGGGCCAGGTCGGGCACGATGCCAATGCCAGCCAGTACGGTGTCGGCCTCGATGCTGCTGCCATCGGCCAGGTCCATGCGCAGTCCGGTGGCGCTGCGGGTAATGCTTTGCGGCGTGGCCCCCAGCAGCACGCGTACGCCCTGGGCGCGGTGCAGGGCCAGGGCGCGCTCGGCCACCGGCTCGGGCACGGCACGGCCCATCAGGCGCGGCGCGCCCTCGACTACGGTGACTTCGCAACCCAGCTTGCGCGCCGATGCCGCCACCTCCAGCCCGATGAAGCCGCCGCCCACCACCAGCAGGCGCTGGCCTGGTGCCAGGCGCGGTGCCAGCGCGGCAGCGTCTCCCAGGTTGCGCAAGGTGAACACCCCGGGCAGGTCGCCGCCGGGGATGGTCAGCGTGCGTACCTGGCCGCCGGTGGCCAGCAGCAGCGACTGGTAGGCCAGGGTGTGGCCGTCCGACAGGGTGAGGCTGCGGGCTGCGGCATCGATCGCAGTCACCCGCGCGACATGGCGGGTGATGCGTGCGTCTTGCAGGTCGGCATCGGGCGACAGGGCGCAGGCGGCAGCGCTGGTGTCGCCCGTCAGCAAGCCCTTGGACAGGGGCGGGCGCTCGTACGGCGCGTGCGGCTCGTCACCCACCAGGTGGATGGGGCCGCTCCAGCCAGCGCTGCGCAATGCCATGGCGGTGCGGCCACCACAATGGCCCGCGCCGATGATCACCATGGGGGCACTGGACGTACTATCGGGGGTTTGCATGGCTGGTCATTCGTTGAAAATAGAAAATAATTATAAGAACGCGCACCCAAAAATAACAGAGAATTTCTATTTATATTTGCAATGAAAATTTTTTTACACAAGGGTGCCCATGGCCGTTGACAAGGTCCAGCAGCTCAGCGTTGACCAGCTGATCAAGCGCATTACCGGCGAGTACGAGGGTTTGAGCAAGCAGCTCAAGGTGATTGCCCGCCATGTCGAGCTCAACCGCCACCACATCGGGCTGGACGGCATCCAGCAGGTGGCATCGCAGTGCAGCGTGCAGCCCTCGGCGGTGGTGCGGTTTGCCAAGCACTTCGGGTTCTCGGGGTTTTCGGAAATGCAGGCCATCTTCCGCGAAGGCCTGTCGCGCCAGCTGGCCCCGGCCCGCAACTACAAAACCCGCATCCGCGACGTGATCGAGTCGGGCGCGGGCAGCCTGTCGAGCGTGGAGATTGCCAACGAATTTTTGTCGGGCAGCATCGCCGGCATGCAAGAGCTGCAAAACAGCCTGCACGGCCCCACTTTCAAGAAAGCCGTGGACCTGCTGGCCGAGGCCGACAGCATCTGGATCGCCGCGTCGCGCCGCTCGTTTCCCATTGCCGTGTACCTCGACTACGCCTTGCAGCACACCGACAAGCGCGTCGGTCTGGTGTCGGCCATGGGCAGCATGCACCTGGGGCAGATGCGGTCGGTGCGCAAGGGCGACGTGATGCTGGTGATCTCGTTCGCACCCTATGCGGATGAGACCATCGCCGTGGCCAAGATGGCGGTAGAGCGCGGTGCCCGCCTGATCGCCATCACCGACAGCCGCATGAGCCCCCTGGCCAAGCTGGCCCAGGTGACCCTGGTGGTGCAAGACAACTCCACCTTCGGCTTTAGATCACTCAACAGCACCATGGGCCTGGCGCAAAGCCTGTTCATCGCCCTGGCCTACATGCTGGAGCTGCCCTACCAGACGACCACGCCGCAGGGTACGGTTTCTTGATGTGTTCTTAAGAGAAATCGGCCTCTAACCCTTATTTCTTAAGCGCATGTAGCTACTTATTTTGTAGCAAAACGCTCCCCGGCAAATACGGCTGGCTGGGCAAGTTCTCCGTGCAGAACAGGCGGAACTCGTTGGGCCCGGCCACGGGTTTCTGGGCCAGCCATTTGGTCTGGAACAGCAGGTGCTGCATGCCCGACAGCACTTGGCCGTCCGGGTCCTGGTCGATCACCAGGTCCATCGCGCCCTGCTGTAGCCAGCGGCGGTGCTCGTCGCTCAATTCGTGCCCGATCCATACCACCTGGCCCGCCAAACCATGGCGCTGCAGGGCCTGGTGGATACCAACCGAACCCGCACCGCTGTGGTAGATGCCTGCCAGCGGGCCTTGCTTGCAGGCGGCATCCACGGCCTGGAAAGCCTGGTCGGGGTCGTCGAAACAGGGTAGGGCGGGGGCGCAGGTGAACTGGCCAAACTTCTCCTGCACCACGTCCAGAAACCCGGCGGTGCGGTCGCGGTGGGCGCGGAAGTGCAGGTCGTTGGTCAGCAGCAGCAGTCGCCCTCCAGTGCGGGCTAACCGCCCCATGAAGTGCCCTGCGGTGCGGCCCGCGTGCAGGTTGTCGATGCCTGCGTAGTGCAGGCGCGATACGTCGCTGATGTCGCTCATGAGCGTGACCACCGGCACGCCTTGCTGGCTCACCTGTTGCACGGCGGCGCGCAGCACGGGGGTGTCGTGCACGGCCAGCAGCAGGCCGTGGCGGGGATGCGGGGGCTGGCGGATGAACTGCGCAGTGCGTTCGTCGTCGCCGGGCGCAAACGTGTGGCGGTGCACCACGATGCGCCGGTCCAGCAGGGGCATGAAGCGTTCCAGGGCCAGCTCCATGCGCCGGAAAAACGGGGTTTGGCTGCGCGCAAACACCACGTCCAGCCGGGTCAGCCCGCGGTGGACTTCGGGCATCAGGCGTGGCACGGCGAGTTGCTGTGCCGCCCGGATGACCTTTTCACGGGTGGCCGTGGAGACGCTGCCCCGGTCGTTCAGCACCCGGTTGACGGTGGCCGGGCTGACCTGGGCCAGCGCGGCAATGTCGATGAAGCGGGCGCTGGATTTTTTACGCGGAGGGGGAATGTCGGGCATGCCCAGACTGTAGAGGCAATGGAGCGGCCTGGTTTTTTTCCCTCCCCCTGTGGGGGAGGGCCGGGGTGGGGGTGGGCGGTTTACACCCTGCCCCCATCCCAACCTTCCCCCGGTGGGGAAGGCGCAATGCGCACGCAATCAGGCGGCTTGCGCTTCTTTCAAACGTGCTGCGGCCACGGCCTTCGTCAGGTAGGCCATGCTGGAGGCCAGTTGCTGCTCGATCTCGGCCTCGGACGCGGCGGCGATTTCTTCGGCGAAGGGCTCGAACGACACAAAGCCTGCGTAGCCCGCATCCAGCAGGGTGCCGACTTGGGCGGCGTTGCCCAGGCGGTCGCTGGCGCCTACCAGCACGCGGTGGCTGTCGCGCATCTGGTTAGGGGTGAGGGCGGTGTCTTCCACGCCAGAGATGTGGATGAGGCCGGTGTACTCGGGGAAGAACAGGCCTTCGCCTGCCAGGTGGTGGTGGAAGGTGTCGTGCACCAGCTTGAAGGTGCTGCCGCCGCCGATCTCGTCGATGGCGCGCACCGCCTGCGACTTGCGGCGCACGGCACATTCCTCAAAACCCAGGGGTTCGACCAGGCCGACCAGCTTGGCGGCTTCCAGCAGGGGCTTGAGCTGGGTCAGGGCGTTGACCAGGTCGAGGTGGCGCTGGTCGGCGGTGCGGTTATCGCGCAGGTCGTTGGTGGGGCACAGCACCAGGGCTTCGGCACCGCAGGCCACGGCGTAGGCAATCATGTCCTGCGCCTCTGCCAGGCGCTTGGCATCGAACTGCTCAAAGCGTTGCAGCGCATTGATGGAGCGGATGGTCAGGCCCTGGGTCTTGGCGGCGGCACCGATGTCGGCGGCCTTGGCACCGTTGACCATTTCAGCGTCGGGCAGGTCGTTGCGGATCTCGATGGCACCCACGCCCAGGCGCTTGGTCATGGCCGCGAAGTCGGCGAAAGGGATGCGGGGTGCGCTGATGCGGTTGATGGAAAAAGGGATGCTGGTGAGGGATGTCATGGTGGGGTTTGTCTCCGGGATGAAAGGGCTTGAATGTGGGCTGGGATGGCCGCCACTGTAGACAAGCCGCACCGCTTTGGCAGCGGTTTTTTTGACCATTTATGGTCATTTCTAAGGGTTTACCTTGAAGTTAAATTCGAATTTAAATTTTTTTGGAAAATTATTTTCGTTTGTCGAAAATCCCCGTATAGTCCGGCATCTTGGTTCCCGCCGTGGCCCTGTTCAGGCGGATTTTTTGTGTTTTCTTCCCTGGTAAACCCTATGAAAAACGTTGCTGTATTCGGTGCCGGTCGCATTGGCCGCATCCACTCCTCCAATATCGCTGCATTGCCCGGTGTCAAGCTGCAAGCCGTGTGCGACCCGGTGCCCGCTGCCGCTGCCGACCTGGCGCAGCAACTCGGTGCCCAGGTGTCCACCATCGAAGCCGTGCTGGCTGACAAGAGCATTGATGCCGTGGCCATCTGTTCGTCCACCGCCACCCACAGCGACCTGATCACCCGTGCCGCCGCCGCGGGTAAACACATTTTTTGCGAGAAGCCGGTCGATCTGTCGGTGCCCCGCGCCGTGGCCTGCGCCGAAGCCGTCAAGGCTGCCGGTGTGGCCTGCATGATCGGCTTCCAGCGCCGTTTCGACCCCACCTTCAACGATGCCAGCCGCCGCCTGGCCGCCGGTGACATCGGCAAGCCCGAGATGCTGATCATTACCAGCCGCGACCCCGGCGCGCCCCCGGCCGACTACATCAAGGCCTCTGGCGGTATCTTCCGCGACATGCTGATCCACGACCTGGACGTGTTCCGCTGGATCCTGTGCGCCGACGGTGACGAAGCGGTCTGGCTCAGTGCCACCGGCTCGGTGCTGACCGACCCCGCCATTGCCGACCTGGGCGATGTGGACAGCACGGCTGTGACCATCCGCACAAAGTCGGGCCGCCTGTGCCAGATCAACACCAGCCGCCGCGCTGCCTACGGCTACGACCAGCGCTTTGAAGTGCTGGGCTCGGGCGGCCTGCTGCAATGCGGCAACCAAACCCCT
The DNA here is from genome assembly GCA_963513125.1 of uncultured Albidiferax sp. Taxonomy (GTDB): domain Bacteria; phylum Pseudomonadota; class Gammaproteobacteria; order Burkholderiales; family Burkholderiaceae_C; genus Rhodoferax_B. The sequence continues at coordinate 464,334 of CAUPPH010000002.1, forward strand.
TCGGCCGTGGTGCAGTGGGATGCCAATGGCATCCGCGCCGACAAGCCCGAGGCTTTTTTCCTGCAGCGCTACGCTGCGGCCTACAAGCTGGAAATGGCGCACTTCTTTGAATGCCTGCAGACCGGCGCGCCCTTCAAAACCACGGTGGCCGATGGCGTGGCCGCCCAAAAGCTGGCCGATGCCGCCGCTGAAAGCTGCAAGAGCGGCCAACCCATCCTGTTCTAAGCCATGGCCGCAGCACAATCCCTACAGAACTTGCAAAACTTACGTATAGGCATTGCCGGCCTGGGCCGCCTGGGCCAACGTCACGCCGAGGCCCTGGCCTTTCGCACCCGCCATTGCAGCCTGGTGGCAGCCTGCAGCCCGGTGGCCAGCGAGCGCGCCTTTGCGGGCGAGCAACTGGGCATCGGTCGTTTGTATGAAGACTTTGATGCTTTCATTGCCGACCCCGACATCGACGCGGTGGTGCTGGTCACCCCCACGTCCTTGCATGCCAACCAGGCGATTGCCGCGCTGGAAGCGGGCAAGCATGTGTTCATCGAAAAGCCGCTGGCACTGAACCTGCCCGACTGCGAACGCGTGCTGGCCGTGGCCGAAAAGCACCCGGACCAGGTGGCGATGGTCGGCTTTGTGCGCCGTTTTGACCCCAGTTACCTGGCCGCGCAGGCCAGCGTAGCGGCGGGCGAGATCGGCAAGCCGTTTCTGGTGCGCAGCCAGACTTGCGACCAGAACGACCCGGAAGGTTTCTTTGTGCGGTTTGCGCCCACCTCGGGCGGCATCTTCATGGATTGCAGCGTGCACGACATCGATCTGGCGCGCTGGATGCTGGGCCGCCCCAAGGCCTTGCGTGCCTTTGCCACCGGCACCAACGCGCTGCACCCGGCGCTGGCCGAGTTTGGCGATGTGGACAACGGCCTGGCCGTGGTGGAGTTTGAAGGTGGAGCCAAGGCGGTGTTGTACGCCTCGCGCACCATGGCGCATGGGCACGAAACCAGCACCGAGGTGATCGGCACCGCAGGCAAGCTGCTGGTGGGTGAGCACGCCGCGCGCGACCGCATCGTGCGCAGCGACAGCCTGGGTGTGCGCCACGCGGTGCTGGGCGACTTTTACGAGCGCTTCGAAGCCGCCTTTGCCGCCGAGATGGCCGCGTTTGTGGCCGCCTGCCGGGGCGTGCAACCGCTGACACTGACCTTGTCGGACGCATTGGAAGCCACCCGTATCGGGCTGGCGATTGCCAAGTCGTTGCGCAGCGGGATGCCTGAAGCAGTCTGAACACGTTCTTCCATGCCGACGGGCGGTGTACGGGGGAACCTGTACACCGCCCGTTGGTTTTTGGCCTTGTGCAGTCTGCGCCACCTTGGTTGTCGATAGTGCGTCAATACGGGTATGCTGCGTCCCATAAACTATTCGTATCCTGCGCCTCCCAACGGCGGGCCAGAGGCCTGATGGTGCCGGGTCGTGTCTTGCTTGTTCGGTAAAAAATACTCTCCTGCTCTATCCATGGACCTTCCAACTACCTTCATTGACAAGCCGGTGGTGACCGTGTTGGTCGTGGACGACACGCCGGACAATTTGTCCCTGATGAGTTCTTTGCTCAAGGACCACTACAAGGTCAAGGTGGCCAACCATGGCGAAAAGGGTTTGCGCATCGCCAATTCCGATGCACCGCCCGACCTGATCCTGCTCGACATCATGATGCCCGACATGGACGGCTACGAGGTCTGCCGCCGCCTCAAGGCCGAGCCGCGCACCCGCCATATCCCGGTGATTTTTCTCACCGCCAAGTCCGAGGTGGAAGACGAAACCAAGGGTCTGGAGCTGGGCGCTGCCGACTACATCACCAAGCCCATCAGCCCGTCCATCGTGCTGGCGCGCGTGCAGGCGCATCTGGCGCTGAAGGCATCGGCCGACTTTTTGCGCGACAAGAGCGAGTTTCTGGAGCAGGAAGTGGTGAAGCGTACGCAGGAGGTGCATGCCATCCAGGACGTGACCATCATGGCCATGGCCTCGCTGGCCGAAACCCGCGACAACGAAACCGGCAACCACATCCGCCGCACCCAGATGTACGTCAAGCGCCTGGCCGAACAGCTCCGGGACCACCCGCGGTTTGCCAGCTTCTTGACCGATGCCACGATCGAGCTGCTGTTCAAGTCGGCACCGTTGCATGACATCGGCAAGATTGGCATTCCCGACAATATTTTGCTCAAGCCTGGCAAGCTGACCCCGGAAGAGTTCGAGATCATGAAGACCCACAGCCGCCTGGGCCGGGATTCGATCGAAGATGCCGAGCGGCGGCTGGGGATGCAGGTGGCTTTTTTGACGCTGGCCAAGGAAATCGCCTACAGCCACCAGGAAAAGTGGGACGGCTCAGGCTACCCCGAAGGCTGGGCGGGCGATGCGATCCCGATCTCGGCCCGCCTGATGGCGCTGGCCGACGTGTATGACGCGCTGATCAGCAAGCGCGTCTACAAACCCGCCTTCAGCCACGAAGAAGCTTGCCGCATCGTGGTGCAGGGCCGGGGTACCCACTTTGACCCCGACATCCTGGATGCGTTTGTAGCCATTGCGGACGATTTCCAGAAAATCGCCCTGGCCTACAGCGATAACGACTAAAGCGACTAAGGCGCTTAAAAGGGCGCGTCTTCGCTCTTGGGCGGTTCTTCGGCTGCGGCGGGCGCAGCTTCTTCCACCACGTCGGCGACTTCGGCGGAAGGTGCCTGGCGCAAGGTGGCTTTCTCGCCCGCGCTGGCAAACTTGCTGTACTTGCCCAGCACCGACACCAGTTGGCCGTACACGCGCGGGTTGCCGGCCATGCATTCCTTTTGCTCCAGAAAGTCGGCTTCGCCGGTGAAGTTGCCCACCAGGCCACCGGCTTCGGTGACCAGCAGCGAGCCTGCGGCCACGTCCCAGGGGTTCAGGCCGGACTCGAAAAACCCGTCGGTAAAGCCTGCGGCCACATAGGCCATGTCGAGTGCTGCCGCGCCGGGGCGGCGGATGCCCGCCAGCTTGGGCATCAGGTCGGACATCATGCCCAGGTAGTTCTTGAAGTTGTCACCGGGACGGAACGGGAAGCCGGTGGAGATCAGGCATTCGTTCAGGCGCACGCGTTTGGAGACGCGGATGCGGCGCTCGTTCATGTAGGCACCACGGCCTTTGGTGGCGGTGAAAAGGTCGTTGCGGGTGGGGTCGAAAACCACGGCTTGTTCGATCTTGCCCTGCACGGCCAGCGCGATGCTGACGCAGTAGAACGGAAAGCCGTGGATGAAGTTGGTGGTGCCGTCGAGCGGATCGATGATCCACACAAATTCGGAATCTTTGGCGCCAAACTCTGAACCCGATTCTTCTGCCAGGATGCCGTGGCCGGGGTAGGCCGTGGTCAGCGTCTCGATGATCACTTTTTCAGCGGCCTGGTCGACTTCGGTGACGAAATCGTTGATCTGCTTCTGGTTGATACGGACCGCTTCGACATCGAGTGCCGCACGGTTGATGAGCTTGCCAGCTTCGCGGGCGGCCTTGACGGCCACGTTCAGCATCGGGTGTAGGTTGGGTAGCGCCATAGATTTTTAAGAAGAGCAAAAGAAGAGCGGCCAGACGATGCGGGCAGCGACAATCGGTAGATTTTACCCGCTCGTCCTGTCCCCGATGAAAACCCGTTTTATTCTGATCCAACCCAGCCACGCTGGCAATGTGGGTGCTACTGCCCGGGCCATGAAAGTCATGGGTTTTGACGACCTGGTGCTGGTCGATCCGCGCTGGCCCAACGTGCTGCGCCGCCTGGAAACCATCCAGCGCGCCAGTGGGGCGCTGGACGTGCTCAACAACGCCCGCATCGTCGCCACCCTGGACGAAGCCCTCGATGGCATGGACCACCTGTGCGCCACTGCCATGACCCCGCGCGACTTCGGCCCGCCCACCACCACGCCGCGCCCGCATTTCGAATCGCTATTGAAAAGAGAGCTGCTTGCGCCGACGGAATCAGCGACAGAGGCCGATTTGGCACTGAAAAGACCCGAGGGCATTGCTTTTCTGTTTGGCTGCGAGCGCTTCGGTATGGCCAACGAAGATGTGTACCGCTGCCACGTCGCTTTAAGTATTCCCACCAACCCGAACTTCGGCTCGCTGAACCTGGCTGCCGCCGTGCAGCTCATCGCCTACGAATGGCGCATGGCCCTGGGCGGCTACGGCGTGGAAGCCGCCACCCAGCCACCCGTGCAGGCCGACGCGCGCCAGGTGGGCGGCATGCTGGCGCACTGGGAGCAGGCGTTGACAGCGCTGGGCTTTCTGGACCCTGCCGCGCCCAAGAAGCTGATGCCGCGCCTGAACCAGCTGTTCAACCGCGCCCAGCCGCTGCAGGAAGAGATCCACATCCTGCGCGGCATCGCCAAAGCCATCACCAAAGCCACTGACCAGGCTGCGGACAAAGCGCAACCTGAAACGAACGACTAGACTTCGACCATGTTCTCCCGCCTCCGCTCCGACATCCGCTGCATCCTTGACCGCGACCCCGCCGCCCGCACCACCTGGGAGGTGCTGACCTGCTACCCCGGCCTGCATGCGGTGGTGCTGCACCGCCCGGCCCACTGGTGCTGGCACCACGGCTTCAAGTGGCTGGGGCGCTTTATCTCGCACATTGCGCGCGGGCTCACCGGCATTGAAATCCACCCCGGGGCCAAGCTGGGCGAGCGCGTGTTTTTTGACCACGCCATGGGCGTGGTGGTGGGCGAGACCGCCGAGATCGGCGACGGCTGCACCATCTACCAGGGCGTGACCCTGGGCGGCACCTCGCTGTACAAGGGCACCAAGCGCCACCCCACCCTGGGCCGTGACGTGGTGGTCAGCGCCGGGGCCAAGGTGCTGGGCGGCTTTACCGTGGGCGACGGGGCCAAGATCGGCTCCAACGCGGTGGTGATCAAGCCGGTGCCCGCAGGGGCCACGGCGGTGGGCATTCCGGCCCGCATCATCCTGCCCAAGGACGGCCCGGCCGGAGATGCGGCCATGGCCACACCCCGCTTCTCGGCCTACGGCATCACCCCCGATGGCGACCCGATTGGCGAAGCCATGCGCGGCCTGATCGACAGCGCCTCCAGCCAGGAGCACCAGATCACGCTGCTGTGGCAGGCGATTGAGAAGCTCTCGGCCACCCAGACCACCCCCGACTGCGTGCCCTGCGACGCGGCCCGCACCGAGTGCTTCGAGGCCGAGAAATTCACGCAACTGGTGGGGAAATAGGCGCGCTGTTGACTGCGCTGGGGGCAACCCGCAGCAGCGCATACCAGTCGAGCTTGCGGGTCAGCGCCATCACCCCGGCGAGCACGCCGAACAAGGCCAGCGCGCCCACCACCATCGCCGTCTGCTCCAGTTGCAGCAGCACAAACAGCAGGCCGTACAGCGCCGCAATCCCTAAGCCAAACGGCAGGCCGCGCCGCCAGCTGTGCAGTATGTGGCTGGCGTAATAGGCCAGCAGCAGCACGCAGGCGCTGGCAGCCAGCGCGTAGGCGGTGTTGAACGCCAAATGCTCCGACAGGCTCACCAGCAGCAAAAAGAAGATGCTGATGGCCGCACCCACCAGAAAGTACTGGATGGGGTGCACCCGCAGCCCGCGCATGCACTCAAACAGGCCCACCGCAGCGAAGGTCAGCACGATGAACAGCAGGCCGTATTTGGTCGCCCGGTCGGACAGCGAATAGGTGTTGATCGGGTCGATGAAACCCAGGCCCAACGTTTCTACACAGTCGGAGCCGCGTCCGCTGGCATCCACCGCCGTGGCGTGGGCGACGGCGTATTCGGTAGCTTCGCTGGCCACAGCCATGCCCGCACTGCACAGCGCACCCCCGTCCACTACCGCCTGCTGGGCGCTGCTGGCCAGGGCCGAGACGCGCCAGCTGGCTTCAAAACCCTGGTCGCTGATCGTGCGCTCCGAGGGCAAAAACTGCCCGTCAAAACGCGGGTGCGGCCAGTTGGACGACAGGCTGATCTGGGTCGCACTGCCCAGTGGCACGAAGTTCAGCGCCTCGGTGCCCAGCAGCTCCAGCTCCACCTCGGCGCGCAGCGGCGCGGCCAGCGCGGTGTTGGCAGGCAGGCTGGCCTGTACCCCGCGCGGGTAGGCGCTGTGCTGGGTACCGGCCTGCACGGTTTGCGGCTGGCCGTTGACCTGCACCTCGGCCTGGCGGATGCCGCGTGCGTCGCTCACCGCCAGCATCAGCACTGGTGGGCCGCAGCGCACGGTAGCCCCGGCGTGTTGCGGCTGGCTACTCAGGCCTTGCAGGTCCGCCCACTGGGCCGACAGCTTGGCCTTCAGGGTGAACACCTGGGTGGCGTGCAGGCCGCGCGCCCTAGCTTCCACCTGGCTGGTGCTGACCACGTTCAAGTGGCTGGGCGGGGCCACCAGGTTGAAGCTGCGCCGCTCTAGCACCACGCCCTTGTCGGTGGTGTGGCTCCATTCCTCGGTACACGCGCGGTGCACCAGCGGCCCCAGCACCGTCTGGCTGCCCGCCAGGCTGCGGGCCACGCTGTCGACCGCGCTCTGGTGCCGTCCCTGGCGCTCCTGCACCAGGTCGGTAATCTGCGCCAGGCCCAGCAGCAGCAAGACCGCCACCAGCAGCAGCCCGGCAAATTTGCCAAAAATCATCGCTTTCATCGCCCACTCCTTGTTGAAAGCGGCCAGTTTCTGGGGCGCTCGTGAGGGCAAGGTGAAGTCTGTGAAGTGGGCGTGAAGCGGCTACGGAAATTGCAGCGTCACCCGCAGGCCGGGGTGGGTGTTGGCGATGTGCAGCGTGCCGCCGTGCAGCGCCATGGTCTGCGCCACGATGGCCAGGCCCAGGCCCGAGCCCTTGGTATGGCCGTCGGGGCGCACGGTGGAGAAGAATTTTTGCCCCAACTTGGGCAGGGCAAAGTCGGGCACGCCGGGGCCATCGTCTTGCACCACGATGCTGCGGCCCACGGCGGCCAGGGTGGTGCGGCCCCCGGGCGGCGCAAAGGCGGCGGCGTTGTCCAGCAGGTTGCCCAGTGCCAGGGACAGCAGGGCGGGCTCGATGCGCACCACCTCGGCACTGTCGCTTGCTATCAAGGTAATAGCTAGTTGCGCCCGTTCCACCAGCGCTAGAGCCATAAAAGATGCCAAAAAATCGGCCAGCACCAGGCTCTGCGGCTGGTGCAGTTCCTGGCGCTGCTCCAGCTTGCTGAGCTCCAGCAGGCGGTCGACCAGGGACTGCAGGCGCTGGGTTTGCGCCAGGATGTCGGTGGTAAAGGCCTGGCGGTCGGGTTCGGGCAGGGGGTCTTGCAGCAGCTCGCCCGCGCCGCGGATGGCGGCCAGAGGGCTTTTGAGCTCGTGCGTCAGGGCGCGCACATAGCCTTCGATGTAGTCGCGCCCCTCGACCCGCTGGCGCATGGCCTGCATGGCCTGGGCCAGCTCGCCCAGCTCGCCCTGGATGCGCGGCAGCGGCAGCTTTTTGCCTGCCTCCATGGCGTTGGCGTAGCGGCGCAACTGTCGGATGCTGTGGACCACCCACAGCGTCACCGCCACCCCCACAGCGGCAGACAGGCCCAGCAGCCAAAAGCCGCTGACCAGAATTTTGCGCTCGGCCCGGTCAATGAAGGCCTGCACCGTGGCCACCGGCTTGGCCACCGTCAGCACGCCAATCACGCGGCCCTGGTCGGTGACCGGCGCGGCCACGTACAGCACCGAGCTGCGGTCGTCGGCATAGACCTCGCGGGTGGCGCGGGCGCCGTACTCGCCGCGCAAGGTGCGGGCCACGTCGCGCCACTGCGAATAGTCTTGCCCCAGGGCAGCGTGGGCCGAGTCGAACACCACCAGGCCCTTGGCATCGGTGACGTAGACGCGAAAGTCCAGCGACTGCTTGTCCAGCCCCCAGATGCGCGCATCGATGGGCCGCCGCGCGTAGGCCGCCACCTGGGTGGCAAACAGGCCCTGGCCCATGCGGCCCGCACGCAGGTCGTCGGTGGCCAGCTCGGCCAGGATGTTGGCGGTGTCCACCATCATGTCTTCCATCACCTCGCGCACGCTGGGCTTGACCTCGGCCACGAAAATCCGCAGCACAAAAATCCCCGCCAGCCCGGTGATCAGGAAGAAGCCGAACAGGATGCGGATGCCTAAATGCACGGCTAGCTTTGCGCCGAGATGGAGTAGCCCAGACCCCGGTGGGTGGTGATGGGGTCGCGTTCGGGGGTGATCTGCTGCAACTTGGCGCGCAGGGTTTTGATGTGCGTGTCTACCGTGCGGTCGGCGCTGTCGGAATCATGGCCCCACACGGCGGCCAGCAAGGCATCGCGGCTGCGCACCCGGCCCGGCTGGCGCAGCAGCTCGGCCAACAGGCCCAGTTCGCGCCGCGTCAGCGCCAGCGGCTGGCCCTGCCAGGTGGCACGCTGGCTGTCGGTGTCCAGCGTGAAGCCGGTGGGTGGTGTCGCTGCCACCGCCGGGGCTGCGGCCCGGCGCAGCAGCCCGCGCACCCGCGCCACCAGCTCGCGCGGGCTGAACGGCTTGGTCACATAGTCGTCGGCCCCCAGCTCCAGCCCGACCACGCGGTCGATCTCCTCGCCGTGCGCGCTCAGCATCAGCACCGGCAGGTGCTGCAGCGCCGGGGTGGCACGCACATGGCGGCACACGTCCAGCCCCGAGCCGTCGGGCAGGCCGATGTCGAGCACCAGCACATCAGGCTGCACCAGGGCCAGTTGCCGCAGCGCATCCGCCACCAGCAGGCAATGCGTCACCCGCAGCCCCGCGCGCTCCAGGGCGTACACCACGGTTTTGGCGATGGCCGGGTCGTCTTCTAGCAGGAGGATGTGGGACATGGCATGTAAGGCAGGTCGATAGGCCCAAGAAATATACAAGCCTTTCAGGCCGTCCGTGCAGATTCCACCAGCACAAGCAGCTCTTTTTTCAATAGCAAACTAGTCCGCCATTACCCGCGCCGTGCCCGACACCCGGATCGATCCGCCCGGCGTATCCGACAGTTCGGCCCGCAGCAGCGAGCGCATGCCCATGTCTTCGCCCTGCACGATGTCAATTGCGCCACCGTGCGGCCAGGCGATGTCGCGCAGATAGCCCGCCAGCGCGGCGGCGGCGGAACCCGTGGCGGGGTCTTCCAGCACCCCGCCGGAGGCAAAAGCATTGCGGGAGTGCAAGCGCTGGGGGGATTCGACCCACACCAGTGCGATGGTGTTGATGCCCGCGCCTCGCATCAGCGTGCGGCCCGTCGCCAGTTCGTAGTGCATGGCGGCCAGTGCGGATCGGGTTTTAAGTGCCAGCACCAGATGGTCGCCGCCGCCGTGGGCCAGGGCGGGCGGGATGCGCGGGTCAAGGTCGGCGTGCGCGTAGCCGAACAAGGCCAGCGCGGCATCCACCAGCGCCGTGGGCGCGGGCTGGCTGCGGGTGGGTGGCGATTGCAGTGCTGCTGCCACGGCAGGCCCATCGCGGCGGCCTTCAACGGTGATCTGGGCCTGGTTAAGCGTTAACGCAAACACGCCATCGCCGTGTTGCAGCGCCAGGGCCGCGCCCAGTGCAATCGTGGCGTGGCCGCAAAACGGCACTTCGGTTTCGGGCGAGAAGTAGCGCACGCGAAAACCGTTTGCTATCGGCGTGGCAAACACGGTTTCCGAGAACCCCACCTCGGCGGCGATGCGCTGCATGTCGGCATCGGGCGGGAAGATCGCAGAAATCACCACGCCCGCCGGGTTGCCACCCGTGTGGCCATCGGCGAAGGCGGCAATTTTTTGGATGCGCATTTAGCCCGCTACCCGCAGCGCTGACTTGGGCCGAAACGCCTTGCACACCGTGTCATCCGTTTCCAGGTACGGCCCGCCGATCAGGTCGATGCAATACGGCACGGCGGCAAAGATGCCGGGCACGCCGCGTGCGGGCAGGCCTTCCAGCGTCTCGGCAATGGCTTTGGGCTGGCCGGGCAGGTTGAGGATCAGGGCCTGGCCGCGGACCACGGCGGTCTGGCGCGACAGGATGGCGGTGGGCACAAACTGCAGGCTGATCTGGCGCATCTGCTCGCCAAAGCCGGGCATCTCTTTGTGGGCCACGGCCAGGGTGGCCTCGGGAGTCACGTCGCGCAGGGCCGGGCCGGTGCCGCCGGTGGTCAGCACCAGGCTGCAACCGGCATCGACCAGCTCAATCAAGGTCGCGCTGATGACAGCCTGCTCGTCGGGGATCAGGCGGGGGAGAAACTCCACCGGGTTTTTCAGGGCGCGGGCCAGCCAGTCTTGCAGGGCGGGTAGGCCCTTGTCTTCGTACACGCCGGTGCTGGCCCGGTCGCTGACCGAGACGATGCCGATCTTGACGGGGTCGAACATGGTCATTCTTCGGTCTCGTCTATCGTTCCGTCGTTCAGCGGACCATCGATGTCGGCCAGTTGCTCGCGCACCAGCTGGAAGATGTCGCGGTAGGCGCGGCCATGGCGCGGCAGGGCACCGGGCTTTTCGGGCACCAGGTCTTTGCGGGCCTGGCGCACCAGGGCGCGCAGTTGCTGGGAGTCGGTCTGCGCAAATTCAGCAATCCACTCGCCAAAGGCATCGTCTTCGGCGATCAGGCGGTTGCGCCAGGTTTCGGCCTTGTGCAGAGCCAGGTTTTCCTGCGCTGAGCCCGAGTGCTGGATCTTCAGCGCGCCGCGGATTTCGTCGAGCTTTTCGGGCTCTTGCTTGCGCATGAGTTTGCCGATGAACTGCATCTGGCGGCGTTTGCCTTCGAAGTTGGTGATGCGCTTGGCCTCCAGCACTGCGTCATGCAGCTTCTCGGTGAGCTGCAGCTTGGTGAACAGGTCCAGGCGCAGGGTCAGCAGGCTTTCGCCCAGGGCTTGCAGCTCGTCGCTTTCTTTCTTGAGGTCGGTGCGGCTGGACGCATCCGTGCCCTTGAGTTCGGCTTTGAGCTGGATGTCCAGTTCGCTACCTTCGGCAACGAATTTGCCCTGGACGTAGTAGCCTTTGGTGAGTTTGCGTGACATGATTTTTTGTGTTGTGCGCGCGGTGCGCGGGGTATCCGATGGGGGTGCAGCAGAGGGGGCTGCGTGGCAAGTATCATAGCCGCCAACATGAAAAAACCTGATTCCTCCGTCTCCACGCCTGCCAGCGGCTTCGCCTACAGCCGCGCCTTCTTTGAAGAACTCGTTGACAGCGCCCTGGCACATGCCAAAAAACTTGGTGCCACCAATGCCGGGGCCGAGGCTTCCGAGGGCTGCGGCCTGAGCGTCTCGGTGCGCAAGGGCGCACTGGAAACCGTGGAACGCAACCGCGACAAATCGCTTGGTATCACCGTCTACCTGGGCAAGCGCCGGGGCAACGCCAGCACCTCCGATTTCTCCAAAGCCGCCATCCAGCAGACGGTGAAGGCGGCGTATGACATTGCCCGCTTCACCGCCGAAGACCCTTTTGCGGGCCTGCCGGATGCCAAAAACATCGCCAAGCGCCAGGTCGATCTGGACCTGTTCCACCCCTGGGCCATCACCAGCGAAGACGCTGCCCAGATCGCCATGGAATGCGAGGCCGCGGCCCTGCAAACCAGCAAGAAGATCACCAATAGCGAAGGTGCGGGCGTGTCAGCCCAGCAGTCGCACTTCTTCAGCGCCCACACCAACGGCTTTCGCGGCGGCTATGCCAGCTCGCGGCATTCCTTGTCGGTGGCCCCCATCGCGGGCAAGGGCAGCGGCATGCAGCGCGACTCCTGGTACAGCTCGATGCGCAGCGCCGAGGAACTCGCCTCGCCGCAGGCCGTGGGCCGCTATGCCGCCCAGCGCGCCCTGAGCCGCCTGAAGTCGCGCAAGATCCCCACGGTGGAATGCCCGGTGCTGTTCGAGTCGCCCCTGGCGGCCGGGCTGCTGGGCGGCTTTGTGCAGGCCGTGAGCGGCGGAGCACTCTACCGCAAGAGCACGTTTTTGCTGGACTCGATGGGCAAGCAGATCTTCCCCAAGCACATCCAACTGCTGGAAGACCCGTTTGTGAAGCGCGGCAAAGGCAGCTCGCCGTTTGACGACGAAGGCGTGCGCGTCAAGGCCCGCACCGTGGTGGACGCAGGCCGCGTCGAGGGCTATTTCCTCAGCAGCTACTCGGCCCGCAAGCTGGGCATGCAGACCACCGGCAACGCAGGCGGCTCGCACAACCTGGTGCTGAGCTCCAGCCGCACCCGCCCCGGCGACGACCTGGATGCCATGCTGAAGAAGCTGGGCACCGGCCTGTTCGTGATCGAGCTGATGGGCCAGGGCGTGAACTACGTGACCGGCGACTACTCGCGCGGTGCCAGCGGCTTCTGGGTAGAAAACGGCGAAATCGCCTTCCCCGTGGAAGAGATCACCATCGCCGGCAACCTGAAAGACATGTTCAAGGGCATCCAGGCGATTGGCGCGGATACCTACAACTATGGTGCCAAAACCGTGGGCTCCATCCTCATCAACAAGATGAAGGTGGCGGGGAGCTAATTTGAGAGCATTTTAGGCCCCTAGCGCATATTCTATAAGCGCCACTAGCTATGAAAATAATAGCTAGTGGCATTTTTGCTTGTGGACCGGATGCGGCTTATTTACCGCGTTTTTTGGCCAGCTCGGCCTGGGTTTCCTGCCACAGCTCCATGCCCACGTTGGTGGCGACCAGGGCATTCACCTTGGTGAGTTTGTCGCGCATGCGGGCGGCCTCGGCGGGGGCGAGTTCGTTGATTTGCATGCCCTTGGTCTTCAGGTCGGCCAGGGCCTTGGCGGCTTCGGCGCGGGTGTCTTTGCGCTCGAAGTCGCGGCTGGCTTTGGCGGCATCCAGCAGCACTTTTTGCTCGTCTTTGCTCAGGCCGTCCCACCACTTTTTGCTGGCCAGCACGATCCAGGGGCTATAGACGTGGTTGGTCACGCTGAGGAACTTCTGCACCTCGTAGAACTTGCTGGAGACGATGGTGTTGAACGGGTTTTCCTGGCCGTCCACGGCCTTGGTTTCCAGCGCGCTGAAGAGTTCGCTAAACGGCAGGGGAATGGCGTTGGCACCCAGCGACTTGAAGCTGCTGAGGAAGACCTCGTTTTGCATCACGCGCAGTTTCACGCCGTCCATGTCTTCCAGTTTGGTGATGGGGCGCTTGTTGTTGGTCAGGTTGCGAAAGCCGTTTTCCCAGTAGACCAGGCCGACCAGGCCTTTTTCTTGCAGCTTGGCCATGACTTTCTGGCCGATGGGGCCGTCCAGCACCGCGTCGGCTTCGGCCGTGTTGTTGAACAGGAAGGGCGTGTCCCACAAGGCCATTTCCTTGGTGATGCCGACCAGGGTGGCGGTGGAGCCGACCATCATTTCCTGTGCGCCGCCCACCAGGGCCTGCTGCATTTGGGTGTCGGGGCCGAGGGCGGCGGCACCGATGGCGCGCAGCTTCATCTTGCCGCCCGAGGCTTTTTCGACGGTTTCGGCAAACACCTTGGCGGCGCGGCCCTGGTTGCTTTGCTCGTTCAGGCCGTAGCCAAAGCGGATGATGCGCGGCTTGATGTCCTGGGCCAGCGCGCTGGTGGCGGCACCTACGGTAAGGGCGGCCAGGGCGGCCAGGGCGGTGCGGCGAAGTACGTTTTTCATGGGGAGTCTCCTAGGGTAAATCGGGAAAAATGGTTTAGCGCATCCACGCGACGGGCGCGGTGACGAGCTGGGGAAAGGCCACAAACAGCAGCAGGATCAGCGTGTAGGTGATGAGGAAGGGGCTGACGCCCTTGATGACGGTGTGCATCGGCACCCGGCCCACGCCCGCCACCACGTTCAGCACCGTGCCGACGGGCGGAGTGATCAGGCCGATGGAGCCGTTGAGCACAAACATCAGGCCAAAGTACACCGGGTCGATACCGGCCTTGGCGGCAATGGGCAGCATCACCGGGGCGAAGATCAGGATGGTGGGTGTCAGGTCCAGCGCGGTGCCCACGACCACAAGCACCAGCATCATCACCAGCATCAGCAGACGTGGGTTGTCTACCAGCGGGCCGAGCCAGCCGGTGAGCACCGAAGGCAGGTCGGCCAGGGTGATCATGTAGCTGGCCACCTGGGCTCCGGCGCACAGGAACATCACGATGGCGGTGGTCTTGGCCGCCCGCACCAGCACGCCGTGCAGGTCGCCCAGGTTCATCTCGCGGTGCACCACAAAGGCCACGAACATCGCGTAGAAGGCGGCCACCACGGCGGCTTCGGTGGGGGTGAAGACCCCGCTTTTCATGCCGCCGATGATGATCACCGGCATCAGCAGCGCCCAGAAGGCCCGCGCCGATACCCGCAGCCGCTGGGCGATGGGCAGGGGCGCATCGGCCTGCACGGTGAAGGTGCGCAACTGCATCTTCCAGGCGATGACCAGGCCCAGGCCCATCATCAGGCCGGGCGCAATCCCGGCGATGAACAGCGAGGAGATGGAGGTGTTGGTGGTCACGCCGTAGATCACAAACGCCATCGATGGCGGGATGATGGGGCCGATCACGCCGCCCGCCGCAATCAGGCCGGCCGACGGGCCCACTGGGTAGCCGTGCTTGCGCATCATGGGCAGCAGAATGGTGGACATGGCAGCCGCATCGGCCAGCGCCGAGCCCGACATGGCCGACAGCATGATGGCCGTGCCAATCGTCACATAGCCCAGCCCGCCGCGCACATGGCCAAACCAGGCCTGCGCCATGTCGATGATGCGGCGGCTGATACCGCCTGAGTTCATCAGCTCACCGGCCAGAATGAAGAACGGCACCGCCAGCAGCGGGAAACTGTCCACCCCGGCCACCAGGTTCTGCGCCAGCAACTGGGTGTCCCAGAAGTCCAGCACATAGGCCATGCCCGCGCCGGTGAGCACCAGGGCCAGCCCCATGTTCATGCCAATGCCCATCAGCACCAGCATGCCGAGGGAGAAAACGATAAATGCTTGGCCTTCGACTGACATTGCTTGTCACTCCAGTTCTGCGCCCGGACCGAGGTCCAGCGCTTGGTTACGGATGAGTTCGCGCACGGCCATCAGGCCAATCGCCACCGAACACAACAAAGCGGGCAGCGGCAGCAGGGCGGTGGAATAGCCCAGCACCACCGATTGGCTGCCCAGGCCCACCTGCACCTGTTGGTACGCGCCCCAGGCCAGCAGGCTGCAGCCCAAAATCACCAGCAGCCGCACCAGCACCGCCACAGCGGCCAGCAGGCGGGGTTTGTCGCGCAGCGCCACCAGCAGGCTGTTGAAGGCCATGTGCTCGCCGGTGGGGTAGGCGGCGGTGGCGCCGATGAACACCATCCACACAAACAGCAGGCGCGACAGCTCTTCGCTGGCAGCCACGCCGCTGCCAAAGCCGTAGCGCAGCACCACGTTGACAAACACCGAGACGGCCATCACCGCCAGGCACAGGGCCATGGCGTTGTTGGCCAGGCGCTGCGGCCAGGGAGTGCGGGTGGGCATATCAATGGGGTCCATCGGGGGTCTCCTGCGTCCAGCGGACGGCGTGGGGGGTGAGGGCGGCCAGGGTCTGGGTGGCATCCAGCGTCAGCACACCGGGTTCCATCGCCGGGCTCTCCAGCGTGGCGAACTGGCTATCGACCAAATTGGCCTGGAAGTAATGGCCGCCCGCGCGCTGTGCCACACGGGTGCGGGCGGCATCGATGCTGAGCGCCAGGTGCACAAAGCGCAGGCCGGGCAGGGCGGCGCGCAGCTGGTCGCGGTAGCTGCGTTTCAGGGCCGAGCAGGTCAGTACTGCACCACCAGGGTGGCGTTGCAGCTCGGCCCCCAGCAGCACCAGCCAGCCGGTGCGATCGGCATCGACCAGCGGGATGCCGGCGCGCATTTTTTCGACGTTGGCGGCGGGGTGGAAGTCGTCCCCCTCCACCAACGGCCAGCCCAGTGCCTGGGCGACCGCGTGGCCCAAGCTGGATTTGCCGCAACCGGCAACGCCCATGACAACCAAAGAAACCATATTGGACAGCGCTATCCCAAAAGGGTTGAAAAATGCAGGCCACCACGTGAACGCAGGGCCTGCGGAAAATCCGGGTTTGCAATTTGCAAACCCGGACAGCGCTATCCTAAAGGCGATGCAGGGCTTTCGTGCTCGGGGTTTTCACTAGCTACCGCCGCTTTTTTGGGCGATATCGGGACCCGTTAGAACCGTGGATGGGCGTGGTTAGAATCGCCTCCAAACCCCATGGACAGCCCCCCCACCCCTCCCTTGCGCCGCCGCGCCACGGGCCGCGCCACCCTTGCCGATGTGGCTGCCGCCGCAGGTGTCAGTGCCATCACGGCCTCACGGGCCTTGCGCGGTGCGCGGGCGGTGGATCCGCTGCTGGTCGAGCGCGTACAGATGGCCGCGCAGCAACTCGGCTACGTGCCCGACCCCGCCGCCCGCGCGCTCGCCTCGGCCCGCAGCACGCACGTGGCAGTGCTGGTGCCGTTGCTGTCCAACGCCTTGTTTGTGGAGCTGCTGGAGGCCGTGCAGCACACCCTGGCACCTGCCGGATACCAGACGCTGATGGGTGTCACCCACTACCAGCCCGCCGAAGAAGATGCCCTCTTACGTAGCTACCTGGCGCACCGCCCGGCGGGCCTGCTGGTCACCGGCCTGGACCGCAGCGATGCGGCCCGCCAGATGATTGCCGCCAGCGGCGTGCCCTGCGTGCATTTGATGGAAACTGCGCCCACCCCTGGGGTCTACGGCGTGGGCCTGTCGCAGATGGATGCTGCCCGCACGCTCACCGAACACCTGCTAGCGCGGGGCCGCCGCCGCATCGCCTACGTGGCGGGCCAGCTCGACCCCCGGGTGATGCAGCGCGCCGAGGGTTACCGGGCAGCCATGCGTGCCGCCGGATGCTACGACGCGCAGCTGGAGGTGCTGGACCCCGCGCCCACCTCGATGGCATTGGGCGGGCGCTTGCTGGAAGACCTGCTGGCGCGTCACCCGGATGTGGATGCGGTGTTTTTCTGTAACGACGATCTGGCCCAGGGTGGGCTGCTGGCGGCGCTGCGTTTGCAGGTGGCCGTGCCGCAGCGGATTGCGGTAGTGGGCTTCAACGATCTGGCGGGCAGCGACCAGATGCTGCCACCGTTGACCACCATCCGCACCCCGCGCGCCGAGATCGGCACCCAGGCCGCACGCATGCTGCTGGCCTTGATGCGCGGCGAGGCAGTGCCGCAGAACGCGCTGGACATGGGGTTTGAGCTGGTGGTGCGCGGCAGCAGCTAAATCCGGTTTTAGAGGCTTTTTTCAGTGCCGAAAAAGCCGGTCAGCGCTTGTTTAATAAGCGCAAGCAGCTATCTTTATTTTTACAAAAAAAATAGCATGCCGCACGGATTGCAGAGCCACTGCTTTACCGGCTTTGGTCGTCACCGGGACGTTGCCCCGGCATGAACAAGCGGCGGCGCGGCTCGGGTGCGCCCGGCTGGGGCTCCACCATCGGTGGGCGCGGCGCAGGTCGGGCTTGTTCCATGCGCTGGCGTTCTTGCTGGTCGCGCATGTCCTGCTGCATCCGTTGCTGCAGTGTCGATCTTTGTTGCTGCTGTTGCTGCTGCTGTTGTTGCAGCTGTTGTTGTTGCATTTGCTGTTGCGCAGCTTCGCGCTGGCGCTGCACTTGCTCACGCAGGCCTTGCTGCTGCATCTGGTTGCGGTTTTGCTCTTGCTGCTGGCGTTCGCGGTCTATCTGCTGCTGGCGCTGCATCTGTGCCCGCTGCTCCAGTTCGGCCTGGTTGCGCGGGGCATCCTGCATACGTATTTCCGGGCGTGGATGGGGCGTGGCTTGTTGCGGCCAGATGGCCTGGGGCGGTGGCTGCACCATGGGCTCCACCCGCGTCGGGCGTGGGTCATTGGGGCGCGGGGCGCGGTTCCAGTCTGGCTGCGGGGGGCGGTTGAAGTTGTCGCTGGGGCGCTGGTACTGTGGTTGTTGTGTGTACTGCGGGTACTGGGGCCGCCAGGTCTGGCCGGGGGCCAACGGAGTCCACTGGCCTTGCGGTGGTCTGCGGCGGTCCTGGTCGAAACGGTTGGCACCGTCAAACTGCACCAGGGCGGGCGCGTAGCTGGGGCGCTGCTGCCTTGGCCCAGGCACCCAGGCCCATTGCGCGCCAATCTGTGCCCAGCGGCCATAGTGTGACGGCGCAAAGCCCCAGGGCGCGTTGTCTACCCAGGTCCAGCCCCAAGGAGAAATCCAACGCCATTGGCCGTTTTGGTAGGGGGCCCACTGGCCCACGGTGACGCGTGGAAACCATACCGCGCCGTATTCGCTGTCGGTGCGCCAGTCGCCATGGCCGTCCAGTTGCTGGTAACCAATGACTTCGCGCGACACGTAGCGGGCGCTTTGTGACTGGTCTTCGGCCCGATCGCGGGCATAGGACCAGAGGTCGAAGCTGTCGCGCTGCAGGTTGGCGCGTATCTCTTCCTGGCCCAGTTGCCGGTCGAAAAAGCGGGCCTGCTCCTGGCTGCCCAGGGTGCGGGATACGCCGTTTTCGCCGTACACCACCGCGCTGCCACTGCGCACGGTGACCGCCGTGGTGCCGGAGCGGGCATCCACATCCAGCCGGTACTCGCCGGGCTGGCTGGCGGTGAAGGCCAGGTTGGGGGTGTTGACCTCCAGCGTTTCGCCGGGGTAGAGCTGGCGCACGCGCAGAGCCAGGTTGCCCTGGGTCAGGGTGAGGCGGGTGCTGTTGTCATCTTGTTCGCTGATCTCCAGCGCGGTTTGGCCGTTGATGCGCAAAGCCGTGGAACCGCTGTGCAGTTCGGCCCGCGCGCCAGGCGCGGTTCGCAGCCGGTCGCCGCTGGTCAGGGGGCGGTTGAATTCAGCCAGGCTCCAGTCGTCGCTATCGGCCGGGGCGAAGCTGACCGAGCCTTCCATCAGGCTCAGGCGCGCGACCCGGCCCGGTGGAGCATCTTGCGCCAGGGTGTGGCTGGCGGCCAGGGCAATGGCCAGCGCGCCCAGTAGGTGGGCGGCTTTTTGCAATAGTGTGGACGGCATGGCGTTTGCGAAGTTTGCGAAGTTTGCGACGTTCGCGAGAGTGATCACTCGTATCTCAACGCGGCAGCCTGCCGTTTGGTTGGCTTACCCGGCTAATGCGGCCTTCACGGCAGCCGATACCTGGCCCATCTCGGCTTTGCCCGCCAATTGCGCCTTGGCGGCACCCATCAGCTTGCCCATGTCGCCCGCACCCAGTGCACGCCCCAGCTCGGCCACCATGGCGGCGGCCAGGGTGCGCACCTCGGCAGCCACCTGCTCGGCATCCAGGCGCTGGGGCAGGTAGGCCGACAGCACGGTGAGCTCGGCTTTTTCGATGTCGGCCAGGTCGGCACGCTCGGCCTTGGTGAAGGCATCGATGGAGTCCTTGCGCTGCTTGATCAGCTTGTCGACGATGGCGACCACGGCCGCATCGTCCAGCACCACGCGCTCATCCACTTCTTTTTGCTTGAGGGCGGCCAGCAGCAGGCGCACCGTACCCAGGCGCACGGAGTCCTTGGCGCGCATGGCGGTTTTCATGTCTTCGGTGATTTGTTCTTTGAGGGACATCGCGGTTCCTGGTGTTGGGGGATTCTGAAAAGCAAAAAGCCCGCCCTGGCGTCCCTGGGCGGGCTTGTCAAACTGCGGACAGTTTGAAAAGGCGCTTAGTACAGCTTTTTAGGCAGCTGCATGGAACGCACGCGCTTGTAGTGGCGCTTGACAGCGGCCGACTTCTTGCGCTTGCGCTCGGTGGTGGGCTTTTCGTAGAACTCGCGCGCACGCAGGTCGGTCAGCAGGCCGAGCTTTTCAATGGTGCGCTTGAAACGGCGCAGAGCGACGTCAAAGGGTTCGTTTTCTTTTACACGGATGGTTGTCATGACAGAAATGGGTTCCGATTTAGGTGCAGGTCTTGTCGAAAGGAAGATCAGGCCGTTGGACAAAGAATCTGCGGTGTTCCCCTGCTATTAAATTGATCAGGCAGCAGGGGTTTGCCAGCAAAGCCTTGGATTATAGCCTGTAACCAGCGCGGTTTGCGCGTGCTTCCATCTGGGTGATGGCATCAAAGTCGGCTAGCGGCAGCTCGGCGAAATCTTCAATCAGCAGCGCCGCGCGGGCATCTGCAAGGGCTGGGTCGCGCATGGCGTGCTGCAGGGCTTGGCGCAGGGCCAGCAGTACGTCGGGGGGCGTGTGCAAGGAGGTGATCAGTGGCAGGCCCGGGGCCGGTGCGGTGTGGCCGCAGACCTGCACGCCGCGCACCATTTCGGGGTGGTCGCGCTGCAGCAGGGCCAGGGTCACGCAGTCGATGGCGGCCAGATCGGCCTGGCCGTTGCGCACGCTGTCCACCGAGGCGTGGTGCGAGCCGGTGGCCACGGCGTTGCCAAAAAAGTGGCCGTTGCGTGCCAGCGGGGCCACCAGCGCACGCAGGCTGTTGTAGCCGGATTGCGAATCTTCGGCGTTGTAGGCCACGGTGCGGCCCCGGAACCCGGCCAGTGGCAGCCCGGCATCGGCGCTGCGGCAGACCAGCTGACTGCGGTAGCGCAGGCCGTCGCAGCCAGGGGCGGTGTAGCGAAAAGCGCCCACCAGTTGCACCTGCCCGGCCAGCGCGTGGGTCAGGGGGTAGCCGCAGGTTTGGCTGAGCAGCAGTTCGGGGTCCAGCCAGTGGGCCAGCAGGTCGGTGGGCTGGGCCAGCGTGGCGGGGAGCTTCAACTGCGCGGCCACAGATTGCCACAGCGCGGCATTGGCTGCCGACCCAGCCGCGTACATCGGAAAAGAACTCAGCATCGGGTCAGTGGGTGTCAGTGTGTAGGGTGGCTCTTGGGATGCAGCACCAGGTCCTCGGGCAAAACCGGCGAATCGATGGGCGACAGCGCAAACCGGCGCATTAAATGGCCGTAGCCCGGCACCAGAAAGCCGCCGTTGCGTCGCAGGTAGCCCGCGCGGTCGGCCAGGTAGGTGGTGCGCAGCCGATACCAGGGCATGCTGGGGGTTTCGTGGTGCACCACGTGGAAGTTGTTGTTCAGGTAGAGCAGGCGCCAGAAGAAGCCCGCCTCGTTGATGGCGATGCGGTGCGCGGGGCGGTCGGCCGGGCGGTGTTCGTACAGCGAGCGCAGCATGGCCAGGCCCAGTGCCGGGTAGACGATCAGCAGGTAGTGCAGCGGGTGGATGCCGGCCCAGTGCTGCAAAGCCCACAGCATGCCCGCCAGCAGCAGCAGGTGTTCGGCCCAGCTGGCGGTTTGCGACCAGTCGCCGCGCAGCGGCTTGCGCACGATGTCGGCCCAGGTCGGCACGATGGCCAGCGCGGGGCCGACCACCAGGCGGCCCAGCACCGAACGCTGCCAGCGCCAGCAGGTTTTCTGCCAGGCGGGCAGGGCGGCAAACTGGGCGGCGGTGAGGTAGTTGCTTTCGGGGTCGATGCCGGGGCGGGTCAGGTGCTCGTCCTGGTGGTGGATCAGGTGGCTGTGCAGGTACAGGTCAAACGGGTACCACACGGCCAGCGGTGCCAGGCCCAGCAGGCGGTTGATTTTCGGCGATGCGGTGGGGTGGCCGTGCACCAGTTCGTGCTGCAGGCTCATGTACCAGCAGGTCAGCAGCAGCAGTGCCGCGCTGCCCCAGCCGCTGCCTAATTCTGACCAGTAGCCCACCACCAAGCCCCAGCCCAGGTACACACAGGCCGCCAAAAGCCAGGTCGGCCATTCAAAGCCGTGGGAAGGTGCGTCGCTGGAGCGGGTCATGGGGGTACTTGTATAGGGTAGTATGGACAGGTGATGCTAATGGACTTTGCCGGAATAGCGCAACTGAATTATTTACATAAGCATATTCAATGCCAATCGACGGTCAAAAATGTATGCAAACCGGTGGCTAGAATGTTTGCATATGCGGGCTGACACGTGCTGCAGCCGCTCTCTTCAACCCCTTTCTCCAAAGGCATTCCATGCTGAAAAAAATCTGCGCCGCGGCACTGTGCCTCGGTCTGGCCCATGCGGCCCTGGCCGACGACCTGCTCGACACCATCAAGTCCAAAGGCGTGGTGAAGATCGCCATGGAAGGCACCTACCCGCCGTTCAACTTCAAGGATGCCAAGACCGGCGCGCTGCAGGGCTTTGACGTGGACATCTCCAACGCCATCGCCGCCAAGCTGGGCGTGAAGCCCGAGTTTGTGGCCACCGAGTGGGCCACCATCCTGGCCGGTCTGCAGGTGGGCAAGTACGACCTGGTCGTGTCGCAGGTCACCATGACCGAAAAGCGCGCCCTGGAGTTTGACTTCTCGGTGCCCTACACCCTGTCGTTCGCGCAAATCATCCTGCGCAAGGATGACAAGGCCGACTACGCCAACCTGGATGCCCTCAAGGGCAAAAAAGTTGGCGCGGGCCAGGGCAGCATCTATGCCGAAACTCTGGCCAAGGTGGGCGGCATTGACATCAAGGCTTACACCTCCGCGCCGCTGAACCTGCAGGATCTGGCCAATGGCCGCATCGATGCCGCGCTGAACGACCGGCTGCTGGTGCCCTACATGATCAAGGAGGCCAAGCTGCCCCTGCGCCCGTCCACCGTGCTGCTGGACAACCCGCAAAAGCAGGGCATCGCTTTCCGCAAGGGCAGCCCCAAGCTGAAAGACGCGCTGGACAAAGCCCTGGGCGAAATCGTCAAGGACGGCAGCTACGCCAAAATTTCCATGAAATGGTTTGGCGTGGACGCATCTAAATAAACTTGTTTGGAACGACCACCGCTCAGCTGCAGGCGAACGATCTATTTCAGAAACACCGCAGAACTGGCTTTGCCAGGCTGCTGGTGTTGCCCCCTGCAAGGGGGTTGGAGAAAGATGCGAAGCACTGCAGCCTGGGGGTGTTCCAAATAGTCCACAATGCGCCCGCCCCCAGCGGGCGTTTTTATTTGCAAGGTTCTGCCACGTGATTGACACCCTCCAACCCATCTGGGATTCCGCGCCGCTCATCGCCTGGGGTACGGCCTACACCGTGGGCTATGCCTTATTGGGCATGGTGTTCGGCCTGCCGGTGGCGCTGTTCATCACCTGGGCGCGGTTTGAAAAAATCCCGGTGCTGGCGGGATTTTTCGGCCTGTATGTGAGCTTCATGCGCGGCACGCCGCAGCTGATACAGGCGTTTTTGATCTACTTTGGCATTGGCTCCATGGGGCTGGATTTGCCGCTGGTGGTGATCGGCACGCTGGTGCTGATCGTCAACGCCAGCGCCTATTTGTCCGAGACGCTGCGTGGCGCGCTGAACGGCATCACCCACGGCCAGTGGAGCGCGGGCCTGAGCCTGGGGCTGACCCCATTCCAGACCCTGCGCTTTGTGGTGACGCCCCAGGCGCTGCGGCTGGCGATTCCGGGCATCAGCAACACCTTGATCGGGCTGTTCAAAGACACCTCGGTGCTGTCGGTCATTACCGTGGCCGAGCTGCTGAAGATCATCAACGACGTGATCTCGGCCACCTTCAAGCCCTTCACCTTCTACCTGCTGGCCGCGCTGATCTACTGGTCGCTGTGCCTGGTCTACGAATACGCCGTGCACCGCCGGCTGGAAGCGCGCTACAGCAAAGCTTACGCGCGCTGATTTATACGAAATCAGGTACTAGCGCTTATGGCATGGCGCATGCAGCTATCAAACCGATAGTGAACGCAATTGCGTGAGCGATTGCCGCTGCAGCCCCTGCGCGTCAAAGTTGTCTGCCGCCAGCCACTGCGTGAAGGCCGAGCGCAGTACCGGCCACTCGGTGTCGATGATGGAAAACCAGGCGGTATCGCGGTTGCGCGCCTTGTACACCACCGCTTGGCGGAAGATGCCCTCGTACTGGAAACCCAGCCGCTTGGCCGCCACCATGGACGGCGCGTTCAGGCTGTCGCACTTCCACTCAAAGCGCCGGTAGCCCAGGCTGTCGAATGCGTACTGCATCAGCAGAAACTGCGCCTCGGTGGAGATGGGCGTGCGTTGCAGCAGCGGCGAGAACGCCACAAAACCCACCTCGATCACGCCATTCGCCGGGTCCATGCGCATCAGTGCCAGCGTGCCCACGGCGCGCTCGGTGCGCAGGTCGATCACCGCGTAGTGCAAGAAGCCGGGGGCCACCGCCGCCTGTGCGGCATGGGCGCGGTAGTTGGCCAGCGTGGCGAACGGGCCCACCGGCATGTAGGTCCAGTCGCGGCCATCGGGGGCCTGGCTGTAGGCGGCGAACAGGTCGTCGGCGTGGCGGGTGGCATCCAGCGGCTCCAGGCGGCAGAAGCGCCCCGGAAGCGGGCCGGGCGAGGGCAGTGCGCGGGCCGTCCAGGCGGGCAGGGCATCGCCGATGGGTTGGTCGTAGGTGTTGGTGGTGGGCATGGGGCGGTCCGGGTGGCTGAAGGAAGGGCTATTTGGGGCACTATAGCCCCGCCAACCCCATTGCCTCGGCCCGACGGTCCTGTACTTTCATACCCGCGTAAGCGGCGGCATCCACGGTTTCAAACCCGCCAATCAGCAGCGCATCGCGCATGGCAGCCAGGGCGGGGTCGGCCATCGCCCGGTGCAGGCTTTGGCGCAGCAGGGCCAGCAGCGCGGGCGGGGTGGCCAGGGCCGTGATCAGCGGCGTGCCCGGAGCCGACGCAGTGCGGCCCAGGATGCGGATGCCATCCACCGCCTCGGGCTGGAAGCGCTGGAACTGCGCGTAGCTGATGCAGTCAATGGCGGCAATATCTGCCTGCCCGCTGCGCACCAAGGCCAGCGAATCGACGTGTGCGCCCGAGGCAATGGTCCGCGCAAAGAACTGCCCGCCCACCGCGAGTGGAGCCACCATGTCGCGCAGGCTGCGGTAGCCCGACTGCGAATCGGTAGAGTTGTAGGCCGCCACCCGGTTGCGAAACGCCGCCAGGGTGCTGCTGGGGTCGTTGGCGCGGCACACCAGGTGGCTGCTGTAGTGGATGCCATCGCAGCCCGGCGCGGTATAGCGCAGCGCGCCAACCACCTGCACCTGGCCCTCCAGCGCGTCCACGATGGGGTAGCCGCAGGTCTGGCTGAACAGCAGATCGGGCCGCAGCCAATGGGCGGTGAGGTCGGCGTTGGTGGGGATGCTGAGTTCGGTGGGTACATCGGCCACACCCGCTTGGCGCAGGGTCTGGGCGATGCTGCGCCACAACGCGGCGCTACCTGCCGGGTGGGACAGGTACATGGGGAGGGAGGCGATCATGGGGGGCGTTGGGGTGAATGTTGAGATCTGGTAGCGCAGGTGAAATTTGCGCTGGAGCCCCATGCAGCTTTAAGAAAGTGGTGCGTTGAGCCGCAACATCAACGTCAATGGATGCAAATGCGAAGCCTGGAATCCATAGTGCGCATAAAACGCTCTGGCCGGTTCGTTCAGCGCATGGACCAGCAGCGCGCGCACACCGGCGTTCTGCGCAACCGCCAGCGCCCGGTTCACGGCATCTTGCAGCAGGGACGCACCCAGCTTCAGGCCTTGGGCACGCTGGTCCACCGCCAGCCGGGCCAGCACCATCACGGGCACCGGGTCGGGCATGTTGCGCCGTACCGCGCTGGTGGCATCCTGGTGCGCCACGGCACCGGCAGCCAGGGCGTAGTAGCCGAAAACCTGGCCTTCCGGGTCGGCCACCACAAAGGTGCGGCTGGCACCGCTGAGGTGGTTGGTCAGCGCACGGCGCTTGAGCCATTCGTCCAGCGAGGCCTCGCCGCAGGCAAACTGGCTGAGCTGGTGGCTGGCCGTCAGCGGCTGCGGGGCCGATAACTGCAAGCTCATGCGGCCTTGCTGTCCCAAGGAGGCTGCACCGCCATCAGCCGCGCCAGGCCGGGGTTGGGGCTGGCGGGGGCATCCAGCAGGGCGGTGAAGGCCTGGAAACGGTCTGTGTCCAGACCGAAAAACACCTGGTCCAGTACCACCGCCTGGGCGCGCTCACAGGCGGCCTCCAGCATGAAGTCCGAGCGGTTCTTGCCCAACAAAACCGCCGCCTGGTCGATCAGGTCGCGCTGGGCGGGCAGGGCGCGCAGGTTGATGGGTGCGTCACGCATGGGGTTCTCCGGGTGTGTGGACGATGGATATACGATTTTAAGCGGCGTGTAGCTGTTGTCAATACGCGACTCAGGTTGGAGCCGTCGCCAACGCCCCCCCACACGCAAACCCACTCGCCCAGGCCCACTGAAAGTTATACCCCCCCAGCCACCCGGTCACATCCACCACCTCGCCGATGAAAAACAAGCCCGGCTGCTTCGATTCCATGGTTTGGGACGACAAATCCCGCGTGTCCACGCCCCCGGCAGTCACCTCGGCTTTTTTGTAGCCTTCCGAGCCGTTGGGGGTGAGTTCCCAGCGGGCGAGTTTTTCGGCCAGCTGGGCCAGGGCCTTGTCGGTGGCATCGCAGATGGGTTTTTGCCAGGCGGGGTCCTGGCCGGCCCAGGCATCGGCCAGGCGCGAGGGGACGAGCTGCGCGAGTTCGTTGGCAATCAGCTTGCGCGAGGTGGCTTTGGCGCGGGACAGGGCGGGGGGCAGGTCCACCTCGGGGGCCAGGTTCAGGCGGATGGGCGTGCCCTCGCGCCAGTAGCTGGATATCTGCAGCACCGCCGGACCGCTGAGGCCCCGGTGGGTGAAGAGCAGGTCTTCCAGGAAGGCAGTTTTGGTCTTCTTGGCACCCACCTCGATCTGCACCGGCAGCGCCAGGCCGGACAGGTGGGCGTAGGGGGCCCAGGCTTCGCTGTCGAAGGTCAGGGGCACCAGGGCCGGGCGGGGGGGGACCATGCGCAGGCCGAATTGCTGGGCGATGCGGTAACCAAAGTCGGTTGCGCCGATCTTGGGGATGGACAGGCCGCCGGTGGCCATCACGATCTGCGGCGTGGTGATGGGGCCATGGCTGCTATCAATGGTATAGCTGCCTGCGCTGGTTCCATCTGCGCTAGAGGCCGAAAAAGCGATGTTTTTGACGGTGCACGGCTGCCAGCGGGTGACGTTGCCTGCGGCGCATTCAGCCAGCAGCATGGTGACCAGGTCTTCGGCGCTGCGGTCACAAAAGAGCTGGCCTTTGTGCTTTTCGTGGAAGGCGATGCCGTGGCGGGTCATCAGCGCGGTGAAGTCCTTGGGCGTGTAGCGGCTGAGGGCGCTGCGGCAGAAGTGCGGGTTGTCGCTGAGGAAGTTGGCGGGGGTCACGTCCTTGTTGGTGAAGTTGGCACGGCCACCGCCCGAGATGCGGATTTTCTCGGCCACCTTCTCGCTGTGGTCGATCACCAACACCTTCAAACCGCGTTGCCCGGCGATACCGGCACAGAACAAACCGGCGGCACCGGCGCCAATGATGACGGCATCGAATTTATGCATCAAATCGGCCTCCAGCGCTGATGACGTAGTCGTAAGTAGCTATTAAATTCATTGCATGGCTCCTAGCGCCTTGGCCCGGGCTTGCGTATCCGCCAGGGCTTGCGCATCCGGTGCGGCCTGCGTGGGCCAGCCTTGCAGGTGGTTTTGCACGATGCTGCTCAGGGCGGTGATCCAGTCGGGCTCGCCATTCAGGCAGGGGATGTAGTGGAATTCCTTGCCGCCCGCGTTCAGAAAGGCGGCCTTGCCTTCCATGGCAATCTCTTCCAGCGTCTCCAGGCAGTCGCTGGTGAAGCCGGGGCAGACGACATCCACGCGTTTGACTCCGGCCTTGCCCATGGCGATCAGGCTGGGCTCGGTGTAGGGCTCCAGCCATTTGGCGCGGCCCAGGCGGGACTGGAAGGTGAGTTGGTACTGCTCTTTGCCCAGGTCGAGCGCGTTGGCCAGCAGGCGGGCGGTTTTTTGGCATTCGCAGTGGTAGGGGTCGCCCAGCTGCAGGGTGCGCGCGGGCACGCCGTGGAAGCTCATCACCAGCTTGTCGGGCCGGCCGTGCTGCTGCCAGTGGCTGCGGATGCGGCGGGCCAGGGCGGCGATGTAGCCCGCATCATCGTGGTAGCGGTTGATGAAGCGCAGCTCGGGGATGTTGCGGGTGTGGGCGGCCCAGTCGTACACCGCGTCAAACACGCTGGCCGTGCTGGTGGCCGAATACTGCGGGTAGGCGGGCACGATGAGCACGCGGGTCACGCCATTGGCTTTGAACTTGTCGAGCTGCTCGGCGATGGACGGGCTGCCGTAGCGCATGGCGTAGTCCACCTGCACCCGGTGGCCGCGCTCGCCCAGCCAGCCTTGGAGCAGGGTGGCCTGCTGGGCCGTGCCGGTGCGCAGCGGCGAGCCCTGCGGGGTCCAGATGCTGGCGTATTTGGCGGCAGACTGCTTGGGCCGGGTGCGCAAGATGATGCCGTGCAGGATCACGTTCCACACGACTTTGGGGATTTCGATGACGCGGTGGTCGCTCAAGAATTGCCTCAGGTAGGGGCGCACCGCCGCTGCCGTGGCCGCGTCGGGCGTGCCCAGGTTGCAGTACAGGACGCCGGTGCGGGCGGTTTGGGCGTGGTTGAAAGGGGGTTCTGGGCGGAAGGGAGAGGCAAATAAGGGCATGGCGGTATTCTCCCGTACCTATGCTGAACACTTCCTCCATCCAAGCCATATCCCTCGACCTGGACGACACCCTGTGGCCCGTGTGGCCCGCCATCGAGCGGGCCGAGGCCACGCTGCTGCAATGGCTGGCCGACTCTGCTCCGGCCACGGTCGCCCGCTACCCCACCACCCTGGCGCTGCGCGCGGTGCGCGAGGCCCTGGAGCGAGAACGGCCCGACCTGCGGCACGACCTGAGCACGCTGCGCCTGGAATCCATCCGCCTGGCATTGCGCCATGCGGGCGACGACCCGGCCCTGGCCGAGCCCGCGTTCGAGGTGTTTTTTGCCGCCCGCCAGCGGGTGGACTTCTACGCCGATGCCTTGCCCGCGCTGGCCCGGCTGGCGGCGCGCTACCCCCTGGTGGCCCTGAGCAACGGCAACGCCGACGTGCACCGCGTCGGTATCGGCCACCTGTTCCACGCCGCCGTGAGCGCCCGGGAATTCGGCGTGGCCAAGCCCGACCCGCGCATCTTCCACGCCGCCGCCAGCGCCGCCCAGGTGGCCCCCGAGGCGGTGCTGCACGTGGGCGACGACCCGCTGATGGACGTGGTGGGGGCTGCGAATGCAGGCATGCAAACGGTGTGGGTGAACCGCGCCGACCACACCTGGGACCACCCCGTCCAGCCGCACCTGCATGTGGTGGAGCTGGGGGCGCTGTGCCTTGCGCTCGGAATTTAAGCAAAAAGTGCCTTCAGCGCTTATTCCATCGGCGTAAGCAGCTATTCAATAGATAGTGATTGACGGCCTGCCGCAGCGGCGTTTTTTCCTACACACAGGGCATGGCTTGGCTGACGTACAAGCTGCAGGCCCCGCGGGAAGATGGATGCACCTACCGCGCCACACAGGGTGGCTCGGATTCCATTCCATTTCCTGAAGGAGCTTTTTTATGGCCAACGAAATCAACCTCAATCCGGGTCTGCTGGGTGGTCTGGCTGTGCCCGTGGAGGGCAACTTGGATGCCGAGTTGCCCATGCATAACGACGACGTGGTCGCCACGCTGAACGACCTGATCGAAACCTGTTACGACGGTGAATACGGCTTCAAGGCCTGCATCGAACGCACCAGGGCCTCCAACCTGCAAGCCGTGTTTTCCGAGCGCATGCACGAATGCGCCAGCGCGGCCGCTGAACTGGCCAGCGAGGTGGTGCGCCTGGGCGGTACGCCCGCAGACAGCGGCACCGTGGGCGGCACCGTGCACCGGGGCTGGGTCGCGGTGCGTGAGATGCTGACAGGCGACGATGGCGACGACCTGGCCGTGCTGGAAGAGTGCGAGCGCGGCGAAGACATCGCTCTGGGCCGCTACCGCAAGGCGCTGAAGCAAGCGCTGCCGCTGGACATCCAGGGCATCGTGGCACGCCAGATGCGGGGTGTGCAGAAGAACCACGACACCATCAAAAGCCTGCGTGACGACCACAAGCCCCACCGCTGATTCCGTGAACACCGCTGCCCTCCTCGCCCTGTGGCAGGGCAGGGGCGGTATGTGTATGGCGCGGTGCCAGATGGGCAGTGTTTGACCCTGTTCCTG
This sequence comes from uncultured Albidiferax sp., assembly GCA_963513125.1. Taxonomy (GTDB): domain Bacteria; phylum Pseudomonadota; class Gammaproteobacteria; order Burkholderiales; family Burkholderiaceae_C; genus Rhodoferax_B. The sequence continues at coordinate 494,238 of CAUPPH010000002.1, forward strand.
AAAACCACGACCTGGTTTTCAGGAAAAATGTATGATGTATATCATGCGAAAGTCAATGCCCAACGTCAGAAGCACCGCCAAAGAAGCCTCCCACGAACGCATCGTGTCCGCCGCAGCGCGGGCGATCCGCCGCAGCGGCTACGGCGGCACCGGCGTGGCCGACATCATGCAGGAGGCGGGCCTGACCCACGGTGCCTTCTATGCCCATTTCGCCTCGCGCGAGGCGATGCTGGCAGAAGCCGCGGGGCGGGCCTGCGCAGAGTCCGCCACCCTTGCGGCGGCGGTGGTCGCCAGCGTGCCCCCCACGCAGGCTGTGGCATCCATGCTGCAGGCTTACCTCTCGCGGGAGCATCTGGCGCAAGTGGAGCTGGGCTGCCCCTTGGCCGCGCTGGGCTCGGAGACGGCGCGCCAGGCCCCCGAAGTGCGCCAGGTGACTACCCGGCACATCAAGGCCATGGTCGATCTGGTCGCACGCCAGTCCCCGGATTGGGGGCAGCCCGCTGCCCACGAACGCGCCCTGGTCACCGTCGCCACCATGGTGGGCACTTTGCTGCTGGCCCGCGCCGTGGACGAGCCCGCGCTGGCCGACAGCCTGTGCGCCGCCGCCTTGAAGCACCTGACCCCCGCCTGAACCTGCGCAGACGCATCGTTTTTTGCACGCCTGAAAATATGATGATCGTCATGCGGAAATTCTGCAAACAAGACTAGGAAAACCCATGAAAGCATTTGTTCTCGACCGGTACGCCAAACAGGGCGCGTTGCGCCTGGCCGACATGCCGCAGCCCGAGCTGCGAGATGACGAGGTGCTGGTCCAGGTCCATGCCGCTGGTGTGAACCTGCTGGACTCCAAGATCCGGGATGGCGAGTTCAAGCGCATCCTGCCCTACCGCCTGCCTCTCATCCTGGGGCATGACGTGGCCGGGGTGGTGGTGCAGGTGGGCCCGGGCGTGCGGAAGTTCCAGTTGGGCGACGAGGTCTATGCGCGGGCGGACGATTTTCGGATCGGTACTTTCGCCGAGTTCGTACCGGTCAAAGAGGCATCGCTGGCGCGCAAGCCCCAGAACATCACCATGGAAGAGGCCGCGTCCCTTCCCCTGGTGGCGTTGACGGCCTGGCAGGTGCTGGTTGAAAAGGCCCAACTACACAAAGGGCAGAAAGTCTTCATCCAGGCGGGCTCCGGCGGTGTCGGCACGGTGGCGATCCAGTTGGCCAAGCATCTGGGTGCGGTGGTTGCCACGACCACGGGCACCGGCAATCTCGCGCTGGTTAAAAGCCTGGGCGCCGATGTCGCGATCGACTACAAGACGCAGGACTTTGAGGATGTCTTGCACGGCTACGACGTGGTGCTGAACAGCCAGGACGGCACCACGCTGGCCAAATCCCTGCGCGTGCTCCAAAGCGGCGGCCAGCTCATCTCCATCTCCGGGCCGCCGGACCCTGCATTCGGCCAGCAGATCGGCGCGCCGGGGTTTGTGCGGCTAGTCCTGCGGCTCTTGAGCGCGGGCATCCGGCGCAAGGCCCGGCGCCGTGGTATTGATTACGCGTTCCTCTTTATGCGGGCAGACGGCAGCCAACTGGGCGAGATCACCCGGCTCGTCGAGGCGGGAGCCATCCGCCCGGTGGTGGACCGGGTCTTTGCGTTCGAACAGACCAACGAGGCCCTGGCTTACGTGGCAGCAGGCCGCGCAAAAGGCAAAGTCGTCGTCAAAATGAAATGAGTGCAAAAATGGCCGTTAGCGCTTATTCCATGGGCGTAACTAGCTACTGAATGAATAGCAAATCTGCCATGCCGCTGCGCACTGCGCCTTCCAGTGTGGCCGGGTACGGCCCGTCCACATAGTCGCCGCAGGCCGCCAGGCCGGGCGCGATGTGTTGGGCGGGCCGCTGCAGTCCGGGGGTGCAGGCAAAGGTGGCGCGCTTTTCGACCACGGTCTGCACGGCCTGCAGGTCGGGCAGGGCGAGTTGCAAACGGCCCTGGGCAATGACGGCGTCTTCCAACGCCTGTTTGTCGCCCTGGCTGGCACTGGCCACCAAAGCCAGTTGGCCCGCCGGGCCGCCGAGCTGGCCCCGGTCGAACACAAATTGCGCAGGGCCACCCCTTAGCGACAACATAGGTTGGGAAAGCCGGGAAGGTTGGGTAGGGCTGGTGGCGTAGACGGTGGCGATGGACTCGAATTGCAGCGCGTGGGCCTGCGCCAGCCAGGTAGCTGCCGCCACACCGCTGCGCTCCACCAGCCGGACGGCATCCCACGGCGGGCAGGCGAGCAGCACGCTGTCAAACACGTCTCCGTCCACGTGCCATTGCGTGCCAAAGGGCTGCAGCGTTTGCACGCGGTGGCCCAGCGTGACGGTGGCCCCGTGGGCTTCCAGCCAGCGCTGGGCGGGTACCGGGAACAGCGCGCCCAGGTCCACACGGGGCAGCAGCAGGTTGGAGCCACCGGGCGCACCGAACAGCGAATCCTGGATCACCCGCAAAAACACCTGGCCGCTGGAGCAATTTGCGGGCGTGTTCAGCGCCGCTACGCACAGGGGCTCGACCAGCTCCTCCACCACCCGCGGCGTGAGCCCGGCGCACAGGTCGGCTACGGATTGCTGGGGGCGGCACTGGAAGCGCGCCAGTTGCCAGCCAATGGCCGTGCGCAGCAAAGCCACCTTGTCACGCCAACCCCAGCCACGCGCTTGCAGGATGCCGATGAAGGCATCGAAGGGCGCGGGCAGGTTGGGCAGACGCAGGCCGTCGCCATTGGGAAACAGCAGGGTCAGCGGCAGGCGCAGCAGGGCCTGGTCTGGGTCCACGCCCACGGTGCGCATCAGCCGCAGCGTATCGGTGTAGGCCCCGATGAGGATGTGCTGGCCGTTGTCAAGTTCAGTGCCAAAAATGGCCCTGGCCCTTCCCCCAACAGCGCGAGATGCTTCAAAAACCGTAGCGTGGTGCCCGGCCTGGGTGGCGGTGACGGCGGCGGCCAGTCCGGCCCAGCCTGCGCCGATCACCGCGATTCTCATAAACGATTCAATGCCTGCACGCGCCACGCCAGCCAGAGCTTGCGCAGCGGGGTCAGGCTGACGCGCTGGTGCAGCACCTGGAAGTTGTCGGCCTCGATCTCGCGCAGCAGGGTGCGGTAGATGCTGGCCATCATCAGCCCCGGCTTTTGGGCGCGGCGGTCGGCGGCGGGCAGCATGGCAAAGGCTTCTTCGTACAGGCCATGGGCGCGCTGGGCCTGGAAGCGCATCAGGGCGGTGAAGCGGTCGGAATAGGTGCGCTTCAAGACTTCGTGGGCCTTGACTTCAAACTGCTGCAGCTCGTTGACCGGCAGGTAGATGCGGCCCATCAGCGCGTCTTCGCCCACGTCGCGGATGATGTTGGTGAGCTGGAAGGCCAGGCCCAGGGTGTGGGCGTATGCGGTGGTGGCGGGGTCGGTCTGGCCAAAGATGCGGGCCGACACCTCGCCCACCACGCCTGCCACCAGGTGGCAGTAGCGCTGCAGGCCGGGGAAGTCGAGGTAGCGGGTTTGCTCCAGGTCCATCTGGCAGCCTTCGATGATGGCCTGCAGGTGGCGTTGCTCGATCTGGTAGTCGGCGGCCAGTGGCATCAGGGCCAGCATCACCGGGTGGGTGGGTTGGCCCGCATAGGCGTTGGCTACTTCGCCCTGCCACCAGGCCAATTTGGTGCGGGCGACGCTGGCATCGGCTATTTCGTCCACCACGTCATCCACCTCGCGGCAGAAGGCATAAAAGGCGGTGATAGCGGCCCGGCGGGGTTTGGGCAGGAACAGAAAGGCGTAGTAGAAGCTGCTGCCAGAAGACGCGGCTTTGTTTTGGACGTATTGCTCGGGGGTCATGGAAAAAGAGGCTCACCCCCAGGCTACAGCGCAAGCGCTTCTCGCCAACCCCCTTGCAGGGGGCAACACCAGCAGCCTGGCAAAGCCAGTTCTGCGGTGTTTCTGGGCGGCGCTCGTTCTGCCTGCAAGAGGGCTTGGATAGTTACGTAGAAGTTTGCGCATTGTTACATCCAAAGCGCGCGCCACAGCATCACGGGGATGTCGGCTTTGCCCACCGTGGGCCTTTGGTAGCGGGTGGCACAGCCCATGGCTTCGATCTTGTCCAGAATGCGCAGGCCGCCTTGTACCACCAGGCGCAACTCCCAGCCGGCCCGGCCCGGCACGCGGTGCACCAGGGGCGCGCCGCTGCGCATCAGGGCGCGGGCCCAGGCCAGGTTTTCTTCCATCAGGCGGGTCAGGGCGGGGCTTTGGGGCTTTTGGGCCAGGGCGGCAGCATCCACACCATGGTGCTGGCTGCGGTCTTGCGGCAGGTAGTAGCGGCCACGCGGCAGGTCCCGGCTCAGGTCTTGCCAGAAGTTGATGAGTTGCAGGGCGTTGCAAATGGCATCGCTGTGTTGCAGCGACTGCGCATCCATCACGCCATACAGGTGCAGCAGCAGGCGGCCCACGGGCGCGGCGGAGCGCTGGCAGTAGTCCAGCAGCTCGGCGCGGTCGGCGTAACCCATTTCTTCATCAGTTTTGATGACGTCTTGGGTAAAGGCGCTCAGCAGGTCGGCCAGCAGCGATTCGGGTAGTTTCCAGGCGGCCATGGCGGCCTGCAAGGGGCCGAACACCTGGGGCCAGCGGTCCGAGGCGCTACGGCCTGCTGCGGCGGCTGCCAGGTCGGTGCGGTAGGCGCACAGGTCGGCCAGCCGCTGGGCTGCCGGGGCGTCGCCCTCGTCGGCGATGTCGTCCGCGGTGCGGGCAAACCAGTAGATGGCGGCGATGGGCGGGCGCAGCCGGGCCGGGCACAAGACCGATGCCACCGGAAAATTCTCATAGTGGTCCACGGTTTGTGGGGTAGCATTTTGTTTCAAAGTGGGTTCAACATGGGTAGTGCGTTCACACCCGGATTGTCGCTTGGCTGCTTGGGGGTTTCTGCTGGTTCACTAACCCGCGAGTCAGTAATAATGGTTCTGACCGTTTTCATAGTTTTCACGACTTTTGCAGTGCCCCGGTGATGGGCCTTGGGTCCGTCGACGGACACTGCCCAGTCCTACTTTCTTAGGCTTGCTATGTCATACCAATTTTCGTTGCCGCCCAGCGTGCGTCCCCTGTTCCGTGCCAGCGCGTGCTGCGTCGGGTTGGTGGCGGTGCTGGCGGCATGTTCCAAGCCTGAGCCTGCGCCTGAGCCTATCCGTGCCGTCAAGGTCCTGACGGTGGCCCCCAGCGGCATGCAGGCATCGCTGGAGTTTGCCGGTGAAGTACGTGCGCAGACCGAGTCGGCCCTGGGTTTTCGGGTGGCGGGCAAGATCACCCGTCGCCAGGCCGAGCTGGGCCAGCGCGTCACGGTGGGCCAGGTGCTGGCACAGCTGGACCCCAAGGACTACCAACTGGCCGCCGACGCGGCCCGCGCACAACTGGCATCCGCCGCCACCAACCGTGATCTGGCCAGTGCCGATTACAAGCGTTACAAAGAGCTGAAGGAGCAGAACTTCATCAGCGGTGCCCAGTTGGAGCAGCGGGATAGCGCCCTCAAGTCAGCGCAGGCCCAGGTGCTGCAGGCGCAGGCGCAGTTGTCGTCCCAGGGCAACCAGGCAGCGTATACCCGGCTGGTGTCGGATGTAGCCGGGGTGGTCACCGCGGTGGCCGCCGAGCCCGGCCAGGTGGTGGCCGCCGGTACGCCGGTGGTGCGCGTGGCCCGTGATGGTGCCCGTGACGTGGTGTTTGTGGTGCCGGAAGACCGGGTGGCGGCGGTGACGCTGGGTTCGGCTGTGGAAGTGCGGGTGTGGGCCAGTAAGACCACGCTGGAGGGCAAGGTGCGCGAGGTGGCGGCCAGCGCCGACCCGGTGACCCGGACCTTTCAGGTGAAAGTGGCCATCGATGCCAAGACCGCCCCCGGTCTGGGCACCACGGTGAGCGTGCTGCCCAAATCGTTGAGTCTGGCTGGCACGCCGGTCATCAAGCTGCCGACCAGCGCTCTCAAGCAAGAGGCCGATGGCAAGACTGCAGTGTGGCTGGTCGACCCGGCCACGATGACGGTGAAGTCCCAGCCGGTGGTGGTGGCCACAGCAGACGGCAACGAGACCGTGATTGCAGGCGGTTTGCAGCCCGGGATGCAGGTGGTGGCCGCCGGTGTACACGTGCTGGCCGAAGGGCAAAAAGTATCAATTTACCAGTCAAAACCGACTCCGTCGCAGCCTGCATCACCGCAAGCAGCTACTGAAAATGTAGCGCCACCCGTGGCCGCATCCGCATCTGCTGCACAGTGAGTTTCTGATGACGCAACCCCATACCCCCGAACAGCCCAAACCGGGCTTCAACCTGTCCAAATGGGCGCTGGAGCACCCCGCGCTGACCCGCTACCTGCTGGTGGTGCTGATGGTGATGGGCTTTGCCGCTTATTTCCAGCTCGGCCAGGACGAAGACCCGCCGTTCACCTTCCGGGTGATGGTGGTTAAAACCTTCTGGCCGGGTGCCACGGCCCAGCAGGTAGCCGAGCAGGTGACCGACAGGCTGGAGCGTAGCTTGCAGGAGGTGCCCTATGCCGACAAGATCCGCAGCTATTCCAAGCCGGGTGAGTCGCAGATCATCTTCCAGGTGAAGGATTCGATCAAAGGCAGCGAGGTAGCCAACCTCTGGTACGTGGTCCGCAAAAAAATCGGAGATATGGCGTACACCCTGCCATCGGGCGTGCAGGGGCCATTTTTCAACGACGACTTTGGCGATGTGTATGGCGTGATCTACGCGCTGGAATCAGAAGGCTTCAGCAATGCCGAGCTCAAGGTGTTTGCCGACGATGTGCGCCAAAAGCTGCTGCGTGTGCCCGATGTGGGCAAGGTGGAGCTGTTTGGCGTGCAGGACGAAAAAGTCTACGTGGAGGTATCGCAAAAGCGCTTGGCCCAGCTAGGGCTGGATATGAACCAGGTGTTGACCCAACTCGGCCAGCAAAACGCGGTGGAAAGCGCCGGAGCGGTGCAGACGCCGCTGGATGTGGTGCAAGTGCGGGTGGGTGGGCAGTTCCAGACGGTGGAGCAGCTGCGGGCCATGCCGATCCGGGGGGCTACCAGCACCACGGCGGGTGCGGGCCAGTTGCGGCTGGGCGATATTGCCGAGATCACCCGGGACTATATCGATCCGCCTAGCGTGAAGGTACGTTTTCAGGGCAAGGAAGTGATTGCACTCGGCGTGTCGATGGCCAAGGGCGGCGACATCATCACGTTGGGCAAGGCCATGGATGCCATGGCGCTGCAGATCGGCAAAAGTCTGCCGGCCGGAGTCAAGCTGGTGCAGGTGCAAGACCAACCCAAGACGGTGAGCACCTCGGTGAACGAGTTCATCCACGTGCTCATCGAGGCGGTGGTCATCGTGCTGGCGGTCAGCTTCATCAGCCTGGGACTGCACAAGCGACCCGGCAACCATCCGCTGTGGCGGCGCTACACGCTGGACATGCGGCCCGGCCTGGTGGTGGGTATCACCATTCCGCTGGTGCTGGGCGTGACCTTTCTGGGCATGTGGTACTGGGGGATCGGCCTGCACAAGATTTCGCTGGGCTCGCTGATCATCGCGCTGGGCCTGCTGGTGGACGATGCCATCATCGCCGTGGAAATGATGGTGCGCAAAATGGAGGAGGGCTATGACAAGGTGCGTGCCGCCACCTTCGCCTACGAGATCACCGCCATGCCCATGCTGACCGGCACGCTGATCACGGCGGCGGGCTTTTTGCCCATTGGCCTGGCCAAGTCCACCACCGGCGAATACACCTTTGCGATTTTTGCCGTTACTGTGCTGGCCCTGCTGCTGAGCTGGATTGTGTCGGTGTACTTTGTGCCCTACCTGGGCGTGGTGTTGCTCAAGGCTCCGCCACATGCCAAAGTGCTGCCCGGTGGCGCGGCGGGCGAGGGTGGGGGGCATGGGCATGACAGCTTCAACACCCCGTTCTACCGTCGTTTCCGCCGTTTGGTGGGCTGGTGTGTGCTGCACCGCTGGATCACCATCGCCTTGACCTTGCTGATTTTTGCGCTGGGTATCGTGGGCATGGGCAAGGTACAGCAGCAATTCTTCCCCGACTCCAGTCGACCGGAAATCCTGGTGGACTTGTGGTTCCCCGAGGGTACGTCCTTCGTGGCCAACGATGCCACGACCAAGCTGGTGGAGGCGAGTCTTTTGAGGGAGCCGGGTGTGAGCTCGGTGGTGGCCTGGGTGGGGTCGGGTGTGCCGCGCTTCTTCCTGCCGCTGGACCAGGTGTTCCCGCAGACCAACGTGTCGCAGCTCATCGTCATGACCAAGGACCTGAAGGCGCGGGACGTTTTGCGCAATAAGCTGCCCACGCTGCTGGCCACCGAGTTCCCTGAGGTGCGCGGACGGGCCAAGCTGTTGTCCACCGGCCCACCGGTGGCGTATCCGGTGCAGTTCCGTGTCATCGGTGCAGACCCCAGCGTGTTGCGTTTGCGTGCCGACGAAGTCAAGGCCTTGATGCGCAAAAACGCCAATACCCGCGGGGTGAATGACAACTGGAACGAGTCGGTCAAGGTGATGCGCCTGGAAGTGGACCAGACCAAAGCGCGGGCACTGGGTGTCACCAGCCAATCGATCGCCCAGGCGGCCAAGGTCATCCTGACCGGCTCCACTGTGGGCCAGTTCCGCGAGAACGACAAGCTCATCGACATCGTGCTGCGCCAACCGCTGGACGAACGCAGCGCCATCACCGACATTGGCAACGCCTACCTGCCCACCGCTTCCGGGCAGTCGATTCCGCTGCTGCAGATTGCCAAGCCAGTGTTTGAGTGGGAGCCCGGCGTGATGTGGCGCGAAAACCGCGACTACGCCATCACCGTGCAGGCCGACATCACCGAAGGCTTGCAGGGTGCCACCGTCACCAACGAGCTGCTGCCCACCCTGAAAACCCTGGAAGCGCAGTGGGCTGGCAACGGCATGGGGGCGTACCGCATTGAAGTTGCCGGTGCGGTGGAGGAAAGCAGCAAGGGTTCTGCATCCATCGCCGCAGGCATCCCCATCATGCTGTTTCTTACCTTTACTTTGCTGATGCTGCAACTGCAGAGCTTCAGCCGGGCCATGCTGGTGTTTTTGACCGGCCCGCTGGGCATCGCCGGTGTGGCCGGGGCTCTGATCCTGCTGGGTCGCCCGTTTGGCTTTGTGGCGCTGCTGGGGGTGATTGCGCTGATGGGCATGATCCAGCGTAATTCGGTGATCTTGATCGACCAGATCGAGCACGAACGGGCCCGGGGCGTGCCCACCTGGGATGCGATCGTGGAGTCGGCCGTGGGGCGCTTGCGCCCGATCGTGCTGACCGCTGCGGCTGCGGTGCTGGCGATGATCCCGCTGTCGCGCTCGGTGTTCTGGGGCCCGATGGCCGTGGCCATCATGGGCGGCCTGATCGTGGCCACCGTGCTGACCTTGCTGGCCTTGCCCGCCATGTACGCGGCCTGGTTCCGGGTCAAGCGCGACTCCCACTGAGGCTCAGGTTTGTCCCCACGAAAACCGGTTTGCAAGCACGCTAAAATAGCGGGCTGACCGATTTCACACAAACGGTCTTGGAGTCATATCCAAGACCGTTTGTTAGTTCTGAATCTGCGCGGGTGGCGAAATTGGTAGACGCACCAGGTTTAGGTCCTGACGTCCGCAAGGATGTGGGGGTTCGAGTCCCCCCCCGCGCACCACACTTTTTTATACGAGACCGAGACCAAGATGGCAGTTACTGTTGAAACCCTTGAAAAGCTGGAACGCAAAATCACGCTGTCCCTGCCTGTGGATGTGATCCAGAACGAAGTGGCTACCCGTCTCAAGAAGATGGCCCGCACCGTCAAGATGGACGGCTTCCGTCCAGGCAAAGTGCCCATGAACGTGGTCGCTCAGCGCTACGGCTATTCGGTCCATTACGAAGTGATGAACGACAAGGTGGGCGAGGCTTTTGCCGTGGCCGCCAACGAAGCCAAGCTGCGTGTCGCAGGCCAGCCCCGCATCAGCGAAAACGAAACCTCGGCAGAAGGCCAAATGGCTTTTGACGCGATCTTCGAAGTTTTCCCCGATGTCAAGATCGGTGATCTGAGCACCGCCGAAGTCGAAAAAATCACCACCACCGTGGACGATGGCGCCATCGACAAGACGGTCGAAATCCTGCGCAAGCAGCGCCGTACCTTCGCCCAGCGTGCACTCGAAGCCGCTGCCGAAGACGGTGACCGCGTGACGGTGGACTTTGAAGGCAAGATCGACGGCGAAACCTTCGAAGGCGGCAAAGCCGAAGCCTTCCAGTTCCTGGTCGGCGAAGGCCAGATGCTGAAAGAATTCGAAGATGCCGTGCGTGGCATGAAGTCCGGCGAAAGCCGCACCTTCCCGCTGGCATTCCCTGCCGACTACCACGGCAAAGACGTGGCCGGCAAGCAAGCCGATTTCATGGTCACCGTGAAGAAGATCGAAGCCGCCCACCTGCCCGCAGTGGACGAAACCCTGGCCAAGTCGCTCGGCATTGCCGATGCCACCGTCGAAGGTCTGCGCGCCGATATCCGCAAGAATCTGGAGCGTGAAGTCAAGTTCCGCGTGCTGGCCCGCAATAAGCAAGCCGCCATGGACGCTTTGGTGTCCAAGTCAGAACTCGATTTGCCCAACTCCAGCGTGCAGTCCGAACTGAATCGCCTGGTGGAAAATGCCCGTGCTGATTTGAAGCAGCGCGGCATCAAGGACGCAGACAAAGCACCGATTCCTGACGACCTGTTCCGTCCACAGGCCGAGCGCCGCGTGCGCCTGGGTCTGGTTGTGGCCGAGCTGGTGCGCAGCAACACGTTGCAAGCCACTACCGAGCAGATCAAGGCCCACATCGAAGAGCTGGCCGCCAGCTACGAGAAGCCCACCGACGTGGTTCGCTGGTACTACAGCGACAACCAGCGTCTGGCCGAAGTCGAAGCCATCGTGATCGAAAGCAATGTCACCGAATTCGTCCTGGGCAAAGCCCAAGTGGTGGAAAAAGCGATTGCCTTTGATGAGCTGATGGCGCAGAACTGAAGATTTTGAATTTTTAAATCAATGGGGTTGGTGTGTGGATTGAACTCCCGCGCACCAGCCCCATTTGTTTTGTCTAAAGTAACATCTATCTAACCTTCGGAGCCATCCCATGTACAGAAACCAAGCTGACAGCATCCCGTTCGGCGCTTACGACTCATTGCAAACCGAGGCCCTGGGGTTGGTGCCCATGGTGATTGAGCAATCTGGTCGTGGCGAGCGCTCGTATGACATCTACTCGCGCCTGCTCAAAGAGCGCGTGATTTTTCTGGTGGGCCCGGTAGAGGACTACATGGCCAACTTGGTGGTGGCCCAGTTGCTGTTCCTGGAAAGCGAAAACCCGGACAAAGACATCTCGCTCTACATCAATTCGCCCGGTGGCTCCGTCAGCGCAGGTTTGGCGATTTTCGACACCATGAACTTTATCAAGCCCGATGTGTCTACGCTGTGCACCGGTATGTCGGCCAGCATGGGTTCTTTCTTGTTGGCCGCCGGTGCCAAAGGCAAGCGCTTTGCACTGCCTAACTCCAGTGTCATGATCCACCAACCCTCGGGTGGCGCACGCGGCATGGCCAGCGACATCGAGATTTCGGCCCGGGAAATTCTGAAAACCCGCGAGCAGCTCAACAAGATCTATGCCGAGCGCACCGGCCAGACGGTAGAGAAGATTGCGCGCGACATGGAACGCGACTACTGGCTGTCGGCCAATGAAGCGAAAGAATACGGCTTGGTTGACCAGGTCATCTCCAAACGTTCTTAAACCTAGAGATAGGCGGGTTAGCACCGCATAACGGCGTTTTCTGCAATAGAAAGCGCCGTTTTTATTTGGTTATCATTCAGTAACGACTGAAAAGGCATTCCTCCCATGGCCGAGAAAAAAGGCTCCTCCAGCGAAAAAACCCTGTACTGCTCCTTCTGCGGCAAAAGCCAGCACGAAGTGAAAAAGCTGATTGCAGGGCCTTCGGTGTTCATTTGCGACGAATGCATTGACCTGTGCAACGACATCATCCGTGATGAGCTGCCTGCAGGCACCGAAGCCCGCGATGCCGGTGCGGCGCTGCCCACGCCGGTAGACATTAAGAACAACCTGGACAACTATGTCATCGGCCAAGAGGTCGCCAAGCGCACCCTGGCGGTGGCGGTGTACAACCACTACAAGCGCCTGCGCCACAAGGAAACCGCCAAAAAGGACGAGATCGAGCTCACCAAGAGCAACATCCTGCTGATCGGCCCCACCGGTTCCGGCAAAACCCTGCTGGCCCAAACCCTGGCCCGTATGCTGGATGTCCCCTTTGTGATGGCCGATGCCACCACCCTGACCGAAGCCGGTTATGTGGGTGAGGACGTGGAAAACATCGTTGCCAAGTTGCTACAAAGCTGCAACTACGAAGTCGAGCGGGCCCAGCGTGGCATTGTCTACATCGACGAGATCGACAAAATCTCGCGCAAGTCTGACAACCCCTCCATCACCCGCGACGTGTCGGGCGAGGGCGTGCAGCAGGCCTTGCTCAAGCTGATCGAAGGCACCATGGCCAGTGTGCCGCCCCAGGGTGGGCGCAAGCACCCCAACCAGGATTTCCTGCAGGTCGATACCACCAACATTTTGTTCATCCTGGGTGGCGCGTTCTCGGGGCTGGAAAAAGTCATCGGCAACCGTACCGAATCGTCGGGCATCGGCTTTGGCGCTGCGGTCAAGAGCAAGGCGCAACGCAGCCTGACCGAGGTGTTCCGCGATGTCGAACCCGAAGATCTGATCAAGTTTGGCCTGATTCCCGAGCTGGTGGGCCGCATGCCGGTGGTCGCCACCCTGGCCGAGCTCAGCGAAGATGCGCTGGTGCAAATCCTGACCGAACCCAAAAACGCGCTGGTCAAGCAATACAGCAAGCTGCTGGCGATGGAAGGTGTGGATCTGGAAATCCGTCCTTCGGCCCTCAAGGCCATTGCCAAAAAGGCGCTGGCCCGCAAGACTGGCGCACGCGGCCTGCGCTCGATTCTGGAGCTGTCCTTGATTGACACCATGTTCGATCTGCCCACCAACCACAATGTAGACAAAGTGGTGGTGGACGAGTCGACGATTGATGAAAACAAACCACCGCTGCTGGTGTACCGCGAAGCCGCCAAGAAGGCCTGACAGGAGTCAACCGCCGCCCGCTGCAAAATAGAAGCGCGGGGCCGGTTGAAAATTACCGCTCGAAGTCCATATTCAACAGGTTACTCAAAGGATCTTCATGTCCGGACACACTCCACTACCTGCCGAACCCCTCGACCTGCCCCTGCTGCCTCTGCGCGACGTGGTGGTTTTCCCCCATATGGTGATCCCCTTGTTCGTAGGGCGACCCAAGAGCATCAAGGCGCTGGAAGCCGCGATGGAGTCCGACCGCCGCATCATGTTGGTGGCCCAGAAGGCCGCCGCCAAGGACGAACCTTCGGTGTCCGACATGTTCGATGTCGGCTGTATCTCCACCATCCTGCAGATGCTGAAGCTGCCGGACGGCACGGTCAAAGTGCTGGTCGAAGGCCAGCAACGGGCCCGCGTCAACCACATCGACGACGGCGAATCGCATTTCACGGCCAACACCACCCCGGTGGTCGCCGCTGCCCCGGTGCAGAAAACCACCGAAATCGAAGCTCTGCGCCGCGCCGTGATGCAGCAGTTTGACCAGTACGTCAAACTCAACAAGAAGATTCCGCCCGAGATCCTGACCTCGATCTCCAGCATCGACGACCCCGGCCGTCTGGCCGACACCATTGCTGCCCACTTGCCGCTCAAGCTCGACAGCAAGCAGGTGGTGCTGGACCTGTCGGATGTGCGCGAGCGCCTGGAAAACCTCTACGGCCAGCTAGAGCGTGAAGTAGACATTCTGAATGTCGACAAGAAAATCCGGGGCCGCGTCAAGCGCCAGATGGAGAAAAATCAGCGCGACTTCTACCTGAACGAACAGGTCAAGGCCATCCAGAAAGAACTGGGCGAAGGCGAAGAGGGCGCTGACATCGACGAGATCGAGAAAAAGATCAAGCTCGCCAAGATGTCCAAAGAAGCCTTGAAAAAGGCCGAAGCCGAACTCAAAAAGCTCAAGCTGATGTCACCCATGTCGGCCGAAGCCACCGTGGTGCGCAACTACATCGACGTGCTCACCGGCTTGCCATGGAGCAAAAAGACCAAGATCAAGCACGACCTGCGCAATGCCGAAGGTGTGCTCAACGAAGACCACTTCGGGCTGGACAAGGTCAAGGACCGCATCCTGGAATATCTGGCGGTGCAACAACGCGTGGACAAGGTCAAGGCACCCATCCTGTGTCTGGTCGGCCCTCCGGGCGTGGGTAAAACCTCGCTGGGCCAGTCGATTGCCAAGGCCACCGGGCGCAAGTATGTGCGCATGGCCCTGGGCGGTATGCGCGACGAGGCCGAGATCCGTGGCCACCGCCGCACCTACATCGGCGCGCTGCCGGGCAAGGTGCTGCAAAGCCTCAGCAAGATCGGCACGCGCAATCCGCTGTTTCTGCTGGACGAAATCGACAAACTCGGCACGGATTTCCGTGGCGACCCTTCGAGCGCGCTGCTGGAGGTGCTGGACCCCGAACAAAACCACACCTTCGGCGACCACTACGTGGAAGTGGACTTCGATCTGAGCGACGTGATGTTTGTCGCCACCTCGAATTCCATGAACATTCCTTCGGCCCTGCTGGACCGCATGGAAGTGATCCGCCTGTCGGGTTACACCGAAGACGAAAAAACCAATATCGCCATCAAATACCTGCTGCCCAAGCAGTTGAAGAACAACGGCCTCAACGAGTCCGAGTTGCTGGTGGGTTTTGATGCGGTGCGTGACATCGTGCGCTACTACACCCGGGAAGCCGGTGTGCGTTCGCTGGAACGCGAACTCTCCAAGATCTGCCGCAAGGTGGTCAAGGGCCTGTTGCTCAAAGAAATGCAGCCGCAGGTCAAGGTCACAGCCGACAACCTGAACGACTATCTGGGCGTGCAAAAGTACACCTACGGTCGTGCTGAGCAGCAAAACCAGATCGGCCAGGTGGTGGGTTTGGCGTGGACCGAAGTGGGCGGCGATCTGCTCACCATCGAAGCGGCCATCATGCCCGGCAAGGGTGTGATTACCCGCACCGGTTCGCTGGGCGATGTGATGAAAGAGTCGGTGGAAGCGGCCCGTACCGTGGTGCGCAGCCGTTCCAAGCGCCTGGGTATCAAGGACGAAGTGTTCGAGAAAAAGGACATCCACATCCACGTGCCCGATGGTGCAACGCCCAAGGACGGCCCCAGTGCGGGCGCGGCCATGACCACCGCCTTTGTGTCGGCCTTGACCGGTATTCCGGTGCGCGGCGACGTGGCCATGACCGGTGAAATCACTTTGCGCGGCGAAGTTACGGCGATTGGCGGTTTGAAAGAAAAGCTGCTGGCCGCTTTGCGCGGCGGCATCAAGACGGTGTTGATCCCCGAAGAGAACGCCAAGGACCTGCAGGACATTCCCGAGAATGTCAAAAACGGCCTGGAAATCATCCCGGTGAAATGGATCGACCAGGTGCTGGAAGTCGCTTTGGAGCGCATGCCCCAGGCACTGCCGGACGAGGAGCCGGTGGCAGTGGCCCCTGCGGCGCTGGAGGCGGCGGTGGTCGCAGCACCGGTGGTATCGGTCAAGCACTAGCAAAAAGCAGCCTGAAACAGAAGGCCGATGGGGCGTTGGCTCCATCGGCCTTCTGCCGTTTCAGACCCGGTTTTGCAATTTCAGAGATAATCGGGGGTTACCCACGCCACGTGGGTGCAATTTGCTATTGTTTGAATAGCCACAACCCTTCCGGAATTGATGAGCGATACCCCCCTGGATTCTTTCTCGCAGCTGCAGCTTGCAGAACCCCTGTCACGTGCCGTGGCCGACATGGGCTACACCGCCATGACACCCATCCAGGCGCAGGCCATTCCGGTGGTGTTGCAAGGCCGTGACGTGATGGGCGCCGCCCAGACCGGCACCGGCAAGACGGCGGCGTTCTCGCTGCCCTTGCTGCAACGCATGCTCAAGCATGAAAACGCCTCCACCTCGCCCGCCCGCCACCCGGTGCGCGCCCTGGTGCTCTTGCCCACGCGTGAGCTGGCCGACCAGGTGGCCCAGGCCGTCAAGTCGTATGCCAAGCACACCAACCTGCGCAGTGCCGTGGTGTTTGGCGGCATGGACATGAAGCCGCAAACGCTGGAGCTGAAAAAAGGCGTGGAGATTCTGGTGGCCACCCCAGGCCGTCTGCTGGACCACATCGAAGCCAAGAACGCGGTGCTGAACCAGGTGGAGTACGTGGTGCTGGACGAAGCCGACCGCATGCTCGACATCGGCTTCTTGCCCGATTTGCAGCGCATCCTGAGCTACCTGCCCAAGCAGCGCACCACCTTGCTGTTTTCGGCTACGTTTTCGCCCGAAATCAAACGCCTGGCCAGCAGCTACCTGCAAGACCCGGTCACCATCGAAGTCGCGCGCTCCAATGCCACCGCTTCCACGGTGGAGCAGCATTTCTACAGCGTCAACGCCGACGACAAGCGCCGTGCCCTGCACCAGGTGCTCAAGTCGCGTGGCATGAAGCAGGCTTTTGTGTTTGTGAACAGCAAGCTGGGCTGCGCCCGGTTGGCCCGTTCGCTGGAAAAAGAAGGCCTGAAAACCACTGCCTTGCATGGCGACAAGAGCCAGGACGAGCGCCTGAAGGCTCTGGACTCCTTCAAAAAAGGCGAAGTCGATTTGCTGGTGTGTACCGATGTGGCCGCCCGCGGCCTGGACATCAAGGACGTGCCCGCCGTGTTTAACTTCGACGTGCCATTCAACGCCGAAGACTACGTGCACCGCATTGGCCGCACCGGCCGTGCAGGCGCATCGGGCCTGGCGGTGAGCTTTGTGGCGGGCAGCGATGCGCGCCTGGTGGCCGATATCGAGAAGCTGATCAAGACCAAGATCGAACTCGAACCCATGGAGTTCGAGGAAGACACCCCCAAGATCCGCGAACAAGGCCGTATCAACGACGGTCGCCGTGCTTGGGGCGGTGATGATCCGCGCGATGTGATCGACGCGCCGCGCCCCCCGCAACACAGCGCGCGTCCCCAGCGCCACAGCGCACCGCGCGACCCCTTCTTTGACAAGCCCTACGAGGCTCCTGCGGCTACCGTTGCACCGAACTGGGAAGCCGCCGCCAAGCACGCCACGGTGCGTGGCATCTCGGCCAACATCAAGCCCAAACGCAAGGTTGCGGCCTTGTTCAAGGCTGTGGTTGCCCAGCCTGTAGCTGCTTAATTTCCGGGGCGCTGTGCCTGCTCGCAGCGCACCTGGATGAGTTCGTTGGCCGCCGGGCTGACCCCGATTTTCAACGCGCTCAGCGAGCCACCCCACACACAGCCGGTGTCCAGCGACAGCACGTCGCTGCGGCCCAACCAACCCAGCGTGGACCAATGGCCGAAGGCCACGGCCATGTGGGCGGTGCGCCTTCCTGGCACATCAAACCACGGCAGGTAGCCCTCGGGGCGGGTGCCTGCGCCTTCCTTGCTGTCAAATTCCATCACGCCGTCGGCGGTGCAAAACCGCAACCGGGTGAGTGCGTTCACGATCACCCGCAGCCGGTCTGCGCCTTGCAAGGCTTCGCCCCACTGCGCCGGGGTATTGCCGTACATCTGCCCTAGAAACGCTGCCAGGTTGGGGCCGCGCAGCACGACTTCCACTTCGCCCGCCAGCGCCATGGTCTGGGCCGCGCTCCAGCCGGGCAGCACCCCGGCGTGCACCATCAGGATGTCCTGGCCCTCCAGCGTCTCGCGCATGGCGAGGCGCTGGTGGCGTAGCCAGTCGAGCAGCGCGGCGCGGTCTGGGGCCTGCAGGATGCCTTGCAGCGTGTCCAGGCGGTGGGTGGGGCGTATGCCGTGGGCGGCGGCCAGCAAATGCAGGTCGTGGTTGCCCAGCAGGCAGCGGGCGGCATCGCCGTAGCCCATCAGGCGGCGTAGCACTTCCAGGGATGACGGTCCCCGGTTCACCAGATCTCCCAGAAAAAAAAGCGTGTCGCGGCTGGGAGAGAAATCCAGCCGGTCCAAAAGCCGTTGCAGTGGGCTGTCGCAGCCCTGCAAATCGCCAATCAAGTAAAGTGCCATGTGTTCATTTTCTTTGAAGATCCATGGATTTATTGCTGATTTTGCTGTTGACCTTGCTCAATGGCGTGTTTTCGATGTCGGAGCTGGCGCTGGCTTCCAGCCGCAAGGCGCGCTTGACGGCCATGGCTGAATCGGGAGACAAGGGGGCCAAGGCCGCTTTGGTGTTGCTGGAAAACCCCACGCAGTTCCTGTCGTCGGTGCAGGTGGGCATCACCTCGATCGGCATGGTCAACGGTATTTTGGGCGAAGCCGCTTTCAGCGATGGCGTGTCGGCCTGGGTGCAAGGGTTTGGTGTTGCCGTGGGGGCCGCCGATGTCACCGCCACGGTGGTGGTGGTCACAGTCATCACCTTCATCACCATTGTTTTTGGCGAGTTGGTGCCCAAGCGCATTGGCCAGCTGTACCCCGAGTTGGTGGCGCGTCACGTGTCGCGGCCCATGACGTACGTGGCCTCTGGGGCCAAACCCTTTGTGCGCCTGCTGTCGGTCAGCACCCACGCGGTGCTGAAACTGCTGCGCATCGACAATGCGGCCGGCCGGGCCGTCACCGAAGAAGAAATCGTGGCCAGCCTGGAGGAGGGCGTGGACGCGGGCGTGATCGAGGAGCACGAGCACCAGATGGTGCAAAACGTGTTTCGGCTGGACGAGCGTCCGCTGACCTCGTTGATGGTGCCCCGCACCGACGTGGAATGGCTGGATGCCTCGCACACCGTGGCGCAGTGTCTGCAAAAGGCCAGCAGCAGCGCCGCCAAGGGTTCGCACTCCTGGTACCCGGTGTGCCGGGGATCGCTGGACGATGTGGTGGGCGTGATCAGCGTGGGCCGCTTGCTGGAGCTGGGGGCTGACTTGCCCGGCCCGGTGGAGCCGCATGTGCTGCCTGCTGCGTTTTTGCCCGAAACCCTGAGCGGCATGGAGCTGCTGGAGCAGTTTCGCGCCAAGTCGGGCCGGATGGTGTTTGTGGTGGACGAATACGGCGTGGTGCAGGGCCTGATGACCCCGCGCGACCTGCTGGAGGCCATCACCGGCGAGCTGCAGCCCGGTGCACAGGCCGATGCCTGGGCCACCCAGCGCGAAGACGGCTCGTGGCTGCTGGACGGGCTGATGCCGGTCAACGAGCTGAAATCGCGCCTGGACATCAAAGACCTGCCGGAAGAAGACCGGGGCCGCTACAACACCGTGGCGGGCCTGCTGATGTCGGTATCGGGCCGCATGCTGGCCGCGGCCGAGCGCATCGAGTGCGCGGGCTGGGTGTTTGAAGTGGTGGACCTGGACGGCAAGCGCATCGACAAGGTGCTGGCCTCGCCGCTGGCGGTAGCCGACTAGTTTTTTGCCTGGCGCAGGCGGGCGAGCTGCTCGTCTTCCATCTGGCGGCGTTTTTGCTGCTGCTTGAGCAGCTCTTCGGCGCGCAGGGCTTCGACTTCTTCGGTGGTGAGCGCCTTGTCAAACGTCAGCTCGGTACCGCCTGCGCTGACGGGCTCGCCCCGGGCGCTTTTAAGCTTCATGTTCAGGCGCAGCTCGTTGGTGGAGTCGGCGTTGCGCAGGGCTTCCTCGTAGGAAATCTGGCCGTCGTTGTACAGCTCGAACAGCGCCCAGTCGAAGGTGCGCATGCCCAGCTCGCGCGACTTTTCCATCAGCGCCTTGAGATCGCCAAACTGGCCCTTGAAGATGCGGTCGGCCACCAGCGGCGTGTTGAGCAAAATTTCTACCGCGGCGCGGCGGCCCTTGCCGTCTTCGGTGCGCACCAGCCGCTGCGACACGATGGCCCGCAGATTGGCCGACAAATCCATCAGCAGCTGGTTGCGCCGCTCTTCAGGGAAGAAGTTGATGATGCGGTCCAGCGCCTGGTTGGCACTGTTGGCGTGCAGCGTAGCCAGGCACAGGTGGCCGGTTTCGGCAAACGCAATCGCGTGCTCCATGGTCTGCGGGTCGCGGATTTCACCGATCAAAATCACGTCCGGGGCTTGGCGCAGCGTGTTTTTCAGCGCGTGGTGCCAAGAATGCGTGTCCACGCCCACTTCGCGGTGGCTCACCAGCGACATCTTCGAGGTGTGTACGTACTCCACCGGGTCTTCCACGGTGATGATGTGCCCGCCCGAGCTGCTGTTGCGGTGGTCGATCATGGCCGCCAGGGACGTGGACTTGCCCGAACCCGTGCCGCCCACCACCAGCACCAGCCCGCGCTTGTGCATGATGACTTCCTTCAGCACCGGCGGCAGCGCCAGGGTGGCAAAGCTGGGGATTTCAGCCGCAATGGTGCGGATCACCATGCTCACGTTTTGCTGCTGCACAAACACATTCACCCGAAACCGCGCCACGCCCGGCAGCGCCATGGCGAAGTTGCACTCCATTTCTTTGGCGAACTCGGCGTTTTGGCGCTCGTTCATCAGCGACTGGGCCAGCATGCGGGTGACATCGCCGCTGAGCTTTTGGGCCGACAGCGCCTTCATTTCGCCGTGTGCCTTCATGCTGGGTGCGAAGTCGCTGGCGATGAACAGGTCCGAGCCGCCCGCCTGGTGCATCGCCGCCAGCAGCTTATGCATGTAGCTGCGGGCCTGGTCTTCGGTGAGTGCGGACATGGCGGCTTTCGGTTTGCTATTATTTAAGTAGCTGCTAGCGCCTATGCAATAAGCGCTAGCGGCCAATTTCTTATAAATTTACGCTACAACTACCGCTGCGCCTTCGCCGCGTGCGCCGATCACGCCAATCTGGTGCACCGCCTCGCCCAGGCCGCGCAGGGTGGCTGCGGTGGCGGCAGCGTTCGCCGCATCCACCACCACCACCATGCCGATGCCGTTGTTGAAAGTGCGGTTCATCTCGAAGTCGTCGATACCGGCGGTGGTTTGCAGCCAGGCAAACAGCTCGGTCTGCGGCCAGCTGCCTTTGACCAGGTGCGCCGCCGTGCCTTCGGGCAGCACGCGCGGGATGTTCTCCAGCAGGCCGCCGCCGGTGATGTGGGCCAGAGCCTTGATGGGGTGTTCGGCCAGCGCGGCCAGTACGTTCTTCACGTACAAGCGGGTGGGCTCCATCAGGGCTTGCTTGAACGGCTTGCCATCCAGCGTGGCGGGGGCCGCGTCGCCTGCGCGTTCGATGCATTTGCGCACCAGGCTGAAGCCGTTGGAATGCACGCCGCTGCTGGCCAGGCCCAGCACCACGTCGCCGGGCTGGATGTCGCGGCCCGTCAGAATTTTGGATTTTTCGACCGCGCCCACGGCAAAACCGGCCAGGTCGTACTCGCCTGCCGGGTACATGCCGGGCATTTCGGCGGTTTCGCCGCCGATCAGCGCACAGCCGCTCAGCTCGCAGCCCTTGGCGATGCCGCCCACCACGGCGGCGGCGGTGTCCACGTCCAGCTTGCCGCAGGCAAAGTAGTCCAGAAAAAACAGCGGCTCGGCACCTTGCACCAGCACGTCGTTGACGCTCATGGCCACCAGGTCGATGCCCACGGTATCGTGCATATTCCATTCAAACGCCAGGCGCAACTTGGTGCCCACGCCGTCGGTCCCGCTCACCAGCACCGGCTCCTTGTAGCGCTTGGGCACTTCAAACAGCGCGCCAAAGCCACCAATGCCCGCCAACACGCCTTCGCGCATGGTCTTTTTGGCCAGGGGTTTGATGCGTTCGACCAGCGCGTCGCCTGCGTCGATATCGACCCCTGCGTCTTTGTAGGAGAGGGGGGCGGTGTGGGAAGAAGTCATGGTCAGTGCGTTCACGCGGGGTGAATCAAGAGGTGGAGGGCGGTAAAACAGCCCAGATATCAGGGCCAGCGGGATTTGCCCGCAGAGCCCTCTACAATTTGCACGGATTTTAAGGGCCGGCGGCATGCCGCCGAATCTGCCCGAATCTCTGTTTTCATTCCACCCTGAGCCCCACACCCTCCACCTGATGCAATTCACCTCTACCCAACGGCGCGCCCTGGCCTGGTTCTCGATCGCCGTGGTGGCCGTGCTGGCCCTGTGGCTGCTGGGACCGGTGCTGACCCCGTTTGCCGTGGCGGCGGTGCTGGCCTATATGCTCACGCCGCTGGTAGACCGGCTCGACAGCCTGTGCCGGGGCCGCGTGCCGCGCGTGCTGGCGGTGGCCGTGGTGGAGCTGCTGTTCATCGTGGTGATGCTGGCGATTCTGCTGTTGATCGTGCCCATTCTGGTCAAGGAAGCGCCCTTGATGCGCGAGCAGTTGCCCTTGCTGCTCGACGGTCTGGCCAACTGGCTCAAGCCCCTGCTGGCCCAACTGGGCGTCAAGGTGGCGCTCGATCCGGTCAGCATCAAGGCCTTTGTGTTCAAGTACCTCAACGCGAATGTGGAAGACGCGCTGGGCTCGCTGGTGTCGTCCGTGCGTCTGGGGGGCAGTGTGGCCATGGCGGTATTGGGCAATCTGGTGCTGATACCGGTGGCGCTGTTTTATCTGCTGATGGACTGGGACCGCTTCATCGCCCAGCTGGTGTCCCTGGTGCCCACCCGGCTGCGCCCGGGTTTTGACAGCTTCATGGGTGAGGCCGACGAAGTGCTGGGCCAGTACCTGCGCGGCCAGTTGCTGGTGATGCTGATCATGGCGGCTTTCTACGCCATCGGCCTGTCGCTGTTTGGGTTGGATTTGGGCTTGCCCATCGGCCTGTTTACCGGACTGGCCATGTTTGTGCCCTACCTGGGCTTTGGCGTGGGTCTGGTGTTGGCGGCGCTGGCCGGGCTGCTGCAGTTTGCCTCCATCAAGGCGCTGGTGATGGTGGCCGTGGTGTACGGCATTGGCCAATTCGTCGAAAGCCTGTTTCTCACGCCGCGGCTGGTGGGTGAGCGCATCGGCCTGCACCCGCTGGCGGTGATTTTTGCGCTGCTGGCCTTTGGCCAGGTGTTTGGCTTTGTCGGCATTCTGGTGGCCTTGCCCGCCAGCGCCGTGCTGCTGGTGGCCATACGCCGCATCCGCGACAGCTACCTGGCCAGCAGGCTGTACCAGGGTTAGGCCAGGCATGCAGCAACTGGTACTGGACATCGGCCTGGGCACCAGCCCCACGCTGGCCAATTTTTTTGGTGGCCCCAACGCGGCAGCTCTGCAGCATGTGCAGCAGGCTGTGGTGGATACCGGTCGCCCGCTGCAAACCTACCTGTGGGGCGGCCCCGCCACCGGCAAAACCCATATGCTGCGCGCCGTGCGCGAGGCCTACCGGGTGCAGGCCGCGCGCGTCGGCTGGATGGACCCCAGCGTCTACGAGCCGCCCGAATTCGACGACACCTGGGCCGCCGTGCTGCTGGACGACGTGCACCTGTACAACCCGGCGCAGCAGCACATGGCCTTCAAATGGTTTGTCAACGCGCAAACCTGCAGCTGCTGGGTGCTGGGCGCGGGAGACGTGCCCCCGGCCGATCTCCAACTGCGCGAAGACCTGCGCACCCGCCTGGGCGGTGGCAACGTATTTGCCCTGCAACTGCTGAGCGAAGCCGAGCTGCGCACCGTGCTGGGCCAGGAGGCGCAGGCCCGTGGCGTGGCCCTGAGCGCCGAGGTGGTGGACTACCTGCTGCGCCGCTTCAGCCGCGACCTGGGCAGCTTGATGCAACTGCTGGAGCACCTGGACCGCTACGCCCTGCAAACCCAGCGCGCCATCACCATCCCTTTGGTTAAATCCATGCTGGAAACAATTTGAAAGTGACTCCGATGAAACTGGCCCTGTTCGACCTCGACCACACCCTGCTGCCGCTGGATTCCGACTACGCCTGGGGCGACTACACCGCCACCATCGGCTGGGCCGACCCGGTGGCGTTCAAGCAGCGCAACGACTACTTCTACGCCCACTACAAGGCTGGCACGCTCGACATCGCCGAGTACGTGCTGTTTGCCACCGAGGCCGCACGCAAGCACGGTGCTGCAAAATCCATAGCTGCTCACGCCGATTTCATGCGCACGGTGATCCTACCGGCCATACAACCCGTGGCGCGCGAGCTGCTCCAGCAGCACCAGGACGCGGGCGACCAGGTCATCATCGTCACCGCCACCAACACCTTCGTCACCCGCCCCATCGCCGATGCACTGGGCGTGGCCGAGCTCATCGCGGTCGATCTGGAGCACGGTGCCGACGGCTGGATGACGGGCCAGATCCAGGGCGTACCGTCCTTTCGCGAAGGCAAGATCACCCGCGTTGAAAACTGGCTGGCCGCACGCGGTTGGGGCTGGAAAGACGTGGAGGCCACCTTCTACTCCGACTCCATCAACGACCTGGCCCTGCTCGAAAAAGTGCAGCACCCCGTGGCCACCAACCCCGATGCGCCCCTGCGCGCCATCGCCACCCAGCGCGGTTGGCGCATACTGGACCTGTTTACTGAGCAACCATGATCAAGACCTTCATCGACAAAATACTCGGCAAAAAGCCTGCCGCCGCCAAAACGCCCAAGTTTGGCAAACGCGTCGAAATCCCCGTATCCGAGCACGGCATCAACCCCAACCTGGTCGACGAGCGCGCCCTCAACGTGGTCAGCACCCTGCAGCAAGCGGGTTTTGAGGCCTACATCGTGGGCGGTGCGGTGCGCGACCTGCTGGTCGGCCTGCGCCCCAAAGACTTCGACGTGGCCACCAACGCCACGCCCGAGCAGGTCAAGGGCCTGTTTCGCCGCGCCTTCATCATTGGGCGGCGTTTTCGCATCGTCCACGTGGTCTATGGCCGGGGCCGCGAGAACGAAGTCATCGAAGTCTCCACCTTCCGCGCCTACATGGACAACACCGCTGCCGAGCAGGTCGCGGGCAACGAGCGCACCAGCAAAAGCGAGCTGGCCAACATGAAGCACGCGGTGGACTCCAGTGGCCGTGTCCTGCGCGACAACGTCTGGGGCCCGCAGGAAGAAGACGCGGTGCGCCGCGACTTCACCATCAACGCCATGTACTACGACCCCAAGAGCCAGACCGTGGTGGACTACCACGGCGGCTTGAAGGACAGCAAAAACCACACCATCCGCATGATTGGCGACCCCGCCACCCGCTACCGCGAAGACCCGGTGCGCATCATCCGCGCCGTGCGCTTTGCCGCCAAGCTGGGCCCGCTGGGCTTCACGCTAGAGCCCAAAACCGCCGCCCCGCTGGTCAACTCGCAAAAGCTGCTGGCCGACGTGCCGCAAAGCCGCCTGTTCGACGAAATGCTCAAGCTGCTGCAAACCGGCCACGCCGTGGCCACCATCGCCCAGCTGCGCAAGCTCGGCATGGCCACCGGCATCTACCCGCTGCTCGACGTGGTGGTGGAGCGCGCCGACCAGCCGTTTGTGCTGGCCGCCCTGCAAGACACCGACCGCCGCGTGGGCGAGGGCAAGCCCGTCGCGCCCAGCTTTCTGCTGGCCTGCGTGCTGTGGGCCGACGTGCGCGACGGCTGGGCCGCCCGCTCGGGGCAGCAACCTTCGTTTGCGGCGCTGCAAGACGCGGTGGAAGACGTCTTCAACGCCCGTATCGGCGACGTGTCGGGCCGGGGCCGCCTGGCCGGGGACATGCGCGAAACCTGGCTGATGCAACCCCGCTTCGAGAAGCGCGTGGGCAGCGGCCCCTACGGCATGATCGACCAGCCGCGCTTCCGGGCGGCCTTCGACTTCATGCGCTTGCGTGCCGATGCCGGTGAAGTCGACCAGCTCATCGCCGACTGGTGGCAAGAATTCACCACCGGCAGCGACGACCAGCGCGAAGACCTGCTGGCCCAGGCCCGCGAAGAGCAGGCCCGCCGCCAAAAACCGGTGCGCGTGCCGCGTGTGGTGCCTGTTGCCAGCGCAGTCGGCGCGGTATCGTCTGATGCCGCAGTGCAGACCGACCCCGATGCCGCTCCCAAAAAGCGCCGCCGTCGGCGCAAGCCCGGCGCTGGTGGGGCTGCCGCGCCAGGCTCCGATGCCTGAACCCGTAACCGCCTACATTGCCCTGGGTGCCAACCTGGGCGATGCCGCCAGCACCGTGCGCAAGGCCATGGACAGCATCCACGCCATGCCCGGCACCCAGGTGGTGCGCCGGTCTGCGCTGTACCTCACCACGCCCATCGATTCCGATGGACCCGACTACGTCAATGCAGTTGTGGAAGTTTTGACCACCTTATGCCCACCGCATCTGCTGGAGCAGCTACAAAATGTAGAGCGTTCAGCAGGCCGCAAGCGCCCTTACCGCAACGCGCCGCGTACGCTGGATCTGGATATTGTGTTGTTTGGCAGCGGGCAGATCGACAGCCCGGCCCTGGTGGTGCCGCACCCCCGCATGTGGCAGCGCGCCTTTGTGCTGCGCCCCCTGGCCGAGATCGCGCCGCACCTCGTCAGCCCCAAGCAGCTCCGGGCCGTGCGTGACCAGGCGATTGAAAAGTTATAAGCCAAATAGGCCGCTGACGCATGTGTTACATGCGCCTATAGCTATATAAAATATAGCAAATGACTCAGTAAGCCTTTTTGTCGTTCAACACCACCAGCACGGTTTTTACGATGATCCACAGGTCAAAGCCCAGCGACCAGTTGCGCAGGTACTCCAGGTCGTACTCGATGCGTTTTTCCATCTTGTCGATGGTGTCGGTCTCGCCCCGGTAGCCGCTCACCTGCGCCCAGCCGGTAATGCCGGGCTTCACCTTGTGCCGCACCATGTAGCCCTTGACCAGCTTGCGGTAGGTTTCGTTGTGCGCCACCGCATGCGGGCGCGGCCCCACGATGCTCATGCGGCCCTGCAGCACGTTGAAGAACTGGGGCAGTTCATCCAGCGAAGTCTTACGCAAAATCGCACCCAGCGGGGTGATGCGCTTGTCGTTCTTGGTGGCCTGCTTCACCACCGCGCCGTTGTCTTCGGTGGTCATCGAGCGAAACTTGTAGACCAGAATCTCCTTGCCATCCAGCCCGTAACGGCGCTGCTTGAAGATCACCGGGCCGGGCGAAGTAAGTTTGACCGCCAGCGCTAGCAGCAGAAATATCGGTGCACCCAGCACCAGCACCAGCAGCGAAATCACAATGTCCGAAGCCCGCTTTACCAGCCCGCTGGTGCCGTTGAACGGGGTTTCGCACACCGCCATCACCGGCATCGGCCCCACATTCGTCAACCGCCCCTGGATCAGGTCGGTCATAAAGATATCGGGCACAAAGTAAATGGAGGCGGTGGTGTCCTTCAGCTCGTCCAGCAGCGTCAGAATGCGCGGCTGCGAAGCCATGGGCAGCGCCAGATAGATGGCCTCAACATCGTTTCCATTCATGTAGTCCGCCAGGTCGGCCATACGCCCCAGCATCGGCACCTTGCCCAGGTCGCTCAGCCGGTCGGAGCTGCGGTCGTCAAAAAAGCCCATCACCTGCGTGTTCAGGTACGGGTTGGACTCAAACTCGCGCAGCAGGCGCAGGCCCACCTCGTTCAGGCCGGTAATCACCACCTTGCGCGGCTGCGCATTTTTGGCAATCGCCTTGGGCATCGCCCAGCGCAACAGCAAATGCGCACCAATCTGCACAAACGGCGTCACGATCGCCCAGGCCACCAGCACCGGCCGGGTAAAAGACCGCATGTAGCCCGTCGCCAGGCCAAAGCCCACCATGATGGCCAGAAACACCAGCCAGTTGGTGCACAGCTTGCGCAACATGCGCCGGGGTTTTTCATGGAAACCCACATTGCCCGGGAACGACAGCGAAAACGCAATCACCCCCAAAATCGTGTAGCGCGCCGACACCGGGTGGTCAAACACAGCCAGGCAGGCCAACAGGCTCAAAATCGTGACCAGCGGATCCAGAAATGCCTCTAACGCGCTGGTCAGCGTAAAGCCAGGACGCAAAAAATTCTTCTGTCTGTCAAGGGCATTAATCATAGGAAACTGGCGCGATTAGCTGCACTTAGCAGAATTTCACGGTATGGGAATTTCATTGGATGAAGGCCCCGACTTTAGCAAGGCGCTTGCGGCCAAATATGTCGGAATTCTTTACACTACCTGACCAAGCGGTCCATTTACGTCGCGCAAACGCTTTGAAATATTTTGTTGCAAATTCGTTTGCGTGAGGGCTCACGGCCTTTTTTTCGGAGTAGGCAAGGGTTTTCCATAGGGTTGGCATGCTTGTTGCGTTTTCCTGGGTATGAATCCAATACACAGGAATTCCATGCAAAAACTGTTCCCAATCCTGGCTAGTCTCGTGCTGGGTCTTGCATTTGCAACAGCCTCCCATGCCGACCCCCTCCAAAGCAGCGTCAGCGCTGACATGCGGGCCGCTGCCCGCCAACAGGCAGATTTGGTGGTGGTTGGGGCCGATGCCGCCCTGCGCACCGGTTTGGTCAAAACCAGCACCGCAGCCAATTCCCGCTCCCGCCCGGGCGATGCCCCCCTCAGCAGCTCCGCAAACGCGCCCGCCGATGCCGAAATGCCGGTGGCCGAAGACCCTGCCGACCTCGATCTTTTGGCTCTGCTGGCCGGGTTCGTGCTGGTGGTGGTGATCGCAGTTCGCCGCAGCAACCCCTAGCCAACGGTGTTGCCTGCCCTGTTTAGTGGTGGTGCACAATGCGCACGTGCAAACTACCGGCACATCACCTTGTAGACCGGCTTGGTATATCTGCAAATTTTTGTAAAAGTTTATGGTTCCAGGCCTGACAACCCAACACGCTGTATGAAATTATTGAAGACTGGTGCGCTTGCATCTGCCCGCATGCACCGCCCGGCGGCATGGCTTGCGGCGGCACTCGTAGCGGCGCTGTTGCCTGGCTGCGCGGCCTACAACGCCATCGTTCCCGGCTCAGAGGCCCGCACCATGCGCGAGCAGTCATCCGTCAAGCTGCCCGTGCGGTTCAACGACGAAGTGGTGCCCGCCAACGTAGCCGTCAAGCCCATTACCGCCGAACTCATCATTGCCCTGACCAAAGCCGCCAGAGATGCCGCCGCCCCGGCAGACCCCAGCGTCAACCCCCGCGCCGCGCCCATCCCTCTGGGCCAGGACTACCGCGTCGGCCCCGGCGACGTGCTTACGATTACCGTGTGGGACCACCCCGAGCTCACCACCCCCGCAGGCCAGTACCGCTCGGCCAACGAATCCGGCACCCTGGTCAACGAAGACGGCACTATCTTCTACCCCTATGTGGGCGTGCTCAGGGTCAACGGCATGCGGTTGGCCGAAATCCGCAACCTCATCACCACCCGGCTGGCCAAGTACATCGAAAAAGTGCAGCTCGACGTGCGCGTCAACGCCTTTCGCAGCAAGCGGGTGTATGTAGTGGGCGAGGTCAAAACCCCGGGCCTGCAAGAAATCAACGACATCCCCATGACCATGGTGGATGCAGTCAACCGCTCTGGCGGCTTTACCGCCGAGTCTGACCCCAGCCGCATCCTGATTACCCGGGGCGGCACCACCTACCGGGTCGACCTGCAAGCCCTGTACGAAGACGGTGCCACCTGGCAAAACATCCGCCTGGAGCCCGGCGACGTGGTCAACGTACCCGACCGCCAGCAAAACAAGATCTTTGTACTGGGCGAAGTCACCAAGCCCGGCTCCTACATCATGAACAAGCGCCGCTCCACCCTGGCCGAAGTGCTGGCGGACGCAGGCTGGGTCAACCAGCTCACCAGCAACCCGTCGTGGATCTTTGTGATGCGCGGCAACACCGACCAGCCCGAGCTCTTTAACCTCGACGCCCGCTCCCCCGATGCCCTGCTGCTAGCCGACCAGTTCCCCCTGCGCCCGCGCGACATCGTCTATGTGGATGTGGCCGACGTGGCCCGCTGGAACCGCGTGATCAGCAACATTCTGCCCACCGCCACCTTGCTCAACACCGTCAGCACTACCCAGTTCCCGCTGTTTGGTGGCCGCCAGCCTTGATACAAGCCCTGATCCAGGTCCCCGCCAGCACCCCAAGTCCCACCACCTAGTACCCCATGGACCAAGACCAGTTAAAAGACCAGCTCCGCCTGGCCGGTGCCGCACCCGGCGGCCCAGGGCAAATCGACGACCCCGAAGAGGAAATTAATTTTGGTGAAATCGTCGCCAGCGTGATGGAGCAGAAGTGGCTGATCATCGTGATCACCTCCTTGGCGCTGGCACTCGGAATCATGGTGGTGGTGGTGACTACGCCCACCTACAAGGCCGATGCCTTGCTGCAAGTAGAAGAAAAAGCCAAAGGCGGGGGTATTGCCGCCTTGAAAGACCTAGAGCCTTTGCTGGGTGACTCCACTACCGTGGCAGCCGAGTTGGAAATATTGAACTCGCGCATGGTGCTGGGCCGTGCCGTCAGCAAACTCAATCTGGACATCGTGGCAAGGCCCCGGTATGCGCCAGTCATTGGCTGGGCGGTAGCCCGGCGTTTTGACGATGAAGGGTTCCGCCAGCCGGTGTGGGGCATGAACCAGTTTGCGTGGGGTGGTGAAAGCATCCAGGTAGCTAGCCTCAACGTACCCGAAGCCCTGCTGGGCGACCCTTTGGCGCTAGTGGCGGGTGCAAATGGCAGTTATGTATTGCTTGACAGTGATGGTGTTGCCCTGCTGAAGGGCCAAGTGGGTCAACCTGCCGCTGGTAATGGAGTGTCTGTATTGGTTACCGCGCTGGCAGCCCGCCCTCAAACCGAATTTGTGCTGAGCCGCTTGAGTGCCGAAGAAGCACTGGATGCCCTTCGGGAAAATCTGACGATCAAAGAGCTGGGTAAAAAATCCGGTGTCATCCAGCTCGCCATCACTGGACGCGATAAACCATTTCTTCCCATGGTGCTGGATGAAATAGTCAACATCTACTTCAACCAAAACGTAGAGCGCCGCTCTGCGGAATCTGAAAAAACGCTGGTTTTCCTAGAAGCCCAGCTACCCGCACTAAAAGCCCAGCTAGACACAGCGGAGGCAGCCTACAACAACTACCGCCAAAGCCGGGGTTCGGTCGATCTGAACCTCGAAACCCAAAGCGTGCTCCAGTCTGTTGTGTTGGTAGATACAGACATTGCCAAATTACGGCAAGAACGCGAAGAACTCCGCCAAGGCTTTACAGAGCAGCACCCTCGCGTCATGGCGTTAGATGCCAAGCTAGCCCTGCTGAAGCAACGCCGAGCTGGTTTTGACCTGGGCGTAGCCAAGTTACCCGACACCCAGCAAACCGCCCTGCGCTTGAAACGGGATGTTGAAGTGTCCACCACCCTCTACATCGGCCTGCTCAGCACCGCCCAGCAATTACGCATTACCAAGGCCGGTACGGTGGGTGACGTACGTATCTTGGACAAAGCAGTCGCCTCTTACCTACCGGTAGCGCCCAAGCCCAAACTGATTCTGGCTGTCGCTCTAGTGTTGGGCCTGTTTGCCAGCCTGGCCCTGGTGTGGCTGCTGCGCATGCTGCGCATGGTGGTAGACAACCCCGACACCATCGAAAAACGCCTGGGCCTGCCCGTCTACGCCAGCATCCCCCACAGCAAGGCCGAAGACGCCCTGGTGCTGCGCGGCAAAAAATCCAAAGAAGGGCAGGGCGAGCTGCTGGCCGTGACCCAGCCCGACGACGATGCGATTGAGAGCCTGCGCAGCCTGCGCACCACCCTGCACTTTGCCCTGCTCAACGCGCCGCGCAATTCCGTGCTCATCACCGGCCCCAGCCAGGGCATCGGCAAAAGCTTTGTGTCTAAAAACCTGGCCGCCGTGCTGGCCCAATCGGGTAAACGCGTGGTGGTGGTCGATGCCGACTTGCGCAAAGGCCACCTGCACAAAGAATTTGGCCTGCCCCGCAAAGGCGGCGTGTCTGAATACATAGGCGGCACGCTAGAGCTGCCCGCCGTCATCCACGGCAGCAGCGTGCCCGGCCTCAGCGTGGTCACCACCGGCCAGCTGCCGCCCAACCCCTCCGAGCTGCTCATGCACCCCCGGTTTGAAGAGCTGCTGATCGACCTGGAAGGCCTATTTGACATCGTCATCGTCGACGCCCCGCCCGTGCTGGCCGTGTCCGATGCCGCCATCGTGGGCCGCATGACCGGTGCCACCCTGCTGGTCGCCCGCTCGGGCCGCCACCCCGTGCGCGAGCTAGAGCAAACCGTCAAACGCCTCAACCAGGCGGGTGTGCAGGTCAAAGGCTTTGTGTTCAACGACCTCGACCTCAACCGCCAGCGCTACCGCTACGGCTACGAAGGCTATGTGTACCGCTATTCGTATACCGACAAGACCTGAAACCTCTGACTTCTTGAGCCTTTGACACTAACCGCCATTACCGCTATCGCCACCATGCCAACCGATAAACGTATTTTTGTAGAAGGCCACCGGGGCGGGGTGGGCGGTGCCATTGTGCGCAATCTGCTGGTAACTTGGTAGACCTGAAAGTGGTGGGCGAACCCCTGATAGAGCAAATCCTAAAGCATGGCCGCCGCCTGTTGGGCAGTGATACCGCCTATGTCCGACTGATGTACCTGCATGTGCTGGACCAAGCGGACTTTATGCCCTACCGCGGTCGTATCCTGGCAGAAAAGCGGGCGGCATGGATAGGGTAGTGAAAGAGGAAAAGCTCGAATACCTTCGCTGCTGCTTGGAGCACATTCAAGGTAAATGCCCGGTAGGCGCTTGATGCTCGCTGCGATTATGGACCTGCAAGACTTTATATTGCTTAGCATCAGGATTGAATGCCAGATTGAAAGGCAGTTTTTTGATAATGAACCCGATTAACCTTGCCTAAACTTGAGATTGAGGGGGCAAAATGGAAATTGGAATTTTTTGACTTTTAATCACGGATTTAGGATGGCTAAAATAGGATTCGGTATTCGTAAGCAACTGCTGATAAGTCAAGTATTTGGTCAGATTGCGCCGATTGCCGTCATTCCAGTATTAACTCGATTACTCAGTCCGGAGCAGATGGGGCACTATCAGGTTGCACTTTCTATTGCATTAGTCGCCATACCATTTGCGGTGTTTCAAGCTGATGTTCTTGTGCCTGTTGCGCGTGACGCGCATAAAGTGAAGCTCTTGGAGCGCAGAGCCTTTCTGGCCACACTGATTGTTGGATTAATCGCTGCATTTTCCGCGTTAATGGTTACAGCGGGGGGGGGAGTGCAGTCTCCAATCACGACTGTTTTGCTACTGTTCGCAATGTCACTGACATCTGTGAGCAATGCGTCTCTCATCCGCAGAGAAGACATGGGGAAACTGGTTAAGCGCAATATGGTTGGCGGCACGTTAGTGGCGGTAATCCAAGTCGTGTGCGCTATGTTCAGTCCAACAGCCATTGCACTCGGTATAGGAATGCTATTGGGAAGATCTTTATGCCAAGCCTTGCTTAGATCTACAAAGAATTATCCGCTCCATTCAAACGGTGACGATATACCTGAAGGACTCTGGAGAACTATCGGGGGTGTGGCGGCGAACGCATTGGGGACTTTTGCCTCGCAGATGCCAATGCTGGTTGTAGCGCCTTTTTATGGCGCGGCAGCGGCTGGGCATCTCGGCCTTGGCCAAAGAGTGGTCGGGGCTCCTACAGGTTTAATTGGACAAGCGGTCAACCAAATTATTGTCGCGGACGCGTCAGCAATAATGCGCAGTGGAGACCCCCGACTTTGGGTGGGGCTTCGTAAGCAAATTATATTGTTAATATGTTTCTCGCTGGCTGCTGCGGTAACTATTGGCACTGTTGTGCCGCCTATCACGCCTTGGCTTTTTGGTGCGGCATGGGAGGAAGCTGGAAAATATATACAGATACTTGCGCTGCCGATGTGCTTACAACTTACTGCGATCCCAATGGCTCCATTAATGATCATGCTTGGAATGCAAAAGGTAATGCTCGGACTTCAAATTTTTAGGGTATTGGGTATACTGGGATGCATTATCGCAGGGGCAAAATTTTCTTTGTCAATGCCAATAACTATCACCCTAATTTCTGTTGTTTGGGTTATGGCATATTTGTTGACAATCGGATTAACAATCATAAAAATAAAAAAACATGATGTGCAGAAGGATAGGGCATAAAGTGTTAGTAAAAATATATAATATATTTTTACTAACACTGCGTGATAAATTTATGGGCCATTTGGCACGCCAAGCGCTACGGAGTTTTTCTAAAGGCGATGTCTCTTCTGGTATTAAATTTTCCAGTCCACCTAGTTTGTATCATCTGTTTGGGATTTTTTTGGAGATGGGACGTTGTTGCTCAAAACGTTACCATCTATCAAGGAATTACTAGTGGTGCTAGTAGATTGGGGAAATTCTCGATTTTCTAATAATGTTGTCATCTACCTGAATGCAATAATTTCCGGTGGGTAGAATATTTTTTATTATTTAATAGTAAGAGCGCATGCCCTCATAACGAATGAGGTGTCGGTAAATTGTGTCATTTGGGTTGCGTCAATATCCATATAAAATTTTGAAAAAGTGAAATGAAAAAATCAATCGATAGCAAGTACCCATTAATAAGTGTAGTCATACCAACTTCGGGGCGACACTCCTTAATTCGTGCGGTGGAATCGGCGCTTGCACAGGAGGATATTGAAGTCGAAGTTCTTGCGGTTGTGAATAATACCGAAACACTACCTTCCTTCAACGATCCGAGGGTCAAGATTCTTGATTGTAGAGGAACACCTGGGCAAGGGCCTGCACGACAAATGGGCATTACACATGCCAGTGGGATGATTATTGCGTTGTTGGATGATGATGATTTCTGGGAACCAAGAAAGTGTATCGAGCAGATTCAAGATCTCCGACAATTTGGTTCTTTGGAAGATGACGATTGGATATCCGCCACTGGCTTAACCATTCACTATCCTGATGGTCGCCAGGTATTACGCCCGAGAATTCATGATGTCCCTGCATTGACCCAAACTCCGGATGAGTATCTTTTTGTACGAAAATCCCTTCGGAGAATTGATAATTTTATTCAATCGTCTTCATTGATGTTCCCGAAGAAGTTAGCCATGATTATGCCATTCGATGAACTTCCAGAGGTTCACACAGACTGGGGATGGGTCATTGGAGTAAACCGTGCCACTGGATCCAAGGTTGTTATTTGTTCGGGGCATCGTACGCATTACGACATATCGATGCCCGGCGTATCCAGAACCAATCGCTCTCGTCAAAGTCTGGCTTGGGCAGATCGCATGCTTTCAGATCGGCCACGTCGAATAATGGGAGATTTTTGTGCAACAACCCCTTTGCAGATGACGGCACATTTCGGTGACGTTAAAGGCGCTATAGCGGTACTCAAGCATGCGTACACCAAGGGACGACCTGGCTTACCCGCAACAATAATGGCTGTGCGTAATTTTCTACGTTGCCTCTTCAATTTCATGATGAATAATTTTAAACGCCGTTCTTAAACAAGGTGAAAACTGTAATGATTTCCAGTGGTTCACGGAGAAATTTTAGTCTCCGCTGGCTGGCGCCAGTGGTGCTTATATTTTTTGCAGGTGGATTTTTACAGTATTTTGGGCTGCTGTCTCAAACTGAAACAAATTGGGTGGCCATTTTTCTTCTGGCTCATATATTTCTTTTGCGATCCAGCTGGAGGCAAATAAAGTATGAAACTTTGTTGATGATATTTTTAATACTCGTCAGTGCCGCACATTTTTTTAATAATCTCCCAATTTCTTATACATTCACCTATTTTTATTATGTGACATGTGCTATTGTCGCAGCGGTTGCTGGACGCGTTTATGTCGGAAAAATTGGTGGATGGTTAGATTTAAATACGTATTTCAAATTTGCAAAAATATTTCTTTTACTTCAGCTAATTGTTACAGCCTTTCAAGCTTTTTTTACAGATCTTTATATTGGTTTTGCCCGAGCGCCTATCGGCTACGATGATGCCATATTTGGGACGTTTTTCTTGCAATCTGATGCTGCTTTGGCATCGGTTTGCGAACTGATGATGATCTCGGCGTTTATCTTTCCGTGCAAGAGTCGCGATCGTCTAATAATTTGTATTTTTTCCTTCGGAATTATTCTTTTGGGTAACTCCAGTGCGGCAAAATTTACATTTTTATTGCTGCTTATTTTCCTATGCGTCAATGTCTTCTACAAACGACTAGCTTTAAGGCGGTATAGATTAGATATTCTGATTTTATTTTTAATGATTGGATATGTATTTTTGGTTTATAGTTCAATTTTGGAGTTGATCACGAATTTTCTTGTGCAGGCAGTAGAAGACTACGATCACCGAGAGGGGTGGGAAACTGCTTCACGGTTTGCTCCTTTAGGACAAATATATGTTGATGGAATTAATTTTTTTGGCCATGGTGCGCTAACTTACTATAATCCAATTAAAAAAGAGTGGTTATATAATTCTGGATTTAGTACATTGTATCCACTGTATCTTGATTTTGGCTTGATTGGGTTGTTTCTATATGTTTTTTATCAGATTTTTATAATATCAAGTTTTACGAAAGGATATTTCCAGTTCTTTCTTTTTCTGCTTGTTTTTGTGTCATTCTTTATGTTTAATTTTGCGTTGACTGATTTGACTTTTGTTTTTTCATTCAATGCAATTATTTATTTGAATTTCTTTTATATGAAATATGGGTATCCTATGGTTCTTCAATCGGAGTTGCCAGTTGCTTTACAAAGAGTAAATTTTCAATGACCTTGGTGAAGAACGATCCACTAAACGTTTCTGTTGTTGCGGCAAACTACAACAATGCAGAGTTTCTCCATGACTTTTTTACATCCTGGATGGATAGCATTACTTCTCCAAAAGAATTGATTTTTGTAGATGATGGTTCCGTGGATAACTCATTGGAGATCGCCGAATTTTATCGGGATAAACTACCCAACTTAATCATCATTAAGTTGGGGAAAAACCAGGGATTCGGTAATGCACTTAATGTTGGAATAAGCCGCGCAACGTCGAAGTACATTCTACGTATTGATCCTGATGATATTACTCTTCCCAGCAGGATTGCTAAACAATATGAATTGCTTGAGTCTGGGGTGGCTGATGTTATTGGTTCTAATGCCATTATTTTTCAATCGAAAAGTGGCAAAAAAATAGGTTTAACTAACTTCCCGGTTTCGCATGAGGAAATCAGGGCGACTATATTGCGGGGGGAGCACGGCGTACTGCATCCAACTGTAATGGCACGCGCAGATCTATTCAAAAACAATTCTTATGTTCAGAAGAATGTACCAGCCGAGGATTACGATATATTTGCCCGCATGCTGCATGCTGGCGCTAAGTTTGAAAATATCCCAGAGCCATTGCTGCGTTACCGTGTCCATCAGCGCAGCGCATCAAATGTACTGCCGTTCAGTACAATAGAGAAGACTTACAAAATTAGAGATAAAATATTTGGAACTAAAACGCCAAGGATATTGGTATTTCATTATTATTTGCATATAAAGTTTTATCGAAAGTATATTTTTTCTGAATCAAATTGGAAGCGTTTTCTTTTTCTTTTTGTTTCGTCGTTATTGCGTCCAGACAAGGTGGCGCGGCGTATTTTTAAGGGTATCGGAGTTTCGAATTGAAGTTGTTGAGGCGCTTTTTTAATATATTGAGAAAGTTTTATGAATTCAATAGGTAATCTCATAGCTATACAGAAGCGACAACAGCAGTTTGACGTGTGCGTAAGCATGGGGTGTCCATTCTGGAAGCTCCAGCCGTGAGCTGCCAAGCAAACGAAAGGGAAACCAAAATGGACAACATAGAAGACCTAAACCACACGAAATGAGAGTGCAAGTACCACGTAGTGTTCATCCCGCGGGGACGAAGGAAGGTACTGTATTGGCATTTACGGGAAGCAGTTAAAGAGATGTTCGAGGACTGCCAAGACAAAACGAGAGCTGTATCGAAGAAATGCATTTGATCCTCGGCCATGTTTGCATGTTGATTGCCCTATTGCCCAAGTACGCGGCAACGCAAATAGTCGGATAGATCAAAGTAAACGCGCAATTAATTTGGCTTAAATATACGAGAAAAACACGCCGAACTTTACGGGTCAGAGTTTTTGAGTATGGAGTAACTTCTGCCCTTAATAGGGCGAGACCAAGAGCTGATCTGTAATTACATATCTAGCCAGAAAAGGACAATGAGCTGTGGATGGTCGCGACCGATGTTCTTGGCGTCACGATGGCGTTTGCTTACATCTCAGTCACTATTGGCTACTCGCCGGTCTATGTATTGAGTATTTGATGATGTATTTTTTATCTGTAAAGGATGCAAATGTCCGCTGAAAATGAACGCCCCGCTCACTTTGACGGCATCCAGGTGCTTCGTATCGCCGCGGCGATGCTTGTCGTTGTTACGCACTCCACGTTCTATACGCACGAGCGTTTTAGTCGAGATCAATTTGTTTGGCGCGATGGATCGATTGGTGTTGATATTTTTTTCTTGATTAGTGGTTTTGTAATGATGGCCACGTCTGGTGGATACTTGGGTCGAAATTCTGATTGGGTCGATTTCGCAAAGAAGCGTATTTTACGAATCGTGCCAATGTATTGGTTGGCGACAACGATAAAGCTACTGATTATGTTGCTGATACCAGCGATGGTTCTTCATGCGCAAATTGGTGCAGGCACAATTTTATCGTCTTATTTCTTCCTTCCGACCATAAATGCGGAGGGACGCTTCGAGCCTTTGCTTGGCGTTGGATGGACGCTTATCTTCGAGATGTTTTTCTACGCTTGTTTTACATCCGTCATTTATCTCCGAAAAAATCCTCTTATTTGGATAACTGCGATTTTTGCTTTTTTAGCTTTTTTTGACATCTTTCGTGTGCCAGGCTGGCCTGCAGCAACAATGTATTTAGATCCAGTATTGCTGTATTTCCCAGCAGGAATGGCGATATATGTCGTAAGTGAGCTCTACGGCAT
Source organism: uncultured Albidiferax sp. (assembly GCA_963513125.1). Lineage (GTDB taxonomy): Bacteria > Pseudomonadota > Gammaproteobacteria > Burkholderiales > Burkholderiaceae_C > Rhodoferax_B. Next base: position 533,031 of record CAUPPH010000002.1, read on the forward strand.
TCGTGGGTTGTTGAAGCTGACTCTGGGGCTTGCGGCGACACTTGTGGTTACTTGTGGTTACTTGTGGTACTTTGGGTTTTGGGAATTCGAGATCAAAGGCGGTGCAAACAATTTGCAGACGATGGTGATCGCATGTTTGGTAGTTTCAGTAATAGTAACTTCCGAGCCCTGGATCAAGGGGCGTGTGCCACGGTTGATTCTTTTTTTTGGCGAAGCCTCTTATGTTCTCTATTTGTTCCATCCTCTTGTTGCACCGGTTGTTCCAGAGGTTCTACGGCGACTGATGCCCGGTCTTCCGCCATCAATATCCGTGCTGTTGTGTGTATTTGCAGCGCTGATCGCTGCAGCAATTACTCATATTCTAATTGAGAAGCCTGTAACTTTAATACTGAAACCATGGCTCTTCAAGAGAGCTACTTTTCGCTAATACTTCCTGAATCCCATCCTCTTTTTCGGAGGAAGGAAAATTTTTAAATATGCGTAAAACTCTTCGAATTTTAGGAACGCGTGGCGTACCTGCCGCACATGGTGGTTTTGAGACTTTCGCTGAATACCTGTCACTGTATCTAGCTTCAATGGGTTGGCGTGTAATTGTTTATTGCCAGGATGATGGCGTAGGCCCGTCATTTACAGACACTTGGCAGGGAGTGGAGCGGGTGCACATACCTATTTCGCAGAGTGGCCCTAAAGGTACTATTTTGTTTGACTGGAAGGCTACAGTCCATTCGGCAAAATCGAATGATCTTTGCTTGACTCTGGGTTATAACACGGCCATTTTTTGTGCTATTTATCGTTTAAAGGGCGTTGCGAATATTATAAATATGGATGGTATCGAATGGTCCCGCATGAAGTGGGGGCCTGTTGCTAAATTATGGTTCTGGTTAAATGATTGGGCTGGTTGTTGGTTAGGAAACCACTTAGTGGCTGATCATCCGCAAATTAAGGTACATCTGGAGTCTCGCGTTCAGAGTAGAAAAATAACAACTATTCCATATGGCGCGGATGCGGTTAGCAGTGCATCTGTGGCCCCAGTAGAGGCGCTTGGTCTTATATCTGGTAAATTTTTGACTGTGATTGCCCGCGCCGAGCCTGAAAATTCTTTGCTTGAAATTGTGCAAGGGTTTTCGAGAAAATCTCGCGGCATGCAACTGGTGGTATTGGGTAATTACCAAGAAGCTAACGCCTATCACCGTGCTGTGAAGGCTGCAGCCAGTGCCGAGGTGCGGTTTGTCGGCGCTATTTACGATAAAACGGTGGTGCAGGCATTGCGCTTTCATAGTGCGGCTTATGTACATGGCCACCAAGTGGGGGGGACCAATCCTTCATTGGTTGAAGCGTTGGGTGCGGGTAATCCTGTTGTAGCGCACGACAATCGGTTTAACCGCTGGGTGGCTGCAGGTAGTGCGGTGTACTTTAGTGGCGCAGATGGGTTTTCCCGTTGCATGGATGAGTTGCTCGATGACCCCGGTGCATTGCAGATTTTGCGCAAGCATGCAGTACTCAGATTTCAAGAGTCTTTTACATGGCCGCATGTTTTGCAGCAATATGAAGAATTGCTGAATCGATATTTGCCAGCTTAGTTATTCTTAATTTGCTTATTAAGTATTCATTAATGTATTGTTCGCAGCATTATGAATGTGGTGCTCTAAAAATGGAGTTTTTATGATTTTGGTGACTGGCGGCGCAGGTTTTATCGGCGCGAATTTTGTGTTGGACTGGGTCGCACAAACGGGTGAGGCGGTGGTCAACCTCGACAAGCTCACCTACGCCGGCAACCTGGAAAACCTGGCCAGCCTGCAAGCC